>CBDCYS010000018.1:0-18646 GCA_965224215.1 Bryobacterales bacterium | reverse complement strand
GAGGTGGAACGGGAGCGGCTCCGCCTTTCGGCTTGCGGGTGCCTCATTAGCCTCGCCGACTGCATGGCCTACTAGGCCCTCTGCTGACTTCTGCGTTCCGATTACGTCGCCTCACGGTTCCCTCAGTCCCAACAGCGGGACAGGTGGAGTGGGACCGCTTCGGACGCTTGGTGGCGAAGTCCTGCTGCCGGATCACTCCTGCGCTAAGTCATCGCCTCGTCGCAGCGGGCTTGGGCTGGTGGTACGAGGCATTTGCCAAGTCTGACCGGGCACTGCGGGTTTTGGAGGAGCGGGCTCGGGTCGAAAGGCGGGGGCGGTGGTCCGACGGAAAGAGTCCCGGCGCGACCGAAAAAAATAGGTTTGACCGAGCACTCTGCCGGAATACCAGAAGTACTGATTGCAAACGTACGATCAGGATCTTTCGAAGACGAACCGAGGAGGCGTTAGGGCCATCCGCCGTGCTCCTTCGCGCATCGTGCCACCTGCTCATGAGTGGCGAACCAGACACCGGGGTGGGCTCGCATGTACTGGATGAGCCTTTCCAGCATCGCGATTCGTGAACGGTGACCGATGATCTGCGGATGCATAGTCAACAAGAAAAGTCCTCCCTCTTGGTAGGCCATATCGAACTCTGCGGTCCAGATCTCGTAGACACTACTGGGGGGGGTGTAGGGTCGGGTGTCGCTGGAGCGGTTCATGCCGAAATACGGGTAGTCATCCAGAATCCACTGTACAGGAAGCTCCACCACTCCCGTGGGCTCGCCATTTGACAGTAGCTCGTAGGGTACGTCGTCGGCCATGAGGCTGCTGTCGTACAAAAGACCGAGCTCCTCGATGAGCTCCAGGGTATTCTGGCTATATTCCCACGACCCAGTGCGAATCCCCACTGGCCGGCGACCCGCGATCTCGTCGAGCGTGTCGAGAGATCGCTGCATGAGCATGCGCTCATCCCCTTTCTCGAGGGTCGAGGTAAACTCGTGGATCCAACCGTGGATGCCCACCTCGTGCCCGGCATCGGCGATCCGCCGCACGTCTTCCGAATAGAGTTTGGCGCTCACCGCCGGTATGAAAAATGTCGCCTCGATGTCATAACGATCGAGCAGGTCCAGCACTCGGGGAAGCCCACCGCGGGCGCCGTACTGGCCGGTGGAAAGCCTGGATGGTGAGGTGATACCGCTGCGCAGCGATAGGGTCTCGGTATCGAAATCGAAGGAGAGCGCAACCGCCACTTTATTCCCATCGGACCAGGACTCCGGAACGAGCCGTGGTCCAGCACGAACCAGCTCCACGATCTTACGCCAGCGCGATTCCGGCCACATCCACGAGGGTTCGTCCTCGACAGCGACCTGCCCAGAGGCCGGCCAAGTGGGCGTGAGCCCGACCATCACGATCAGAAGCAACAACGAGGCAAAGCGGCCGGACGACATGAATCACCTCCTTGGTAGATTGGCGACGGGCGCCCAATAGCGGAGTTTCAGGACCCTCAGTATGACACGCCGGGCCAGCCGCTCAAAATGAAAGTAGCAGCAACTCCGTCCTGAGAGGTTGAGTACGAGCGAAGTGTTTGAAGTCGGCCTCTTCGAGCCCAGCGAAGCTCTTTAGACCGTCGGTGTAGATTGTCGAGCCAGTGGCATCGTTCTGGGCGAGGAATTTGGTTATTGTCGCCTTCCTGAAGTTCGGAATCACCGCCATGCGCACGCGTCCTGAGCGTTTCCCGCGTTTCGCAACAGCGACCAAGACCAAGGCCGCGCGGCGGCCCTTAAGCTGTCGGCTGCCTCGCAAACCCGCCTGCTGGCCACCAATCCAGGTGTCATCGACCTGCACTTCGCCGTGCAAGGGGTCACGAGCTGTGTTCACCATGGCTCGCCGAAGTTTGTGCAGCATCATCCAGGCGGTTTCGTAACGAGACAGGCCAAGCTGGCGCTGAAGCAGCACTGCCGAAACACCTCGTTTATCGGTTGTCATCAGGTACGCGGCCCAGAACCAAACCGCCAGCGGGGTCCTCGTATTGTGCAGCACTGTTCCCGAAGTCGCCGAGACCTGGTGTCGACACGCGACGCACTGCCAAAGTCGTTGATCGCCCATGGTGTAGGCGTGCCGTCGCCTTCGCCTCACGGTGAAACGGCCCAAGTTCAGAACAAATTTCGAGGTAATCGTGTCGATTACGTGACGGATCTGTGCAGACACTCCTTAGATCAGGCAGCCTGGAAGATCCGCGGCCTTCGAGATTCGGTAGGGTCGAGAACTGGCGCGGTGGCCCGTCAGGACACTGGCTTGGCTGTATCCGGGGTTTCCCCTGCGTGCCCGTTTAGCCCTGTCCGTGGCTCCGTTTCCAGTTCCCGCCACCTCGCACGCAGCGTGCGGATTTCCCGCACTACGCGCTCCTGCACACTTCGTGTCAAAGCTTATGGGACCTATTCACATGGCGCGACTGCCGCGCACGACTGTCGGTAAGCCACCCGGTACTCATCAAAGAGCCCCAGTGTCTGGTACAGCCAGGCCCGGCTCCATCGCTTCCACCCAAATCCCTGGCGCTGACGGGCTCTGCCCAGATGGCGCCGGATCTTCTTTTCTACCCAGTTTGCACGATGCGGCTGATGCTGCCGAGGCCAGCGCCAGGGCAGATGCGGACCAATTACTGCAAGACCAACTGGATGGGCTCGGCAACCCGCCGAACCCGCTCCAGGTGGCCCTGCTGCGCTGGTATGCGGTCAATCAGACTGGCCTGTCTTTCCCAGTGGGCAGCTTCGCGGGCGGCGTGGCCTTTGATGGCGCCAACATCTGGGTGACCAGTAGCGGCTCCAACAACGTGACCAAGCTGCGGGCCAGCGACGGTGCCAACCTCGGCACCTTTGACGTCGGCGGCGCCACGGTCGGCATAGCTTTTGATGGCACCAACATTTCTGGGTGACGAAAGTGGGCGACAACGCTGTGACCAAGCTGCGGGCCAGCGACGGTGCCAACCTCGGCACCTTCCCCGTAGGCCGCCCCGCGAACGCCGTGGCCTTTGATGGCGTCAACCTCTGGGTGACCAATGGCTCTGCCAACACCGTCTCAAAGCTGTAGGAGCCCTTCGACCAAACTGGATGCCGTTGAAAAAGCGCTGGACACGGTGAGCAAGCTGCTTGCCAGCGACGGGATGACGCTGGGCGCCTTCGCCGTGGGCAATCGTCCTCTCGAAGTGGCCTTCGATGGGCCAACATCTGGGTGGCGAATCGTGATGCCGGGCACGGTGAGCAAGCGCTAAAAGAGAGCTGCCCACTGGCGCTGGCCCCGACCGTGCCGCTGTTCACTGGGTACTGTCGCCTTCCCCCCCTTAATCGCGACATCCAGCCCTTATCTCGGCCGGCAACTTGTTCGATTATCTGACGGGTGGCCAGCAAGGATTGCGACAAAATGTCGTAACGCTCTTTGGCAGCCGACACACCCCGTCTCTGGCCTTGGGGCTTAGTTGACTCGACGCTCCGTGAGATTGTGCGCAGACTCTACAAAGAGGCGCAGATCCGAGATCTGCCGTGAGACCTTGTCGCCGTCGATTTCGCAGAGCCGTCCGTGAGCGTTGAGATCCCCCTCATGGACGATCGCGTGGCGTCGCTTGACCATCAGGTCAATCCTGCGAACCAAGTTGGTGCGGTGCACGAGCCTTTGCGTGTTGTTCGAGAAATTCTTGATATCGTAGGCAAGGAAAAGCCCGTCGATCACCCCAGCTCGTTGAGTCGTGTAGCGATCGAAGTGCGAGTCCATCAAAGTGCGAATCCGTCGGTAGGGCCGATCCATCTCAATCATCTTCAGGGCTTCTCGTGTGTCGAGACCAGCCCCAGCAAGGAGCTTGACTAGCCCCTCCGTAGGCCCGTGCTTTTTCAAGAAGGGCACGAGAAGTTCTGCAAAACGTGCAGTGAAGTACGAATCCATCGCGGCAACCGCGAGAACCAGCGTGGACCTAAGCAGGTCTGCGACATCTTCATGAGCGAATTCAAATTCAGTCGGCTGTTTCCTCAAGCGGACCCTCCGTAGGCGCTTGTAGAGTTTCATAAGCGACTCCCCGCGGTCGGCAACAATGGGTTGGTGGGGAAATGACCCAGCTACAAACAGACGCGCAGAATCCGAAACCATCTGACAACCGGTTTGAGGATACCGCCCTGTGGAAACTCAAGGTTCGCCTCCAATTCAGCGGTTGGCTGCAATACCTGGTCCACGCCTTCGTGGTATTGCTCATGCTACTTCTTGCCGGGATCGGGTGGTTGATTGGGTATTGGCCGGTTGTTCTGGTCTGGTTGCCACTCGGGATCGCAGCGGTTCTGTTTATCCCGCTGATCGGAAGCATCCTTATAGTTAAGTATGGCCTGCACCCGACCGAATCTGTGCCAGCGAGCAAGACCACACTGGGCGCTTTTGACCTGATGCGCGCGCGGCGTTCCTGCCGATCTTTCCAGTCGCGCAAGCTAACGTCGGAACATCACGCCGCATTGATGGAGGCCGTCGGTGCCAACAGCGAGCCCGGCCGCCAGCTCGGGCAACGCCCAATCCGCTTCGAATACATTGCGGCCCCGCTGACCGTTTGGCCCGTGGTCGGCGCGCATGAATTCCTGGTTGCCATAGCGCCACATGAATACGACAGGCTGTCCGTAATCGACATTGGCCGCAGCCTGCAAAAGGTGGTGCTTCATGCCACACGGATGGGCCTCGCCACCTGTTGGATCGGTCCCGGGGCCGATCAGAAAAGCATCTCCCAGCATCTTGGAGACCGGTTCGATCCGACGCGGGATCATGTGATCTGTGTCTGCGCGATCGGGTACGAATCGATGTTCAAACCTCCCGCAATTCGATTGGTGCAGTGGTTTCAGCAGCAGCGCCTGCCGCTTTCAGAGCTTTTCTTTGCCGATCCCTCGTTCACGGCGCCGCTCGAAACCAGTGAGGATCCTTTCAACGCGTATGGGCGCTGCTATGAGGTGTGCCAGTGGTCGCCATCATCGTTTAATGGCCAGACCACGCAGTGCGCGGCGGTGACGGAACGGATCGAGGATAAAGACAAACTCGCCCGTTTCGATTTCTGCGCGTCAACAGGTTCACGGTACTACGCCCCCGTTGCGCTCGGTATCTGGTGCGCGAACTGGGAAACAGGCTGCGAAGCATTGGGCCAGTCTGGGCATTTCGCCGTACTGTCGCCCGACGCCCGCGCGGTTGAGAACGCGCCCGACCTGCCGCGCTATGACGTTAGTTGGGTGGTCAACTGAATTGCGAAGACCGGCGGATAGGAGAGGACGTGATGGAGCGGGAGTTCTCGACACTTCCGACATGTCCGGTTCGCGGAAGTGTTGGGACATTGTCTTCGGCGGTGTCGCAATTTTTAGGCGAAAGGCGACAGTTGAGCGCCGGAGTCCCTCTGAGGGTAGCGACCAGATCCGTGTAATTTTATACTTTAAGCACCGACGCCGATCGGCAAGTGGGTTAAATAGAAGGACTTGTGAAGTGCCTGCGCCAAGCGCCAAAGCCATTTGGCTGTCAGGGTTTTCTCCTTTGTTGTAGGGATGAGTTGGGCACCGGTCTCGCCTGTAAACGATTCAATCAATTGGACTTTTCGAATAACTCCTGACCACGACCTCTTTCAGACACCCCGCCTTGACGTCCCTTAGAGTATATTTTTGCACCAATCTGGTCGGTACCCTACGTTGCGGCATGAAGCCAGAGGAGGAATCAACCATGTCTGAAGAGACCAAGAAACACGAGTCGGAACTCTCCGAGGAGCAGTTGGAGCAGGTGGCGGGCGGCGCTCAAACCCCGGACGATGGCCGGGTGGGCTCGACAACGCCCGATGACGGCCTTTCCCGCGAATCTAAGGTGGCCCAGTGGTACCGAAGCTGTCATGAAGCGCCATCTGGGCCAAGTATTTTATTTTTGAAAGATTTACAGACTGATCTGGCTAGTGCTCGGCCAAATCATGGCACTTGTCGAGGTCGCGAGAATGGCGCTGGCAGCGACTCTGTTGCAGAATTCTCCAAGTGGTTCAGTAAGAAGATAACCTGCTTATTAACAATGTATTAGGGGCAGTGCTTGGGGTTGACAAAAGCTTCTCGCCAGAGCTGCGGGGCTGAGATCAGACTGTCCACTGGAGCCAGATGGCGGCTGGTGACAGCTTCGGTACCACTGGGCCTGCTCGGGGCGAGTTTTCCCGCTGAAAATGGCCGGCGGGGAAAAGTTTGTCCGGCAAAGCCCGCTCCTGGCCGTCTAGGAGGGGTTCTCCGATTCAGAAACAGGGGGTTTGGGTAGTTCGATGCCCAGCTCAGCCGGATCGAAATGGTTTTCCTCGAGGATTCGAGGAAGTTCTCGCTGGTGAAAAGCTTCATAGGGCAAGATACTGATCTCTTTGGCAATATCCTGCCGCACCTCACCCCGAGCCGTCTGATCGAGGAATTGGCCCAGTGACAGGGAAGCTGTCATAGGCGGCCATCTGAAACCCGACGAGGGTGGAGTGAATTCAGGCAGCAATGCGTATGCCGAACGGGATGCGCTGCTCCATATCCAGCTCGAAGATGCCATAGGGGTTCACGTGGCTGTAGATCAACGGCGAGAGTGCCCGAAGGTCCTCTAGGGCGAGCTCGTCCGACCATGCCCGATCGTCGAGCACGCTCTGGATCATCAAAGTGTTCACATACACCAGACAGATCTGCAGCAGGTGGAGCGACAGCACGGATAACTCTTGCTCTTCCAGACGATTCGAAGCGACTTCGCCGCCTTTGCCAAAAAAGATGAACGAGTTGGTGCTGTTCCAGTTCTCCACCACATTAAGGCCTTCGTGGATCTCTCGGCGCAGTGTCTCCGATTGCAGGTACTTGCAAAGGAAGATCGTCTTGATCGCTTTGCCGAGTTCGCTGAGCGCCTGATAGGTCGGGTGCTGCACATTGCTTCGGGTGAAGCGTTGCAAGATCGCCTCGGGATCGGCCGTCCCTTCTTTTAGCGCCGTGGCGTACTTCACCATCTCATCGTATTGCTGTTCGAGGAGCGCCCAGTTGATCGGACGAGTGAGGATCGCGAGCAAGTTCGGATAGCTGGCTTTGGCATTCGGGCCGGGCACATAGAGCTTCTGGGAGTTGATCGCTTTGAGGCGTGGTAAGAGATCGAACCCGATCAGATAGCAGAAAGCGAACCCCACCTCGCTTTGCCCGTGGGAGTCGACGTACTGGCGCTCGATCGCCATGTCGGTGCAATGCCGGAGCACGCCCTCGATCATCGAGGCCACTTCTGACGAAGAGCAACGCTTGAGCTGCGAGTAGATGCATGTCGCCTTCTTTTCAACGTGCCAGTAAATCATGACGCCGCGGCCGCCGTAGCGGATATGCCACTCTGTCATCAGGTTCTGATCCCACGAGCCAAACTTCTTCGAGTCCGACGCACACGCCGTCGTTCCTTCGCCCCAGATCGCCGGCAGCCTGGCCGCAAAAATCGCATCGGCCACGGTCGCGATTGCCTGACGAAGAGAAGCCTTCTGGATAAAGCGCCGTCGCGTGTAGAGCAGCTCCTTGTAAGTCACGCCAAGTCGCCTGGCGCTAACGCGCTTGAGCCCCGCGTTGGTCCCCAGGCCGTACAAACACAGCAACAGGCGGCGTTGTAGCTCGCTCTGATCGATCGCTTGCCGCGTGGCGGCCGTCTGGAAGCATTCAGTGAAGCCGATCCGAAGATCCGCTTCCTTGAGCACGTCCAGTAGCCCGGTATCGGGCCATCGCAATGCGATCTCGGACTTTAACCGGACGAGGTTAGATGGCTCCGGCTGCGCCTCCAGCGGGGTGACGAGGATGGGATGCTTTGCGGTCTCCGACAGGCGAACCTTGGGGTTTTTCGGTAGCGTGTCGTTCAGCGCGGCCAGGGCAGATTCCATCTCCTTCCGCAACCGCCCACCGAAGTCATCGTAGCGTTGCGGCAAGTCGAGGGGCCGGTAATACTCGGCACGGTTGTCGTCATAATCCTGAGGGAGGTCCTCATCCGGGTTACGGAAGCGTTTGGCGCCGACGACCCAGATCTCCTTGCAGCGCAACTTGGTCCGCAAGGCCCCGAGGACGGCGATCTCGTAGTTAATCCGATTGACACGCTCCACGCCGTGACTGTCCGTCTCGATCACGATCTCGCGCATGTTCTTGCGGAGCACTCCCTCGATAGGAGCTTCTTCAAGCGTGAAGTAGTGTTGTCGGGACTCGCGATGCTGGTGGATCAGCTCAATCGCTTTGATCACTGGGCGGTGCACTGTGTTGTTCGAACGGAACTCCAGGGTCTCGAGGATCAGCGGCAGCATCCGTCGGTAGTGGCCGCTGTACGAAGCTCTGACGACGGTGTGAATCTTTTTCAGGTAAGCAGGACCCGTGGAGCGATACTCTTCCACCAGATCCTCCAAGGTGCGCTCGCCGATCACGGGAAACAGCACGTCTCGAACTATGCCGTCAGGATGCTCCACCGCAGCCTCGGCCAACTTATATAGCAAGGTGGTCTTGCCGTGCACCTTGCGGATGTCGCGGATCAGTTCCTGAACAACCTTGCGCTCGGCGCGCACGGAGATGTGGTGGACCAACCGGATGGGCAACTCCACCAAGTCGTCTGTGATCTCCCGCCGGCGCACCCAGCAGTAGATCGATACCAGTGCATACCGACTGGCATCGACGCGATCCTTGAGTTCGCTGGGTGGCTCCGTCGCTGCTCGAGCGCGGTAGCCAGCCAACGTCTTACGCGGGATTGTTTCGAACGCTGTATGCGGCAAGCCGAGGCGATCGATCGCTTTGAGCTTGTCGAATTCCTTACGAACCGTCTCAACACTCGGGCGACCTGGATCAGCCTTGAGATCAGCAAACAACGGCAGGGACCGGTCGCCGCCAAGCGGCGCCAACAGCTGGTCTAGCTTGGCCCTGGTCGGGGTGGACAGCGCCGCGGCGATATCTCCGAAGAGCGCCGCCTCGAACTGTCGTAGCGCGGACCCGATAATACGATCAAGACGCCCCGGCGTGGGCGGTTCAATCCGGTGCCGCCGGCACCAAGACAAAGCTACTTCACTGACACCGGCACGCGTCGACTCCTTGGGAGCCACGGCCCTTAGCAAATAGGCCTTCAGCTGTTCTGCATCCTGAGACGTGGCCGGCCGAAATCCCGTTAGCTCCCGAAGCTCCGAGCGATGACGCCGCGCCACTCGACCATTCCAATCGTAGTCACGTAGCAAGACTGCCGAAACGGCGAGCTGATTGGCGATAAGTTCAATGACCGTGACGGCGATCTCACCGCGATGCCGGGGGAAACGGCCTTCGTGCTCAAGGAACTTCAGCTGTACGGCAAAGGCCAGGCGATTGTTTGGGTTGATGCTTTGCAGCAGAGCGAGTTCATCATCGCTCAGAAACCAGAATCGATCGAGTTCCTGTGGCAACCACCGCTGCTTCATTGTTCCGCCCCCGTACCGATGACCGAGAACGGCCACTATACCGGATGGGACGCTTTGGATGGCCGCCTATGACAGCTTCCCTGTCACTGGGCCACACTGCGGTGGAATGCTCGTATCCAACGATTTCAACCAGATGGGCAGAGAAGTACTCGCTCGAGTCAATATGGCCCAGAGCAGCATTGAAAAATTGTCCTCTGGCTTTGCCTAGCGGGCGGAAGGAAACGACAAAAGCGAGCGCCTCACCTTCCCCTAGTTGCTCCATGGTGGAAAGAAACACGCACGCCACCGCGCTAGAACTTCCGCTCGGCTGCGAACTTTGAGCCCGAAGTGATCGAGTACGGTCCCCTGGCTGGGGCCAGTTGGATCCTGCCGGCGAAACACCAGCAGCATGCCGGGCATCTTGACGCCGGTCAGACCCTCGCGTTCGAGCGGAACGGCGTCGAAGTGGTCGATCCAGATTTGTCTGTGCTGCTCAATGTCTCGAACGTTGAGATGCACGTGGCCCATTGCGACGCCAGTATCGTTGGGAAGTGCGAGTTGGGCGTTGGCGGGCGCAAGGACCGATAGGGCGAGGAGGACTAAGGGGATTCGTTTCATGGGACTCTCCGTGACTATCCGCGCCTAATTAGAGCACGCGCAATGCGGACAGTCAAATGCCGCGGGCAATTTTGCCGCGGGCAATTTGATGATACAGTACGCTCATGCTTGCTCGACGAACCTTTGTGCTAGCTTCTTTAGCGGCTCCCCTGGCTCACGTAGCCGCCCAGTCCGCCTCTCCCGGAAAGATGCTGCTGTCTATCCACCAGAATACGTCCCGGGCCGCCGGATACCGCGGATCACTCGAAGGTTGGGCTAAGGCTGGAATCCGGTACGTCGAACTGAACGCCCGCATTCTTGATGGGTTTCTTGAGAACAATACGTTAGCCGCAGCCGGCCGCCTTCTGACCGATTTGGGGCTGACGCCGGTGTCCGCCGCTGCGGGCCTGCCGGATATCTGGATTCCCGGTCCGGCACGAGCTGCGTCACTTGAGACGTGGAAAAGGCGTTGTGAGCAGTTCGCGAACCTCGGCCTGCAGAAGATCTACTCGGCGTCGAGCACCCGCCGGGAGGTCACACCCGAGGACTTCGCGGCAACCCCGGACTGCATCCGCGAAACCGGAGAAATCGCCAAAGAGTACGACCTCACGGCGATGATCGAGTTCACCCGCACGTCAACGCATCTGGCTACACTGACGTCCGCGCTGAGCGTGATTCGCGCAGCGGCGCACCCCAACATCCGGCCTATGCTCGACTTCTTCCACTTCTGGTCGGGGCTGAGCAAGTTCGAAGACCTGGACCTACTCGAGCCAGGTGAACTGGCCCATGCGCATTTCCAGGACTTACTCGATACGCCTCGTGAGCTGATCAACAACAACTCGAGGATCATCCCCGGCGACGGCATTGCGCCGGTGGTACGCATCCTTCAGAAACTAGCCGAGAAACAGTACACAGGAGCTCTGTCGGTGGAGCTATTCCGGACTGAATTCGTCAACGGAGACCCATTCTCAGTCGCCGCCGAGATCCGCCAGAAGTGCGAAGCCGTGATGCGCCAGGCGCAGGTCCTATAGAGGGTACCGACTCGTTATGCAGCTGCTTAGGCTCTGTGGCGTGATCTTGGCCGCTGTGAATGCCGGTGTCGTTCTCGCTCAACACGAGGGGAACATGCCCCGTGAAGTGCGGGAAGGTGCGCGGCGCTACATGGCCAGTTGCAGTGCATGCCACGGTCCGGACGGCGATGGGGTGGGGGGTGCAAACCTGGCACACGGCAAATTCCGCCGTGCTTCATCCGGGGAGGAACTCATCAACCTCATCATCAACGGCATTCCGGGGACAGCAATGCCGCCGAACAACATGAGCGTCGGGCGGGCAGACATGATTGTCGCCTACCTGCGCTACCTCGCTACTCAGCTCGCTCTCGGCGGCGATTCGGACCGCGGCCGAGCCATTTTTGAAGGTAAAGGTGGGTGCCTCAACTGCCACCGCGTTCGAGGCAATGGCTCGCGCTTGGGCCCAGACCTTAGTGATGTGGGTGTTCTGCGACGCGCTGCGGAGATCCAGATCGCCCTCCTGGAACCAGATGCCGACATCCGTGCGGAAAACCGCTTCGTCCGCGTGGTAGCGCAGGATGGCACAACCATGACTGGGAGACTTCTCAACCACGATATGTTCACCGCGCAACTCTTTGTTGGTGGGCAAGGTTTGGTGTCGCTGGACAAGTCCAAGCTGCGGGAGTTTTCCTTTGTCGAAAGATCCCCGATGCCGTCGGTCCGGGGTAAGCTGAGCGATGAAGAGGTGACGGACCTTGTCCGTTATCTGGCTTCTTTGAGAGGTTTTGATACACCATGAAGACGCGATCGCTGCTGTTGCTTTTGACAGTCAGTTCTCTGCTGGCTCAGGTCTCTTATGAACGCATCCTCGAAGCCAACAAGGAGCCACAGAACTGGCTCACCTACTCAGGAACTTTTCAGAGTCAGCGGTACAGTTTGCTGAATGAGATCACCCCGGAAAACGTGAACAACCTGGAGCAGAAGTGGATCTTCCAAGCCCGTTCGCTCGAAAAGTTCCAGGCGACGCCGCTGGTGGTGGACGGCATCATGTACACGGTTCAGCCGCCGAACGATGTAGTGGCTCTCGATGCCGCCACGGGGCGAGTCTTCTGGACCTACCGGTACAACCCATCCTCCCTTTCGCGTCTTTGCTGCGGCCGCGAGAATCGTGGCGTGGCCGTCCTTGGAGATACTCTTTTCATGGGCGCCATCGATGGCCGTCTGCTGGCCATCGATGCCCAGAACGGGCGACCTGTTTGGAATGTCGCCGTGGAAGGCGCCAGGCCCGAGGCCGGCTACGCTCTGGTGCACGCGCCGCTGATTGTTAAAGACAAGGTGATCGTTGGAACTGCGGGCGGCGAGTATGGCATCCGGGGCTTCATTGCGGCTTTCCGTGCTCGCACGGGAAGCGAAGCTTGGCGTTTCTATACCATCCCCGGCCCCGGGGAACCAGGCAACGAGACTTGGGGAGGAGATTCCTGGAAGACAGGTGGCGGGTCGGTCTGGCTCACCGGTTCCTACGATCCCGATCTCAATCTCACTTACTGGGGCATAGGTAATCCGGGTCCGGACTGGAGCGGGGACTCCCGCCCCGGAGACAACCTCTATAGCAATTCCGTGGTCGCCTTGGATGCCGACACCGGCCAACTGAAATGGCACTACCAGTTCTCGCCTCACGACGAGTTCGACCATGACTCCGTTCAGATACCCGTGCTGGTGGATATGGAGTGGGAAGGCAAGCCCCGCAAGCTTATGCTCTGGGCCAATCGAAACGGCTTCTTCTACGTGCTGGATCGGGCCACAGGGGAGTTCCTTCTGGGCAAACCGTTTGTGAAGGTGACATGGGCCAGTGGCTTTGACGAAAAAGGAAGACCAATCAGGGTTCCGGGATCGGAACCGACCAAGGAAGGCGTTCTCGTCTTTCCGGGTAGTCATGGCGGAACGAACTGGTATAGCCCCTCCTATAGCCCATCGACGGGGCTCTTCTACATTCCAACGTGGAAGAATTACTCGTCGATCTTTTTCGAACGCCCCGACGAGTATCGCGAGGGTCAAACGTTCGTCGGGGGCGGGGCACGATCGTCCGTTCCCCCATTTGGACGAGGTGCGATAAAGAATTCCCTGAATGAGGAGGATGGCTACGGAACCGTCCAGGCGATCGATCCCAAAACCGGTGAGCAGAAATGGGAGTTCAAAATGACGGACGTCACCGATGCCGGCGTCCTCACAACCGCTTCGGGCTTGGTGTTCAGCGGTGGGAGGGAAGGGTATTTCTTTGCCCTTGACGCCCGGACCGGCGAGCTTCTGTGGAAAGCCAACTTGGGGGGGCGAGTGACCTCAGGCCCTATGACTTTCTCCGCAGGGGACCGGCAATATGTTGCCGTTACGGCGGGGAATTCTCTGTTCGCTTTTGCCCTCAGACAGTAAGGCAGCACATTCGACCGTCCGACGCGGTTATTTGGCCCGAGCAGGCCACGCCCGCCAGCTCGCAGCCTACGAGTGCTGGTCGAGTGCCGAACGTGCGGTCATCTACGAATTCAGCTACCGGTCGGAGACGACCGCTACCGAGCCTGGCGTCGCGGTTTGCCGGATCTCGACGGTCGAACGTAGGCGTCCCAGCGCGAATCCCCCTGTGCGCCGTAATCGGCCGGCAGTGTGTCCCAGTCCTCCCTGGTCATCCCATTCAGGTCATATACGACCTTGCCATCCCGCAGCGTTAACTCGCAGCGCAACCGATGCTTGCCTTTCAATCGCGCGCCCGCTGCATCGATAAAGCCGAAGTCTCCCTTCTCCAGCCGCAGAACCGCCACATCCGCCACGGAGCCTATCGACAAGTTCCCCAACTGTTCCTGCTGGATGGCCTTTGCGGCATTCCATGTGTTGGCCATCACAACCTGGTCAAGCTGCATGCCCATAGCCAAGAACTTGCTCATCAGATTGAGGAGATCTTTCAAGCCCGCATTCATGCTGACTACATGCAGATCGCTCGAGATCGTGTCCGGGAGGAATCCCGCTTTTATCAATGGCACTGCCACGCGCCAGCGAAAACTGCCGCCGCCGTGACCGACGTCGAAGAGAATACCGCGCTTACGACCGTCGATCAGGGCCTTGCTGGGCCCGCCTGTCTCAACGTCCTGCTCGCTACGGGTGCCGCCGTAGACGTGGGTGTAAATGTCTTGCGGCCGAAGGTACTTCGTAAACAGTTCTGCGATCATCCGAACCTGGGCGCTGCCGAAGTCCACCATCACCGGGATGTCGGCGATCTCTCCCACCTCGACCGCACGCGAGAACGGATCCCACTCCGGGCCCGCATAGTGCGCGCTCTTAACGCCGACGATCAGTCCTTTATGCTTGAGCGCCATCTCGGCGGTCGGCTTCACCTCCATGTCGGAGAGGTCCTGCTCGTATTTTTCCCTTCCTGCGCTGCCACGGCCAACGATGTTGATGAGGGCCAGCACCCGTGTCCTCGAGCGGTCGATTACTCGAACCTTCATGTCCTCGAAATTGCGCCACCCGGAGCCGCCCGGGTCGACGACCGTGGTCACCCCGGAGCGGAAGCTGAAACCATCGGGATAAACAGCGTTGTTGTCTGCACGGAACCCTTGCCCGACGGTGGGCCTGTAGACGTGCACGTGGATGTCAATAAGACCAGGCGTGACATATAGCCCGCCAACATCCACCGTCTTGAACGCCCGAGACGCTGGGATGTCGGCCGCGACCGCCGCGATCTTTCCGTCCGTAATCGCCACATCGCGCACAGTGCTGAGGCTGTTCCTACCGTCGATGACATGACCACGTTTCAAGAGTAAATCGTACTCCTGGGCGAGGGTGGATCCCGCCGGTCCCAAAACCAAGCTCAGCAGGAGAACTAGGCGCATGATGAACCTCCGATTTAGGTCATGAGTACTTACATCCGAACAAGGCTGCCGCCGTGGCAGCGCAGACGATCCTACGCTAACACAATTTTTTCACTGGTGGACAGAATCCCCCAATTGGGGTATGCACTTGAATGACTGTGGGGCAGTAAATGGACCCCTAAAAAAACGGAGTCCATTTACGGGATGAGGGTCAAGCCCAACAGCAAGGCCGTAGGAACTACAACGCTGTGGGGCCCTCCCCCTCCCTAACATCGAGCCCGAGGCGATCGCAGGGGGCGTCGTGGAGGTCTTGGCGGACGCCCAGGTAGCGTTCGGTCGTCTGAATCGAGGCGTGACCGAGGGAGAGCTGGATCTGCTCGAGCGCCGCCCGGCCCTGGTGGGCGAGCTTGGCGAAGGTGCGCCGCAAGTCGTGCGGGGTAATCTTGAGCCCGATCTGCTCACCGTACTCGACCACCGTCTCGAACACCGACTGCGGGGTCATCGAGTCGTGACTGATGCGGCCGCCCTTGTTGATGGCCCGCAGCACGCGGCCTTGGGAGATGCCGGCGGCCTGCGTCCATTCGTCCAGCGCCGCTTTGGCCCAGGAGGGCATCGGGACCGTACGGATGCGGCCATGCTTGCCGACCAGATCGATGATCACCCAACGGCCCTCGCGCTGGGCGATATCGGAGAGCTCAAGCTGAGCCAGCTCCGCGCGCCTGAGGCCGCAGCCCAGCAGCAGAGAAAGCAGAACACGGTCGCGTTTGCCCTTGAGCGTCGTGGGATCCGGGGCCCCCAGAAGCTCGAGAGCTTGCGGCTTGGTCAACCAGTTCCCCGCCCTGACCCCCAGGCGCTTGGCACCCTTGACGCGCCCGATCGCCGCGGCCGTCTCGGGCGCCAGCAAGGAGTTGTCGGCGGCCTCATCGGCCAGTTTTTTTATGGCTGCCAAGCGCAGGTTGATCAAGGAGGGGGCCAGTTCCCTGGCCTCGAGATCGGAGCGATAGCGTTGCACGGTGGCCTTTGTGAAGCCGCCGCCAGCGGCAGCACCCGCCTGGTACCAGCGAAAAAACTCCTCCAGGGCATGGGTATAGGCGCGCCGGGAGTGCTCACTCGAGAGGCTGTCGAGGACCAGGTCGAGCAGCGGTCCGAAGTTCCCTGCCCCCTCGACCAGCGCCTGGCTGCTCATAGCCCGACGACCTCGGTGAATTGCAATTGAGGGGCCACGCCGGGGTGCTGCTCCCCCCACAGCTCGACCAGCTCCGGGGGAAGCCAGCGGCTCATGCCTTTGAGACGATGGAGCCGGGCGTGACAGGAGGCGCAGAGGGTGATCAGGGCCGCCGGGGCATTCCGCGGCGGCCGGCGGTGGTGCACGACGAGCCGCTGGCCGCTGGAGCAGACGCGGCACTGGTAGTGGGCCTAGACCCAACAGTCGTGTCACCAGGGGCCATTTGGGGCACAAGCAATGTCAGGGGTTGGGTAAGAACAGAAGACCGGCTTAAGCTCGGGTCTCTCCGAGCCGGTAGATCGTCGCGATGTGAACATCAAACGTCTCTGCGAGATCCCTCACGGATTCCCCTTCGTCCAGCAGACGTCGGACTAACTGCGTCTGCTCGGGGTTGAGCTTCCGCGGACGGCCGAACTGCACACCTCTCTTTTTGGCTGCCTCTCTACCGGCACCAGTCCGTTCGCGGATCAAATCACGTTCGAACTCAGCGATACCGGCGAAGACGGTCATGATCATCTTGCCAGCATGCGTTGTCGTGTCCGCCCACGGCTCTGAGATGGACTGGAACTTCGCGCCGGCTTCCCGGATTGTCTCTGTCGTTTCAAGCAGATCCCTGGTGGAACGCGCCAGGCGGTCCAGCTTCCAAACGACAATGACGTCGCCGCCTCGGATCTGATCGAGCATCCGTTGAAACTCGGGACGCTGTCGGGTCGCGCCCGACACCTTTTCACGGTAAATCTTTTGGCAGCCCGCCTTCTTCAAAGCCTGTAGCTGCAAATCCAGATTCTGTTCAATCGTCGAGACCCGAGCGTAGCCGACCTTCATCTTTTGTTTCCGCAAAAGTCCTCGCAAAAGAGATTACTTTTGCGAGATACTTATGCAAACGAGAATAGCAAGGAATCGCAGGCTACGCAGCGGTTCGCACAACTTAGGAGTTTTGCGCATTGGAACTTGATGGAACGGACATCGCCGATTGCTGGGCGCTGACGCCGGCGGAGCGTGTACGCGTCATGGCCAAGAGCGGGGCGAACCGGGTGGACTTTGCCCTGCTGCTGTTGTTTTACCGGGCACATGGCCGGTTCCCCAACGAGTCCAAGGAAATCGAACCGGGCGCTGTCGGTAAGGTAGTCCAGCAACTCGGGATGGCCGGCGTGTCTCATGACGGCCTCAATACGGCCGCTCGTACCGGGAAGCGCCATCGCGCCGAGATCCGCGCTCTGTTCGGCTATCGGAAAGCGACCGTGGCCGACGCCGAAAGGCTTTCAGAGTGGCTTCGCGATCAGGCTGCGGTGGCGGGCGGCGTGCCCGGACATCTAGCCGCGCTCCTCGATGCGCGATGTCGCGAGCTGTTGATCGAGCCACCTTCGACCGACCGGGCCGACCGCATCGTGCGCGCCGCCATTTATGCTCATGATGAGCGCTTCTGCACAACCATTCTCGGCCGTTTGACGCCTACCATGCGGGCAAGGCTGGAGGCACTCTTGCGACCCGCCCGTATTATCAGGCGTTGAATCTGCCGCTCGAATCGGATCACTTCATTGCGGATCTGCAGGCGGAGATGCGTGATGCCCTACAAACGCTTGATGCTGGCCTGCCCAGTAATCCGCATGTCCGGATCAGCCGGAAACACGGTAGCAGTTGGATTACTCTAACGCCATTCGATGCCCAACCCGAGCCGCCGAACCTGACTGCGCTCAAGGCCGAGATCACGGCGACCTGGCCGATGACGAGCCTGCTCGATATGGTGAAGGAAGCGGACCTGCGGCTCGGCTTCACCGACACGCTGAAGAGCCCAACGGCCTATGAGTCTCTGGATCGCACGATTCTGCAGCCTCGACTGCTGTTCTGTCTCCATGGTCTCGGCACCAATACCGGGCTGCAGCGCATGGCCGGCCTCCGGTCAGGCGTGACATATAAAGATCTGGCCTATGTGCGACGGCGGTACATCGGTGTCGACACGCTGCGCCGGGCCATCGCCATCGTCACCAACGGCACGCTGCATGCCCGCAACCCGGCGATCTGGGGCGACGGTACCACTGCCTGCGCGTCCGATTCCAAGCACTTCGGCGCGTGGGACCAGAACCTCACGACCCAGTGGCACGTCCGCTACGGCGGTCGTGGCATCATGATCTACTGGCATGTCGAGCGGAAATCGCTGTGCATCCACTCGCAGCTCAAGTCGCCCTCCTCGTCCGAGGTGGCGTCGATGATCGAGGGCGTGATCCACCATTGCACCGAAATGGAAGTCGATCGCCAGTATGTTGATTCTCATGGTCAAAACACGGTAGCCTTTGCGTTCTGTCGGCTTCTGGGCTTCCAACTCTTGCCGCGGCTGAAGGCGATCCATGCGCAGAAGCTGTATCGGCCTGAAGCGGGGCAGCCCGATGCCTACACGCACCTACAACTGGTGCTGACGAAACCGATCGACTGGGAACTGGTCCGCCAGCAGTACGACCAGATGGTCAAATACACGACGGCGCTCCGCCTCGGCACGGCAGAGACGGAGGCGATCCTGCGCCGCTTCACCCGTACCAACGTGCAACACCCGGCCTATACGGCATTTGCC
>CBDCYS010000017.1:0-34997 GCA_965224215.1 Bryobacterales bacterium | reverse complement strand
TCGAGGATGATTGTCGCGGTCGAACACTGCCCGGACTTGGTCGTGTTTCTCAAACGATTCCTTTGTACGGCGGCTGTACCAAGCAAACCCCTGGGACTTGGCGAACTCCACGGCTTCTTTCGCGATGGTGTAGGGAACACCCACACCGGGACGGGTTTCCACGACAATGAGCGTGCTTGAGCAGGCGCGACGGATCGCTTCGAAATAGGCTGGCTCCGTCTTTTTACATTCGCAATACACGATGAAACGCCGCTACAGCTCGCGGCTAGGTCTGCGCCGCCTCAAGTCAGGGACAGCGTGCGGATCTTATTTCGGCGCGCCAAGGGTCGAGAGGGGGTCGTTGAAGGGCACCGCACCTTAACGACCTTGAAGATACCCTTTCTCCAAATTGTCGCTCTTGCGGGTTCGAATGTCGATCAGCGGATAGAGCTTTGTTGCTCCGTAGGCGTCTTTCTGAGTGAACCAGAGCTGATCCCGCCGCAGCGCAGACGAGTTCATCAGGTTAGTGTTGTGGGTTGTCGCTAAGAGTTGCGCTCCCTTGGGATTAGACCTCGGCGAGCAGAACAATCTCAGCACCGCCTCGCAGGCATGAGTGTGCAGACTGGCATCGAGTTCGTCAACGAGCAGCAGCACACCTTCATCGAGCTCACGAAATGCGAAATCGAGCAGGATCAGCAACCGCCGCGTGCCTGCGCTCTCACGGTCCAATTCAAGATAGACTTGCTTGCCACCTCGATCCTGATGGGCAAGTTCGATGGTGACATGCTTACCGTCTTCATCCAGTTCAAAGTTGTCCGGCTCGTCCACCGCCGTTCTCAGCACTTCGGTTAGCTTCCATAGAAATGTTCGAGTTTCTTCCGGAATCTCGGTCTCATTGCGCCGATAGCCAACGACCCCAGTACCGACCTCTCCAAGAAAGTTGATCACCCGTCCATCCGGCCCATCCTCGGCCAGTTGCCTCGAAGCCATCGTACCCGGGACGTTAATATCCCTGACACTGCGGATCGACCGGAAATATTCGAAAATTCTCGAAAGCTGTTCATGACCATTCTGGGCTGCCGCCGACAAATACAGACTGTTGGTCCTAGTCAGTCTGGCTATGCTGCTATTTTGCCCTCTTAACTCTCGCCCGAAGCGAAATTCATCGCCAGTACGTTCAAACAACGTCCGGCTGTGGGATCTGGGAAAGGTGTAGAGCCCTTCTGACACAAACTTCGTGTCGGATGCTTCAAAGCCATAATGATGTCGCACGCCATCGATGACGAAGTCTAAATCGAAACGCGATGGCTGCTGGGAGGAAGGGTTGCAGTAGTCGGTAGTCAACGGTACCCTTTGATGGCTGATTTCGGGGTTGTGATTGGCTGGTTGTCCCTCTTTGGTTGGCAAGTTCCGGCCCTGATGCTCCGACTGGGTTATAGTCTTAAATCGGTGGGATGGTACCCGTAAGCTCAATCGGCACGCGTGCGTGGCCCATCCGTCTTGTTGCTGCGTTGGCGCTTACTGTAGCGCTATTGCGCTTCGGCGATCTTGGCGGGGCGCAGGTTCGTAGCGACCCCGGTTGGAGCCCCCGTCTGATCCTTGAAGTGGTCGACGCGGCTAACGGGAAACCGGTCGCGGCGCGGTTCACAGTGAGCGTTGACGGCGAAGCCCACGAGCCGCGATGGCTCGGTCCGCATGGCTTGCGATTCGCTTCCGTGCATGTGTCGAAGCGCCAGACTCAAGTTGTCAACTACGCGCGTGGAACGGGCCCGGTCTGGGTGCCGCTGAAGCCTGGTGCGAGGCGCGTTCAAATCGATGTTGCGAAGGGACTCGACTACCTGCCCGTTTCAGTCGATGCCGTGATTGAAGGCGACCCGGTCAAGATCACAGTGGAACTGGAAAGATGGAATCGCCTGCGCGAGGATGGATGGTACCCAGCCGACGCGCACCTCCACTACGATCGGGTTGAGCCGAGCGGTGACCGCGACTGGTGGGCAATGATGGCCGGCGACGATGTTGCACACGCCCAATTCATGGTCCTGAAGGGAGGCATGGTCCCAGGAGTATGGGCCCGGCAGTATGCATATGGACAAGCCGGTGAACGGGTCCATGTAGATCGGACGATCATTGCCGGACAGGAATACCGTGATCGGCTGCAGGGCCACATCCTGCTGTTCGGCGTCGACGAGGTGATCCCACCGATTATGGCAGGCGTGGAGGACACACCCTACAATTTCCCGTTGTTTCTGGACATACTCAACAGGGCGCGGAAATCCGGCGCATTGGCTGGAGTAGCGCACGGAGGCACGCTGAGCCAGAGCCCCACGGTGCTTGCCGACACGATTCTCGGCGCCGTGGACTTCATGGAGATCGCCAACTTCGGCTTATGGCCTCTGGACAATTGGTACCGGCTGATGAACTGTGGTTACAACCTGCCGCCGACGGCGGGAACGGACCTGCCGAACAGCCCGTACCGAGAGCCTTGGCAGCCGTTCCTAGGCGGAATGAGAATGTACGCGAAGACTTCGGGCGTATCTGGGTCCGAGGCCTGGAACCGAGCGCTGAAGAGTGGCCAGGCTTTTGTCACGAGCGGGCCGATCATCGAACTCGATGCTGACGGTTCAGGACCCGGCGAGACCCTTTGTCTCCCGGCGGAAAGTGACAAAGATGTCGAGGTCAAGCTTCGAATGCGCAGTCCGCGCAAGCTTGAGAAGCTGGAACTACTGCTCAACGGCAAGGTCGTGGAATCGTCCTCGGAAGCTCGAACCGAAGGTCCCATAAATTTGATAACCATTGCTTCGACGATACGGATCGGAGCGAGCGCTTGGATCGCCGGGCGCGGTCAAGGAGGCTCGTCGACTCAGCCGGGGGGATCGTCTGTCGCGCACACCGCAGCCATACGGATCATAGTCGGGGGTGAACCGATTTGGTCGGCTGGAGATGCAACGACGCTGATCTCCAGCCTCCAATCGCAACGGATGTTCTACGCGAGAAACGGTCGGTACGCCAAGGCGAAGGACCGCCAGAGCATGCTCGCCGTGATGGATCGTGCTATCTCGGAACTCACAAGAAAGTCGCAAGGGGACCGCCAGCCGGAAGCCGTGTGCGATCCGATCTAGGTAGGCCAACGGAGAAGGGATCGATAACTGTCCGACGGGTCGGAAGATTTACATATTACGAATGTCGCCTTTCCGGCACCGAGCCCACAACTCCTCTGAAGTTTGTCATGATACTCGTGCAACAGAAGTCCACTACCACAGGCTGCTATCCGTTAGACAACTGTTGACGACTCCTCGGTCCAATAAGCCCCGGGGCGATAGGTTGCGAAGTACCAGACATACCCTTCTGGGTCCCGCGCCATATAGCCACGAGACCCATATTCGTGGTCCGTTAGTTCCTGCAAGATTTCGGCGCCCTCGGCCTTGGCTCTTCTGTAATGTGCGTCGGGATCATCGACTCTGAAGATCAGACCTTGGCTGAGACCCGGCAAACGACGCGGACTCACGCGGTCAAACTCCTGCTTGGGTGATGAAACCATAATGACTACTGAGCCAAGAGTCAGCTCAGAGTGCTTGATGCGATCATCTGATCCAGGAACGACCAGTCGCCGGGCAAACCCAAAAGCCCGACAAAGCCACTCGATAGCTGCCGGTGCGTCATCGTACGTTAGTGTAGGGTAAACATCGCTGAGCACAAGAGAGTCCCTTGCGGCCTCCAGAAAGCAGACTAGTAGAGGTCAGTCTCGACTGTCTAACGACCTTGTGGCGCAAAATAGCGACTTCGATAGGCTTCCTAATTACTCTACCCGCAGCAAGTCAGGCGGTTCAACATGCATCGCGCGACGAGACGGAACGTAACTGGCAATGGACTAAACCACTCCGCGGTATCGGAGGCCGTGTGATAGGGCGACGTGCCTCCCGCGGCTAGATTTATCAATCCGAAATCCGGCCTCCTCCGCGCTTGCCGGGAGGCTCCCGGTGCGGAAGCATGGACCCCCTGCTCGCAGCGCATTCCATTCTTTCCCACAAAGGAGCTCCCCCATGACACCTTTTGGCCAGCGCATGACGGAGGACATGCAGATTCACAACCTCTCCCAACCCACTCAGTCTACCTACGTCATGACGGGCCCATACTCGAAGCCTCAAGGGCATTGACCGCACTCTGATTCAGCTGCCGAGTCGATAACAAGACTATCCGAACTCCAAGCGCCTTGAGCAGCGGTTCGCACGATTCCATGCCACTGTTTAGTGCGGGGCAAAGTGATCACCCAGTTCCCTGGAAAACGAATCAAACTAATGCATTTCGCGAGTTTGGGCCTCAGCGGTTACTATTCAACCGTCCCGGACCCTCACTTGACGGGCAGGAATTGGATGTCCAAGCGAAGAAACGGCCGTTGGACGGGAGTCTGACGACGTGAGCTGACTTGTCCGCGACCTTGCCGAGGGGTGGGTGGTGAGATACGCGGGCTAGCTCAGGCTGAAGGCGACGAACTCGTCACCCGACTTCTTGCCGCCCGTGCCGATGTCGCGCCCGCCGCCGCCGGCAGCGATGACGACGTATTGCTTGCCGTCGACCGAATACGTGCATGGCGTAGCGTACCCTCCGGCCGAGAGTTGATGCTCGAAGAGAATCTCGCCTGAGCTGGTGTCAAAGGCGCGGAATTTTTCGTCTTGCGTGGCCCCGAGGAAGAGCAGTCCTCCCTTGGTGGCGATCGACCCGCCGATGTTGAATGTGCCCGTCCCGTCGATGCCCTTGGCCTTGAGCTCGGCGTATTCGCCAATCGGTCGCCGCCAGCGGTAGTCGCCTGTGGCCAAGTCCAGGCACAGCAGCTCGCCCCAAGGCGGCTTGGCGGCCGAGTAATTGTCTTGGTCCATTAAGAACGGATAGCCGGCGTGGAGATAAGGGTAGCCGACCCCTTCGGGCGCGTCGAGCAGTGTGAAGAACTTGGGCCAGTTGTTGGCGTTGATGAACATCAGCCCGGCTTCTGGATCGTGGCTGGCGCCGCCCCAGATCGTCCCCCCCACCGTCCCCGGGTTGAACACCGTCCCTACCCTGCTCGGCGGTGTATAGAGCATGCCGCGCCGTAGGTCCTTGAGGCGACTTTTGATGTGGGCTTGCGACTCTTCGGAAATGTTGGTGATGTTCGTGTCATCCCCAAAACCCTGGCGCGCGAAGGGCGGCGGCTTGGTCGGGAACGGTTGTGTCGGATATGCATGCTCGCCCTCGACCTCGGAGGCGGGCACGGGCCGCTCCTCGATCTCCCAAACCGGCTCGCCCGTTTCGCGGTCGAAGATATACCAGAAGGCCTGCTTCGAGGTCTGCACGACGATGTCTTGCCACTGGCCGGCGTTATTGCGCCGCGCGAGAACGGGCTGCGCGGGCAGATCGTAGTCCCAAAGGTCGTGGTGAACCGCCTGGTAGTGCCACTTGCGTTCGCCCGTGCGGGCATCGAGTGCGATGACTGAGTTCCCGAAGAGATTCTTGCCCGGGCGGTCCGCGCCGTAGAAGTCGTAAGTCGGCGACCCGGTCGAGACGAAGAGCAACCCGCGTTCGGAATCCAGGCTCATGCCACCCCAGTTGTTCGCACCGCCGACATGCTTCCAGCTCTCCTTGCCCCACGTCTCATAGCCGAACTCGCCCGGGTGCGGGATGGTGTGGAAAATCCAGAGCCGTTTACCCGTGCGGACGTCGAATCCGCGAATATGCCCCGGGGCAGCCGGCGTGGGGCCTTCGCTGCCCGTGCCGCCACCGAGCAGCAGCATGTCTTCGAAGATCACCGGTGGGCTGGCGTAGAAGGAGCGCGTGGTTTCGGCGAGGTCGCGGTCCAGGCCTTCTTTCATGTTGAGGACGCCACCGTCACCGAACTCCGCCACCAGCTTGCCTGTGTCCGCGTTGAGGCAGTACATCTTGTCCTGCGCGGAGCCGGACATGAAGATGCGGCGATCGTCGCCGTCGTTCCAATAGGCCACGCCTCGGTTGATGCCTTTCGAGCGGCGCATCTGGATCCCCTCGAAGGGGTCGAAGTTCCACAGCATCTCACCCGTGGCCGCGTTGAGGGCGCGCACTTGCACTTGCGCCGTGGTGAGATACATCCGGCCGTCCACGACGATCGGGGTGCATTCGATTTTGGTGGTGGGACGCGCACGGCTGTCGCCGGTGGCGTGGATCCAGGCGACCTTCAGCTCCGAGACGTTGGAGCGGTCGATCTGGTCCAGTTCGGAGTACCGAGTAGCGCCGAGCGAACCCCCGTAGTGACGCCAGTCGCTCGAGGCACCGAGGGAGCCGCGGGATAGCGGGGCGTACAGCGCGGCAGAGGAGAGGGCGGCGCTCTTAATGAAGGTGCGACGAGTTGGGCGATAAGGCATGGAGTCGTTTGAAATTATATACGGCTTTGGTCCTTGAGATCTGTCGCGAAAGCAAAGACCGCAAGTCTCTTTGAATTCGCGCTACAGCCATCGCAGCCTCCAAGGGCGGCGGTAACCGCCGTCTCCAGTGCGATCTGCGCGGAGAAGGAAGCACTGCACTCGTCTTGCTGCGAATTGCTCGCGAATTAGAGCGTGACCTCAGAGATGATTTCGACTACCTTCCCATTCAGCAGCACCGGCTTCTATCGCCTCGTTTCAATCGCCTCAATCGGAGGCGGGACAAGCAGCGTATGGCCGTGAACTAGCTTCGCTGAAGCGACCTGGAATCTATACTTAGTGCCTGTGACAAAACTCTCGTTTTTGACAGGGGTGCTTTGTTTGACGAGTTTGCAGTTCCCTGACGGGTGGGAAATCCCCACTGAATCTGTCCTTAACTGCTGACGACAAGCAGCAGCGGACGGCAATCAATGGCAGTTTGGACGGTGGTCGCGCACCGCTGCCTTCCCGTGCCACTGCAAGGGTGGGTGCTTGGAGATTTCCATGCAGTTCGCTGACGCTATGCTGCGCGCAACAGGGCCGTCACAACTCCCGCGTCCGTACAGTTTGTCGCCTATAACAGTGGGCTCGAAGGGCCCATGATCGCTACTGGACCAGGGATCGGCAGGCATGACGTGGGTGTGGGCGAAATAGGCCATACCCCCGCTTCCGCTGCCCTTCTTAACGACGATGTTGACTTTGTCAACGCCTGCGGAGTCGGCGTATTCGATCCGTTCGGTTGTGAAGCCGAGCCTCTTCAGGACGTCTTCCAGATAGTCGCAAATGGAGGCGTTGGATAGGTTGCTGACGGTGGGGAACTTAACCAGTTCCTGTGTGTACTGAAGCGCGTTCATGTTGTCGAGACTTCAATTCGAGCCCGATTCGAAGGGCGCGGATTCCCTGGAAATGGCCAGAGTATACCCTGTGCCGCTCCACTCCGCTAGGCGGACCGCGTACCCGACGACATCTCCCAAGCGGGCGCGTACGCTATCACGCTCGCTGAGGTCCTCTAAGACCTGCGTTCCAGACGACGACGCCGGTTCGGGCATTGGAAGGACCTGTCATCAAGCCCGCCGGGACCGGACTAGCGGTGCGCTAGCGGCGCCCCTTTCCAAAAAGTGCGTCGGGGTTGTCATGGAGCATCATGCGCGCCAGATCCAAGCTTTCGGATTCCGTGCAGAAACGCTCCTGCACCTTCTCGGTAAGCACCTGCGCCACGTTGCGCCGCGCGATCTTCGCATGCGCGTAACTGAGTTCCGGATAGCGGTAGTCCCCGCCGTAACCGAATATCTTGTTGGCCGGAACGGTCTCCAACATCTCGTGCAAAGCTCGGCGCGTCGCACGGGCAGAGATGATGTGCGCCCAGCAGAGGTCGATGTGAACGTTAGGGAAAACCTTCGCGATCGCGGCTGCCTCGCCCTGGTAGGGATAGCTCATGTGGAACAAATCGAACTTCACTTGCGGGTACAGAAAGAACAAGTTGGTCAAGTGAGTCGGCTTGGAGTTCTCGATGAAGTTGCCGTTGCCGGCGTGGAGTCCGGTGTGGATTTGAACCGGTACGTCGTGGGCCTTGGCCAAGCGCATCAGGTGGTGGAACATATGGTCTTCCATCTGCCGATACGGGCGCTCAACTCTGGAGCGGAAGCCCGCTGGTAGATCACGCCTGGAGCTGAGCAGAGCTTGCAGACCGGCCTCAGCGTCCTGCGCCGAAACTTCGGCGTAGTGGATTTCACGGTTGTAGGCCAGCGTCGATTTGACCGTCACCATCCCCGCATCGCGGCTGTGCTCGAAGCTCGTCTCCATGGCACGCTCGAGGCCGGCTAGATTGGTGATGGAGACATTGGTGAGCTGCTCGAGTTCCTGAACGTCAGCGGTCGACTGAGGCGCGACGAATCGATCGAACTTGCGCGCATAGACAAAGAATTTCGGATCGGGTCGAACCGGTGCCGCATTCCAATAGTCATCGAGCACCGAGTAGGCGATGTTCGAGCGCCGAATCAGGATGTCTTCGTACAGCCCAGGCTCGTTGCGCTCCGCGATACGACGATTGATCTCCGGCAGAGTGGCCGCCGAAATCTGCTCAACTTCATAGATGTCGCTGATCGCGATGCGAAGCGCTTGGCCATAGCCGGTCAGGCGGGCTGATTCCCAAAAGGGTTCGAAGGCCTGCCAACGCCGCAACGGGGCCGCCTCAGCATCCCGAACAAGCGCCAACTCGTTTGCTGCGAGTCCCGCGGAGATGACGTCATTGATTGCGTAGTGTCCGGCAAGGGTGAAGAAGTCGATCCGAGAAGATGTGCGCTCTTGTTCCGGAATGATGTGTTCGTGGGTGTTGACGAGCGCGATCTTCTCGACTGCCTCGAGTAAGTCACTTTCGAGCGATTGCCGCGGCGGTGCGGCTCCTTGGGAGGAGGCGAGGGCCGAGACGGATCCGAAAAAAGTACGGCGGCCAATTGACATGGCACCTATCATCTTGGCGCACCCTCGGCTTCAACGTAAAGGGGGGGCGCTCTGCAGACGAAGAAATGTCCTCAGATTCGCGAACGACTACGGTTTCGATCGAGTGCCGATCAACGACACCAGTCGAGGCGCCCTTCACACTTGATCAGGGACAACGTATGGCTCACGGTACTCCCGCCTCAGAAAGCGGTTAGCTTCCTCGTCGCGAGGGAATGTTTCGGTCTCAGGGTCGAAGATCAACTTCCGAGCCGTACGGAACGAAACGTTCGCCAAGTGGCACAGCGCGGTCGACAAATGCCCGTATTCGATCTCACAGTGCAAATCGTCGCGATTGCGCGAGCGCACGCAATCGATGAAGTTCTGGAAGTGGCTGATTTGCTCTTCTTCCAGCGTGGGAATCGGCGGCCCTGCTGGGTACTCCATCTTGGGGAAGCTGAGGTTCGTCTTGCGCATCGAGGCACCCGACGGCGGATCGGGCCGATCTCCCGGCGTAAACTGTCCTCGAGTCGTGGTCCAATCGTCGACAGAGGAAACATAGCCTTGTTCGGTGTAGAAGAACATCCCCATCCGGGTTCCTCCGAACGTTGGGCTGTAGAGCGTGGTCGCGTCGATTTCCGCGAGCGTACCGTCCGCGTATTCGAAGGTTCCTACCTGTACGTTCGGCACCTCCGAGTCCGAGTCCTCCACGAATTGCCCCCCTGTGCAGAGGATCCGCACCGGATGAACGCTCTTGTTCAAGCCCCACCTCACTACGTCGCGCGAGTGGTCGCCGTTGTTGCCGACCCCGGCCGTGGAGGTGTCCCAGAAAAAGTGCCAGCCGTAGTGGAAACGGTTCATGGTAAAAGCGCGATACGGGGCTGGTCCAAGATAAAGGTCCCAATTCACGCCTTCAGGAATCGGTGCCGATCCCAATGTTGCGCGAGAAAACGGGGAGACGCCTTTGATGACGGCAGCGCGCATGGGTCAAGTTGACTTAATGAAGCTACTGCTCGCCCGTGGTGCCGACGTGAGCGCTCGCGAGAAGAAATTTGGCCAAACAGCCCTGATGTGGGCGGGCGGGAACCCAGCCGCTGTGCGCCTGCTGGTCGAACGCGAAGCGGATGTTCGGACCACGACCAAGACCTGCGACGTGAAATACACGATCTACATCCCAACGACGTTCACGCTCGGCAAGACCGGCATCCCCTGGAATAACGACGGAGCACACGTCAGCAAGCAGGGCGGCCAGAACGCGCTCTTCTTCGCGGTCCAGAAACGCGACCTGGAGTCGGTCCGCGTACTGACGGACGCCGGCCTCG
Source organism: Bryobacterales bacterium (assembly GCA_965224215.1). Classification (GTDB taxonomy): domain Bacteria; phylum Acidobacteriota; class Terriglobia; order Bryobacterales; family UBA6623; genus CBDCYS01. The sequence goes on along the minus strand of CBDCYS010000017.1, from coordinate 24,859 downwards.
ACGTAAACGAAACCGCAGCCGATGGTACGACTCCGTTGCTGGCGTCTCTCTACAAGTGGGTGCCACTCGACGGCACGTTCGTACGAGGCCAAGGGGCTCCGGCCACCTCGGGCAGCTCGCAGCGGTTCGGACCGGACCTAGCCACGGCCCGGTTTCTGCTCGGCCGTGGCGCTTCGGCGACAAAATCCGACACCACCAGTTATACGCTGCTACACGGGGCTGCCCTCGCGGTCGCGTGGGCAATTTGGAGTATCTACGAAGTTTCGGACTATTTGGGCTGTGGCAGCTATGGCAGTCGAGTGGTCCCGGAGGTCGAGTGCACTTCATGATTGCTGAGAAGAGCAGCGATGTCAAGGTCCAGCGGGTGTCCAGGCTCGCTGAAAGCAAGACCCGGTGTTGTATTTCACATGATTTCGGCGGATTTTACCAAATTATTCCATGCATTCGTCCGGCCGTTGTTCAAATTAAGGTCGCTCACGGCTGCCCGGCGACAATTAGAATTTTTATTCTGGGCCGCGCGGTGCAAGCGTGGCAGAGGGAGTCCGGAGGGCGACCAATGCCGCCCGCTATGGAAGCAAAAGGGGCAAGATCTACCATACGGGAAAGGGGTAACAGGGGGCAGGGCCTCTCCCCCTAAGACTGAGTAGTGAGTGGGTGGGATGGGGTTGATTTGGAGGAGGTGCCGGGGGGCAGGGGGACGAGTCCCCCTGCCCCCCGGCACGTTTGTGGTCTCGCGCGTCTGCTCGGCCCTGTAACTGACTGCGTCCAGCTCCAGGATCTCTGCATGATGCACGGCATCAAGAAGTCTCCCGTGAGGCCAGCAGGAAGCTGCGTTCAAGGGGCGGAACCCGTTCTGCTTGCAGGCTTTCCAGAGGCTGAAGCCGCAGTCAAGCTCGCTGCCTGTAACTCTTTCCTGCAGTAGCGAATGAATCCAAAAAAGCACCTCGGCCTGCACCGCTGTGTCTTGGTTGGTGAAGCGTCGGCGGGCTCAGCTGGAGAGCAACCCGCGCAGGAATAGCCAGCGGGGAACTCATCGACAGATGGCCCTCGGGGCGTCCGGCTGCTGACCGGGCGCCCGTTTCGCCCACCCGGCCTGTCGATAGATTCCCCTATGCCTCCAAAAACTCCGCGGGGGCGGGGGCTGGCCCTCGCTACGTTGCGGCCACGCGCGCCTCGCTCCAGGAACGCTCGAATTCCACGGGAGCCACGTAGCCCAGCGCCGAGTGGCGCCGGCGGCGGTTGTAGAAGCCCTCCAGGAAACGGAAGATCTCCGTCTTCGCCTCCTCCCGGTTCGTCAGCCGCACGCGCTGCAGCAGCTCGCATTCGACCGTAGCGAAAAAACTTTCCGCCAGCGCATTGTCGTAACAGTCACCTACCGTGCCCATCGAACGCAGGATGTCGGCTTGGTCGCAGCGTGCGGCGACCGCCAGCGCCGTGTACTGGGTGCCGTGGTCGGAATGGAACACGACCTTGCGCGGTGCCCGCGTGTCGATCGCCATCTGCAGTGCCTCCAGCACGAGTGCGGCCGTCTGGCGCGCGCTCATGGCCCAGCCCACCACCTTGCGGCTGAACACGTCCAGCACCGTGGCTAGATACAGAAACCCTTCCACTGTAGGCACATACGTGATGTCCGCCACCCACAGCCGGTTCGGCTCCGACGCTTCGAAGCAGCGCTCCACGCGGTCCGGGGCGACCGTCGCCTGGCGGTCCGACTGCGTTGTCGAGACCCGCCGCCGCCGCGTCACTCCTTGCAGCCCGCTGGCGCGCATCAGCCGCGCCACCCGCTGCCACGAAATTACCACGCCTTGCGCCCGCAGTTCCGCGTGCACCCGCCGTGACCCGTAGATCCCCTGTGACTGCTCGTGAATCTCCGCGATGCGACCCGACAGGATTGCATTCTCTTGCGCCCGGCGGCTGCTCGGCCGCCGGCGCCACGCGTAGTACCCGCTGGTGGAGACCGCCAGCACCCGGCACATGCACGTAATCGGATATTGGGCCTGGTGCGCTCTTACGAACTCGTAGATCCGGACGGAATCGAGTCGGTCTCCCGAGCGAACCAGGCCGCGGCTTTTGACAGGATCTCCCGCTCCATGCGTAGCTGCCGAACCTCGCGCCGCAGCCGTGCCAGCTCGTCCTGGTCCTTGCTGCGCAGCCCGTCCGTGCGGCTGCCTTGATCCAGCTCCGCCTGCTTCACCCAGCGCCGCACTGATTCCCGCGAAATCTCGAATTCGCGCGCGATCTGCGTTGCGCTGCGGTCACCGACTTGTGCCAGCTTCACGACCTGCTCCTTGAAGTCCTTCGGATAGGCCTTCACATTCACTTGTTTGCTCATTGTTTCTGTACTCCTTTGGCCCCGGCTCACGGGTGCTCACTCACTGCCTATCCAACACTATCCCACCTAGGCACGAAAAGATGAACACTCCAATTCGAAGCGAGGACAAGGGCGGCACCGGCGTATATTGTTGAGCTCCTGCGCTTCTGTCGCTCAACCATGCGGGCACCGTTGCAAGTCGATGTGTGATGACTGCGGCTGCGGACGGCCCGAAGGCACCCATGATGGTGAATTGCAGCGAGAGGCGAAAAAGAACTATTGGCCACATGACCAGCCAGGACAGAGCGTAGGCGAGAAAGAAGAAAAGCGTCAGGGGACGCTCGGCAGCAAGCTCACCGAGGCGGGATGGTCGACACGGTTTCGGTTCAACTAGAGGATCTGGTTCCGGTGTTGACGTGCTTGACCGCTCTGGCACATCCCCAGCCTCGCACATAGGGCCAGCCGATATCTAGACGACAATTAGACCTTTCAGATCCTCGCGGTAGTTCGGCGGTTTCTCGCTACTATTGCGTGTCGGCCGCGTGGGACGCAGGCCGACCGGCCAGATAGGTTCCGTGTGTCGCCATGAGGCAGCCACGCGACCCTCCAGGTCCACGCCTCAGCTCACGCACGCCTCGATGAGATCGCACGTGCGGCCGATTGGATCGATGCCTTCGAATCGCCGCGCGATTTCCGCGCACCGGTACGCCACCGGGTCCGCCTCAAGCAGCGCCGCGAGATGGCGCGCAACGCGTGCGCCGCTGAAGCGCGTCGGAGGCAGCATACGCGCCACGCCGAGCCGTACGAGCCGCACCGCGTTGTCCGGCTGGTCGAACGTCATGGGCATCACAAGCTGTGGCCGTCCGGCGGCCAGCGCCTGCGCAGAAGTACCAATTCCGCCGTGGTGCACCAGCGCGGCCGAGCGGGGCAGCACGGCGCTGAACGGCGCGTAGTCGGCGTGCCGTACCCTGCCGGGCAACCTTGAGGGGAGCTGTTCGGGGTAGCGCGTCAGCAGAATCCCGTGCCTCCGAAGCCGCTGACAGGCGTCGGCCGCCGCCGCGAAGAAACGGCTAGCCTGCCGATTGCTCGAGCCGGGGGCGAAGACGATCGGCAGGTCGCCAGCGGCCTCCGCCTCGGAGAGAAACGCTTCCAGATCCGGCGGTACCTGCGACACAGCCCGTTCGTCGTAGAGCGGAAATCCGGTTAGCGTGGTCTGGGACGGCCAATCAGGTTGCGGAGCCGCGAACCAGTCGGGGAACAGCCCGATGACGTGTTGCGGCGAGTGCCACCAGCGGCTGGCGATATGGCGCGCCGGGGCGAGGCCGAGCTCTGCGCGGAATCGGTTCAGGGCAGGCGCCAACGCCCGGTCCGCGAACCGGTCGCCGAGCGCGAGCAGGAGCCGCCTCGCCGACTTCGGCCAAGCGTTGATGGAGCCGATCCATCTGGCGGGAACCGGTGGCTCCTCCAGGCTCCAGACCGTGGACGGCGCTAAGTGCAGAGTCACCAATGGGACACCCAGTGTCTCGTGCGCTATCCGGGCGCCAAACGCGAGCGGGTGGGCTACGACGACGGTATCTCCCCTGGCCGCTTCCTGCTCGACGAGGCGGTACAACGCCGGAGTGCTGTGGCGTATGATGGCCGCGAGGACGCCAAACGCGCGAACTTGATGCCAGAGCGCAGGGTGGGCGGTGGCTTGGTCGAACTGCTCGACCGTTCCGACCGGCACGAGCGGCAGCTGGAGCTGCTCAAGCAGTGGCGCGAAGTAAGGGTTTGTGGCGACGGAGACGATGTGTCCCCGCTCGCGAAGCCCAAGAGCGACCGCCACAAACGGATGGACGTCACCCGCGCTTCCGACCGACACGATGAGTACCCTCACGGCGACACCTGGAACGTTTCTGCCCGGTTGTCCTGCGTCTCGCGCGGCCGACACGCAATAGTAGCGAGGCTCTGCCTCAGGGCGATGAGACACGTAACTCGGCCTGATTGCCGCCGCCTCTGCCCATGGCCAGCTTCTCGACACGAGTCGGAAGAAAGCAATACGATCAAGACTTGACTCAACTGCGCTGAAGAAAAGACTCGGTACGCCGTCCGCTGATCATTGATGGTGACGGCGAACTCGAGTTGCTGCAACCGCTTGACGAGGCTGCGCGGGGCAGAGGTCGCGATAAGTGTGGGAATTATATAGTTGACTTGACAGAGCATCGGACATTGCAGATCCATCGGAGGCTAAGGCTGCTTCTTTATGAAAGCTTTTAGAGGCGCCTGAACTCTCTCAATCCTGGTTGTGGGACGCGGCTTCGCCCTCAGGATGGCTCGCGCTAATTCTTCAGGCGTTGCGTCGATCAAGCGGGCCGAGTTCCGCTTGGATTCCTCGCCGGCTCTCTTCCTAGCCATGGTCGGTCTCCTCGCTCAAATTGACGCCTCCAACTCCCCCGCAACTAGCACCGGGACCACGAATTCCGTCACGTACCGTCGCAGATGCCGACCTCTCATCCTGTAATAGGTGCCTTGATAACCCCGCTTGAGCATGGTCCAGAACGACTCGATACCGTTCGTGTGGGCCCGCTCCCGCACGTACTCGCCCACCGAGTGATTCACTGTCTCGTGCCGGTACCGCTTTCCCAGGCCGCCGTAGCCCTTGTGATCGTCCGTGTAGACCGTCGCGCCCGCTTCCACCGCCTTGCTTGCGAACTCTTCCAACTCCCGCTGGCTCGCGGAAGCGACGGGTCGGGCTTTGACTTTGCTATCGCGAGACCTCGCTCCCACCACGGCTGACTTGCCGACCGGGCCCTGCCCTGCAGGCAATTGCTGCGACTCGTGCTTGTTCTTTTCCTTGCCGCCAATGGAGGTCTCGTCGAGTTCAACTTCGCCCTCCAGCTTGCCGGCGGTGTCAATCCAACCCTGGCGGATCTTCTGCGCCATCAGCCACGCTGTTCGCTGCGTGAGTCCGAGGTCGCGGTGCAGTTTCATGCTGGAAACACCTTTGAGGCTCGTGGACAGGAGGTAAATGGCGAAGACCCATTTCTGGAGAGAGATCTTGCTGCGATGCATCGCAGTTCCCGTCTTGACGCTGAAATACTGACGGCAATCGGGGCAGCGAAACGGAGCGGGGTTCTCTCCAGGGCCGGTCGCAGTGGATGAACTTGAGCAATACGGACAGGAACGGACACCATCGGGCCAGCGGATATTTTCGAACCACTTTCTTGCGGAGGATTCATCCGGAAACATGCGGACCAAATCCAGGACGCTGCCGCCCTCGCAATGCGATCTACCCAGTGCCTTTGCTTGCTTATTCGTCTCATTTATTGTCTTGCAATATCCGATGCTCTGTCACGTCAACTATATAATCCTCTTCATAAGCCTGTCAGGAATTACGTGTGTGAGCCGTAGGATAGTCCACAAGGAGGACGAGATATGGCAAAGCGAACAGCACACATCAGCGACAAGCTGTTGGACGAGTTACTCGGGGGCGAGGATCCACGGGACGTGTTCCGTAGCGGCAAGTTGATCGAGGGCCTGAAGAAGGCGGTTGCGGAGCGAGCGCTGAAAGCGGAGATGAAGGCCCACCTGGAAGGGGATCCGGAACCAGTGCTGGGGAACCATCGCAACGGTCACAACCGCAAGCGGATCCTGTAAGACGGCGGAGGGTTCGAGCTGGCGGTGCCGCGGGCTGCCCTTGACACGCGATGCCGCTTGTTGATCGAAGTTGCATCGGTCAGTCAACTGGAGATGCAGATAACACCGATATCGCTTTCGCCGAAGCGTTGCGATTCAAAAGGTGACTTCATCATCCCAAGCGAGGCATGATCGGTCTTGCCTAAGGGCCGTCTGGCAGCAGGTCCTTGCGGATCTTGGCGACTACGGTGAAATGGGGGTCGACCACGTTGGCTATGTCGTATTCCAAGGCGTGCCCCAGCAGCAATGACGAGCCTCGTTCATCGAAACCATAATCGCTCATGAGCCAACGCTGAAGCTCGGTCGTCGCGTGCTGCAATGCTTGCAACAAAGGTCTGGCGCTGCCGATCGTCATCAGATGTTCGTCACTTTCCAGTCGCGGCCAGCCAATCTCTTGACCCTTGATGAGCTCGACGGTGAACTCGACGTCCATTGACACCTCAAGCGCATTTCCGACAACCTCGCCGTCACCCTGCCGCGCATGTCCGTCGCCAACAAACAGTAGAGCCCCGGGTTCGGAGACGGGCAGCATCAGCGTGGTGCCGACGACCATACCGTTATAGTCCATGTTACCGCCAAAGGTGCCGGGGGTGCTGGTCGCGATAGCTTCCTTCCTCGCGGGCGCGACCGCTACGCATCCCAGCATCGGTCGCAGAGGAACCTCGATGCCTGGAGGTCGGATCGAACCTGAGGCGACCTTGGCCACGCCACGTTGCTTGTCTATCTCCCAGGTCTCGGTCGTTTGTTCACGCTCGGCTTCGTGGCGAAGAAAAGCAGGATCCGCAGTGTAGGGCGCAAGTACGCTGCTCGACCAAGCCGTACCGCGGCTCGGTTCGATCTTTTCGAATCGCACCACCAAGACATCGCCCGGTTCGGCGCCTTCCACATAGAAGGGTCCGGTCTGAGGATTCGGGCGTTCGCCAACCTGTCTGTTCTCAGCGTCAAAACCGCGGGCGTCGATCGTTCTTGTGATGACGCGATCACCGGGCACGATCGTCAAGACCGGTTCATGGGCGAACGAGAACGTGTTGTGATAGCGCGTCGGTTCGAATCGGTGCGTTTCCGCTGCAGCTGTCGCCAAGGTCATCAGCGAAATCATAACAAGAACCGTTCTCGACGCAGTCATTTGGGATTGTCCAACCACCGCAATTATAACCCCGCCACCCAAGGATCAGTCGTTGCGATTCAACAGTTTTTTTACCTGGCGCGGTGCATGGTCCGACTAGGTGTCCGGGCGGCCACTCCTCACCCGATTCTGCTCCCCGGCAAGATTGTTACCGTCAATGGACAACTCTCCGTCGTCAAGGCCATTCCAATTGAGAATCGACATCCCCGAGACTCGGTTGGCCAGGAAAAACTGGTAATTGACCGTCAGGTGCGGCCAAGGTGCTACGGCTGCACTGGATTCTACCGACATCCACCGGACAGTCTGCCACCGCTCGTCCGATTGTCGCTGTCCGGCATGCCGCGCAGCCAAGGAGTCATCCTCCCACTGCCGATGCGTTGCAGCACGGAACCGTTAGGGAGTTCCGCAGCTGTCGCAGCCCACTCACGCCTCGTGGATTCGTAGTAGGCGTGACTCTGAACCAGATCCGCCGGTAGGACTGCGCAAACCGCTCCGGCCAACGACCGTTCACAAGAACGGGGGAGTCATACGCATGGGTGACGGGAGATTACTTGCCCTCCTGGGCTCTGCCAGGATCAACGGGCCCAGGCGCGTGCTCGTTCGGCGCAGCGCCTGAATCGGATCGAGTGTGTTAATACGCTGCGAGATTTGTTCCATATTCGGGAAATCCGGCTACCGATGACTTTTCTGGACGACTGCGCAGACCAGCAATTCGACACGATGTCGGAGGAAACGCATCTAACACCCGGGCATCTGGATGCGTTTCAGCTGGTCGACATTGATATCGCAGACCGCATTGTGCCCCTGCCAAGCGTACCGCAGCGGCGCTTTGAGCCAGACCGTGCGTCCATCGGAAAGGATCTGCCGCTGGCCAAGTTCTGGACCAGGGAAGGAGACGAGACAGGCCTATACTTCACGGGGATCAATATCGCCGGATGGTCCAGTGCCCTGTGGATCAAAGAGTTCACCGCGCATGCCTTGGGTGTCTTCCGCGTACAGTTGAAGGTCAGAGCCGGAACCAATGACCGGAGCGGAAGGCGAGCCGCTGCGTCTCGGATTCTATGCCTTCAATCGCGCCAACTAAGATTTGCCGAAGCGTGCCGTGCGGACTGACTTGCCTCGCGGACGAACGGGAGAGGACCCTGAGGCGACTCTACTAGCTTTCCCCCCAGATTTGCCTCAACCGCCTGTCACGACCGCAGTTCCAGCGATAGAACTTGTACTGCACTGCGTTCTTCTTGTAGTAGTTCTGGTGATAGGCTTCGGCCGGGTAAAACTTCGCTGACGGCAGGATCTCGGTCTGAATCTCACCATGACTAGACTTCTGGTCGGCTCGTATCGCTTTCGACTCCTCGGCCAGCTGCCGCTGCTCGTCAGTCAGCGCGAAAATCGCCGCACGGTACTGGGGCCCTTTGTCACAGAACTGACCGTTGGGGTCAAAGGGATCCACGTTACGCCAGAATACTTCGAGGAGCATGGCATAATCAACTTTCTCAGGATCGTACTCGATCTGGAGAGCCTCGTAGTGTCCAGTCCGTCCAGACGAGACCCGCTTGTATGACGCGTCCTCTCCGGAGCCACCTATGTAGCCCGAAACGGTTGAGAGAACACCATCGAGTTTGTCGAATGGGGGCTCCATGCACCAGAAGCAGCCGCCAGCGAAGACGGCAAAGGCCGTTTTAGTTTCTGGCTGCTGTGCCTCTGCCGTTTGAGCAGCTGTCGTAACAAGTCCCATCAGAATTGCAATCGCGAAGATTCTCATGTCCCACTCCTCACTGCGCCACCTCAAACTTCAGTGCCACACCGTTGATGCAGTGGCGCTTGCCTGTCGGTGGCGGGCCATCGTCGAAAATGTGCCCGAGATGCCCGCCACAGCGCCTGCAGTGAACCTCTGTGCGCGTCATGAAGAACGCTCGGTCGGTCTTAGTCCCGACCGAGTTCTCGACCGACTCCCAGAAGCTGGGCCAGCCGGTTCTGCTGTCGAATTTCGTCTGCGATGAGTACACCGGAAGATCACAGCCAGCGCAGAGGAATGTGCCAGCGCGCTTCTCGCTGTTCAACGGGCTCGTGCCCGCCCGCTCGGTGCCTTGGCGGCGCAGCACGTGATACTGCTCCGGAGTGAGGATTTTCTTCCATTCTTCGTCAGTGTGCATAATCTCGAATACAGGGCTCGATCGATCCGCAGCGATCGCGGGAAGGCTGGCGGTGGTGGCAAGTAGGAGTGATCGTCGTGTGAATTGGGACATGTTCGCCTCGTCTCGGTCTGCTGATGCCATGGTATCTCACACGGAGGAATGCGGTCCACATGGAATTGTGTGCCAACGCCAAGGCCTGCTATCGAGCGACTCTTTCTGTATATGACGCACGACCAGTATAACCGGTTTCGATGGACCGGCTGACGATATGATCGCGAGCGTGTCGATCTTCTGCCGCTGGTTGGTTCTTGATACTGTTGTTTGCAGCGTGGACACGTCTAAGAATTGCAACCACGACCCCTGGAGGTTGTGTCAAGTCTGTTTTGCAAAATTGAGATTGGCAGGGCTGACGTGTTGAAAACCTTGAGACGAGAGTGAGCTCGAGCCGTTCGGAGAGTCCTCAAGCGGCTTGCTGAAGCGCGAAAAACCGGCCCGCTGCTCCGGAATTCCCCTTGAACCCTTAAACGAATGCTGTTTTGGCCGTTAAACGAATGCCATTGGGTTCGGGGGAGGGCGCAGCGCCTCCCCTGACTGGAGGAGCCTGGCAGCAGGCAGACCGCCACGGGAAACGTGGCGGTGCCTCAAGAGCCATTTTGGGAATGACTCGGGTTTTTCCCCTGGTGAAGTCTCGCTAGGTCCACTGGGAGTAGCTGCCCCTTTTTATAGGGGATTATAACGAATAGTCACATTTACCCTTAACAACGCCGGCCGTCCTGCTCACTTTCTCTGAACAGTGACTGGACGAAAGAACGCCTTGCGGACTGTCTGGAGACTGGCGGCAGGCATGTTGAACTCCTCACGCAGTTCAGCCCTGCTCGGCTGGTAGGCGTGGTGCGGCAACTCGATCTCGATAGGCTTGGGTCGCTTGGGCTCCTTCGGCATTGTTCCTCGTACCCCTTCAGTCTCGGATTCCTTGCGCCTTCAGCTTCGCGACGGAAGTAGCTTGGTCAATCGTTCCCTTGGACGAGTTGCAAGCCCCGCTGACTCTATGATGGATGCCAGTGCCGGTTCCTTGTCCGCCAGGATTCCGATCCACGCTATATCGACATCGTCCAGAGTCCATGCGTCCTTGAATGCGGCTCCAGCAGCCTCCGAGCCGATTGGCGCTTCATACGTCTTGTTCGAGTTGAAGGGCGGATCCAGGTAGATCAGGTCTACCGAATCCGAGTTGATACCACGCAGCACGTCTAGGTTGTCCCCGGTAAAGAGCGTGCGGTTCTTGACGTTCAGGCTCATGCAATCGCCCTTGCACCGGACTTGAAGCCGGTGTCCTTGATCAGCGTCTTGTACTTGAGCCGCTTGCCGTCCATGCCTGCAACCACGCCTGCCATCTGGTCAACGGTATCGCTCGCGCGCATGTTGTGTCGTCCTGAGAACTCCTTGACGTAGCGATTCAGGTGCTTCGGAGACATCTTGTGATAGGTCCCGTAGTAGCCGCGCTTGAGCATGGACCAGAACGACTCGACCCCGTTGGTGTGCGCCTGTCCGCGAACGTACTCGCTGACAGAATGCTTGACCGTCTCGTGCTCTCGATCCACGCCCTCATAGGCAGCCGCGTCGTCCGTGTAGACGGTCGCTTGGAGATCCGCGTAGTCCTTCACGAAACCTTGGAGCGTTTCCTTGTCGGTGGACGTGACAACCTTGGCAGCCACTTGATTCGTATCTCGATCCTTCGCGCCCACAACGGCGGTCTTGCCGACAGGCCCGCGCCCTGTCAGTTCCTCACGGAGGTGGTTCGGCATGTTCTTCCGCTTGCCGCCGATGTAGGTCTCGTCAATCTCGACAGGACCAGCGAATGGTCCAGCTTCCGCCTCGAACGCCTTGCGGAGACGATGCAGCATGAACCAAGCCGCCTTCTGGCTGATCCCTACCTCACGGTGCAGCTTCATGCTGGAGATTCCTTTGATGTTCGTCGTGAACAGGTAGCTGCCAACCGCCCACACACGGTACTTGAGGTTCGAGCCTTCCATGACCGTGCCTGTCTTGATCGAGAACATGGGCTTGCCCTCGCACCTTCGGCACCGGTGCGTCATCGTCTTGTGCTTGATGTTCGACTGGACATCCTTCGTGCCGCAATGCGGGCACTTGGGTCCATCCGGCCAGCGTTGCTCGGCCAGCCATGCTTTCGCTACATCCTCCTCACGGAACATGTCCGCTATCTGTAGCAGTGTCAGTCCTTTACGGTGAGACTTGCCCGGTGCCTTGCGTGCCATGCCAACCCCCTTATGTGACTATAGGATAACATATTCCGGCCGGCGTTGTCAAGGGTAAATGTGACTATTCGTTATAATCCCCTTTTTATAGCTCTTTTGGCCTTGACAAATGGTGAGGAGTCCACCCCCCATCCGGGCTGTCACCGGTATTCTCGCTTAGGTTTGCTATTCCAGCTTCACAATCACGAACAGGCAACTAATGGAAGGTAACATGCGACGTCGAAATTTTTTAAAGCAGTCGATGGGCATTGCCGCTTTTTCAACCGCAGCAGCACTGCCCGACACAGTTTTTGCGATCGGAGAGATAAAACGGCGTAGCGGCACTCGCCTCAAGCTCGGTCTCAACGCGTATTCCTTTAGCAGACCGCTGCGGGCGGGCGAGATAGACGATCGATGACGTCGTCGACTTCTGCGCGGAGCATGAGATTGACGGAGTCGATATGACGGGCTACTACTTCCCGGGCTATCCGGAAGCTCCGGGCGACGAAATCATTTACAACTTGAAGAGAAGAGCCTTCCTGAACGGCGTCACTATCAGCGGTACCGGCGTTCGAAACGACTTTGCTCTGGCTAACCCTCTGAGCCGAAAAGGGCACATTCAGTTGGTCAAGGACTGGGTTGATGTTGCCGAAAAGCTTGGATCGGGTGTAGTTCGGGTGTTTTCTGGAAGGCAGGTGGCGGAAGGTTCTACTTTCGAGAGAACTCTGGAGTGGATGATTCCGGCTTTCCGGGAGTGCGCCGAGTACGGAAAAGAGCACGGCGTTATCATTGGACTGCAACATCATGACGATTTTCTGAAGACCGCGGACGAAACAATTCAGGTTGTCGAGGCGGTCAATTCAGAGTGGTTCAGCGTGATTCTTGATATTGGGAGTCTGCGTCGGCACGACGTCTATGAAGAAATCGAAAAGTTGGTGCCTTACGCGTGTACCTGGTAGATCAAGGAACAGGTCTGGTACGGCGAGAAAGCCGTGCTGATTGATCTGCCCAGATTGAAGGCTATCGTCGAAAAAGTCGGGTATCATGGCTTCCTGCCCATCGAAGCGCTCGGCCGGGAAGCTACGACCAGGGAGAGAGTCGAGAGGGTCGTCAAGTTCCTCGGGCAAGTGAAGGAAGTCTTCTTCAGGTAGCCAGCATTGGTGTGGCCGTAGACGATGCGGGAACATTTGCTCCGCGGGCCCGTTGACGCGCTTACAGCCCGCCTCGGAAGCAACAGGTTATTTCCGGAATCGCCAGATCCCGGCCCTGTGCTGCTATCGGCAGCAGCGGTTTTGTCGGTTTTTCTCGCGGAGCCGCCTATCCATTAAGTTAAGATAAAAACCCTGGGAACCGGCAGCGGGCCGTGCCGGTAATGTGATTTGTCTACCGAGACCGTTCTTTGTGCGATTGTACTTCTGGGCTCGCTCCTTCCTCTGGTCTTGAGGAGCCGCAAGACCCTGCCCGTCTTCTTTGCGACTGTGCTATTGGCCGCCGGGGTTTTTGCGCTGGCTTCCTGGGCGCCGCCCCTGCGATCTCCGCCGGCCGGCCAAAGGCCGCTTCAGCTCAAGGAGACGAACGGAGCCCAGGCTTCGGGTTTCGTCTCTTCGAACGAATGCCGCTCGTGCCACCCCCACGAGTACGCCACCTGGCACGCCAGCTATCACCGCACCATGACTCAAGTTGTGGGACCCGACACGGTTCTGGCGGACTTCGAAGACCTAACGCTATGGTTCGATGGCCGCCCCTACAACCTCTCGCGGAGGGACGGAGAGTTCTGGGTCGAGCTGTCCGATCCGAACGGGGTCGACGAAGTGATCGCGGCCGCGCAGCGCGGGGACATCTCTCTCGCGCGCGAAATGGCGTCGCGGCTTCCGCGAGTGCGGCGGCGGATCGTGATGTCGACGGGGTCCCACCATTACCAGCTCTATTGGTACTCGAGCGGGTCGGGCCGTGAGCTTTACATGCTTCCTTTCGCCTATTTGATTGCGGAGAAAAGGTGGGTGCCGCGGGTCTCGATTTTCCTGATTCCTCCAAACGAAGTGGAACTCCGCAAGGTCTGGAACCGCGACTGCATGCCCTGCCACAGCACGGGTGGCGCCCCGGGCTATGCGGTGAGCGAGATCAAATCAAACCGTTTGGGCGCACCGGACTCGCACGCCACCGAAGTCGGAATCGCGTGCGAGGCGTGCCATGGGCCGAGCGCCGATCACGTCGCGGCCAACCGCAACCCGCTTCGCAGATACGAGTTCCACCTATCGGCCGGTGTCGATCCGAGCGCCGTGCAGCCCGAGCGCTTAGAGGCTGCAAGATCGTCCGAAGTCTGCGGGCAGTGCCATTCCGTGAACACCAACTACACTTTCGCGGATTGGGCTCAGGCCCTCGAGGACGGATCGCCTTACCGTGCCGGAGGCGAGTTGCGTGAATCGACCTATGTGGTGAGCCGAGAGACGGTCTCGGAATCCCCACTCTTCCAAAGCTGGATCGAGGGCAACCAGCGCACTTTGGACGAATGGTTTTGGCCGGACGGAGAAATCCGCGTAGCGGGACGCGAGTACAATGGGCTGCTCGAATCACCTTGCTATCAAGGCGGTGAGTTTTCGTGCATCTCGTGCCATTCCATGCACGGCAGCGACCCGAACGACCAACTGGCGCCGGAAATGGATGGGGACCAGGCTTGCCTGCAGTGCCACGAGAAATTCCAGCAGGACATCGAAAAGCATACCCGCCACGCGGTACAATCCAGCGGCAGCCGCTGTTACAACTGCCACATGCCTCACACGACCTACGGACTGCTGAAGGCGGTACGAAGCCACCGCATCAGCAACCCCTCCGTCTCGAGCGATCTCGAGTCGGGCCGCACGAATGCCTGCAACCTGTGCCACCTTGATCAAACCCTGGCCTGGACACAGGAACATCTTTCCGACTGGTACGATGCCGCGGAAGCCGCCGTCGAGGGAGACCAGCGGACTGTAGCCGCCGGAGTTCTCGGACTCTTGCAAGGGGACGCGGGGGCGCGCGCCATTCTCGCCTGGCACATGGGTTGGGAACCTGCCCAAACGGCCTCGCGCGCCGATTGGATGGCCCCGTTTCTGGCGCGCGCTCTCGATGACCCCTACGATGCGGTCCGCTACATAGGCAGCCGCTCGTTAGGCCGCGTGCCGGGATTCGCGAGTTTCCAGTATGATTACTTAGCTCCTCCCGCGGAACGCCGGCGAGCGGTGAGCAGGGCGATGCACCTGTGGAAGCTCCCCTCCGACACCCCTTGGCGCGGTGATGGGGGCCGGGTATTGATTCGTCCCGACGGCACGTTGCGCTCGGATCAGGCCGGGCGGCTGCTGGATTCGCGGGACCAGCGCCCAATTTACTTAGTTGAATAACGCGATGGCCGCGGAACGCAAGCAAAGCCAACATTCGGGCGGAGACGGCACATTCGCCCAACGGAATCTGCGGTTCGGCTGGTGGGCCCTGCTGGCATTTCTCAGCCTGGGCTTTTTTCTGGAAGCGCTGCACGGCTTCAAGGTCGGCTGGTACGTCAGCGTTTCCACGGAGGTTCGGCGTGAAATGTGGACGCTCGCTCACGCCCACGGTACCCTTCTGGCACTGATCAATATCGTTTTCGGCGTATCGGTTCCACGAAGCAAGGTCAACATCACCAGCCTGCAAACCGCCTCGCGCCTGTTGGTGACGGCAGGGATTTTGCTTCCCGCGGGATTCTTTTTGGGCGGTGTCGTTATCTACTCCGGTGATCCCGGGCTAGGTATCTTACTCGTGCCACTCGGCGCAACGGCTCTCGTTGTTGCCGTTTTTATCGCCGCACGGCAGTTGGGTTCAGGATCTTCCAGCGCGGATTCGAGCCGAGAACAGCCGCTGGAAAAGACGCAACGAAGCCCGGATCGGGCAGCCCGTCTGACAAGAAAGAAGCGGTAGTTCAGCCCCTCCAGCGCACGCCGAGGTCGAGCACTTTCTTGGCGTATTCAAGACTTCTTTCCATGTGATCGCGTTGCTGAACCTGGATGGCCGGGATGAGGTAATCGGGCAGCCGGCGCCCCCGCAGATCCTCATTCACGATGGGCTTATCGTAGGGGACGCCTTTCTTGGCCAACGACAGAAAGCGGGCCAAGTCGGCGGCGCGAGCCCGCGGGTAGGCCTTCCAGAAGTCCTGTTCCAAGTAGGGAATCACTTCCGCCGGGCGCCCTGTAATCGGTTTTGCATAAACATAGACATCCGGGCACAACTCGCGGGCGCGCGCCATGATCTTGTGAAAGTCGACCACGCCCTCGCCCAGCGGAACCCAATGAACAGCAACTCCGCGGGGATGCTCATAGACGATGGAATCCCGCAAATGCAGGGTGAGCGCGTAGGGCGCGAGGGTCTCGACCGTGGTGAGCGGGTGCTCCAAGACGAACACCGGATTGCCGGTGTCCAAATAGATTCCCACGAAGTCGGTTCCGACCTCTGCGAGAAACATCTTGAATTCCCACGCTTGCAAATCCTTGTGCACCTCAACCGCCAGCTTCAGGCCCGCGTCAAGCACCTGTGAGCGAACCGTCTTGAGCAACCGCGCCATCGTCTCGATGTGTTTTTCGATAGGTCCTGGCGGCAGAGAAGCGCGGTTGGAAGCGATCAGACAGCGGACCAAGGGAGAACCAAGAGCCTTGGCTCGCGTGATGTGCGTTCGCAGCGTCTCTACTTTCGAGGAAAACTCGTCCGCTGTTCGCGGCAGGACGGCTCCTCCACCGGTTTCCAGGTGTAAACCCAGATCGGCGGCGCGGGCCTTCACTTGGGGCCAATGAGCGGGGTCCATTGCGCGCGGGTCGTTGGAGCCCTGCAGGAAGATCGCGTCCAGTTCATGATCCGCGGCGTACTGCAGAACCGTGGCGTCATCCCAGCCCATCGAGCGCAGGCAGTAGGTGTTGAATCCAAGCGGCATCGGCTCCCGGCGGGTTGCCGCGAATGCCATGGAGACGGCACTTGCCGCAAGAAAAACGCGTCTGGTCATGATTGCGGCCTTTGCAGGTGAAACGCAGCGGCTGCGGACGGGCTTGGGGCAACGCTGCGGGGTTTCATTAGTTCCGTACTCGCGCCGTCGGGGTCCAACATGTTCATCAGCATCTGGTTAGCGGGGCGGTGCTCGAGGGCTTTAGGGGCATGCCTACCCGCCGGCGCTGAGGCGTTTAGCCCGCGGGTAAAGACCCGCGGACCAAACGCCCTCAGCCAACCGGACAGCTTCAGATCAGAAGGACAGCTTCAGACCGATCTGGAAGCGCCTCGCCTGAGGATCAGACAAATTCGGCGAGGTTCTCGTTACTTCGGCAAAACTGCTGCCCGAGAAATTCCCGCTAGGGTTCACGAACTGCGGCGTGTTGGTGAAGTTGAACGACTCGATCCGGAGCTGGAACCTCACCGATTCTCGGAAATCGAAGTTTCTAAACAACGAGAAGTCGAAATTGACCACTCCAGGACCTTGCATGATGTTGCGGCCCACGGTGCCGAACCTCGCAGGCGCAGGCTGGCCAAACCGGCTGACATCAAAGAATTTCGACCCGCGCCCGATATTGCCTAGGATCTCCACTTCCCCCGAGCCGATCAGATCGGGCCGGTTCGTGTTCCCAGGCATTTGGAGCGACGATTCGCTGATGGTGATGTTGATGGGAGCACCCGACTGCAGCGTGAGGAAGCCATTCAACTGCCAGCCACCCAGCAGCCAGCGTCCGGCTCCCGATTGCAGGAACGGTTTTCCGGGCCCAAACGGCAACTCGTAGATGTAGCTCTGGACGAATATGTTGGTGTAATCCTCATCGGCCCGCCCTTTGTTGAGGTGGAAGTAATTCAGACCGTCAACCGAAGAGCTGCAGCGATCACTGCAAAAGCCGGTCGATTTGTGGAAGCTGTAGGAGGTCGTCAACCTGAAGCCGTCGCTGAACTGCCGGTTTAACTTGGCTTGGAGACCGTGGTAGTAGGTATGCGTGCCCAGTCGGACGTCTACGCGGGCAGACCTGCCATAGAGCGTTCTGAACATCTGTCCGCGGGATCCCAGACCGGGGACCTGGCCGGCATTGAGATTGACGCCTACGTCCTTGTTGGTCCCGTGGCTGCCTACATAAGCGGCTTCAAACGAGAAATTTTCCGGAAGCGCTCGCTGGAAAGCGAAGTTCCAGGACTGCACGTTACCCTTCGGCCGATCTGGCTGGGTGTGGGTGAAGTTGTTCGACAGAGGGGAATCGGTTATCACCCCGCTTGCGGGGACATCGGGAAACGCCGTAAGCGGAATCCCGGTGGTGCCCATCCCAAGCACTGTTGTTCCGTCGACAGCGGGCGTAAAGTCATTCAAAGGCCTGTAGTCAGCACTCGATCTTATCGGCCACTGCCGGCCGGAAGCGCCCCGTGGCCAGAAGCTGATCCCATACCCGCTTCGGATAACCGTCTTTTCGTTGATCCGATAGGCCATCCCAATCCGTGGGGCGTAACCATGGTGCGTTAGCACGCCCATGTTCTTGGGAATCGATCCAAGGCCTGCCATTTCGACTGTGTTGTTGGTGTAGATGTAGTTGGCGAACCCGCCGTCAAACCGCGGCACCTGCCCGGGTTCGATTTCGTAACGCAACCCCAAATCCCACGTCAACTTCTGGGTAACCTGCCATTTGTCTTGGAAGTAGAAGTTGTAGACGATTGCTCTCCGCGTGGGGAAACGCGACGGGACGCCTCTCACCAACCGGTCCGGCAGATCGAGTAAGAACGACGCCATGGAATTGCCGAAGCCGTCCGATGGGCCGCCGTTCAGAGCCGTCTGTCCGGAATCGAAGTACCAGCGGCCACGCGGCGGAGCCGTCTGCAGCAGGTCGTTGCGTTCCCGCCGGATGTCATAACCCCAGCGGAAGATGTGGTTCTGCTTCGTCAAGGTGTAGTTGTTGACGAGGCCGAACGTGGTCACCGACCGGGCCCACGGCAGACTCCCAGAAAAGCCCAGCATGGGACGGTTGCCGGTGATGTCGGGAATCCGGATCTCGGTCAGACCGCTCGTCCACGGGTCCCCGAGGTTCACACCCGGGATGCCGATATCCGCCGAGGTCGTCAAACCCCTGTCGGTGTTGATGGCGTCGTTGCGGTTGCGGACAATGCCGAAACGCACCTCGGTGATGAACGTCGGGCTGAAGATATGGGAAAAACCTAGGCCGGGGCTTTGGGTCCGTGCCGGGCCGCTGCCCAAAAAGCCGTTGTTGCGCGGCCCTCCGTAGATCCCACCAGGGCCGAAGATTCCGTCATCGACCACGTTCGCCTTCTGATAGCTGTAGCGGAACATGAAACGGTCGTTGTCGGTCATATTCCAGTCGTACTTCACATCAAATGCATTCAACGACTTCGTGCTGGTGGTGTTGCCTTCCCAATTGGTCGACGTGCCTGCCAACGTAGTCGGGGGTAAGAACCCGACCAACGTCCTTGTAACGGGGCTGATGCGGCTGTCGGGAACCCGCATATTCGCAAAGGCCGTGCGGCCCGTGCCGTCGGGGTTTCCTGTCAGCGGATCATAAATCGGCGTTCCGCCCTCGCTCAGGTCCCCTTGCCGGAACGCCTCGTTGGGGATCGAGAATCGATTGTTTTCCCCCAGGTTATCGCGGCTTCCCTGGTAGTCTCCAAAGATGAACATCTTGTTCCTCACAATGGGGCCGCCCACTGTTCCGCCGAACTGGTTATACGTCGTCGGCGCTTTGCTGGTGGCGAACGCCTCGGCCGCCTGGATGTTGTCATTGCGATGAAAATTGAACACGCTGCCGTGAAGCTCGTTGGTGCCGGAACGCAGCGTGACATTGATGACGGCGCCCGCGGCTTGGCCGAATTCCGGGTCGAAGTTGCTCGTGCTGATGTCGACCGTCTGAATGGCCTCGACCGGCGGCACCAGAGCCGTCAGGTTGCCGTTGTCGATCTTGTTCTCAATGCCTTCGATCTGGAAGTTGTTATCCTGCCGGCCTTGCCCGTTGACCCGTACCGACAGGTTGTCTTGGGAGTTGTAAAAGCGCGAATGGTGCCGGATTGGCTTGTTGATTCCGGGCACCGTGCTTAACAGGCCTTGATAGTTGCGGTTGAAGCCCAAGGGCATGGTTGCCACCTGCTGGCGCACGAGTTGCCCTCCCGTGTCGGCACGGTCGGTCTGCAGAATCGGGATCGTGTCGGTGATCGTCACCACTTCCGTGACGACGCCCGGCTCCAACTCGATGTTCACACGCACAGTGGTATTCGGCCGCACATCGATGTCACCCCGAACCGCTCTGCGGAATCCTTCTGTTTCAGCCTCGACCTGATACAGCCCTGGATCGAGGTTGGTGAAGACGTACAAGCCGCTCTCGTTGGTCTGCGACGCGCGGATTGAGTTCGTCTGCATTTCCGTGAGGACGATTTGCGTCCCCGGGATTACCGCTCCCGAAGTGTCGCTGATTGTTCCCAAAACTTGGGCTTTGAGCACCTGTGCGCGAAGCGAGGCGCCGGAACCAGCCAGCAACAAAACCGTCAAAACGATCGCCGCCGGCCGTAAGATTCTCAATGTTGATAATAGATTTGACACAGTACCCTCTTGTTTCATTAATTGGTCAAGCAACATAGATGAAGACGAGACCCTCCTGAGTGACGCCTAAACGCCTTGCGTGCTCCTTTGCTAAATTGTGGTCGGAGTGAATGGTCAGACCACTCACAGCACGACACGCCCAGCCCCTCTTGGAACACCGCTATGTACTTTAACGGAAGGCATTGGGAATGTCAAGCAGCGATCTGTACATTTTGTAATATTTCTGGCTCTTCCAGCTTGCTAGCGGTACTTTACTAGAAGGCCAGAATCCGCACTTGTAACGTACTGATTCTACGGCGGTTATGCGGCGACGGGTTGTATTACCCACCGGCCGCTTTGAGCAGTTCGTCGAGTTGCAGTTCGGAGGCCAGGGCAATCTGCGTCAGGGTTTGCTTGGAAGTGACGGTCGCGACGCGCGGCGGTCCCTTCTCGCCCAGTGGCGGGTACAGCAGATCGATGCGCTGGATCTGCCCTAGTTCGTGCTTGAGCCCTTCCATGGTCAGGGTCGGCCAGACCGCCCGGGCCTTCTGGTGCAGGTACTGCAGCAGCGACACCCCCAACAGGCAGTAGAAGGCGTGCTGGAGTATCTACGAAGTTTCGGACGTCGTGAGCCGCCGGTCGAGGCTTTGATTCTGGAAGACCACGCCAATGCGCCGCCGCACGGCGAGAGGCTCGCGGGCGACATCAAGGCCGAACAGGCGTGCGCGCCCCTCGGCCGGAGTGAGCAGGGTCGAGAGGATGCGGAACAGCGTGGTCTTTCCGCCGCCGTTGGGTCCGAGCAGACCGAAGATCTCGCCCCTCAACGTGAGCTCCCAAGCCGAGCCCCGACAGCCATGGAGCGGTAAGATGAACGTCGGCCAGGCCGGCTACCCAGGCCAGGTACGACTACGTATGCTGTCGCCCCCGCGGAGGTGAATCTTGACATTTCGTTTGACGATCTGTCTTATTGCTCTCAGCCTTCTGGCTCTGTCCCAGACGGACCTACCGCCCCTACCTTACGAACCCGATCCCGACTGGCCACACCTACCCGAGGGACGCTACCTCGGCGAAGCCTCGGCTGTCACAACCGACTCCGACGGCAACGTCTATGTGTTTCACCGCGGCCAAGACCCGATCATGGTCTTCGACCAAAACGGCCGTTTTCTCCGCTCATGGGGCGAGGGAGTGTTCGGCAGCGCCCATGGTCTTCGCGTCGGTCCCGAAGGGAATCTCTGGGCCGCGGACGTGGGATCGCACACCGTCGTCAAAATGGATCGCACTGGACGCGTGCGAATGGTCCTGGGCCGGCGCGGGCAGCCCGGCGAGACGGACTATCAGTTCAACCGGCCCACCGACATCGCCGTCGCCCCCAACGGTAACGTCTATGTCTCGGACGGTTACGGCAACTCGCGCGTGGTTAAGTTTTCCAAAGACGGCAAGTTTCTGATGAGTTGGGGCGCGCGTGGTGTCGGAGAAGGCGAGTTCAACCTGCCTCATGCTGTCGCGCTCGACAGCGAGGGCCGCGTCTACGTGGCCGACCGTGAGAACTTTCGCATCCAGATCTTCGACTCTGATGGGAGATTCCTCAAGCAATGGACGCATGTCGGCTCGCCCTTCGGGCTAGAGATCACCGACAACGGTTTCCTTTTCATGGCCGATGGCTACAATGACCGCGTCCTGAAGATGGATCTTGACGGGCGGATCGTAGGGTCTATCGGCAAACACGGGCGCGTTCCCGGCCGTTTCGACGTGGCGCATCACCTGGCGGTCGGTCCCGCCGGCGACCTCTATGTCGCGGAGATCGTCACCTGGCGCGTACAGCGCTTCGTCCCGCAGTAGGGGCTGGTTTCGCTGTCGAGCGCTCTTAGAAGACACCAAAGGCTCTCGAGACACCTTGGATGGACTTCTCGGTTCGTATCGCTTGTGGCCCTAGCCGTAGCGGCGGGCGCTCCAGGTTCCCTTGCCGTACTCGCCTAGATCGAGGTCGCCCGCAATCCTGTCGCCGTCGAGGCGGCCGTCGAACAAGTAGCTCGAATGCTCGCCTTGGTGGACGAGGCGCGAGCGAAAGCGCACCCGATCCCCTTGGATAGAGCCGGCCAGTTCGCTGCGGCCACGCCGGCCCTGGTGGGTGCCGCTCAGCCGGCTGCCGTGGGTTTCGATGAAGAGCAGATGCTCGCTCTTGCCCCGTACGAAGGTCAGCTCAGCCTTCCAGCGGCCGTTCAAGTCCGCAGCTGGCGGAGCGTTATCCCGCCTTGCTTGCGGGGCATTGCGCAGGACGTTCTCAAGACGAGCCGCTACGATGTCGATCTGCTCGGGGCGGCAGTTGCCGACGCGGACTTGGAAGGAATAGCCGTCGCCGGCGGCGTGGGTCTGGATGCGCGGCTCGCCGTCCATAAGCAGGTCATGTAGCTCGCCCGCCGTGTAGCCGATCTTGGCGGCGTCCCAGGAGATGTCGAGGAACGGGTGCGGGTTCTTGCTGGGCGGGCGTCCGACCTTGGTACTGACACCAGGGACTTGTCGGAGGCGGTCCTCGATGCGCCGCAGCCAGCCGTTCCACTTCTTGACCTCGCTCTCGTGGTTGCGCCGGGCGAACATCGCCTCGACCGCCGCCAGCGCGCCCACGATCTCCTCTTTTCCGACCTTCATCATGCGCCCGAAGGAGTGGTGCGGCGCGCCGTTGACCCAGGCCGCCTGGACGAGATCCTTGCGGCCGAAAAGGAACCCGCTGCACTGGGGTCCGGCGTAGATCTTGCCGCCGCTGTACCCGACCAGGTCGGCTCCACGGGTGAGGTAGGGGTCGGGCGATTGGGGCCACTCGGCAGAGGCGTCCACGAGCACGGGGGCGCCGTACTTGCGGCCGGCCTCGGCCATTTCCTCAATGCGAATCTTGGCCTTGTCTTCGTTCGAGCCGAGCACGGCGATCATAGCGGTGTTGTGGCTGAGAGCGCGGTGGAAGTCCTCGCGCGTGTCAACCGTGATGATCTTGACGCCCAACGCGCGGATAGCGTGGTCGTAGGTGTTGCGCGACTGCCGCGTCATAATGACCTCAGTCTTAAGGCCGCTGAGGTCGGGTAACTGTTGGATGCGTTCGGGGTCGCCTCCGGCTAGGCAGGCGGAGGTGGCGTGCGTGAGAGCGGCGGCGCATCCCGAGGCGACCATGGCGGCTTCGCACTGGATCAGCTCGGCGAGCCGCTTGCCGACACCTTCCATCAACTCGTCGATGTTAACTGAGAAATAGGAGGCTTCCTCCATGGCCTGCTTGACTTCGGGTAGTGTAAGCAGGCCTCCGTTGATCGTCACGGCGGCGGTCAGGTTGATGAACGACCGCACGCCGAGGCGGTTGTAGATGTCGGGTTCGGCGGGCTCGTTGCGCGCCGCTGCCGCGGCAGGTGCTGACGCGCCCAGCAGGCCGGCGGCGGTGAGACCACCGCTGCGAAACACGTCACGGCGGGAAGGCAGAGAGGGATTCTTTCTCATCACGGAGCTCCTTGGGGCGGATTGCCCACGCTGGCGTCAGCATAGTATCCCGTGAACTGAAAAGCAAATTCAAACCGAGCCGTGACCGTAAGGGGCTCACCCGCTGGGCGGCGGCGGATCGGGGTTCTTCGACACGCGGCCCGTGAAGGCCTCGTCGATCGACACGTTGTGGGCCTCCAGCGTCTGCCCCGTGGCGAAGTCCAGCTCGGCGCGGGCGCGGACGTACGACGTCATCGCGTTGATCTCGCCGATGCGCGCTGCGGCGAGGTTCTGCTGCACCTGCACGATCTGGAAGTTCGTGGAGTTGCCGAGCGCAAAGCTGCGTTCCTCGGCGTCCAAGAGTTTCTCTTGCAAGACACGCGCCTCTTCAGCCGCCTTGTAGCTTGAGCGCGCTTCCTCGAGCCGCACCAAGGCCTGAGCGACCTCGGCCTTGACCCTGTTCTCCTCTTGGCGCAACTGGACCTCGAGCCGCCGCCGCGTAAGCAGTTGATCGGTCATGTCGGCCTGCGCCTGGCGGTTCTTCAGGGGAATATTGAGCTGAAACCGGACGCCGTAGTCGGGAAAATTCCGCCGGAAGATCTGCCCCAGCGCCGTGCCCAGACCGCCGACAAAGAAGGGGTTCGGCTCGCCCACGCCGGGGATAGACACCAGGTCGGGGTTGACGCTTCCCGCCAAGGCGTTGTTGGTTGGAGTGACCCCCATTTGGTGGACAGATGAAGTAGCGTGAGACGAGCATGGGAGCATGGAAGAGAATTGGTGGGTCAAAGGAGCTGACAAGCAATGAACAAACAAACAAGGAACAAGGCCTATCCTCAGGAATTCCGGGAACAGGTCGTGAAGCTGGTGCAGGCCGGCGGGCAGACGGTGTCGGAGATCGCGCGGGAGTTTGAGATCTCGACGGACTCGGTGCGGCGCTGGCTCAAGCAGGCCGAACGGGACGCGGGCAGCCGCCAGGACGGCCTGAGCACGCCGGAGCGCAAGGAGCTGGCGCAGCTGCGGCGTGACAACCGGCGGCTGCGCATGGAGCGGGAGATCCTGTCAAAAGCAGCCGCCGGGCGCAAGCGAACCGGGCCTTGAGCCGGGAGATCGCGCAGATCCACGAGCAGTCGCGGGGGACCTACGGGGCGCGGCGTGTGCAGGCGCAGCTGCGAGTGGACGGGTCCGGCGGGAGTTCCACGCCGAAGAGCCCAACCGGCTGTGGGTGGCGGACATCACGTATGTGCCGACAGCGGAAGGGTTTGTGTACTTGGCCACGGTGCTGGACGTGTTCAGCCGCAAGGTCGTGGGCTGGGCCATGAGCGCGCGCCAGACGGCCGCGCTGGTGAGCTCGGCACTGGCGATGGCCGT
>CBDCYS010000016.1:0-44121 GCA_965224215.1 Bryobacterales bacterium | reverse complement strand
TCTTGGTCTACTCCACTTATTTTGGGGGTCTTGATCGTGATCGCGTCCGTTCCATTGACGTGGATGGCTCTGGCAACGCCTACCTCACAGGTGAGACGCGATCGGCGGATTTTCCAATTGCAAATGCCCAAGAATCTGAGTTCAGCGGGGCGTCCGACGCCTTCGTGACGAAAATCAATGCTGCCGGTGACACTCTTTTGTACTCCACGTACCTCGGTGGTTTTTCGGCGGGCCACGACATTGTTGTGGATGAACTGGGGAACGTCTATGTCACTGGCTGGACTACGTCGGAAGATTTTCCAACAACACCTGGTGCGTTTCAAATCAAACTCAACCAGGACATCTTCGGCTGCGTCGGTTGCAAGGATGCCTTCGTTGCAAAGCTGAGTCCGACAGGGAGGCTTGTGTACTCAACCCTCCTCGGTGGTGCGGTTGACGATCTTGGGAATGCAATCGCAATCGACGCCTTGGGGACCGCCTATGTGACTGGAGATACCTTGTCTGAAGATTTCCCCACTACTGCTGGTGCGTTTCAAAGGCAAAGAGGCCTCGCCTCGGTTTGTGGTAATTGTCAGGATGCCTTTGTTGCCAAAGTGAGCCCAAACGGTGACTTCCTGCTGTACTCGACCTATTTGGGCGGCAATGGCCAAGACCTGGGAAATGGCATAGCAATTGATAGCAATGGAAACGCCTATGTGACTGGTTTCACCGACTCAAATGAGATTTCCTTTCCGATTACGTTAGGTGCGTTTCAGACTGTGGCCAAGCGTACTGGGACGACAAGATTGGTTCAGAATGCCTTTGTGAGCAAACTAAGCGCCGATGGAAGTAGTCTCGTCTACTCAACATATCTTTCTGGTACTGCTCGGGACTGTGGTGTAGACATCGCTGTCGATCAAGACGGCAACGCCTACCTCACAGGTGAGACGCGATCGGCGGATTTTCCAATCACGCCAGGTAGCTTCAACGAGTCTGCTCCTGGCAATCCCGTACGTGATGCGTTTGTGACGAAACTAAACCCTACCGGCACGGATCTCGTGTATTCTGGCTCTCTGGGTGGCCATAGGCAAGACGATGGAACTGGTATCGTAGTGGACCGGGCTGGAAATGCCTATATAACTGGAAATACGGCCTCGACTGACTTTCCCGTAACACCTGAATTATGCACTGCCGGTGCACCTGGTGAGGGCTGAGCCGCCAGGAACCATTTGGGGACCCCCGAAAACATGGGGTAAAAAGGTAGGCTGGCAAAGATTTCAGCTTCGCCAGTCAACCCCAAGGAGGTCACCCAAATGGTTACCAAACGAAAACAGCATAGCTCCCGAAGGCCCGTCAAACAAGGCCCCGGCGCGAGGGCCCCGCGGCCCAATAAAATCGGGGCTGCCACGCCCTATCACTTCCGTGGCAAGAATCTGACTCCCTACGGCAGCTTGCTGCCCGTCGCCACCCTGCTCGAAAAACTCGGCTTCCAAGCGCTGCTGGAAGAAACCCTCACGACCAAACGGATCACCCGAGCCATGAGCCCCTACCAGTTCGTGCTGGCCCTCGTGCTCGGCCTCTATGTCGGCTTTGCGCGGCTCAACCAACTCCGCTTCATCGCTCGCGACCCCATCCTGACCGGCATCTTGCAAGTGACGCGTCTGCCGCCGCAGTCCACGCTGTGGCGCTTTCTGGCCTCGCTGCACCTCAACGTGGCGAAGCAGATCCTTTCCATTCAGCGCCAGCTGCGGGAACGAGTCTGGGCCGCGGCCCACGTGAAGTTGGAGACGGTGACGCTGGACACCGACACCACCGTGCATACCCTCTACGGCCGCCAGATGGGCGGGCGCAAGAGCTACAACCCCAAGAACAAGGGCAAGCGCAGCTACCAGCCGATACTGACCTTCCTGGCCGAGACGCGCGAATACCTGATGGGCGGGTTGCGCAACGGCGACCGGCCCACGGGCCGACAGATCGCCGCCCACCTCGAGAGCGCTTTCCGGACTTTGCCGGGCGGCGTGAAGAAAATCCTGGCGCGGGCCGATTCCGGCTTTTATTGCTGGGAGGCGGTGGAGGCCTATGAAAAGGCGGCTTGTCAGTTCGTCATCGTGGCGCGCAAAACGCGGCGCCTGGTCGAGCGCTTGCAGCAAGCAGAATGGAAACCCTCCCCCCGCTCCGACGCGGACGCGGAATGCGAATTCCTCTACCAACCGCAAGGCTGGGCGCGGGCCTGCCGTTTCCTGGCGCTGCGTTACGAAAACGAGCCCAAGGCCGGCGCGGCCGAGCAATACCAGTTGTTCGCCACCAGCGCTTACACCTACCGCGTGTTTGTCACCAATCTGGCCGAGCCGATCGCGGCGGTGGTGTGGTTTTACAATCAGCGCACCGGAGCCGAGAACCTGATCAAGGAGGCCAACAACGACGCCGGGCTGGCGGCCCATCCCTCGCACCGCTTTGACATGAACCGCAATCACTTTCAGTTGGCCATGCTGGCCTACAATCGCAACTGCTGGCTGCTGCTGTTCAACCGCGAAGCCCAGGCCAGCGTGGAGACGCTGCGGCACACCACCCTGGCGACGGCGCGGTTGCGTTTTCTGTTCGTGGCGGCCAAGATCTGGCGGCACGCCGGCAGAACGGGTGTCAGCTACAGCGATCATTATCAGGAAAAGGGCCTGTTTGAACGGCTGATGCGACGGCTGCGGGCGATGGGGCCGCCGGGATCGAGCTTGGCGCCGGTGGTGGAGGGTGCGCTGAGCTGAGGGGCACTCCATGCATAAAATTTCATGCACTCGCCGCAACGTACTGGGAACACGCCGCTTGCCAGCCCGCTTTTGCCCTGCCGGGATCAGGAGGCGGCTCAAACGGGGAGGGAAACAGCAGAAAAGACGACTTGCGAAATCACTGAGTTGACACGAGTGCCGCTATCGCCACAACTCCATCGACGATGGCTACGCCAAATCTGTGCATAATTCAGGTGAAACAAGACTCGTGCTGATGAGCGTGACAGGAACGTAGGTGTAACCCTCGATCGGATCGATAAGTTCTTTCACTACTGTCCGGTTAAAAGTCGAATAGAATCAGCTGGTTAGGGTCATCGAGTAAGTTTTCGTGGGAGTCGGACGGCTGCAAGGCCCGTAAAATGGGCGTTTTCTCGAAAAGGGTAACGCTGAGAATCTATAGAATTTGGTAGAGACTCGCCTCCAGGCCCAACCTCTTGCGCGCGATCGCGACCAGTACGTAAACCGAGACCGCGATCCAGATTTGCGTCTTCACGGCGTTCTCGCTGGTACCGTAAAACTGCTTGATCCGCAGGTGCTGCTTGATCCACTTGAAGAACAACTCGATCTGCCAACGCGACTTGTAGATGCGGGCGATGGTCAGCGCCGGGAGCGCGAAGTTGTTGGTCAGGAACTTCAGCCGCTTGTTCGTCGCGGCGTCAAAGTAGCTGATCCGCCGCAACGGGTCCGGATACGCCAAGGCCGACTCGATGGCAGTCAGTAGGACGGTCTGATCCGAGCGCACCCCCGTGGACTTGTCGACGGGATGCGAGTAGCGCCGTTGGAGCAAGATGTTCTTCTTGGTTCGCACGACGAAGAACGACGAGCAGAGGGTGAACACGAAGAGACGTTCGAAATCGACGTAGGCCCGATCCATGACGTAGAAGGCGCCGGGCTCGGGGAGGAACTCGTCGAGGATGTTGACGTCGTGCGTTTTGCCAGCGGTAATGCGGATAAACGTGGGGATGTTACCCCGCAGGTCCAACAGCGTGTGCATCTTCAGGGCGGCCTTGTGCCGGCGGAACTTGGCCCAGGGGAACAGCGAGAGGCACAGATCGATGGTGGTCGAGTCCAGAGCGTAGAGACTTTGATCGAGATCCACGCCGATCGGATCGCGGGCGTACAAAGGCCGCGCGATGCGAATCAAGACCTGGGCGAAATCGGCATAGATCCGCCAGTCGCGCGACTCCTTGGCGTCGGCCAGTGTGGAGCGCGCCACCTGGGAGCGGAATCCCCTGTGGTAGAGCTTGGCGCCGAGCGAACGCAGGCACGCTTCGATGTCGCGCAGGCTTTCGCGGTAGGTCAGCTGGGCGAACGCCATGCAGAGGAACTGATCCCAGCAGGAAAAGCCGCGCCATCTGCGATCCCCGTCGTAGCGGCTTACGCAGCGGCGGAATTCGCGATCCGGAAGGAAGCTGATCAACTGGGAGAATACGGTGCGGCCGAGGTTCATGAACCATTGTCGGCCGCCTCCGAAGTCGTTCCAGCCGTCCTTCGCCGTTCAAATCGCGGCAAGGGGAAAACAGCCCTAAGCTATGCTGGAACAATCAGTTGCCGCTCGCCAGTGAGTCGTTAACCGGACAGTAGTGAAGTTCTTTAATCTCCCCGTCTGCTGGCTCTTGGTAGCGAACTATCTCCTGCAAGGTAAGTACGTCAGGAGGTGGGCCAAAATCGGGCCCGTGGATAATCGTCCGTAGGGCCGTGTTAATCTCTTCTCGCGTCTGATCCCTCTCTTTCCGCGTTTTTTTCTCCAGGAACTTCGCTCCGCCAATATTCCAGTTCAGAATTGTAAACTTCATTGTCCCTGTTCCTCCTGTAGCGGAAAATTAATGAGCTGATACCCGTGGGCTCTTATTCTAACCGGGATGGGCCGGTACACCTCCCGCAATTCTGCAGCAAGTGCCTTGAGAGCGTCAGGATCTGGAGCGAAAACGAGAACACTTCCCCCTCCTCCCGCTCCGACCGGAAATGTAGCGCAGCCTTTGGCGTCGGCAAATCCTTGAATTTCATTCGCGCCATCCATGTACGCTCCACACAGACGAGTTCGGACGTCCCTGTATGCGGTAATTGAATCTGCAACCTGATTCCATTTTCGGAGCCGCAATCCTTCGCGAAACTCATAAGCGATCTCGAGTTTCCGTTTGTGTAGACGGTACCCCCCACTTTCGGATAAGGCCTTCCTCCAGGCGGCATTCACGCCTGTACTTGGGCGAGTACGCCCTGAGTGGAAAAGACCGACTCTGCTCTCCAATTCTCCGTATTCCGAAGCTGGGATTAATTCAGTTCTAAGAGACGATCCATAGCTGGTTTCCGGTTCCCCAGGTATTCCCCACGGAAACCAGACGTAGTCAGTAACGCCCCCATAAAGAACGTTCGACTGTTCCTGCGTCCCGGTAATACTGACCTCCAGGTCATGTTCCATGCGTGAGGCCATCGAAATGAGTTGTGTTTTACTCATTGGATGTCCCGCCAACTCGTTGGCGAGGATGCAAACGGCGGTCGTTGCGGTTGCCGATCCACCGAGGCCGGACGACTGGATACCGGGTCGAGTGTTATGTAGGACAAACATGACACCACTCAAACCAAACAATTCGATTATTTTCAGAAGCCAGTGATCCCTGGTTGGAGTCACCTCTCCAGGTCTAGCAGGAACTTCGGTCCCGTACTCTCTAGACCCAACGGCTATGCGGTCTTTCTCATAGAGTTGTGCTTGGACCCTGGTCCCAATGTCTATGGTGATGCCTACTGTCCTAGGGACACTACTGTCCGGTTAAAAGTCGAATAGAATCAGCTGGTTAGGGTCATCGAGTAAGTTTTCGTGGGAGTCGGACGGCTGCAAGGCCTGTAAAATGGGCGTTTTCTCGAAAAGGGTAACGCTGAGAATCTGTAGAATTTGGTAGAGACTCGCCTCCAGGCCCAACCTCTTGCGCGCGATCGCGACCAGTACGTAAACCGAGACCGCGATCCAGATTTGCGTCTTCACGGCGTTCTCGCTGGTACCGTAAAACTGCTTGATCCGCAGGTGCTGCTTGATCCACTTGAAGAACAACTCGATCTGCCAACGCGACTTGTAGATGCGGGCGATGGTCAGCGCCGGGAGCGCGAAGTTGTTGGTCAGGAACTTCAGCCGCTTGTTCGTCGCGGCGTCAAAGTAGCTGATCCGCCGCAACGGGTCCGGATACGCCAGGGCCGACTCGATGGCAGTCAGTAGGACGGTCTGATCCGAGCGCACCCCCGTGGACTTGTCGACGGGATGCGAGTAGCGCCGTTGGCGCAAGATGTTCTTCTTGGTTCGCACGACGAAGAACGACGAGCAGAGGGTGAACACGAAGAGACGTTCGAAATCGACGTAGGCCCGATCCATGACGTAGAAGGCGCCGGGCTCGGGGAGGAACTCGTCGAGGATGTTGACGTCGTGCGTTTTGCCAGCGGTAATGCGGATAAACGTGGGGATGTTACCCCGCAGGTCCAACAGCGTGTGCATCTTCAGGGCGGCCTTGTGCCGGCGGAACTTGGCCCAGGGGAACAGCGAGAGGCACAGATCGATGGTGGTCGAGTCCAGAGCGTAGAGACTTTGATCGAGATCCACGCCGATCGGATCGCGGGCGTACAAAGGCCGCGCGATGCGAATCAAGACCTGGGCGAAATCGGCATAGATCCGCCAGTCGCGCGACTCGTTGGCGTCGGCCAGTGTGGAGCGCGCCACCTGGGAGCGGAATCCCATGTGGTAGAGCTTGGCGCCGAGCGAACGCAGGCACGCTTCGATGTCGCGCAGGCTTTCGCGGTAGGTCAGCTGGGCGAACGCCATGCAGAGGAACTGATCCCCGCAGGAAAAGCCGCGCCATCTGCGATCCCCGTCGTAGCGACTTACGCAGCGGCGGAATTCGCGATCCGGAAGGAAGCTGATCAACTGGGAGAATACGGTGCGGCCGAGGTTCATGAACCATTGTCGGCCGCCTCCGAAGTCGTTCCAGCCGTCCTTCGCCGTTCAAATCGCGGCAAGGGGAAAACAGCCCTAAGCTATGCTGGAACAATCAGTTGCCGCTCGCCAGTGAGTCGTTAACCGGACAGTAGTGTCCTAGGGAGGCTACGCGTCCACGCCATGGTAGGATCAGC
The DNA here is from genome assembly GCA_965224215.1 of Bryobacterales bacterium. Classification (GTDB taxonomy): domain Bacteria; phylum Acidobacteriota; class Terriglobia; order Bryobacterales; family UBA6623; genus CBDCYS01. Next base: position 37,249 of record CBDCYS010000016.1, on the reverse strand, counting down.
GCGCCGGTCCGTCGGCATGGATGGCATCACCCAAAACGATTGTTGAAACTCGCGCAAGTCCAGACTGGAGCCCGGGCCGTCGATGCGATTGTAGGCTGTCACGGCCCGAAGCGCTTTGCGACTTTCAGCTTTTTTCAATAGATGGGTATCCGGTTGACTCAGGTAGCCCCAATATCTTGTGGTTTGGGGATTTTCTTGGGTTCTGTAACCGGGTGAACAATCATCTTGTAAGTCGCCGGATCCACGGCTACCGCCTGCTGGACGAGCCGATAGAAGAGTTTGCCGCGGCTTTTGGATTTGCGGCGGTTGAAACGGAAGGTGAACTCGTCCAGGTGTAGTCCAGATGTTTGTGGCTCACGGCGCCCTGATGGGTGCCCAGCAGCCAGCGCTTGAGCAGTGACATCATGCGGTGGACGCGGGGCATCAATTCCGACGCGGACTGCTCCTGCCTGCTGACAACTGTGACCTGATGGACGTAGCCTTCCTTTTTCAACCCGGAGTAACCGGGCCAGCCGTCGGTATGCACCACGCTGCCCGGCTCGATGCACTCCTCCACGAAAGGCAACAGGCTCTCGCCCGAGGCATCCTCGATTCTCTTCATGCGAATCCGGCCGATACCCCGCCCATCCTCTTGAGCGGCCACTGCGATCAATGCTTTGTTTTTCAGGTTTCGGCCCCGCAGGCCCTCTTCGAGCCCGCCCCAGTAGCTTTCATCGACTTCCACTCTCCCGGCGAGCAAATCCCGTTCCGGCCGCACCATCGCACGCCGCATTTTGTGCAGCCAGGTCCAAGCCGTTTCGTACCTGTTGCGCCCCAACACTCTTTGAAGTCCCAAAGCGCTGGCTCCGGTTTTTTGGGTGGTGACCCACCACATCGCACGAAACCACAACGGCAAAGGGCTGCGCGTGTCCTGAAAGATGGTCCCGGCGGTCACCGAGGTTTGGCGCCCACACGCAGCGCACTGCAGCAGCACTTTTCGCAAAGGCCACGACTTTCCACAACCGCAACCCGGACAGCGGAAACCGTCCGGCCAGCGCAGCCGGAACAGATACTCCCGGCAGGCCTCCTCACTGCTAAAACGGGACCCGAATTCTGGCAGGTTCTGAGGGTAATCTTCCATCTGCCGGCATACTACATCTTGGGGCTACCTGAGTCAACCGGATACCCACCTTCTCGTAAATCGCTGGTCACATCCTTCTCCGCAGATGCAAACAAAGGCCATTGGATAGGTTGCTATTCCGCTGCACACTCATATCATCTCATCCACTATACCGGAATTATCTACTTGACGCAAGGGTGGGTGCCGTGGTAGCCTCGCTTTTATGCTATCGCCATCCGCTAGGCAGAAAATTGCCAATGAGGCTATCAACTTTATACTTCAGGCTTTCTACGCTGGCGTGGTGTACTCCGTGTTAGCAGCAGGTGGAACAATATACGCTTGGATTACCGGAGCGGATCAGCAATGGGTTTTTTTGGGCCTAGGTGCGCTCGGAACCCTGTTTCTTGTCTTGGTGACCACTGGTGTCGTCGTTTGGCAACGCTCCAAATCAAAGCCGCTACAGACGGTTGGTCGTAAGGGATATTTGGATTTCAGAAAGGACGCGGAGGCTGCAATTCACCAACTACAAGTGGACATCCCCAAGATTACGGCAATAAATCAGCGGATGGGCGAGATCGCGTCGAATGCTTCAAAACGTCCAGATACATCCTCGCACCGCGCGATCCACGCAGGAGTCGTAAAGGTATCAAAAAAGATCAATCGGCAGGCGAGCATTATGAGGATTCGCTCGGGTCCCGTAAAGCGCAACGTTGACCTACTCATCGAAAGCATAACCGGATGGTCTGATTGGGTCCGGAAGCGGCAGGGACCAGATGAAATTCAGTCGCTTCTCCCACTGATCCGATCTATTGGGGCTCCGCTTCAACAGACTATTTCTAGTCTAGAATCGTTTCAGGCGAGTCTACAGGTGCACATTCGAGAGATGAGTCAGGAGATGGATTTGGCTGGAGGGGCATTTCACAGTGAAATGGACGCGGTTCTCAAGCGGATAAAGCAGCTCCGTGCGTGCTGTCAGCAGCAGATTTCCCTATTAGATCCTTATACTTCAGGGAGTCCGAGTTAATGAGCCGCAGCAGGGTGTCCCGAAACAAATACGGATTGTTCCGATTGTCGAACCGAAACTCGAACTCATCAAGGTAGGCAGGAAGATGCTTCACGCTGACTTTATGATAGGCACCGACAACAGACCGCTTGAAGAGCGAGAACGCGCCCTCGATCGAGTTCGTGTGGACATCGCCGCGAACCCACTCGTCAGCGGAATGGTTTACGCTCTCGTGCTTGGTTTTCTCATCGCCAATGCCTTTGTAGGCTTCGTAGTCGTCGGTATAGATGTTCTCGGCATCCGGGGCGTGCTCCTCAATGAATCCGTGAAGCGTTTCGCGATTGCGCCGCTTGCCGACCGTCAGCCGGATATTGCCATCGCGTTCGATAGCCCCGAGAACCATCGTTTTGTTCCCCGTGTATCCCCGGCCCATGCCCTTGGCCTTACCGCCGACCCAGGTCTCATCGACTTCGACGGTGCCTTCAAGGGGCTCGGTGTCGGCGTCCTTCATGGCGGCTCGGATACGATGGCAGAGATACCAAGCGGTCTTGTAGGCTACTTTCAGGGTGCGCTTGAGTTGGTTGGCCGAAATCCCTTTGCGGGATTCGCACATCAGGTAGATGGCCGCGAACCACTTGGGAAGCGGCAAGTGAGAATCATGGAAGATTGTCCCGGCGGTAACGGAGAACTGGTACCGGCATGAGTCGCAATCGAACTGTCCGCGCTTGTGGATTCGAGAGATCTTCTCGTTTTCGCATCGTGGGCACTGTATACCCTTGGGCCAGCGTAAGCCCTCAAGGTAGGAGCGGCATTTCTCTTCAGAGTGGAACCGGTCCATTAGCGTCATCAAATCGATATTTGCGGTGGAAGCCATAGCTATGACCAGAAAGAAACCAGAGAAGGATCTAACGACCGACGAAGCGATGCGGAGGATCTTCCCGAAGAAGGTACGCGAAGAACTTCACCGAGTAGCGCACGAGAAGGACGACAAAGAACTGAAAGGAAAGAAGACAACCCGATCACAAGAATAGTGTACTACCTGAATTATGCACAGATTCACTTTGCGAGTGTGGCTGCGTTCGTAGCGGGTTGGCGGTCGTCGTGAGGTGGTAGCTCGGCAACTGGTCTTTTGGCTTCTCCGTGTCCGGTTTCCCTTCCCGCCCAGAATCCGCGTCGTCAAAACCTCGCTCGGAAGTGACGTGTTTCCAGTGCGTTACGGCTAGTGCATAAAATTTTATGCATAGCGCATAGCCAGGCTCTCAGATCAGCGCCCTCCCGACCACCGGCAGCGAGCCGCCGTAGGGAGTCGGCTTCCTGCCGCGGAAGTTGTAAGGCGTCGAAGCCCCGATTTTATTGGGCCGCGAGGCCGTCACGGCTGGGCCTTGTTGGACGGGCCTTTGGGAGCTATGCTGTTTTCGTCTGGTAACCATGTGGGTGACTTCCTTGGGGTTGGCTGGCGAAGCTGGAATCTTTGCCAGCCGACCTTTTTACCCCATGTTTTAGGGGGTCCCCAATGGTCCCTTGCGGCTCAGCCCTCCTCAGGTCCACGCCGCAGTGCATAATTCAGGTACTATGGTTATGACCTTGTGTCAAGTAGATAATTACGCACTATACGATTGTAGACGACTGGGATTGCGGGACTGGCTCGTGTAGTCACGGTCGGCAGCGTTCTAGAGAACCTGGCGGACTCTTCTGTGCCCCGCTTGCTTACGCGCGAGGCCCGGAATGGCCGTTTTGGCCCTTTGGAGTCGATCTTTACGCTATTCTTAGCGGGGACGTGCTCCGACGCGATTATCTTGCGATTGCTTTGGCCGCTTGCCTGTTCGGGGCGGGCTGCTCGCTCAAGAAGTACGCGATCAACAAGGTCGGGGACGCGCTGTCTACCGGCCCGTCCGTTTATGAAACGGATGAGGATATCGAGCTGGTCGGGTCGGCGCTGCCGTTCGGCCTCAAGTTCATCGAAACGCTACTAGCGGAATCGCCCAAGCACCGAGGTCTGCTGCTGACCGCCAGCCGAGGTTTTGTCCTCTATTCTTTCGCCTACGTCGATTGGGAAGCCGAGCTCGCCGAGGACGAAGACCTGGACCGCGCGCGGGCGCTTCGAGTGCGGGCTCGCCGCTTGTACTTGCGGGCGTTTCGGTATGGGCTGCGGGGTCTCGAGGTGTCTTACCCGGAGTTGGGCGCGGGGCTGGTATCGGACCCCACAGCCGCGGTTAGCGTCGACAACAAGAAAAGGAAGCGCCAGGACGTGCCCCTGCTCTATTGGACAGCGGCCTCGCTGGGGTTGGCGATCTCGGTTTCAAGAAACGACGCGGCCATGCTGGCGCGCCTGCCAGAAGTCGAGGCATTACTCGACCGGGCAATCGAGCTAGACCCAAGTTGGGACGACGGCGCCCTGCACGAGTTCGCGATTCAACTGGAGTCCACCAAACCCGGCGCCACGGACTACGACGCCATGCGACACCACTACGACAGGGCCCTGCAGCTATCCGGAGGCAAGAGTGCTAGCCTGCATTTGGGCTACGCTGAAGCCGTCTCGGTTCCCAAACAAAACCGGGTGGAGTTTACTTCGCTCGTCAACAAAGCCTTGGCCGTCGACCCGGAGGAGTTTCCCGAGAGGCGGCTGGTGAACCTGCTGGCCCACCGCCGGGCTCGAAGACTGCTCGACCGCATCGACGACTTGATCTTAGAGGATGACCCCTTGGCCCCCACAGGAGAGACCCCATGACCCACCGGCGAGCCGCAACAATCGCTTCGCTTCTCTTGCTCACGCTGTGCTGGGCGGCTTCGGTCCCTCTGCAAGCCAAGACTACCCTGCGGCTTGGCACGGTCGTGCCCAAGGGTTCGGCTTGGCACGACACGCTGCTTTACTTGCGTCAAGAATGGCGGCGGATCTCGGACGGCGAAGTGGACCTGCGCATCTATCCTGGCGGCGTGCTTGGGGATGAAACCGAGATGGTACGGCAGGTGCGGGCCGGTCGAATCCAGGTCGTGGCGCTGTCCGCCAACGGGTTGTCACGCATCGATAGGGGAGTCGCGGCGCTGCAGATTCCTCTGATGTTCGACTCCTACGAAGAACTCGATTATGTGCGCGACCGCATTACCCCGAAGCTGGAGCAGCGGATCGAGTCTCGAGGAGTCAAGCACAAAGTATTGTTTTGGACCGACGCCGGGTGGGTGCGCTTTTTCACCAAGAAGCCCGCGCGAACTCTCGATGACATTCGCCGGATGCGGCTGTTTACATCGGCCGGCGACCCCGAGACGGAAAAACTCTGGAAATCGCTTGGGTTCAATGTTGTTCCTCTTTCCGTCACCGACATGCTCACGTCACTGCAGACGGGCATGATCGATGCTTTCGACGTGCCGCCAGTGTTCGCGATGTTTGACCGCTCTTTTACGCAGGCTCCCAACATGCTTGACCTCAAGCTCGCGCCTCTGATCGGAGGCGTCGTTGTCAGCAAACAAGCGTGGGACCGCGTCCCCGAGCAGTACCGGGACGAGATGCTCCAGGCCGGCCGGGAGGTGGGCGCCAAGCTTCGCGGCGAAATTCGCAAGCTGGGGCCCGACTCGATCGAGCAGATGAAGAAGAAGGAACTCAACGTGGTCCAGCTCGACGAAGCGACCCGGGCCGACTGGCAGTCGGAGGTCGAGGCGATCTACCCGAAGCTTCGCGGCAGCTATTGCCCGGCGGATTTGTTTGATGAGGTGAAGCGTTTGCGTGACGAATACCGCAAGTCCAAAAGCGACTGAACCACGTGGCGGCGTGGCGCACGCATTCCTGCGTGCCGTGTCGCCATTCCTGGCGACATCGCCTCTCCACCCTACGATGAGCACGGTGAGCAAGAGCAACGAAGTCATGGCGGACTTGTCTCGGTCCCCCGGCCATCCTTCCGGCGACGGGCTTCACCAAGGCACTTAAATGGAGCAGGCCACACGACCGACGCCTTTGGGCCGGATCGAGAACTCGATTTCGATCGCGATCCTGGCAGCAATGGCGGCGCTGCCGATGATGGAAGTCGCTGCCCGGGAGCTTTTCGGGCACAGCATTTCCGGCTCCATCCCGCTGGTCCAGCACCTGACGCTTTGGATTGCGCTTGCCGGCGCGGCTCTTGCATCCCGATCTGACCGCCACCTGGCGCTCTCCACCCAAAGTTTTCTTCCCGAGCGATTTCGTGGCCCCGCCAAGATCGCTACATCAGCTCTCGCCACCGGTGTAACCGCTTGCTTGTTTTTCGCGAGCTGGGACCTGCTGCAAATCGAACGCGAAGCCGGCGACATTGTTGCTTGGGGAATTCCGCTCTGGGTGTTCTTGGCGGCGCTGCCGGCTTGTTTTGCCGTGGTCACGGGCCGTCTGATCTGGCACTCCGGGGAGCGGCTGAGTGCCAGGTTGCTGACGGCGCTTGGGCTGTCCGTGCCGGCAGCGTTCGGTCTGCTGCCTGGACTGGACGAAATCGATCTGGTGTTGCCGTTCGGGTTGCTCATCGTCGCAAGCACGGTGCTGGGCATGCCGATCTTCACGGCGATCGCGGGAGCGGCGCTGCTTTTGTTCTTCTACGACGGGTCACCCGCCAACGCCGTTCCTGGAGAGACCTATCGTCTGACTTCGTCTCCGATGCTGCCAGCGATCCCGCTTTTCGCGTTGGGTGGTTACATCCTTGCTGAGGGAGGTGCCAGCAAACGGCTGACCCATTTGTTTACCGCGGTGTTCGGTTGGATACCAGGAGGGCTAGCGATTGTTACGACCGTTGTTCTCGCGTTTTTCACGCCGCTGACCGGAGCCTCCGGGATCACTATCCTCTCGATGGGCGGACTGCTGCTGCCGGTGCTCACCGAGGCGCGCTACCCGGAGCGGACCTCCGTGGGATTGGTGACGGTGTCGGGTTCGATCGGGCTGCTGTTCTTCCCCAGCCTGCCAGTGATTCTCTACGGCTACTACGCCAACGAGCCGATCGACCGTTTGTTCATCGGCGGACTCTTGCCCGGGATCTTGCTGGTCCTCTGCGTCGCCGGCTGGGGAGCGCAAAAAGGGTGGTTCAACGGAGCCAAGCGCACGCCCTTTCATGCCGGCAGGGCTGCCGCCGCTATGTGGGAGGCGAAGTGGGAACTGCTGCTGCCTGTCGTCATCCTGGGAAGCATTTTCGGCGGGCTGACGACCTTGGTCGAAGCGGCAGCGCTGACAGTGGTCTACTCACTAGTAACCGAATGCCTGATCCATCGAGACTTGAGTATGCGGCGCGAGCTGCCCGGAGTGTTCGTTGAATGCGCCACGCTGGTCGGCGGATTCATGATCATTCTGAGCGTCGCGCTGGGGTTCACCAACTACCTGATCTTGGCCGAGATTCCGATGCAGGCGCTCGACTGGGTGCAAGCCCATATCGAATCCCCGCTGGTGTTTCTATTGGCGTTGAACGTGCTGCTGATTATCGTGGGCGCGCTGATGGACATCTACTCCGCAATCATCGTAGTCGTACCGCTGATCTACCCAATGGCGGCGGCCTACGGTATTGATCCGACGCATTTGGGGATCATTTTTCTGGCGAACATGGAGCTGGGCTACCTGATGCCGCCGATGGGGGAGAATCTGTTCCTCTCGTCATTTCGCTTCGAGAAGCCGCTGACAGAGGTTTACCGCTCGACGCTGCCCTACGTTGCGATTCTATTGGTGGCGGTGCTGCTGATCACCTACGTGCCCGCGATGACGCTGTGGCTTGTGGAGTTGACAGGGCGCTGACGAGGAAGCCTAAAATACTCGACCTAGTGCCATGCAATCTTTGAACCAGCCCACCCTAGCCAGCCGCCCGAAAGTCATCGCCGATGGCCCTCTCGCCCATGCCGTAACGGACTTGATGGGCGATCAATTGGAGCTGCTACCGTGGCAGGTCGCGATCGACGGCAGCGGTGAGCCCGTCGACGGCATATACACCTACGGCCACCTGCTTGTGGATGGTGCGATGCTGGACTGTCTGCCAGGCGTCAAGGTCGTCAGCAACTACGGTGTCGGGGTCGACCATATCCGGGTCGCCGACGCCGCCGAGCGCGGCATTCCGGTGGGCAACACGCCGAGAATTCTCGACGGAGCGACAGCCGACATGGGGTTTACGCTGCTGCTGGCGGCGGCACGCCGCGTGGTCGAAGGGGACCGCTATGCCCGCTCACCCGAGTTTCTGCGCTACGACCCTGGATTCATGCTCGGCCGGGAGGTCCACAGCAGCACCCTTGGCATTATCGGGCTGGGGAGCATCGGCCGCCAAGTCGCACGGCGGGCTCGCGGCTTTGACATGTCGGTTGTCTACCACAACCGCCACCCCCGTGAAGATGCCGAGAACGATCTAGGCGTTCGCTACGCTTCCCTCGACCAACTGCTGAGCGAGTCGGACTACGTGATGATCTGCTGTCCGCTTACCGACAAAACGCACCACCTGATCAACGCCGCGGCCTTCTCCAAGATGAAGCCATCAGCGATTCTGGTGAATGTCGCCAGGGGTGGAATCGTCGAAACTAGCGCGCTCCACGAGGCGCTGAGAACAGGCCAGATTGCCGCTGCCGCGCTGGACGTCACTGACCCCGAGCCTCTGCCGCGCGATCATCCCATCCTCAAACTGGACAACCTCACGATCGTGCCTCACTTGGGCAGCGCCACAATCGAAACACGGCAAAAAATGGCGGAGATATCGGTGGCGAACCTCTTCGCCGGCCTGCGGGGCGAACCGCTCCTGCATGAAGTAAAACCCTGAGGCGGAGCGTCAGCAGGGAAGACAACCCTCATTTGGTCTCGGTCGGTCACGATCAGGCGGGCTGCGTGCCTGCGACCTAGCTCGCGAGAGGTGCCAGACGGCTTCCCTAACCCGCGCGAGAAACCTGTGTCGCCGCAGTGTGAAGTATGATGGCGGAAGCCACAAGCGCATGTGAATTCACTCGCAGCTATATGCGAAGAACAAGTTCGTTTGAAGAAAAATCACCGGGCCAGATGGACCTTTTGGAGCATACGCTTGCCAGCATTAGGCCAGCCAAGAATGCGCGGCTGGCTGAGCAGATTTGCGCTCGCCTTGACCGGCTCACGAAACCCCCGGGGAGTCTCGGCCGCCTCGAGGAGGTAGCCTTGCGGTACGGCTTGGCCAGAGGAATGGCGGACTTTCCGGTTCCACGCAAAGCGATGTTCGTCTTTTGTGCTGACCATGGCGTGGCCGCCGAGGGCGTGAGCGCCTACCCACCTGAAGTCACCTACCAGATGGTCAAGAATTTCGCGGATGGAGGCGCCGCGATTAATGTGCTCTGCCGGCAGCACGACATTGATCCGGTGATCGTGGATATGGGAGTGGACCATCCGCTCGACGATGTGGAAGCCGTCGTTTCCCGCAAGGTTTCTCGCGGCACTCGCAACTTTCTCCGCGAGGCCGCGATGACGCGCGAGCAGGCGATTCAGTGTATTGAGACGGGGATAAATCTTGCCTTTGCGGCGGCGCAGCTTGAGTATGGGCTTCTTGGAGCCGGTGAAATGGGCATTGGGAACACCACTGCGGCCGCTGCCACGCTGGCCGCGATATCGGGAGCTGAACCTGACCAGGTAGTAGGGACAGGAACCGGGGTGAGCGAGAGCCAACTACAGCACAAGGCGGATGTCGTGAGGCAAGCACTGCACTTGCACAAACCGGATCCGGAGGATGCCATTGCCGTCCTTGCCGCGGTGGGCGGGTTCGAGATCGGTGGAATCGCGGGGTTCGTCCTGGGAGCGGCCTCGCTCAGAATTCCAATCGTCGCCGACGGCTTTATCGCCTCCGCGGGAGCGCTGTTGGCGATTCGTCAAGCCGCGGCGGTTAGGGACTACGTGATCTTTTCGCACCAGTCAGCCGAGCGAGGCCACCAGGCTCTGATTCAGTTCTTGGACGTTCGGCCGTTGCTCAACCTGGACATGCGACTCGGGGAAGGAACGGGTGCAGCCTTGGCAATGGGGCTGGTCGATTCAGCGATACGCGTGTATAAGGAAATGGCGACCTTTGATGGCGCTGGGGTATCGAGTAAAGCGTAGAGAGCTGTCTTTGCTACGCGGCGAACGTTCCTCTACAATGGACAGACACGGAGAATATCGATGGCAGAACGAATGGTCCAATGTGTCAAGCTCGGCAAGGAATTACCCGGGTTGGCGGAAACGCCTTTTGACGGAGAACTGGGGCAGCGCATCTTTGACGGTGTGTCTCAAGAAGCGTGGGGGATGTGGACCGAGCATCTCAAGATGATTATCAACGAGTACCGGCTCAATCCCGGCACAATGGAAGCCCAGGAGTTGATCATCAAGCAGATGGAACAGTTTTTCTTCGGCGAAGGGGCTGCCCTTCCGCCGGAATACGTGCCACCGACACAGGGCTAGTCTAGCCGGACTCCAAGCCATCTCTCAGTTTATAAGTGGCAGCAGCCCAGGCTTCGAAGTGCTTTGTTCTCTTCGTGACCCTTACTCGACCGTCACGCGGTTAGACCCGTTCCATCACCTTGAGAAGGGCCGTTAGCGAGGCTTCGCTCGCTTTGGCCTTACTACCGTCTACCGTGTAGTGGGTTTCGAGAGAAAAGGTTTCCCGGTAGCCAGCCTTGAGAAGAGCACGCAGTTGACCCAAGTGGTCAAACTCTCCCTGCCCGACGGCACACCATTCGGTCTTTCCGCTAGGAAGATGTCGATAGTCTCTCAAGTGTACGTGGAAAATACGAGCGGGGTCGAGCATGGAGTAACCCTTTGGGAAAGGGCTGCCGCCCATCTGTGCCGCGTTGTTGGGGTCCCACGTGAGTCCGAAACTGTCGAGCGAAATCGCCTTCAACACGCGGGCCGAATCGGCGGCTGTCGCTACGTAGCTATGACCGACGTTCTCTAGCGCCAGCCGGAAACCGCGGGCCTTGGCACGGCGAGCGGACTCTTTCACCAGTTCGATGATGCGCGGATAGTTCGCCTCGTCGGGCCTGCCGTCGCGGGGGTATGTGAAAGCGAAAGTCCTGATTCGGTCGGTTCCGAGGATCTTAGCCCGGTCCATCGCCCGGTCGAGAAGCTTCCATTGTTTGTCGATGACTTTCTGACCGTCTGCGCTCTCGGCTGGCACTGGGATCTTGAAAAAGCCGGTGTCAACAATAGCTGTCTTCATGCCGTGGTCGTCCAACAACCGGCGCGCCTCGTGGATCTTCTCGACCGGCTGTGAGGTGTTGTATTTACCCCACAGATTACGAATCTCGGCGTACTCCAGGCCAAACCGCCCCAAGAATTGGATCGCCGTCAGCAGGTCATCGTCGATTTCGTCGGTTGTGACCGCGAGGCGAAACCGGGATCGTAGCTCTCTAGGGAAAGTGTTGGCCAATGCCGCCGTGGCAGCGAGTGATAAGAAAGTCCTGCGAGTCGTTGCAGCCATAGCGGGATTATATCGCGCGCCAGTACTTCTCGACGCTCGCGGTCTCGATCTGGACACGCCGTGCGTTTCCCGAATTTCCCACGGCTGGTTTGTCGGATTTCAACAACAGAACCTATGCGCCGACCACCAGACCGGCTAAATCGGCTGACAGAGTCGATAAACGAGGGGACCAATTGCCCGTAGCCAATCACTGTTGCAACTCGCAAGGCCGGGGCGAGTACACACCTCACCGACGCGAGGGGTTTTGGTGGCAGGCTGGGTCGAACAGCCGATTCCTTTGCCGATGTTGGTCATTTGCTTGCGATCGCAGGGGGGCGTCAACGGCCCGCACACCAGACAACCGCTCAACGCGCTATTTCGACTTTCCGTCCGACCTTTGGGTCCCTAGCTCGCTTTCCACCGTTTTCTTCAAAGCCTTGACTTGTTTTCGCAGATAGTCAGCCTGCTCCTGAAACCGGGTGTCGGCTTCTTTGCTGAGCTGGGCGATTTTCTCTTGCAACTCTTGGGTTGCCGTCAAGGTCTTTTCGGTCTGCTCAGCGAGATTCTCTTTGCCGCCTCTTGACTCCTTGTTGACCGCCGTGCGGATCCGCGCGTACTCTTCTTGCAGGCCCTTCAATCGCGCGTTTATCGCGTCGATAGTTGCGGCGGTGTGCTTGCGAGCCTGCTTCGTCTGCTGATCTAGATTTTCCGAGTCAAACTGAATAGCATGGCGGATGTCTTCATCGGTGAGGTCGGAGTAGTAGACGGCCACCAAAGCGGCAAGAATCAAGCTGATTGTAAACAGAAGAAAGCGCATAAAGAAACCTTGCTGACTCTTTACACATTATGCAACCTGAATTATGCACTGCCGGTGCACCTGGTGAGGGCTGAGCCGCCAGGAACCATTTGGGACCCCCGAAAACATGGGGTAAAAAGGTAGGCTGGCAAAGATTTCAGCTTCGCCAGTCAACCCCAAGGAGGTCACCCAAATGGTTACCAAACGAAAACAGCATAGCTCCCGAAGGCCCGTCAAACAAGGCCCCGGCGCGAGGGCCCCGCGGCCCAATAAAATCGGGGCTGCCACGCCCTATCACTTCCGTGGCAAGAATCTGACTCCCTACGGCGGCTTGCTGCCCGTCGCCACCCTGCTCGAAAAACTCGGCTTCCAAGCGCTGCTGGAAGAAACCCTCACGACCAAACGGATCACCCGAGCCATGAGCCCCTACCAGTTCGTGCTGGCCCTCGTGCTCGGCCTCTATGTCGGCTTTGCGCGGCTCAACCAACTCCGCTTCATCGCTCGCGACCCCATCCTGACCGGCATCTTGCAAGTGACGCGTCTGCCGCCGCAGTCCACGCTGTGGCGCTTTCTGGCCTCGCTGCACCTCAACGTGGCGAAGCAGATCCTTTCCATTCAGCGCCAGCTGCGGGAACGAGTCTGGGCCGCGGCCCACGTGAAGTTGGAGACGGTGACGCTGGACACCGACACCACCGTGCATACCCTCTACGGCCGCCAGATGGGCGGGCGCAAGAGCTACAACCCCAAGAACAAGGGCAAGCGCAGCTACCAGCCGATACTGACCTTCCTGGCCGAGACGCGCGAATACCTGATGGGCGGGTTGCGCAACGGCGACCGGCCCACGGGCCGACAGATCGCCGCCCACCTCGAGAGCGCTTTCCGGACTTTGCCGGGCGGCGTGAAGAAAATCCTGGCGCGGGCCGATTCCGGCTTTTATTGCTGGGAGGCGGTGGAGGCCTATGAAAAGGCGGCTTGTCAGTTCGTCATCGTGGCGCGCAAAACGCGGCGCCTGGTCGAGCGCTTGCAGCAAGCAGAATGGAAACCCTCCCCCCGCTCCGACGCGGACGCGGAATGCGAATTCCTCTACCAACCGCAAGGCTGGGCGCGGGCCTGCCGTTTCCTGGCGCTGCGTTACGAAAACGAGCCCAAGGCCGGCGCGGCCGAGCAATACCAGTTGTTCGCCACCAGCGCTTACACCTACCGCGTGTTTGTCACCAATCTGGCCGAGCCGATCGCGGCGGTGGTGTGGTTTTACAATCAGCGCGCCGGAGCCGAGAACCTGATCAAGGAGGCCAACAACGACGCCGGGCTGGCGGCCCATCCCTCGCGCCGCTTTGACATGAACCGCAATCACTTTCAGTTGGCCATGCTGGCCTACAATCGCAACTGCTGGCTGCTGCTGTTCAACCGCGAAGCCCAGGCCAGCGTGGAGACGCTGCGGCACACCACCCTGGCGACGGCGCGGCTGCGTTTTCTGTTCGTGGCGGCCAAGATCTGGCGGCACGCCGGCAGAACGGGTGTCAGCTACAGCGATCATTATCAGGAAAAGGGCCTGTTTGAACGGCTGATGCGACGGCTGCGGGCGATGGGGCCGCCGGGATCGAGCTTGGCGCCGGTGGTGGAGGGTGCGCTGAGCTGAGGGGCACTCCATGCATAAAATTTCATGCACTCGCCGCAACGTACTGGGAACACGCCGCTTGCCAGCCCGCTTTTGCCCTGCCGGGATCAGGAGGCGGCTCAAACGGGGAGGAAAACAGCAGAAAAGACAACTTGCGAAATCACTGAGTTGACACGAGTGCCGCTATCGCCACAACTCCATCGACGATGGCTACGCCGAATCTGTGCATAATTCAGGTGCAAGCTCAGAGATTGGCGCATACGGGGCGGTTCCGTTGAAAAAACTTGGGGAACCAAAGTCTCCGGCAAAGGTAGTGGCTGCTTGGGCACTGGCCTTATTATAAAGAGAGCATACCGCCGCAAAGATAAGAAGAGGACAACCGCGCGGACAGGCCCGAGCGGCAAGAAGGTCGTGATGAGAATGTGGATGGCAATCTTGCTCGCAAGTATATCATCAGCGGCCCTGGCTCAGCAATTGCCGGTACTCAAACGGCTACCTGAACCCCCGGAGCAGCCAATCCCGTTTAGCCACCGCCTCCATGTCAGCAACGGACTCAAGTGCGGTGAGTGTCACCCGACGCCTGATCCCGGGGATTTCGCTGAGATTGTCGGCACTGAAAAGTGTATGGCGTGTCATATCGCCATCAAGACCGACAGCCCGATGATTCAAAAGTTGGCTCGGTTCCACAAGGAAGGCGTTGAAGTTCCCTGGGAGCCCGTTTACGTTGTTGCCGACTATGTATTCTTCAATCACCGGGCTCACACCAAAAAGGCCGGAGCGGAGTGCCAGGATTGCCACGGTCCGGTCGAAGAGCGTGAAGTCCTCGGGAAAGAACGCGATATTTCAATGGCCGCCTGCATGAACTGTCACCGGGCTAGAAGCGGCTCGCTTGAATGCAACTACTGTCACGAACCAAGATAGGGGTCGACCAGAACGCGAGGGCTGCGGAGGACCACCCGGGGCTGATGCGTGGTGTTGGTTCCTTGAAGTTTGAGCCGAGGCGCTCGGTAGAGTCGTGGAATTTTGTCACAGCCCCCGGCAAGCGGTCCACGAGACGATCGATCGGGCCCAAAGCGATCTCGCCAACATGGCGCAGCAGTTTCGATGAATCGACGTTCGCTGGCGAGCCTAGTACCTCCGTCCTTCGTATTCTCAGAATTCAGTTTAAATTTGTCCGGAAAGTGGCTAAATCGACTGCGGAAAGTAGACCCGCATCGCGTCCACCACCCCAATCTACCCAGTACGCGAGCACCTGAAAATAGTCCTAACGTTCTATTGGAAAATTCGCCTGAACCATGCATGATCGAAATTAAGAGCCACGGGGATGATTCGGCAAACGGGCGCGGCCTTAGGGTGACGGAAATGCCTGCAGGACGCACCCGCTAGCCCTCCCCCCCCCCCCCGTGGCTCAACTCTCCCGGGATGCTAGCGTCGCATGGCCTTCCAGGCTTCATCGAATGCCAAGATCTGGCTAGTCGGTGTCCCCTTTTCGCTCTCCGTGTCTTCCTGTACTACGCTCGCGCCTTTGAGTTTTTTGGTTGGAATCGTTTGCTCAAGCAATCTCGGATTCTATTCGCACGCTTTTTGGTTTTTAAGTCGTTGAGCGGGACAACTCGAGGCGGGATCTAGTATCTATTCGATTAGGGGAAATCCGTCACGACCACGCTTGCGTCGGCATCCGAAATACGGGCGCAGCCGGTGTGCGCCATTTCCAGCGCCAGCTCAGTTTGCAGGATTTCAAGGACTCGCTGCGTCCCGTCGGCGGTGAAGCAGATTGCCTAACAACATACCTCCACAGCAGTTTCAACACGTCCCCGGGCCCCCGTACGGTCACTTCGGACATAGAAGCTGAGACCAGAGAGGGCTGTCTGCTGCCGACGCCACTTGGTCGAGCGGATAGCTGGCGTTTGTGCTCACCACCATCGTCGCTCCGGCCGCCGTTGCACCTTAGTGGGTTTCATTCTCGCCGTCGCGATGGAGTTGCTGATGGCCCGCGGTAGGCGCCACGAGATCGGCGAGGGCATAATTCGACCAAACACACCCAGCGACAAGTCGATTGAACTTACGTCCGCAACCGCCCGGGGTATCAATGTAGCCCAGTAAAAGGCTCTTCGATTCCGTCACAGTGAGGCCTCACTTTCCACACCGCCGACGATGTAGTCGTAGGCTCTTTGGGTGATCTTGGCCTGAGCAAGCGGCTCGAACTCGAACATGCTCGCAATCTCATCGAGCGATGGGGCTCACTGGTGTCGGGGTGAGAACTGTGCCTGAAGCAAAGGGGAGCCCGCCAGGAAAGCAATCAGGTCCGATCTCGTTTTTCGTCGGGTCACGGGACACCAGGGGGGGGTTGTCAGCATTGTAGCTCGTTGGGCCCCTTTGTCGTTGGAACCAGCCGGTCCGGTCGGTCCGCATCCGGCGCTGGGCTGGCCAGCGTCGTAGCCAAGGTTAGGGAACAAGATTCTCGATTCAGTAAGGGGTGTGCCGGTTGGACAACGCGGGCTAGACAGCGCAAGACCCAACCCGGAGATGATGTCCTGCCGAACGCTGGAAACGGGCTGGGAGGAAACGGGGATTTCAGCCAGCCCGGACCGCAGTTACCTACTCGGAAGCCGGAAGCCCCCAGATTTGATCTACAATAACTCTTCACCGATGAACCAGACAGCCGCGCAGTCTAACCCCCAATCAAGCTCCGCCCTCAAGGCCCCGCGGCGCTTCGACAACGACCCCTGGTTTATTCTCAAGAACTTGGTCTCCAAGGACTTCAAGGTTCGCTATAGGAACATGTCATTGGGCATCTTTTGGTCGCTGGTGAATCCCCTAATCATGATGGGGGTGCTCACATTCATCTTCAGCGTAGTTTTTACCCGTGGCATTCCGAACTATCCGCTGTTCCTGCTTTGCGGGTTGCTTCCCTATAACTTCTTCACCCAGGCGTGGTCAACTGCCACGACGTCGGTGGTGTCAAACGCGTCACTAGTCAAGCAGGTGCGGTTCCAGCGGGAACTTGTGCCGGTCTCCGTAGTCTTGGGAAACGCGCTCCACTACGCCTTGCAATTGGCCCTGCTGCTCATCGCCGTTGTGATTGTAGTCGGCGTCAATATTCAATGGATGTGGTTGCCGCTGGTGCTCTCTCTTCAACTCATCTTTGTCTGCGGTCTTTCGCTGCTAACGTCAGCACTGGATGTCTACTATCGGGACATGGGGTATGTTGTACCTGAATTATGCACTGCGGCGTGGACCTGAGGAGGGCTGAGCCGCAAGAGACCATTTGGGACCCCCGAAAACATGGGGTAAAAAGGTAGGCTGGCAAAGATCCCAGCTTCGCCAGCCAACCCCAAGGAGGTCACCCACATGGTTACCAGACGAAAACAGCATAGCTCCCAAAGGCCCGTCCAACAAGGCCCAGCCGTGACGGCCTCGCGGCCCAATAAAATCGGGGCTTCGACGCCTTACCACTTCCGCGGCAGGAAGCCGACTCCCTACGGCGGCTTGCTGCCGGTGGTCGGGAGGGCGCTGATCTGAGAGCCTGGCTATGCGCTATGCATAAACTTTTATGCACTAGCCGTAACGCACTGGAAACACGTCACTTCCGAGCGAGGTTTTGACGACGCGGATTCTGGGCGGGAAGGGAAACCGGACACGGAGAAGCCAAAAGGCCAGTTGCCGAGCTACCACCTCACGACGACCGCCAACCCGCTACGAACGCAGCCACACTCGCAAAGTGAATCTGTGCATAATTCAGGTTGTACAATCTGTCAACACGGTCCTGTTTTGGCTGGTTCCAATCTTTTATGGTTTCGGAGACATACATCCCGACTTGGCCTGGCTATACCAGATAAACCCTGTTGCGGCGGTGGTGCTGGTTATGCGCGGTATTCTTCTCTACGGAGAGCCCCCCGGGGCAACAGTGTTGAAGATTGCGGTTGCGTCAATCATCACATTCTGGGTGGGGTACACGGTCTTTGCTCGAGTAGAAGATGACTTCTCAGATTACCTTTAGAGCAACCGCTAACCCATGACGATCATAGAAGTCAAGAACGTGAGCAAGCGTTACGCCTTGCACCGGAAGCGGGACTTGCTAGCTCGGCGTTTCCCGAAAAACGAATCGCCGGCCCGCGATGAGTTCTGGGCTCTGCGTGACGTGTCTCTCCACGTTGAGCGCGGTGAAAGGCTCGCGATCATCGGCTCCAACGGGGCCGGCAAAAGTACGTTACTGAGAATCATCGCGGGGGTTTCGACACCGACTCGAGGATCGATTCGGGTTCTGGGGCGGGTCAGCGCCCTGCTAGCGCTTGGCATCGGGCTTCATCGCGACTTGACAGGCTGGGAAAACATTAATTTGATTGCTTCGTTAATGGGCATGTCTGAGACTGAGGTCCGAAACAACCTCGAATCCATCGTGGAGTTTGCCGACTTGGCGGACTTCATCAATGAACCGGTCCGAACCTACTCAAGCGGAATGACAGCACGGCTCGGCTTTTCGGTTGCCATTCACGCGAACCCCGATATATTGATCCTGGACGAAGTGCTTTCGGTGGGCGATCAAGCGTTCCGCGGGAAGTGCACCGCGAAGATTTCAGCATTCGCTGACTCGGGAAGAACCTTGTTGTTCGTCTCCCACGGCCTCCCAACTGTTCAGGCCATCTGCTCTCGCGGAGTTTGGCTGGAAAAAGGGGTAATACGCTCAGACGGTCCGGTTTCGGATATCGTCAGGCGCTACCAGGCCGAGCTAAAGTCAGGTCCTTAAGATGCATGCCCCAGACGCAATCACAAGTCGAAACTGATTGGGGCTGAAGTAAACGTCCTCGAATCAAACTCAGCAATTGAACTCCGCCGCGGACCGACATGTCTCTTTATCTATACCTCCATGTTTACAAAACCGCGGGGATGACCCTGCGAAAACTTCTTCGTCAGTGGTTGACGAAACAGGAGTATGACGAGGTCGATACGCCTGACTGGCAGACCGGCCTTGATCGGATCAAATGCGCAACTGGCGAATCCTTGGCCAACAGAAAGTGCCTATTCGGGCACCTATGGTACGGATGGCACTCTTTCGTTGCGCGCCCTAGCCAGTACGTCACCCTGCTGCGCGAACCCCAGAGCCGGGTTCTCTCTCTGTACTGGTACCATCGAACGACCTCCTCTCATCCGGACTACCAACTGGCCTCACAACTCGGATTTTCCGACTATGTTCAAGAGCGCCACCCAAGTTGGATGGACAACGGCCAGGTCCGTCAGATCGCTGGACTGCTAGACGATTCCGGTCAGCACTTGGTGGGATTCGGCGGCGTCACGAAAGAACACTTGGAGGCGGCGAAGGCAAACCTTCGGAATCATTTCGAATTCGTGGGTTTGCAAGAGCGATTCCCCGAAGCTGTTGTCGCAGTAGCGGATCTGTTGGGGCAAGAACCGACGCCCTACGTCACAAGAAACAAAACGAGGAACAAACCGGATCGCCCGTATCTGTCTGACAGTGACTTGGCGACCATAAATAGTATCAATGACCACGACGCGGAACTCTACGAGTTCGCAAAAGCTTTGTACTATGAACGACATCACAGACCCTCACTTCGGAGGCGGGCGCGCGATCTTGAGGCACTCTCGAAAAAAACTGCGGGGGCGGAGGGCGATAGCATTTACAACTATCGGTAGCAGAATGATGACTTGCGCCTCCGCCTCTGGCTCGCAAAACCACATCCCTGGCCGCGGGATGGACTGGCCCGTCAACCACTAAGAAGCATTGATCTTATCAGCCGCTCCTTCTCGTCCAGAAGCTCGAACCTCCCACGGGGCCGGTCGGCACGCTTGGGAACGCCTTCCGCAATTGATCCCCAGATGTCCTGCAGAGAAACTGATTGGCTAACACCTGAATTATGCACTGCGGCGTGGACCTGAGGAGGGCTGAGCCGCAAGAGACCATTGGGGACCCCCTAAAACATGGGGTAAAAAGGTAGGCTGGCAAAGATCCCAGCTTCGCCAGCCAACCCCAAGGAGGTCACCCACATGGTTACCAGACGAAAACAGCATAGCTCCCAAAGGCCCGTCCAACAAGGCCCAGCCGTGACGGCCTCGCGGCCCAATAAAATCGGGGCTTCGACGCCTTACCACTTCCGCGGCAGGAAGTCGACTCCCTACGGCGGCTTGCTGCCGGTGGTCGGGAGGGCGCTGATCTGAGAGCCTGGCTATGCGCTATGCATAAAATTTTATGCACTACCCGTAACGCACTGGAAACACGTCACTTCCGAGCGAGGTTTTGACGACGCGGATTCTGGGCGGGAAGGGAAACCGGACACGGAGAAGCCAAAAGACCAGTTGCCGAGCTACCACCTCACGACGACCGCCAACCCGCTACGAACGCAGCCACACTCGCAAAGTGAATCTGTGTATAATTCAGGTAACACGACTTCGAAGCAGGGATTGAAGCAAATCCCGTCCCGGCCGCACCATCGCGCGCCGCATTTTGTGCAGCCAGGTCCAAGCCGTTTCGTACCTGTTGAGCCCCAACACTCTTTGCAGTCCCAAAGCGCTGGCTCCGGTCTTTTGGGTGGTGACCCACCACATCGCACGAAACCACAACGGCAAAGGGCTGCGCGTGTCCTGAAAGATGGTCCCGGCGGTCACCGAGGTTTGGCGCCCACACGCAGCGCACTGCAGCAGCACTTTTCGCAAAGGCCACGACTTTCCACAACCGCAACCCGGACAGCGGAAACCGTCCGGCCAGCGCAGCCGGAACAGATACTCCCGGCAGGCCTCCTCACTGCTAAAACGGGACTCGAATTCTGTCAGGTTCTGAGGGTAATCTTCCATCTGCCGGCATACTACATCTTGGGGCTACCTGAGTCAACCGGATACCCACCTTCCGATGAATGATGAATTGTTCGATGTCTTCGCTATGCATGCCGCATGGTTTACTGAGCGCTTCGGAGTGGTCAAGCCCGAGCACTACCTTTTCCCGTTCGGGTTCCCGAAGGCTCCCGACGTGACGCGCCCGACCCTTTCACTCAAAAAGGTTTGGACCACTATCCGCAAGAATGCCGGGGTTCAGTGCCGATTCCATGACCTGAGGCACACAGCAGCCACCAACATGGCGGAGGCGGGCGTGCCAGAGAGCACGATGCTTGCGATAATGGGACATATGAGCCGGGCGATGTTGGAGCGCTACAGCCATATCCGTATGCAGGCGAAGCGGGAGGCGGTTGACGCGCTGACGATACGTCCGAAAGTCGAAAACCGGGAGACGGCCTCTACGAAATCCACTACACTAGAGAAAGTTTCTACAATTCAGTAGCTCTAAGTTACTGAAAACAAGACTGTGCTGGCGTAGCTCAGATGGTTAGAGCGCCTGATTGTGGATCAGGAGGTCCCCAGTTCGACCCTGGGCGCCAGTACCAATTCCTCAACAACTTACGGGCCTTCCCCCTCCCGTAACCCCTCTCAAAATCGCCCCAATCGGGCTAGTTTTGGCAACCAATTGGCAACCAAGCGGGCATTCGTGCGCCTCGGTGCCAGTATTCCCTTTTCCCGAACATCTTGGAGGTAACACCATGAATCGAGAGCAAGTCCTAAACGCCCTAGGCCCGACGTACGCGGCCGCCCTGCAAGTCGTCGCCACCGATGACGCAACCGAGCGCAAGCAGCTCTACGCGGCTTTGCGCCCGACTTTCAACGAGCAAGACCTTGCGGGTGTCGCCACGCCGACGCTGCGCAAGCTCAACCGCGCTTTCAACGGCAGCGACGATACGGGTAGTCAGATCCAGTCCAGCTCCTGTTTTGCGCACGCTGAATCTGAGCGACAAGCTCCGCGGCTAGCAAGCAAAGAGGAAGATCGATTGCCTGATCTAGGCCGAGTGGCGTGCTGAACCGAAGTCCCTTAACTTCGAATCCGAATGACAATCCCGAAGCGATCCACAACGCCCACCAGACGGGTAGTGTTCGAGGCGGATCGATGTTTTGCCACTCGGACGGACTCTGGCTAGCCTTGTAATCGCCGGAGCGAAAATAGACCACATGGCGGCCGTTTGAGGCCGCTGGTGGCGGAGCAAAACTAGACCGCCTGAAGCGGTGCATAAAACATTTGTGAGGCGTTTTGTGGCACACCGGAAAGGATGTATCGAGCGGAGCTATATGCTCAGGTACGACGCAGTGTTTTTGTCGAAGGGATGAGCGAAAGGGAGGCGGCCAAGCGATTCGGCTTGGCGCGAGAGACGGTGCGCAAGATGCTGCGCTACGCCGTTCCGCCGGGCTATCGGCGGCGCCAACCGGTGCGGCGGCCGAAGCTCGGTCCCTTTAGCGGCATCATCGATCAGATCCTAAAGGACGATCAAGACCGACCGAAAAAGCAACATCACACCGCCAAGCGTATCTTCGACCGTTTGTGCGACGAGTACGACTTCACCGGCGGCTACACGATCGTCAAGGACTACGTTCGCGAGCAGAAGCTGGGCGGACAAGAGATGTTCGTGCCGCTGGTACATCCGCCGGGGGACGCCCAGGCCGACTTCGGCGAAGCGCTGGTCGTCATCAACGGCGTGCAACGCAAGGCGCACTACTTGGTTGTCGATTTGCCGCAAAGCGATGACGCTTTCGTAAAAGCTTTTCCGGCCGAGACCACGGAAGCCTTTTGCGAAGGGCACAATGCAGCGTTTCGTTACTTTGGTGGCGTGCCAGGCAGCATCGTCTACGACAACACGAGCTTGGCGGTGGCGCGGATCCTCGGCGACGGTACGCGCAAGCGCACGCGAGTGTTCAGCGAACTGCGGTCGCACTATTTATTCGCCGATCGTTTCGGGCGACCGGGCAAAGGCAACGACAAGGGCAAGGTGGAAGGGCTTGTCGGCTATGCGCGACGGAATTTCATGGTGCCGATTCCGAGGTTTGAAAGCTGGGAAGCCTTGAACGAACAGCTCGAAGCCGCTACCAGTACAAACGCGAACCTCTTACCGGAGATGAAGCAACCCGCTTGGCCAAATGCCTGCAACCCCACGCAACCGGGGCAGCAGTGAATCCCAAATTCGTTCTGCCGGACGGTTGAACCACACTGGAAGGATGGTTTTGAAGGGTTTTTCGGGGTTTTGGACCCCAGAACGAGGGTTAAACGGGCTTAGAAACCACTTTCGGAGCAATTCCCAGCGTGTGCTGCGGCCATCACGATCGCGCTAAAGCAGTGTATTGAGGGATCTCGACAGCCTTCGGGGCTGGAGTCTCGCCGCGGTCGTGGCGAAGCGTTGGCGCGAGACACACACGCACTGCAAGTTTCCTACCTCCGCACGTGGTCCGGGTAGTTTTGTTCTTGATGGGTATCCGGTTGACTCAGGTAGCCCCAATATCTTGTGGTTTGGGGATTTTCTTGGGTTCTGTAACCGGGTGAACAATCATCTTGTAAGTCGCGGGATCCACGGCTACCGCCTGCTGGACGAGCCGATAGAAGAGTTTGCCGCGGCTTTTGGATTTGCGGCGGTTGAAACGGAAGGTGAACTCGTCCAGGTAGTAGTCCAGATGTTTGTGGCTCACGGCGCCCTGATGGGTGCCCAGCAGCCAGCGCTTGAGCAGTGACATCACGCGGTGGACGCGGGGCATCAATTCCGACGCGGACTGCTCCTGCCTGCTGACAACTGTGACCTGATGGACGTAGCCTTCCTTTTTCAACCCGGAGTAACCGGGCCAGCCGTCGGTATGCACCACGCTGCCCGGCTCGATGCACTCCTCCACGAAAGGCAACAGGCTCTCGCCCGAGGCATCCTCGATTCTCTTCATGCGAATCCGGCCGATACCCCGCCCATCCTCTTGAGCGGCTACTGCGATCAATGCTTTGTTTTTCAGGTTTCGGCCCCGCAGGCCCTCTTCGAGCCCGCCCCAGTAGCTTTCATCGACTTCCACCGTCCCGGCGAGCAAATCCCGTCCCGGCCGCACCATCGCGCGCCGCATTTTGTGCAGCCAGGTCCAAGCCGTTTCGTACCTGTTGAGCCCCAACACTCTTTGAAGTCCCAAAGCGCTGGCTCCGGTCTTTTGGGTGGTGACCCACCACATCGCACGAAACCACAACGGCAAAGGGCTGCGCGTGTCCTGAAAGATGGTCCCGGCGGTCACCGAGGTTTGGCGCCCACACGCAGCGCACTGCAGCAGCACTTTTCGCAAAGGCCACGACTTTCCACAACCGCAACCCGGACAGCGGAAACCGTCCGGCCAGCGCAGCCGGAACAGATACTCCCGGCAGGCCTCCTCACTGCTAAAACGGGCCTCGAACTCTGTCAGGTTCTGAGGGTAATCTTCCATCTGCCGGCATACTACATCTTGGGGCTACCTGAGTCAACCGGATACCCACCTTGTTCTTTTAAGCACCATCGAGCGCTACGCCGCATGTCGCGTTCGATTGGGGTTCCGTTAAGGGTTCCAATTAGGGGCAGGTCCTTGAGGTTTGTTCAAACCAGACAAGCCTTTAGAATCAGTTAGTTAGGGTTAAACTTAGGGCGAATATCCCGCTTCACACGCAGGAGGTCCCCAGTTCGAGTCTGGGCGCGCCCACCATATTTTATTGGGTTCTGTGATCTCTACCCGAAAAAGTAAAAGTTTGCGAAAGCCTTGCGAAAGCCGATTTCGGGCATTTGCTTTCGCCCGCCGCCGGTGAAGTGAAACTCCAGATCGATCCCCGGGTACACGCCGCGCTAGCGGACTTTTGAGTAGGAGGGAACGTCAGGCAGCCAGTCCGCCGGATCCGTGCCGACGTAGTAGCTGGTGCGCAGCTCTAGCGGGCTGACGCCATTGGCCGCGCTCTCCGCCGAGCCGTTCACCCAGCGCATGGTCACCATTTCGGCCGGCCCTTCATCGGCCTCGCGCGTGAAGATCATGGCCCCGGCGGTCAGATGGACGGTGCGCCCTCGGCCACGAGCCAGGAAGAGAACGTCGCCGGGCGCCTCGCCAAGATTTTGTTCAAAAGCGGGCTCGATCGAAAGGGGCGAAATGCCTGCCGCTAAAGCTGGCGGTGGGACAAGAATGAACGAAAGCAAGCAAAGGAAAATTACGCGAAAAGCCATCGCCGCACCTCCTCGGGAGTGCATCTTTGACCCAAGTATGGCACAGAAGCGCATCGGCGATCTTGTCCTTTAGCGTTTGGCCTTCGAGGCAGGCCATGGCGAGCACGGTTTGCCCATCAGCCTCGTCGATCTCGTAGACCGGGCAAATGTTCTGGTGATCCAGGCGGCTGCCTTCGCTTCCCGGACGAAGCGGACCTTGTGTTCGGGATCTTCGATGGCGTGCGCGGCCAGGAATTTCAGCGCGACGGGCCGTTCCAGTTTGTTGTCTTCGGCCTTATAGACGACACCCATCGCGCCCCGACCGAGCTCGGATAGGATCTTGTAGTGGCTGATGGTGGAGCCAACCATCAACGCCCAATTGTACCGCTACCAGATACCTGGTGATTACAAGCCTTCACACCACCTATCCGTCCGGAACCCTGTTAGCCGCCTGATGTAGCTCGACTTTCGCCCGTTCGGCAACCCGGTTGCACAGGCTCTGATGGATGATTACTGGATGCGAAGTTATGTAGGGTCTCGCGCCGTCGAACGGGTGCCGACCTCCCGTCAGAGCCCTTTGCCCCCCTGATTGAAAACGCATAGACTCCCAGCTTCCTCGGACGGCTTCCTTCAAATCGTTGTATTGTACCGGTTCAGCCGAAACGGGAGAGCGAGCGCTCCGCGGTGGTGAAGATGCCGCCCTGCGGGCGGGGATTTTCAAGGCATCAGGGTCTTTCGATCCGATGGGGTTGAAGCGTGGGCGCAAGAAACTCGTTCCCGCGCCCGTGATCATCGTCTCGATGAGCCCGCCGGGCTATCCCTCGGTAGGGTCGCTTCCCAGCAGAGCCCGCTTCCGTTTCACCCGGCAACGCCATTGTAACTCCAAAACTCAAGCCGCCTGCCGACGGCGTAGCTGACGCTGCTGCCGCGCCTGCTCCAGCTTGCGGTCTCGCGCGGCGTGAATCTCCTCCCGCTGTCCTGCCAGCATGTCCGCCGGCGTCACGAATCCGATCGCGCTGTGCAACCGCACCGTGTTGTAATGCTCGACATAGCGCTCGATCAGCCGCCGCGCATCCTCGGGCGTCAGCGGCACGCCCGGCCGGATACATTCGCTCTTCAACGACTTGTGCCAACGCTCCAACTTGCCGTTCGACTGCGGATAGTAGGGCGAGGTTCTCACGTGTGTCATCCCCGAAATGCGGATGAATTCCTTGAAGTTCTTGGCGATAAACTGCGGCCCGTTGTCGGAGATAATGCGCGGTTTGGCGTCCGGGTATTTCTCCTTGGCGGCCTCGAGAATAATCTCGACATCGGCTTCCCTCATGGCCTCGCGCAAGTCCCAATGCACAATCGAACGGCTGTAGCCGTCGAGCACGCTGCAGAGGTAGTAGAACGTACCCGAGATGTTGATGTAGGAAACATCGATATGCCAATGCTGATGCGGTTCCAGAGGCTGTTGGAAGCCCGTTCCTTTCAGCGACGTTTTGCCGTTCCACTTGCGCAGCAAGCCCGCCCGGCTCAACACCCGCCAGACGCTCGACGGGCTGACGGCCACGATGTCGGCGTCGAGCATCATGAACGTCAACCGCCGGTAGCCCTGCAGCGGATGCTCGCGATAAAAGTCGAGAATGGCCTGCTTTTCCCACTCTTGGAGCCAGAAATCCCGGAGAACCCAACCGTTGTGCTCGTTGACGCAGCCGTAGCATCGGCGCCAGGAATAGAACTTGCTGGGCGCGATGCCGAGCCACTTGATGAAACGCCCGGCATGGATCCCGGTCTTCTCGGACCAGCACCGCACGAAATCGACGATCTGGTCGCGCACGTCGGGTGGTGTCCAGGTTTTGGTTAGAGTTCCCCAAGGCTTTTTTTTAACGCGATGTGCTCGGCCATCAACTCGGCCAGAACTTCATCCTTGGTCTGGATCTTCTTCTGCAGCTGCTCGATCCGTTCCTGTTCGGGCTGGCGATGGCTGCGGTTCTTAGTCTGGAAGGCAGCGGCTCCATTCTCAAAGAATTCTTTCTGCCAGCGGTAGAACACCGTCGGCTGCAGCGCCAGCTCGTCGCAGAGCTTCGAGACCGGCTCCTTGTCCACGAGATGCCGCCTCAGGATGGCGACCTTCTCTTCGGCTGTGTATTGCTTTCGTGCTTTTTTCATGCGTTCCCTCCGTTAGCTTAACGGCGGAACGCTGTTCTCCATTTCCAGCTGAGGCGGGACAGTATCGCAAGCGACTAACTCTCTCTCCCGACGAGACTCTTCCTGCTGGGTCGCCTGCGATACAACACTAAGATTTCACGACATCTATTCGGAGATAAGCTCTATGTAGTTCGTTTCTTGGAACTTAGTCCTGCTCTCGGCCTCAAAACTCTTAGTACGAGTTCTCAGTAATGTGAATGGCGGGCTTGCGTTGTGTCTCGCCTTCGTGCAGACTGTCGCACGCCCACCTGAAGACTGGGCAGGGCCTATTCCAGGCGGGTCCGATCAGGGGGCTTCGCACACACCGCTTTCACACCTCTTCGCAAGCTTGTAGCGATGCTTCGCGACCCAGCCATAGCAGGAGCGAGAGATCCATTTCAGGACCGGGACACGATACAGCCAGGCCACGAGTTTCCAACCGCTCAGGCGGCGCGCGATCTGGTACACCGCGTCAGCACCCACGTCGATTGAACCGTCGGGGTTGACCAGCCGCATGCCCGAGTTGAAATCGCCCTCGGGCAGCGTGGGAAACCGCTGCTTCAGTCCCTCGGACTGGCGCGGCACGTATTCGAAAACGCCAGCCGTGTCTCGCCGCTTCATCCTCTCGACCTGCTTCAGGCAGAACGGACACTCCCCGTCGTAGACGACGACGGAACGGGCAGGTTCTCTGGTGGTTTGCACCGTGGGCATCGCTTTTAGTGTATCGATTCGGTATGGGGCGGAATTGCTCGCTCTGGCCTAGCGGGATGGCTTGCTGGGGCATTGTCAAGTTAACGGTGGCTCATGTACAACTCCTTGGAGGTGTCGAAAGTCCTGAACAACCTCGGGGGCATTTTTTTACGATATATGCCATTTTCTGACCTCCGTCCTCCGATTGAATGCCGTTCTCTCCAAAGAGAGAGTGCACCAAGACAAGGAGCCCATCGACTTAGCAGAAGGCTCTGGGGGCACCGAGCACTCGAGTCTGATCCTGTCGTTCTTTAGTACCGATCGCTGGCCCAGAAAGCCCAGTTCCGAAGAGCATAAAGGGCTGCTGGAAGAAGCTATCAACGTATCAGCCTCTAAAGCTCGGGATCTGCGATCCACACTGCCTTGCGTGCACTACCTGCCCGTACACATCGGCGGGTACGGACGGCCCCTTGCGGGTGCAATGCTGACGATAAGCCTTCTCAAGCTCTCCGGCGATCTCATCAGGCGTCATGCGCTCGATGTGCCGACGCTCCAGCGCGTAGACAAGCGCGCCGTCCTTGAACAGGGCGGCGGACGGCGACGATGGCGCAACCTCCGGCATGCGCTCGCGTGCGCGTTGGGTCGCCTCCATATCGACCCCCGCAAAAACCGTGGTCAAGTGATCCGGGATGACAGCGGCCTGCAGTGCCTGGGTGACCCCGGGTCGGGCGCATCCGGCCGCACAGCCGCAGACGGAGTTTACGACAATAAGCGTGGTTCCAGGCTTGCCAAGAGCCTCATCAACATCGACAGCGGTCTTGAGCGGTGTGACGCCACATTGCGCCAGCTCCTCCCACATCGGCCGCACTGCTTCCGGATCATACAAAGGCTGCATACGAAACTCCCTCCATTTTGGTTTCTCCACTCTCTCGGGCGCTCGGGCTAAACAGCGTCGAACCCGCCGCCATCACAAGAACCTAATTAAGTATGACCCTTCGGTCACCGTTAAGTCCAAAACATCCACTCGTACCGCGTGGGGGTCCGGAAGATCTCCTTTAGCTCCTACGGGCTTGCGCACTCAAGCCCTTTGCTCCCGTATTAGTCATCTCAAGCACCCGCTCCACTGCATGCCCGAACGCGTCGCTGGAGTATGGATCGATCCACCTCTGCTAAACCCGCTGCGTTGAGCCGCCCTTCTGGAGCTCTTTGCCGACTTCCCAGTAGATCCAATGACATGGCAGCACGGCCACAAACACCGTGGACGAAAGACTTCTCTTGCCCTATGACCCGTCGAGGCCGTCCCAGCTGCCCTTCATCCCTCCGCCCGTTAACTCGCACTTGTGGGGAAACTTCAGGCCGCAGGCGCTGATTGGTTTACGCAGCGCAGGGTCCATCAGCTCATGGATGTCAAGCTGCATGGCCTCCCTTGAGTAGGCTGCCAGGTCGAGGATTCCTGTGTCCATCCGGATCGCGTCTTCAGGGCATACCTCGACACAGTACCCGCAATAGACGCAGACCCCCAAGTCGATGTCGAAGCGAACCGGGTACTTCTCGACGTTGGGGTCGGGATGCTCCCCGGGCACGATAGTAATGCACTTGGCCGGGCAGACCGTCTCGCAGAGCATGCACCCCACGCAGCGGGGGGTGCCATCCTCGCGCAAGGTCAGTCGGTGGCGGCTGCGGAACCTCGACATGAAGGGCCTGAGCTCCTCGGGATACTGGATGGTGACCGAGGCGGGAAGGTGCTTGAAACGGCCTAGCAGGTGGGCGATGTGGAGAAAGAGGTTTCGGAAGAAGTGGGTGGAGGTGATCTTGAGTCCGCTAATGATCTGGGGGAGGTAGGTCTTCTCCCAGAAAGTCAACTCCGGTCTGCGGACAACTTTTACGGCCATTACAGCGTCTCCCTGAGAAAGATCAGCACCACGGCCGTCACCACGACGTTGACCACCGAACTCGGGAACAGCCCCCTCCAGCCCAGTTTCATGAGCTGGTCATAGCGGAGGCCACGGGCTAGGATACCCCAGAAAGCGATCCAGCCGCCAATCATCTGCCCCGCACCGCCTCAGCCAAATCCATGGTTCGGTAGACCATGATCACGCCGATGATGGCGACACCCAGAGCGATTTCATAGGAGATCATCTGCGCTTAGCTTTCCGCTCTGAACTTGTCGGCCTGGAACTGATCAGCATCGACGTAGTTCGCGTTGATTTCAATGAAGCGCTGCCATTTCTCGGGCAGGTCATCTTCTTCAAAGATCGCCGATACGGGACAGACTGGCACGCAGGCGCCACAGTCAATGCACTCCGAGGGGTCGATGTAGAGTTGCTGGACATCATCGAAACCTGGGCGGCTGTCATCATAGGTCGCGCCCTGTTTCGGATGAATACAATCCACAGGGCAAGCGTCTACACAGGCCGAGTCTTTGATACTGATGCAAGGTTCGGCGATAATATATGCCATTTTCTGACCTCCTTCCTCCGATTGAAGACCGTTCTCTCCAAAGAGAGAGTGCACCAAGACAAGGAGCCCATCGACTCAGCAGAAGGCCTTGGGGGCACCGAGCACTCTAGCCTGATCCTGTCATTCTTTAGTATCGATCGCTGGCCCAGAAAGCCCAGTTCCGAAGAGCATGTACACGGTATTGCTTACCTTGGAGTTTCCGGTCGATAACGCGGTGGGCTTGCGGCCTCGTCCCAGACTCCCGCCGGCAGGCTCTGGATACGTCGCAACCGATCCATCCACCCTCTCGCTCTCGCCACATCTTCTTGTAGCAGGTTCAGGAGAATTTACTCAACATCTTAGCTGCAAAACTTTACTATACTGATTTGGAGGCGGCTGTGTGAGGCGAACGCACCAAAATCCCCCAGGGCTGAACCCGACAAACAGGCGAGCCATTTCCTGCAGGGACGATCCGCGAGGAACTCTCCCACCTGAATTATGCACAGATTCGGCGTAGCCATCGTCGATGGAGTTGTGGCGATAGCGGCACTCGTGTCAACTCAGTGATTTCTCAAGTCGTCTTTTCTGCTGTTTCCCTCCCCGTTTGAGCCGCCTCCTGATCCCGGCAGGGCAAAAGCGGGCTGGCAAGCGGCGTGTTCCCAGTACCTTGCGGCGAGTGCATGAAAATTTATGCATGGAGTGCCCCTCAGCTCAGCGCACCCTCCACCACCGGCGCCAAGCTCGATCCCGGCGGCCCCATCGCCCGCAGCCGTCGCATCAGCCGTTCAAACAGGCCCTTTTCCTGATAATGATCGCTGTAGCTGACACCCGTTCTGCCGGCGTGCCGCCAGATCTTGGCCGCCACGAACAGAAAACGCAGCCGCGCCGTCGCCAGGGTGGTGTGCCGCAGCGTCTCCACGCTGGCCTGGGCTTCGCGGTTGAACAGCAGCAGCCAGCAGTTGCGATTGTAGGCCAGCATGGCCAACTGAAAGTGATTGCGGTTCATGTCAAAGCGGCGCGAGGGATGGGCCGCCAGCCCGGCGTCGTTGTTGGCCTCCTTGATCAGGTTCTCGGCTCCGGCGCGCTGATTGTAAAACCACACCACCGCCGCGATCGGCTCGGCCAGATTGGTGACAAACACGCGGTAGGTGTAAGCGCTGGTGGCGAACAACTGGTATTGCTCGGCCGCGCCGGCCTTGGGCTCGTTTTCGTAACGCAGCGCCAGGAAACGGCAGGCCCGCGCCCAGCCTTGCGGTTGGTAGAGGAATTCGCATTCCGCGTCCGCGTCGGAGCGGGGGGAGGGTTTCCATTCTGCTTGCTGCAAGCGCTCGACCAGGCGCCGCGTTTTGCGCGCCACGATGACGAACTGACAAGCCGCCTTTTCATAGGCCTCCACCGCCTCCCAGCAATAAAAGCCGGAATCGGCCCGCGCCAGGATTTTCTTCACGCCGCCCGGCAAAGTCCGGAAAGCGCTTTCGAGGTGGGCGGCGATCTGTCGGCCCGTGGGCCGGTCGCCGTTGCGCAACCCGCCCATCAGGTATTGGCGCGTCTCGGCCAGGAAGGTCAGTATCGGCTGGTAGCTGCGCTTGCCCTTGTTCTTGGGGTTGTAGCTCTTGCGCCCGCCCATCTGGCGGCCGTAGAGGGTATGCACGGTGGTGTCGGTGTCCAGCGTCACCGTCTCCAACTTCACGTGGGCCGCGGCCCAGACTCGTTCCCGCAGCTGGCGCTGAATGGAAAGGATCTGCTTCGCCACGTTGAGGTGCAGCGAGGCCAGAAAGCGCCACAGCGTGGACTGCGGCGGCAGACGCGTCACTTGCAAGATGCCGGTCAGGATGGGGTCGCGAGCGATGAAGCGGAGTTGGTTGAGCCGCGCAAAGCCGACATAGAGGCCGAGCACGAGGGCCAGCACGAACTGGTAGGGGCTCATGGCTCGGGTGATCCGTTTGGTCGTGAGGGTTTCTTCCAGCAGCGCTTGGAAGCCGAGTTTTTCGAGCAGGGTGGCGACGGGCAGCAAGCCGCCGTAGGGAGTCAGATTCTTGCCACGGAAGTGATAGGGCGTGGCAGCCCCGATTTTATTGGGCCGCGGGGCCCTCGCGCCGGGGCCTTGTTTGACGGGCCTTCGGGAGCTATGCTGTTTTCGTTTGGTAACCATTTGGGTGACCTCCTTGGGGTTGACTGGCGAAGCTGAAATCTTTGCCAGCCTACCTTTTTACCCCATGTTTTCGGGGGTCCCCAAATGGTTCCTGGCGGCTCAGCCCTCACCAGGTGCACCGGCAGTGCATAATTCAGATCCCAGCAGTCTGATCGCTTTAGCCCTAGGCGACACCCCATCGTCAAGTCTCATGGGATATACCCAGAGGATGACCGAGATGCCCGGAGACTGCCGGGCAGGCGAATCGCTGGGCGACTCCCTACTACAAGGAGCGTCACGCTCGCGTGACGGACACCGTCCCTATTAGCACGAGCTGAGTAGCGGAACCTAGCGATGGTTAGCGACATGGACACGTTGGAATCTCGTGAGGAGTCGACCAGGAAGGCTATTCTGCATTTCCTGCAAAGACGGGGCGAGGCTGATGCAAAAGCGGTCGCCAAATTCTGTGGCCTCACGACCATGGCAGTTGGTCGGCATTTGTTAAAGCTCAAGGCCGATGGTCTGATCCAGACCCGATCGGAGCGGCGCTCCAGGGGTAGACCGGCGGCCGTGCACTCGCTCACTGACGATGGAGATGGCCAATTCCCGAGAGACTATGCAGGTTTAGCCATCGATGTGCTGTCGAGTTTGGTTCAGCTCGACGGCCAGGAGAAGGTCAGACAGGTTTTTCGGAAGCGGCGCGCCACCATGCAGGCTCGCTACAGATCACGCACAAGAGGGGAAAAATTCGAAGAGCGGGTGCACGAGGTAGCGGACGTGCTAACCGAATGCGGTTACATGGCCGAGGTCGAGTCGTTGGGTCACGAAGAGTTCTTGCTAACGTTGTGCAACTGTGCCATTCGTGATGTGGCCAAGCGTTTTCCGGAAACCTGTGATGAGGAATTGTGCCTGATCCGCAGCTTGGCGGACGGTAAGGTGACACGAGTTTCGCATCTACTGGCCGGAGATCGCCATTGTTCTTATCGGATCTGTGCCAAAGGCCGTGTCAAGAGCAACTCGAGGCGCCAAGCCGAGGCAGGATGAAAGATGACGTTTGATAAGTGGCACGATGATTTTTCTCGGTTCGCGGAGGACTTGTATCCCCGTCGATATTCACGGGACTACGTGAAGCTCCTGGTTGAAATGGGAGAGGAAGTGAGAAGGCTGGCGCGACAGAAAAACTCTACCATCGTTGCGCACAACTACCAGTATCCGGAGCTGCAGGAGGTAGCCGAGACGGTGGGCGACTCACTCGGCCTGAGCGAGTATGTCGCGAAACGCAAAGCCCCTCGCGTAGATTTCCGCGGTGTGCTGTTTATGGGTGAAACCGCTAAGACGATCCTGGGAAACTCCTCACGGGTCTACATGCCGGATCGGCCCGGATGTTCTCTGGTAGCTTCGATCGATCACCGCCGAATCGACAACTGGGTTGCCCATAACCCCGACGGCGTCATCGTTTCGTACATCAACACTGATGCCCAGACCAAGGCCCGAAGTCATTACATCTGCACGTCTCGGAATGCAGCTCAGGTGCTTGAACACGCTGCCCAACGGTACCCTGGCCGGCGCATTCTATTCTTGCCCGACAAGTACTTGGGCGCAGTGGCGCTGTCCCAAACGGGCGTGGACCGCAGTCTGGTCGACCTGTACGACGGAGCCTGCCACGTACACGCGAAGATCGGCGAGACGGAGTTGGAAGAGGCGTTTGATGCTCACCCTGACGCCGAGCTGCTGATTCACCCCGAATGCGGCTGTGCGTCTTCGTGTCTGTCCAAGACGTTGAGCGGCGCCCTCCCGTACAAGAAGGCCTACTTTCTGTCAACTGAACAGATGCTGTGGCACGCCCGAAAATCCCGATGCAGCGAGTTCATCGTAGGCACTGAGAAGGGAATGCTATACCGGTTGCGCAAGCAGGTTCCTGGGAAAACGTTTTATCCCGTATCAGAGTCGGCGATTTGCGAATACATGAAGATGAACACCATGGAAAAGCTGCTGGATTCGCTCCGAAACGACCGGGTGGAGATCGAAGTTGATCCTGAAATTCAAATGCGGGCCCGGACGGCTATTGAGCAGATGCTAACCATTCAATAGCCGGTCCTCGATGCGCAGGAAAGCCGACTCGTTAGTAACATTCAGGAGGAGAAAGAATATGGGAACGTTTGTGAAAGTCGCGGAGCAGGGAGGAATTGCGGAAAACTCGTGTAAGCTTGTCGAAGTCGAGGGCCGTGAAATCGCTCTGATTCGATCGGGCGATGAGTACTACGCGCTAGACAACACCTGCACACATCGGGGCGGCCCGTTGGCGGAAGGGTCCGTTGAAGGTGGCGAGGTGGAGTGCCCGTGGCACGGAGCCCACTTCGATCTCAAGACCGGACAACCAACCCGGCCGCCGGCAGCGCGGGGCGTGACTTCTCATGCAGTACGGGTGCAGGGGAACGATATTGAGATCGAAGTGTAACCTGTTTGGCCACGCCAGTGACAATGGACAGGTTGCCCCTGCGACCGAATTTTGGCGAACCGTAGGAGGAAAGAATGGAGATCAAACGCATCTCACCCGAAGAGACCAAAGAGCTCCTGGAATCTGACGAAGGTTACATCTACCTCGACGTG
Source organism: Bryobacterales bacterium (assembly GCA_965224215.1). GTDB lineage: Bacteria > Acidobacteriota > Terriglobia > Bryobacterales > UBA6623 > CBDCYS01. The sequence goes on along the minus strand of CBDCYS010000016.1, from coordinate 2,320 downwards.
CGAACGGTCCCTGAATTTGACGCTGGTCACGTGCCCGGCGGGAAGAACGTTCCTGTCATGGGCCGCGATCCGTATGGCCGCATGCAGGTCAATTCGCAGTTCGTCGAAATCGTCGAGGCCAACTTCGGAAAGGACGCCAAGTGCATCACAGGCTGTGAGAAAGGGGGTCGCTCGATGAAGGCGGCCGAGCTCCTGCTGAGTGCCGGCTTCAGTAACGTCGTCGATATGCGCGGCGGATACGGTGGCGAGACGGACATGATGGGACAGATGATCTACCCGGGTTGGGCGCCCCGCGGACTTCCCACGGCAACGGTGAGCGATCTCAAAGAGTGCTACGAAAACTTGGCGCAGAAGACGGACTGAGCGAATTCCTTATCATTGCCTTCCTCCAGGAGGATGCAGAGCGGCGTGCTTCCCAAACAGTTCGCGCGTAGACGCCTGCGCCTTGCAGGGATCTCTTCCCGACCGCCCACTGATGCCCAACCGAGATACCCAAAAGAGCTGGGAGTACCACAACGCGACCAAGCACTCGTCTTGGAGTATTCACAACAATCCCCACTTCCTTGACTGGCCGAACCAGCCGATACCGTTCAAGATCTACAGCGATCTCGAACCAATCGCGTTGCCCCAAGAGTTTTCCCACTCCGCGGTCCCTGCCCTAGCCGCAATCGGCGGGGGTGTGCAGCGGGTAGACGCCGAGATCATACCCACCCTCCACCAACTCAGTCACCTGCTCCATTTCGCCGGCGGTATCACACGGCGCCGGAAATACCCCGGCGGCGAGATTCTATTTCGGGCGGCTGCTTGCACCGGGGCACTGTACGAGATCGAGCTGTACGTGGTCTGTGCTGACCTGGATGAGCTGGCGGCTGGTGTCTACCATTGGAGCCCGAAAGATTCGTCGTTGAGACGGCTGCGACACGGCGATCATAGGGGCATCCTCAGCAAAGCGACGGCACAGGAACCAGCCGTCATGTCGGCGGCGGTTGCGATCATTTTCACCGCCACTTACTGGCGAAACTCCTGGAAGTATCAATCTCGCACGTATCGCCATTTTGGCTGGGACAACGGAACATTACTCGCCAATCTATTTGCTGTCTCCGCGGCTCACGGCATACCGGCGACGCTGGTACACGGGTTTGCCGATCGGGCCTTGAATCGGCTGCTGGACGTCGACACAGCGAAGGAGGTCAGTTTTTCCATTGTTACTTTGGGTGACAGCTCACGGCCAGGCCCGCACGAGCCGAGTGATTTGCCGCGGCTCGGCTACCGCGTCGAGCCGCTTTCGAAGACGGAGGTTGACTACCCGCTGATGCGGGAAATGCATGAGTACTCGTCGCTGGCTGACCGTTCCGAGGTTGCTGCGTGGCGTGGCGCTCCTCCGTCGAAAGAAGTCCAGGAGCCCATTCGGAGTCTGATTCCGCTTCGGCCGCTGCTCGGAGACCGTCTCCCGCCCGAGCCGATTGAGAAGGTAATTCAGCGGCGGGGCTCCACCCGGCAGTTTGATCGAGCGCCGATTTTGTTCGAGGAGTTGTCGACCATTCTGGAACGGGCGACGCGGGGTGTTTCCGCTGACTTTCTCGACCCATTCGGATCCCAACTCAACGACCTCTACCTGATTGTGAACGCGGTGCACGGTTTAGCCCCTGGGTCCTACTTTTTTGACCGCGCGCAGCGGGCGCTCGAGTTACTTAGCGAAGGGGACTTCCGAGCCCAAGCGGGCTATCTTGGACTGGAACAGCGCCTTCCGGCCGACGCATCCGTCGCCATCTTCTACCTGGCAGACTTGAAGGCGATCTTTGAGCGATTCGGAAATCGCGGCTACCGGGCCGTACAAACCGAAACCGGCATCATCGGGGGCAAGGTTTATCTTTCTGCCTACGCCCAGCGCTTGGGGGCTACCGGGCTAACCTTCTACGACGATGATGTGGTCAAGTTTTTCTCACCTCACGCCGAGCGAAAGAGTGCGATCTTCTTGACGGCGGTGGGTAGGAGTGTGAGGAGGCGGAGCTGATCCGTTTGCTCGACGAAAGCGCCGTAAGGATGTCGAGAGCTTTCGTCGAGTTTGAGAGGGCCTTCGGCGATCTTCTCTTCCTTCCAGATAGGCCATCGCCATAAAGTTTCGCCCGTCCGCTTCATCAATCTCGTAGACGGTGTAGATATTCGGATGGTCCAGCGCGGCAGCGGCCGCTTTCGCTTCACGCTCGAAGCGCTTGCGTATGTCCTCATCGGCGACAAGGTGGGCGGCGAGGAACTTCAGCGCAACGGGGCGGTCTAAGGACGTGTCCTCGGTCTTATTCGTGACCCCCGTCCTGCCCTC
>CBDCYS010000015.1:0-25884 GCA_965224215.1 Bryobacterales bacterium | reverse complement strand
TTCCGCGGCAGGAAGCCGACTCCCTACGGCGGCTTGCTGCCGGTGGTCGGGAGGGCGCTGATCTGAGAGCCTGGCTATGCGCTATGCATAAACTTTTATGCACTAGCCGTAACGCACTGGAAACACGTCACTTCCGAGCGAGGTTTTGACGACGCGGATTCTGGGCGGGAAGGGAAACCGGACACGGAGAAGCCAAAAGACCAGTTGCCGAGCTACCACCTCACGACGACCGCCAACCCGCTACGAACGCAGCCACACTCGCAAAGTGAATCTGTGCATAATTCAGGTGGCATGAACCGTTCCGCGACCGCGAGCAGGACTGAGTCCCGAGAAACAAATAACATAGAGCGCCGGAGTGGTTGTTGATGGTAAATCCCGTTGTCACCATCAATCCGTCGCCCAAGGCCCTCAGAACTCCATCGACGGCATAAATCACCCCTAGAATCAAAGTCGCGGCAGTGCTACGATCGGATTGCTCAACACAAGGCTTGTTACCAACAGGTATCTGTCCGCGGTACAATCTAGCCGTCGATGGTCGGCTCCACCATCTCGCACTACCCGATAACCGAAAAGCTTGGTAAAGGCGGAATGGGTGTGATGTATAAGGCCGAGGACACCGCGCTTGAGCGCACCCGCAACCCGCCGCACAGTAGCTGAGCGGTAGAATCGACCTGTCGAGGTCGGGCAGCAGACCCTCGGCCACTACGAGATCCTCGAGAAGCTCGGGCGAGGCCGCTCCCCGGAATCCCATGAAGGGAATCGTGAAGACATCTACCGCCCTGCTGGCGCTCTATGTTATCGGCGGTGCTGCGCTCGACCAATTCGTTTTTCCTGAGCCGGTGCCCGGCGAGTCCTACTACCCGCCGGTCGGATACGTGTTTGCGAGCGAGTCAGAGGGGTTCGAGCAGCGGATCCTGAAACGCGAGGACGGATCGTTTTGGCTTGAGTTGATCTTGCACTCCAATGCGCCAGGACCGCCCGAACACATCCATGCGTCTTTCTCGGAGCGATTCATGGTCGCCGAGGGCACGCTGAGCCTGCTCATGAACGGTGAAGTCATGGAGCTGGGTCCGTCCGAGTCGTTTCTTGTCTCGCCCGGTACTCCGCACAAGCCTTTCAACCAGACGAACCAACCGGTCGTCGTACGCGGTCCGCTGACGGAAGAGTACGGAATCCCCGAGCCGTTCAGCGTTTTTCTTACACAGGCTTACGGCTTCTTTGACGAAGAGCCAGCCCATCAGCAGGCCCCTACAGCGTTGCTTCAGATGTCGCGTTTCAGCCCTGTTTACGATTCCTGGATGGCCGATCCGCCAGTACCGGTGCAGCGGCTTCTGTTCCATGCCATCGGGCCGACGGCGCGCCTTCTGGGGTATCGGACTTACTATCCCCGTTTCAAGCCGCGCGAAGGGCACGAAGAGTTCCGCGACCGCGAGCAGGACTAAGTTCCCAAGAAACAAGCCACATAGAGCGCATCAGCGGATACCTAATAGGAAAATCCTCTTCGCGCCATCAATCTGCCACTCTTGGTCTGTAGCGTTGCCCCAGCAAAGATGCTTGCCTGATTTCACTGGCTAGCAAAAGAAGACCACCCTACAGGTAGCGGAGCGGACAATCTTCAACGGTTGAAGATCTGAGGACGGAACCCGGTCCGCGACGGCAGCCGCGGCAATTCAGTCCTTGGGTGAACGCTGCGCCGTCAGGGTGGATCTAGCGGTCTTCGGGCACACCGACGCTTCAAAAATGGGGGCTCTCGTGCCACCTGCCCACGCTAGAATATTGGGCGCAAGGGCGTCACTGTCGGATAGGTACCGAGAAATAATTTCCCATTGAGGAATCAGCCGTCAGAGCCTCTGGAACCAGTCGCCGAACAAGGCTTAGAATCGATCCCGACGAGGCCGCTAGCAGGGCGGAACCAGAGAACCTGGTTTAGGAAGCAACGCCAGGGACAGATTGTCGCTGCCAGATTCTTTTCATCAAAGCCTTCGTCACGCAGCAACTGTCGGGAAGTGGGAGATCGCTAGTCAGCTCCCCTTTTCGGAGTTCCGGACAGCAGTCCGGACTCAGGTCACGGGCGAGCCCATTGACGAGCACAATCCAGGCAAAGCAGGACCCTGCGATCAGATAAGGGATCCAAGACATCTCCAGCAAATTGAGGCTGCGTTGCTGCACGAAGCCGTGAAGCCACACGAGGAGTAGGCCCGCGGCGAGGCCCTCCGCGACCCGAGAACTCAACCCGTCCACCAAGACCTTCACCACCAGACGTCGCGGCCGGCCAAGGGGCAGGAATGCCTGCTCCCAGTTGGCGCGATAGATCGAGGACTTCAGCCCCCCTTCCGCGACCCGAAGTGCAGCTCTGCCAACACCCGAAGCGCTGACGGCGAGAAGCAGGGTTACCGCTCAGTAGCGAGAGCGGCAGCACCAGCAGACTACCCCTAATGCCGATTTTGCGCTGCAAGGTAGGCATGGCGAAGAGCTGGAGCAGCAAAGCGACCAACGTCAGGACGATGTAAAAGTTGGCGAAGAAATCAGTGCTCTCGCGCCCTCCAGTCGTGGTTAAGGAGGCCAGAACGTAAAACTGAAATTCGATGAGCACACCCACCACTGCGGCGGCCCCGGCGACAAGAACCAGTGTGCGGACATAGTCAAACCGAAGGGCATTAAAGATCTCACTGAAGGCGGGCATCATTTCCGAGGGTTCCGCTGGGAGATCCTCCCTTTGCGATCCGGCAACCCTGAAAGGAAACTTGGCATGTCCTAGAAGGATGATTCCTACGGCAAGAAGAAGTCCTACAGCCCCGAGCAATATGAACGCCGATGCCGCCAAGCGGGCTGCCAGCAGCTTTGCGACACCCGCGCCAAGCAGTCCTCCCACCATCGATGCCGAGCCGAGCCGACCATAGACGAGTGAAAGGCGTTCTTTGGGGAGAGTCTCGACGAGTTCACCGCCGAAAAGCCAAGTCGTGGAAAACATCACCCCATAAATCAGGGGGATCGACATGAAGAAAAGAGTCATGACGACCCCACCTCCGGGTTCGGCCACGACGTAGAAGACCGCCTGCACGAGGGCGACCGTGAGAGGCAGAACGATGCGCATCGGCCGGAGTCCGAGCCGTTTCGTCAACGAAAGGGTCATCATTGCAACCGGAACGGCTAGCGTGGCAATTCCAAGGTAGGCCCACGGCAGATCAAAGAGTCCGTCTTTCTGGAAGTACAGAGCATCCCGGCCGGTCTTGGTCAGGATGAATGAGGCCGTCATTAGCAACAGTGCCGCCGCAGGGTATAGAACCTTCTCTTTTTCCCTGAATCGGGCGGCTCTGGGGATCAACATCACTAGTTATTCAACGTTCCGACACTGCCACTCCTCATCCTATCGATTCTCAAGGAGGGCAACGGGGTCGGGAGGACAAATGGTACGTCTGTTACATGACGGAAAGAGTGCTCGGGCTTTGGAAGAACTGCAAGCGCTCCCGCCGGCTTTGACTTGCAGTTCGGTAATCCGTCTCCTGGAGGGAATGATGGCCAACCCTTCGCCCATATTCGTGGCTCTGGGCGCCGCTGCGTGACCAATTCTCTTTCCCGAGCGAATTTTAAGAGCAGAAGGTTTTGAGAGCTGGATATTGGGTCGCGGCGAATCTACAGGTCGCGATCCTACGGACAACTAGGCAAACCACCAAGTCAGAAGCCCCTCAGAGGAGGCACCGATGAATTTCAGTCGAAAGCAGTTCGTTTCAGCACTGGTTGCAGTGTTTCTCATTGTAGGCGCAGGTTGGGGAGTTGATGCTTTGGCCCAAGGCGATGCGATGTCGAAGCAGATGGAAATGATGAGGCAGATGATGATGAATCGCCCCAAGGCGATGAAGAAGGCCGATGCACAAATCGAGAAGGTAAAGAAGAGCGCCACGGCCAAAGGCAAGTACGCCTGTTGTCTCAAGCATGCCTGTAGCTCGTGCGCACTGAAGATGGGCGAATGCCCCTGTGGCATGAACGCCGCCAAGGATACGCCCGTTTGCAACGAGTGCAAGGGCGGCTGGCACGCTGGGGATGGGGCGATCCCGGGGAAGAAGGCCGAGGACATCAAGACGATGCCACGCGGCATGTGATCGTGCATCAGGTTAGATATTGAGTACGGGGCAAGGAGCTGTGCTACGCGGAGGCAGACACGCTCATGCCGTCGAGGTAAGCACGAGACCCAGTTTCACGACCGGTGCAACGACCCGCCTGTTCCAGCACCCCAATTTGCGCGCGGAGGAGTATCGCTACGGATGTTTCGCTCGATGGGCAGCGATTTGTTGTGGTCAAAGATGTGGAAGGCGACGAAGCGAAACCGCCGTCGATCCACGTAGTGCTGAACTGGCACGAACGAGTTTCCGCGACCCGCGAGCAGGGAGTAAGTCCCTGGAAACGAACTACATAGCGCTCATCAGCGGATAGATGGCGAGATATCCGATCGCATGAGCAATCCGCCACCTGCGCCCCCTAACCTCTCCAACAAAAGCACTTAGCCAGATCGCAGGCTCACTCGGCTCTATAGTCGGCAATCCGGGACGAGTGCCGCCCTCCTCGATCAACGCCTCCGCAAACCAAGAAGTGCGGCTAGATCCGCCGCCCTTGTCGGCAAGGGTTGCTCCAGCGGCTGGATCAAGACCTCGCTGTCTATGTGGAGCGGCTGGCGATTCGGAACCCCGTGTAGCTCACGTAGCCTGCCAGCGCAAAGGCGATCAGGCTCACCCAGGACGGGACATCCCAGCTATCGACGCGGAATTCCCATCCCACAATCACGCGCAGAAGATGGGCGAGGGCAACCAACAAGAAAACGATCCCGCTTGTGGTTGCGTATCCTTTGGGAATCATTATGCCTCCCGCCGAAAACGACGAGCGGGAAGAATCTTCAACGGTTGAAGATTCGCTCGGACTTCTGCAGGCTCAAGAGCACCTTCTCGTCAGCCTCACACGATCATGCGAGTCTCGATCGAGATCAAGGTCATGGACCGTACGAAGCATCGAACGTTCAGAGGACAAGGCCAAGCGCGTCTTCGACCTGCGGGGATTTAGGGCGATCCGCGGCAATTATCTGCAACGATGGGACCGGAGCCGCTGGGCAACCCAGAACCCTCGAAGTATCGATCTCCGTGGTAGAGAATTGGTTGGCAGAGTTCCAAGGTCACTGGGCTGGCGTGCGATAATAGCCCAGGCATCCCAGTCAGTGGTTTCGTTACTGGGGCAGCTCTGCTGCTTGTACCTTTCTAGACTGGGCGTCCAGACTGGAGCAGTTTGGCAACGGAATACCATTGGAGAGGAAACATGGCACTACACATAGGCGATGAAGCACCAGATTTTACAGCTGAAACAACCGAAGGAGCGATCCACTTCCATGAATGGATCGGGGACGGCTGGGCCGTTCTGTTTTCGCATCCAAAGGATTTCACCCCGGTTTGCACGACCGAGCTTGGCTACGTGGCCGGCTTGAAGTCGGAATTCGCCGAACGCAACTGCAAGGTCATCGGTCTGAGCGTCGATTCGGTCGGCGATCACACGGAATGGGCCAAGGACATCGAGGAAACCCAGGGGCATGCACTGAACTATCCGCTGATCGGTGACACCGACCTGTCGGTAGCGAAGCTGTTCGACATGATTCACCCCAACGCCACCGGAAGTGCAAAGGGGCGAACGGCGGCCGACAATGCAACGGTGCGCTCGGTGTTCGTGATCGGGCCGGACAAGAAGATCAAGCTGATGATCACCTATCCCATGACCACGGGCCGCAACTTCGACGAGGTGCTGCGGGTGCTGGATTCGATGCAGTTGACGGCGAAGCACAAGGTCGCCACACCGGTGAACTGGCGGCCGGGCGAAGAGGTCATCATCATCCCGGCAGTTTCCGATGACGAAGCGAGGCAAAAATACCCGGGCGGTTGGAAAGCGCCGAAACCGTATCTGCGGATTGTTCCGCAGCCGGACTGAGGCCCTTCGGACGTTTTTCCGAGCGCCAAGTCCTTGCACAACGGGCCCTGAAACTCAATTGGAAGCAGGGTGGGGGGGCTCCATCAAGGCAAGACCGAGAAAAGTGACCAAGCCCTCAAAGACAACCGCATGATAAAGCAGGACATCGTAGGCGAAGTGGTCAATCGGACAGGCCTGAGCAAGACCAGAGCCGAAATCGCTGTGGAGGCAGTCTTCGAGACCATGAAGCGCTCCATGGAGCGAGGCGGGCGAATCGAATTGCGTGGGTTCGCTGTCTTCAACATTCGCCCGCGCAAGACCGGTATCGGTCGCAATCCGAGAACCGACCAAGAAGTGATCATTCCCCCCGGCAAAGCGGTCCGGTTCAAGCCTGGCAAGGATTTGAAGTCGATCTAGATCTGCTCCGAATGAATCCGTGGAAGCGCTGCTTGATCCTCGTCTGCGGATAGCTGTTGAGAAATTTCATTACCACCAGTAATCTGCTACCCGAGACCTCCTCCCCGTTGTAGAAAGAGCTGAAAACCCCTCGTCCATTGAGTTATCATGGCCTTGAACCGGATTGCTGGTGGGAAGGCTTGTAATCACCAGGTATCTTTTCAAGGAAGAATCGGACCGCCATAGTCGGCCAAACAGATCGCTGCTGCGGCGGCATTTTCAGCATCGAGGATCAAATGACAACATCGGTTCGTACTTTCTTTCTTGTTCTTCTTTTCGGACTTGCAGCGAGGGGGGAGCCGGGCCGTGTATCCCACGCGGTTACACAACGCCCTTTCTACTTTGAGGCGAACGAAGGGCGCTACGAGCCGGCTGTCCGATTCGTCGCGCGCACTCCTGGCGGTTCGGTGTTCGTGATGGACGACGGCATGGTACTTGACGTTTTCGGATCAACTCCGATCCGCGTCAGGTTTCCGCGATCGGGCGGGAAGGTTGTGGTGGAAGGCGTGGATCCGCTGCCCACCCGCACCCATCACTTCATTGGCTCCGATCCTTCGGGCTGGAAGCGGAATCTGGCGGTGTTCAGCCGCGTGCGGGTGAGCCGTCTTCATCCAGGCATCCATGTAGAGCACTATCGTGGCCCCAACGGGCTCGAGCACGACTACATCGTCGATCCGGGAGCCGATCCCGGGCGTATTCGGTTCACGATTGAAGGCGGAGACCGTACCGGCCTCGCCGCCAACGGAGATTTGTTAGTGCACGCCGGCGATGACGTTGTGCGCTTTCACAAACCCACGATCTCCCAGCAAGCGGGGCCAGACCGAGACCTCGTCGAAGGCGAGTATGTCCGCGCGGGCCCGGCTGAGTTTGGATTCCACATCGAAAACTATGACGCGTCGCGGCCGCTGATCATCGATCCCGTGCTTTCGGCGCCGACGGTCTTCGGTGGCAGTGATGCCGAGAGGCTGAATGCCGTCGATGTGGACAACGCGGGCAATATCTACGTGACGGGGAGTACGCGGTCGGCTGATTTCCCGACCAGGAACCCCTTGTTCCCCAACGCCGCGGGGGAGACGGATGTCTTCATCGTCAAGTTCGATCCGACAGCTCAGAACATGATTTGGGCGACGTTTTTAGGCGGTTCGGCTTTTGATAGCGGACAGGGGCTGGCCGTTGGCCCGGGGGGCGGAGTCCACGTAGTGGGAAACACGAGTTCCGCGGACTTCCCTTTGCGGGATGCCATGCAACAGGACCATGGGGGCGGCTCGGACGGCTTCGTGGCAAAGCTGAACACGGACGGCGACGTGTTGGAATGGTCAACTTTTTTGGGCGGCGCCGGCTCCGATTCGGCTAGAGCAGTCGAAATCGATTTAGCGGGAAACATTCTCATCGGCGGCGAGACGAGTTCCGCCGATTTTCCGGCTACGGCGGGCGCTCTGAGCGAGACGCTTGGCGGCGGGCAGGATTGCTTCGTTTCGAAGCTGGCGTCTTCGGGGCAGGGGCTGATCTTTTCCACGTTTCTGGGCGGCGGCGGGCGTGATTCGTGCTCGGCGATCGCTCTTACCAAGGATGGCGAAGTCGCGATCGTGGGCGCCTCCGACTCGACGGACTTTCCGACCACCGCGGGCGCATTTCAACCGGCGCTCAATCCGAAGCCCAGCCCCCGTTTTCCGACGATAGACTTCGCTGACGCTGTCGCCGCCGTGCTGAACGCCGACGGCACGGATCTTGTCTACGGCAGCTACTTCGGCGGCGCGGATGATGACTTTGCAAGCGCCGTGGCCATTGACCCGACGGGTAAGGTTTGGCTCGGCGGCGGGACGAGTTCAGCGGATTTTCCGGTCACCCCCGACGCTGACCAATCCACCCCGCTTGGCGATTCCAATGCATGGATCGCCCGCCTCGACCCCGGCTCCGCCGCCGCAGCCTTGCGGTCTGATCGTCTTGGCCGGCGCGAACAGGGCACAGCGGCGTTCTACTTAAGTCTCATGCCAGCGGCGCGCCTGGGCGCTCTGGCCATCATTACTGCTGCGGCCGGGATCGGCGACTCCCAACTGCTCGCCGCCCTCGTCAATTTTTTCCCAAACTCCGAGCGAGAGTCGATACTCGTGCTGCTGACCGCAACGGGCGGCCAAAGCTTAGCGTTTCCGCCGGTGGAGGGCGGAGTCAATGCTGTCACCGCGAGCGAGCGAGGTGCCGTAGTCGTCGCGGCGACTAATGGCCAGAACTCCGATGCAATGCTGTCCACCATCACCGTTGAACAAACGGAGGGCGGCGCCAACCTCGATATCTCGAAGACGGCCGATCCGGAAAAAGTCGCTACGGGCGCTGAAGTCCTCTACACCATCAAGGTCTTCAACCGGGGTCCCGAAGAGGCCGAGAATGTGGTGGTGATCGACACGCTGGAGTCGAATTCGGCAGTCATTGGCGATTTGCCCGACAAGTGCATAGGGAACGGTCCGCAAGTTAGATGCGACCTGGGTACGGTTCCGGTCGGCGGTGTCGGCGTGAGTAGGGTGTTTGAGGTGAGAGCCCCCGCGGAGCCCGGAACGATGGTGAATACAGCCCTTGTCAGCACATCCAACGCGGAGCCGACGTCACCGGCGGTAGTTGACACTGTGGTTGAAGCGGGTACGGACGTCAAGATCGAGTTGACAGGCCCCGGCGCAGTCCTCAGCGACCGGCCGGTCGGCTTCAAGATCACGGTCACTAACCGCGGACCGCTCGTAGCGACAGACGTCAAAGTGGTTTTTCCCATTGACCCGGCAATGGAATTGGAAGACCCCTTCTACTCCAGCGCCAAGGGCGCCTGTGAACGAAAGGGTGGCAAGTCTCCTTTGCCTTTTTTGCCGGATGAGCGCACGGAGGTTCAATGCGAACTAGCGGAAATGGCGGTGCGTGAAGAGTGGATCATCAATGTCAACGGCCGAGCCGGCCTCTTGGGCACTACGGCCGGGAACAAAGCTGAAGTTGGCATTCGAGAGGCGGACACCGAACCGAGCAACAACTACGGCTCGCGCTCCGTGGACATATCCGGAAATCCGGCGGCTGATGTGGATGTGCGGCCACGATCGCTCTCGGACCCGCTCTCGGTCGGCCCCGGCGGGAGCAATCATGTTGTCAGCGTATATGTTGAGAATAACGGCCTTGGGCTACGTCCAACGTTCAGTTGACGGCTGATCCGGGTGTCGATGTTGATCTGAGTGAGCTAGTGGGGCTCAGGGGTTTTGAGGAGGGGGACCGACAGAATGAGCGACGGGCGGACTGCGGCGGAGGGCGATCGTGCACCATAGATTTGGGGGGCTTCAACACCGGGGAAAGCCGCCTAGTCGAACTCACGTTCAACAGTAACGCGGAAAGCATCTCGATCGTCTTCCAGGCGAAGGCAACCGGCGGCCCGCCGGACCCCGACCCCGTTAACAATCCATTCAACTTTGAGGAGTCGCTGCCGAAGGTGGTGACACGAGTCGCCTTAGGCGACGGCTCTCGGCACGGGAAACTACAGTTTTTGGAGCAGCCCGTCCCGATTCTTCCCCCGCCCGCTGCGGTTACCAACAGCGCCGCGGGGAACAATTTCGATACTGTTTCGGCAGGCAGCGGCCACACCGTTTGGGGTACGGGATTTTCGTCGAATGTGTGAGTTGCCGGCGGCAGCGAGCGGATGCCCATTGATTTGGACGGCGTCAAGGTCCGCCTCAACGGCATCCCCGCGCCACTCTTCTTCGTTGCCCCCAATCAAATCAACTTCCAGACGCCGTGGGAACTGCTCCGCGATACGCTGGCGGAAGTCAGAGTCGAGATAGCCGCCGCCACGACCATGCCGATCTTCGTTCGAGTGGCTATCCACGATCCGGGAATCTTCACCACGAACCAAAGCGGCAGTGGTCAGGGAGCGATCCTGATTGCCAACAGCGCTTCGGTAGCGGCGCCGGCGGGGATGTTCCCCGGCTCCCAGCCAGTGGCCAGAGGAGGCTTCGTTTCGATCTTCTGCAATGGTCTGGGCCCGGTTAGCGATCCGCCGCCAACCGGCGCCGGCGCCTGGACGGACCGGCTGGCGTCAACCCAAACGCTACCTGTCGTTACGGTTGACGGCCTCGATGCTCCCGTGTTCTTCTCGGGACTTGCACCGGGATTTGTCGGACTGTACCAAGTGAACGCTCAGATACCGGAGGGGGCGTCCACGGGCGATGCCGTCGATCTTTCAGTCACGATTGGCGGTATTGAGTCGAATGGCGTGACGGTCGCAATCTCGGAGTAGCTGAGACTTTCCTAGAGGCTACCTTTGCAAAGGGGCTCGGGGGCCCTATCCGGCCTCAGCAGGGCACCCAGTCCTTGGTTGAGAGCCTTGAGTGCCGCTCTCAGCTTCCATCTCGTGGGCGCTAGAACAACGATGTGATACGAAGGGTTCCGCGACCGGAAGCAGGACTATGGTATGCACCCCTAGGCTGAGACAGCAACAAAGTGAGACAGTGACCGTTTGCTGAAAGATAGTAGACTTTCGAGCGACACTATTGCGAACTCTGAAACAGCCGGGAAAGCGGAGGCAGGCGCTACTGGAGAGCAACCCGCCAAGGAATACCCGGCCGACAACTCATCGAGACGATGAGGCTCGGGGCGGGACATGTGGGACATGTGTCCCGCTCCGGGTGCAAGCGAAGTCTCGATAGATTGTCTCATGCCTCAGAAAACTCAAAGCTCGGATTTCTGAGCTGTTCGCATGGCGGCAACGATGCTTCGAACGCCGCCCGCTGAATTCTGTCCCACTTTATCTTGTCTCACTTCTGGGGTTCACTCCACTAAGTCCCCGGAAACGAACTAGATAGCGCCTGTGGGCCGATAACTGTTGATTAATCCCGTTCCGTCCAACAAACTGTGGCCGACAGAAGGCCCTCGGAGTGGAAGCCATACTGAGTCAAGGCCGTGGCGGTACTACGATCGGATAGCTCAGGCGAGGAGGACTTACGACACTGTCCAGAGTAAAGAGCAAAAAAAGGGCACGCCGCACCTTCGCCTGAGGTGTGACGCGCCCCGACTCAAGGAGGAGTTACATCTGGTTGTGGGCCGTTTGTTGCACTGCACTCACTACGACCTTACGCCAAGCGGCAACTCCTCTCAATCAGATGGCCGTACAAGATTTGGATGGAAAGTCACTTAGCGAAGAATTCCACAAGGAGGGCTAAGCCCCACGAAAAAAAACCACATCGGGCTCTCCGCGGATTGATGTTGGTAAATCCCGTTCGCGTTAACAAACGCCCGGCTAAGCCCCTCCCAAGACAGTCAGCGGAGCCGGAAACTGAGCCGCCTATTGCCACTCCTCTGGCAGGTTTCCGACGCGCACGCGGCGACCGAAATCGCTGAAGCTGCCGCTTGTGAACGTCAACGCAACGGCAATGCCGTCCGGGCCGAACTGGAACTCCGCGACGCTGGGCTCGTCCGGGGCGAAGTCGCTGAGGTCAACCTGTTCGAACTTCGTCTCGGAGAGCGACTTCATGCTCATGGGCGCGACGTCGCCCCACATGGCTCCGATCGCCAAGTACCCTGGCGGGATCTCCGGCGATTGCTCCGCATACTTGGGGCGCTTCGCCTCGGTGATGAAAAACTGGCCGCGTCCAGGGTCGCCGTAGAGGCCGAAATAGCGTTCCACGTCGTCGCGTGGTTTGCCGAGGTAGAAATCGTCGGCCGCTTCCGGGGCGCCGCCGCCCTAGTCAGCGGGTGCGGAAGCCTCTGCCGCCTCCTTGCCTCCCGCTCGGCCGGCCTCTTCGGTCGCGCCGCCGCCGCAGGCCCCCAGGGCCAGCAGCGCCGCCAGCATGAGGGCCGCGCGCCGATTCGATTTCACTTCGAGCATCCTTGCCTCCTGCGTTCTGTCGGCAACTATCCTACGAAACCGGTGGGGAGAACTCAAGTCGACCGATGCCTGCGAGGCAGAATGTTGTAGCGTGGGCGTTCGTCATAGAGCCTACCGTTCAAACCGCCAGCGAGCAGGACTAAGTCCAACAAGACGAGTCACATAGGGCCCGTTCGCGGGATTACTATTGATATATCCCGTTCGCGCCACCTATCCCGCTCCCGCCGTGTGATCTGCTCTCGGTTCCCCTCTTGACACCATCTCCCCCTGCGCTATAATTGGAGTATCATAAAGGACGTTATGTTACGCCAATTCAATCACTTACATAGCTAATCCTCTGACCAAGTGCCCTCAGACCAACCGCCCCACGTGAGCGGTTTTTTGATTGGCCTTCTTTCTTACCAGGGGAGGCCGCCCACAGTGATTCTGAAGCTTACTTCCGACAATCCCGGTGGTCTCAAGGGATCGATGCAACACTTCGCGCGAAAGGAGAAGGTGAAGTGTTGCATCGACCGGTTGAGCTGGCAACCATTGTCGGAAGTAGCTCTACCCGCGAGCTGGGTCGAAGGGCTCCGACTGCCGCGCCTATTCGCCTGACGTCGCTTGACCGGCTTGAGTAGGTCTCGTCAGACGCGGAACGAAGCCGGGGACCTGCTCCATATAGGCTCCGTAACGACCGGGGTGCTCCCGCATCAGGTCGCGCTCTTCAAGCAGTTTAACGGCCAGGAAGATGTAGCCCGTCGTCATTACGGCAAACAAGAGATGCCCTGCAGTCATCATCGGCGTCGCCCAGAAGGCGATCAAGAATCCGACTTGGATGGGATGCCTGACGAAGCCGTAGAAGCCTGGAGTCCGAAAGCCGAGTTCCTTGTAAGCGGTGCCCTTGACGGCCAACCACGTTTGGCGCAGCCCAAAGAGATCGAAGTGGTTGATCATCACCGTCGCCAGGAAGACGATTGCCCAACCCGCCCAGAAGGCCGCTTGGAGTACAGCAGCACCAACCGCGTTTTCGACAGACCAGATGACTTCCGGCATCGGACGCCACTGCCAATACATCAAGAACAGAACGGCGTTGGTCGCAAGGACGTACGTACTGCGCTCCATCTCCGGGGGAAAAGTACGTGGTCAATACTTTCTTGAACCCCTTGCGGGCCATCCCGCTGTGTTGTACGGCGAAAGCGCTGAGCAGCAAGCAGTTGATGATGATTGCCGTGACGAGCGACGTCGCCGACCCGCCAGAATCGAGCGATTGCGGCACGAGAATATTGCCGACAAACCCGATCGCGTATAGGAACGCTGCCAGGAACGTCAGGTAGCTGATACCGCCATAGATTGCAAAAAAAGGCTTTCTTCATTTGGTGGCTCCTCCTTATGGAAGACCGGGGCGCCGAAGGTATCCTCCCTGACGAGCGGCTCCGAACCGGTCAGAGAGAAGTCTACATCATTTGGTGCTCTAGCCACACTTCTGACAAGTCCGGTTTTCTGTGCTGTGGACAACTACCTTGACAGCCTCTGTCAGGCTGCTACCCTAAAGGGGTACATAACGTCCTTTATGTACCCTTGAATCAACCGCTTACACAGATGGACTGCCGCTAGATGGTGGTCTTTTTTGCTTACCTCAACCGCCCATTGGGGAGCCAGCGGCCACAGCCGCTCGCATGTGAGGCTAGGGATGCCCAACTTTCTGACCCCGCCGCCCGGCTTCGGGATTTCCACCCTCCGCACCGGCTGTGGCTGATAAGTGCCTCGAAGCAACTGTTCCCGGATGATTGGCCAGTGTTCACGTAGGTCGTCCAATGTCTCGTCAATGGTTTTGCCATCAACGCCTGGACTCCCCTTGTTATCCCGGACTTGTTTCCAAGCCTTCACGAAATTGTCTCGCTCGCACACCTCCTCAATCAGTCGATCTTCTCGCGCCGGGCTTTGAGGTTCCCGCTTCACCGCAGACGGTTCGGTCTCTTGTCGGGCGCGCCTCGGGGCTTCGCCCTTTGGTGCGTCCATGAAGGCCAGCTTGAGCTGATTTTTCTGCCGCTTGCCGTCCATGAGTTGCGAGTCTTACTTGCCGTTTTCTTCCGTTCGGGCCTTCGGCCATCGTTCCCGGCTCGGCCTATCTGTTCGCTCCGCCTCTCGGCTTTCGGAGTGCCTCATTAGCTTTGCCGACTTCATGGCCTACTATGCCCTCTGCTGACTTCTGCGTTCCGATTAGCCGCCTCACGGTCCCTCAGTCCCAACAGCCGGACAAAACACAGATCTCCCGGGGGTAAGTCTGACCGCCTTCACCGCACACCTGCCGGATCTACAGCCTTGGCCCTTGATGGATCTGGACTTTGCGATCAGTTGTCCGCTCGTCCGACCAAAGATGCCTCCTATCCGGTTTCTGTTCGTCAGGTCACGACTTTGCTCCACGTGATGCTCCCCAAAAAAGACGGCTTCACCGTTTGCCGCGAGCTGCGTGCGGCTGGCGTGCGCACGCCTGTCATCATGCTCACCGCCCGTGGCCAGGAGGTCGATAAAGTCCTGGGCCTCGAGCTGGGAGCTGACGATTACGTCACCAAGCCGTTCAGCCGGCGCGAACTCCAGGCCCGTGTCAAGGCGGCCCTGCGCCGCGGCGCGGCAAGCGCCGATCAGCCGGCCCAGATCTACGAGTTCGATGACATCAAGATCGACTTGGAGCGTTTCGAGGCGTGGCGCGCCGGCCGGCGCATTGACCTCACCGCAATCGAGTTCAAGCTCCTCCGCCCTTTTCTCGCCCACCGCGGCAAGGTGCTCACGATCGATGACTTGAGCCGCCAAGCCTGGGGAGAGGACGTTTTCCTGTCGGACCGAGTCATCTACACTCACATGAACAACCTGCGGAAGAAAATCGAGGGTGATCCGCAAAACCCGTGCCATTTGATCACCGTGCGCGGCGTCGGCTACCGATTCGATTCTTGACCCAAACTTTACCGCTGCTTGACTCACCGCGAGGCCCGAATCCGTAGGCTTGGAATCAGGAGGCAGAATCCAATGAAACGACGAGCGATTGCAAGTCTGGTATTCGGCGCGTTCCTGGTAGTGGGCGCCGCTCAACAGAGAAACAGCACGCCGGAGGCTCTGCTCGGGCGCGCCATTCATCAGGAGGACGCGGAGGGCGACCTGGAAGCCGCCATCGCAACCTATAAGGAATTCCTCCCCAGTACAGTGACAACCGCCCGCTGGCAGCGAAGGCGCAGTTCCGGCTCGGCACTGCCTACGAAAGGCTCGGCAGGGTCGAAGCCCGCAAAGCTTATGAGCGCGTTCTCGCCGACTACGCCGATCAAACCGGGCTCGTAACACAAGCCCGCGCACGGCTGGCGGCGCTTGACGCCGCTGCTGCCAACCAAGGGTCGGATGTGACGATTCGTAAGTTGGACCTAGCGGATGGTCCATTTCCTTCGAATGTAAGTGCGGACGGAAGGTATCTCGGAGCCGTTGACTACGACACCGGTAACAGTGCGGTCATCGACCTAGTCAGCGGCGGAAGCCGCAACGTCACGAAGTACGGGAACTGGAACAACGACAACGGATATGTCGATCGGGGCGCGATCTCGCGCGACGGAAAGCAGATCGCCTTTTGGCACTATAAATACGGCTCCACGGAAGGGAATTTGCGGGTCATCGGAACGGATGGCACAGGCGAGCGTACCCTGTACCGGGCCGAAGAAACCGTCTCGTGGGGAATCCCGACAGATTGGTCGCCGGACGGAAAGCATGTTGTGATGCAACTCAATGGAACCGATCTTGTGTTGGTCTCCGTGGCCGACGGTTCGGTGCGCCTGATAAAGACTTACGAACCTGTCCGGCGCTACCGGCCCAAGATCACGTTCTCGCCGGACGGGCAATACCTCGCCTATGACTTTCCTCCACGAAAGGAAGTTGTCCACGGCGACATATTCGTCCTGCCATTAAACGGAGGCCCTGAAGTTGCGCTGGCTGCCCATCCTGCTCAAGATACCTTCCTCGGCTGGACGCCGGACGGTAATATCCTCTTCACCAGTGACCAGACTGGCAGCATGGGCTTGCATCGAGTCAAGGTGACAAACGGCAGGCAGGCAGGCGAGCCCGAGTTGTTGAGGCCGAACATCGGATCGATCGTGCCGCTTGGAATTACCCGAAGCGGCGGACTCTACTACGGCCAAAGGTCTGACCTCCGGAAAGCGCACGTAGCCTCTCTTGATTTCAAGACCGGCAAACTCAACACTCCTCCGCGACGTTTGACCGAGCGCTTCAGTAATTCCACCGCAAATCCTGCTTGGTCGGCGGACGGCCGGCAGTTGGCCTACATTCACCTGCGGGACGATGGAGCCCCCAGCACTCTCATCATTCGGCCGGACGGCGGCGGTGAGGAGCGCGAGATCCTGCCGGCCATCCGGATCAGCGATGGATCTCGGATGCGCTGGCACGCGGACGGGGACTCCCTGCTCGCCTTGGGCGCCAGCGAAACCGAGAGCGGTCTTTACCGCATCGACGCAAAGACCGGGGAGACTGCTCTGCTCATGGAGATGTCGAATGTCGCCTTTTGGGCGACGGCCGATTGGACGCCCGACGGAAAGTCGGTGTTTCTGGTGAATAACGGTGCGATCATTCGGCGGGATCTGGTTTCCGGCGAAGAAAAACTCCTCTACGGACCTGCACCTGAAATGAAGGCCCTTCCCTCCACGGTCCGCCGAACGCGGAATCTGCGAGTTTCCTCGGACGGGCAGCAACTGGTCTTCATGGAACGTCGTTCCGCGGAAGACGGGCAGCACGTCCTGCGCTTGCTTTCCATCAAGGGAGGCGAAATCCGTGACCTTTTCGCGCCCAGCGACGACGTCGGGCGGCTCCTCACCATAGAGCAGCGATTGGCTTGGGCGCCGGACGGGCGCCACATACTCTTCTTTACGCGAATGCCGGCAAACGAGCCCCGTGCCTCCCAACTGTAGATTGTCCCCACAAATGGGGGTAAGGCACGCAAGGCGGAGTTGACGATCCAAAGCGGACCGCGCGAATTGAACATCCACCCGGACAGTAAGCGCATCGTATTCTCCACTGTTGAACGGAAGACCGATTACTGGGTGATGGAAAACTTCCTGCCGCGCGATTGAGCAGGGGGAATTCATGCGGCGAGTGGCAGCCTGGGTAGTGGGGTCACGCTATGACCCCACTACCCAGCCTGGCATTCCGGAAACTTAGCGACCTCCTGCTTATACGGTTGTTTCAGCAAGCCCCAAGATGTTGGGGTGGAGGTCATCGCGTCTTGTCCAGGTCACGCGCGCGGCGGATGTGGGCGTAAGGCGTAGGAGCGTGTTGAGTTCCGAGACCGAGGAGGGTTTGGAAGGCTGCCATTGGGGTCTTGCGGCGGTTGTGTCGAAACACGAACTCATCGAGGTAAACCTGAAGCTGAGCGCGGCTCACGCCGTGGTACGTTCCGGTCAGCCATTGCTGCAGGTTGCCAATGGCACGATCCGCCAGCGGCACCACCGACTTGGCGCCTTTCCGCAAGTCAGTCCGGTGAGGTTGCGGACGAGAGACGTGTTTGTAGCCGGCCTCTTCGAGGGCGGTAAAGGTCTTCAGACCGTCTGTGTAGATGGTCGAGCCGGGAACAACGTTCTGGGCAAGAAACCTGTCGATCGTCACCTTCTTGAAGTCTGGAATAACGGACATGCGAACGCGCCCGGAGCGCTTCCCGCGTTTCTCAACAGCGACCATCACAAGGGCCGCACGGCGCCCCTTCAGTTGCCGGCTGCCTCGCAAACCTGCTTGCGGGCCGCCAATCCAGGTGTCATCGACCTCTACTTCTCCGTGCAAGGGCTCGCGAGCTGCGTTCACCATGGCCCGTCGCAGTTTGTGCAACATCATCCAGGCGGTTTCGTAGCGCGACAGGCCGAGCTGACGCTGCAGTAGCAGCGCTGACACACCTCGTTTATCAGTTGTCATCAGGTACGCAGCCCAAAACCAAACCGTCAGCGGGGTCTTCGTATTGTGGAGCACCGTTCCTGACGTCAACGAGACCTGGTGTCGACACGCCGCGCACTGCCACCGTAGTTTCTGCTCGAGAATGTAGGCCTGCCGATGCCCACACTGAGGACAAAGGAACCCGTCGGGCCAACGACAAGCAGCCAGGTACTTCTGGCAAGCCTCCTCGGTCGCGAACTCCACCTGAAACTGACGCAGACTCTTCGGAAACGGCGACCGGGCCACGCCCTACCCTACATCTTGGGGCTTGCTGAAACAACCGTATAAGCAAGAGCGACCTAGTATTGGGGGAGGACAACTGACCCATGGAGCTCCACATCTTCAAAACAACACCAGCCGCTTTAATATTCACCTGCGGCCTCGCTTGGCTGGCGCAGCCGTGCGCCGCGCAACAGGGACGCACACCCGTCCAGGTCCAGCAGACAGCCGCCAGAATCGCAAAGAGCTATCCGTTCCCCGCCCGCGCGGATGACCTGAAGCTCGGCGAATACTGGTACCGCCTAAAAAAGATCCACGGCGGCTACGCGAAGATCGCCTACGATCTCGATGCCGTCCGATACGACTCCAAGGAGAAGGTCTGGACCCGCTACAACCCGGGCATTGATCCCAAGGCAAAATCTGCCAAGAACTCCGACTGGATCGCCTACGGAAAGAATGTCTACGCGATCGCCGATGGGGAGGTGTCGGGCTGCTGGCGGAACTTTCCGGAGATTCCGGAGGAGTTCCCGCGCACTCCTGGGGAGGACGGAAGAACATTTCTTCTGAGGTTTGCGCGCCTACCCAAGTCGTATTACACCTGAATTATGCACTGCGGCGTGGACCTGAGGAGGGCTGAGCCGCAAGGGACCATTGGGGACCCCCGAAAACATGGGGTAAAAAGGTAGGCTGGCAAAGATCCCAGCTTCGCCAGCCAACCCCAAGGAGGTCACCCACATGGTTACCAGACGAAAACAGCATAGCTCCCAAAGGCCCGTCCAACAAGGCCCAGCCGTGACGGCCTCGCGGCCCAATAAAATCGGGGCTTCGACGCCTTACCACTTCCGCGGCAGGAAGCCGACTCCCTACGGCGGCTTGCTGCCGGTGGTCGGGAGGGCGCTGATCTGAGAGCCTGGCTATGCGCTATGCATAAAATTTTATGCACTAGCCGTAACGCACTGGAAACACGTCACTTCCGAGCGAGGTTTTGACGACGCGGATTCTGGGCGGGAAGGGAAACCGGACACGGAGAAGCCAAAAGACCAGTTGCCGAGCTACCACCTCACGACGACCGCCAACCCGCTACGAACGCAGCCACACTCGCAAAGTGAATCTGTGCATAATTCAGGTTACAACAACATCCCCGGAGACGGCAACCATCTCTGGATAGAACACAGTGACGGTTCCCGTACTCGCTACGGGCACTTCCAGGAGGGGTCAATCCCGGCCGACCTCTGCCCGTTCCCGGACATGCTCCCGGCCCCCGGGGAGAAGGACCAGACCAAGATACCCGAAGGCAGCCGGCCAAAGGTGAAACGCGGCCAGTACCTGGGTCGCGTGGGCAGCACCGGCAATTCCAGCAACCCACACCTCCACATCCAGATGGTGAAGGACGGCGATATTCCCATCCCCTTCCAAGGGGTTTCCGTTAAGGGTATCAACAACAATCCCGATGCGCCCTCGGACTGGACTCGCCTCGAGGGAGAGGTTCTGCCACCCGGTCCGATCGCCATTTTGCCGAACGATTCGGAAGGGCCGCAAGGAAGGTCCGGCAATTCAGAGCAAGCCGAGGCTCGGAGCCGTACCAAGTGATGAAGCCGACCATAATCCGGGCAACTGCGACAGGGTGTCTCGCTGGGTGTCTTTGGCTAGCCCACACTCAGCAGCCTCCACAGGAGTCTCTGCGAATCAAACGGGTGCGCGGAGATCTCTACTTGATTTCGACCCTAGGGGGACCGAATGGGCTCCCCTTTTCCAGGGTAGGAATCGTCGCAGCCTACGTGACGGATGAGGGAGTCATCCTGATTGACGACCGGGAAGATAGGGACGTACCGAAGATTCTCGACCAGCTTGCTACTGTCACGGACAAGCCAGTGCGCTACGTGATCAATACACACCACCACTTGGATCACTCTGGCGGAAATGGCAGGCTCATCGAGCGGGCCGAAGTCATTGCTCACGCTAACGCCCGAACACGTATGGTCGAATCCAACGCCCAGCTCGTCGCACAGGGTGATAAGGAGGAATTCACTCTGCCCCGCGTGACCCTTGCGGGGGAGGCTGCGATCGCTCTCGGAGGCAGGGAGGTTCGGCTTTACTACTTCGGGCGAGGTCACACAGATGGCGATATCGTCGTTTACTTTCCGGCGGAGAAAGTAGTTCACATGGGCGATCTTTTCGCGGCATCCCGGGGATTCTTGATCGACGCCGGCGCCGGCGGAAGCGGGCGGGAATGGGGGGCGACGCTAGGTCGGACGCTGGATCTCGACTTCGACACGGTCATCCGCGGGCACGTGGACGTCACGACCCGCGAAGATCTGGTTCGGCACCGAGACAAGTTCCTTGCGGTCAACGGCAAGCTGGAGCGTCTGATTGGAGAAGGGGTGCCGCGCGATGAAATACTCGATCGCATCAATCTGGACGACATCCTCTTTTGGAGCGTCGAACAGAGCGGGACCCGATCCAATATTCTGCTGATGTATGACGAGCTGGTTGCCGGGCTGTAGTCGCGGCCCATCAAACAGCGTGCTGCAAGCGTCAGAGAGCGAGGACACAAGACAGCCCCGATCCACATCACCCCGAACTGGTACGCAGAGTTCCGCGACCGCGAGCAGGACTAAATCACTCTAAACAAAAGCGATAGTAGCCCGTCCGCACATAACTATTGATATATCCCGTTCGCGCCATCAATCGGCGGCCTAACTTTCTTCAGAAGCTCGTCGAGTGGTAAAACGACTCTGTAATCAACAGCGTTGCGGTGCCCCGATCGAATGGTTCAACCGAAGGCTTGTTCTCGCCAGCTAAGCGAAACCAATCCGAAAAGGCCGACTCCAGCAAGTCGTATTCCGGAGACAGGCTGATTCCCCGACGACTACTGGCGCGGGAGGAGATGTGATGCCGCCCACGCGGAGCTCAACGGAAACACTTCCCAGCCTTGGTTTCCACTCCAGATCAGGCAAGGTCGAAACGATCCAGATTCATGACCTTGTCCCACGCAGCCACGAAGTCACGCACAAACGCCTGCTGCGAGTCGTCACATCCGTAGACTTCCGCGATGGCTCGTAGCTGGGAGTTCGAACCGAAGACGAGATCGACGCGGGTGCCGGTCCATTTGAGCTCGCCGGACCCATCGCGCCCCTCGTAGACATCCTCGGGATCGGAGGAGGGCTGCCACTTCACGCCCATGTCGAGCAGGCTGACGAAAAAGTCGTTCGTCAAGGTCTCGGGACGGTCGGTGAAGACGCCGTGTTGGGACTGCCCGACGTTTGCGTTCAGAGCACGCATGCCGCCTACGAGAACCGTCATCTCAGGAGCGGTCAGCGTCAGGAAGTGCGCCCGATCGAGCAGCAGCTCTTCGGCGGGACGGTCGTGCCCGTTTCCGACGTAGTTGCGGAACCCGTCCGCGGTCGGCTCAAGCACGGCGAACGAGTCCGCGTCGGTTTGCTCCTGCGACGCGTCCATGCGCCCTGGCGTGAAGGGAACCGTCACATCGTGACCGGCCTTCTTCGCGGCTTCCTCGACGGCCGCGCACCCGCCCAGAACGACTAGGTCGGCAAGCGAGACCTTCTTCCCGCCGGACTGCGCACCGTTGAACTCCGCCTGGATTCCGTCTAGCTTCTCGAGGACGCCCGTCACGCCGGCCGACTGGTTTACGTCCCAATCCTTCTGGGGCGCCAGGCGAATCCGTACCCCATTCGCACCGCCACGTTTGTCGGTGCCGCGGAACGTCGCCGCTGACGCCCAAGCGGTCGTGACCAGCTGCGACACGGACAGTCCTGTAGCGAGGATCTTGCCCTTCAGGGCTGCGATGTCGTCGGCGTCAATCAATTCATGATCGACTTCTGGGATCGGATCTTGCCACAGCAGTTCTTCCTTCGGCACGAGTGGGCCGAGAAACCGCGTGCGGGGCCCCATGTCGCGATGTGTCAGCTTGTACCAAGCCCTTGCGAAAGCGTTCGCGAACTCGTCCGGGTTCTCGTGGAAGCGCTTCGAGATCTTCGCGTACTCGGGGTCCATCTTCAGCGAGAGGTCCGTCGTGAACATCATCGGGGCGTGCTTCTTCGACGGATCGTGCGCATCCGGCACGGCGTCCGCCGCGGCCCCATCCTTAGGCGCCCACTGGTAGGAGCCGCCGGGCCCTTTCCAGAGCTCCCACTCGTAGCCGAACAGGTTGTCGAAGAAGTTGTTGTCCCACTTCACCGGGTTAGTGGTCCATGCGCCCTCCAACCCGCTGGTCCAGGCATCACCGCCTTTGCCGCTGCCGAAGCTGTTCTTCCAGCCAAGGCCTTGCTCCGCGATGCCGGCGCCTTCCGGTTCCCGGCCTATGTTGGGCTCCTCAGGACAAGGGCCATGAGCCTTGCCGAAGGTGTGTCCGCCGGCGATGAGGGCGACCGTTTCCTCGTCGTTCATGGCCATCCGGCCGAACGTCTCTCGAATGTCTCTGGCCGCCGCCACCGGATCCGGCTTGGCGTTCGGTCCTTGCGGATTCACATAGATCAGGCCCATCTGGACGGCGCCAAGAGGCTTCTGCAGATCCCTGTCGCCGCTATAGCGCTCGTCTCCAAGCCATTCGGCCTCGGGCCCCCAGTTGATGTCGGTTTCGGGTTCCCAGACATCCTCGCGACCGCCGGCGAAGCCCATCGTCTTGAATCCCATAGATTCCAGAGCGCAGTTGCCCGCGAAGATCATCAGGTCGGCCCACGAGAGCTTCCGACCGTATTTCTGCTTGACCGGCCAAAGCAGCCGGCGGGCCTTGTCGAGGCTCACGTTGTCGGGCCAGCTGTTGAGGGGCGCCAGGCGGATCGAGCCGGAAGCCGCGCCGCCGCGGCCGTCGTGAATGCGGTAGGTGCCTGCGCTGTGCCACGCCATGCGGATGAAGAGCGGCCCATAGTGACCGTAGTCGGCCGGCCACCAGTCCTGCGACGTCGTCATCAACTCTTCGATGTCCTTCTTGAGGGCGTCGAGGTCGACCGTCTTGAACTCTTCGGCGTAGTTGAAATCCTCACCCATCGGATCGGACAACGAAGAGTTCTGGTGGAGAATCTGCAGGTTCAACTGGTCCGGCCACCAGCTTGCGTTCGACTGGGCTCCAGCCGCGGTATGTCTGGAAAAGGGGCACTTGCCTATATCTGTCATGGAATCCTCCTCGGTCTCGGGTGAACCTACGATTTGCACGCGGGGCAGAGCCCGCGAACCTCAACTCGGTACTCAGTGACTTGAAATCCTTCCGGGTGCGATTGGCTCGCCCGGACGCTGTCCAGGCAGTCATCCTCGTAATCCACCACCTTCATGCAATTGGTACAGATCAAGTGATGGTGGCGCTCGAGGTTGGCGTCGAGCCGATTGGTCTGGTGAAACTCGCTGACTTCCCGGAGCATCCCGGCGTCGATGAACGCGTGGATGTTCTTGTAAACAGTCGCCCGGGAGATCTCCGGGATTTCCCTGCTGACACGTTCGTAAACAAGCTCGGAGCTCGGGTGATCGCGGCTCTCAACAAGCACTCGATAGATGACCGTTCTCTGGTGAGTGGTCGTCAATCCGGCCTCTTTGCATCGCCGGGCGAAGTCACCCATGCGAGCCTCTACGTCCTGGCCTAAAGCGCCCATTGGCGACATCATACTAAACGAGAACCATTATTGTTGGCAACTGATACAACGCTTGCGGCCATGATTGATTTCGATGACCGCCTTTGAGAATTCCGGCGGCCTGGAAGTATGCGCGAGCTGCCGTCCGGGCGGGCCGTCGAACGGTTTCAACCTGCGGAGTTGACCAAGCGAGCTAGGACGGCAAGAAGCTCTTTTGCCTCGAAGGGTGACTGCAGTCTAGGTCAGAAGGGATACAAATTTCTGGATCGGAAAGTCCGAGGGGTTGTTGTCGAACCCCAAACTTCCCCGCAACCGCCTTGGACTACGAGTCTCCTGGCAAACCCGATATCCAGGTCACTGAAGACTGCTATGACAGGCTCCGTGATCGAGAGCCGGACTAAACTATTCACAGCGATAGACTTATGGCCCCTTGTGCACTTTAGTGTTGCGAAATCCGGTTCGCACTCACAATCGGGGACCTTCGATTCTTAACACGCTCTAACAAAGCCACTTAGGATTGATTTTCCCGACTCGGCGGTGGAGCACCAGTCTCGCTAGATCCTGTGTGACGGCCTAGCGTTGTTGTGGCGATGCCAGCCGCGACTATTGCCGCCCATCATCGCGCGTCAATGTGGCGTAGAACGTGCGCGAGCTCGGGCCGTGACAGTTGAACCGCCAGGTTCGACTCACGGAAATCCGCCTCTGTCTACCTCTTGTCTAGGCCGACTTGCAGTGGGACTCGCGCTGGTGGGCCTCAGATGAAGGTGATGTACCCGACGCTCTGCTTGCAGCGGTCCTCGTGTCTCAACGAGTCGCCACTAGTTTCTAACGCTTGGCGCCGTTCAGCGCCCGACGGGTGAGTTCTATCCCAAGGTCCTTTTCGACGTAGATCGCGATGAACTCTCGAAGCCAGTCCGCGGCGCCTCCATGTGTCATTTGTCGTTTGATGAGTTCGTTGTCCTTTTCTGTTGTCAGGTGCACGACGCGCCACCAGATTCAGAGGATGTGAGTCCGTTCCACCGACAGCGTGTTCAACGTGGAAACAAGGGCTGATGGCTGCCTGCCCGAAGAGGGCCGTCGCCTCTCAAGAACTCCACTCTGCCGAGGAAAAGGACCCTCCGCTCCCTCGGGACTCAAGTAGACTTCTTCCAGGACCTGTCCGTCGACATCTGTCCTCCAGGCACGTTGCTGGCTCGCTCTCAGGAAACACTCCTCCCCATTCTCCAAAGGCTTCCGGCCCCAGGACTCGCCTTCACGCACGACGCGGGGAATATATGTCATTGGGTCCCAAGCCTTCTTGGCCTCCGCGTCCCGCAACATCGGCTTCGTAAGGCGGAGCGGTTCGCTCGTCGAGTAATGCTTCTGCAACAGAGCGTTCACATCGACGGGGTCGGGTTCGATGGGCGTGTGGGCCGGGTTGTGCCAGGCTTCGTCGAACTCTTCTTTGGCGTTCGAAAACGAAAGATGGGTACTCAATGGCAAACTCCTTTGGGGTAACGAGGTGAAGCGGGCAAGCAGGCTACCTGTCGCTCAATGCTGTTCGGGATCGGGCTGCAGGGGCTGGCGTACAATGGCTTCGAGAGGATCCGTGGACAGTTGATACCTGAATTATGCACTGCGGGTGCACCTGGTGAGGGCTGAGCCGCCAGGAACCATTTGGGGACCCCCGAAAACATGGGGTAAAAAGGTAGGCTGGCAAAGATTTCAGCTTCGCCAGTCAACCCCAAGGAGGTCACCCAAATGGTTACCAAACGAAAACAGCATAGCTCCCGAAGGCCCGTCAAACAAGGCCCCGGCGCGAGGGCCCCGCGGCCCAATAAAATCGGGGCTGCCACGCCCTATCACTTCCGTGGCAAGAATCTGACTCCCTACGGCGGCTTGCTGCCCGTC
>CBDCYS010000014.1:0-55399 GCA_965224215.1 Bryobacterales bacterium | reverse complement strand
TTCCCGATGGTCGAGTCCATCGACACGGCTTCGATTTTGATGCGGACCAGTTGCTCGCGCTGCAGTTTCTCGAAGACGGCGTCGAGCACGCCGTTCTTCGACCAGCGGTGCATGCGGGTGTAAATGGTGTGCCAGTTGCCGAAGCGCTGGGGCAAGCCGCGCCATTTGCAGCCCTGCTCGGCGACATATAAAATCGCGTTTAAAACCGCCAGGTTCGACAGGCTCACGTTGCCCCGCTGGCGCGGCAAAACCGGCTCGATGCGGAGGTATTGCTGCTCGGTGATTTCCATACATCACCAGTATAGCAGCTTGTCCACGTTAGTGTTAACAGGCCCTAGTCAAACGCCAAACTCGAGAGCGTGGACTTCCGTCCGCAGCTCTGTCCGACCGTCTGCTACCTCAGCGCTCCGGGCCGACGTAGCACGCTGAGAGATTGCTCCACGTCATAATGGCCAAACTCAAGGGCGTGGGACGCAACCGCAATTTGGTTGAGACCTTTCACGGGCTTCCCGACGCCCACGCGCTCCGCTCTTGCGTCGGGCTGCACGCCGGAGGCTAATTGGTTGATGGCTTGGATCGCAACAGTTCAGTCCTTCTACTACTAGTGGATTCGCCGGCAGCCGAGAAGGCCGCTTCAGAAACCCGCAAGGTAACGGGCTTGAGCCATGGCAAAACGATGCCGAGAAACGTCCATTCGGACATCTCAGTCAGGCGAAGGATGGAACGCCCGCACCGCCCGCGACGGCTTAGGGTCGCGTCTGACAAATCTGCTAGAATGTCGAACAGGATGGCGCGTATCACGGCCAGAATTCCCGACACCCTCGAACGCAGACTCCGCGTCTACGAGAAAATGACCGGCAAAACAACTTCCGAGGCGATCCGAGATGCATTGGACGGCTATCTCGAGAACGGCATGCCGACAGAAAGTTTTTATGACCATGCGAAACGTCTCGGGGCCATCGGCTGCGCCAAGGGTTTGCCCGGCGATCTGAGCACAAACCCGAAACAAATGGAAGATTTCGGGAAATGAGCCTGCGGCGCGTGCTCACGGACACGGGCCCACTCGTTGCGATGCTTTCGCGGGCCGATGGACACCATCTCGTCTGTGCCGACCTAGCCCGCCACATCCAGCCTCCGTTACTGACAAGTTGGCCTGTAATCACCGAAGCCGCTTGGCTGTTGAGGGCCAGGCGAACAGCCGTCGATCGGCTGCTGGGGTTGGTTCAGGAAGGAGCCATCGCAATCCTCGAACTCGACCGCGCGGCCGCACCAGGGCTGCGACGCATTCTGAAGAGATATGGCACGCTCCGGCCTCAGCTTGCCGACGCGACGCTCGTCTATCTCGCCGAGAGGGAAGGTGTTGATACGATCTTCACCCTTGATCGCAGGGATTTTTCGGTTGATGGGTATCCGGTTGACTCAGGTAGCCCCAATATCTTGTGGTTTGGGGATTTTCTTGGGTTCTGTAACCGGGTGAACAATCATCTTGTAAGTCGCCGGATCCACGGCTACCGCCTGCTGGACGAGCCGATAGAAGAGTTTGCCGCGGCTTTTGGATTTGCGGCGGTTGAAACGGAAGGTGAACTCGTCCAGGTAGTAGTCCAGATGTTTGTGGCTCACGGCGCCCTGATGGGTGCCCAGCAGCCAGCGCTTGAGCAGTGACATCACGCGGTGGACGCGGGGCATCAATTCCGACGCGGACTGCTCCTGCCTGCTGACAACTGTGACCTGATGGACGTAGCCTTCCTTTTTCAACCCGGAGTAACCGGGCCAGCCGTCGGTATGCACCACGCTGCCCGGCTCGATGCACTCCTCCACGAAAGGCAACAGACTCTCGCCCGAGGCATCCTCGATTCTCTTCATGCGAATCCGGCCGATACCCCGCCCATCCTCTTGAGCGGCTACTGCGATCAATGCTTTGTTTTTCAGGTTTCGGCCCCGCAGGCCCTCTTCGAGGCCGCCCCAGTAGCTTTCATCGACTTCCACCGTCCCGGCCAGCAAACCCCGTCCCGGCCGCACCATCGCGCGCCGCATTTTGTGCAGCCAGGTCCAAGCCGTTTCGTACCTGTTGAGCCCCAACACTCTTTGCAGTCCCAAAGCGCTGGCTCCGGTTTTTTGGGTGGTGACCCACCACATCGCACGAAACCACAACGGCAAAGGGCTGCGCGTGTCCTGAAAGATGGTCCCGGCGGTCACCGAGGTTTGGCGCCCACACGCAGCGCACTGCAGCAGCACTTTTCGCAAAGGCCACGACTTTCCACAACCGCAACCCGGACAGCGGAAACCGTCCGGCCAGCGCAGCCGGAACAGATACTCCCGGCAGGCCTCCTCACTGCTAAAACGGGCCTCGAACTCTGTCAGGTTCTGAGGGTAATCTTCCATCTGCCGGCATACTACATCTTGGGGCTACCTGAGTCAACCGGATACCCATCTTTCGGTTTATCGAACCACTCGAGGAAGAGGCTTTCGCCTCGTCCCCGACATTCAATTGGTGTCGCCGTGAACTAGACTCTTCAGCGGTTCGACCACTCGATCCTCGCCGAACTACCAGTTCGTCGCCGAACCGTCCGGGCGAGAGTAGAGCCGCGTCGGGCGCGAATGCTCGGTGATGTCCGCTATCAACTCCGCGTTGTTGGGATCGAACTCGACACCCAATCCGAGCCGCTCGTTGGGCCAAAGCTTGCCCTTGCGGAAATCAAAATGCTGGAGGAGGTGCGGCTGCTCTGTGTCCCCTTTGCCCGTCATCTCCATCAGCACGGGCCCCGATGCCGCACCGCAGCAATGGACCAGCGCCGCTGTTGCGATCGGTCCGGTAAAGTGCGGGATCAGCCCGATATAGTGGGTTTCACACAGCGCCGCCAGTTTGATGAATTCGGTGACGCCGCCGACGTTCGGCATCGTTACTCGCGAGTAGTCCATCCAGCGGTTCTCGATCAGCTCGTTGGCGTCCCAGCGGTCTCCGTAATGCTCGCCGACGGCAATGGGCACGTTCACCTTCTGGCGCACTTCGCGGTAGACGCCGGGGTTCTCGGAGCGAACTAGGTCTTCCACAAAATAGGGAGCTAGCGGCTCGATCAAAGTACTCAGCCGGATAGCGTCCGAGAGGTCCAGTCGCGTGTGATAGTCGATCGCCCAGTCACCGGCCGGACCAACGCCTTCGCGAATTTCCTCGCAATGCCGAAAGGTTTCGTCGACCATGTGTTGCGAAACAAAAGAGCCCGCATCGCTGTCCCGGTCCAACGACGCTAGTTCTGAAAGCGCGATAGCCGAATTCCATGCACGCACGTGCTGTTTCCTTGACGCTCCCCGCGCGCGGAAAACCGGTCGAATAACATTCGATGTGATCGCGCGTCAGACCGCCCAGTAACTCGTAAAGGGGCACGCCCAGAGCCTTCGCCTTTATGTCCCACAACGCCATGTCGAGGCCGCCGAGGGCGTGGAGTTTCTCACGTCCCGGAGGATAGAAGTAGCCCCTATACATCACCTGCCACAGATGCTCGATGCGCGAGGGGTTTTCGCCGATGATCATGGCTGCGAGTTGCTCGACGGTGTCTTTGGAGCCGCCTTCGCCGATGCCGCTGATGCCCTGGTCGGTTTCCACGACGATGACGTTGTAGCTTTGATTGAAGATCGGACGCTGATTAGGCGAGCGGTAGTACCGCACACGCGTGATCTTCATCTTCGGTAGCGCGGCCTGGGCCTGTTGCGACCCCAGTGCGGCGCCCATTCCGACGAGTGACGATTTCAATACGGACCTGCGTTTCATGGCCTGGATGGTAGCGCGTTGGAGTGATCCGTGGCCAGGTTTGCCATGCCACGCGACGTGGCGCGCGCCGCGCCCAGCAGCCGAAAATACCGCTTTGCCTGCTCAACATCCTTGAGGATTTGCTGCCGCAGATCTTCGGGAGTTGCGAACCGCTGCTCGTCGCGGAGCGGGTGCAGGAATGCCAGCTCGATCCGCGCGGGGCTTCGGCCTGCCAGATTCTCGAGAAGATAAGTTTCAACTGTTTGACCCGTGCCGTTGAACGTCGGCCGCGAGCCGACGTTGGTCACCGACCGCCAGCGTCGGCCGCTCTCGAGATCGGATGTGCAGGTGACATAGACCCCGTGAGCCGGCAGCAGTTTCGTCTCGGGCGAGAGGTTGAGCGTCGGCACGGTCTGGCGCGAGCCGATGCCGTGCCCGGAAACAATTTCTCCTCGCATGGAGAACGGTTTGGCGAGCAGCCGCCGCGCCTGGGACACGCTTCCCTGTCGCACAAGTGTTCGGACGCGCGAACTGCTCACGGGCCGGCCGCCGAGCAAAATCGGTTGAACCGTTACCACCTCAAACCCGTGGCGGGAACCGGCATCGATCAATGTCTGCGTATCGCCGCTCTGGCGGTGTCCGAAGCGAAAACCCTCTCCCACCACGACCGAACGCACGTTCAGTTTCTTCACCAGGATCTGCTCGACGAATTCCTCGGGCCCGAGACGAGCAATCTGCTCCGTGAATGGCAGGACGACGCCCGCATCGATTCCGCATTCTTCAAAGCGCCTCAGGCGCTCGGCCGTCAACATGAGAAGATCGGGGGCGCGCTCCGGAGCAACCACCGTCGTCGGGTGAGGATCGAACGTCAGCACGACGGCCTCACCGCCGATGCGCCGTGCTCCCTCCTTCGTCTTTTCAAGAATGCGCCGGTGACCCAGATGGAGCCCGTCGAAATTGCCTATTGCCAAAGCGCACGGCGATGGCTCGGGGCCAACGCTCTCAAGGTTCCAGAACGTCTTAAACATCGATGTCTCCGCAAACATTGATCCGCAATCCGTCGTAGGCCAATTCGACGTTTGGCGGCAGCGAGGCGCAGGTTTCCGCATGCGGCAAGTCGTGACAGATGTGAGTGAAATAAGCGCGCTTCGGTTTTAGCTGTTCGACCCACGTCAGCGCTTGATCAACGCTGGTATGCATGGGGTGCGGTTCGCGGCGGAGGGCGTCCAGAAACAACACATCGAGATCACTCAACAGCTTCTGTGAACTAAGCGGGATATCGCTGTGGTCGGTGAGATAGGCGGCCTGTCCGAAACGATAACCAACGATCATCTTCGGTCCGTGCATGACCGGTACTGGAATGAATGGAACCCCGAACAGATTGACCGGCTGTCCATCTAGCGGACGCCCCTCGATCCGTGGAAGCGCGCCCGGATGCGCCGCCGTGCCCTCGAAGGCGTAGCCGAAGACCCTCTTGAGATCGAGCAGTGTCTCCTCGGTGGCGTAGATGGGAAGACGGTCTTTGCGGCCGTAGTTAAAGGGGCGCACATCGTCGAGTCCCATGATGTGATCGGCGTGAGCGTGCGTATAGAGGATGGCGTCGAGCTGCTTCAGACCGGCGGTGAGGGCCTGCTGCCGCAGGTCCGGAGTCGTGTCGATCAGTACGTTCCGCTGCTGGATGCCATCGGGGTAGTTCACTACGATCGACGGTCTCAAACGCTTGTCGCGGGGGTCATCGGAGCGACACACCGCACAGGGACAGCCGATTGTAGGGACGCCGACACTCGTACCTGACCCAAGGACGGTGATCGAAATGGAACGGTCGTATGCCATCTTTTACGCCTATTTCCGGGGATTGCGGTCGGATCGCCTTCGATCGCGGGAGTTGCTGCCTTTAGTCTAATCTGTAATCTAATCGGCGTCGGCCGCCGGGCACTCGCTTTCTCATTCGTTGACTTGGGCGCCAGGGGCGTTTTCCGCTGTGCGTACCGCTATCAACTTCTCGGAATCGATGCCCAATGCAGAGGCGCCCGCCGCGGCAACAGGGTTCCACGAGGTGAGTGAAAGCGACAAGTTGAGGTCGATGTTTTGGCAACTTGCCTCGCTGCAGGCCTGACCCCGCACTGAGATTCGGGCAGGTCCATCCCCGGTCCGCCGCACCTTTGCGACGAAGAGGGCCGACTCCTCGAAACCCCAGGTAAACCAGCGTAATTCCGGTTTCGAAAAATCCGCGGGAGGGGATTGACGCCAGCCCCCAGCCAGCTCCAGCCCCTCCGTCACGCTGATCTCGGTGGGCGCATCGATTCCAAGCGACTGCTTGCCGGCAAGCTTCTCTTCGGCGCGAATTTTGTTGTCCATCGCGCAGGTATGCCAGCCTTCCTCGTGATCTGCTTGGACAACTAAGAACTCGCCCTCCAACTTGGCACGGTAGGAAACCAGCGGCCGCAGGTCGCGGCGCAGCACTGCCGTCTCGCTCCATTCGCCGGCGTGGGCGGGGGGAGCTGACGCGAATATCAAGGTCGCCAATGCCAGCAGCGCGACCCGGGCGAAAAAGTTCGGAAATGCTGACCCCTCACTTGCGTTCGGGGCTCTGATAGTTAGTTTGATCCTGAATTATGCACAGATTCGGCGTAGCCATCGTCGATGGAGTTGTGGCGATAGCGGCACTCGTGTCAACTCAGTGATTTCGCAAGTCGTCTTTTCTGCTGTTTCCCTCCCCGTTTGAGCCGCCTCCTGATCCCGGCAGGGCAAAAGCGGGCTGGCAAGCGGCGTGTTCCCAGTACGTTGCGGCGAGTGCATGAAATTTTATGCATGGAGTGCCCCTCAGCTCAGCGCACCCTCCACCACCGGCGCCAAGCTCGATCCCGGCGGCCCCATCGCCCGCAGCCGTCGCATCAGCCGTTCAAACAGGCCCTTTTCCTGATAATGATCGCTGTAGCTGACACCCGTTCTGCCGGCGTGCCGCCAGATCTTGGCCGCCACGAACAGAAAACGCAGCCGCGCCGTCGCCAGGGTGGTGTGCCGCAGCGTCTCCACGCTGGCCTGGGCTTCGCGGTTGAACAGCAGCAGCCAGCAGTTGAGATTGTAGGCCAGCATGGCCAACTGAAAGTGATTGCGGTTCATGTCAAAGCGGCGCGAGGGATGGGCCGCCAGCCCGGCGTCGTTGTTGGCCTCCTTGATCAGGTTCTCGGCTCCGGCGCGCTGATTGTAAAACCACACCACCGCCGCGATCGGCTCGGCCAGATTGGTGACAAACACGCGGTAGGTGTAAGCGCTGGTGGCGAACAACTGGTATTGCTCGGCCGCGCCGGCCTTGGGCTCGTTTTCGTAACGCAGCGCCAGGAAACGGCAGGCCCGCGCCCAGCCTTGCGGTTGGTAGAGGAATTCGCATTCCGCGTCCGCGTCGGAGCGGGGGGAGGGTTTCCATTCTGCTTGCGGCAAGCGCTCGACCAGGCGCCGCGTTTTGCGCGCCACGATGACGAACTGACAAGCCGCCTTTTCATAGGCCTCCACCGCCTCCCAGCAATAAAAGCCGGAATCGGCCCGCGCCAGGATTTTCTTCACGCCGCCCGGCAAAGTCCGGAAAGCGCTCTCGAGGTGGGCGGCGATCTGTCGGCCCGTGGGCCGGTCGCCGTTGCGCAACCCGCCCATCAGGTATTCGCGCGTCTCGGCCAGGAAGGTCAGTATCGGCTGGTAGCTGCGCTTGCCCTTGTTCTTGGGGTTGTAGCTCTTGCGCCCGCCCATCTGGCGGCCGTAGAGGGTATGCACGGTGGTGTCGGTGTCCAGCGTCACCGTCTCCAACTTCACGTGGGCCGCGGCCCAGACTCGTTCCCACAGCTGGCGCTGAATGGAAAGGATCTGCTTCGCCACGTTGAGGTGCAGCGAGGCCAGAAAGCGCCACAGCGTGGACTGCGGCGGCAGACGCGTCACTTGCAAGATGCCGGTCAGGATGGGGTCGCGAGCGATGAAGCGGAGTTGGTTGAGCCGCGCAAAGCCGACATAGAGGCCGAGCACGAGGGCCAGCACGAACTGGTAGGGGCTCATGGCTCGGGTGATCCGTTTGGTCGTGAGGGTCTCTTCCAGCAGCGCTTGGAAGCCGAGTTTTTCGAGCAGGGTGGCGACGGGCAGCAAGCCGCCGTAGGGAGTCAGATTCTTGCCACGGAAGTGATAGGGCGTGGCAGCCCCGATTTTATTGGGCCGCGGGGCCCTCGCGCCGGGGCCTTGTTTGACGGGCCTTCGGGAGCTATGCTGTTTTCGTTTGGTAACCATTTGGGTGACCTCCTTGGGGTTGACTGGCGAAGCTGAAATCTTTGCCAGCCTACCTTTTTACCCCATGTTTTCGGGGGTCCCCAAATGGTTCCTGGCGGCTCAGCCCTCACCAGGTGCACCGGCAGTGCATAATTCAGGTTGATCATTTGCGATACGCCACGCTTGTCGTCTTGACTTCCATTTTCGTTCTTTTCCCGTCGCGAAGCAGGTTCAGCATAAAAGTGTCCCCGGCGTTCTTGTGAAGTTTGATGAACAGCTCGGCGGTATTCGCAATCTTATCGCGCTCAACGCCGTCCACGCCGAAAACGATGTCGCCCGGCTTGAGTTGATGCAACTTGAGGATTTCAGCGAAACCCTCGACCACGGTCACCTGGCTTGCGAATCCTCCGGGGTCCAGCCCCTGGCTGCGCTTTTCCCGTTTCGTCAGCGGACGGGACTTGAAATAGATTCGCGGCTCGACGCTCCATTGCCGGTACCTGAGGTCGGTCCACCACCAATATTCGGGCAATTGAATGGTGAGACCGGACGACTTGCCGTTTCGCTCAACAGCGATTCGAATTTGTTTGGCATCGCGCTCGACCCGGTCGTATTGATATTGCAGGTCGCCAAAAGTCCAAACCGTGACGCCGTTCAGCTGTGTAATGCGGTCTCCAGATTTCAGCCCCGCCAGCAGTGCAGCCTCACGCGCCTCGGCGACGACCAAGCCCTTGGGCACGTCCAAATCGATGCCGATTGTCTTGATATCCGGCGAACGGTACATGTGAGCCAGACGGTCCAGCTTGCCGTCCCGCTGCCGCTGCACGTTTTGCAGGTCGCCGATCAGGTGGCATTCAACACAGCGGCCTTTCTGGGTCGTTCCTTCAAAGATCGCAGGAATGTCGCCTGGCAGCAAGCGCGGCGGGCGGTTAGCCTTCGCGAACTCGCCCTTTTGGTACTGCTGGTGCAACTGGAGACCTTGTTCGAGTGCGATCTCCAGACTGCTCAAGTCAAGGTAGGTGGTCGGCGACTTTGGACCGCGTCCGCCGTACCTCATGTAGATCTGTTCGTCCGCGTTGATCAGGAAGTAGTAGAGCGTGTTGTAGCGGTCATAGTCGAACAGCGCGATATCGACGTCGTCCATCCGCGTGATCCGCGCGCAGACGTATTGGTTCAATAATTGTCCGCGGCGGGTATTGGTCGATGACAGCACAACCTGTACGTCGAATTCACGCCCGGCCTGTCAAGACTCGCAGCGAAACTCAAGAAACATTGGCTTCCCGGTCCGCTTGGCCTCTTGCACTGCTTGGTCGTAGTCACTAAACCAAGCGATCTCGTCGCTCTGCGCTAACAATGGGATCGCCGAACAGAACGCCACGCAAGCCGCGAGAGCGAAAAGGATATGGCGTACCTGGAGGACGTACCATATGGTTAGCAAGAGCTGCACGCCGGGGATGTGGCGCACGCCTCCAGGTGCCGCGTCGGGCTTTCAAGCCCGACGTTTGGCGAAACCTTAAACAAGTCCCTCTCCTGTCCCCAATCGTTCCACAAGGTGAATTTTTCGCCGCATCGTTCTCGTGAACTGTAATCAAAAACCCGTAGCGCGACAGCCCGTAGCGCGACAGCCCGTAGCGCGACAGCCCGTAGCGCGACAGCCCGTAGCGCAGGGCTCGTAAGAGACCTGCGTTCTTGAGTAGCGAAAGGCCGCAGGTCTCTTACGAGCCCTGCGCTGATATGGTGTGACCTGTCAAGTTTGCGCGCACGACTGCTGTCGCGCGGAGCCTCAACTCCGCGTTGGCCAACGAACGAGGACAAGAAGAACAGCCTGTGGAAGAGAGCGTTTACGACGATGGATCCATCTGATATTCGCGGGTTCTCGCCAGAGTAGTCTGCGTCGTGGAGCTGCCTCACTCTACGGATGAAGGTCGTTCAACCGAGCGCTTCCTTGACGAAGGTCGCTCAATCAAGCGCTTCTTAGCGCAGTCGAGGGTTCTCCTGGCAGGCTCAGTTTCCAGTCAGCCGTCCTCCTTGTCCTACCTTGTGCGGCTGCCGCCCGAAGCCGGCAACCAAAATCGTTATCGCTACCGCTTGCTAGCAGCTCATCGTCCTCGGCAGCTAGCCATCGCCCTCGTATAAGGTGCCTCTTGGCGGCCGGACGGGTTCTGTCAAGGGCGCGGGTTACCGCGGCGAAGCGTACCCTTGACAGGTTTCGGCCGGTCGCCTACGACGTCGATCGAGGGCGATGTCGGTCTCCCTGTCGGTCTCCCTGTCGGTCGTCCCGAGCGTTCAGCAAACATTCAATCCCTGTTTCTCCTGTTGTGTTCGGGTCTGTTCGATCACGATTGCCCAGATGAATCCCAGCAGTTCCCGCGCGATCGCGGTCACGACGACATTCGCGTGTTTGCCGTTGTTGCGCAGCTTGCGAAAGCGACCGCAAAGCCGCACCTGCGCCTTCCAGGCGATCGCTTGGACTGGGGGCGACGCCTTCTCGGCACGGCGTTGAATCAGCCGCGAGCGGCGTGCCGGGAAGCGATACGCCCAGGCGCATTCGACCAGCAGACGGCGAGCTTCCTCGTTGCCTGCTTTGGTGATCGCGCCTTGACGGCGTCGCGCTCCGCTCGTGTTCTCCGACGAAGTCACACACCGACGAAACCCATCAGCTCGCGCGGGGAGTCGAAACGTGTGAGATCGCCCAGCTCGGCCAGCAACGTCATCCCCGCCAGCCAGTCCACGCCCCGCAGCGCCGTCAACGCCTGCGCTGGCCCTCCCAGGCTCCAGCCTTCCAGCTGATCATGCAACTGCTGCTCGAGGCGAGCCGTTCGGCTTTGCGCCTGGCGTACCGCCTCGGCGTATTCTTCGTAGGCGATCTGCGAGGCCGGCTGCTCAAAGCGTTGCGTCTCGAGCCAGCGAAAGTGCGCTTGCGTCCAATTCTTGCGCCCGGGGAAACGCTTGTCGTGGCGCAGCAGCATAGCTCCGAGGCGTTGACGAAGTTGTTTGTCGATGAGTTTGCAGTCGCCGCGCGCGCGGCTCAGATCGCGGATCGCTTCGTGTTCCGGAGAGGGCGTCCAGACCGTGCTGAGCTCGCCGGCGCCATCGAGCCGAGCCAGGGTCAACGCGTCGCGCCGATCGGTCTTGACGCGATCGCCGGATTTGCGCGGGGTCAGCGACGGCGCGACCAGGTCGCCATCGTGTTCGGTGTCACGAATCTGCCGGCAAATGCCGTAGCCACAGGGGCCGGCTTCGTAGCAGTAGTGCAGCCTCTGACCAGACGGGGCGAGTGCGGAAATCAAGCGACGAATGGCTTCAGGCCGGTTGTCGATCTTGCCGTAGAAATGCGCCTCGCCCCGCCGCGGCGACAGCGACCGAGATACTGTTTTTGTGAACGTCCATCCCGACGTATTTGTCGTAACTGTTGCACTTGTTCATCTCTTTGTTGAACTCGCTAGACTCTTTCATGACCTGTCCTCCTCGATGCGGCTCTGCGCATCTGTTTGAAGCGTAACCCGCGACTCTCGCGGTTGGACAGGTCACTCCATCTTCGCTACGGGCTCTTGGGGAATGAAGCCCCCCTCACGAGAAGTCGCCTTCTTCTCAAGAAGTCGCCTTCTTATTGATATCCGCCACCGCCTGAACGTAACGAAATCGCAATTCCGTCAGCGTATTCTCCAGCATGCGGTTCTCTTCCATCGACAAGTTCCCCTTGGTCTTCTCCTGGAGCATCGCCAAGAGATCGATCGTATGTCGCGCGATCTCCAAATTCGGAGCCTGCCCTTCGCCGCGCATTCCACCGCCGCCTAATTCCATCTGCGCCTGCATGGCCAGCGAAAGTATCAGCATGTCGAAGCTCGCCGGAGGCATGGGCGGCGGTTCTCCACCGCGAGGCGGGGTCGGCTCGGGTCGAAAACTTTCCTGCCGCTCTTCCACTGGAGCCTTTGCATCAGCTTCGGCCGCCGGTGTATCCGCAGCCGCGTCGGTGTCAGTGGAAGCAGCCGCCCGGGCAGCGCCGCTAGCAGCGTCGTCGCCAGTTTCCTCGACCGTCTCCAACAGTTCTCCCTCCGCCGAAAAACGCCGGCGGTCGTTCACTTTGATTTCTGGCGCGTCGCCCTGTTCGGATGAT
This sequence comes from Bryobacterales bacterium, assembly GCA_965224215.1. Taxonomy (GTDB): domain Bacteria; phylum Acidobacteriota; class Terriglobia; order Bryobacterales; family UBA6623; genus CBDCYS01. Next base: position 43,292 of record CBDCYS010000014.1, on the reverse strand, counting down.
TCAGAGTCTTTTGTCACGGACTTATTTTACATGAAGGTTTTGCGAAAGGTAGCGAAATCGAAGTAGCACCGCCGCTTCAACGTGGACGCGTCAGCCTATGCGTCAGCATGCGCGTCAATATTAGGATGTTCCGCGGCGCCGGACGGTTACGAGTCGAGCATCCATAGGCTTTCGATAAAACGCGAAGCCTGTGCTATACCTAAAGCTAAGCTCGCGGACTGAAATCTATCTCCCAGGGGCTCCGCGCTGCTTCAAAGATGCGTAACAATCCAGGTTAACGATGAACCCTTTTCGGCTGCTTGTTGCTGCTGCATTTGTCTCCTCGGTCCTCGTGGCGCAACCGTCCCCGCCACAAGCCGGACCCGTCGAGATCTTGCCCCTCAGCGCCGTCAAGCCAGGGATGATGGCTACCGCCTGGACGGTCTTCAAAGGCAGCGTGGCAGAACCGATCCCCGTCGAGATTCTGGGGATCATGGAGAACTCCTGGGGACCCGGCGAAGACATCATTATGGCCAAGCTGGGCGGCAAAGCCGACCGCACCAATGTCGCCGGCGGCATGAGCGGCAGCCCGGTCTACTACGACGGAAAGCTGCTGGGTGCGATTTCGTTGCGGTTTAGCGTGTTCTCACCCGACGCCATCGCCGGCATCACTCCGATCGAACTCATGCTCGAGATCAACGAACTCGACACGGGACGGCCGATGTTGGCTTCCTCGCCCCCGAGATGGCCTGGTTCGACCCATTCCCAAGCCCAGCGAGAGTTGGCGTTCGCTGAGCCGAATCTGGGGCCGGACCTAGCCTCCGAGATCTGGAATGCCGGTAGCGAGCCCGCAGACTCGAACTCCTATATGACGCCGATCGAGACGCCGTTGACATTTTCGGGAGTCCACCAGGGAGTGCTCGATGTCTTCGAAGGTTATTTCCGAAGATTCGGTATCACGGTGATGCAGGGCGGGGGAGGCTCCTCCGCCGTGGTGGCGGATACCTCGGACGCGCTGCTGCCCGGCCAGCCCATCGCGGCCGTGCTGATCTCGGGCGACATGTCCGCCAATGGAGTTGGGACAGTTACTTACAACGACGGCAAGCGAATTCTTGCATTCGGACACTCCATGTTTCGGTTGGGACCGGTAGACATGCCGATGGCGAAAGCGAACGTTGTCACGGTCCTGGCATCCCAGTTCGCGCCCGCCAAGATGGCAAACTCGGCAGGTATCGTCGGTGCTCTGCGGCAGGACCGGCATTCGGGCATCATGGGCATATTGGGCGAAACCGCTTCGATGGTTCCCGTCGCCATCACGGTTCGGCGGTTCGGGGACAATGACCAAGTTCTGAGTGAAAAGCGGATCCACTGCAACGTCTTCCAGAACCAGAAATGGACTCCGCCCTTGGTCGTTTTCGCGCTGTTCAATTCCATGTTCGGCCTCAACGACTTTGCCGAAGAAACCACGTTCCGCCTCAGTGGTGAGATCGACTTCGGGGATGAAAATCGCGTCTCTCTCGAAACGATGCAGACCTCCACCCAGGCCCCCGTTCCGGCGCCGATGATGTTGGCCGGCTGGGTCGGCAACAAAGTTCAGAGGATTCTGACGACCACGGGAGATACACCCAAAGTCCAGGGTGTCAGGGTCACCATCGACTTGTTACCCAAGCGGCGGCTGGCGGTGGTGGAGCAGGCCTGGATCGAAAAGACGCAGGTGCGGCCCGGTGACGAGATCGAAGGCAAAGTTTTTCTCCGCCCCTATCGCGGAGATCGCATTGAGAAGCCGTTTCGCGTGAAAATTCCCGCCGGCGCGGCCAAAGGCAGGCTGAGGCTATTGGTCAGCGATGCAGCGACGCTCGATCGTGGCTCCAAGGCCGCAACCGCCCGCAATCGTTTGATGAAGCTTCCTGAAACTGTATCGCTGATGAATCAAGAACACAGCAACCATCAGCTCTTCGTCACCCTGTTGCGGCCCAACGTCACGGCGCGGTTGGATGACAAGACGCTTCCGAACGTGCCGCTTTCGGTCCTCAACGTGATGCGAAAGACGGCGAGCCGCCGGGTGCTCCTTGAGCGCGAGTCTCCCCTGCATCAAAGTTCGATGTCGTTTGATTCGATCGTGAGCGGCAGCTATAGCGTCAACCTGCAAGTGCAGTGAGGAAGATATTCTGGCCGGATTGTGAAGCTTCTTGGCCCGTCTGCTCACTAACATCAGTCATCGAAATGGATGAGGATAGTACAAAGGGTGCCTGACCAAGTGGACCAGGACGGCGGGTGAGCGTTGCGCTACACTTTCGAGTGGGACCCAGTCAAGGCAAAAGGCAATCTTCGCAAGCACGGGATTAGCTTCGAACGGGCTGCCGAGCTTTTGCTGGACCCACTGGCGGTCTCCGTCTTTGACGAGGAGCACAGTGAAGCCGAACAACGATGGGTGACTATTGGGCGGGACAGCCACGGAGGGGTTTTGGTTCTGGTACATGCATATCCAGAGGCGTCAGCGGAAGAATGGAGAATACGCATTATTTCGGCACGCAAAGCCACAAAGCGAGAGGCGGCGCAGTACGAGGAAACTGAACAATGAAGAAGGAATATGATTTCTCGAAGGGGGAACGAGGGAAGTTCTACCGGCCGGGTGTCGAGTTCAATATCCCGGTTTACTTGGAGCCCGACGTGGCCAAGGTTATCCAAGAGCGGGCCAAGAAGGCGGACGTCAGCATTGCGGCCGTGGTCAATGACTGGCTACGCAAAGACATTCACTCCGGCGGCCAAACGCGCAAACTCAAAGTCCGGTAGCGAGCCGAGCCGCCAGAGCATAGCGAGCCGCTGCGGGTCACGGCCCAAATTCCGGCCGCGACTGTTCCATACAAGCTAAATTGGGCCATGCTAATAGCCAAGGGGAGAGTCGCTGAAGGCCGCATCATCGTGGAAGGTGAAGCGCTGCCAGAGGGTGCTGAAGTAACGGTGCTGTTTGCCGATGAGCCAGAATTTGAATTGAACGAAGCCGACGAGGCCGCTCTTCTTGAGGCGATGGATGAGGCTGACCGTGGCGAAACATTGGACCCGGCCGAGGTGCCCCACTAATTTCGTCGCTAATGGCGCGTCCCACGGGGATTGACCGTCGTGCAGGTAAGAAACTGAGTGCCCGCTCCCATCGTCTCGTCCGTCTCCGGAAACCAAATGAACCGCACCTTCCTAGCAGCTCTGCTGACCCTCTCCGTGTCACTTTCCGGCGAAACTACCAAAAAGTGGGAGCAATCCACATTCGACGAGTTCGAGAAAGGTACCGCCAATGGCCTCTCGATTCGCAGCGACGGCAAGCTGATGCTGGCGCCCAAGCTGGAGGAGATCCACGAAGCCTCCTCTTCCTACTTCTGGTCGCTGGCGACCGACAGCCGCGGGAACCTCTTCGCCGGAGCGGGTCCGGAAGCCAAAGTCTTCCGCATCGCGCCAAACGGAGACAGCAGCGTCTTTTTTGAAACCGACGCGGTCGAGATCCACGCCTTGGCGGTGGACGGGGACGATAATCTCTACGCTGCCACTTCGCCCGACTCACAGGTTTTCAAGATCACCCCTAACGGAGCCGCGTCGGTCTTCTTCGATCCCGACGCCGCCTACATCTGGGGAATGGCCTTCGATTCGAAGGGGAATCTATTCCTGGCGGGCGGTGACAACGGCCGTATTTTTCGCGTCACACCCGCCGGGGAAGGCTCCGTGTTCTTTGAAACCGAGGAAACGCATGTTCGAGCAATTGTCATTGACTCAAGTGACAATCTGATTGTTGGAACCGACCCGGGAGGGCTGATTCTGCGTATCTCGGGCGAGGGCGCAGAAGCGCCCACGGGATTCGTGCTTTATCAGTCCTCCAAGAGAGAAATCACGGCGCTGGCGCAAGCCTCCGATGGCACGATCTACGCGGCTGGCGTTGGAAACCGCAAGGCCGCGCCTGCCGTGCGTCTGGCCACCACTCCCAAGCCGACACCTCCGCGGCCGAACCAGGCTGCACCCGGCAGTCCGCAGGCCAAGGTCACCGCGCCATCCCCGCGGCCGGTCCCGAGCGCCCTATTCACCAATCTGACCGGCGGCAGCGAGGTTTACCGTATAGCCCCGGACGGCGAGCCACTCGTTGCCTGGAGCTCGACCACCGATCTGGTCTACACGCTGGGATTTGACTCGGCAGGCAGACTGCTGATCGGCAGCGGAGACCGCGGCCGGCTGATACGGCTTGATTCGGAAACCCTCTCTTCGCTTGTGCTGAAGTCTTCTTCCACTCAAATCACCGCGCTGGCCGCCGGCCCGGCCGGGAAAGTTTTCGCGGCTACCAGCAGCGTGGGCAAGATCTATGCGCTGGGGCCGGAACTCGAACGCAAGGGCAGCTTTGAGTCGGAACCGCATGACGCCAAGATTTTCTCGCAATGGGGGCGCTTGCAATGGCGCGGCCAGGCCTCTGGAGACTCGTCTGTCTCTGTTTCGCTCCGCACCGGAAACCTCAACAGCCCCGCCCGTAACTGGAGCGACTGGTCTCAACCCGTAACAGACCCGGATGGTGCTCGGGCAGGCTCGCCCTCTTCTCGATTCGCTCAATGGCGAGCCGTGCTCGAATCCCCCGATGGCCGGCAGTCGCCTCTGCTCGACGCTGTTAGCCTGTACTATTTCTCGAAGAATGTGGCCCCGCGAATTGAGACCGTTGAGGTCACTCCTCCCAGCTACGCTTTCGTACGGAAGGCAATACCCGCGACGGCGAACCGGTCACTTCCTCCCATTGGGAGCAAACCTCCCGCGAAGCCACCCAGGCAGCCCCGGCAAGGGCAAACGCTGACTGCCAGAAAAGGGTACATCGGCGTTCGCTGGGCCGCGGACGACGCCAACAGCGACAACATGCTCTACAAGCTTGAGATTCGCGGCAGCGAAGAGCAGCAATGGAAGCTGCTCGAAGAAGACCAAGTCAGAGACTACTTCAGTTGGGACACTACCTCGTTTGCCGACGGTTCCTACCGGGTAAGAATCACCGCGTCCGATGAGCCGTCGAATCCAGAAGGTGAAGCCCTCACGGACTCCCGCGTAAGTGCACCATTCGTGATCGACAACAGCTCCCCGGTGGTCTCTGATTTGCGAGCCTCGATAGCAGACGGGAAATTGCGAGTCGAGTTCTCCGCCGCCGATACGGCGACCAAGATCCACAGAGCGGAATACTCGCTCGACGGCTCCGACTGGAAACCGATTCTCCCAGCCAGCCGGCTATTCGATTCCAAACGACTGACGTTTGATTTCGAGACGGAAGACGTCGAACCAGGCGAGCACACTGTCGCCGTTCGAGTCTACGACGGCCACCACAACCTGGCCGCCGCTAAAGTTGTTGTCCGCGACGTCCTTGGCAGTGACGGCAACGGAAGTTAACCACTACCGGCTCTGCGCGCAAGCAACGGCAGCGGACCGCTTTGGAGTCGGCAAATGATGGAGCTCCGAACATTCAAACAGCGCCTGCGGGACCTTAGCGACGACCACGAATCAGGGGCCATCTACCTGGCTCTGAAAGCCCTCGGCATCGGGATCGACTGGATCGCCGAAGGTCGTCCGCCTGAGGATCTGGCCGCCGAACTCGAAGCCATGCACCCGGCGATCGCGACCGTCGCCAACGTTGGTGCAGCCCTCCGAGATCGTGATCCTGGTCTTCCGGCGCGTCTCGCCGAACTGAGAGACTCGCTGATCGAAGGCAACCGCCGTATCGCCGGAAAGCTAGGCAGGATGATTCCTTCTTCTGCCAGCGTGATCACGATTAGCAACAGCTCCACCGTTCGCGAATCGCTCGTTGAGATTGGAGCCGCCAACGTATATGTGCTCCACTCTCAACCCGGCGGAGAAGGCAGCGCAATGGTGGAATCGCTTCGAACCGCCTTCGAGGAACAACGCCAGGGAATCCATCCGGCAACGAGCAGCATCGTTCATCTCGTCCCTGACGCCGCTATGGGGAATATTCTTCCTATTGTGGACTGCGCCCTCGTTGGGATCGACACGTTCGATCGGGCGGGTGCGATCTTGCACAAAGTGGGAACCCTCCCCTTAGCTCTGTGCTGCAAGCACTTCGGCAAGCCATTCTATGCAGCCGGACACAGCTTCAAGTTCAGCAACCGCGAGTCCGAGGGCTGGCCCGAACTCGAAAAGTCCCTGACCCAACAATCGTTCGACCGCACTCCTGGCGAGTTGATCACCCAAATCATTACGGAGGAGGAGAACTGACAAGCAGAGCCCGTTTCTTGCCTAACCCAAGCCGGCGGTTCAAGAACTTGATAGAAAGCATTTGATTTTCTATGTTTGTTCGCCTAGAATAGAAGGCGAACCAGGGAGGACCTTGTGGCACTCACAAAGCGGCAAAAGGAAGCGGTTGACTTTATTGCGGACTTCATCCAAAGCAAAGGCTATAGCCCGAGCTTCGAAGAAATCGCGGAAGGGCTCGGGTTGGCGTCGATCGCCACCGTCCACAAGCACCTCACTGCGCTGGCAAGTAAAGGCTACTTGACGCGCAGCTTCAACCAGAGTCGTGCCCTGGACCTAGGCCCCCAGTATCGAAAGGAAGAGAGGGACCGCAGGCGAGAGCAGCCAGCGGCTGTCTTGCCCGAGACGCCTCTATTGGGGACGATCGCCGCCGGCCAGCCAGTCGAGGCGTACGCGGACCAGGAGACCCTTTCGTTCGCCGATTTCTGTGGAGCTGAGAACGTCTACGCCCTCAAAGTCCGCGGCGAGTCCATGATCGACGATCACATCATGGAAGGCGACTACGTCTTGGTTGAGAAGACAGACCGGGTGCGAAACGGCGAGATCGTTGTCGCACTTCTCCGTGGTGAAGAGACGACCCTCAAGCGCTTCTATTCCGAACAGGGGAAGACCGCTCGGCTGCAACCCGCCAACACCGGCATGGAGCCGATCAAGGTGCCCCTTTCGGATGTGCAAATTCAAGGCCGTGTTCTGGCCGTCCACCGCCGCTATCGCTAGACCAGTACTTTCCACCCCACCAGGAGTAGCGGAGCTGGGGCTCCTTCGTTAGGTATGCGAAGGCCCTCTTTCCCAGCTCGCCCTCGCGGCGCCTATGTGGGCGTCGGCTAGTCCCAAAAAGCTCTCAGCCGCCTGCCCGTAGCTACGACTGCTCTGTTTCCAGACCTATGAAGCAATTAAGTCGTCAGCCGATGGACTATTGAGAGCATGTGGGCTGATCCACAACGACTCGCTGAAAGCGTTTGAGGCGCTGAAGCGGCGCGGGATCGCACAGCCGAGACGAAACGGAACTCGGAAAGGTGTGAAAAAGTTGGGGACTGCCACGTGTGGCCATTCCTGAGTCCCCGTTTATCAGTTGTGCCACGACTGGCTGTCGCCAGCATTTTTTCACACTCTTCCAGGGGCCATCCGCCAGTTTTCAAATGACACAAACTTTGTTGGCCGAAGTCGATCTCGCTCCGTCAAGTCTGGCGCCGCTAAGTCCGGCTCCGTCAACTCCGGGTTCCGTCAAGTCTGGCGCTGTTAACTCCGGCACCGTCAACTCTGAACGATGAGTCCAGAATCCGCCTCGAAAGTGCGCCTCTGTTCTCTTCGAGAGTACCCATCGCCGCTCCTTCATTGCCTCCGAAGGAAGAGATTCTGGAGGTGCTTGGGCCGCTGCTGGAAGGTGCGGAACTGACCAACGGCCAGACCGTTGCCCGCCTTGAGCGGGAAGCAGCACGGGTCCTGGGAGTGCCCGATTGCGTGGCCGTGTCGAGTTGTACCTCCGGCCTCATGCTGGTTGAGCGCTGTATGGAGTTGACCGGTGAGGTGATTCTGCCCAGCTTCACGTTCTTCGCCAGCGGCCACAGTCTGCTGTGGAATGGGCTCAAGCCGGTCTTGGTCGACTCCAATCCCGGTGATTTCAACATTGACCCGGAACAAGTTGAACGCGCCATCACTCCGCGCACGACCGCGATCCTGGCCGTCCACATTTTCGGCTGCCCTGCTCAGGTGCAGGCCCTTGAAGAGCTAGCACGGCGCCGCGGCTTGCGGCTGATATTTGACGGAGCTCATGCTTTCGGAAGCGAGGTCGAAGGCCGCAGCGTGGCGCAGTGGGGTGATGCCACGGTCTTCAGTCTCAGTCCAACCAAACCCCTGGTGGCAGGGGAAGGCGGACTCATCACTGTGTCGAATCCGGAGCTGGCGAGAAAACTACGGCAGGCTCGCAACTATGGAAAGGGCGAAACTTACGACTGCGAGATCCTCGGACTCAACGCCCGGATGACGGAGATGCAGGCAGCGCTGGCACTTCTGGGCCTGCCCTATCTCGCCCGAAATCTCAGCGCGAGGAATGAGTTGGCCGCCATCTATAACCGCGATTTCAAATCGGCCGCCGGTCTGACAACTCAGGCTGTGGCGCCAGGCCGGTTCAGCACCCACAAGGACTTTGCGGTCCTCGTCGATGCGGCGCGGTTCGGGATCTGCCGCGATGAACTCGAGGCTGCTTTGACTGCGGACAACGTCGAGGTACGCCGCTACTTTGACCCTCCACTCCACCGGCAGAAGTTCTACCAAGCAGCTGGATCCGCGAGCACCGCCGGATTTCCCGTTGCGGAGCGGTTGAGCCGGCAGGTGCTTTGCCTGCCCCTCCACGCCGGGCTCAAAACCGAGACGGTCGCAACGATCGCGAGCCGTGTCGTTTCCCTGTCAGGTCCTGCCATGCGTACGACCAGCGCGCCTGGCCGCGTGCTGTAGGGTCACCACCGGGGAGCGTGGCAAGACCGCCGGCACTGTCTTCAACCGAGAAATCATTTTCGGAAGCCTAAATCGAAAGTTGATCGTGGCCGATTCAGTTCTTAGCGGGGGGGGCACCGCATACTGCTACAGGCGGGAACCTCAGCCGGAGATCATTCAATGCAAACAATAGATCAAGTGAAATCACTCCGAAGACCAATGCGATACGTTGCGATCATTTTCGCCGTGAGCGTCGCCGCTTCCTTGCAGGCGGCGGGCCTTGAGTGCACGAGCCTCAGCACCGCAGGCAACGTTTGGACGAACGCTGTGCTGCTGCCCAGTGGCACCACCGTTCACGACGGCGACCGCATTGAAACAGACCGCGGTGCGTCGGCCATCTTGTGGTCCCGAACGATGGGGCGCATCGAGATTCGATCCGGCTCGGACGTCACGCTTGGTGCGGACCATCTGCGGCTCCACAAAGGAGCCGTTGCCGGGAGTGCGGTTTCGGTTCTACTCGGTAGCTATACCATCGGACGAAACGTCGACGAGAGCCACTCTGGCGAGGGCGACTCTAGCGAGGGCGACATTGGTGAGCCTACCGGCGAAACGAGTGCCGATTCCTGGTTCGTGGTCTCCGACCGGGGCGGCAAACAGCTGGTGGCGGCACACCGCGGGGATGTCCGGATCGAGCGCGCCGGAATGGCTCCAGTCCTTGTGCCAGGCGGGTCCTATGCGGTGCCAGCCAGCGAGCCGGATAAGGATGGGCGGCGCAACCAAGACCGGGATGCCAAAGACCGGAACGATGAAGAAAAGGACCGCAAAAAGGCAGGCGGCAAGTCTGGATCACAAGGCGCGCGGGGCTGCGGCCGCTGGCGGAGCCGCTGGAAAGGCAGCAGGAGGATTCTCGATCGGCTCCCTGAGTCACGCTGCCAGCGTGGCGCTAATGGCCGGGGCCGGTGCGGCAGCGGTTGGGGGCACAGTCGCCGCCGTGACTCTGAACGACCCCTCTCCCAGCCCAAGCCAATAGCTACTGCCTGGTCGCCGCAGCGTTCTCGTACCCGCAAGGGTCCCGCGTTCCTTCAGGCAGCGCCTCAGAGTTGCCCGGGGAAGTGTGGCGCAAGCTCTCAGCTTGCCGTGTCGAGACTCATCTCGACGCCTATCTGCAGCGGTTCGAGACGCAATCGGGCAACGCAGATGGAGTGGCCTCCCGCCGGTAGGCGCCCTTTCCCTGACAACTCAGTCCGCCCGGACATCTCTTCCGGCTAGTCGACGCCTTCGGCACATTGGGAGCGTCGATCAAGGACCCGGGCGGGATTTCCAACGACGACTTCTCCGCCTTCCACATTGTGGATCACGACGGCTCCCGATCCAACAAAGGCGTCTTTCCCGATCTTCAAATTGGGGTTCACTACCGCGTTTGCTCCAACGGTTGCGCCTGAACCAACACTCACGCCGCCGGTCAGCGTGGCGCTCGGGAAGATGTGGCTATGATCGTCGAGCCGACAGTCGTGATCGACCCGACAACCTGTGTTGAGACACACGTTGTCCCCTATGACCGCGCCCGCATTCACGACCACTCCTGCCAGAACAATAACTTCCGCGCCAAGCTTTGCGTTTGGGGAGATGATAGCGGATGGGTGCACCAACGTTGCGGGCTCGAGTCCTGCCTCTCTCGCGAACTCGAAGAACCGCCGGCGAAGGGCGTTGTCGCCGAACGCAATAGCGGCGCCGTCGGCGAGTTTCGCGGCGGCTATTTCCAGTAGTTGATCCGTTCGTCCGAGAACAGGAACCCCGAAGACATGGCCTCCCGCCTTCCCGGAATCGTCGTCCAGCAATCCGGCCAGATCCCAGCCCGGCAGCTGCTGAGCGAGATCGACAAGGACCTTCGCATGAGCCCCAGCGCCGAGGATCATCAGCTTCTTGTCAGCCCGCATTTCTCACCGCCGGATGGCCGAGGCACCCGATAGGACCGCGACGACTTCGTTGCGCTTGCTCGCCGCGCGCAGCACATTGTTAGGAGTCGCCGGGCTTTCCGGGGCGTTTCCCCTGAAGGCTTCCATCGTGGCATGACCGGCTTCGCTGATGCCTGCGGTGCGGATCACTCGTAAGGCGGTCAAGGCCAGGATCTTCAGGTCCAGCCAGAGCGACCAATGCTTGACGTACCAACAGTCGAGCTCGAACTTCCGTGACCAGGGCAGGGAATTGCGCCCGCTAACCTGGGCCCACCCGGTAATACCTGGGCGAACCTCGTGGCGGCGCTGTTGCCTGCGGCTGTAAAGGGGCAGGTATTGCACCACTAATGGCCGCGGACCCACTAGACTCATTTCGCCGTGAAGAACGTTCCAAAGCTGCGGTAGCTCGTCAATACTGTAGGCGCGCAGAAACCTTCCCACCCTTGTGAGCCGTTTCTCGTCGGGTTCTGAACCCTCGTGCATGGTTCGGAATTTGCATACCTCGAAGACGGCTCCGCCAAGCCCGGCCCGTTTTTGCCGGAAAAGCACCGGGCGACCCATCGTCGCCCGGATAAGTAGAGCGGTCAGCAGAATGAGTGGCGCCGTGAGAGCGAACCCGATCGCGGCGAACGCGATGTCGAATGGGCGCTTGATTTCTTCTATTCGCAAGACCTCTCCGGTGAGCGCGTCATCGTTGAGAGAGGCGCCCGCCACCCTTGATGGCTTCATACTGCCTAGCGATGAGCCGCCCGTCGGGTCTGGTTTGAGGAGTCCCATCACCGCTGTGGCCAAGGCTGGCGGAGCACGCGCGGCGGACAAGCGCTTGCTTCGGTGCGCGGCTCCGATAAAGACGAGGCCCCGCATGGGAAGACTTCTGGCCGATCGAACTCGGAACCCGCTAGTGCCTCCTGGTAGAGAGCCGAGAGCCCCTCCCACACCCGCTCCTGCTGGAATTCGCGCACGACTCTGCTCCGAACGGCAAGGCCCATTTGATTAGCCTTCGTCTTGTCGTCTAGCAGGCTTCCGATTGCACCTGCCAGCGCGGACGAATCCCTGGCTGGGACCAGCAACCCTGTCTCTCCGTCGACTACGGCGTCGCAAGAGCCGGTGACCCGGGTCGCGACTATCGGCTTGCCGGCGGCAGCAGCCTCCAGAGCAACCGTCGGGAACCCTTCCCGGTAGCTGGGCAGGACGACCACGTCCATCAACTGATAAAGAAGAGACGGGTTGTCGACGAAGCCGCTATGAACGATCCGTGAGTTCGCTCGAATCGACTGCCCGACCGACGGCGGCAGGCAATCGGATTTTTCGAAGCAACCGACCAGCAGAAGTCTCAGTCTGGGGTAGGGGTCCTCTAGTAGCTGAAACGCTTCGATTAACTCTGTGATGCCTTTGTCTTTGGTGAGCCTGCCGACGAAGCCAACGACTGAAACCTGACTCGGCAAGCCGAGGCTGCGGCGAGCTCTGCGCGCGCCCGCCTGGCGAAGAGCGGTCGGATCGAAGCGTGACACATCCACACCGTTGGCGCTGCCCGCTCCCGTCAACCAAGTCTTGGACGCCGCGACGAATCCCAGCTCGACGACTTTCTCTCTGAGGCTCTTGCTCACGCAGATGACCCGGTGCGCCAGCAGGCACGAGATCCTTTCGGCAACGGTCAACATCGCTTTCTTGAATCCGACCGCTGTCTCAAGACGCAGCCCGTGTAGTGTATAGAATCGGTGTGGCACGCCCGCCAGCAATGCCGCCAACCCACCAAGCAAGCCGGCCTTCGGCGTGCCGACATGACACACGTCGGGACGCAACAGTCTCATCAAACGCCATAGGCGCCACAAGGACACAAGGTCCCTCAGTGGCGAGATCTCGCGTTCCATCGGTATCGCGAAAGCGGTTACGCCATCAGCGTCCGCCACTCGATTCAAGCCCCCGCCGGGAGAGGAAGCGACGTAGACTTCGTAGCCCGTCTCGCGCGAGAAACGGAGCTGGCCGTGCAGCATCGTTTCCGCTCCCATCGGGCTGGTGACAACGTGCAAGAGCCTCGGTTTTCCCTTCGACGACGGTTGTTGGTGGGGGTGATCTAAAGAGCTACGGGGCTGAGGCGTCATCGTTTTGTCGGGTCCGTCATTCGTTAGATCGGTGGGACGATGAAGGACTTTAGAATGTGTCGACAGCGGCACCTGCGCGGGCCGCATGAACGGTACGTTGGGTAGGCGTAGGGCCAGAGGTTGATCTTGTCCCTCGCTAGGAGGTCGGGTTGAGGCCGCGGCGAGCCGCGGGTGGAAATGAGCGGATTTGAGCGGATTTCAGAAAGTTGGTGCGCCTTTTGTTTGCCTTTGGGTGGGTAGAGACAGTTGTCCTCTGCGTGGATTGGGAGACGCCGGCTCGCTATTGACCGGCTAGGAACCGCTGGAGCCGCGCGCAGCAGCACCAAGAAAGGGCGGGTTTGGCAACCCGCCTTTTTGCACCTTACCGTTGCTCTGAAACGGTTTCCTTGCCGAAACCGTTTCAGCACAGCGGGTAAAGATCGCCGCCGCTTTCAGCCCTGGCCCTAAAGGACCGGGCTCAGGTAGACAAGGCCCGTAAACGGGCCTTGTCTGAGCGTGGACTTCCGTCCACGCCTTCCATGAGGAGGCTCGGCATTGTCAAGGGAGGAGTGAAGAATTTTCAGCTGATGGGATGTTGGACCGGGCTTCCATCCGCACTCGTTGGTCGTCGCTGAGGACGCGGTGCTCTATGAAGTTCGATCTAGCGGCGCTGCTCTCTCTGTCTCGGCCTCTGCGGACCGGGCGTGGACTCGCAGTCGCCGCGAACTCGGTCTGTCCCTTTGCGCTGTTACGATTCCTCAACCTCCTTCAATCCGACGTTCTTCCTTCCCTGCTTCAATCCGACGTTTCTACTTGCCTGCCTCGATCCGACGTTCTTCCTGCCGTCCCGGGCCTGATTCCATTTGGCATTCGATGCCGCCTTCCTTTTTCGCTCGGGAGGGAATTCGCGGCTGACAGCCGACACACGAGCGGTCGGCAGGCGGCTCGTTCCGGTGATCCCCTTTCCCTCATATAAGTCCTGCTCTCCGATCGGCCCGGAGCAGTCCAGGGCGCGCCGAGCGCGGCGAAGCGAACCCTTGACGGCGAGGACCGATCTGGAATCCTGCCAGCAGAGGGAAAGCAGAGGGAAAGGGATTCGCTGCTCGTAGCGGTCTGCTAAGATTCGCATTTCTCAGCGCTAGCCTGCCGCTCGCGGGTTCGTCTGGTAAAACGGATCGAAGTCCACATCCTGACGCCACAGCACGTGCATCAGCACAGCCAGTTTGCGCGCCACCGCCACGATCGCTTTGCGCTTCGCGCAGGGGCCGCCGCGGGCCGCCAATCCCAGTCCCCAGCGCCGTAAGTCTGAATCTTCCCCGTGATATCCCAGAATGTATTGCGAACATTGCACCAGCAATCGCCGCAATAATCGGTCACCGCTTTTGGTAATACTCAACTGCGGTGAGCACTCGCCCGAGTCGCGGCGCTTGGGCCGCAGCCCCATGCGGGGTCCGGCGTCTCGACTGCTCCCGAGCCGCTGCGGATCGTTGTCCAGATTCAACACGAATGCCAGCGAGGTGATCGGTCCCACTCCGCGGATCGAGCGTAAACCTTGCGTGGCGGGATATTTTTCCTCCGCCAGCTTCTCGATATGTTTGTCATAGCGGAGGATTGCGGCGCTGACGTGTTGGATCACCTCGAGCAACGGCTCGAGCGCGACCCGCAGCTCGTCGGGCAGCTGGGGGCTGGCTTTCTTTACGAAGGCCTCGCTGCTCGAAGCCGGCAAGCGGCCCCCGAAACTCTTCCCGGTGCCGCGCACGCTGTTGATCAGTTTCGTGCGTGTCTCGACCAGGGTTTCCCGCGCTTTCAGCACGGCGCGGTCGCATTGGCTGGCCAGCGAACGGGGCTCGACGGCGTTCAGCATCTCGGGCATCCGCAGCCCCAACTCGGCCAGCCGTTCGGCGTCGTTGCGATCGTCCTTCGACAGCGATTGGGTGATCAGCGCCAGGCGGTGCGTGTCGGCCATCAGCGGCTCGTGCCCCAGCCGCTCGAGCAAGCGGTAGATCCAGTTGGCGTGGCAGCCGGCTTCGAGCACCACCCGCATCGCGGCCCAGCCGCCGAAGTAGCGCTCGAACGCTGCCGGCGAGGTGCTCAGCTTCTTGCGCTCGACGATGTTGCCGTCCAGATCGATCAAGCAGACATGGCTGTGCTTATCGCCCAGATCCACCCCGGCCACGACGTTCAGGCCTTGTTCGATCATCTTCCGTTTCGACACTTCTCTGAAAGTTTTGCTATTGTTTTTCATGGCTCGTCATCCTCCTTTTTTTCGTAATGGAAAAAACCTGGGATCGCCGCCGCAGGCGGCGAAGCCCGTTTGGGGAGTTTAGCTCACTCCCCGGATGACGAACCTCCTCATTTCATCTCTGTCCGACCGTCTGCTACCTCAGCGCTCCGGGCCGACGTAGCACGCTGAGAGATTGCTCCACGTCAGAAAGGCCAAACTCAAGAGACGAAGCCCGTTTACGGGCCTTGTCTATGGACTTCGCCCGCGGCGGCAGTCCTTCACAGCGCTTTATGGTTCTTAGCGTGCCGATCAGGCGTCCGTGGCAACCCCTCCTGACGGTCGGGGCTCCTGGCGTGGCGATCAGGCACGTGTAGCAACCCCTCCCTTACGGTCGGGGTTCAGATCAAATTTTATTGAGAGGCCTCTCTGCTCCCATTGCGTCAACCACAGCCTCCTCCCCCAACGGGAGCCACAAAGAGGAGCCTTGCAAACGTTCCTTCAGAGACGAAAAAGCGGACGCAGTTCGCTTGCGCCCCAGCCAGCCCCAACTGGCTTATGGCGCTCGGAACCGTCCCGCTTTTTTTACCTGAAGTCCGCTTGCGGGGGATCACCCACAAAGCGGAGAGCAACTCGCACTGTCTCGGCCGAGAAACTGTCGTGCTGGTCCGGTGGACATTCCTACCGGTCACTACTTTCATTGTAAGGGGCGTGTCAAGTGAGGGCTGGAAACGAGCACGGCAATTCTCGCGCAGTTGCAGCAACGGCTGCCGGCTGCGCTGGAGAAGCACGAGTGGCCGCGCCAGCGGGTACGGACCCAAACTGAATCTTCCGCGAAGGCGGCTCACCCAGCGAGCGGCCCGAGACGGCCCGTGGGTGTCTGGTCCCCGGGACTCCACCACCGATTCGCAAACGCCCGCCACCGCAACATTTGACAATATCTCGACAATGCGGCCGAGACGGGTGTCTTGACCCAGATCCGTGCGTAAGGACTCTGGTTGTCTGCGAAAGCGTTTGAACACCCGTAGAGAAGGGCTCGTCAGAGACCTGCGGCATTACGTGGCGTTCACCCGCCGGGTGCGCCCCGACCAAAGGCCGCAGGTCTCTGACGAGCCCTGCGCTGATATGGTGTGACCTGTCAAGTTTGCGCGCACGACTGCTGTGGCGCGGAGCCTCAACTCCGCGTTGGCCAACGAACGAGGACAAGAAGAACAGCCTGTGGAAGAGAGCGTTTACGACGATGGATCCATCTGATATTCGCGGGTTCTCGCCAGAGTAGTCTGCGTCGTGGAGCTGCCTCACTCTACGGACGAAGGTCGTTCAACCGAGCGCTTCCTTGACGAAGGTCGCTCCATCAAGCGCTTCCTAGCGCAGTCGAGGGTTCTCCTGGCAGGCTCAGTTTCCAGTCAGCCGTCCTCCTTGTCCTACCTTGTGAGGCTGCCGCCCGAAGCCGGCAACCAAAATCGTTATCGCTACCGCTTGCTGGCAGCTAGCGATCGCCCTCAGCAGCCATCGTCCTCGACAGCTAGCCATCGCCCTCGTATAAGGTGCCTCTTGGCGGCCGGACGGGTTCTGTCAAGGGCGCGGGTTACCGCGGCGAAGCGTACCCTTGACAGGTTTCGGCCGGTCGCCTACGACGTCAATCGGGGGCGATGGCGGTCTCCCTGGCGGTCTCCTTGTCGGCCGTCTCCCTGGCGGTCTCCCTGGCGGTCTCCTTGTCGGCCGTCTCCCTGTCGGCCGTCTCGAGCGTTCAGCAAGCATTCAATCCCTGTTTCTCCTGTTGTGTTCGGGTCTGTTCGATCACGATTGTCCAGATGAATCCCAGCAGTTCCCGCGCGATCGCGGTCACGACGACATTCGCGTGTTTGCCGTTGTTGCGCAGCTTGCGAAAGCGACCGCAAAGCCGCACCTGCGCCTTCCAGGCGATCGCTTGGACTGGGGGCGACGCCTTCTCGGCACGGCGTTGAATCAGCCGCAAGCGGCGTGCCGGGAAGCGATACGCCCAGGAGCATTCGACCAGCAGACGGCGAGCTTCCTCGTTGCCTGCTTTGGTGATCGCGCCTTGACGGCGTCGCGCTCCGCTCGTGTTCTCCGACGAAGTCACACACCGACGAAACCCATCAGCTCGCGCGGGGGAGTCGAAGCGTGTGAGATCGCCCAGCTCGGCCAGCAACGTCATCCCCGCCAGCCAGTCCACGCCCCGCAGCGCCGTCAACGCCTGCGCTGGCCCTCCCAGGCTCCAGCCTTCCAGCTGATCATGCAACTGCTGCTCGAGGCAAGCCGTTCGGCTTTGCGCCTGGCGTATCGCCTCGGCGTATTCTTCGTAGGCGATCTGCGAGGCCGGCTGCTCAAAGCGTTGCGTCTCGAGCCAGCGAAAGTGCGCTTGCGTCCAATTCTTGCGCCCGGGGAAACGCTTGTCGTGGCGCAGCAGCATAGCTCCGAGGCGTTGACGAAGTTGTTTGTCGATGAGTTTGCAGTCGCCGCGCGCGCGGCTCAGATCGCGGATCGCTTCGTGTTCCGGAGAGGGCGTCCAGACCGTGCTGAGCTCGCCGGCGCCATCGAGCCGAGCCAGGGTCAGCGCGTCGCGCCGATCGCTCTTGACGCGATCACCGGATTTGCGCGGGGTCAGCGACGGCGCGACCAGGTCGCCATCGTGTTCGGTGTCACGAATCTGCCGGCAAATGCCGTAGCCACAGGGGCCGGCTTCGTAGCAGTAGTGCAGCCTCTGACCAGACGGGGCGAGTGCGGAAATCAAGCGACGAATGGCTTCAGGCCGGTTGTCGATCTTGCCGTAGAAATGCGCCTCGCCCCGCCCCGCCGCGGCGACAGCGACCGAGATACTGTTTTTGTGAACGTCCATCCCGACGTATTTGTCGTAACTGTTGCACTTGTTCATCTCTTTGTTGAACTCGCTAGACTCTTTCATGACCTGTCCTCCTCGATGCGGCTCTGCGCATCTGTTTGAAGCGTAACCCGCGACTCTCGCGGTTGGACAGGTCACTCCATCTTCTCTACGGAGTTCGGCAGCAACTGCGCAACGCGAGCACGAGGATCAAGGATCGAGCGGTCAGGCATCGAGCGGTCGACTCGGCCTGCTGAACTTCGATCCGTCACTTGCGTCCCGGGCCCTGAGAAAGGCGTGGCAGCCAGTCCAGCATCTGCCGGAATGCGTCACCGCGGTGACTGTGCTTCCATTTCGTTTCTGCGGGAATCTCCGAAAAACTCTTCCCTAGCGCAGGAAAGAAGAACAGCGGGTCGTAACCGAACCCTCCCGAGCCTGCCGGCCCGTCAAGCACTAGGCCTTCGGCTTCACCCTGAAAGGTCTTGAGAAGCGCCGAGCCTCGGACGAGAGCGATGCAGCAAACAAACCGCGCGGTCCGCTTCTCCCGCGGCACTCCGCTCAACTGCTGCAGCAAGAGGGCGTTGTTGTCATCGTCGCCGGCATCGGGTCCGGCGAAGCGGGCAGAATAAATTCCCGGCCGGCCCCCGAGAGCATCGACAACCAGACCCGAGTCGTCGGCGAATAGGAGGGGCTCCGTTCCGGCTTTCGCGGCTTTCGTCGAGTCGCCGGTGAATACCAGGGGCTTTGCAGCTCTCCCGGTTCTCGTACCACCTTTCTCCTGCTTTTCCAGCTCGCGGCGGCGGTTGTCGTAGCTGTAGCTGAGCGCCTTGGAGACAGCATTCTCCTGGAAGGTTGCTCCTTCTTCAGGACAGTCGCAGGGCGGCAGCCCGCGAATAAGAAGGCCCTCCCCGGCCGCTTGCCGGAACTCTCGTAGCTTATGGGAATTTGCTGTCGCGCAGAACAGCTCTATCGGGGTCAAATCTCAACAACCTGTTTCTGCAACTCCATCAAGTCGTGAATTCCAGAGGACGCCAGACCCAGCAGTTCCTGTAGCTGGCTCGCGCTGAATACTTTTCCTTCGGCCGTTGCCTGGACTTCCACAAACTCGTCATCCGATGTCATGACCACGTTCATGTCGACTTCCGCCCGCGAGTCCTCTTCATAACAAAGATCGAGCATCGCAGTGCCATCAACCATTCCCACGCTGGTGGCAGCGATATGGCCGGTGAGAGGTAGCTCACGGATCATCTTGAACTCGACCATTTGTTTGAGCGCCAGCGCCAACGCGACCCAACCACCCGTGATGGCCGCGGTGCGAGTACCGCCGTCAGCCTGCAAAACATCGCAATCGACATAAATGGTGCGCTCGCCCAGCTTTTGAAGGTTGGTGACCGCTCTGAGGGATCGCCCGATCAAGCGCTGAATCTCATGGGTTCGCCCACCGACTCGGCCGCGGGTGACTTCCCGGCTTGTTCGGGTGGAGGTAGCACGCGGCAGCATAGCGTACTCGGCGGTTACCCAGCCCTTTCCGCTGCCGCGCAAAAACACGGGGACTCCCTCCTCGACCGAGGCGGTGCAGATCACCTTGGTATGGCCGACCTCAATGAGCGCCGAGCCCTCCGCGGTGGGCAGAAACTTCGGTGTGATAGAAGCCGGACGTGGCTCGTTCGATTGTCGACCGTCAGTACGCATAAATTAGATTGAAAGCGCGGAAAGCACCTAGCGTTCCACTTATGAAGCGGCTAGTCAGATAGCTACAGGCAATCGGAATCCGGCCGGCAAGCGACGCGGGCTACGACGGGGGCAGCAACGCAGAAAAGCTCCAGATGAAGAACAACAGCACCAATACGATGGCCATCACGCAACCAACGGCCCCAGCCTTGGAAGCCTGCGGCTTCTTTTTTCCCGTAGCGGGCTTCCACCTGCCCATGCCCCCTACGCCCGGCGCCTTGAGAGCCGCCTGGCAACCTCCTCGAAAAACTCGGCGACCGTTTGGCAGCTACGCGCGCTCAAGTCTCTGATCGTGATCCCGACAACCGCCCTTCCGCGGCTGGCCAGAGCCTGCTGGGTTGCCAGCCATTGCGCTCGATGGTAATCCGCTGGGTAGGCGACTCGCTTGAAACTCTCGGCTTTCTCCGTTAGCAAGACCGTACTGAAACCGCGCCCATAGCCAATGATCATCTCATGATAGGAGTGATTCATCGCCGGCCCTTCGTAAACGTCGGCCGGCATCTTGAGGCGTGAGCGGACCACCGCTTCCGCCGCTTTGTCGAGAACGCGGCGCAAGGCTTTGCCTGACGGGTTGTAGCGCGTGTCGCCGAAGTATGTCAGTTCTCCATAGGTGGCTTTTCGACTTTCGACAAGCGATCGCAGGACCTCGGCGTAGACGGCTGCGGCGTTGCGGTTTTCGAGATTCAAATCCTCCCGGCTCAGCAGGCCGCGCTCGCAAAGCGCTTGAAAGCTCACCGCCAAGCCGCCCCGCCACTTCAGGCGGCAATCCGACGCCAGCATCGAACGCCACGCGGGAGTCTTTTCGATTCCCCCGTTTTTCTTGGCGGCATCGTTTAGTTCATTCGCGATTTTCTTGTACAACTCAACGCTGGGCTGCGTTACAAAGTTCATGTTTCTCAGATAGCCCAGACCGAAAACCGTGTAGTGAATGACTTGCATGTAACGGGCCAGCGCTGCCTCCCCGTTTACATTCAAAATCGCCAGAGGATAGCCTGCCCTGCGCAGCGAGGTGACTTTCGCGGCATCGGCATTCTTCAATCCGCGAACGTTGACGACCAGAAAACAGCGGTCTTGCAGAGGCTCTTTCGGCGGGAAATAGTTGCGAAGTTTGATCTTCTCTCCGATGGCAACTTTGACGCCGATTGCCTCGCTTTTACCCAGACTCTCCTCGAAATCTTGCTTGGTCCAAATCGCGCCGCCGGCCCACTCGTGAGGCAGGAAGAGCGTCAGCTTGTCGCGGCCCTGCTCGGCGTTTGCTTGGATGAACCCGGCTAACTCGAGGGCACAAGACACTTCCTCTTCGCTGAGGAACGTGGCTCGCATCCAGGCCGCCAGGTCGCAGCGGTTCAGGGCGAGGGGATACAGGCTGCCTCGGGTCAGCGGCCCGCTGTGACGCCCCGCGGTGGAGTTTCCGTTGTCGGGCTGCAACTCCACCCGGCGAAAGCCTCGCGACTTGCCGAACTCGTCCAGGATGGAACCAGGCAGCGTCATGTAAATGAAGTTCGCCTGATTGGAGATTTTCAGTTTGCGATATAGTGCGTCGAGAACCTCGAGATTTAAAAGCGGCTCATAGGACGTCATCCCCATGGCCATGCCGACGACCAGTGTCCTGCGGAGAGCCACATCCAAGGGCTGCTTGCCAATCGCGACAATGTGCGCGAGAATCGCTTTCAACTTGGCCGGATCGGTCGAATCGAGCAAGTACACCCGAACGCCCCGGTTCAAGAGCTTGGCTCCCTGGTAGAAAGCCTTGTCCTCGGCCGAGCCGCCCATCCCGGCCCAAATGACGTAGCGCAGCGAAGACCCGTGCTCCTCTGTGATGGCTTTCTTGATTCCCTCGACTTCTTGTTCGATCCCCTCAACCCATTGCGGGTTCTGCTCGGCGAGCCAGGGAAGGTGCAGGACACCGTACGCGTTCTTCGTGACGCGGCCCTTGAGGATCTCCATGCCAATCGAGACGAGCGGATCGGCCGCCGGATCCAGCGACGAAAGGCCTGCTTCGCGCGCATGGCTATCGACTTGCCTGACGCGCTCGACGGCACGCTCGCCAACGAGGCGCTCGAATCCTGGATTGGATTTCAGCGCGTGAATTTTTAGCCGGACGTTGGAGCGGGGCGGAGGCATCAACTGGTGGAGTCTACTCGAAGCGCAACTGCATTAGTGTGACGGAAACGGATCGCCGATACAAGCGCGATCGCTGGGAAGCCACGGATAAAACCAAGGATCAAGAATAATATTGCCTTCGAAGCCGCGTCAACGCGGACTGAATCGGTTAAGTTGTTGCGCTCATCCCCTCCTAACCCGCATTTCTCACCGGCTGACGGACCAAGCACTCCCGTAGGGCTCGCAAGAGGCCAGCGGCCTTTCGCCAAGCCGCACCCGGCGGGTGAGGGGAACCAAAAGCCGCGGGTCTCTTAGGAGCCCAGCGCTACGGATTTGTCGTGACGCACGGGCGGGCAACCAGAACCGCTACGGACGGATTGTGGCCAAGGGCCCGCATCCAAGCAGGCCCTCAGGAGGCGCGATGATACACTGGAACCCCTCGTCCGAGGGCGGCGCCTCGCAAATTTACTCACCTTGACTCTCGAGCAAAGACCAACGCACGCACGCCGCACGGTCCTGTTGCTGGGATTTCTCGTCGCCGTCATCAGCTATCTCGACCGGGTTTGTATTTCTGTCGCCGCCCCCTCGATGACCGCCGACCTGGGCCTGACGACGATCCAAATGGGTACGTCTTCAGCGCGTTCGCTTTGGCTTACGGGATCTTTGAAATCCCAATGGGCTGGCTCGGGGACCGCTACGGCCAGCGACGCTTGCTGACGCGCATCGTGATCTGCTGGTCGGTTTTCACGATCATGACCGGAATGGCCCGCAGCTACATCGTGCTGGTCGGGACACGATTCATTTTCGGAGCCGCCGAGGCCGGGGCGTTCCCTACGCTCGCTCGTGCATTGGCACGCTGGTTTCCGGGTCAAGACCGCGGGCGCGTGAACGGCACGATGTGGATGGGCGCACGGATAGGCGGCGCGTTGGCTCCGGCAATCGCCGTGCTCTTCATCGCAGCGGTAGGCTGGCGTTTCACTTTTGCGATCTTTGGCGCAATCGGTTTCGTATGGTGCGTGTTCTTTTGGCGCTGGTATCGTGACGATCTGGCTGATCATCCCTCTGTGAATGGTGCTGAACTCGACTACATCACAAGCGGCAGGGCCAGGCCGCCCCGCGAGACCTCGAAAGCGCCCATGCCGTGGGGACGGCTGTTTCGCAACCGCACGATGTGGTTCCTGTTTGCCATGTATTTTTGTTCGGCTTACGGATACTACTTCTTCGTCACCTGGCTACCTACCTATTTGATGGACGAGTACGGCCTGACGCTCCAAAGATCGGGGTTCTACGCCGGCCTGCCGTTGGCTGCAGGCGCCATCGGGTGTATCAGCGGCGGCACGTTTTCTGACTGGCTGGTGCGGCGAACGGGAAGCATGCGTTGGGGACGCCGCCTGGTCGGCATTGGCGGATTTATCCTGGCAGCAGTTGGATTCGGCGGAGCCGCCATGGCCGGCGACCCGCTCGCCGCGGTATTGTGGATGGCGGTCGCTCAAGGTTCACAGGACTTGACACTGCCGGTGGCCTGGGCAACGTGCGTTGACGTCGGCGGCCGTTTCGGTGGCACCGCGACCGGCTTCATGAACACGGCTTCGAGTATTTCCGCTATGATTTCACCTCTGGCGGCTGCCTGGCTCCAAGAGGCGTTCGGCTCCTTCAACGCCATGTTCGTATCAGCCGCGGCCGTCTATTTTATCGGCGGTCTGCTGTGGTTCGTCATTGACGCGGAGGATCGCATCGTGCCGGAAGAGAAAGAGCAACTCGTCAACGGTTGAGCCGTTCAGCAGTCTGAGTTGTTGGCAGTCACCTCTACGCGGCTCGGCGAACGATCCGACGGGCCGGGGGCCCGCGGTTCGCAGCTCGCTCGGCTAGACGAAACACCAGGTCAGCCGAAAAACAGCTCAACGGAAGAACGGCTCAACAGATCAACGGAACGACAACTCGACGGAGAAGCCAACTGCTCAACGGAGAAACCATGTCCCGCAAAAGCTACCTCTATCACCACCACACCTGGCCCGAGCTGGGCGAGGTCGCCAAGAAAAAGCCGGTCGTCGTCCTGCCGATCGGATCGGTCGAGGATCACGGCCACCATTTGCCGCTCGACACGGACAACTTCATCATCTGGAGTATTTGCGAAGAAGCCGCCAAACGTGCCGACGGCGATATCCTGCTGATGCCTCTGATTCCCTATGGTTTCGAAACGCATCACATGGACTTCACCGGCACGATCGACGTCAAGATCGAACACCTGCTGAACTTTGTCCTGGATATCACGAAAAGCGTGGCGCACCACGGTTTCGATCGCATCATCATCGCCGACGGACATGGCTCGAACATGCCAATTCTCGAGCTGGTCGCCCGCAGAACGAATCTCGAATCCGATGCGCTTTGCGGCGCTTTCATCTGGCCATCGCTCGCGCTCAAGGAAATTCGTGAGGTGCGCGAATCAGGGCGCGGCGGGATGGCACATGCCGGCGAGCTGGAGACGTCCGTCTATCTCCACATCGCAGCGGAGAAAGTCCAATTCGACAAGGCGAAAAAGGACATCAACCTTCCAGACTCCGAGTTCATATGGCTCGATCTCACTGATGGCGCGCCGATCCATCTGATGGACCATTGGACCCGCTTCAGTAAGACCGGGGTTCACGGCGATCCGACTCTCGCCACGCCGGAAAAAGGCAAGGTGATTTACGAGGCGGTGGTCAATGCATTCGTGCGCCTGGTCAAGGAATTCAAAGACCGGCCGCGCGGCGAGCGCACCGACTATCACAAAGAATCCCCGCAAGTCTGATGGGGGACGCTGATCTCGAAATCATGATCGGGATCACGTGAGTTGGGAATTGTGACCGAGAAGCTCAGGCCGGGCGGCTCAGCCCAAAGATGCCGTAACCGGTTGTTCAGGATCAATGAGCAGCCAGAGCAGGGCCGCGACTACGTAGTAGCCGGCGGCGATCAACAGCGGGAGCTGCCAGGATCCGTAAGTTTCGACCAGGTAGCCAAACAAGATGGGGGCGGTAGCGCCGCCGATCTGTCCTAACGAGTTCATGGTGCCCGAGACCGTGCCGGCGTGCTCGCGGCCCACATCGAGGCAAGTCGCCCAGCAGACGGCGAGGATCAGGTCGGCCGAGCCGAAGCTGAGCGCCAGGGCGACGATGCCGAGGGTCGTGTTTTCAACAAGGGCGGCGATCGTCAGGAAAAACGCGGCACCCAGCAAACCGCAGAGGCCGGGAATTCGGCGAGCCCAACGCAGACTCAGGCGTCGCGTCATCCAATCTGTCAGCAAACCGCCGATCAAGTTGCAGGCCGACGCGGTCACCCAAGGAACGGCGGCGTAGAAGCCGGTTTCGGCGACCGAAATCCCGCGGCCTTCTTGCAGGTAGGTCGGCAGCCAAGTCAGGTAAAAGTAGAGTCCGAAGGTGTAGCCGGAGTACATCCCGCACAGCGCCCAGACGTTGCGGCTTTTGAGGATCGCCATCCACGGGGCGCCATCCGAGTGGGTGACTGTCTGGCGGCTGCCTCGAATTTCTTGTAATTCTTGGGGGCCGACGGAGGGATGCTCTTCCGGTGAGTTGCGGTACCAGACAGTCCAGACGGCGGCCCAGATCAGGCCGAGTACGGAGAAGATCCAATAGACGGGACGCCAGCCGACGACAGTCATCATTGAGTAGACGAGCGCGGGCGCAAAGCCGCCGCCTAAGCGGCTTCCGACCATGACGGCGGCTTGGGCGCGTCCGCGTTCCGAGGCCGGGAACCAGCGCGAGATGGCCGAGGCGGAACCGGGAAACGCGCCGGCTTCTCCGCATCCGAATAGGAAACGAATCAGCAGCAGGCTGGAGTAATTCCAAGCAGCGCCGGTCAGCGCGGTGAACACGGACCACCAGATAACGATGCGGGTCAGAAGTGATCGCGCGCCGAAGCGGTCCGCCAGCCAGCCGCCCGGGATTTCAAAGAGAACGTAGCCGACGATAAAGGCGCTGAAGACCTGCCCCATCTGGATTTTCGTCAGCCCGAGTTCCTCGGACATGATGCCGGCTGTAGCCGAGATACAGACGCGGTCCAGGTAGGTGACGACGGTGAGCGCGAACATCAAGGCCAAAACTTTGTGGCGCGCACGCATCACGACAGCATACTACGGATGTTCCGGCAGGCTTGCCGGCGTCGGCCGGCCGGTGCGGCCCTGGGTGCGGACGGGATACGCTGAGCGCGGCATGTCTAGCACTTCGGCCGCGGGTTCCCATACGCGGCTCTGAAGATCTGCTTCGAGGATTTGTTGTCGGGTACGAACATGTGCCATCTCGGCCGCGATGCTAAACTGGCGTTCGTCGGGCTGGCAGTCTAGCAGCCGCCCATAATGATTGTCGATGTTGAGCAAGAGCGGCAATTCTATGACCACGCTTACGCTCAGCACTTTCGCGCGGCGGATCATGCACTAGCGTGCAGCCACGAGATTCTAGTCAGTCAGATCGACGATCCCGCCAGTCCCATGTATGAGCGGCGGAGGCTTTATCGAGGCGTGCTCGACGCCCTGTTGTCGGAGCCGATGACAGGCAAGAAGGCACTCGACTATGCGTGTGGAACGGGCGAGTGGGGCGTGATGATGGCCACCGAGGGCGCCGAGGTTGCACTACTCGACCTCTCGAGCGTTGCGATTGAGGTAGGATTGCGCCGGGCCCGTGCCAGCGGAGTAGCGGACCGTGTCCGCGGCTATGCGCGAGACGCCAGCGACATGAGCTGCTTCGCGGACGGCGAGTTCGATCTGATCTACGCCAGCGCCGCCGTTCACCACACGATGAAATATCCCAACGCACTGGCCGAACTGCTGCGGGTGCTCAAGCCCGGGGGCCGCTTGGTGCTTGCCGAGGGCTATGGCAACAATGGTTTGCTCAATTTGGCGCGGCGCCTGCGTTGGCGCATCAGCGGCGAGGCGGAAGAGGCAGGCGAGGGGATTATCTTTTCCGACGAGGATGTTCGAACTCTGAGGCAACATATGACGAGTGTCGAGATAACGCCGCTGAACCTGTTCGGGATGGCGAAGCGGGTTTTTCGGGGTCGCTTTACGAACCGGGGCGTGCGACTGGCGATGGGCGCGCTGGAATCGCTGGATTCGGTTGCGTTTGCGGTGTTTCCGTTCTTGAAGCGGTATTGCGGTGAGCTTGTTGTGGTGGCCAGGAAGTAGTCTATCCAGGGCTCCAGGGAAAAGCGCGATCTTGTCATGGCAGATCCGCGGATTGAAACCGAGCAAGCGTCGACATAAGCAGCACGTCCCGCCACCGTCGGTCGGACTAGAATCCGCTGCGGCTTCATCTAGGGGATATTTTTGGAGAAAGCCGTCTGATTTTCCTTTCTTTATTGTGGTAAACTTGCCTCAGTTACGGAGTTTCAACACCCTTGTATGGCTGTCGTTGCCCGTCAGCATATCAAGCGGATGAGGGGCGGAGCGAACGCCCACTTGGTCTTAGCTGACGACGATCGTTATTACGTCGTCAAATTCCGAAACAATCCGCAGCACCAACGCATCCTCGTGAACGAGCTCGTCTGCTCGGTCATGCTGAAGTATCTCCAACTGCCGACGCCGGAGTGGGAGATCGTGCAGGTACCCGAAGAGCTGATCGACCAGACCCACGAGTTGACGATGGAAGTGGGGCGCGGAAAGCGGCGATGCGAGCCGGGACTGCATTTCGGCTCCCGCTATCCAGGAGACCCCTCGCGCCGCGCGGTCTATGACTATGTCCCTCTTTCCATACTGCGCTTAGTCCTCAATGCCGATACCTTTTGCGGAATGGTGGCCTTCGACAAGTGGGTCAGCAATGCCGACGGAAGGCAGGCGATTTTCTTTCGTGACCGCGCCAAACACTGGCTCCGCGTAGGGGACCCGATCGACCGAATTTCGCCGCGGTCGCTGGTCTACGTTGTCAATATGATCGACCATGGATTCGCCTTCAATGCACAGAATTGGGAGTTTTCCGATTCGCCTGAGATCGGCCTCTATAGCCGTTCCGAGGTCTATTCCGCGGTGTCGGGATACCACAGTTTTGAGCCTTGGCTGGACTTGATTCGGCATTGCCCGGCGGATGTTTTTGACGAAGCGTATAAGAAGACGCCCCCCGAGTGGCATGGCGGCGACTGGGACGGCATCGAATCGCTGCTCGAGCGGCTCTACCGGCGGCGGCTGCGCGTACCCGATCTGGTGCGGGCCGGCAAGGAAGCCGGCCGCGACCCGTTTCCTAATTGGGACGCGCGGGCGGCTGTGGCGTAAGGAAACAACCGTGGGAGAATCAGCGTGAGGGGATCAGCGTGGGAGAATCAATGACCAGTACACCAACGAAAACATCTCAGGGCTATCGCTTTCAAGTGCTGCGGTATGTTCCGAATCTCGTCTCGGGCGAGTACTTCAACATTGGTTTGCTTCTCTATGACAGCGAGAACCATCTGATCGATGCCCGCTTCACCGAGGACTTCCGGCGGCTGCGCTGCCATCCCCTGGCTGAGCTGGACTACTTGGAAGCGTTGAGAAACGAGTTTGAGGAAAAACGCCTGCTAGGAGAGGGCTTCTCCGAGTATGTCAGCGGCCTTGGCGAGCATCTCTCGGGGGGGCTGGAATTGACCGATGCGCGTGCCTTCTGGGGGGCAGATGCCGAGGGAGAAATCGAACGGCTGCGGCAATCGTTCCTGGTCACGCCCAGCCGCCAGGAAATCCATGGGGCCGAGACCGAGGCCCTGCCGGGAACCCGGCGCGCCCTACGGCGGCAAATGCAGCAGGCCTTCGAGCGCTACCATCTGATCGGCTCCGGACTCGACACCCAGGTCAGCGTTCCCTATGCCGGGCCGAGACTGAGATTCACCTTCGACTACAGCTACCGGCCCAACGGCGCCGCCCACTACGTCCAGGCTCTGGCGTTGCGCAACAACGTCAACGACGCCTCGAAACTCTGTTTCGTTTTTGAACGGCTGCGCGCCCAGGCCGAGGCCCCACCGGAGCTGACGGCAGTGCTCGATGACGCGTTTCCCGACGACGCGCGCGAGCTGCTGGAGTCGAGCGCGATCGTGACGCGCCCGGCTTCGCAACTCGACGAGCTGGCTTTCTCGATTCGGGGGGAGTTGGGAATGTAGGTTGTGGGCTGGTAGTGCTCCCCCATTGCGCCTTTTAGGACGGCTCTGACCGCTAGGTTCCGATGCGATTCTGGTAAACTGCTAGCCGGCATCTTACCCCGCCGGGCGCGGCAAGATCCCCCCTCCTATGCTCGAAGATGAGGCAAAACTTCGGCGGCGCAGCGGCCCTCCGATCGGTGTCATCGTTGCCGGGCTGGCGGTAATTGCCGGACTAGCGGGCGCTTACTTCCTCTACCAGGAGTGGCAGAATCAAGCCCCGCTGCTGCCCATCTTGACGGACGAAGCGAAGCAGTATCTCCCCAGCCTCGATCTCAGCAATGTCGAGATGGCCGCCGAGGACACCTTCCTCGAACAGACTATCGTCACGATTACCGGGGAGATCAGCAATAGCGGCGACAAGACGCTTCGGGCCGTCGATGTCAACTGCGTTTTCCGCGACCCCTATGAGCAAGAGTTGAGGCGCGAGCTGGTCCGCATCGTTGGACGCGACCGCCAACCGCTCGAGCCAGGCGGCACCGGGACGTTCCGGCTGGCATTTGACAATGCGCCCGAGGGGTGGAATCAAGTGATGCCCAACCTTTACATCGCTCAAATTGTTTTCCAGGAATAGGCGGACTGTTCTCGTGGCCCGAATCTGGGGCTACTATCGGGCTTCATCAGAAACTCGACCCGTTGGTGGCGCGTCTCAATGAGCGAGACTCCAAACGCCGTTTCCACCACGAGGCAGCGATGAAACAGGAAGCCACGCTGGATGCACTCGAAAAACTACGCGACTACGCCACGCGCATCGTTTCTCTCCAAAGTTCGGTGACGGGCGAGTTCCAGGGGGACGCCTTCGCGGCGGCTCTTGACGCGCACAACAAGGCCGTCGAACTCAAGACGATGTTGGATAACGAGTATCGAGCCTACACGAGGGACCGCGTCGCAGGGTAGAATTCCGTGCTTTGTTTGTGAGTCCTTCGGACTCCCGCTGTTTTGAGTCTCGAGACTAACCACAAGCAGCGATCAGATACGTCTTGGCGGTGCACACGACCCAGGGCGTTTCATGTGAGGCAGATGAGTGAACAACATTGGGCTCACTACCGAAGGCCGAGCTCGTCCACCGCGATGACGAGCTCGCGCATCACCTGCTTGCCGTCTCCGAAAAGCATCAGCGCGTTCGGCGCAACGAAGAGCTTGTTGGGGATTCCCGCGAAACCTGGGCTCAGGCTGCGCTTGACAATCATCACGGTGCTGGCCCTGTCGACCTCGAGAATCGGCATTCCGTAAATCGGGCTCTGCGGCTCGTCCCGGACAGCCGGGTTCACCACGTCATTCGCTCCCAAGACCAGCACCACATCCGTCTCGGCGAAGGTCAGGTTGATCTGCTCCAAGTCATACAGCTCGTCGTAGGGGACGTCGGCCTCGGCGAGCAAAACGTTCATATGCCCCGGCATGCGCCCCGCCACCGGGTGGATGCCGTAGCGGACTTCCACGCCGCGGCTCTGCAGTATCGTCGCGAATTCACGAACATCATGCTGGGCCTGGGCCACCGCCATGCCGTAGCCCGGGACGATCGTCACGATGCGTGAGGTCTCAAGAATCATCGCTGCTTCGTCCGGCGAAGAGCTTTTGACGCGGCCCTGGTAGATATCGTCGCCTTTGGCAACCGTGGCCGCGCCCCCGCCCCCACCGAGGTTGCCGGCCAGCACGTCGATCAGCGAGCGGTTCATCGCACGGCACATGATGCGTGTCAGGATGAACCCCGAAGCCCCTACGAGGGAGCCGCTAACAATCAAGACGTTGTTGCTGAAAACGAAACCGGTGGCGGCGGCCAATCCCGAGCAAGAATTCAGCAAGGCGATGACGACGGGCATGTCAGCGCCGCCAACCGGAACCGTGAGAAGGATGCCGTAAAGGCTACCCGCTCCGAGCAAGGCCCACAGGATCCAGGTCGCGCGCGGGTCGATCACCAGACAGGCTCCCAAGCCGATGCAGCTGAGCAGGGCCGCAATGTTGGCGAAACGGACCAGCTTGCCCAGGGGCTGAACGCGCAGGATCTCCAACAGTTTGGCCCAGGCGACAAGGCTTCCCGTGAGCGTGGCGGCTCCGATAATGGCGCTGATAGCGCTCGCCATATAGAGCTGCACCGGCGGCACGCCGGTCAAGGTTTCCGGCGCCAGAACGGCGGTTGCCGCGACCAGGGCCGAGGCGCCTCCGCCGAAGCCGTTGAACATCGCGACAAGTTCCGGCATCGCGGTGAGCCGTACTTTGATAGCGGCTACGGCGCCGATGAGGGAGCCCGCCGCGATGCCGATGAGAATCCACTCGTAGCTAACGATGTGGTGATCGAGCAGGGTGGCACAAATGGCAATCAGCATCGCGAGCGAAGCCAACCCGTTGCCGCGGCGGGCGGTGCGCGGGGAAGTGAGTCCCTTGAGGCCCACGATGAACAGGATGGAGGCGGCCAGGTAGGCGACGTTGATGAGGTTGGTGAGATTCATCTGCTTGGGCTGATGAGCTCATGACAGGCCGCGCGGGGGAAACCGCTTCTCTTACTGTCTCGGCCCGGGCACTTCCTTTCGTTTGAACATGGACAGCATCCTGTGGGTCACCAGGAATCCTCCCACCACGTTGATCGTGGCCAGCACAACGGCTCCTACGCCGAGCCAGGTGGCCAGAGAGGCGTGCCCGGCGCCGGCGGAAATCATCGCTCCCACGACCGTGATGCCAGAGACGGCGTTCGCGCCCGACATCAAGGGAGTGTGCAGAGTAGGAGGGACCTTGGTGATAATTTCGAACCCGATAAACACCGCCAGGACGAAAACCGTGACCGAGACGATAAAGGCTTCCACTTCGGCTATTCTCCTTTCAAGGCTTTCAGGACCGCCTCGTTGGCCAGCCGCCCACCGTGCGCTACCAGCGATTCCCGAATGATTTCGTCGGAGGTGTCGACGTTGAGGCCGTCGTCTTGCAGTAAGAATTGCAGGAACGTTGAAATGTTTTTGGAGTACATCTGGCTGGCATGCAGCGGCACTTCCGACGGCAGGTTGACCGGTCCGATGACGGTCACGCTGTCAACGACAATCTGTTCACCCGGTTTCGTCAGCGAACAGTTGCCTCCCTTTTCGGCCGCGAGGTCGACGACAACCGAGCCGGGGCGCAGATTTTCGAAGATGTCTCGAGAAATCAGGATGGGCGCGCGCTTTCCGGGTACGGCGGCGGTCGTGATCACGACGTCGGATTTCGCAAGATGCTCGGAAAGCAGTTCGCGCTGCACTCGATAGAAGTCGTCGGTTTGCTGACGCGCGTAGCCGCCGCTGGTCTCGGCTTCGTCGGCCTTGAGATCGAGTTCAACAAAGCGCGCTCCCAGGCGTAGGGTCGGGAACTGGCGCGGTGGCCCGTCAGGACCTGGCTTGGCTGTATCCGGGGTTTCCCCCTTCGTGCCCGGTTAACCGTGTCCGTGGCTCCGTTTCCAGCTCCCGCCACCTCGCACGCAGCATGAAGATTTCCTTCACTATGCGCTCCTGCACACTTCACGACAAGGTTTATGAGACCTATCCGATCGGAGTTGCTTTCGACGACAGCTCGGAAGCCGTCACCCGAATCCAGGTGTCTGCTCTCGCCATTGACTACTCCACCGCTTCCGACCGAGGCCTTGGGTTAGCGCCAAGTCCGTTCAGCCTTCCCCTTGCCGTATAGTCTTCGTCTCAGATCCTGCAGACTACCGGACGCTTTTATCATTTCGCCCCTGCCTCACTGTGTTGACCAAGACTTCATGTGCAGCAAGGCTCCTTCGCTCCACGGGCGTTACCCCGCTTCCTCACTACTACGAACCTAGCCGCCATCCTCTCGCCTTCCACCGATTTCCTGGTTTTCGCCAGTTATACGGCTTCCCTGCTCCGCCAATTTCTCGACGGGACGAGGAGGGCTTCTCCAGTTGCTTAGCATGCCCTTGTCACCGTGCTGTCCCTAGCACCCCGCCGGAGTGAACTGGCGCTGCAGTCAGTCTGCGCCAGGCCATGCTGCCTTCACCCGTGGAAAGAGGGTTCGGCCTCCGGGGTTTTAGCTTTTCGAGGCCACCTATGGGTTCACTTTTGTTACGGCCCGGTGACTTGCTCACCATCCCAAGGATGGCTTTGTCAGTTGGCTTCATCGGCTTCGTTTCCTCCACACGGATGCAACCCAAGCTACGGGGCTCTGACTTTTACCCCGGTGGGACTGTCTCCCACTGAACATGCCAGCCTTGACTGGACACACTCTCCACCTGCTCTTTCACGGCGGGACGGAGGTCGTAGGCTTCCACCACCGCTCCCAATCGGCGGGCGGTCGCAATTGCTTGCAATCCGGCTACTCCCGCGCCGATCACAAAAATTTTAGCCGGCGTTAATGTCCCCGCTGCGGTCATCATCAGGGGAAACATTCTGGGCGCTGCCTGAGCCGCGAGCACCACCGCCTTGTAACCGGCCAGCATGGCCATCGAACCCAGAGTGTCCATCTGCTGAGCGCGCGTGACACGCGGAATCAGATCCATCGCAAAGAGAGTCAGCTTGCGGCCGGCGAGCGATCTCATCAGTTCGGGCTGAGCGAGCGGCTCAAGGAAAGCGATCAACGCCGCGCCGGGCCGAAGCGCGTCCATGTCGGATGAGGGGAAGTTGGGGTCGGCGCCCGGGCCGCGAACCATGAGAAGAATGTCGGCTTGCAAGAGAAGATGCCTGCGGTCATTCTCGACGGCGGCCCCTTGCGACGCGTAGGCGGCGTCAGGCTGAAGAGCGCGGGAGCCGGCCCCGGATTCGACGATGACTTCCACCCCGGCCTTGACCAGCACCGCTACGTTCGCCGGCATCAGGGCGACACGGTTTTCACCCGGGAAGGTTTCTCTTGGGATGGCAACGATCATTGTTGAGTTGACAGAGGTGGCCTGAACTTAGCTTACGCCCGATTTCAGGACTCCGCCTCGTGGGACTTTCCCCCAGGGTCTCGTTTGGCTCGACCCTAGCTCTAGGGAAAAGGGCACTGGAAGGTGCGAAAAAATGCTGGGGACAGCAGCCGGGGCCATAGCATCACTGATAAACAGGGACTTAGGAATGGCCGCTTGTGGCAGTCCCCGATTTTTTCACACCTTCCTGCCATCCGATCTCGTTAGATCGAACTGGCTCAGACATCTTGATTTGATCATCGACTTTCCTGTTCCAATTTTCCAGGTGTGAGGCGCAACAGCATTCAAAGACGGCCGACTGTCCAGCCTGTTGCTCGCGGGTTCATGGCCCGCGTGCGATCATGGGTCCTCTGACTCTATGATTGGCCGAATCAATGATTGACCCACCCTATGATCGACCGACCCTATGATCGACCGGCTTTATGATCGACCGGGAGATCGACGATCCGTCAGGTTGGTCGCGAGAGGAAAACATCCATGCGTATCTTTCTTTCTGTTCTTCTCACAGTTCTTACTGCGCTATCGGCCGGCCTGCGCGCCGAAGAACCCGTCGACTTGAACGTCGTCCACCGCATTCGGCACGAAGCCGCGACGAACTCACGAGTGATGGATTACATTTTCCAGCTGGTCGACGTCCATGGACCGCGGCTGACCGGCTCGCCCGGATTCCAGGGCGCCGCCGACTGGACGGTTCAGCAACTCAAGGAGTGGGGACTCGACAATGTCAAGCAGGAAAAATGGGGACCGTTCGGGCAGGGCTGGTCGATCGACCGTTTTTCGGCGCATCTCGTCGAACCCCAATATGAGCTGCTGATCGGGGTGCCGCTCGGCTGGAGTCCCAGCACGGCGGGAGTCGTCAACGGGACTCCGGTTCTCGCTCCATTGCGACGTGAATCGAACCGAAAACGTGACGACGCCGCAGTGGATGCCTTCATCAAGGAGTACAAGGGAAAGCTGGGGAAACACATCGTTCTCATCGCTCCGCTGAAGGACGTCAAACCACAGGCAGAGCCGGCTCTGAGGCGCTGGAGCCATGACGAGTTGGCAGAGCGGGCGACGGCTCTGAAGCTCGTTCCTCCCATTGACTTCGATGACCCGGACCTGGAGGTTCCGACCGAGCCGGAAAAACGACGCGACTTTTTCCGGCAAGCTCCGCGCTGGTTTCGGGAGCAATACCGTAAAGAAGGGCGCCGCATCCAGAACAAGCTGAACCGGTTTCTTGTGGATGAGGAGGTTGTGCTGGTCATGCATCCAGCGGCACGCGGGGACGGCGGCACGGTATTCCCGCCCCGGGCCGGCAGCCGGATCGTCGAGGACGTGGTTCCTCCGCCCTCGATTGCAATCACGCCGGAGCAGTACAACCGCATTTACCGGCTCACTGACAAGAATGACAAGAAGATTTCTCCCCGCGTGGAAGTGGAGGTTCACACGCAATTCCATCGCGACGACCTCGATTCCGTCAACGTCATTGCCGAGCTGCCCGGTGCGCAGAAGAAGGACGAATTGGTGATGATAGGGGCTCACCTCGACTCCACGGCCCAAAGCTTGGGGGCTACCGACAACGCCGCCGGCAGCGCGGTAATGATGGAAGTCGTGCGTATCCTCAACACGCTGAAAGTGCCGCTGGCGCGCACGGTGCGCTTGGCTCTATGGGGAGGCGAGGAGCAAGGATTGCTGGGTTCGGAGGCCTATGTCAAAGAGCACTTCGGCGATCCGGAAACGATGCGGCTGACCGGCCGGCATCAAAAGCTGGCCGCCTATTTCAATTTCGACAATGGCACGGGCAAGATCCGGGGCGTTTACTTGCAGGGCAACGATATGGTGCGCCCGATCTTCAAAGCCTGGCTGGAACCGTTCGAAGACATGGGAGCGACAACGCTTTCTATCCGGGACACTGGTGGAACCGATCACTTGCCATTCAACTGGGTTGGGGTGCCGGGATTCCAATTCATCCAAGACCCGGTCGAGTATGAAACCCGCACCCATCACTCCAACATGGACATGTATGACCGCATCCAGCCGGGCGATCTGATGCAAGCTTCGGCGATTATTGCGTCGTTCGTATATCACGCCGCGAATCGCGATGAGATGTTGCCACGAAAACCTTTGCCCCCGCTCCAACCCAAGCAGAAGCCGGCGGCAGAGTGATCTGGACCCAGTGTTGACCGCTGAGGGCCTAGAACCGCAAGCATGAGCGGCCGTGACGGCCTTGTTGAAAGGCCAACACCATCAGGCGTCAGCATCTCCGGCGCGTTCGGTGAAGATGTGGTGAAGATATAATGATCGTGGCCTGCGTGAGCTCCTACGCCTCGCTGTATGAACACTTTCTCTGAACCGGTGGACGAGGCGACCCAGGCTGATTCGAAATCGCACCCGGTTCTGGTGTCGGTCATCATCCCGGCGAAGAATGCGGCAGAGACGCTTCCGGATTGCCTCCAATCCGTGGCCGCTTCAGCGTACCGCCACCTCGAAGTAATCGTCGTGAGCGACGCCTCGAGCGACGCGACGGACGAGATCGCCGCCGCGCGCGGCGCGCGAGTTGTTCGCAACGAAACGTCCTGCGGGGCCTCTTATGCCCGTAACGTCGGGGCCAGCATTTCCAGCGGAGAGGTGCTCTTTTTTGTAGACGCGGACGTTGTACTGAATCCCGACGCGATCTCGATCGCCGTCGAGTACCTGCAGTCCGGCCGTGCGGACGCTGTTTTCGGCTCCTACATCGCTGAGACGAGCGTGCCGAACTTCGTAGGGAAGTTCAAGAACTATCAGCATCACTTCAACCACCAGATCGCATCGGACCGGCCGGCAAGCTTTTGGAGCGGCTGCGGGGCGGTCACACGTTCGGCCTTCGTGGCGATCGAGGGCTTCGATGTCAGCTTGCAGTTCTGCCAAGACATCGAGTTCGGGTATGCCCTTCGCGAAGCGGGCTACGAGGTCTTGCTTTTGAAGCACATGCAGGCCGAGCACTTGAAGGTTTACTACTTATCGCGAGTCATCAAGTCGGACCTGTTCGCCCGTGCGATCCCCTGGACACGTCTGTTGCGATCGGGGCGATCGCGGATGGGGACTCTCAACACAAACCGCTCCGGCGTACTCAGTGTGGCCCTCACGGCGGGGATTTGGGCGTCGGCGGCTCTCGCCCTGTGGAACCCTCTGGTTGGCTGGGGCGCTGCGGCGGCGATGGTCGTTTTCCTCGGGGTGAACTGGCGCTTTCTCCGAAGTCAGCGAGGCTTCTTATTCGTCAGCGCCTCAGTTCTGTTGCTCTTGCTTCACTTCACGATTTGCGCGCTAGGATACCTGGGGGGTCACCTGACGGTCCGCTACCCTCGCAAGCGCACACCGGCGCCGCAATACGCTTTCACCGAAGAGTTCAAAGTCAGCCGCTCCTAACGGCCGTTGGAGCTACGCCCGCATTCGGTGCAAATCCCCGCTTACGCCAAGATTGCAGCACCGTTTAGGGCTAAGGGGCACGAGCTTGGAGCCCCCTGGGCATTTGCGTCCTTTCGATCGTCACGCAGTGACAAAGGCGGGCTGGGCCCCAATTGAGTCCAAATGCCGCGTTATTCTTTGAGGGAGAATTCCAGACGTGAAAATTGCCAAACGTGGAACCATATCCCCTCTTTTCGCGATGAACTCCGATAGTCTTGCTGTCAACGCCAAGTAGAAATGTCCTATTCCGATAGTCTTGCTTGCCCAGCGGGATGCGGCAGTATATAATTCCCCCGCCAGCTAGGGAATCGAAGGACGGTCTGTATCTTCGCGGTTGATAGCAATTGAAAGACGACCGTCGAACCGCGGCGGGACATCTTCGTATTGGAGGCTCCGATGGCGACTGAAGAACCAAAGAACTACTTTGCAGGAAGGCTAGAACTCCCGCCGAAAATCTACAAGAACGAACTAGTCGCGATCGCGGCGCGCCGCCGCGCGGTTGGGCTCGAGCCGCCCCCGAATGCGGAAGAGGCTGAACCCAAGCCCACCGCGAAGGACAGACTCGTCGGCCTAGCGCTCTCGGGTGGCGGTATCCGTTCAGCGACATTCTGTCTAGGAGTCATCCAAGCTCTCGCAGCCAAACACAAACCGCGCAAACCCAAGCCACTCATACCCAAGAACGACAAGGGCCTCGACGACAGCGGAACGGACGGAGCGGGCGCCAGTAAAGCGGGGAACATCGAAGCGGAATCCGATGCAAAGGAGATCAAGCGCGGGGACTATCTCCGCTACGTTGACTACCTCTCCACCGTCTCGGGCGGAGGGTACATCGGCGGGTCCTTGACTTGGCTGCTTCATTCGTCCGCGAAAGAGGTTGCGGAAGGCTTGCCCGCGCAAACGGCAGTTTCAGCGCAGAATACCAACTGGCAGGAAAGCCCCAAACCACCGTTCGGGACGCGCGCCGAGAATCTGCCTTACGGCGTGAACGACCCCCGCAGCAACAAACCGCGTGACTCGAAAGATCCCGTTCTACTGCGCCACCTCCGCGAACATGGGAAGTACCTGGCGCCGGGCGACGGGATCACCCTGACCTCCCTGGTCGCGGTAATCTTGCGCGGCATCGTCTTGAATATGCTGGTGTGGATGCCGCTGGCTATTGCGCTAATGGCGGCCGCGATCTGCGCGTCTCATGCCTTGGCGATGTATAGCTCCGGAGAGATCGACTGGAACGCCCTGAGTCGGGGTAAGGTTGTCGGGGACCTGCGGCACGGCCAATTGGGGGCGCTGTTGCTGAGGGCAGCGGGCCTGATGGCCGCTCTATTCGTCCTCGCATCCGTGGCCTATTCTCTGGCATCTTCGAATGCTGGAAAGCACGGCTGGTACTCCGGACGGCGCTGGTTTGAATCGAAAATCCGCTGGCTCCTCTGGGCCGCCTGCGGGCTAGTCGCCTGCGGGTCGCTGCCTTTCGTGCATAGCAAACTCGACTACTTCGTGGAAGAGACCGGATTAGCGTCCATCGTCTTGGGCGGGTTGACATTCCTGGCATCCCTAAAAGGGTCTGGCGGCAAGAACGGGAATGGTGGCGGCATCTCCGCCGCCGTCGTGCCAGTAGCTTCAGCGTTGTTTCTTTACGGGCTGGCCTTGAGCGCCTATTGGATAGCGTTGTTTTACTTCGCCGAGACGTGGGTCCGTTGGGTACTACTTGGTGCGGTCGCTCTCGCGCTGATAACGGGCTGGCGGGTCAATCTGAACTACATTTCGATCCATCGCTACTATCGTGACCGGCTGATGGAAACCTTCATGCCGGACCTGCCCGCCGGAGAAACTACGCAAACCGGACCAGCCGTCGGAGCCAACAAAGCGCTGCTCAGCGACATGTGCGGCGCCGCCGAAACCGCTTCCGAGGCCAAACACCCAGGCCTTCCGGGCGCTGACGTGGCGCCATACCACCTCATCAACACGAACGTGGTTCTGGTCGATTCCGACGACCGCCGATTGCAACTTCGCGGAGGGGACAGTTTTATCTTGTCACCGCTGTATTCCGGCAGCGGCGCCACCGGTTGGGTGCCTACGAAGGAGCTGACGAAGTCGCCTTTGACCCTGGCAACAGCGGTCGCGATCTCGGCCGCCGCGGCCAATCCCAATACAGGAGTGGGCGGCGAAGGGGCCACTCGTAATCCCCTGCTTTCGCTCGTCATGTCGCTGCTCAACATCAGGCTGGGGTTCTGGGTGCCGAACCCCGGCTCGGGCAAACGTCCCTCCGCCAATCACTTCCGGGCGGCCCGCTACGAGATTAGTCCTCATGGCTATGAAGAATCACGGCCTCTTTTGCAAATTACCGACGGTGGCCATTTCGAGAATCTGACGCTTTACGAATTAGTCCGGCGCAGGGTGAGCTTGATGATCTGTTGTGACGGCGGCGCCGATCCGGATTTCAGCTTCTCGGATCTGCAGGTGTTTGTGCGCCGGATCGGTTCCGACTTTGGCGCGCAGGTCGAGTTCGACGAAAGCAACCACCTCGAACACATGATCCCTCAAGAGCCGGACCCCGATAAGGTTCGCGATCAAGACCCCGACACGCCGGCCTACCCCGTCGGGACGAAATTCGCTAATCGGGGATATGTCAAAGGCGAAATCTTCTACCCGCCCGATCATGACGGAGGTGAGAGTGAAAAGAGCACATTCATTCTGATCAAGACGACGATGATCAAGCAGATCGGCCTCACGCTCAAGGGTTATAAGGGCAAGCATCCGGACTTCCCGGACGAAAGTACCGCCGATCAGTTCTTCGATGAAGAGCAGTTCGAGGCCTACCGCGAACTGGGCTATGCGATTGCGAAGGAGTTAGTACTAGATCCGGCGGTGGGTCTCGGCGATCTGCTGGAGAGTCACGCCGGGGGGACCGGCAACACTGTAGCTGCGCCTGCGTAGGCTAACTAGCTCCTTGATCGGGTCGTTCTTGGATAAAGCCGGTCCAAACCCTAGCTGGACGGAGGGTATTTTACGCACAACCGCGACGACCGTCCTGTGCAAGACTGTATAACCTGAATTATGCACAGATTCACTTTGCGAGTGTGGCTGCGTTCGTAGCGGGTTGGCGGTCGTCGTGAGGTGGTAGCTCGGCAACTGGCCTTTTGGCTTCTCCGTGTCCGGTTTCCCTTCCCGCCCAGAATCCGCGTCGTCAAAACCTCGCTCGGAAGTGACGTGTTTCCAGTGCGTTACGGCTAGTGCATAGCCAGGCTCGCAGATCAGCGCCCTCCCGACCACCGGCAGCAAGCCGCCGTAGGGAATCGGCTTCCTGCCGCGGAAGTGGTAAGGCGTCGAAGCCCCGATTTTATTGGGCCGCGAGGCCGTCACGGCTGGGCCTTGTTGGACGGGCCTTTGGGAGCTATGCTGTTTTCGTCTGGTAACCATGTGGGTGACCTCCTTGGGGTTGGCTGGCGAAGCTGGGATCTTTGCCAGCCTACCTTTTTACCCCATGTTTTCGGGGGTCCCAAATGGTCTCTTGCGGCTCAGCCCTCCTCAGGTCCACGCCGCAGTGCATAATTCAGGTAGATGGGTATCCGGTTGACTCAGGTAGCCCCAATATCTTGTGGTTTGGGGATTTTCTTGGGTTCTGTAACCGGGTGAACAATCATCTTGTAAGTCGCGGGATCCACGGCTACCGCCTGCTGGACGAGCCGATAAGAGTTTGCCGCGGCTTTTGGATTTGCGGCGGTTGAAACGGAAGGTGAACTCGTCCAGGTAGTAGTCCAGATGTTTGTGGCTCACGGCGCCCTGATGGGTGCCCAGCAGCCAGCGCTTGAGCAGTGACATCACGCGGTGGACGCGGGGCATCAATTCCGGCGCGGACTGCTCCTGCCTGCTGACAACTGTGACCTGATGGACGTAGCCTTCCTTTTTCAACCCGGAGTAACCGGGCCAGCCGTCGGTATGCACCACGCTGCCCGGCTCGATGCACTCTTCCACGAAAGGCAACAGGCTCTCGCCCGAGGCATCCTCGATTCTCTTCATGCGAATCCGGCCGATACCCCGCCCATCCTCTTGAACGGCCACTGCGATCAATGCTTTGTTTTTCAGGTTTCGGCCCCGCAGGCCCTCTTCGAGCCCGCCCCAGTAGCTTTCATCGACTTCCACTGTCCCGGTCAGCAAATTCCGTCCCGGCCGCACCATCGCGCGCCGCATTTTGTGCAGCCAGGTCCAAGCCGTTTCGTACCTGTTGAAGCCCCAACACTCTTTGAAGTCCCAAAGCGCTGGCTCCGGTTTTTTGGGTGGTGACCCACCACATCGCACGAAACCACAACGGCAAAGGGCTGCGCGTGTCCTGAAAGATGGTCCCGGCGGTCACCGAGGTTTGGCGCCCACACGCAGCGCATTGCAGCAGCACTTTTCGCAAAGGCCACGACTTTCCACAACCGCAACCCGGACAGCGGAAACCGTCCGGCCAGCGCAGCCGGAACAGATACTCCCGGCAGGCCTCCTCACTGCTAAAACGGGCCTCGAACTCTGTCAGGTTCTGAGGGTAATCTTCCATCTGCCGGCATACTACATCTTGGGGCTACCTGAGTCAACCGGATACCCATCTTCCAGGTATAATTCTCATCCTTCGGGAACCATCGTATTCCACGAAAGCACTTAGCCACTCAAAAAAATCGAATTCGAACGGCTCCAGCTCCGTGGCGGCCCTGATATTCCAGATCGCGACGAGCCGCGGAATCTCGCATCTCTAGCTAGCTGCATCGACAGCAAGCTGCGCCGTAACAAAGTGGACGGCGCTGTCGATCACCTGCCGCTCGTCTCCAAATCCCTGGAACCAAGTAATCTCTCGGTCCCGGCGGAACCACGTCATCTGTCGTTTGGAGTAGCGGCGAGTCATCTTAGCGGTATCCTCGATCGCCTCGTCAAGCGTCATCGCGCCGTCAATGTGGGCGAGAGCCTGCTTATATCCGAGCGAGCCAAAAGGTCGAGCGCTTCGGGACAATCCGCTGTCGAGCAGCGCGCGGGTCTCTTCGACCAACCCGGCCTGAAAGATGGCGTTCGTCCGGGCGCCGATTCTCTTATAAAGCGCCTCGCGCGGCGGAGCAAGCCCCAGGCGGGTGACGGCGAATCCTTCAAGCCCTGAACGAGCCTCTTGCCAGAGTGCCGACATGGGTTTCCGCGCCCCCAAGCAGATCTCGATAGCGCGGATCAGCTTTGGCGTGTCGTTGGCGTGGATTTTTTCTGCCGAGATTCGGTCGAGCCGCTGCAGAACCCTGTGCAAATGGCCGGGCGGCTTGTTGCCCGCGGCCGCGCTGAGGCGGATTCGCAGTTCGTCGTCCCGCTTGGGCCCCTCGAACAGGCCCTCCAGTAAGGCACGCAGATAAAAACCGGTACCGCCCACCAGGACGGGCAGCTTCTCCCGGTTACGAATCTGACCCAGCACCTCCCGGCCAAGACCGGCAAAGTCACCAGCCGTAAAAACGTCCTCGGGTTCGGCGACGTCGATCAGGTGATGAGGAATTCCCCCACGCTCGTTCGAGAGCAGCTTCGCCGTTCCAATATCAAATCCGCGATAAATCTGCACGGAATCGAAGTTGATAATCTCGCCGCTGAATCGCCGCGCGATCTCAAGCGCTAGGGAACTCTTACCCGAAGCCGTCGGCCCGAGGACAACGACCAGGGGGCAAATCTCGCTTCCCGGCTGTGCTGAAGGGGATCGATCCGTAAGAGGTTCCGCCAAACAAGACAATATACAGGAAGCAGTACGGGCCTGCCCTTGGCTGGCAAAGAGTCGTGAGCCAGCGCACGACCTACCGTCGAGGCCCAGTCCGCCGATAAGGATTTGGGACTATACTGAGGTTTGATCGGCAAATTGATGACCGTGAGGCGCACATGAATTCCAAACTGAAATTCGGTCTGATCACCATTATCATCATCGGCACTCTGACTTGGCTGGGAGTTTCGGGTGTCAACGAAACGGCCACCTACTACGTGACGGTGGACGAGCTTCGCTCCATGGACGACGCGCTCGAAAAGAGGCTTCGCGTTGGTGGAGACGTCGAGCCGAACTCCATCGTTCGCAACTCCGAGAAAGTCGTATTCACGATCACCCAAGGCGAGGAGAAGCTGCAGGTGGTCTATACGGGCAGCGACCCGTTGCCCGACACTTTCCGGGACCGCGCTCAGGCGCTGTGTGACGGCCGTCTTCGTTCCGACGGCATCTTTGAAGCAAAGAAGATCCAGGCCA
>CBDCYS010000013.1:0-13612 GCA_965224215.1 Bryobacterales bacterium | reverse complement strand
CCGAAGCTGTCCCCTTCTTCCTTTGTTCCAGCGTCGTCGGGCTCCAGAAGGTTGTTGATGAGGTGGTGTTTTGTGAGAGACCGGCCGCGATGCGGCCGGTCTTGGGCCCACCCCCCCCGGACGACCGTTGTTAACGGTCGTCCGCCACATGGAGACTCTCGGGCGGGGCCCCACTTTCCCACGGGTGAGTGACATAAATCCTGCAACTGGTGGATCTCAGAGAGAATGGCGGTTCGTTGTCGTTCGAGCGTGGTTTCTTAAGCGGCTGAACCAGAAAGTGACAATCAAAATTCGGCCGCATCGCCCCGGCGAACCCTATCAGGAAGTTGCGGCGTCGCTGTAAAGGGAGGAGCTGAAAACAATCCCGGTCTACAACGACAATTCGCCGTTGAAAACCATGTTCTTGAGCTTGAACTTGCGCTTGAGCTCGAAACGCTCGGTCTTCATGATGAACTCAACGTCCTGGTCATCGATCGTGATCGCATCAGTTTTCGGGAACATGAAGAAGAAGTTCGCGGAC
This sequence comes from Bryobacterales bacterium, assembly GCA_965224215.1. Taxonomy (GTDB): domain Bacteria; phylum Acidobacteriota; class Terriglobia; order Bryobacterales; family UBA6623; genus CBDCYS01. The sequence continues at coordinate 13,092 of CBDCYS010000013.1, read as the reverse complement.
TCTTGCTGTGCCTGCGTCTGGATGTCTTCCGGTTTGATCGGCTCCTTCTTTTTACGCTTCAACATCGTGCCTTGCTTCAGCGCATCCGGATTTCGTTGGACCATTCCGGCCATACGTCCCGGAAGACCCGCGACTGTCACTACGTAGAACTTCTCTTGGCGAGCTAGGTAGTCAATGGCATCCTTAGATGTTGCCACCTCATCACCGTACCTGGACCTTACCATCGCCTGCTTGACCGGGATGGAACTGAACCAGCGCACAAATAGAGTCATGGCTGGAGCCATGCCTTGGCCGGCGCCTCCGTAGCCACCGCCACCGCCGCCGCCACTTCGGCCGCTACGACCAACACCACCGCCGCCAGCGCCACCACCACCGCCGGCGGGGCCGCCGCCCGAGCCCCCGGCGACACCACCGCCGCCAAAGCCACCACCACCGGCCCCGCCAGGGCCGCCGAAGCCGCCGCCGCCCCGACTGTCGGAGCCACCGCCGAAGCCACCTCGATTCATGACGATGGTGACCTTCTGTGACCAAGGCGAACCGGTCAGCACCTTATCGACCTCTTTTGCCGACCACTCGGTGTAGCTCTTGCTTGCCCAGAAATCGGCTGCCCAAAGAGCCGCGGCGCTCAGCGAAGCAATCGCTATACCGCGAAGGAGAATTCTTGACATTGCGTCACTTCGAATGCTGTGCAGCTAGACCGGTCGTCTTCGGCGCAAACGTCGCTGCCCCAAAACTTTGCCGCCCAAAACTTGCCGTCCAAACCGGTCCAGCTCAGCCAAAACTCGATACGACCACTACGACATATCGGCAGTGTTCAAACGGCTGAGGTTACTCGTGATTCCGATTGAACGGGGACCCGCGGGGGCCGAAGGTTTTCACAGCATACCATATTGTTTTGCGCAAGAACGGCGTGGGAATTGCCGGAAGTGGGTCAGTTTGAAAGACCCACTACCCGTATTGCGGCGCCCGTGCGATGGAACCGGCGATCGATTGTTGAACGTTGGTTGGTAAGGGGCGGAACGATAGTTGATAGGGGGACGATACGGGGCTCTCTCAAGCAGGCGAGTGGAGCTAGTTGAGGTTACGTTCCGGTCAGGCGGCCCTTCGTCACAACCAAACCGTGTGAGAGTCTGCCGTTGGTCCCCTCCGATCCGGTCAGCGGCCCGCCGCCGTCAATACCGACACCGATCTCGGTTGCATCGTCTACGTCAATCGCGTCCGCGCCAATAGACGGATGCGGCGAGAAGATGGCGTTGTCGTGAAATAGGTCGTCGAATTGATAGAACACCTGCCCGGAAGCGCTGGGGGGTCAATGGCGGTTTCTAGAGACTGACTTGCCGGAATCGGCGTTCCGTGCGAGGTGATTGCAGGTTGAGGGTGCGTGGTCGCGCCAGGATTCCGGTCGCGCGCCGACCGGGCCATCCATTCACATCGCCCTGAACCGGCACGATTCTGTCGATCGGGGTGGAGGGAGTAGCCGAAACAAAACCCCACCACGGCCCAGATCCGCGCCTGTGGCGGGCTTCTTGATTGCCGGGACCCGGGCCCTTACTGCTTTCGACACAGGGGCAAGCTACTCTGGGCGGTTCAGTGAGCGAGTTTTTCGTCACCAGACCTGCTATCCTGTCGGCCGGAGATAGAAATCCATGGATTCTGGAGCAGTTCGCATCATTTGCGGCATTTTGGGGGTGGTTTTCATCGTGCTGATTATCTTGAGACGCCGCAAACGAGCGCAGCCCTAGCCTGTCGTCTTTCGCCTAAAGAGTGCGGCGACGACCGCCCCAAAAAGTGCGACACACCTGCGCAACTGTTGCACCGTAACCCGCGACTCTCGCGAGTGGACAGGTCACTCCCTCCACGGAGTTCGGCAGCAACTACGAGTTCCGCAACAACTACGCAGCGCAAAGGTCACCTTACGGACGGATTGTGGTCTCTTCCACGACTTTGAGAATCTGGTCCGCCGGGATATCTTTGAGAAGCTGGCTCCCGCCGCTTGGCCAGCGGATTTCGATTTCGTTTGCAACGGCGTCGGCGCCCAGGCCAAAGTGGACCCGTTTGTCCGATGAACTGGCGTAGCTGACAGCAGTCGTGGCGTGGTTGTATTGGACTCGTCCAGACTCGCCGGTCAGCTTGATTCGCGCGCCGAGTGCGTCCCGGTTGCCCGCGGTTCCCTTGAGCTGGAGCAGAAGCCAGTGCTGTTGCGGCGCGATGTTGAACAGCACCTTGGCCTCGGAGCCGATCGCGGACACGACCACGTCGATCGCGCCATCGTTGTCGAGGTCCCCAAAGGCTGCGCTGCGGTGCGCCGCCGCATGCTTCAGAGCAGGGCCTGCTTGCGCGGTGACGTCCCGGAAAGTCGCGTTTCCAGCATTCTGGAAGATCGCGTTCGGCAGGCGGTAGATCTGGTGCCGGTAGAGGTCGACATTCTCGCTAACGTGCGAGTTGGCGGTGAAAATGTCCTTGAGGCCGTCGTTGTCGAAGTCAAAGGCGCCGACCCCCCAGCCCGACATGGTCACTGACGCCAGACCGATCTTCGCCGCGTACGTCGAGTCGACGAAGCTGCCGTCCCCGCGGTTGAGGAACAGCGGGTAGGTTTCGTTGGCCAGCGCGGTGATGATGACGTCGGGGCTGCCGTCGTTGTTGAGGTCGCGGAAGTCCAAGTCCATGCTCGATACGGGGATTCCGTCCTCGGTGAACGCGACGCCTGTCTGCACGCCAACTTCTTCAAAGCGTTCGCCGCCGAGGTTGTGGAACAGGAAATTGCGTTCCGAATCGTTGGTGACGAAAATGTCCGGGTAACCGTCGTCGTCGTAGTCGGCGATCGCCGCGCTCATGCCTTTGCCAATGTGTTGGCTGATCCCCGCCGCCTCGCTTACGTTTCGGAATGTCCCGTCTCCGTTGTTGCGGTAGAGCGTATTCGCGAGCCCTCCGTAGAGCACCGGTGAACAAGAGAGGCGGCGGCCGGGATCGCCGCAAACGCGATTGTTCTGCCAGGACCAATCGAGATAGTTCACCACAAAGAGATCGAGAGCGCCGTCGACGTTGTAGTCGAGCCACGCAGCGGCGACCGACCATGGCTTGGCCGCTTTGCCGGCTACACCGGCTGCCTGGGTAGCGTCCGTGAACGTGCCGTCCCCACGGTCTCTTGGGAGTTCGTCGAGCTGGTTACGAACGAGGGGCCTGTGGGAACAGGCGAATGGTCGGTCAGGCTCGACGATAGCGCCCGAGCGTGTCTCGAAAAACTCAAGGGCGAACCGGGCCGCAATCTGCTCGACGCCGACCTCGAAGAACCTCTGTTCATGGCTTGGTGGGACCTTGTGGGACAGGTCCTCGGCAAGCCCCTTCACATTCTCTGGGGAGAGCTGTTTGAAGCGGATTTCGCACCGCCTGATCAGGTGCCGATGGCGGCCTACACCTGGCAGCGCTTCGCCGACCGGCAAGGGCGAGACGCCATCACTTACGAGACTTGGCCCGACTTCGCGGCCGCCTGCGCGAAGACGGGGTTCCCGTCCGTCAAGGTCTCGATGACGACGTATCAGCCCGAGGATCTAATCGACTTGATCCACCGCATTCGCGAAGCGGTCGGGCCGGTCACCGACATCCGCATCGACGCGCATGGGACCTGGAATTACCAAGAAGCCCGGCGCATCCTTCACGCAGTCGAAGATTGCAACCTGGAGTATATTGAGCAGCCCGTGAACTCGCTGCTCCCGCAACGCTTCTATCCAGGCGAAGAACGTCCCCCGGAGCGGCCCGCCGGCCAGGGCTGCTTCCAGGGCGAATACTACTACCGCAAGATGACGGCCCTGAGGCAAGAGCTGCGGACGCCGCTCTCGTGCCATTGGTGGCCGCCCATCGTCCACGCCCCTGGCAGCGGCGTGGGGTCGAACCAGTGGGAGCCAAACTGGTATCTGCTTGAACGCTATGAGGGAGCCGACGTCTCGGTCCCCGACATCAATCTCGGGCCCTGGGGTCTATGGCGCTTTGCGCAACTGGCGAAGTTCATGGGATTGCATATCACGATTCACAGCAACTTCGAGCTTTGTCTGCAGCTAGCGTTTCGTAGCGCGATGACTTCGGCTTTGCTCTACGAATCGGAGCGCGTCGGGATCTACATGGGCTCCACGCCGCGCGGCTGCCATCCGATCGACAACGAAACAATCCATGTCAGTGACGACGTCATCGAGGGCGGCCAGTTCGACTGGACGGGCGGACACTTGAAGCTTTCCGGCAAGCCCGGCCATGGCCTGAAGCTTGATCCCGAGCGCGTAGCGCGCTTGCGCTACACGCCTGAGGCCGTTGCGCCGCACCGCGAGTACGCCCAACAACTCTATGCAAACTACCTGCTTGACCGTCCACGCGGAAAGAGATTGGCTGGATGGCCGAAGCGGCAGCGCGCCGAGCAGTTCGACCGCCATGCCTGGCCCTATGAGGTGGCGAGTATTCTCGGCGCCGAGCAGGAACAGGATATTGACGTCGAGCTAACGGGAGAACAATCCGGTTAAAGGGAGTCGAGGGGAATTTACGATGGAAGACAAAGACAAGAAAGTTGGGCTGGTGACTGGCGGTGTGGGCGATCTCGGCTACGCCTGCGCGCAGAAAATGGCGGACATGGGGCTCGATCTGGTGTTGATTGACATCAGAGAAAACGACGAGCGGGTCGCCGAGTTGCGTGAACGCGGCGCCCGCGTTCTCTTTGTCAACGCCGACGTCAGTAGCCGCGAAGCCGTGCAGGCAGCTGTGGAAAAGGTCTGGGCCGAGTTCGGCTGGCTCGATGTTTGCATGTGCAACGCCGGCATTTCGATGAACGTTCCCTTCCTCGATTACACTGTCGAGCAATGGAACCAGCACATGGACGTGAATTTGAACGGTTATTTCCACGTCACGCAATAAGTCGCCAAGCGCTGGGTCGCGGCTGAGCACAAGGGAAAATTCGTTTTCACCGGGTCATGGGTGCAAGATATCCCGTATAAGCTCATTGCGCCGTACTGCGTCTCGAAAGCAGGCGTCTGGATGCTCGCCCGATGCGCCGCGCTCGAGCTTGCGCCGCACGGAATTACCGTGAATGCTGTCGCACCGGGCATCGTCGAGGCCGGCCTGACAGCCCGTGAGCTGGAGGATTATCCGGAATTTCGCGAGGAATTCATGAGTCTCATTCCACTTGGGAAGATTCAGCAGGCCGAGGATGTGGCCGATGTTGTGGGCTTCCTGATATCGGACGCCGCGAACTACATTACCGGCACGACGATCACCTGCGACGGCGGCTGCGTGGTTGGTTCCGCATCGGCGCCCAAGTGAGACTACGCTAGCCGCATCTCCCACTGCGTGGCAAGGCGAAGTGCGTGAGAAGCGAGTCAGTAAGAGGCGCCCGACGCTTGTGGGGCAGGGCAGGCATCCTTGCCCGCCACGTCTTGGATCAGGAGGCTCGTCCTCCAGACCGAATGCCCAAACCTGCACGACCGGTGACGGAAAAAACAAGATAGACTTACGCTCCAATTTTCAGGCATGTTTCATGCTTGTTTCGAGCACTTAAGTCTTCTCACCACGCCGGTCCGCAAAGTGCGTGTTCTCCAGCACTTAAGGCGAGCTAACCGGAAACACTTGACACATGACCTACAATGAGAACAGGGTTGAACGACTCGCGCCCAGCGTGGGGTGGTCTGGATGGAGCGACGTTAGGGCGTCCACGGCTCGCGGACGCACGCGTCATAACGGACGCACCCAAGAGGGGCCGTCCAGAAAGGCGAACAAAAGGAGCACATATTTTCTGAAATCCGCTCAAATTCTCTCAATTCCTCTCAAAACGGCTCACGAAAGGGGTCGTGCCACGGGTCGGCTCCGGCATGGTCCCGCTGCTGCCCCCTCCGCTCACGCTGGATGGGCCTCGACCCTACGGCATCGCCAACGGTAGCGGCGACAGCGGGTGCTCGATCGAGCCGATGTGCCACCCGCCGAGATTGCTGAAGTAGATCTCGTTTTCGCGAAGGGCGATGTTCGTGGGCCGATTCATCCACTCCGCCAAATAGTCGCGGTAGAGGACCTCGAACCGCCCATCCGGCCGGACGACGGCGATCTGATCCGGCGAATAGTAGGACACATATAGATTCCGATCCGTGTCGAGGGCGACGCCGTCGGGGACTGTATCCCGCTCTAGCTCAAAGCGATGAACGGGCTCTCGGCTGGCGAGGTTCGGCCCGTTGAGTTTGAAAGCCAAGACGCTCGGCGCAGTGCTTTCGACGAGGTAGAGAAGCGACTTCTCCGGGTCGACGCAGATGCCATTGGCAAACTTTAGTGGGCCAGGGTGAACGCAGCGGGTTTCTCCGTCGGGCGTGATTACGAAAAGCCGTCCGCTGCACTGCTCGGGGTGATACCTGCCGGATTAGGTGAAAAACAGATTTCCCAGGGCGTCGAAAGCGCAGTAGTTCGGGTTGTCGAGCTTCCCAGTGGATATCGTCGACACCTGGCCGGCGGGGTCGATCTTGAGGACCTCATTCCGTCCCGCGTCGCAAGCGTAAATAGACCCGGCCGCATCGGCGCAAACCCCCAGAACGAATCCGCCGGTGTTGGCGACGATTTCGGACGTTCCGGCTGCACAGTCGACGCGATAAATTTGCCCCGCCTCTCCGCCGGCGATGAGCGAGCCATCGCTGTCAAAATTCAGACCCTCAGGGTGGTCGAGGCCCGTGCAAACGAAGCGTACGTTATCTGGGGTGCATCGTATTATCTGATCAGTTTCCCCATTTTGACAGCCCGGCAGTTGACGGTGCCACCGCACCGCGAGTCATCGTGCGGCGGCCTCGGGTACAAAGCAGGAACCTGTTACCTGAATTATGCACTGCCGGTGCACCTGGTGAGGGCTGAGCCGCCAGGAACCATTTGGGGACCCCCGAAAACATGGGGTAAAAAGGTAGGCTGGCAAAGATTTCAGCTTCGCCAGTCAACCCCAAGGAGGTCACCCAAATGGTTACCAAACGAAAACAGCATAGCTCCCGAAGGCCCGTCAAACAAGGCCCCGGCGCGAGGGCCCCGCGGCCCAATAAAATCGGGGCTGCCACGCCCTATCACTTCCGTGGCAAGAATCTGACTCCCTACGGCGGCTTGCTGCCCGTCGCCACCCTGCTCGAAAAACTCGGCTTCCAAGCGCTGCTGGAAGAAACCCTCACGACGAAACGGATCACCCGAGCCATGAGCCCCTACCAGTTCGTGCTGGCCCTCGTGCTCGGCCTCTATGTCGGCTTTGCGCGGCTCAACCAACTCCGCTTCATCGCTCGCGACCCCATCCTGACCGGCATCTTGCAAGTGACGCGTCTGCCGCCGCAGTCCACGCTGTGGCGCTTTCTGGCCTCGCTGCACCTCAACGTGGCGAAGCAGATCCTTTCCATTTAGCGCCAGCTGCGGGAACGAGTCTGGGCCGCGGCCCACGTGAAGTTGGAGACGGTGACGCTGGACACCGACACCACCGTGCATACCCTCTACGGCCGCCAGATGGGCGGGCGCAAGAGCTACAACCCCAAGAACAAGGGCAAGCGCAGCTACCAGCCGATACTGACCTTCCTGGCCGAGACGCGCGAATACCTGATGGGCGGGTTGCGCAACGGCGACCGGCCCACGGGCCGACAGATCGCCGCCCACCTCGAGAGCGCTTTCCGGACTTTGCCGGGCGGCGTGAAGAAAATCCTGGCGCGGGCCGATTCCGGCTTTTATTGCTGGGAGGCGGTGGAGGCCTATGAAAAGGCGGCTTGTCAGTTCGTCATCGTGGCGCGCAAAACGCGGCGCCTGGTCGAGCGCTTGCAGCAAGCAGAATGGAAACCCTCCCCCCGCTCCGACGCGGACGCGGAATGCGAATTCCTCTACCAACCGCAAGGCTGGGCGCGGGCCTGCCGTTTCCTGGCGCTGCGTTACGAAAACGAGCCCAAGGCCGGCGCGGCCGAGCAATACCAGTTGTTCGCCACCAGCGCTTACACCTACCGCGTGTTTGTCACCAATCTGGCCGAGCCGATCGCGGCGGTGGTGTGGTTTTACAATCAGCGCGCCGGAGCCGAGAACCTGATCAAGGAGGCCAACAACGACGCCGGGCTGGCGGCCCATCCCTCGCGCCGCTTTGACATGAACCGCAATCACTTTCAGTTGGCCATGCTGGCCTACAATCGCAACTGCTGGCTGCTGCTGTTCAACCGCGAAGCCCAGGCCAGCGTGGAGACGCTGCGGCACACCACCCTGGCGACGGCGCGGCTGCGTTTTCTGTTCGTGGCGGCCAAGATCTGGCGGCACGCCGGCAGAACGGGTGTCAGCTACAGCGATCATTATCAGGAAAAGGACCTGTTTGAACGGCTGATGCGACGGCTGCGGGCGATGGGGCCGCCGGGATCGAGCTTGGCGCCGGTGGTGGAGGGTGCGCTGAGCTGAGGGGCACTCCATGCATAACTTTTCATGCACTCGCCGCAACGTACTGGGAACACGCCGCTTGCCAGCCCGCTTTTGCCCTGCCGGGATCAGGAGGCGGCTCAAACGGGGAGGGAAACAGCAGAAAAGACGACTTGCGAAATCACTGAGTTGACACGAGTGCCGCTATCGCCACAACTCCATCGACGATGGCTACGCCGAATCTGTGCATAATTCAGGTGGTACAAAGCAAGGTACCCGAGCAACGGGTTGCGGCATATCGGCGACGGAAAACCCTTCGCGTCTTCGATAGGTACAATATCGTCAGTGAGCGCGACCTAGACGAAGCGGCGGTGAAGTTGGAACGGCATCTTGCAGAACTTGAAAAGGCACGCGAGGGGGCAACTTCGCGGCAACTTCCCGGTTCGGGTGAATTCGGTGCTCGTAAGTTATTAATGACTACATGCGAACGTGGCGGAATTGGCAGACGCGCTAGATTTAGGTTCTAGTGCCCGAGAGGGCTTGGGGGTTCGATTCCCCCCGTTCGCACCATTGTTTTCAGATACTTAGTGGAATTAATTCACGATTGGTTTGTCTGGAATAGAATTGTTTTGCCCCTTTTTTGCACTGTCGTGATGCTCTTCAACTTCCCGCATGTAGCGTTCCATCTTCTCCCCAGCTTCGTGAAGATCGCGCTCCGAGACGATGTTGTAGCGATCGAACACCGCTCTAGTCTTGTGCCCCGAGATCTGCATTGCGACCCTCTCCGGCACACCAGCTCTAACAAGATTCCTCACACCGGTTCTCCGCAGATCGTGAAACAGGCGGGTAGGCTTGCTGGTTTTCTCATCCCATAGGCCAGCCCGTTGGCAGGCTTCGTTCCAAGCATTCTTGATGCTCTTGATCTGCCTGCCTCCGGAACGGAAGAACAGCCAAGGGCAAGAGGGCCAAAGCTGGTTACGGATTTCTAGCTGCATCCGAACGCTTTCCAAGAGTTCACCGTAGAGCGGAAGCAGCCGCGCTTCATCGTTTTTCGTAGCGCCCGGTTCAAGTCGCACCACTTTCGCGAGTAAATCTCCTTGGTTGCAGTCGATTGAAAGAATCTCCCCTTTGCGACAGCCGCTGTAGTAGCCGAAAATCAAACCCGGCTTCAGATCATCCGGTAACTCAGCACGAAGGGCCAAATATTCCTCGTGCTCAAAAAATCCTGCCCTTGGCGTTGGTTCACTGAGCTTGGGGAAGTTGGGTACTCGGTTTACCCGTGGCGGTGTTTCCTGGTGAGCAAGGTTGAACGCCCGACGCAGAAGTGATAATTCTCTGTTGATGGTTCCGTTGCCGATTCCCCTTCGGCGGCGAGTAGCGATGTAGGCTTGTAGCCGGGGCGAATCAATCAAGCGAGCTTTCAGGTGCCCGAAGAACGGGCGCAAGTGCCCATCAACATAACGCGCCCACTCGATCGATTTGTTGTTGTTCTCGTAATCGTACAGCAGGTTGTCCAAAAGATCCGCAACCGTGATTCGATTCGGGCTGATGTAGCTTCCTGTTTCAATCTCAGCCACCCGTTTCCGCAACAAGGCTTCCGCATCGGTGTACTTGGTGCTCCTGCTGGATTCACGAATTTGTTCCCCACGAACGTAGTAAGCGATCCAGAACGTTTTGACCTCGATGCGCATACCATCGCGGGATTTCACCTTGGGCTGGTAGATCCTTCCAAATCGTGGTTTGCGTGGCATGACGAAAACTCTACTACACCTTTGCCGACTCAATCCAGTTATCGAGGTCTCGGATGTCCAAAAACACACGACGGTCGTGACGGACAACGGGGATCGCCCTTTCGCTGATCAAGTGCTGAATACTGGTTTTTGTGCGGCCCAAGTAGGTGGCCGCTTGATCCACGGTCAGCAGTCTTGGGCGAACCGTTGCCGTGGTTTCCGTGCGGTCCAGTTCGGCTCGCAGGCGTCCAACGACCTTTTCCGCGAGGGAGTCTAGCAAGTCGTTGATGTCGAATCCGTTTTGCACTGTTTACAATTCCGTATTTATCCGGCCTGCCCGTTCAGGTCAGAGGGAGCTACCTCTTTGAAGTCCATTGATGACAGCACCGCTTTGTCGGCCTCAGCCGAAGCGCTTTCGATTCCTCAAGTTCAGGCAGATTATCGGGCACGTTTTTCCCCAGCGGTTTTAGGAGCAGTTGGGCCAGTGCTTCAGCCTGGTTCTCCTCTACCAGAGCGCCGAACCCACCGCGATCGAATTCGGCACGGTCCACGATTCCCCCGGACCTGACCACTAACTCGTATTGCCTCTGCAACCAGTCCTTGTCGAGATTAGCGACCACTAGCCGAAGCAACGACGTCCCCACCTGCTTTGGCCAAATAACCACCGAGGGCAACCCCTGCAACTCTCGCCTCACGCAATAAAGAGTGGTCAGGAACGGGTTCCACCTCTCTGGGAGCACGAGGTATTCGTTGACCATCGCATCGGCCAAGGCATAGAGTTCAACGTCGCTGAGAAAATCGATCATGTCCTCGAACTCAAAGGTCTGATCGTGCGTAGTCGTGTCCGCCATCATTCATCTCCTTCGACTTTTCGCGAAATGCAGATATGGGGGGGCGTGCCCTGGGTGGCCCCGTGAACTTCGTGAACGTCGTGAAGATCCCTACCCCCCCTCCCGCCTATTAGTAAAATCTCCAGCACCCCCCTCCCCAAGGGAAAACGTTCACAACGTTCACGAGAGTCTTTATTTTCAATCACTTGCACCTCTTGGACGTTCACCGAACCTTCACCTACGTTCACCGGATGTTCACCTTTTGGCAGTGATTCTTGCGAGTTTCCAAACTTGAGCGCTCTGGCGGGTCCCTGCGAACCAAATTATGTACCCGCCAAATACGCAGTCCCTCCTCTTCGCCAAAGCCTTCCCGAAGGTCGTTCTCTGGCTTCTGTCCGTGCCACTTCCGAGGTCCAAGATTCCATCCGCAATTGAAAATAGGTCTCCTGCCGTGACTTTTTCGTTCTCGTATTCGCGCCACCAGCGCTCGACTAACGAACTCCAGAGGACCGACTCGCTGTCCGGCACTTTATTTGAGTCGGAAATATTTTCAGGAAGATGGGTATCCGGTTGACTCAGGTAGCCCCAATATCTTGTGGTTTGGGGATTTTCTTGGGTTCTGTAACCGGGTGAACAATCATCTTGTAAGTCGCGGGATCCACGGCTACCGCCTGCTGGACGAGCCGATAGAAGAGTTTGCCGCGGCTTTTGGAGTTGCGGCGGTTGAAACGGAAGGTGAACTCGTCCAGGTAGTAGTCCAGATGTTTGTGGCTCACGGCGCCCTGATGGGTGGCCAGCAGCCAGCGCTTGAGCAGTGACATCACGCGGTGGACGCGGGGCATCAATTCCGACGCGGACTGCTCCTGCCTGCTGACAACTGTGACCTGATGGACGTAGCCTTCCTTTTTCAACCCGGAGTAACCGGGCCAGCCGTCGGTATGCACCACGCTGCCCGGCTCGATGCACTCCTCCACGAAAGGCAACAGGCTCTCGCCCGAGGCATCCTCGATTCTCTTCATGCGAATCCGGCCGATACCCCGCCCATCCTCTTGAGCGGCTACTGCGATCAATGCTTTGTTTTTCAGGTTTCGGCCCCGCAGGCCCTCTTCGAGCCCGCCCCAGTAGCTTTCATCGACTTCCACCGTCCCGGCCAGCAAATCCCATCCCGGCCGCACCATCGCGCGCCGCATTTTGTGCAGCCAGGTCCAAGCCGTTTCGTACCTGTTGAGCCCCAACACTCTTTGAAGTCCCAAAGCGCTGGCTCCGGTTTTTTGGGTGGTGACCCACCACATCGCACGAAACCACAACGGCAAAGGGCTGCGCGTGTCCTGAAAGATGGTCCCGGCGGTCACCGAGGTTTGGCGCCCACACGCAGCGCACTGCAGCAGCACTTTTCGCAAAGGCCACGACTTTCCACAACCGCAACCCGGACAGCGGAAACCGTCCGGCCAGCGCAGCCGGAACAGATACTCCCGGCAGGCCTCCTCACTGCTAAAACGGGCCTCGAACTCTGTCAGGTTCTGAGGGTAATCTTCCATCTGCCGGCATACTACATCTTGGGGCTACCTGAGTCAACCGGATACCCACCTTCAAGAAATCCACCGATGCGAGCGACACCCAGGATGCCTCCCAAGATTTCGCTCCAAGACTCAAACATCCCGAGAGTTCTCGATCCCGGCGGGCGGCCCTCACTGATCCACGCCTGAACGAAAGTCAGCGCTGCCCATACCAGTCGTGCTTCGTTCTCCACTACCCACTTTTTAAGTTTTGGATGTCGGAAATTCTTGCGAAGATCCGGTCGCTCGACACCAGCGTCCATTCGGATTCGGACACAGCGGCGTGCCAACTCGCGCGCGAGTGACGGATTATTGGCCGTTGTCACCCACATGCAGTGAACAGGAACACGGAGGAATTGGGACTTTCCGACTACGCGATCCTCAAAATAATCACTGGTGATAGCTGAGCTGAGAGCGGCGCTGTTTAGTTCAATCACCAGGTCTAAACCCACCGCCTTTCAGGCGGTCAGCTTCAAGCAGTTCTGGATGAGAATGGGGGGATGGAAGAATATCGGCGAGGAGCGCATTCGGTCTACGACATCAAATATCACCTCATATGGATCACGAAGTACCGCTACAAGGTGTTACGGGGCAGGGTGGCAGAGCGGGTGC
>CBDCYS010000012.1:0-135406 GCA_965224215.1 Bryobacterales bacterium | reverse complement strand
TCGGCTTCCTGCCGCGGAAGTGGTAAGGCGTCGAAGCCCCGATTTTATTGGGCCGCGAGGCCGTCACGGCTGGGCCTTGTTGGACGGGCCTTTGGGAGCTATGCTGTTTTCGTCTGGTAACCATGTGGGTGACCTCCTTGGGGTTGGCTGGCGAAGCTGGGATCTTTGCCAGCCTACCTTTTTACCCCATGTTTTCGGGGGTCCCCAATGGTCCCTTGCGGCTCAGCCCTCCTCAGGTCCACGCCGCAGTGCATAATTCAGGTACAACGTAACGTATCTTCCGGTGCGTTCCACCTTTTTCCCTACTGGGTTGTGGAATCGTTAATAGGCGCGCTTGATAGCGAAGACGAAAAGGCTCGGACTAGGGCAGTACTGTCCTTAGGTCAAATAGGTGACGAGCGTGCTGTCAGACCGTTGACCGAGGCTCTTGAAGATGAAGATGAAGTTGTTTCGTATAATGCGAGTCTGGCGCTGAACAATTTCGGCGTGAAGTTCGCTGAATGGCGGTAAAGCGCTGCAATCGGCAGCGGCGGTTTCTATAGGGCGAGGCCTTCGATAGTTTCTTGGATCTTGCCCGTACGACATGGCGGGTAACGTCTATGAGTGGTGCGCGGAGGGGCCCCGCGCCTACTCGTCTTCGCCCGCACGTGATCCACAAGGACCTTCACTAAGTGAATCCAAAGTCTTTCGCGGCGGCTCCTGGAGCGCCGGCGAAAAAGCCTCCCGGCGGTTTTTGGACTTTTTCACGGCCGAGATTCGGAATCGGAACACACGTCTCGCCTATGTTCGAGCGGTCGTGCCGTTTCTGGATTGGTGCGAAGTTCGCGGTCTGCCGCTCGAGCGGATTGAACCGGTGATGGTGGCCGCCTACATCGAGCAGCTTGCCGTCACCCCGTCCCGCAATCCTCGCGTCAAGAATCAGGAATTCTTAAGCAAGCCGACCGTCAAGCAAAACCTGGCGGCGATCCGCGGACTGTTCGACTACTTGGTCACCGGCGGCGTTTTGCCGTTCAACCCGGCCTCTTCGGTGCGCGGGCCCAAGTACACGATCAAGCACGGCAAGACGCCGGTGCTCAACGTCGAGGAGATCCGGTTGCTGTTTGCCTCGATCGACACGACGAAACTCATCGGTCTTCGCGACCGGGCGCTGATCGCCGTGATGTTCTACACCTTCGCCCGCGTCGGTGCGGTGGTTGCGATGCGAGTCGAGGACTACTACCAGCAGGGCAAGCGCTAGTTCGTGCGGCTGCACGAGAAAGGCGGCAAGCACCACACGCTGATGGCGCACCACAAGCTCGAGGAGTACCTCGACGCCTACATCCAGGCCGCCGGGCTGGGGCAGAGGAAGAAGTCTCCCCTGTTCCCGGCGCTCTATCGCCGGCAAGCGCTCAGCGATGAGCCGCTCCCCCGCCACAAGGCTTGGCAGATGGTCAAGCGGCGCTCGAAAGCCGCGGGCCTTTCGACGACCCACCAACCCGCACAGCTGGCGCGGCAGCGGCATTACCGAATACCTGCGCAATGGCGGGAGTCTTGAGACCGCGCAGGAAATCGCCGCGCACGAGTCCAGCCGAACGACGAAGCTCTACGATCGCAGCCAGGGGGAGATCACCTTGGATGAAATAGAGCGGATCCCCGTAGTTTGAGGGGGCCGGGTATGGCGTCTACGGCTACGCGTAGATGTCACCTCGGCGGTGCCTCTCCTCCGAGGCTACGATGATTTGAGGTGGAACTGTAGTGGGAGCTGCGCCTAGGCAGGGCCGCTGTGGCTTGTGTCACCAGGAGAGGGAGCTCCGGAACAGCCATCTCTTGTCACGCGCACTGCACAAGCTGCTCCTCGACCGTGGTGAGGACAATCCGAATCCGGTTGTGGTGGCCAGGGGAAAAAAGCCCGTCAGAAGACCTGCACATGTCACAGCTCCATTTTTGTGTGCCGATTGCGAAGACAGATTTAGCAAGCGCGGTGAGACGTGGGTCAATGCATGCTATTCTGCCCGGTCTGCAGGTTTCATCGGGAATCAGATGGGCTGTCAACGGTCGACAGGCCACTGGTGTTCGCGTGGACCAGCTCGTCGACGGCCGCCCGGTTTATGCCGAAGCTCTCTGCTACCCCTGTTGGTACTATCGGTGAAGCCGCTGCGCCAAGCACCACCATGAAAAATCCCACCTGCAAAAACTGCTATGCCCGCCTGACCGCGCCAGCTGAACCTGACGCTGGTCAGTGGATCATGCGCTGCTTTGAATGTGGGCCTAAGAACATCCTCGTGGTCGCGCCGAGACGCCGGCGATTACCGGTCCTCTCGATCGCTGGGTGGAGGGAGTAGTCGAAATAAAACCCCACCACGGGCCAAATCCCCGCCCGTGGCGGACTTTTTTGATTTCCGGGCGGTTACCCCTTCCTCGACCCGAGACAGCCGCTCAGAGCGGCTCGTTAAAGCGAGTTTTTTATCACCAGACCTGCTATGCTGCCGACCGGAGACTGAAACCCATGGACCCCGCAACACTCCGGGTCATCTACGGAATTTTGGCGGTGGTTTTGCTCGTGCTGATTATCTTGACACGTCGCAACCGCCTCGGCGGCCGCTAGCTGTCGTCTTTCGCCTAAATATTGCGACAGCCAGTGCCCCACCGCTAGCTGTCGAGAAAACGCCATTATCGCCAGCAACCGGATTCAAGCGGAGTGGCCGGCTGCAGCGGTCCGCTGCAACACTATGGGGGAAGGGTTGTTGCAGCCACAGAACCCCTAGGCTAGCGCGCCTTGACCGGCTTGCCATCTTTAGGGCAGAAAGCAAAGTTGGAGGTAACGGGGTATTCATGTCCATCTGGGCAGGAGAGCATTTGCTTGGGAAGTTCCAGAGAATCGAGCCAAACCGTCACGCTCAAGTGACCTGGATCAGACACTGGACCGGAAGCAGATAGACCAAGAATCCGACCTGTGAATGAGAATTTGGAGCCTTTCCTGAGTCCGTCCAGTTGATCCACCGAAGCGCCGACAATGGTGAAAATTCCTCTAGACGTCCACGTCTCTGCCACAGGTCCTTTCCAATAGGCGAGGGGGGCGCGAGTGCTGCCTTTCGAAGGAGGGCGAAGCGTCACGCCCAAGCTCGCTAGACCCGTTGAGTTTGCGTCCTTGAACGTCAGTCCCTTGCAAAGCTTTGAGATCGGTGACCAAGATCGCGTCGTAGCGCTTTCCAACGCATTAGTGGTCGCCGATTCAACTTCCATTGGACTCATGAACACGCGATCCCAGAGATTGCGAACTATCCGCTGCTGTGTCGAAAAAGCAGCTCCTTGGCAGTTGGCGTATGTGGCCTCGACTAAAGCCGCCAAGTCCATATCCGACAGCGCTTGAGATCGGGCAAGGCGACCACCAACCAAGAACAATATGAACAGCACGACTGTCGTAAGGCGCATGGCTCATCTGATCTTAACCGGCTGACCAGTGTCCCCGCCACTCTTGATTTACTGGACGATAAAGTATATTATCGGCTGCAACCAACCCACCTCAGCAATCTGGCCCAGGACTGTCGCCTTCCCCCCTTAATCGCGACGCTTCCGCAGCTGACTCTTCCCTAAGTTGTTTATTTCCTGTACGATGCCCCTATAAGATTGCGACAGACTGCCGCAATCCTAGAGAATTCACGGCATCTGCCCCACGCCTCCATGCGCTACCAGTACAAACGCGAACCTCTTACCGGAGATGAAGCAACCCGCTTGGCCAACGCCTGTACCCCCCACGAAGAAAAACTCGTCGTCTGGACCCTTCTTGACACCGGTCTCCGGGTCTCCGAGCTTGCCAACCTCAAACGAGCGAATCTCGACTGGCAGACTCACCGCCTGATGATCTACGGCAAAGGCGGACCCTTTGGCCGCAAATCCAAGCGTCGCGTCATTCCTTTGAGGCCCGCATCCAGCCCCTCATCGAGGGCTACTTTGCATTACACGAAACCTTCCGCTTCAGTACCCGCACCATCCAGCGCATGCTGAAGCGCCTTGCTAACCGCGCCCGCATCAGCCGCAAGGTCTCCCCTCACGTCTTGAGGCATACCTTTGCCGTCACGGCAATCCAGAAAGGAATCTCCCTGCCGACGCTCCAGCGCCTACTGGGGCATGACACGCTCCAGACAACCGAGATCTACCTCAACCTCTCGCCCGAGCACGTTGTCGAAGAGTTTCAGCAGAAGTGGTGACCCCCGCAATCCACCTCTCCACCGAACCGCCCTTGCGAGCCGCGAGAGGTTTTCAAGAAGACAAGGGGCGGTACCCTGGCTTGACGGTGTATGCCGGTTCAACCACCGAAGGCTAAGCCCATCGCTTGGCTGATTACTTCGCGGCCTCGCTGTAAGACGGTTTGCCGCCAAGACTGATCATCCGGAGAGAACTTCTCCCTTAGTTCATTCTTCGTCGGGTGATCAACCATCCCATCTCCGTAGTGGTGCCAACGGTTCTCTGCGCGGAGCGCTCTCAGAACGCGTACTGCGTGATACGTGCCGAACTCCTGGCAAAGGAAAAACACTTCCGCAGCCGGAAGGACGCGGGAATACATGGAGTCGTAGACTCCCTTTATTTTGAAGGCCGGACCGCGATTCGGGTCCAAGGACGCAACGCGCACTCCAAAAGTTTTCTTCATTACTTGGTAGATCCTGGAACCTTCGTCATCTGCGTGAACGAACAAAGTCACTACTGTCCGGTTAACGACTCACTGGCGAGCGGCAACTGATTGTTCCAGCATAGCTTAGGGCTGTTTTCCCCTTGCCGCGATTTGAACGGCGAAGGACGGCTGGAACGACTTCGGAGGCGGCCGACAATGGTTCATGACCTCGGCCGCACCGTATTCTCTCAGTTGATCAGCTTCCTTCCGGATCGCGAATTCCGCCGCTGCGTAAGCCGCTACGACGGGGATCGCAGATGGCGCGGCTTTTCCTGCTGGGATCAGTTCCTCTGCATGGCGTTCGCCCAGCTGACCTACCGCGAAAGCCTGCGCGACATCGAAGCGTGCCTGCGTTCGCTCGGCGCCAAGCTCTACCACAGGGGATTCCGCTCCCAGGTGGCGCGCTCCACACTGGCCGACGCCAACGAGTCGCGCGACTGGCGGATCTATGCCGATTTCGCCCAGGTCTTGATTCGCATCGCGCGGCCTTTGTACGCCCGCGATCCGATCGGCGTGGATCTCGATCAAAGTCTCTACGCTCTGGACTCGACCACCATCGATCTGTGCCTCTCGCTGTTCCCCTGGGCCAAGTTCCGCCGGCACAAGGCCGCCCTGAAGATGCACACGCTGTTGGACCTGCGGGGTAACATCCCCACGTTTATCCGCATTACCGCTGGCAAAACGCACGACGTCAACATCCTCGACGAGTTCCTCCCCGAGCCCGGCGCCTTCTACATCATGGATCGGGCCTACGTCGATTTCGAACGTCTCTTCGTGTTCACCCTCTGCTCGTCGTTCTTCGTCGTGCGAACCAAGAAGAACATCTTGCGCCAACGGCGCTACTCGCATCCCGTCGACAAGTCCACGGGGGTGCGCTCGGATCAGACCGTCCTACTGACTGCCATCGAGTCGGCCCTGGCGTATCCGGACCCGTTGCGGCGGATCAGCTACTTTGACGCCGCGACGAACAAGCGGCTGAAGTTCCTGACCAACAACTTCGCGCTCCCGGCGCTGACCATCGCCCGCATCTACAAGTCGCGTTGGCAGATCGAGTTGTTCTTCAAGTGGATCAAGCAGCTCCTGCGGATCAAGCAGTTTTACGGTACCAGCGAGAACGCCGTGAAGACGCAAATCTGGATCGCGGTCTCGGTTTACGTACTGGTCGCGATCGCGCGCAAGAGGTTGGGCCTGGAGGCGAGTCGCTACCAAATTCTACAGATTCTCAGCGTTACCCTTTTCGAGAAAACGCCCATTTTACAGGCCTTGCAGCCGTCCGACTCCCACGAAAACTTACTCGATGACCCTAACCAGCTGATTCTATTCGACTTTTAACCGGACAGTAGTGGAACAAAGTATCAAAGGCAAATGGCCCCAGCCCCGTGTGCACGTCAACGACTACGAGATGGTCGGCGGATGATCCCAGACTCTCGCGCACGAATTCTTCGACCTTCCGGGGTCCTTCTTCGAGTTTCGATCCGCCGAAGAAAAGCCCCTTCGGGTATTCATATTGTCCCCCCGCAATTACTTCCTTGAGAGGTGACATGCCGTGCCGGGCAATGAGCCAAAGAACACGAGAGTAGTACAGATCCCAACCGGGTGGACTGGGAGGGTTCACGAAGGAGTCAAGCTTGTCGTAACCCGTAGGGGCACCCCGGTATAACTCTCCTGGTCCGAGGAAATTCCGATTCAAGTCAACGCAGCTCTCGTTGAATCTTCGGAGCCAGGCCATTCCGAACGGGTTCAGCACATGGACCAGCACAACCGCCGAATCCGAGGATGTGGACAGAATGCCCTCGTCCAGCCACTGTAGCTGGACGGCAGAGCCGGCGAATGCCTCTACGCCATGTAGCCCACTCGAATGCACAAGCACACGCTTGGGCTTTTCCGCGCCAAACCACGCGATGTCGATTGTCAATTCTTCCCCATTCGGACCCTTCGCATCGATTTGCAGCGCCCTCAACCGCCTGCCTTCTCCACTGCCTTCCGAAATTGGGTTCGTGCCGTCACATAGTTGGGAGAAGATGGGTATCCGGTTGACTCAGGTAGCCCCAATATCTTGTGGTTTGGGGATTTTCTTGGGTTCTGTAACCGGGTGAACAATCATCTTGTAAGTCGCGGGATCCACGGCTACCGCCTGCTGGACGAGCCGATAGAAGAGTTTGCCGCGGCTTTTGGATTTGCGGCGGTTGAAACGGAAGGTGAACTCGTCCAGGTAGTAGTCCAGATGTTTGTGGCTCACGGCGCCCTGATGGGTGCCCAGCAGCCAGCGCTTGAGCAGTGACATCACGCGGTGGACGCGGGGCATCAATTCCGACGCGGACTGCTCCTGCCTGCTGACAACTGTGACCTGATGGACGTAGCCTTCCTTTTTCAACCCGGAGTAACCGGGCCAGCCGTCGGTATGCACCACGCTGCCCGGCTCGATGCACTCCTCCACGAAAGGCAACAGGCTCTCGCCCGAGGCATCCTCGATTCTCTTCATGCGAATCCGGCCGATACCCCACCCATCCTCTTGAGCGGCTACTGCGATCAATGCTTTGTTTTTCAGGTTTCGGCCCCGCAGGCCCTCTTCGAGCCCGCCCCAGTAGCTTTCATCGACTTCCACCGTCCCGGCCAGCAAATCCCGTCCCGGCCGCACCATCGCGCGCCGCATTTTGTGCAGTCAGGTCCAAGCCGTTTCGTACCTGTTGAGCCCCAACACTCTTTGAAGTCCCAAAGCGCTGGCTCCGGTCTTTTGGGTGGTGACCCACCACATCGCACGAAACCACAACGGCAAAGGGCTGCGCGTGTCCTGAAAGATGGTCCCGGCGGTCACCGAGGTTTGGCGCCCACACGCAGCGCACTGCAGCAGCACTTTTCGCAAAGGCCACGACTTTCCACAACCGCAACCCGGACAGCGGAAACCGTCCGGCCAGCGCCGCCGGAACAGATACTCCCGGCAGGCCTCCTCACTGCTAAAACGGGCCTCGAACTCTGTCAGGTTCTGAGGGTAATCTTCCATCTGCCGGCATACTACATCTTGGGGCTACCTGAGTCAACCGGATACCCACCTGGGAGAAAAATACTTGGCAGACATGGTGTCCCCGACGGTTTGCTTGTCTTCTGCTTCACCAGTCAAACGCTGAGACGCGTTGTGTCCAGCCAACGAAAAGCCTACCATGGTGGGCGTTGAGCGAACAGTCACAACCGCTGAATGGACGCGAACCATCGGTAAACCGCTTGGGATAGCTCTGGGTCTGCCTGCGAAGAGTTTCAGTCGAAGTGGTGACTGTCCTAGCTTGCAACACACGGGGTCTTTGCTATAGCGTTTGACACACTACAGTCATTTTCTTTGTGTCATTTTTCCAGACCACCAAACCCCAACGCGCTCCAGAGAGGCGGGCCGGTAGTGGCCGTGACCGATGCGATGCCCACGCTGTAGACTCATCAACCCCGAGACAGCCCAACGCTGTGACTGTGGGTATGATTTCGCAAGCAGGAGAGTGGAAGTTCCATACGGAATTGGCCTCACAGACAAGAGCGTCCGCGAAGAGCCAGGCTTCTGGACCCCATTCGGCATTTGGCCGTTCGGTATTTCGACATTCAAGCTGTGGAAGCGTTACTTCTCAACCCAGCCCCCAAGCTGGGAGATGCACAATACCGCCGGCCAGGAAGCGTACGAACAAGGCCGCTACACTGACGCTGAGAAAGCTTGGCTGGCTGCACTCAAGGAAGCAGAAAGCTTTGCACCAGAGGCACCCCGCCTCGCTCTGAGTCTTAACAACCTCGCCAACGTCTACCACTCCCAAGGCAAGTACGCCGAGGCCGAACCACTTTACAAGCGCGCTCTAGCGATCGTGGAGAAAGCGTTTGGACAAGAGCACCCCAACGTCGCGACGAGCCTGAACAACCTGGGGGGAGTGTATGTAGCGCAAGGCAAGTACGCCGAAGCCGATCCACTCTTCAAGCGTGCTCTGGCGATCCGGGAGAAAGCGCTGGGACCCGAGCACGCCGACTTCGCCACGAGCCTGGACGACCTGGCGAGTCTATACTACTCCCAAGGCAAGCACGCCGAGGCCGAATCACTTCACAAGCGTGCGCTGGCGATCTGGGAGACTACTCTGGGACCGGAGCACCCCGACCTCGCTCTGAGTCTCCAGAACCTCGCCAACGTCTACCACTCCCAAGGCAAACACGCCGAAGCCGAACCACTCTTCAAGCGTGCTCTGGCGATCATGGAGAACGCTCTGGGACCGAAGCACCCCGACTTCGCTACGCCCCTGAACAACCTCGCCAGCGTCTACCAGGACCAAGGCAAACCCGCCGAAGCCGAAGCACTCTACAAGCGTGCTCTGGCGATCCGGGAGAAAGCGCTGGGACCGGAGCACCCCGACTTCGCCACGAGCCTCGACAACCTGGCGAGTCTATACTACTCCCAAGGCAAGTACGCCGAGGCCGAACCACTTATTAAGCGCGCTGCGGCACTTCTTGAGAAAGCCCTAGGGTCGGAGCACGCCGACCTCGCTCAGAGTCTCCAGAACCTCGCCAACGTCTACCACTCCCAAGGCAAGTACGCCGAAGCCGATCCACTCTTCAAGCGTGCTCTGGCGATCCAGGAGAACGCTCTGGGACCCGAGCATCCCTACGTACCCGTCACCCTGGAGAATTACGCGAAGCTCCTACGCCACATGGGCCGAGCTTCCGAGGCGACTGACATGGAAGTCCGCGCCAAGGCGATCCGGGAGAAGTCCCCCCCGTCTCCTTGACACCTTCTGAGACTGCTGTACAATTGGGGTAACATAAAGGACGTTATGTTACGCCAATTCAATAACTTACATAGCTAATCCCCCGACCAAGTGCCCTCAGACCAACTGCCCTACGGGGGCGGTTTTTTTGATTGCCTTTTGCCAGGGAGCTGGAGCGCGGTCCCCTGGACTCCTTTTACTATCGGAACCCCGATCTCTCTTGTTATTCGGCCCGTACCCCAACTCGTCGATTCGGTTGAGCAGCTCCTGAGAGGGAGATTTTTCAATAAAGCCGGGACTGGTGAAAACAGACACCAACTCCGGCATAGGCCACTTGGAGTTGAGCCTCGACCCAGAGCGGAATCGATCGCCAACCGAAGCCCAGGCGTCTTCAGAGAGCCACATGGTCGGGTCGTCGATAGGGTCCTTGGTTAACCAGTGAACCCGGCAATCGGGCCACTTGCGCATGGCGAAGTAGAGAAAGTTTCCGAATAGCACCGGCGGATGTTCGCTGAGGATGTCGTGGTGCTCGTCAACGTGAAGGATGAAGGTGGGAGCCTCGATCACACCTTTCTCAAGCGTACGATGTTCTCCGTTTCGTGCGTTGACCCCTACCAGGGCGCGTAAAGGGTCCGCGCGGCAAGATTCTATGGCATCTGTCCCGACAATGCCATAACCAAGCTCGGTCCCGGCAAGCGCTTCGAGTTCAAGTACGATTACTGCAAGGGTTGCGCGATGTGCGCTACCGAGTGCCCTTGCGGTGCGATCAAGATGGTGGACGAGCAGATCTGAGATCCACCACTCCTCTCGGTCTCAATCGCTCTTCCACTGGCTTCGCATCCCGACCATCACGAGCTCGGTGAAGCTGACGATTCCGACGACCTCGTCGTTCTCGATGACGGGCGTGCGGGTTATCTCGAAACGCTCCAGCAGTCGCGCGCAGTAGCGTATATCCATGCCGGGGTCCACGGCGATGACCGGCTTCTGCATCACTTCGTATACGTTCACCCGATCGGGAGCTCGATCGCCGGCCAGGATCTTCCGCGCCACGTCCGAAATGAGGATCATCCCGTACTCGTCGTCCTCGTGACGTTTATTGACGATCATGCACTTGTTCTGGGGATGGTTCATGGCATCCAGGGCGTCCTTCACGGTCTCCATCCCATCGACGATGTCGTACTCCCGCCGCATCACGTCGCGGACCCGGACTATCTTTCGCTCGGTCATAGCTCATCCTCCACCCGGGGAGCCAACACGCGTATCTGGTGACTGACCCCTACCGCATCTTCCACGTCGAGTTGGAACGCGATACCACGGCCCTTCTCCTCCAGATTCCCTACATCCTCGATCGTCTCCAGGATAGCCCGTGAGAGATGCTCCTCGACGAGAAACAGCAGCATGTCACACTGTTTCTCCAGAGTCAGCCCGAGAAACGTCTTGGCGACTTCCACGCCCTCACCGCGCGCCTGACTGACGAGGGTCGCGCCCGTGGCGCCCGCGTTTCTGGCGGCTTCCATGATCTCGTCGCTGTGAGCATCTTCGATCAACGCAATGATTAGCTTGAAATGCATAGCGCAATTCTCCTCTGCTTCATTCGTGCCCTCGCCGGTTTCCCCGCAGGGCGCTCAGCTGGGCATAGCCGAGAACCGATATGATGGGGAACACGCTCGCGAAGGCGATCAGTCCGAATCCGTCGAGCACCGGATTGCGACCGGGCACCGTGCTCGCAAGCCCTAGGCCGAGCGCGGTGACCACCGGCACGGTTATCGTGGATGTCGTCACGCCGCCGGAATCGTAGGCAAGCGCGATAATCGAACGCGGGGCAAGCGCCGTCTGAACGATTACGATGACATATCCCGCGATGATGTATACATGCAGCGGCCCGCCGGTGACGATGCGATAGGTGCCGAGCCCGATGCCAACGGCGACACCGATCGCGACGGCGATCCGCAGTCCCCAGACGCTGATGGACCCGCCCGAGACGTCACGGGCCTGCAGAGCCACGGCGATCAGGGCCGGCTCTGCAATCGTCGTGGCGAACCCGATAGCTGCGCCGAAGATGTAGACCCAGTAATAGTGCTGCCAGAGCGGTGCAATCGTTCCCTCCAACGCAGCCGAGCGCGCGGCCAGCTCCGTCAACTGGTGCGCCAGCAGCCGGCCGAGTGGAAAGAGCGCCTGCTCCAACCCCGCCAGAAACAGCGCAAGACCGAGTAGAACGTACAAGAACCCGACGAAGAGGCGCTTCGGGTGTGCGATACCGCGACGCAGCACGAAGACCTGAAACACCACGACGACGAGCGCGATGGACAGAACATCCCAGATGGTGGTGAGCAGGGTCGCGATCAACTCTGTCAGGAGAGCCATGTCAGATGATCAGGCCGTAGGCCATGACGAAGACGATCGGAGTCAGAGAGGCGAACGCTATCAGTCCGAAGCCGTCCGTGAATGGATTGCGCCCCTTGATGCTGGTGGCGAGACCCACGCCCAGGGCGGTCACGAGCGGCACGGTGATAGTGGACGTCGTAACACCGCCGGAATCATAGGCTATGCCGATGATCTCGGCGGGCGCGAACATCGTCATTACGACAACACCGAGGTAACCACCGATTATGAGGTAATGTATGGGCCAGCCGCGCAGGATTCGATAGACACCCACGAGAACGGCGAACCCCACCGACAGCGCAACGGTGACGCGCAGACCGAACGCGTATCGGCGCATGCTCTCCTCGTCGGCCGCGAGCACACCGGCATCGGCCACCACCTGGGCGGCCTCCCCGGCGACGGCGATGAGCGCAGGCTCGGCCACCGTGGTGCCGAATCCGAGAGCGAAGGCGAAGAGCAGCAACCAGCCGACACTGCCCTTGCGCGCGAAATCGTAGGCCATCGATTCCCCGAGGGGGAAGAGCCCCATGTTGAGACCGCGAACGAAGAAAGTGAGCCCCAGTGTGACGAGAGCGAACCCGACAAGGAGGGTGCCGAGGTTGGGAATGGGCTCTCCTACGACCACCAGCTGGAAGAACCCGATCACGACGATCATTGGGGCCAGGTCCCTCAGGCTGTCGAGCAAGGATTCGAGTAGGAGTCGCAAGTGATGGCTCTCACTGATATCGAGGCATTATCGAGAATCAAGCCGCCGCGCCGGCCTCCTGCGCGGTTCGATTGATGTCCGTATGTGGGAAGAACTCGACCCAGACATGCCAGAAGAGCCCCGCCTTGAGGTTCTCCACCCTCTGCAGCCGACCCTGATCGGAGTTCCCGAAGAAGTCGATCCGCGTGACCGGCGCACCGGAGTCATTGTCGTAGACGCCCAGGCTCTCGTAGATCGGATCCCAGGCGACCACGATGGCCCGCCCGCCAACCGAACTGTTGACGAGATTGCCCTGCTCGATGACGAAATCCTGCGTGAAGCACACTGCGTCGTCACCCTTAGCTCAGTCCTGTCAGCAAGAACGCGGAGCACGACGGCCGTGCTGCTAAGCGAAAGGGCAGCTCCTATAACGATCGCCTCCACGGCAGATAACCCGCTTGCAGCCACCGCCGAACCGCCAACTACGCCCGTCAGGACGATCTGAATGGTGCCGCCAAAGATCGCCATGCGGCCGGATCCTCTGAGCCGGCTCAAAGAGAATTCGAGCCCGATCGTGAACAGCAACAGCGCCACACCTAATTCCGCTAAAAGCCGGATGTGTTCGACGTTGCTGATCCATCCTGTCCCGGCTGGGTCTAGCAGCAGGCCGGCTAGGAGATATCCGGTGACAGCATTCTGACGAATGCGCTCGAAGAGGCCTCCGAGCAAGAGAGCTACGCTCAGCACCAGAGCAATCTCGAGAATAATTTCCCAGGTGTTCACAGAGCGACGACCGGAACTTGGCCCTCAAGGGAGCGCATCCTTACGGCCAGTCTGAGGCGTGCCGAACAGGACTCCCTATGGAAGCTCGTCAGGGACCGGCTCTTGATTCGCCGCGCGGCGGAGGCAATCGACCTTACTCCGTCATCTCACACCTCTGACTATACATCTAAATAATCTATAGGTCAATACAAATTTTCTATTTATCAAATGCATAGCACGTATTGTAGATTGGTTATGATCGACGGAAATGTGAGCCCTGCCGATGAAAGAACCCAGTCCAACTACTGATTCACGGGAACTGTTCCTGGAGCGGTTCAAGCGGTTTTTGGCGATCGATGACAAGCCTGCTTACAAGCGGACCACCAGCGAAAAGTACGAGCAAACCTGGATCGTAGAGGACACGCTGCGGCGAATTGAGGTGGCTACAAAGACATTAGGAGAGCTGCCATGAGGTCCCATTTGGGTACTGCTCTACTCATCTCGTTTGCGCTTATGCTTCTAACGTGCACGCCTGCCACAAAGCAGCCAGAGCCAGAAGCCGAAGCGACCAACGAAGCTAACGACATGGCAGCACTTGATGACCTGCGCGGCGAGTTCATCGCGGCGTATAACGGCGGCGACTCCACTCTTGCGACCCTCTTCACAGAGGACGGGATGGTGATGCCTCCGAACGCCTCGGCTGCCAATGGCAGGGCAGAGATCCAGTCTTTCTTTCGAGCCCATTTTGTCCGATTCACTGGTAGTCTCGCTGTCTCCGCAGAGGAGCGTGAAGTAGCTGGCGAGTGGGCGTTTGAGCGCGGCGCCTACATGAACACTCTCACCCCGAAGACCGGCGGTACGCCAACGGACGATGAGGGCAAGTACCTCCTGATCTCCAGACGCCAGCCGGACGCCTCCTGGAGAATCGCTCGTCATATCTGGAACAGCAACAACCCGGTCCCCGCGCCCAAGGGGTTGAGTATTGCTAGCCAGATTTTCGGCCGGCAAAGTGCTTGAGTGGATCTACGGAGGAGAGTGATTTCGTTAGGCAAAGTCATCCGGGAGGGTTCTGCTGCATGCGTCGATTATTGCGAGGAGTCAGGTTTGACACGTCGTCGAAGAAGGGTAGAGCTGTGCCATTTCAAGCAAAACAGAAACGGATCCAACAGGTACCATGCCGAAACTGCAACTTAGTTACGCCGGCTTGGCGCGAGCTTTGCGTCCATTGCGGCGATCCCCTGCCGGACGTCGGCGCCGAGGAGGCACAGGATGAAAGAGCTCGCTGAAGCTCTGAACGCTGATCTGGCAAGCGAGGATGTACTCTACCACCAATATAAGAAACATCACTCGGTGGTCGACGGGCCGATGCGGCCTGCCCTGCACTCACTGTTCGAGGAGCTGGCTTCTGAAGTCTTCAGGAATGAAGACCTTCTCGGGGAGAGGCTGACTCTGTTGGGAGGTGTCCCGATCTCCGAGCGACCTTTGCACCATGAAGCCGCGTATATTGAGCCAGAGGAGGCCGCCGGGGTGCGGTCATTAAGGGCAATGCTACAGAGCGACCTAACCGCTGAACAATGCATTATCGTAGCTCTATCCCGGCACATCGTGCTTGCATGCGAGCTATGTGACAACGATACAGAGGAAACATTGAAGTACATCATGTCAAAGCACGAAGAACATGTCGCCAAGTTAGCGTGGTTACTCTTTGAGAAAATGGCGACTTGGGGGCTTAGGGAGGCTAGGGGCGACAGAGCCATCCGTACGCTTACGAGGAATTTTGATCTTCGTGCGGAGGCGGCGGTAGAGGGGATTGTTTCCGATTGCTTGCTTCCGGACGGTTGAGAGTTGGAGGAGGCAGCAGTGTGTGAAGGCTACGAAGAAGACCTGGACATGTATGAAGAAGCTCAGGGACCTCCGACGAGGCAGTTCGACAACGAGACGCTTCTCTGCCCCATCAGTACGCTGAGCTACTTGAAGACGCCCCCGCTGGTGGGCCCTGACACGCAAGTAGCAGAGGCCCTTAAGTCGATGATTCAGAAGGAAACCGGCGCGGGGCTGGTGGTCGAGCACGGCAAGGTCGCCGGCATATTTTCCGGGCGCGATGCGCTCATGAAGTGTCTGTGTCGCGAGAAGTACTACTCCGATCAGCCTGTTCGCCATTTCATGACACCCGATCCGGAGTGCCTCACCCCCTATGATTCCATCGCTCTTGCGCTGAACTGCATGGTTCAGGCTGGTTATCGTCATGTACCGCTCGTCAACCCCGATGGAGAACCTGTGGGCCTTTTGCGTCTTCGGGAACGTGATTGGCCACTTGGCATCCTTCTTTCCACGTGAGGTGATCAACGTGCCACCCCACAGCGAATGCAACCCACCCGACCGCATGCCTGTGGGAGGGTAACGTCGGGCGCGGAGGAGGACACGAATCTGCCTAGTACTCTCCTGCTTATACGGTTGTTTCAGCAAGCCCCAAGATGTTGGGGTGGAGGTCATCGCGTCTTGTCCAGGTCACGCGCGCGGCGGATGTGGGCGTAAGGCGTAGGAGCGTGTTGAGTTCCGAGACCGAGGAGGGTT
Source organism: Bryobacterales bacterium (assembly GCA_965224215.1). GTDB lineage: Bacteria > Acidobacteriota > Terriglobia > Bryobacterales > UBA6623 > CBDCYS01. The sequence goes on along the minus strand of CBDCYS010000012.1, from coordinate 119,631 downwards.
TGGAAGGCTGCCATTGGGGTCTTGCGGTGGTTGTGTCGAAACACGAACTCATCGAGGTAAACCTGAAGCTGAGCGCGGCTCACGCCGTGGTACGTTCCGGTCAGCCATTGCTGCAGGTTGCCAATGGCACGATCCACCAGCGGCACCACCGACTTGGCGCCTTTCCGCAAGTCAGTCCGGTGAGGTTGCGGACGAGAGACGTGTTTGTAGCCGGCCTCTTCGAGGGCGGTAAAGGTCTTCAGACCGTCTGTGTAGATGGTCGAGCCGGGAACAACGTTCTGGGCAAGAAACCTGTCGATCGTCACCTTCTTGAAGTCTGGAATAACGGACATGCGAACGCGCCCGGAGCACTTCCCGCGTTTCTCAACAGCGACCATCACAAGGGCCGCACGGCGCCCCTTCAGTTGCCGGCTGCCTCGCAAACCTGCTTGCGGGCCGCCAATCCAGGTGTCATCGACCTCTACTTCTCCGTGCAAGGGCTCGCGAGCTGCGTTCACCATGGCCCGTCGCAGTTTGTGCAACATCATCCAGGCGGTTTCGTAGCGCGACAGGCCGAGCTGACGCTGCAGTAGCAGCGCCGACACACCTCGTTTATCAGTTGTCATCAGGTACGCAGCCCAAAACCAAACCGTCAGCGGGGTCTTCGTATTGTGGAGCACCGTTCCCGACGTCAACGAGACCTGGTGTCGACACGCCGCGCACTGCCACCGTAGTTTCTGCTCGAGAATGTAGGCCTGCCGATGCCCACACTGAGGACAAAGGAACCCGTCGGGCCAACGACAAGCAGCCAGGTACTTCTGGCAAGCCTCCTCGGTCGCGAACTCCACCTGAAACTGACGCAGACTCTTCGCAAACGGCGGCCGGGCCACGCCCTACCCTACATCTTGGGGCTTGCTGAAACAACCGTATAAGCAAGAGTACTCTAGTCTTTCGGCGGATTGCCGAGAACGTCAATCGTCGTGGGGGCATTTTTCTCTGGTGCGGGCTGGTAGTCGTCGAAAGGCCCGCGGCTTTCGAGAAGTTCCCCCGTCCGCCGACCCAGACCAGGCTGGCTAGTTCATGGCTTGGGCCTGTCTGTTCCGCACGTTGGGGTGTTGGTGACTGGGTCTTACGGTTGGCGCATTCAGAACTTCCTTGCCTGCAGGGCTTTTCAGAGAAGACACTGATATCGCGGACTTATCCTCCAGAAGCTCTGGCTCCTGCCGCGTTTCAAGAAGTCCGAGTATGGTGTCAAGCCTTTCGTTGATGCGCTTCTCAAGCTCCTTCATTTTGGTATAGGTGTCGCTCTCGAGTTCTCTCGTCTGCCGAGTCAAGCTGAGTTCGAGAGCATTGAATCGTTCGTCGATTCTTCGGAAGCTTTCGGTGATGTACTGTTCGCTGAGATGCCACATGACGTTAACCCTCTCGTTACACGGAGAAAAAAAGCTCACGCGAGGCCCGAGAAGGGGGCTCGCGCCCTATACAGTTGCACACGCAGCCCGGCTCCAGCCGGCCAGCACCCCCAACGCGCGTGTCTTCGCTACTTTTCCGAATGATCACGGAACGTACAAAGATCAACCCAACCCGGACGAGCCGGAATCGAACAGGCCAGACTTAGACTCCCTAAAAGCCGAAGAACGAGGCCAACGCCGCGCCAATGACAGAACATGCGACCACCGCGCCCAGGACTACAAAGGCAAACACTTTCTTGTCCTCAGGCGTACCCTGGTGCTCCATCTGATCAAACATGGTTTTCTCCTCTTCCAAGTGTCCGCCAGGACGAAGTGATTTGCTGACCGTGCGTCGAGCAGACGCTCCTCAAGATGAGCAGAATCCTCACTCTGCCGGTCGACATGGTCAGGTCTTACCCTTGGCAGCCACGCTTCTAATAACTCAGTGTACGCCCGGGCGACTGTTTTGAAAATTAGAAAAAGAGGACGTTTCCCATAGGCTCACCCTATATACTTTTGAGATGGACTGGCTGAATTACCACCACCTGCTGTACTTCTGGATGGTCGCAAGGGAGGGTACTATCACGGCTGCGTGTGAGAAGTTGCGGCTCGCTCAGCCGACGGTATCGGCGCAACTCCGCATCCTAGAGAAAAGCCTGGGACGCACTCTTTTCAATCGAGTGGGCCGCAATCTCGAGCTAACGGACGATGGCCGCGCTGTCTACCGGTATGCCAACGAAATCTTCGCGCTCGGTCAGGAATTGTTGGCACAATGCATGGCAGGCCCACGAGCGAGAGGAGGCAGAATTTCCGGGTGGGCGTTGCGGATGTCCTTCCGAAAACGGTTGTACACCGCATCCTCAGTCCTGCCCTTGAATTGAGTGAGCAAATACATTTGATCTGCTTTGAAGGCAAGCCACAAGCGCTGCTCGCAAGCCTGGCGATTCACGAGATTGACCTCGTTTTGTCAGACTCTCCTCTCGGACCGGCAGTCCGAGTGCGCGCTTTCAATCACAAGCTTGGCGACTGTGGAGTTGGCATGTTCGGAGTCGAAAAGCTGGCGACTCGCTACCGGCAGAGTTTTCCCGAGTCCTTGGACAGAGCGCCAGTCCTCTGGCCGACGCAGAACACGAATCTCCGGCGCGAGATTGATTACTGGTGCCTCAGCAAGGGCATCCGCCCCTGGGTGGTGGCGGAATTCGAGGACAGCGCTCTGATGAAGGCCTTCGGCTATGCCGGCACGGGCCTATTTCCGGCGCCTTTGGTCGCAGCGAGTGAAGTCAAACAACTGTACGGCGCTGAACTGGTTGGGGAGTTAAGCGGCTTGAAGGAGAGCTTCTATGGAACATCTCTGGAGAGAAAGATCAAGAATCCGACGCTGGCAGCCGTCGTCGAAGCGGTTCGGGAGCAGGTGTTTGGTTAGCCGTACTCTCGCGATGGCTCCAACATGGGGTAGACCCAACAGGGGGTGTCAAGTGAGGATTACGGCTGCAGAGGGGCGTTGGTGCATGAATCGGTGTAAGCGAGCACGCTAGCGGCGGGGGTGGGGTCCAGTCCATCATAGAGATCGGGGGGGGTAACGTCATGGTCGCAGCGAAGTCGAGCCGAGTCAACCGCCAGTACAAGACGAAGTACAGAATCCGGAACTGGAGGGAGTACGAGCGTGGCCTCAGGAGCCGCGGCGACGTCACGATCTGGCTGAGCGAGGATGCAATTGCCGCCTGGATACCACCGAAGAACGGTCTTCGCGGAGGCCAGCGGCGGTACTCGAACCTCGCGGTCCGGACCGCGTTGACGCTGCGGGTCGTCTTCAGCCTGCCGCTCCGCCAGACCGAGGGGTTCCTGGACTCGCTGCTCCGCTTGATGGGCCTCAACCTCAAGGCCCCGGACCACACCACCCTCTCGCGCCGGAACCAAATCGTTGCGGTGCCGCCCCTGACCCGATCCTACGACGGCCCGATCGACTTGATCGTCGATTCCACAGGGCTAAAGATTCTGGGTTGCGGCGAATGGAACGCGCACAAGCACAAGGCATCAAAGAAACGCCGGGATTGGCGGAAGCTGCACATCGGGGTGGATGCCGAGGGGTTCATTGTGGCGGCCGAACTCACAGCGAGCAGCCGGGACGACGCCTCCACACTCCCTGCTCTTCTCGACACAATCGAGGTTCCCATCCGGCGTTTCACCGCAGACGGAGCCTACGACCACAGGTCAGTCTACGATCAACTCAGCGCGGCCGGTACAGAGAACGTCGTGATTGTGATTCCCCCTCGTCGCTCCGCGGTGTCGGCGGGGCCAACGGACGGCCCCTGGGCGCAGCGTGACACGGCTCTTGAGAGGATTCGCCAGGTCGGGCGACGAGAGTGGCAGAAGGAGTCGGGCTACCGACAGCAGGCGCGCGTTGAGAACAGCTTCTTCCGATACAAGTCCGTGCTCGGAGGCGGATTGAAGGCGAGGCACGGCAAAGCACAAAGGAGAGAAGTTGCGATCGGGTGTCACATCCTCAACCGGATGGCCGAGCTGGATAGGCCGAAATCCTGCGCTGTGGTGTCCTGAACGAGAAGTTGGAAAAGCGCCCCCACTCGCGCCGCAGTTGAATCATGCAACAGCGCCGTGTCCGTGGCTCCGTTTCCAGCTCCCGCCACCTCGCACGCAGCATGAAGATTTCCTTCACTACGCGCTCCTGCACACTTCACGACAAGGTTTATGAGACCTATCCGATCGGAGTTGCTTTCGACGACAGCTCGGAAGCCGTCACCCGAATCCAGGTGTCTGCTCTCGCCATTGACTACTCCACCGCTTCCGACCGAGGCCTTGGGTTAACGCCAAGTCCGTTCAGCCTTCCCCTTGCCGTATAGTCTTCGTCTCAGATCCTGCAGACTACCGGACGCTTTTATCATTTCGCCCCTGCCTCACTGTGTTGACCAAGACTTCATGTGCAGCAAGGCTCCTTCGCTCCACGGGCGTTACCCCGCTTCCTCACTACTACGAACCTAGCCGCCATCCTCTCGCCTTCCACCGATTTCCTGGTTTTCGCCAGTTATACGGCTTCCCTGCTCCGCCAATTTCTCGACGGGACGAGGAGGGCTTCTCCAGTTGCTTAGCATGCCCTTGTCACCGAGCTGTCCCTAGCACCCCGTCGGAGTGAACTGGCGCTGCAGTCAGTCTGCGCCAGGCCATGCTGCCTTCACCCGTGGAAAGAGGGTTCGGCCTCCGGGGTTTTAGCTTTTCGAGGCCACCTATGGGTTCACTTTTGTTACGGCCCGGTGACTTGCTCACCATCCCAAGGATGGCTTTGTCAGTTGGCTTCATCGGCTTCGTTTCCTCCACACGGATGCAACCCAAGCTACGGGGCTCTGACTTTTACCCCGGTGGGACTGTCTCCCACTGAACATACCAGCCTTCACTGGACACACTCTCCACCAGCCGTCAGCACGATCGGCAGCGCAAGCAGCAAAGCAGCGATTCCATAGTTGTTGATCTTCATGCCGATGTTCCTCCAGACTCTGCCATTCCTATGTTCGACTACCTAAGCCTACATCCGTTGCATCGTCGAGACAAGGGTTTTCATTCGCTATTCTTTGGCGCCCCATTACTGAGATCCTGTCACGCCGGAGCAGGGGACTTGGGCCGGCGTGCTGGGTAGAAACACAACTGGGAATCGGAATGAGGTGATCCGCCAGCCTGGTGTAGCCTCGATTTGTCGAGGTTGCCCCTCGGGGCGCTTTGTTGGCTGGACCGGATGCCCTGCTTCCGTTGCCGTTCTGCGGGACCGAACAAGCCGAGGAATCGGTGTGCAGCAAGCGTGGAAGGCGCTCACGCCGCGCCGAATCGTTTCGTCAGAGCCAGATCACCGAATCAGGGCTTGGACAGAGTCTCGACGTCGAGGCCGCTGTTGTAAATAACCTCGGTCAAGGTAAGAGTCGCCACTTCTTTTCCGCCTTGGTTGACTTGGGTCTTGAAGGGCATTCGGATGCCATCGACCTCACGGTAGTCCGAGTAGATTTGTTCGACCTCGGCCGGACCCCCTTCCCCGGAGGACCTTTGGTGAATCGACTTAACGACCACGCTGTTCTCAGATTCCACCCATAGTCGGATCGAGCCTGAGTCCGTTGACGAGATCTCAATAACGTCGGCGGTCTTGCCGTCGACTTCATCCTGCTGGACGAAGTTCACCTTTCGCCCGGCATGACTAGCGCTTAGCAGCAGCGTCTCTCGCATCCGGAATAGCGCGCTTCGCATTTCCTTGACCTGGGGCCCAGGCATCGGCCCCTGGCCTTGCGGACTGTTCATCCAGCCTGTCTCACCTTGGGCAAACACCGTCATAGCGCCAAACGGCATGCGATTCTCCTGCCGGAAGACATCGGGAACGATGATTTGCGTGGTCTGCTCCATTGACATCGAGCCCATGGCGAGCTTGCCCTTTTTTGTCACGTCTTTTACGCCTGCCAATCTCTCGGCGCCTCCCGCCGCCTCGACAGCTTTCGCGAGGATCGCGTGGCCCCGTTCGATCGTGCCTTCGCTGGCTTCGGAAAGAGCTTGCTCCGGCTCGGGAATCGTGATATCCAGCTTGGTTACTTCCCTGCCGAGGGTGTCGAGCGGCTGGTCAAAGTCGGCGGGCTTGCCGACGACAACGAATTTCAGATCGTCCGGACGCAAGTATTTTTCCGCTACGCGCTGGACGTCTTTTCTCGAAACCGCCGCAATCCTTTCCTTGTACCGGAAGATGAAATCCTGCGGATATCCCCAATAGCGATAGACCATCAGGCGGTCGAGGGTCTTGCGCGGAGTCTCGAAATTGAAGACGAAACTGTTCAGAACCGAATCCTTGGCGGTGCGCAGTTCATCGTCGCTGACTGGCTCGGCGCGCATCCGTTCCACTTCTTTCAATGCCACGTCAATCGCCTTTACCGTCGACTCCGACTTTGTGCCGATCGATATCGTGAAGATCCCGGGATGACCGTACTCAGCGCCCCAAGAAGCTCCGGCCTGATAGGCCAAGCCGAGGTTGCTGCGCACCTCCTGGAAGAGGCGGCTCTGAAACCCTCCGCCGAGAATGGTGCTCATGACTCTGAGGGCTGGGTAGTCCTCGTCTTTCAACAAACCTCCCAAATGGGCGGCACGGATACTCGATTGGTTGACGTCGTTCTTCTCGACAACGAACACGCCGCCCGCAGGCTTTTTCGGGACCGCTGGGAAGGCAGGCACGGGGGCTTGCTGAGCGTCCCAGTCCGCAAAGGCCTTCTCGATTTTCGCTTTCATTTCCGAGGTGGAAAAATCACCGTAGATCGCAATTTTGATGTTGGCCTTTGTGATGCGATCCAGATGCTCGTATTCAATCTGCCAACCGTAGGGTGAGTCGGTGCCGTAAACCAGGTTGCGAATCTCGCGGTTGGCGATGCCCCCTGCGTCGTCGTTGCGGCGCGCGATCCCGCTGCGAGCCTGCTGCAAAGTGAAATCAATCTTGTCTTGCCGAAAAGCCGGGTTCGTAAGGACATCGTCAAATATCGCCAACACCGAATCGAAGTTCTCACTGAGAGTCCAGAAACTAACTTGACCGCTGGTCTCGCCGATTCCTGCTTCGACCGATGCCGCCATGTTTTCCAGCGCTTCGTCGATCTGCTCGCCCGTCATCGATTCGGTGCCGCCGAGCCTCCATACCGAACCGGTAATCCCCGCGAGTCCAATCTTGTCGGGCGGGTCGAAAAGATTTCCAGTGCGAACGGAGGCCGAGCCGCTGATCACCGGGAGCGAACGGTCTTCCAGCAAATACAACTCGATGCCATTCGCAAGCGTGTGCTGGGCGACTTCCGGGATCTCCACCTCACGTAAGGGCGGATACCGTTTGGCGATCTCCTCGTGCGAAGACGCCGGTCCTTGCGCCGATACGACTGCCGCAAGCAGCAGCGAGAGTATCAAGATTCGTGCTGGTCTCAATTTTGCTCGTCTCAATTTCTTCCTCTCAGTCATTCTGCCCCTGCACCGGCGTCATCCTGCTCAGCCTTGACAGAGTAAGTGACGGTTCGTTTGTCGCGCCGGAAGTATTCCTTCGCGACGCGCTGAACGTCATCGGCCGTGACGCGCTTGATTTCATCGAGTTGGCGGAACATCTGGCGCCAATCGCCGAAGTTGACATGATTGCTTGTGAGCTGTGAGGCCAGCCCGACCGTGCTGTCGAGTTGCTGGATCAGGGCGGCTCTGGCTTTCGTCTTTACCATCTCGAGCGTGGCTTCATCCACCTGTTCATTCTTCATGCGCTCGACCACTTCATACATCGCTTGCTCGATCTCTTCAACAGTGTGACCGGCTGTCGGCAGCGCGAAGAAGAGGAAGAGGGAAGTGTACTTACTGCCGGGAAAGTTAGGGAAACCGCCGGCGAATAGAGCGATCTGTTTGTCGCGCACCAAGTCTTTGTAGAGCCAACTCGTGCGGCCGCTGCTCAAGACGCTCGATATCACGTCGAACACGGCCCGGTCGGCGTGCTCATGCGATGGTTTCTTGAAGCCGACGATAACCGCCGGCTGCGATTCCGAAACGACTTGAATGCGGCGCTCCCCCTGCTGCTCGGGTTCCTGGGTCTGAACCGAAGGAGGCAGCGGCCGCTTCGGCAAACCGCTAAAGTACGTCTCGGCCCACTGCCGCATCTGCTTCGGGTCGACGTCTCCCGCGATCGCGATCGTCAAGTTGCCGGGACCGTAATATCGTTCAAAGAACTGCCGCGCGTCCTCAACGCTCAGAGTGTCGATATCGCTTGCCCAGCCCACCCCCGGCCGCCCGTAGGGGTGCGCCTGATAGGCAGCCGCCAGAAACGCTTCGATCATCCGGCCAAGCGGGTTCGATTCCGTCCGCATGCGCCGTTCTTCCCGAACAACGTTCCGCTCCTTGTAGAAGTCGCGAAACACCGGACGCAGGAAGCGCTCCGACTCCAGATAGAACCAAAGCTCGGTTCGGTTTGAAGGTAGCCGGTTGTAGTAGACCGTCGCGTCGAGCGAAGTCCCGGCGTTCAGGCCCGTGCCGCCGTTCTCTTCGATGATGCGTGTGTACTCGTTGCTGTTGGCCAGCTCGGCAGCTTCCCCGGCGGCTTGATCGAACTGTTGCTGAAGTTCCGCGAGTTGTTTCTCGTCGACGCGTGGTCCTTTTCGCCGTTCGGCTTGCAGCGCCGCGTAAGCCTGATCGACCGCGTCGAGTGCTGGCTGCTCTTTGTCGTAGTCTTTGGAGCCGATCTGGGGCGTGCCTTTGAAGGCCATGTGCTCGAACATGTGAGCAAGGCCAGTGAGGCCGGAGGGGTCGTCGGCGCTTCCCACATTTGCGTAGGTGTTGAACGAAACGACCGGCGCGTTGTGACGCTCGAGGACGATGAAGTGCATCCCGTTGTCCAGCGTGAATTCGGTGACCGCCTTCTCGAAACTCGCCAGATCTTGGGCCCAGGAAACGGGCGCCAGAACGCCCCACAGAAGCAACGTGCATATCGACCTGCTCGAAAACAACTTCATTCCTTGAAGGTAGCTCAGTTGACGAACGCAACGCAAAGCGTACGCGTGCGCAACCGCGTCATGGCGCAGCCCACAGGTTGACGCGCTGGTGTTGCCGTGGCCGCGAATCGTTACACGCGCGAGAGTCGCGCACCGGGACTCGTTGAACAATCGCGCTGCGCGCCCGACCGCGTGCACAAGTTTCGTTGAAGCGATTCGGACAGCGAGTGTTCGTCTCTCGTTGTCGCCGGGACCCTATGGATAAAGGCTTCGGAGCCATTCATGGTGACTCGTGTTGCTCGAAACGCCCGTCAGTAGTGGATTTGGTGAAACAAAAATGCAAAAAAATGTTTGGAAAATGACACAAGACGTGTTAAAACATTTATGAGGATCAATGTAGTGGGTGAAGGAGAACATTGCCGCGACAAGCGCAGCAACTGGCAGCTTCCGAGCCCCGAAGTTGAATCCAAAAAAGTGAGGTAAACAAACTATGGCAAAGAAAGCAGCCAAGAAAGCGGCCCCCAAAAAAGCGGCCCGGAAGAAGGCAGTGAAGAAGGCAGCTCCGAAGAAGGCTGCCAAGAAGGCAGCCCCGAAGAAGGCAGCCAAGAAGGCAGCCCCGAAGAAGGCAGCCAAGAAGGCAGCCCCGAAGAAGGCAGCCAAGAAGGCAGCCCCGAAGAAGGCAGCCAAGAAGGCAGCCCCGAAGAAGGCAGCCCCGAAGAAGGCAGCCAAGAAGGCTGCGCCGAAGAAGGCTGCGCCGAAGAAGGCTGCGCCAAAGAAAAAGGCAGCGCCAAAGAAGAAAGCCGCCAAGAAGAAGTAAGTTGAGTGGTAAGCCGTTCCGGCAAGCTGCTTTTCGTTACGCGGTGGAAGGACGGCGGGCACGGCCGAACGGTTTTCGAATTCTCGGCCTCAAGCGAATGAAGTGGCAGCCTTGTACGGGCTGCCACTTTTTTTTCGCCTCAGCCGGTGACACCGGCGAGCGCGGTCCGAACCCCTTCGATTCCGTCCCCCCTAGCTGGAAGCGTCCAGTATCCTGAAAGTGGCGTTCGCTTACGCTGAGCGCGATGAATTCCGTATGGTAGTCAAGGTCCAGAAGGTCCAATTCGAGTCGATCACCCTCGACTGCGGGCAGACCCTTTCCCCGGTGGAAGTTGCCTACGAAATCTACGGAGACCTCAACAACGACCGCAGCAATGCCATTCTGATCGAGCACGCTTTTTCCGGCGACGCCCACGCCGCCGGGATCAGTGAAGAGGACGGCAGAACGGGTTGGTGGGACAACATGGTCGGCCCCGGTAGGGGCTTTGATACCGACCGCTATTGTGTGATTTCTTCGAACGTGCTCGGCGGCTGTCAAGGAACGACCGGACCGAGTTCCCTGAACCCCGCAACAGGCAGACCTTACGGGTCGAGTTTCCCTTTCGTAACGATCGCCGACATGGCTCGTTTGCAAAAGATGCTCGTCGACCATTTGGGCATCGAGCGCCTTCTCTCGGTCGCTGGAGGATCGATGGGGGGCATGCAGGTGCTGCAATGGGTGGTCGACTACCCCGAACTAGTTGCGTCGACGATTCCGATCGCCACGACCCTCCAACACTCCGCGCAACAAATCGCGTTTAACGAGGTGGGCCGTCAGGCCATCATGGCCGACCCCGACTGGAAAGGCGGGGATTACTACCCTGGGCTAGGACCGCAGCGCGGGCTCGCCGTTGCGCGCATGATCGGACACATCACCTATATGAGTGATGAGTCGATGCACGAAAAATTTGGCCGTCGCCGCCGTAGCATCGCCGGAAGCGAAGACGAGTCGAGCGGGCTCTTCGAGGTGGAAAGTTACCTGCGCTACCGTGGCGGGCAATTCGTCAGCCGCTTTGACGCCAACTCCTACTTGACGATTACTCGCGCCATGGACTCGATCGATCTCAGTGCCGGCTACGGATCGTTGGGTGACGCCTTCGCCCGCTCAGCGGCGCGTTTCTTGGTGGTTAGTTTTACCTCGGACTGGCTCTACCCCAGCTACCAATCACAGCAAATTGTCCGCACCCTTCGCAGCCGGAACCTCGATGTCGCCTATGTCGAGCTGCCCTCCAATCACGGTCATGACGCGTTTCTTTTGGAAGTCGGCGAGTTGACGGAACTGATGCAGCAATTCCTCGACAACACTTACAAGAAACTCCGGCCAGCGCGAAGGCGTCCGGCGTAGTCGCCCAAGACCGGCGCGCCGTAGCAGGAAAGACGAACCACCGTCTTTCCTATAATTGAATTTCGTATGGCAACTCTCGAGGCTACTCTGAGTTCCGTTGTTCCCGAAGTGTTGGGACGCGGCGACTACAAGATCATCGGCGAGATGGTGACGAACGGCTCGAAGGTGCTCGATCTGGGTTGCGGAGAGGGCGACCTACTGGCCTGGCTAGTCGACCGCAGAGACGTTCAGGCACGTGGCGTTGAGATTTCGCCCGAGAAAGTGCGCAAGTGCGTCGGGCACGGCCTATCCGTCTTCCAAGGTGATATCGACCAGGGACTCGCCGACTACCCCGACAAGTGCTTCGACTACGTCATTCTCAGCCAAACCATTCAAGAAACACACCGCCCCCGCAATGTCCTTCGCGAAATGGCAAGAGTCGCGGACCGCTTGATCGTCGCCTTCCCGAACTTTGCCCACTGGAGCGTACCTTTCGCTCTGATGGGGTCGGGAAGAGCACCCAAAACCCGCCACCTGCCTTACGAATGGTACGATTCACCGAACATTCACTTCGTGACCATCCTCGACTTTGAAGAAACACTCGCGGGCCTGGGACTCACGGTCGAACAGTCGTATTTTCTGAGTGGCGACCGCCGCATTCTATGGCTCCCGAACATGCGAGCCCGGATTGCCGTCTATCTAGTTCGCAGCTAGGGCCTGTTAACACTAATCTGGAAAAGCTGCTATGCTGGTGATGTATGGAAATCACCGAGCAGCAATACCTCCGCATCGAGCCGGTTTTGCCGCGCCAGCGGGGCAACGTGAGCCTGTCGAACCTGACGGTTTTAAACGCGATTTTATATGTCGCCGAGCAGGGCTGCAAATGGCGCGGCTTGCCCCAGCGCTTCGCCAACTGGCACACCATTTACACCCGCATGAACCGCTGGTCGAAGAACGGCGTGCTCGACGCCATCTTCGAGAAACTGCAGCGCGAGCAACTGGTCCGCATCAAAATCGAAGCCGTGTCGATGGACTCGACCATCGGGAAGGTTCATCCCGACGGCACCGGTGCGTTAAAAAAAACGGTCCGCAGGCGATCGGCAAATCCCGCGGCGGATGGACCACCAAGATTCATATGGTTGCCGCAGATGCTCGAACGGCGATAACGTTCGCTCTCTCGCCCGGCCAAGCTCACGACGCCCAGCATGGCCGCGAGCTGCTGGGCGGTCTGGGGCCACTGCCCGAGCCGCTGCCGCTGCTCATGGACGGCGCCTATGAGGACATCAGACACGCCAACTGGCTCTGGATTTCGGATGGATTCCCGTCGTGCCGCCCAAGCGTACCCGCTTGGAGCCGTGGGAGTTCGATCGAGTACTCTATCGCCGCCGCAACGAGGTCGAGAGACTCTTCCGCCGGCTCAAGGGATTCCGCCGAATCTTCTCCCGCTTCGACAAGCTCGACGTGATGTTCCTCGCCTTCCTCCACTTCGCCCTCATCGTCGAGGCTCTTCGTTTCGAGACCCGCGTTAGTGTTAACACGCCCTAGCTCGCACTTAGCATCAGCCGTCATCGCGGGGCGACTGCGCCACTTCCATTGCCGCCGCCAGAGGCCGGAACTGCAACGCGTAGGACATTTCGAGGTAGCGCCGTGTTTCCGTCCGCTCCAGGTTGGTGACGTGCTTCCAGAAGCCGTAAATCCGTGCCAGCGTCATTAAGCGCTCAGCGTAGATCTCCCAGGTATAGCGGGACCGCACGCGCGCCACCGATCCTTCGGAGATCTCCAACCAGTAGCCCGGCTCCGCTGCGCAGCGTTCGAAGAAATCTGCAATCTTCTCGGCAGCCGCTTCCCCGTGATTGGGATCGATATGGAACCCGGAACGGCCGTCTTCGAGGATCTCGAGCGGCCCGCCGTAGCGCGTCGCGAAAGTGGGCAGTCCCGAGATCATTGCCTCCACCACGGTAAGGCCAAAGGCTTCGAACAGGGCAGGCTGGACAAATGCGCCACGCTGATCGGCGACGAATCGGTAAAGCTCGCCGGCGAAGTCCTTATCCAGTCGCACGCCTAACCAGCGCACCCGATCGTAGAGTCTGTACTGGTCGAGTAGCTGGTACATTCGGCGGATTTGCTCCTGCTCCTCGCGGTCGTTCGAGTCTTCCTCGCGAACGCTGCCGGCGATCACAAGCAGGTTGGCGGCTGCCTGCAGCCTCTTGGAACGGCCGTACCACTCGAGGAGCCCGGTAACGTTCTTGATGCGGTCCAGCCGCGCCATGGTAAATAGCAGCGGTTTGTCGCGGTCGCCAAGTTCGCCTCGGGAGTCGTCTTCGGCTCCGCCGTAGACCAATCGCGCGATCTCCGGCGTCAGGTCGGAGTGTCTCCTGTCGCGGGCTGTGTAAGGGAAATAAACTGCGGGGTCGGCGCCGGGCGAGACGATGTTGAACTTCGGGTCGAAGACGTCGATACCGTGAACGACGCGGTAGAGGTCGGGCATCGGGAACGCCCCGTAGGCTTCATATTGACCGATCGCGTCGCTGGTCCCGGCAATCTCCTGATAGGTGCTGGTGATGATGAAGTCGGCCGCGTTCATCGCTGTCAGGTCGGCCGTGAACTGGCACGAAAAGTGGTAGTGAGGATCGTTTTCTTTCCAATAAAGGTCGGAATAGAGATACTTGGTTTTCTCGAGTGCGTGGGCGATGTTACATTGGGTCACACCCATGCGTTGGGAAAGCAGCGTGGCCACAAGATTACCGTCGGAGTAGTTGCCGACGATCAAATCTGGGCGCCCTTGCAGCTGATCACGCAGCTCACGTTCGACTTCGTCGCTGAAGCTCTCCAGGTAAGGCCAGATTTCGAAGCGAGAGATCCAATGCGGGATGACCTGTCCGTCGCGGCCGCGGAACGGGACGCGGAAGATGACGGCGTTCTCCGTTCCCTCGACGGGCTCGATACGTTGGTCGCAGGTGGAGCCGTCAGCTTCGGGAATCAACCGGCTAATGATCAGGATGCGCGGCTCGATGTCGAGGCCCTGCTCGGCGATGCGCCGCCGCATCTCCCTTTCAAGCGCGCGGACTTGGTCCAGGATATAGACGATTTGCCCCCCTGTGTCAGGCCGCCCCAGGACGTCCTTTTGAGCGAAATATCCGTGCGGCGAAAGGATCGCCATTCAAAAGATCATCGGCACCCGGCTGAGAAATCTCCCAAATGTGTTTGATTCGGGCGCTTCCAGGATGTCGGAGAACAACTGCAACGTGTCGCGGATCCGGGCGAGAGTGCGGCCCCAGCCAGGCTCGAAGCCCAAACCGCGCAACTCGTCCTCGACGTCGGCCCAGGAGGCATCGTCCGGCTTAGCGCCGAGAATGTCCTCCGCTGCTCGGAGCGCGGCCCGCAGGCCGGCGACATCGGTAATTCGGCCGTTGAGCATCAGTTGCCGGCCTTGGCACTTGTGGGCTCGCAGGAAGTCCAGCAGCCTCTTGTCGCCTTTGCCGATGTCCTCGAAAAGCTGGCTGGAAAGACGACGGTTGAGAAACTCGACGCCCCGTCCGATCGAGCGCGCTTCCTGCATGCGCGGGAATTCGCGATTAAAGGGCTCGATGTCGAACTCCAGCGTGCGCGCGGCAGAACGTAGGGCCCGGTCGCTACGGCGAAGGCGCAGCGGCCGCCACCCGAGCGTACCTTTTCCATCAACGCCATGAGCGCGTCGTCATCTCCGAGCAGCGTGTTGTCGATATCGGTGACGAGGATTCGGTCGACGACCGGCAGCTTCGCCTTCGCAACAACTCTACGGCGGCGGCCGGGACGCCCGAGAATCTTGCTGACCTCGCGCAAGTAGTGCTGCACGTGAGCTTCCCAGGCATAGTAGCGGTTGATGGCCCGCAGTCCGGCTGACGACCAGCGCCTCCAGCGTCCCTGATCGCTCAGAACTTGCTGGAGTTTTTCGGCGATGTCATCTGCGTTGAGCGGGTCGATTAACAAACCGTCGCGGCAGCGGGAAACGATGTCGCGGGGTCCGCCGTCGTCGGTGGCAACGATTGGCAAGCCGCTAGCCGCGGCTTCGAGTAGCGTCAGTCCGAACGGCTCGGTCAGAGCAGGATTGACGAACACACCCCGCGTGCGAGCCGCCTCGCGGTAGATTTGCGGAACTTCTTCTGGGTCGTGCCTTTTCGGGTAGGCGACTTTGCCGTAGAGGTCGTAGCGATCGACGCGCAGCAGCAGGTCGGTCAGCACACTGCGGGGCCCCCTGTCCATCTCCTCGATATCGTCCCGACTGCCCGTGACCACCACGAGATAGGCGATGGCCTGCAGCGCCGGCGAGCGGCCGTAGGCGTCGGCAAGCGTGTGCAGATTCTTGCGCTCGTCAGGGCGCGACAGTGCCAGAATCCAGGGCTTCCTAGGATCTTCGAGAAAACGCGCGATGCGGTCGTAAACAGGTGGCCGTGGCGCAAAACGCACAGGAGGACCGAAGCCCGCCAGATCAATCCCGGGAGGAATGACCGTTGTGCGCGACTTGCGGTAGTGGCCGTAACCAGCGTATTGGCTCTGGACCTCTTGGGTCGTGCTGGCGACCACCAAGGCAGCGTTCGATAGCGCCTTTTCCTCGGCTTCAATGCGCTGACTAATGTTGAACCGCGCCTCCAGGGTCTCAGGCTTGATGCCGCTCTCAAGAAGCCTGCGTTGCTTCTCATGGCCTAGCGAGTGCCCGGTGAACACGAGCGGCACGCTAAGGAGCGCCGCCAGGTCCGACCCCACCCATCCCGCGTCGGCGTAGTGTGCGTGCACGACGTCAGGCGCAACGCCCACCGCGCGAAAGTGCTTCAGCGCGCCGTCGACGAACTGGCCCAGCCAGGGCCAAAGCAACTCCTTGCGCACGTAGCGCTTGGGGCCGAACGGAATGCGGATGATCGCCGCCTTTTCGGCCAGAGGTTCTTCCCGGACGGCGTAGTCGGAGGAGATCTTGGGATCCTCCACTAGGCGCGTCATGAGGTCCACCCGCAGGACCCGCTCGTCGGCGGCAAGGGCGCGCGACAACTCGACCACGGGTTTCGTCTGTCCGCCCGTGTCGGGGTCGCGCCCCAACTCCGAATCTCGCCTGCGGATCAGCCCGTGAAGACTGATCAAAACGATGTATAGGCCTTGTTGTTCCATCTACGCGCGCGCCGCGGAACTCGAAGCGTCTGGTGCCTGGGTCGAGGGGAACCCGAAGTCTGCGGAGGTAGCTTCGCATCTCGGCCGACCCTCGGTCTCGGCGATCCGCAGGGGAGCAAAAGCCCGGCATGGGTGAGATGGGCTTTGATTTCCTACCTTATCAAATGCTCAGCGAGACAGGCTGTCAGGAACCCCGCTGATTTGCCCAAGAATTGCCGAATACTGGGGAGAATCAAGTCGCTACTTACGCTCGCTTGTTGGGCGATCACGGAGGATTTCGTCCCTTGCGCCGACGGGCCACAAGCGAGCGGGCTGCTCTCCGCGGTTGGCTTTACTGCACAGCGGCTGACGCCTTGCGAACGCTTATGGCCGTAAAGATCGGGACAGTTCACTTCGCGTTGTTGTGGCACATTGATTCCCTAGGGATTGCGTCGCGGTTCTCGGGGTGGCGCCATACTTTCACGCCCGATGAGCAAGGGTCAAGCGATGAAATAGCTTGAGTATCGAGAAGCCAGCCAGCCTGTGATGCCGCTTTAGCGAAACACGGTGCAATGGTTTCCGGCATGTTATTCTTGGTTTCTGGACCCTTAGGTCGGGCCGAGCGGCGTAATCAGCCATGCCTCTTCACATCGACGACCGGCAACTAGAACCCATCGCCGACAAGGTCATGGCCGGGGATCGTCTGAGCTTCGAGGACGGGGTTGCCCTTTACCGCTCCCACGATCTGCTTGCTGTCGGATATCTGGCAAATCACGTCCGCGAGAAGCTCAACGGCAACGTCACCTACTTCAACGTCAATCGCCATATCAACCCCACCAACGTCTGCGTCGCTGCTTGCAAACTTTGCGCGTTCGGCAGGCAGGTGCGGAATCCCGCCGCTTACACCATGTCGCTCGAGGAGGTCTGGCACGTCGCCGGAGAGGGCTACAGCGAAGCGGTCTCGGAGTTTCACATCGTCGGAGGCCTGCACCCGGAGTTGAGCCTGGACTGGTTTTGCAAGATGATCCGGGGGCTGCGCGAACGCTATCCGCAAGTTCACCTCAAGGCGTTCACCATGGTCGAGATCGGCTATCTGGCGCGGAGGGCGAATCTGTCGGTCGAAGAAACGCTTCGCCGTCTCAAGGACGCCGGCGTTCACTCCCTGCCCGGCGGCGGGGCGGAGATCTTTCAAGAGCGTGTCCGCCGCATTATTTGTGATCACAAGATCGACGGCGAAGAATGGATCAATACGGCGCGAACTGCACACCAAATGGGTCTAAAGTCTAACGCGACGATGCTTTACGGTCACATCGAGACAGATGAAGACCGCGTCGATCACCTGATCAAGCTGCGAACCTTGCAGGATGAGACCGGGGGATTCCAGACCTTCATTCCATTGGCATTCCACCCCGAAAACACGCCAATGCAGCACCTTCCGACCACCGGCGGTATCGATGACATCAAGTGCATCGCCATCTCGCGGTTAATGCTCGACAACTTTCCACACATTAAGGCTTACTGGATCATGCTGACACCGAAAATAGCGCAGATCGCCCAGCGCTTCGGCGCGGATGATCTGGACGGCACCGTGGTCGAGGAAAAGATCTACCACGACGCTGGTGCCACCACTTCGCAATCGCTTCATCGGGAAGAACTGCTTCGTCTCATCCGCCATGCCGGCCGCGATCCGCTGGAGCGGGACACCCTCTACCGTCCGGTCCAGCGCGACGAAGGCTCGTTTACAGTTTTGGTCTAGCTCCCTACCGTCCCGAGAGCCCGCGGGAGCCGCGCGCGTCAGCGAGCGGTAGGCCGCAACCAATTGATCCACTCGCCGCAGCCGATGAATCCGCCCCAACCGCCACGCATCGCAGTGGTTGAACCCTTAGGACCGTCGCGCACTGATAGCGATCGTTGATTCTGCTACTCTGAATTCCATTATGCATGTTGACCAGCGGCCGCCCGACGGCTCCGACACCCTGGGCCTAGAGGGCCAATATCTCATTCGCAGCTATAGCCACTCGATCGTAATCGACCGGGGCGAGGGCTGCTACATGTACGACGCTGCGGGCAAACGCTATCTCGACTTCATGTCGGGAATTGGAGTCAACGCGCTCGGCATGGCGCACCCGCGCATCGTCCAGGCGATGCACGAGCAGGTCGATCAATTGGTTCACTGCTCAAACCTTTATGCTCACGCCCATCAGGGGCCGCTGGCCGAACGGCTGGCCGAGGCTTCCCGGCTAAAAAGGGTCTTCTTCACCAATAGCGGGGCCGAGTGCATCGAGGGCGCCCTCAAGATCGCCAAGGGCTATGGCCGCAATAGGAGCGCCGACAAATACGAGATTGTGGCCCTCAATAACTCTTTCGGCGGGCGAACTCTGGCAGCCATCGCTGTTACCGGCCAGCCAAAGCACCGCGAGCCTTTCGAGCCGCTCATCCCCGGTGTGAAATTCATCGACGCCAACGATGTCGAAGCGCTCGAGTCAGCGGTTGGCGAAAACACCGCCGCGATCCTTTTCGAGCCGATCCTTGGCGAAGGCGGCATCGTTCAGATCAACCGAGAATTTGCAGCCAAGGCAGCCGAGCTGGCCCGGAAAAACGACGCTTTGCTGATTTTTGACGAGATCCAAACCGGGCTGGGCCGCACCGGGAAGCATTTCGCTTATCAATGGTGGAACGAGTCCGCCGACGTCGAACCGATTCTGCCCGACATCCTCGTTACAGCCAAACCCCTCGGCGGCGGGCTGCCGCTCGGGGCGATTATCGCGAACGAGAAAGCCGCCGAGATCATCACTCCCGGGATTCACGGCAGCACCTTCGGCGGCAACGCCCTCGCCTGCCGTGTCGCCATCGAGTTCCTCGACATCCTCGACGAGCTGCTGCCACGGATCAACGAGACCGGAGATTACTTTGAAAGCTGCCTCAACGGACTCGTCGACAAATACGATTTCGTCCAGGGAGTGCGCGGCCGCGGAGTCATGCGTGGTATCAATCTGACGGTGTCTGGCAAGTCCGTTGTGGGCCAGTGCCAGGAGCGCGGTCTGTTGATCAACTGCACGGCCGACACGGTGCTCAGATTCTTGCCGCCCTACATCATCGAGCACGCCCAAATTGACGAGCTGATCGGCGCGCTGGATGAGATCTTCGAGCAGGGTCCGCCCGAATGAGGAGGTGCGCCCGAATAGCGTTGCTCCGGCTCGCCGGCCGCGGACTCGCCGATCGATCGAGGGACTTTCTTTGCGTTTCATCCAGAAACTAACCCTCTCGACAAGGGCGTTGCCATCGAGAAGATTACTCAACTCAGGGATAGGGGAGTAGAAGTGAACCGTTGCACAAGAGTGCCGATCGGAGGCGGCTGCTGACGCCACCACTCAACAGTGATTCATGGTTTTCCCCGACCTCTCGGCTGGGCGTCCTAGAACTCGATTTCGCGCCCAAAAAGAGAAATTGCGCTAGATGTAGAAATTTCCTTTGACTTGACCACCATATGGTGTACACTAGATGAACGTCGGCACAGCGTACGAAGGGGTTAAATCTCCCCAGAGCGCTCATGTCGGCACCCCGCAGTTCGATAGTGCTCAGTACCCAGTAGTCATTTTCAATCTATTCCGGAGGGGAGTTTATGGGCGAAATCAGCGTTGAACTAGCTGCCCGCGTGGACGAGTTGTCGTCCAAGATCACCGAGCGCAAGGGATTGGCATTCCCGCGCTATTTCACAAAAGGCTTAGAGCCCGGACAGACCCCCTACGACGTTCTGGAGTGGGAGAAACGCACCGCCTCCATAGCGAACGAAAACGGTGACGTTATCTTCGAACAGCGCGAGGTCGAAATGCCGTGCGACTGGTCGCAAACGGCGACCAACATCGTCGCCAGTAAATACTTTCATGGCCGCGCCGGAACACCCGAACGGGAGACCAGCCTGGCGCAACTTGTTCATCGCGTCGTGGACACCATCGCCGACTGGGGCGCGGCCGACGGTTACTTCGCAACCCCTGATGATGTCGAGAACTTCCGCGGTGAGCTGGCGCACTTGATGCTCACTCAGAAGGCTAGCTTCAACTCGCCCGTCTGGTTCAATGTCGGCGTCAAGGAAGCCCGCGGCTACGGCTGGTATTGGGACGAAGCGACGAACAAAGTTTCCGCGCTGGACACCGAATCGCACCGGCCCCAATGTTCCGCCTGTTTCATCATTGCGGCTGATGACAGCCTGGAATCGATCATGAACCTCGCTAAGACCGAGGGCATGCTCTTCAAGTGGGGATCGGGTACCGGATCGAATTTGTCTAAGATTCGTGAGGAAGACGCGATCCTCAAAGGCGGCGGACGGGCTTCCGGCCCGGTTTCCTTCATGAAGGGCTTTGACGCTTTTGCCGGGGTCATCAAGTCAGGCGGCAAGACACGCCGCGCGGCCAAGATGGTCATCCTTAACGCCGACCACCCCGACATCAAGAAGTTTATCTGGTGCAAAGCCAGCGAAGAGAAAAAGGCATGGACCCTGATCGAAGCCGGCTACGGCTCGGCGATTGACGGTGACGCCTATTCTTCGATTTTCTTTCAGAACGCCAATAACTCCGTCCGAGTGAGCGACGACTTCATGACGGCTGCGGTCAACGACGAAGACTGGTGGACCAAGTCCGTCCTCAACGGCCAGCCCAAGGAACGTTACAAAGCTCGCGACCTGCTGAAACAAATCGCCGAGGCCACGCATCAATGCGGCGACCCTGGGATGCAGTTCGATACGACCGTGAATCGCTGGCATCCTTGCAAGAACACCGCTCGCATCAATGCCTCGAATCCTTGTTCCGAGTACATGTTCCTCGACGACTCGGCTTGTAACCTGTCTTCTTTGAATTTACGCAAGTTCCATGTTTCGAAAAGTCAATTCGACGTAGAAGCCTTCCGGCATGCGGTCGACACGCTCATCGTGGCCCAGGAGATTATCGTCGGCAACGCTAGCTATCCAACGGGCAAGATCGCGGAGAACTCGCACAGCTATCGTCCGCTCGGTCTAGGATTTGCCAACCTCGGAGCACTGTTGATGTCGATGGGTGTGGCCTACAACAGCGACGAAGGCCGCGACGTGGCTGGCGCGATCACCGCCGTGATGTGTGGCCAAGCCTACTTGACGAGCGCCCGCATCGCCGAAACCACCGGTCCGTTCGCTGGGTACAAAAAGAATCGCGACGCCTTTTTGGAGGTGATTCGGATGCATCGCGACGCAGCCCGTGACCTGAACGGGGAACGCGTCGAGAAGCCGCTCCATGAGGCCGCCAGCCAGTGTTGGGAAGACGCCTACAACTTGGGGCAACGCACTGGTTACCGCAACGCACAGGTCACGGTGATCGCACCGACCGGCACGATTGGCTTCATGATGGACTGCGATACGACCGGGGTCGAGCCGGAGTTGGCGCTGGTCAAATACAAGAAGCTAGTCGGCGGCGGGGTCATCAAGATTGTCAATAACACCGTTCCCGCAGCCTTGCTGAAGCTCAACTATACGCCCAAGCAAGTCAGCGAGATCGTCAATCACATCGACTCGACCGGCACTATCGAGGGCGCGCCTCATATCAAGGACGAGCACCTGCCGGTTTTCGACTGCAGCTTTCGGCCACAGAACGGCGAGCGAGCCATTCACTACATGGGCCACGTGAGGATGATGGCCGCGGTACAGCCGTTCATTTCCGGCGCGATCTCGAAGACCATCAACCTGCCCGAAGAGTCCACTGTCCAAGCTGTGATGGACGCCTACATCGAGTCCTGGCGCCTGGGACTCAAGGCCGTCGCAATCTATCGAGACGGCTCCAAACGGGCTCAGCCCCTGAGCACTGGCAAGGCGAATAGCGAGAAGGGCGAGCGGACCGCGGCGGGCGAGCGGATTGTCTACCGGCCGATGCGTCGCAAGTTGCCCGACGAGCGCCAGTCGATCACTCACAAGTTCTCCGTGGGAGGTCACGAGGGCTACATCACCGTCGGTCTCTATGACGATGGTACCCCGGGCGAGCTTTTCGTTCGCATGGCAAAAGAAGGCTCGACCATCAGCGGCCTCATGGACAGCTTCGCGACCGCCGTCTCGATGACCTTGCAGTACGGCGTGCCGCTTCAGGTGCTGGTCGACAAGTTCCAGCACGTGAGGTTTGAGCCCAGCGGCTGGACCGGCAACAGCAAGATTCCTTATGCCAAGTCAGTTATGGACTATTTATTCCGCTGGCTTGGATCGAAGTTTATTTCGGTGGACTACCAGCAGTCGGAGGTGGGCGAAAGCGCGACCCTGAAGCCGACCGAAGCCACACCGCAAAAGGAGCTACCTTTCCAGGCGGGTGCAATGGATGCCCCGATCTGTTCGGAATGCGGTTCGATGATGACAAACAACGGCAGTTGCTACAAATGCGAAAACTGCGGCTCCACCTCGGGCTGTAGTTAGTTAAGAATCAATCGCTCCCCAATCCGTCCTTTCTCCTCCGGGTGGAGGTTCTCATGTCAGCAGAACCTCCACCCCTTTTTCGTTTCTACGCGGTTGGTCAGAGCCTAGAACACCAGTCACGGGTCAACTCATCCCGATTCCAGCGCCGCCCGGCTTAACTTCATGCCGAAAGTTTTCCCGCAATTCAGCAACATTATCAAACCTTTCGTGTTTAGTCCAGTAAGCAACAACGACAAGTAACTTTGGCATTAAACCGCCCGAGAACAAAGAAATGATCGAAGGGGATTCACGCTCCCCGTCGTTACTTGTCGACGTGCGTGGACAGGCCTGCCCACAACTACCTAACAAACAAAACAACTAAGGAGAATAAGAAATGAGAAAGCTATTCGTGTCTCTGGTAGCAGTGGTGTGTCTGGTTGCCCCATGGACGGGGCAGGCCGAAGTCAATCCGACAGACGACGTTACGGCCTTTCAAACGTTGTTTGCCGTGAAGGGACCCTTTCGTGGACCGAACAATGCAATTCGGGGGATTCCCGGAGCGGTGCGCCCTCGGGTGATCGACGAGGTGCGCGGAGGGGTCAAGGCAAACGGACGTGTGATCGTCCATGTCCGAGGTTTGGTCCTCGCCAATCATCTCGACGTCTTGGCCGCGGATCGTGGGCTCAACCCGCATCCGTATTTCCGCGCGGTCGTCAGTTGCTTGTCGGTCAATGATAACGGCAATCCGACAGTCGTCAACGTGCGGACAAGAAGGGCTGCCGCGAACGTTCTCGGCGACGCAGACATCCTGGACGATATCGATCTTCCGCGGCCTTGCGTCGCGCCGATCGTATTCGTCACCGCTCCGCGCGGGCAGTGGCTGGCGACGAGCGGCCGCTAGTTCGATCCATCAAAAAATCGCTACATCCACACGCAGGCAGCGCGGTTGAGCCGCGCTGCCTGCATCTGTAGTTTTTTAAGGATGCGTTAGGTTGGGGCACCGACTACGTCAGATCCATAAGCGAAGACAGCGGGTGTCCCGCCGGTGTGAATGAATAGCAACGAGCTTCCGGCGGCGGCATCGGCGGCCCGGTCAACCAAACCAGCCATTGTCCTGCAGGAGTAAACGGGGTCCAAGATCAAACCCTCTGTTCGCGCGGCAAGCTCAATTGCTCTCGTCGTGGCCTGATTCAAGTGTCCGTAACCGGGCTCGAGAAACTTGTCGATCAGGTGCAGATCGCCGTCCGCGACCGCTGATTTGACTCCCAAGAGCTCTGCGATTTCATCTACGCGAGACTTGATTCGTTGCTTCTGCGAAGCGGCTTCACGTCTCACGCAAACACCGGTCACACACACTTTGCTGCCCAAAGCCCTCAGTCCAAAAAGCAAACCCGCGTGCGTGTGTCCGCTTCCCGAAGGGACGACAATCTCATCCAAGGACAAATCCAGCTCTTCAAGTTGTCTTAGAATCTCTTGCGCGGCAACTACGTAGCCAAGTGCTCCAAGAGGTTCATGGCCGGGCGCCAGCGGGATCACATAAGGACGGCGGCCCCGACTCCGCAGCTCGCCTGCTATTGCGTTCAGGCGTTGGTCAGCGCCTTGTTCATCCTCGCCTTCCGGATAAGAATGAATGGTAGCACCGAGGATCCGATCCAATAGAACATTTCCTGACGTGCGATAGACGGAATCTTTCCTCGGCACTCGCTCTTCAAGCTGGATATGACATTCCATTCCAAGCTTGCGCGCCCCGGCTGCGGCCAAGCGCACAAAATTCGATTGCACCGCGCCGGTGATCAGTATCATGTCCGCTTCAACAGATCGCGCCTCGCCTAGATAGAACTCCAGCTGCCGGACCTTGTTGCCGCCAAACGCCAGCCCGGTGCAGTCGTCGCGTTTGACAAACAATTTGACTTCGTGGAACCGGGCACTGAGGTTCGGCATCGCCTCCAGCGGAGTTGGCGCGTGACAAAGATGCACCCGAGGCAACTGATGCAGGCAACCAAATCGCTGATCCATAATTGGGGCGGGCTCTGATGAACGATCTATCAGTTTCAGCGTTCAAGAATATCTCGGATAGAATCGGCCAGCAAGCTGACGGAAGTCGCGGCCAACACCGAAGTGATTAACAAACGGAAGGCTCGCTCGCTGATCCAAGCGACAGACTTGCGGCCCAGGTAGATGCCAATCAGCGCAGTCGGCACCAAGGTCAGAGTCAAAGACATAGTCTGAGGAGAAATCGATACGGTAAGCCCCTGCAGAGGCAACGCCATGCCGAACGAAACAACGAAAAGAGTGAGCATCGTTGCGCGTACTGCGTCTTTGGCCGAGCCAAGAGCGGACAAGCGCGCTACAACTGGCGGACCCGGCATCGCCAGGCTGGCGCCCATGACCCCGGATAGGATTCCGGTTCCGATGTCGGTTAAGTTCCCTTGCCGCGTTGAACCGCGCCGGTCACTTGAGCCAAGCCGACCCGATACTGACACGGCCATGAACAAGACGACTAGCCCCGCTGAAATCCTAAGCAGTCCGACACCGCTGTGCTGATAGATAACAACTCCGATTGGGACACCAACGACGGTTCCGAGGATGAACCTCGAAAGCAAGCCCTTCTCGGCCTGACCATAGAGAGACGGAGCCAGCACCGCGGCAATCAGCAAACTCAACAGCATCGTGACCTGAACGGCTGATGCGCTGTTCATGATGAGCAGCAAGACGGGGCCGGCCATGAGCCCGAATCCAACTCCAGTGGCCGACTGAAACAGGGCGGCGACGAGCACGGCAGCCTGAATGGCTAAGGTTTGTACGTCCATATGTAAAAGACTGGCGGGCCGCCTCTTGCGACAGTCGTCTTCGAACTTGCCGCTGAAGCGGCAGCAGCTCGGGAAGCGTCTGCATCCGCAGGCAAGGGCTCGACTCGAATGCCCATTATGCAAGAATCCGATTCGTCTCGCCCCGTTTCGGATGGGGTCCGTGCTTCGCCGCATTTCTGGCCAGCGAAGATGATATCACCCGCTTCCTGGAGTTATTGCCGTAGCGAATTGCTGCCTGGGCGAAAACAGGGGCTATCGACTCTGTTTTTTAGTGGTTTTCCTGTGTTTCACGACTACTATATGCGTTAACTGTCGTGCCTACGCGCCTTGGTGGAGGCTTCGCCGAAGCGCGTAAGTTCTTTTATTTCAATAAGCGGGCAACCTCGATTGCGGGGTTTGGCAGATTTTGTCATGATATCGCGTTTTTTGCCCTTCAGAGGCAGCTCACCTTTTCGCTTAATTCTAGGACGGGCCTTCCGTGAACGGGCGCTTGTGGACGGCGCTGCGAATTGATCGCTTGTCAGTCGATTTCACCGCTCTCAGCATAGCGGCACATTCGTGTATGTCAAGTCCCGAGCAGACACGTTTGTTGATAACAATGGGATTAATGCCCGCAAAAATCCGTGACTGGAAGTTGGGGCGTTGGAATTTTGGGGAGATCGGGGGGCCGCCGACGTGGCTCTGGCTGGCGGAGTCGGGTGCAGGGGATACTGCTTGTTCGGTGATTCGTCGCGGCACTCTGGGGTTTGACTGTCGCAGCCACGATTACTGGAGTCACGACCGTCGGAGCCACGACTGCGGGGGAGTGGTTGTTGTGAGCGGATCAATCGATTCGAGACAACCGCTTGCTCACGCGCGCGGCTCAGGGCGCGGACGAGCGGATTCAGTCGTGGGCTTCCAGCCCCGTCGCTGTTCGGCTGCCCTTAGGCTGGTCGCCCCGCGCACCCAAACTACACCCAAACCGGAAAGCCCTCCCATCGAGCTATAATCAACCTGGAGATTTGTGTACTCTCATGCCTACCCAACCTCGCCATCTTAGTCTCTCCGCATTCTTTACAACGGCGCTGATCGCGGTGCTAGGCGCTGGACCCGCTTCCGCCGCGCCCAAAGACGAGACCGGCAAGCCGGTTCAGTTCAACCGCGACATCCGCTCCATCCTTTCTGACAAGTGCTATACCTGCCATGGGCCCGACAAGACGAAGAGGTTGAGCAATCTTCGTCTCGACAATGAAGAAGGTGCGAAAGCGGATTTGGGAGGGCGATTCGCGGTAGTCCCCGGTAAACTCGAAACCAGTCAGCTGATCCAGCGTATCACGACGGGAAACGATGCGATCCGCATGCCGCCGGTCCACTCGGGCAAGAAGCTCAGCGCCGAGGAAATCGACCTTTTCAAGCGCTGGGTGGCGGAAGGAGCGCAATGGCAGCAGCATTGGTCGTTCATCCCGCCTGAGCGCCCGCAGCCTCCCGCCGTCAGCGACCCAAACTGGCCGCGCAACCCGATTGACAGTTTCGTGCTGGCCCGGCTCGACCGGGAAAACTTATCTGCTTTGGCGGAAGCCAACCGGGCTACACTCATCCGCCGGGTTACCCTCGATCTGACCGGCCTGCCCTCAACCCCGAGCGAAATTGACGCCTTCCTGGATGACAGCTCGCCGAACGCCTACGAAAAGGTGGTCGACCGGCTCCTGAAATCTCCCCGATATGGCGAACGGATGGCTGTGCGCTGGCTGGAC
The DNA here is from genome assembly GCA_965224215.1 of Bryobacterales bacterium. Classification (GTDB taxonomy): domain Bacteria; phylum Acidobacteriota; class Terriglobia; order Bryobacterales; family UBA6623; genus CBDCYS01. Next base: position 92,489 of record CBDCYS010000012.1, on the reverse strand, counting down.
GCCGCCCGCTACGCCGACACCAACGGCTACCAGACCGACGCCGAGCGTTATATGTGGCGATGGCGTGACTGGGTGATCGAAGCCTTCAACAACAACATGCCGTTCGATCAGTTCACGGTGGAGCAGATTGCCGGTGACATGCTGCCTAATGCGACGTTGGAACAAAAGATCGCCAGTGGTTTCAATCGCAATCACCGCGGTAACGGCGAAGGCGGCATCATCGACGAGGAATACGCGGTTGAGTACGTGGTCGACCGCGTCGAAACGACCTCAACCGTATGGTTGGGACTGACGATGGGCTGCACGCGCTGCCACGACCACAAGTACGACCCCCTCACGCAAAAGGAGTTCTACGAACTCTTCGCCTACTTCAATAACGTTCCGGAGAAAGGCAAAGCTTTCAAGTACGGCAACTCACCGCCCTTCATCGGTGCGCCGACTCGGGAACAGCAAGAGGAACTCCGCACGCTGGACAAGAACCTCGCGCTTGCCGAGAATGCATTCAAAGGTTTGCAAGCCGACCTAGACAGCGCCCAAAAGGATTGGGAGAAAGCGCTCTCCGAATCCGTTGAGGTTGATTGGCTACTGCACGACGGGCTGGTCGCCCACTACCCGCTGGACGGTAATCTGTCCGGAGTGACGCCGGGGGCTGCCCGCGACGTGCGGGCCCGGCTGCGCGATGGGTTGCCCGATTACACGGAGGGCCGGTTAGGGCATGCGGCACGCTTCGACGGCAAACGATTCATCGAAGCCGGGGATGTCGCCGACTTCCAGTTCTACGAGAGGTTCACGCTGTCAGCCTGGATCTATCCAACGAGCGCCAACGGTACGATTGTTGCTCGCACCAAGTTCTTACCCTTCGACGTGGATGGCCTACAGGGCTACGGGCTCTTCCTGAAAGACGGAAAGTTGCAGTTCAACCTGGTCAACCGCTGGCTCGATGATGGGAGCCGCGTGGAAACCGCCAAGCCAATCGAGTTAAATCAGTGGCATCATGTTCTCGCGAGCTACGACGGCACGCGGCTGGCGGAAGGCAGCAAGATCTACGTGGATGGCAGAACTGCTGAGCTGACAATTCATCTTGATGAACTCAACCAGGCGTTTGGTGTCAAAGCGCCCGTGCGCATTGGTGCGGGAGACAGCGAGGAGTCCCGCTTCGAAGGCCTGATCGACGATGTCCGCATCTACGACCGGGCGTTGCGGCCGGCGGAAGTCAGCGTCGTCGCGACGGCCGAGTCACTCAGCCAGATTGCTGAGGTTGCCGCAGCCGACCGCACTCAGGCTCAGTCCGACAAGCTGCGACTGGCGTTTCTGGATCAGTACTCGCCAGACGAAATTCAGGAAGCGTGGCAGAAGCTGCTCGGCTTGAGGAAAAAGCGGGCCCAACTCGTCGAAAGCTTTCCGACCGTGATGGTCATGCAGGAGCGGGAGAACCGCCGGGACACCCACCTGCTGCTGCGTGGCGCCTACGACGCCCCTGGAGAGAAGGTAGAGCCCGGAGTTCCAGCCGTTCTTCCAGCGATTCCCGAGGGCGCCCCCAATGACCGCCTCGGTTTCGCACGCTGGCTCGCGAACCCATCCAACCCCTTGACCGCCCGGGTTACCGTCAACCGCTTCTGGCAGATGCTGTTTGGCGTGGGCCTGGTCAAAACGGTGGAAGATTTCGGTTCCCAGGGCGAGTGGCCTGTTCACATGGATCTGCTCGACTGGCTCGCGACCGAGTTCACCGGCAGTGGCTGGGACGTCAAGAGCATCATGAAGACTATGGTCATGAGTGCGACCTACCGGCAGTCCTCGAAAGCTGACGCGGAGCTGTACGACACGGATCCGGAGAATCGCTTCCTGGCGCGAGGGCCGCGCTATAGGCTCTCGGCAGAGGTGTTGCGCGATCAGGCGCTGGCTATCTCCGGGCTGCTGGTCGAAAAGGTCGGCGGCCCGTCGGTGAAGCCCTATCAGCCGACCGGACTGTGGACCGAGCTGGCCGGAGGCAAGGGGTATCCGCAAGATCACGGCGACAAGCTCTACCGCCGCGGACTCTATACCTACTGGAAACGCGCGGTGCCGCCTCCGGCCATGTTGAATTTCGATTCCGCCGGACGCGAAGCCTGCACCGTGCGTCAAACCAGAACGAACACGCCGCTGCAAGCGTTGAATCTCATGAACGATGTCACCTTCGTAGAATCCTCACGAATGATGGCAGAGCGGATGATGATCGAAGGTGGCAAGACGCCTGCCGAGAGGGTGGCTTATGGCTATCGATTAGCAACAGCCCGCCAGCCGGGAGCGCGCCGGACGGAGATCCTTGTCGACAGTTTTCACCACCACCTGGATAACTACGAGACCGATCGCAAGGGCGCCTTGGCGCTTGTCTCCCAAGGGGAACACCCACGCAGCCAAGAGTTGGACATTACGGAACTCGCTTCCTACACGACGATCGCGAGTTTGATTCTGAACTTGGACGAGACGATCACGAAGGAGTAGCTGCTTTGGGATGCAGTCTTGATGGATGCAAGGATGTCGTCTGACGGAATGTAACGGAGAATCACTATGAACCCAGAAATCGAACGCCAACTCCACATGACCCGGCGGCACTTCTTCGGCCGCTCCAGCGCAACGCTTGGAACAGCGCTTCTTGCAAACCTTTTCAAGGACAAGCTGGGGGCGGCAGCCGCGAAGTCTGGCGGCGACGACTCTTTTGCGGGTCTGCCGGGTCTGCCGCATTTCGCTCCCAAAGCCAAACGAGTCATCTATTTGTTCCAGTCTGGGGCTCCGTCGCAGTTGGATCTGTTCGACTACAAACCGAATCTGAAAAACCTGCGCGCTAGCGAGTTGCCCGCCTCGATCCGAAAGGGCCAGCGGCTGACCGGAATGACGGCTACGCAAACGAGCTTCCCTGTCGCCCCGACGATTTTCGACTTCAAACAGCATGGCCAGTCCGGCGCCTGGATCAGTGAACTCATGCCGAACGTCGCCAAAGTTGCCGACGAGCTGTGCTTCATCAAAACGATGAATACCACGGCGATCAACCATGACCCGGCGGTGACATTCTTCCAGACGGGGTTTCAACTAGCCGGCCGGCCGAGTATGGGCGCCTGGCTCTCCTACGGCCTGGGAACCATGAACGAGGACCTGCCCTCTTTCGTGGTGATGGTTTCCAGCGGCTCGGCACGCGAGGGACAGCCGCTTTATGACAGGCTTTGGGGCAGCGGTTTCCTGCCGACGCGCTATCAAGGCGTCAAGTTCCGGTCCGTCGGTGACCCGGTGCTTTACTTGTCGGACCCTCCGGGAATTAACAAGCCCGCGCGCCGGCGGTTTCTTGATGACCTGGCGAAACTCAACAACTTGTCACTGGAGGAGTTCGGCGACCCCGAGATTTCCACCCGCATCTCGCAATACGAGATGGCCTACCGCATGCAGACATCGGTCCCGGATCTGACCGATCTTTCCGGTGAACCCGACAGCACCTTTGAGCGTTACGGCAGCGAAGCTCGCAAGCCCGGGACCTTCGCCGCCAATTGCCTTTTAGCAAGACGGCTGGCCGAGCGGGGCGTGCGCTTCATCCAGCTCTATCACCGAGGCTGGGACCAGCATACCGCACTACCCAAAGGCATCCGCAAGCAAACAAAAGACACCGACCATGGTACGGGCGCGTTGATTCAGGATCTAAAAGACCGCGGAATGCTCGACGACACGCTGGTCGTCTGGGGCGGCGAGTTCGGCCGCACGGTCTACAGCCAAGGACGCCTCACCGAGGACAACTACGGCCGTGACCATCACCCGAGATGCTTCACGATCTTTATGGCCGGCGGCGGAGTCAAACCCGGCATGACCTACGGCGAGACCGACGAGTTCTGCTACAACGTCGCTAAAGACCCGGTCCACGTCCACGACCTGCACGCCACCATGATGCACCTGCTCGGCGTCGACCACACCAAGCTCACGTTCAAATACCAGGGCCGCCACTTCCGCCTGACAGATGTGCACGGCGAAGTGGTGCAGAAGATCTTGGCGTAGTGACCTGAGCGTCATTGGCGGAACGTCGCGCTCCTAGCAAACGCGCTGGTGAAAGAAGGCACTGTTCCTGCTACAGAGATGGAGCGCGCAATCCGTCGAATGACAGCCTACTAACAGGACCCGGAGAAGCACTTGCACGAATTGGAATTGGCCGATGCCTAAGACAAAAGATGCTTTCAAAATCCTCGACCAAAGTCATTGGGGATGACCCCGAACTGCGAGCCCTCATCGAGAAGGAGACGATCAACCTTCAGATCGCGCGGATGATCCGCGACGCGCGCACAGCCGCTGGGCTCTCCCAGAAAGCGTTGGCTGATCTAGTTCAAACGAAACAACCGGTCATCGCCCGCCTGGAAGACGCCGACTACGAGGGCCATTCGCTGAGCATGTTACAACGACTCGCTCAAGTTCTCGATCAACGGCTAGAAGTTCGCTTCATCGCGCCGAGCAAGGAGCGAAAGCGCAAGCTGCAAACGGCGACCCTTCCTCGGTCCAACCGCCCTCATTCAACAGTAGTGAGCTAAGCCAGCATCTTCCGTGTGACCGGGATCTTTTCTCGTGATATCCTAGCCTTGCTATGGCCTTTTGCACAAGCTGCGGTAATCAACTTTCCGAGGGCGCGGCTTTTTGCCCTAGTTGTGGTACGAGAATGAGCGGCGGGAACCCGGCAGCTCCCCCGCCCTCGGCGGTGGCGGCGCCCCCTCTTGAGTACAGGATCGAGGGCGACAATCTTCAGGTTGTCCGCATCAAGCTCAAGCCCGGTCAAGACGTCTATGCCGAAGCCGGCAAGATGGTCTACAAGACGGCGTCTGTCGAATGGAAAACTCAAATGACCGGTGAAGGACTTGGCGCAAAGCTCTTTGGTGCGCTGAAACGAAAGCTCGCCGGGGAATCCCTTTTCATGACCCACTTCCGCACCTTGGGCGCCGAGGGTGAGGTCGGTCTCGCCGGAGATTTTCCAGGGCGAATTCAGGCCTTCGATCTTGACGCGGGAAAGTCAATCCTGGTGCAAAGGGACGGTTTCATCGCCGCGGAAAGCAGCGTAAACCTCGACATTGCTTTACCAAGAAAATCGGGGCCGGACTGTTCGGAGGCGAGGGCTTCATTCTCGAAAAGCTAACGGGGCCGGGCACTGCGTTTATTCATGGTGGCGGCGACTTCCTCGAGTTCGATCTGGGACCGGGTGAAATCCTTCAGGTGGATACGGGTTGCGTGGTAGCCTTCGACGAGTCGGTTCAGTACGACGTGCAGTTCGCCGGAGGCATCAAGACCGGAATCTTCGGCGGCGAAGGTTTATTCCTGGCGACGCTGACCGGCCCCGGGAAAGCCCTCATCCAAACCATGACCCTGTCGAAACTGCGCCGCGAACTCGGCGGAGGCGTGGGAGGCAAAACTGGCGGCGGTGAAGCGCACGGCCTGGGCGCTCTCACCAATATGTTCGGCAGCGACGACTAAGGGGTCCTTCCCAGTAGCTGCGGCTTGCGACCTCGGTTGACCCGCCGGCGCCCTCAGTGACCCGTCTCTCGGGATGAGCGATACGCCGAACGATGCCGGACCGAAGGGCTTGGCCGTACGATTGGCCGGAGAATGAGTCGTGCAGCAGGTGGAGTCAGCCTGATTTTCCTCGTGAATGCTTCCCTTCGCGCTGCCGAGCTATAATCACCCCGTTCGACCGCAAACGGTTCTAGTCCGGGCTGGGCCCGAACCCTCCAACTGAAGGTCAGTATGGTTGGCCGGCCGCGGATCGATCAGGGAGGTGATCATGTTGACGCACAAACGACCGGTCTTGGGATTCGTCGCGATGCTCGCGTTTGCCGGTCTCAACTCCCCAGCACAAACCGTTACCTTCTCTGATGACGACTTCACGAACTCGGATTGGACGGCGACCGTCATCATAGACGAGACCGACTCCGCCAAGATCACCGCCCGACAGGCCTTGATCGACGGCAACCCCGGGGCCTTCCGCCGGGTCATTCACGTGGGCGAGACGGGATCGAAAGCTCGTGAGATCTACGTGGCTCATTTGCAAGCGGGCGCAATCTACGACCCACAAACACAAGGGCCTATTTCCAGCATTAGCTACAGCTACGATCTCAAGAACCTGGAGTCCCGGACGGTCTGGGCTTCCACATACCACCTCTTGATCTTTCAAAACGACACGTACTACCGTTCCGCGCAGGATCGCGTATCGCGACTGGAATGGAGGTCGTTCGGCCGAAGCGGCCTCGCACCGAGGGACTTCATTCGACGAGTAGGCGATGGACCGAGACGGGTGAACTTCTCCGCGAACGCGCCACCTCTCCAATTCGGCTTTGCTTCCGTCAGTGAGTTTCCGGTCCAAAGCGGGCCGAACGAGGACGTCCGAATTACTGAAGACAGTCGCAACAGCGGCGTCGACAACTGGTCCCTTGTCATTTCCGCGGTGCCGCCAGTGGAACTTACGGTCACCTCCGACTCGCCCCTCCCAGCTGGGATCGTTGGCCAGCCCTATGCGGAGACATTATCCGCAATGGGAGGAGTTCCTCCCTATAGCTGGTCGGCGGTGTTCGGGGTGCTGCCGCCCGGGTTGATACTCGATCCGGCGACTGGGTCGCTCGAAGGCAACCCCACAGTGCCGGGCACTTTCCAATTCGTGGGACTCGTGACGGATACGAGCGATGGCGCGGCAGCGAAGGAGTTCTTGACACTGATTGAGCTGGATCCTGGTTTGGAACCAACGCTTGGAGCGCAACCGAACCGCCTAACGTCTACGTTCGTCCAGGTGTCGCCGGCTGCAACGGAGAATCTGTCCGTGCTCAACGGCGGCGGCGGTTCGCTGGGGTTTCAGGTCGAAACCGCGACCCAGTCGGGCGGACCCTGGCTGATGGTTTCGCCAACGGCGGGACAGGCAACCGCGGCACAGCCGGGGATGCTTAACGTCACAGTGGATCCGGCTGCATTGTCTCCCGGGACCTATTTCGGCGAAATTCAGATTGCCAGTCCGGCTGCGCAACAGTCCCTGACGGTTCCCGTGGCGATGGCGATCAGCGGCCGTTCACAGTCAATTCGCGTCTCGCGGAGAGGACTCACGTTCACTGCCGTCGTGGGAGGCCCTGCTGCGCCTGTTCAGCCTCTTCGCGTATTCAACGACGGCATAGGGATGATGCCATGGGCTTCTCGAGTGGAGACCCTGTCTGGGGGAAATTGGTCAACCGTGACGCCTCCGACGGGCGCCAGCGAACCTTCATCTCCCGCCACACTTGATGTCGCTATCAATTCGCAAGGACTGTCCCCGGGCGCCTACTACGGTCTGCTGGAAGTGGCGGCTCCCAATGCAGCTAACTCTCCGCGGTTCACTTCGGTCGTGCTGAATCTTCTGGCGGGGGACCAGGACCCGGGGCCTATCGTCGATCCCGCGGGTTTGATTTTCGCTTCAGTACCCGAGGCCCCTACGCCCTCCGCGCAGAGTTTTCGGATTCTGAATCTGACCAACGGTCGCTCCCCTTCACCCTTCGGGACCTGACGTTGAATGGAGCTGGCTGGCTCTCGCCCGCAACCGCCGAAGGAACTGTCAGCCCCGGCGAGCCCACAAACATTGGTGTCGAGGTTTCCCCCGAAGGGCTCGCCGCTGGTATCTATCGGGGCCTCTTGAGCCTGCAGTTCGGTGGCGAGCTGACCCGCACGGTGCAAGTGGTGCTCGTAGTTTCTCAAGAAGTTCAGGCAAGTCTCAAACCATCCGCCCGTGTATCTCAGGGTGCTTGCTCGCGCGCGGAGATTGCTCCGGTGTTCAAGGTTCTGGGAAGCACGTCTCCGATTCCCGCCGGCTGGCCGGCCAACATCGAGGTGGAGGTCGTAGACAACTGTGCCGACAAGATGGCCGATGGCTCCGTCGTCGTGGACTTCACGAATATCTCTTCCTCGAGTCTGGCACTAGCCCATTTGGGCTCGGGCCTGTGGGCGGCGACTTGGAACGTCCCCTCGGCGGTTGGCGCCGATTCACAGGCCGTTGTCACGGTAACCGCCACCGATCCCGCAGGCATCAGCGCGGCGCTCACCCAAGCGCTGTCCGTGAGTCCGAATCCCTCGGCGGCGCCGCGGGTGTCGCAGGGAGGGGTGGTCCATAGTGCGAGCTTCGTTGCGGACCCGCTTGCACCCGGTACGATCGTTTCCATCTTCGGCAGCAACCTGTCAAGCCAGCCCGTCAATGGTGGGGGCCTCTCAGCAAGCAGCGTCCCGCTGTCAACCGAGCTGGCGGGGACGCAAATCATTTTGGGCGGCCGCCCTCTGCCGATGCTGTTCTCCCGGGAAGACCAAGTCAACACCGTTCTTCCGTTCGAGGTTGCGGACCGCCTGAACGAGAGCCTGCTACTGCTTGCTCGCCGCACGGACACCGCCAGTCTGGCAATGCCGGAACCCGTATTGGTCACCGCGGCGAGACCGGGAGTGTTTTCGCAAAACGCTTCGGGCAGCGGACCCGGTTCCATCCAGAATGCGAGTTTCCAGATTGTAAGTCCGGCGCGGCCGGTCAAGGCCGGTGATGCGATTATCATCTACGGTGCGGGATTGGGCTCCGTCGCTCCCGAAGTGGCCAGCGGGGACCCGGCTCCCAGCTCGCCATTGGCGCGGACAGCGGAGGATGTGACGGTGACGATTGGCGCCCGCTCGTCGAGGGTACTGTTCGCGGGCCTGACCCCGGGTTTCACGAGTCTGTATCAGGTCAATGCCGTGGTGCCGGCAGGCGTTCCACCCGGGGTTGCCGACGTGGTCGTTTCCATTGCTGGACAAGCCAGTCCCGTGGTGACCCTTGCCGTTGAGTGAGTGGAGTGCGAGCAGCTAGCAGCCCTGGCGTCCTGTGCCGGGCTATTCCACTTCAGTCCGAGCCGTCCGGTTGAAGCCATTTTCGGCGGCAGCGTTTGCGGGATAGGTAGTAGTCCTTCTTCAGAAAGCATTTTCCTATCTAAGGACGAGCCTGAAGACGGGAGGATCTTCTGCTAACCCAAATCCGTCTCTAAGGACTCTGGTTGCCTGCGAAAACGTTTTGAATACCCGTAGAGAAGATGGAGTGACCTGTCCAACCGCGAGAGTCGCGGGTTACGCTTCAAACAGATGCGCAGAGCCGCATCGAGGAGGACAGGTCATGAAAGAGTCTAGCGAGTTCAACAAAGAGATGAACAAGTGCAACAGTTACGACAAATACGTCGGGATGGACGTTCACAAAAACAGTATCTCGGTCGCTGTCGCCGCGGCGCGGCGGGGCGAGGCGCATTTCTACGGCAAGATCGACAACCGGCCTGAAGCCATTCGTCGCTTGATTTCCGCACTCGCCCCGTCTGGTCAGAGGCTGCACTACTGCTACGAAGCCGGCCCCTGTGGCTACGGCATTTGCCGGCAGATTCGTGACACCGAACACGATGGCGACCTGGTCGCGCCGTCGCTGACCCCGCGCAAATCCGGCGATCGCGTCAAGACCGATCGGCGCGACGCGCTGACCCTGGCTCGGCTCGATCGCGCCGGCGAGCTCAACACGGTCTGGACGCCCTCTCCGGAACACGAAGCGATCCGCGATCTGAGCCGCGCGCGCGGCGACTGCAAACTCATCGACAAACAACTTCGTCAACGCCTCGGAGCTATGCTGCTGCGCCACGACAAGCGTTTCCCCGGGCGCAAGAATTGGACGCAAGCGCACTTTCGCTGGCTCGAGACGCAACGCTTTGAGCAGCCGGCCTCGCAGATCGCCTACGAAGAATACGCCGAGGCGATACGCCAGGCGCAAAGCCGAACGGCTCGCCTCGAGCAGCAGTTGCATGATTAGCTGGAAGGCTGGAGCCTGGGAGGGCCAGCGCAGGCGTTGACGGCGCTGCGGGGCGTGGACTGGCTGGCGGGGATGACGTTGCTGGCCGAGCTGGGCGATCTCACACGCTTCGACTCCCCGCGCGAGCTGATGGGTTTCGTCGGTGTGTGACTTCGTCGGAGAACACGAGCGGAGCGCGACGCCGTCAAGGCGCGATCACCAAAGCAGGCAACGAGGAAGCTCGCCGTCTGCTGGTCGAATGCTCCTGGGCGTATCGCTTCCCGGCACGCCGCTCGCGGCTGATTCAACGCCGTGCCGAGAAGGCGTCGCCCCCAGTCCAAGCGATCGCCTTCGCAAGCTGCGCAACAACGGCAAACACGCGAATGTCGTCGTGACCGCGATCGCGCGGGAACTGCTGGGATTCATCTGGGCAATCGTGATCGAACAGACCCGAACACAACAAGAGAAACAGGGATTGAATGCTTGCTGAACGCTCGAGACGGCCGACAGGGAGATCGACAGGGAGATCGATTGACGTCGTAGGCGACCGGCCGAAACCTGTCAAGGGTACGCTTCGCCGCGGTAACCCGCGCCCTTGACAGAACCCGTCCGGCCGCCAAGAGGCACCTTATACGAGGGCGATGGCTAGCTGCCGAGGACGATGGCTGCTGCCGAGGACGATGGCTGCTGAGGGCGATCGCTAGCTGCCAGCAAGCGGTAGCGAAAACGATTTTGGTTGCCGGCTTCGGGCGGCAACCTCACAAGGTAGGACAAGGAGGACGGCTGACTGGAAACTGAGCCTGCCAGGAGAACCCTCGACTGCGCTAAGAAGCGCTCGGTTGAGCGACCTTCGTCCGTAGAGTGAGGCAGCTCCACGACGCAGACTACTCTGGCGAGAACCCGCGAATATCAGATGGACACACCGTCGTAAACGCTCTCTTCCACAGGCTGTTCTTCTTGTCCTCGTTCGTTGGCCAACGCGGAGTTGAGGCTCCGCGCGACAGCAGTCGTGCGCGCAAACTTGACAGGTCACACCATATCAGCGCAGGGCTCGTCAGAGAGCTGCGGCTTCTCGCCGCGTTCACCCGCCGGATGTAGGCCCGACGAAAGGCCGCAGGTCTCTGACGAGCCCTGCGCTACGGAGTTTGGTAACAACCGTGACCATGCAAAGGTCGCCTTACGGACGGATGTGGTCTGCTAACCTGTACAGTGGTTTGTCACTCCCTCGCAACACCATGAAGCCTGTCATTCTACTTCTTATCTTCTCGTTTCAGTTCCTCATCGTCGTCCGTGCCCAGGACGAAGACGTCATGCCCGCGCTGCAAAAAAACGAAGCAGCCGTCGAAGCAACCTACGTTGGAAATCCGGTGGCCATCAAGGCGGGCGCCGAGTTGTACGCCACCGTCTGTAGCGGCTGTCACGGCCCTTCAGGCGAGGGCGGACGCGGGCCCAGCTTGGTCAGGGGCAATCGTGTCCGCCAGGTCAGCGATGTTAAATTGTTCGCTTCCATTCAGGCGGGCGTGCCGGGCACTGACATGCCACCCTTTCCGTTCCCCGACGAGCAGATCTGGCAACTGGTCGCCTTTACACGCAGCTTGGTGGCGTCGGCGTATGAATCCGACGTTCCAGGCGATGCTGGGGCGGGCGAGACCGTTTTTTTCGGGAAAGGCGGGTGCACAAACTACCACATGATTTGCGGAAAGGGCGGCTTTCTCGGTCCTGACCTGACAGTTGCCGGAGTCACGAATACAATAGCTCAGCTTCGAGAGGCTTTCGTCGATCCAAATCGCCGCACCAGCGACGGCTACCGGGCCGTTACCGTGGAGACGGCCGAGGGGAAAAAGATCAGCGGGATCGCCCGCAACAATTCCAACTACTCGATCCAGATGATTGACAAGGAAGGCAAACTTCACTTGTTGGCGAAGCAAGACCTTCGCTCGATCGAGTTTCCGCAAAAGTCGTGGATGCCCGATGACTACGCTGACCGGCTCAGTGAAGAAGAAGTTCAGAACGTGCTTGCGTTCTTGAGCCGCCAGGCCGCGCATCACCTGCCGGCAGCTCCCAAGCAGACCGGGGTGGTGAATAGGTGACGGCTCCAAAAGTTTTTCTGTCATTGATCATACGCGCGGGGATACTGGGCTCGGGCTCCCTCTGCGCCCAGGTTACCTTCGAAGACATCAAGAACAGCCCCAGCGAAGACTGGCTTCTTTACGCCGGCGACTATGCCGCGCAACGCCACAGCCCGCTGGAGCAGATCAACCGAGGCAACATCGATTCTCTCGTCGCGAAGTGGGTTCACCACGTCAAGGACTCGAATAAGCTCACATCGATACCGCTGGTTTTTGAAGGCATCATGTACGTCTCGAATAACAACGAGGTCTATGCGTTGGATGCGGTCAGCGGCCGAACGGTCTGGCACTACCGCCAGCTAGGCGTTGAGATGGACCGTGTCAACCGCGGCGTCGGAATCCTGGGCGACCGCGTTTTCTTCGTCACCAGTGATTGCCACCTTGTGGCGCTGCATCGCTTAACGGGCGGAGTCCTGTGGGATCACCAGTATGCCGACCCCAAAGACGGCTACCACTGTACCGTTTCCCCCGTTCCAGTCAAGGACAGCATCATCGTGGGCGTCAGCGGCGGGGACTCCGGGATCCGCGGCTATATGACGGCTCACTCGCCATCGACCGGCGAAGAGCTTTGGCGGTTGTGGACAATTCCGGGCGAGGGTGAGCCGGGTTCTGAAACCTGGGGCCCGAAGACCCTCCCTTGGGGAGGGGCGGGCACCTGGATGTCGGGCACCTACGACCCCGAGCTGGATGTCCTCTACTGGGGCACCGGCAACCCCTGGCCTGACTTCTATGGAGGGGACCGCCCGGGCGACAACCTCTATCCCGACTCGCTGCTCGCGATTGATCCCGACACGGGCAAGATGAAATGGTACTTCCAGTTCACCCCGCACGACGTGTGGGACTGGGATGCCCAAGAATTCCCAATTCTGCTTGATCTGCCGTTCGAGGGCAAGCAGCGCAAGCTGGTCGTCCAGGCCAATCGCAACGGTTATTACTACGTGCTGGATCGAACCACGGGCGAGTTCCTGCTGGGCACGCCGTTTGTCGAGAAGCTGACTTGGTCCAGCGGCCTCGACAAGAAGGGGCGTCCAATCCTGATCGAAGGCACCGAGCCCAATCTCGAAGGGGTGGAAGTCTGTCCCACGGTTCGCGGCGCTTCCAACTTCATGGCCCCGTCTTTCAACCCCGACACAGGACTGCTCTACGTGGTCGTGCTAGAGGGTTGCGACGTCTATACCAGCTCGGAGAAAGAGCCCATCCCCAAGACCAATTTCGCCGGCACGGGCGGGGAACGGCCCCCGAACAACAACAATCAGTTCTTCATTCGAGCCCTGGAACCCACGACCGGCGAACGCGTTTGGGAGTACCCCATGACCGGCCCAACGACCATGTGGGCGGGAACTGTCTCGACCGCGGGCGGCCTGGTCTTCTTCGCGGACGACGACAATCATTTCGTGGCGCTTGACGCGAAATCAGGAAAGCACCTGTGGCATTTCAACTTGGGGCAGCCGCTCTATTCCTCACCGATCACCTACTCGGTCAGCGGTAAACAATACGTGACGATCGTCGCCCAGACGGACGTGTTTACGTTCGGGCTGTTCGAGCCGGCCAAACCCGTGCCCTTGGTGGGAGAAACCGGCTCACGCTAGTGTTCCGGGGCCAAAATGCATGGCAGGCGTCGTTGCCTGCCGAGCGTGGACTTCCGTCCACGCCTTCCATGAGGAGGCTCGTCGTTGTCAAGGGAGGGTTGGGGAGTCGTTTTCGCTGATGGGACGTTCGACCGGGCTTCCATCCGCACTCGTTTGACGTCGCTCTGGACGCGGTGCTCTATGAAGTTCGGTCTCACGACGCTGCTCTCTCTGTCTCGGCCTCTCCCGGCCGGGCGTGGACTCGCAGTCGCCGCGAACTCGGTCTGTCCCTTCGCTGTTGCGATTCCTGAACCCTCCCTCAACTCAACGTTCCTACTTCGCGCCGCCTTCCTGAACCTTCTCTCGACTCAGCGTTCCTGCTTCACGCCGCCTTCCTTGCTCTTTTTCGAAACGCTCCTTTCGAAACGCTCCCTTCTCGACATGCCCTTTCTCGAAACGCTCTTTCAAAATGTTCATTCCCGAATGCTCTTTCTTGAAACGCTTTTCTCAGAACGCTCTTTTCAAAACTCATTGCGCCGATCCTAGATGGCCGGTTTCAGGTTCGTCTGGTAAAAGGGATCGAAGGCCACGTCCTGCCGCCACAGCAGGTGCATCAGCACAGCTAGTTTGCGCGCCACCGCCACGATCGCTTTGCGCTTCGCGCTGGGGCCGCCGCGCGCCGCCAAGCGCAAACCCCAGCGCCGTAAGTCCGAGTCTTCGCCGTGATGTCCCAGAATGTATTGCGAACATTGCACCAGCAGTCGCCGCAATAATCGGTCACCGCTCTTGGTAATACTCAGCTGCGGTGAGCGCTCGCCCGAGTCGCGGCGTTTGGGCCGCAGCCCCATCCGGGGCCCGGCGTCTCGACTGCGCCGTAGCCGCTGCGGGTCGTTGTCCAGGTTCAACACGAACGCCAGCGACGTGATCGGCCCCACACCGCGGATCGATCGTATCCTTTGCGTCGCGGGATATTTCTCCTCCGCCAGTTTCTCGATCTGTTTGTCATAGCGGCGGATTTCGGCGCTGACCTGCTGGATTAGTTGTAGCAACGGTTCGAGCGCGGCCCGCAGCTCGTCCGGCACCCGGGGGCCGGCTTTCTTCACGAAGGCCTCGCTGCTCGAAGCCGGCAAGCGGCCACCGAAACTCTTCACCGTACCGCGCAGACTGTTGATCAGTTTCGTGCGCGTCTCGACCAGCGTTTCCCGTGCTTTCAGCACGGCGCGGTCCCGTTGGATGGCGAGCGAACGCGGCTGCACGGCGTTCAACATCTCGGGCATCCGCAGCCCCAACTCCGCCAGCCGCTCGGCGTCGCTGCGATCGTCTTTCGAGAGCGATTGAGTGATCAGCGCCAGGCGGTGCGTGTCAGCCATCAGCGGCTCGTGCCCCAGCCGCTCGAGCAAGCGGTAGATCCAGTTGGCGTGGCAGCCGGCTTCGAGCACCACCCGCATCGCGGCCCAGCCGCCGAAGTAGCGCTCCAACGCCGCCGGCGAAGTGCGCAGCTTCGTGCGCTCGACGATCTTGCCGTCCAGATCGATCAAGCAGACATAGCTGTGCTTATCGCCCAGATCCACCCCGGCCACCACGTTCAGGCCTTGCTCGATCATCTTTTGCTTCGACACTTCTCTGAAAGCTTTGCTATTGTTTTTCATGGCTCGTCATCCTCCTTTTTTCTTCTATAAGAAAAACCTGGGATCGCCGCCTCAGGCGGCGAAGCCCGTTTGGGGAGTTTAGCTCACTCCCCGGATGACGAGCCTCCTCATTTCATCTCTGTTGTTTCGGCGAGTGGGTGTTCTGGCTTAGACGCGCCCGTTTGGGGATGCCGCCGCGCCGTTCTCCACATCCCAGACAATCCTGCCTGAGACGATGGTCGCCACCGGACCGCCACGGAAGAAATGATTGTGGAACGGGGAGTTTTTGCTCTTCGAAAGAGACTGATTGACGTCGAAAGTCCACTCGCGCCCGAGATCGATGACCGTTACGTCGCCCGGAGCCCCGACGGCCAGCGTCCCCCGGTCGAGTCCGATGACCTTGGCGGCGCTGCTCGTAAAAAGCTCGACCAGACGCATCAAGCCGATCTTGCCTGGGTTGACAAGATGTTCCAGGGTCAATCCAATGGCTGTCTCCAGTCCGGTGATGCCAAAGGGGCAGCGCTCGAACTCCTGCATTTTGACGTTGCCTGTGTGCGGCGCGTGATCGGTAGCGATGGCATCGACAACACCGTCCACGATGCCTTCCAGTGCCGCTTGGCCATCGACCCTGGAACGTAGCGGCGGTTTCATCTTGTAATTGCTGTCGTACCCGGGAATGTCGATATCGGCCAGCGCGAAATGGTGTGGAGTTACCTCGCAGGTGACAGGAATTCCCAGCCGCCGCGCGTGCCGTACAATCTCGATCGAGTTGCGGGTGGAGATGTGCGCAATGTGAGTCTTCGCTCCGGTCTCCTCGCTGAGGATCACGTCGCGGGCGACCATCACGTCTTCGGAGCTGGCCGGAATCCCCCGCAACCCCAGCCGCACCGCCTGCGCGCCTTCGTGGATATCGCCGGCGACGCTGAGGTTGAGGTCTTCACAGTGGTCGATCACTGTGAGCCCAAACGACCCCGCGTATTGCATCGCCCGACGCATTACCCCCGAATTCATGACCGGCATGCCGTCGTCGGAGACCGCTACAGCGCCGGCTTCCTTCATCGCGCCTATCTCGGCCAGTTGCTCGCCTTCGCTGCCTTTCGTGATCGCGCCAATGGGGAAGACGTTGATAATGGCGTGCCGCCTGGCCCGTTCCACAATGAAGCTTGTCACGGTCGGGCTGTCGTTGACCGGGATCGTATTCGGCATGCAACAGATCGAGCTGAAGCCTCCTGCCGCAGCCGCCCGTGCTCCGGTTTCAATCGTCTCGGCATGCTCGATACCGGGCTCGCGCAGGTGGACGTGAATGTCGATGAATCCCGGCGCGACGACGCGGCCCGTGGCGTCATAGACATCGGCGTCTCCGGCTTCGATATTTTCTTCGACGGCGGCGATCCGTCCGTCTTCGATCAAAACATCGCGCAAGCCGTCAAGCCCGGAGGCCGGGTCGATCACCCGGCCGTTCTTCACCAAAAGTCGACTCATGAATTGTTCCGCCCTCGCAAAGAGACTGGAGCTGAGCGACGAAGGTGCAAGAAACTAGTTTAGTGAGTCGGAGAGATGGACGCCAGAGCGGGCGCCAATGTATGTGCCAATCAGACCGCGGTTCATGCTGGGTCACTTCCTTGTCAGACTATGGCGCGAGCGAGACGACGGGTCACGAATAGGTAGCTGGCCAGAATTCCCAGAAAAGCTAGTCGTTGACTCCGGACCTATTGTCTCCGGAGCTAGCCTCCAGCCGGCGCGCGCCCGCAAGCATGCTCTCCATCGAGTAGTTGCCCTCGTGGCAGGCGTACTCGTAGATCGCATCCTCGCTCTTCTTGAGCGGGATCATCGCCGTCCACGGGGCAGTCCAAGTCGTCGGATCTTCCACCGCGACCTCGTACTCCAGCGTGTCTGGGCCCACGCGAGTAAAGCGTTCCACGAGTTGTAGGTTCTCTGACGATCCTCGGAACGAACTCTTGGGCGAGTAGTTCCGGGTCTCGACGACAAGCGTATCGCCCTCCCAGCGACCGCGCGAGTCCCCGTGCCATTGGCGTAACCGCTTGTCGATGTGCGGCCGACCGTCGAGTGGAATGATGCGCACATCGTGGATCATCTCACTCAGGATGGCGACCGAATCGGGTGTCTGGAAGATTTGGTAGTAGCTATTGTAGCCCGCGCCCAGCCGCGGGACGCCGAACGTGATGCAACGTTCGCCGAGGCTGCGGTCCTCGGGTCTATGAGGCAAGCGGGCCCTGTGAGCAGACTGCTCGGCACGTTTGGCCTGCCCCGCGGGGGTCATTTCGGGAATCCTGCCGTCGGGTGGATCGATAACCAGCGAGGTGCGGTTGTCGGAGAACTCCCGCTCGACAACCCAGAACTGGTTGTAGTTGCCGGTTTGCGCATCGCTCGAAGTGAACGTCTTTGCGCCGGCGAGCGCGGCGCTAAAAACGCTGTCGCCGAAAGCGGCGTCGCCCGAGTCGTCGTTGAAAAGCTCGCCGGCCCGCTCCTTGAGTTTGGCTAGTTCTTGTTCGCTGAGCGCGGCCTTGTCGGCTAGCTGCTTGGGCCGCTCGAGCGGGGTCGCGTTGTTGTTCGCCCAGACTCCCTGGAGATCCGGTTGGCCGTCCGAAGTTCGCGGCATGGTCCAGGAGTCTCCATCGCCTGCCAAGAGCGGGAGCGCGACGAAGACTAAGACCAGGCCGTCCAGGGTCGCGAACTGAGCGATCGATCGATTCCACATAGCTGCCTCCTCGCTGCTGTGTGTGGCTATCTTAGCAATTCGAGGTGGTTACGTGCCCGCGGCGGCGAAGCCTGAGCAGCCGACGGTGACCTGCGCTGACCCGCATTCTCACCGTCTGACGGCCGAAGCAATAGGTCCGCCACTACTTGGTTGTGCTTGCTCGCCGTGCTCGATGCAGGCGCGGGCGTAGCACGCTACGCCCCTACGCCGGCCGGAACTCCTCCGATGATTCGGAAAGCCCTATACAATAGCTGGCAACCCCATGCCTAGCCGACATACCCGCCGCACCTTCATCAAGAGCGCCGCGCTCTCTTCTGCCGCGGTCTACGCCTCCTCGGCTCACGCGGGCCAGCACGCGTCGAGCGATTGGGGCCACTATGGCGGCTCGCCCGAAGCGACGCGCTACTCCGTGCTGGACGAAATCGATCGCTCAAATGTCGGCGAGCTGAAGGTCGCCTGGACCCACTCGACAGGCGATAGCAGACAGCGGCCCGCAACAAAGATTGAATGCACGCCGATTATCGTCGACGGCCGCATGTACATCACCACCGCCCAACTGCAGGTTCGCGCCCTCGACGCTGCCACCGGCAAGATGCTGTGGAATTTTGACCCATTCGAGGGCGTAAGAGTGCGCTGCTCGAAAGGCGTCAGCCGTGGTGTGAGCTACTGGGCTGACGGCGACGATCGCCGCATCTTCACGTCCGCGCTGGAGAACATGTTCTGCCTCAACGCCGACACCGGCAAGCTTGTCCCTGAGTTTGCCGACGGCGGCGTCCTCGATATGAGAACGGGACTGGACCGCAACATAGGAGACGATGTTGAGTACTACTACGCCAATCCTCCCGTAATCTTCGAGGACATGCTGCTTCTCGGCGGCGGGTCGGGCAGCGAAGGCCCCGCCCCCGCCGCCCCCGGACACATTCGCGGGCTTGACGTCCGCACCGGCAAGCGCATCTGGATCTTCCACACCATCCCCCACCCGGGCGAGTTTGGCTACGAAACCTGGGGCAAAGACAACTGGAAGCACACCGGTGGCGCCAACAACTGGGCCGGCATGAGCTTGGACGAAGAACGTGGCTTGCTCTTCGCCTCAACGGGCTCGCCAACCTTCGATTTTTACGGCGGCGACCGTCCTGGCAAGAATCTTTTCGGGAACTCGGTCCTTGCCCTCGATGCCCGCACGGGCAAACGGCAGTGGCATTATCAGACAACTCATCACGATCTTTGGGACTACAACTTGCCGGCCCAACCCCTCCTGGCGCGGGCAAAGCATGGCGGCGAATGGCAAGACTTGGTCGTGCAGATCTCGAAACAGGGCTTCTGGTACATCTTCGACCGGGAGACCGGAAAACCGGTCTGGGATATCGAAGAGCGCCCGACGCCAAAGTCCGACATCCCTGGCGAGCAAGCCTACCCGACTCAGCCGTTCCCGACCAAGCCCCCGCCCTATGCGCGGCAAGGTTTCGCCGACGACCAGATCACCGATATTTCCCGCGAGTCGCGAGAGTACATCATTCGGCGGCTGAAGGACCTGCGTCACGGGGGACTCTACACGCCCCCAAGCAAGCAAGGAACCGTCTACTCCCCGGGGACGGTGGGCGGCACAATCTGGGGCGGCTGCAGCCACGATCCGGAAACGGGGCTGGTCTATATCAACACCAACAACTGGCCGAAGCACTTCACGCTCGTAGATGCCCCGGAGGGAGCGGGTTATCCCTACCAGGCCACGGGCTACCCGTTCTTTATGGACCAAGACAACTTCTCCGCCGCGAAGCCGCCGTGGGGCGAGCTGCTTTGCTTGAACGTGGCGAATGGCGACTACCGCTGGCGAAAGCCCCTCGGCGAGTTCGCCGAGCTGAAGGCCAAAGGCATCGAGGGAACCGGGACTTTCAACGTCGGCGGATCGATCGTAACAAAAGGCGGCCTGCTATTTATCGGCGCGACGCAGGACGAGAAATTCCGCGCCTTCGATTCCGGCAAGAGGCTCTGGGAGCATTCGCTTTCCGCCGGCGGATACGCAACGCCATGCACTTACTCTGTTGGCGGTAAGCAGTACGTCGTCATTGCGGCCGGTGGCGGCGGCTGGCTTATCGGAAGAGGCGGCACGAGGTCGGGCGACGAGTTCGTGGCGTTCGCGCTAGGCTGAAAGGGCCCATCAAGTCCTCTTTCACCCTCGCGCGGTGGGCTGCGGGCAGCTTCCTATCCCTGGGGCATTAGAACCCGCCTGGTATAATAAATAGGTAATCCTCGCGGATTGCATCGAAATTCGAAATTAGGGCGGCGATCCCTGAACGGGTCCCGAACGGATCCGGACGGACGAGAACCGCTGGTCTTCTCAACACTGTGAAAACCGGCTCCCGCCGACGGGCAGCGGCCAATGGCCGCCGCCTTGCCCGCTAAATCGGGCAGTGCCCCGCTTCGGACC
Source organism: Bryobacterales bacterium (assembly GCA_965224215.1). Taxonomy (GTDB): domain Bacteria; phylum Acidobacteriota; class Terriglobia; order Bryobacterales; family UBA6623; genus CBDCYS01. The sequence goes on along the minus strand of CBDCYS010000012.1, from coordinate 72,236 downwards.
CGCTCACCCCATTTCAGGCGAAGAAACGGCGCAACTGTCCGACAAGTCGGGCGGGGCAAAACGCATGTCCGGCAGGACCGTCCGGCATGCTGAATCGGCTGGGGAACGATGTAAAGAAAATTAATGTGAAATCGAGAAAATACGGGTTGCATAATGGGATAGCTGAACAATGCCGAAAACCGCTGACAACCGCTGACAACGACCACAACAGGGCTTGAGGGGGCTGATGGGCACCGGACGCATTCTTTCGGAGGAAGTCTTGTTGTCCGCTATGATTGCCGCACTACACTAGAACGTAGGTGTCGAAGACACATTACTTCAACGGATGAGCAATTCTCCCACCTTGGACCCCGCCATTGAGTCGTGGAAGCGAGACATCAAAGCACTCAAGCACCTGTTCACTTCGCAAGAAGTCGATCATCTCGAGCGGGCCCGGCGGGCCGTGGGAAAGGAACATCGCACCGTTGCGTATTGCGTCTACGAGAATCCGTTTGCCAAAGGCGGCGGCATCTTTGCCGTAGCTGACAATCTGCCCTCGGCCCTCAATCGCCACGCCGATGACGTAGTCGTCATTAGCCCCTTTCACTGCAATCTGAAGGGCGCGGAATCCGTCCTGCCAACCTTGCGGAGTATCGGGCACGTTGACGTCCCCTGGGATCATGGTGTTGTCCAGGTTGAACTCCTGGAACATGTTAGGAAGGGAATCCGCTGGGTCCTGATGAATGCGGAAGGTTTCTTCGAGGCCGAGGGTGGGGGCGACGGGACGAATCCCTATGCCTATTCCAAGCCATCTGGGCTGGTCAACGACAGCCTCTTCGCCTGTGCCGCCATCCCGAGTGCATTGGCCGCTTTAGGCAAGACAAAGGACGTTATCGTACACCTTCAAGACTGGGAACTGGCATCTGCTGCCCTGACGGTAAAAATGGCGCTGCTCAGCGGTCAACTCGAGAGTGCAGCGGTTGTCCTGACTTCTCACAATCCCTACGACCATCACCTCGCCGAGTATGCGCTGGCCCGGATCACAGACCGGCTGGACCCGGCAATGTGGCCGAGCGTTGGCAGCGCGGTGAGTTCGGCGGGAAATCGCACGACGGTTTATGACCGCATGATTCCGCTAACGGATGGTCCGGTGTCGACCGTAAGCCACAGTTTCGCCCAGGAGTTGACCACCGAGCCCCTCCAGACCTCGCACTTCGCCAGCCAGTTGCAGGGTGCTTTCGAGTCGCAGGGAATTGTCGGCATTGCCAACGGGGTGTTCGCGGGCGCCGAGTCGAAGCCGCCATTCTCCGATGCAGCCGTGAAAGAAGCCCGCGAGGGAAAGTCCCGGCGCATCCTTCGAGCGAAGGAGAAGAGCCGCGCGAAAATGCTCGAGGTGATTCGCGGTTACAGCGATGATCCGCGCGTGGTCGGCCGCCTTGCGCTGGAAGAGCAACAGCTCCCCAAAAATGTGCCCATCATCATGATGTTCGGGCGCATGGATCCCGGTCAAAAAGGGTTCGACGTCTTAGCGCGTGCGATCGAAGCTTTGCCTCGCAGATTAGCACGATTCATCTTGACCCCTTCCGGCGCATTGGAGGAGCCCGTCTTTCTTGACGACCTCGCCGAGCTGGCCGAGTCTCGGCCGGGTGAAATCGTGATCTACCCATTCCACATGGAGGCCGGCTACCAGGAGCTGATGGCGGGCGCGACTTATGTCGTCATGCCTTCCCTCTACGAACCCTTCGGGGCTTCGACCGAACCCTACTTGGCGGGAACGCCGGTCGTGGCCCGTGCGACGGGGGGGCTCACCGACCAGGTGCGGGATATTGCAGCGAACCCGGAGCGGGCCACCGGTTTTCTCTATCGGGAGCAGCTTGCGGCGTCCGTTGATCTAGCCGACAATTGGCAGCGCGTTCAGAGCATCCGCGAACCCCACTCGCGGATGTCGGTTCCGCTCTACGGAGCGATGGTCTCGTCACTCGCGGCTGCGCTGGTGCAGGCTTGCAGCATTTATCGTTACCAGCCGGGGCAATACGCCCGACTGCTCGCCAATGGCTACGACATGGCACAGTCGTTTTCTTGGGAGAAGGCCGCGAGCGAATACAACGCCTGGTACGAGCTAGCCACAAAATAATGGGTTTCTGAGCCTGCGTTGGTAGGTTGCCTCCCGAGCTTCCGCAATTGCGGGCAGATCCATTCTGTTTCGTGGCACCTGCGGCGTTGGCTTCAGTTGGCCGGCACGAAGGGCGCTAGCAGCGGAGCGTCTTCGAAATCCTCGGTCTCGGCGAGCGTCCCTGGCCGTGGGTCGCCAGGTCTTAGGGTCGCGCCCTGGCGAGTCCCTGCCTCCAGATAGGATTCCGCCCAGCGGAACACATCGTCTGTTCGGATCGAGTCCCGCAGGGTTCCCATTCGGGCTTTCCTCTCCACCGAGTCCATAGTGAGGGCCTGGTGAATGGCTTCCGCGACGCCATCGATGTCGTGAGGATTGACGAGCAGCGCGCCGTGGGCCAATTGAGCGGCCGCGCCCGCAAACTCGCTAAGGATTAGCACGCTGTCATCGTCGACGCTGCTGGCACAATATTCTTTCGCTACCAGGTTCATTCCATCTTTGAGGGGCGTGATCAAGGCGACCTGGCAACTGCGGTAGTAGGCAACTAATTCGTCGCGGGTCAGTGATCTGAAAATGTATTCGATCGGAGTCCAGCCGACCTCGGTGAAGCGCCCATTGATCTCGCCAACGAGCCGTTCCACCTCGTCCTTGAGCGTCTCGTAGTCTTGCACTTGCCTGCGGCTGGGAACCACGACTTGAACAAGCGTCAACCTTCTGCGCAGATCGGGATAGCGGGTCAGCGCGTTGGCAAAGGCCCGCAATCGTTGGGGAATCCCCTTGGTGTAATCCAGCCTGTCAACCCCAAGGATCATCTTTTTGTTGGGTTGGCTTTCGCGCACGAATCCTGCTCGCTCAGCCACTTCGTTTGAACGGCCCAGCCGCTCGAATCCTTCGAAATCGATGCTGATGGGGAATGCACCCACACGAACACTTCTCCCCTGCATCGTGATAGTCAGGATTTGTCCGTTGCGCTGGATCTGAACCCGGCCGAACAGGGCATTCACGCATTGGACGAAGTTGTCTCGGTCACGAGGCGTCTGGAAACCGATCAGGTCATATTCCAACAGAGCGTCGAGAAGAGCGAAACGCCAGGGCACTTGGAGAAACAAGTCCAGGGGAGGAAAGGGGATGTGCAGGAAGAAACCAGTCTGCCGTCGCGCCCCACTTTTCTTGAGCTCCCGGGCGGCTAGCAGTAGATGGTAATCTTGCACCCAGACGTAGTCCGTTTCGCGGGTGTGTTGAACAATCGCCGCCGCGAACTTACGATTCACGGCTTCGTAGGCCCGCCAGTAGCTGGGCTCAAAGTGGCAGCGAGACGGCAGGTCGTGGAAGAGCGGCCAGAGGATTTCGTTCGCGAATCCGAAGTAATACTTCTCGATGTCATCCGACGAAAGACTGACTGACTTGAGCTCGAACCCGCGCTCCTGCGCTCCCTGCGCCAGCAGATCATCGCAGAGCGCAGTCTCCTTTGGGTCGGTGGTGGCGGTGCCCAACCAGCCGATCCATACTCCTCCACGATCGCGCAATACCGGGGTGAGGGCGGTCACCAGGCCACCCGATCCCTGTTGAATGCTGGTCTTGCCGTTCTCATCCTGTTTGATGATGGCGGGCAAACGGTTCGAAACAACGGCGAGGCGGGGCGGCTGCATAGGGCGTATCTTGTGATATCGTCATTCCTGCGGTGCGGCTTTAACCGGCGCCTTGGACCAAGTCACGAAACGAAAGGAAAACGAAATACGTAATCAAACAGCAGACGTAATTCGATACCAAATGAGTCAATCTAAGCGAACTCGACAATACGCGGTCGCGCTAACACTCGCCTTCTTCGCCGCGCCGGGTTCTCTGCTCGGTTGTTGGTGCGACACCCAATTCTTTCCTTGCGGACGAGAGGCTTCAGTGATTTTCCAGGGGAAGGTGATCATCGGCAGTGGATCTGAAATGGGAGATCGCAATGCAGTCTTGCAGGTCGATAAGACGTACTGGGGATCTGTCAAGAACGGGGAGACGGTCGAGCTAGTTCAGATGCTTGGCTGGAATTGCCACTATCGCCTCCGAACCGGAAGAACCTATGTGGTCTTTGGCTGTGCCCAAGAAGACGGTAGGGTTTCAACAAGCAAGTGCACCTACACATTCGGATTTAAAGAAGTGAGGAACGAATTGAGTAGAGGCTGGATCGATTTCATCACTGAACTTAGGAACGAGTTGAGCGAAGCCTGGACCGACCTTGTCCCCTGGGGCCTCGCCAAACCGAGAGGAACAGTGAATGCTCCAACATGAGGGTGCCAAAAACGATTCGAATTAAATTGTAGATGGGTATCCGGTTGACTCAGGTAGCCCCAAGATGTAGTATGCCGGCAGATGGAAGATTACCCTCAGAACCTGACAGAGTTCGAGGCCCGTTTTAGCAGTGAGGAGGCCTGCCGGGAGTATCTGTTCCGGCTGCGCTGGCCGGACGGTTCCCGCTGTCCGGGTTGCGGTTGTGGAAAGTCGTGGCCTTTGCGAAAAGTGCTGCTGCAGTGCGCTGCGTGTGGGCGCCAAACCTCGGTGACCGCCGGGACCATCTTTCAGGACACGCGCAGCCCTTTGCCGTTGTGGTTTCGTGCGATGTGGTGGGTCACCACCCAAAAGACCGGAGCCAGCGCTTTGGGACTTCAAGGAGTGTTGGGGCTCAACAGGTACGAAACGGCTTGGACCTGGCTGCACAAAATGCGGCGCGCGATGGTGCGGCCGGGACGGGATTTGCTGGCCGGGACGGTGGAAGTCGATGAAAGCTACTGGGGCGGGCTCGAAGAGGGCCTGCGGGGCCGAAACCTGAAAAACAAAGCATTGATCGCAGTGGCCGCTCAAGAGGATGGGCGGGGTATCGGCCGGATTCGCATGAAGAGAATCGAGGATGCCTCGGGCGAGAGCCTGTTGCCTTTCGTGGAGGAGTGCATCGAGCCGGGCAGCGTGGTGCATACCGACGGCTGGCCCGGTTACTCCGGGTTGAAAAAGGAAGGCTACGTCCATCAGGTCACAGTTGTCAGCAGGCAGGAGCAGTCCGCGTCGGAATTGATGCCCCGCGTCCACCGCGTGATGTCACTGCTCAAGCGCTGGCTGCTGGGCACCCATCAGGGCGCCGTGAGCCACAAACATCTGGACTACTACCTGGACGAGTTCACCTTCCGTTTCAACCGCCGCAAATCCAAAAGCCGCGGCAAACTCTTCTATCGGCTCGTCCAGCAGGCGGGAGCCGTGGATCCCGCGACTTACAAGATGATTGTTCACCCGGTTACAGAACCCAAGAAAATCCCCAAACCACAAGATATTGGGGCTACCTGAGTCAACCGGATACCCATCAAATTGTATTCAAGGAACGCATAACCGAAATCCCAATGCGAATCGGCGTCGGCTACCTGCTTCAAGAAACCAACACCTTTTCCCCGGTCGAAACCCGTTTGCAGGACTTTGGGCTGGTGGAAGGCCCTGCCGTGCTAGATCGTTGGAGCGGCACTCAGACCGAGGTCGGCGCGTTTCTCGATGTTCTGGGCGGCACCTCGCATCAGGTCGTGCCTTTGTTTGCGGGTTGGGCGATGACGGCCGGACTCATGTCCGCTGCGACTTTCGAAGAATTGTTGTCGATTGTGCGCCGCCGGCTGAGCGATGCGGGCCCCTTGGACGGCTTGCTGCTGGCGCTCCACGGTTCGATGTGTGCCCGTGGAACCGACGATTGTGACGGAGGAGTCATCGAGGCCGCCCGAGCCATCGTGGGCGACATACCGATCGTTGTGACCCTCGACCTGCACGCCAACCTGACGGCTAAGATCGCCGCGCTTGCCAACGCGGTGATCGCGTACCAGTGCTATCCCCACACGGATATGTACGAGACGGGGCTCAGCGGGGCCGAGCTTCTGCTCAAAACGTTGAGCGAAGAGATCAGCCCGGCGTCGGCCATGCGGAAGCTGCCCTTGATCGTCCCTGCCGAGAACATGCAGACGACGCATGGTCCCATGAAGCAGGTATTCGATACCGGATACGCTTATCGCGACGCGCATCCCGAAGTGCTGTCGGTTTCAAGTTTTGGAGTGCAGCCCTGGCTTGATATCGAGGAAATGGGCTGCGCTACTCTTGCCGTGGCGGACCGCAACCAAGCCAGCGCACGGGACTGCGCGAGGGAAATGGGGGAAAGGCTGTGGAGTCTGCGTGAAGAGTTCGCGCCGCGGCTGCTCCGCCCGCGCCAGGCAATCGAGCAAGCTCTCGCTGAGCCAGGCTCACCGGTGGTGCTGGCGGAGTCCTCTGACGGACCGACGGCGGGAGCTCCCGGTGACAGTGCCGAGTTGGTCGGCCCCCTGCAACAGTTTGCGCCGGGTGTTCCCTCACTCCTATGGGTGCGTGATCCCAAAGCCGTCGATCAGGCTTGGGCATTGCGTCCCGGTGACCGGTTTCGCGCGGCGGTCGGCGGCGTCTTTGACAAGATGAATCATGTCCCCGCCCTGATCCATGGGACCCTGCGCTCGCTCTCCGATGGCAGGTTTCGCTTCACCGGCAACTATAACAAGGGCATGCTGAATGAAATGGGACGCACGGCCGTCATTCAAGCCGGCAGCATGACTGTGGTGATGTCCGATGAAGCGGCGAACATGATTGCGCCCGAGGTTTATCGCAGCCAGGGCCTGGAGCCGCGCGACTACAAGATCGTGGTCGTCAAGTCGGCGAATAGCTTTCGCTCCGAGTATACTTTCGCCAGCAAGATTGTTATCGTCGACACTCCGGGCATCAGCACGGCGAACTTGCGGTCACTCCCCTACCAGAGGGTGCCGCGGCCAATCTATCCGCTGGATGAAATCTCGCTCGACTGACTCAACGTCTGCCGGGACCCGTCCAAAGACGGATGTTCGCAAATCCGAGTTGTTTCAACCTCCCGTAGCGCGGGGCTCGAAGAGACCCGCAGTTTTTCACTCACCCGCAAGGAGAGGCGGAACGAAGGGCCGCGGGTTTCTGACGAGCCCCGCGCTACGGCACGCCGGATCACGGAAACCCTTACAATCATTCTCAGTAAGTCATGACCAAAAGAATCAGCCGATTCGCCATTCTAGCTTTTGCACTCGCAATGCTCGCTTCATCGGCGCAAGCGAAAGACTGGGTCGTCTACGAAGGGAAGCAAGCCCCCGGCCTTGGAAAACACATTGTCTTTGTGACCGGCGACGAAGAATACCGCTCCGAGGAAGGCATGCCGATGATGGCGAAGATCCTCGCCATGCGGCATGGTTTCAAATGCACGGTTCTGTTTGCCATCGATCAAAAGACCGGAGCGATTAACCCGGACGAGCAAACCAACATTCCGGGCATGGAGCATCTCCAATCGGCCGACCTGATGGTGCTGTTCACACGTTTCCGTGAGCTTCCCGACGCGGACATGAAGCACTTCGTCGACTACTTCCATTCCGGCAAGCCGATCGTAGCGCTGCGCACGGCGACCCACGCGTTCCGCTACGAGCGGAAACCGAAGAGTCCCTACGCGAAGTACAGTTTTGACAGCAAGGAATGGCCGGGTGGTTTCGGGCAGCAAGTTCTCGGGGAAACGTGGATCAACCATCATGGACGTCACAAAAAGGAAGCCACGCGAGGACTCGTTGACGGGCGCAACAAAGACCACCCGATTCTTCGTGGAGTTCTGGATGTCTTTGGAACGAGTGACGTCTACGGTGTCATAAACCTGCCGGACGATGCCCAGACGTTGCTTCACGGAATGACACTGACCGGCCTCGAACCCGACGACCCGCCCAAGCTCGATAATGCCCTGATGCCGATCGCGTGGGTACGGCACTACAAGAATGAGAGCGGGAAGACCAATCGTATCTTCACGACGACGATGGGGGCGTCGGTCGATCTGCTGAGCGAAGATCTCAGACGCCTCATCGTCAACGCCATCTACTGGGGCCTCGATTTCGAAGTGCCGGCCAAGGCGAACGTGGAATACGCGGGGCCGTACAAGCCTATTTTTTACGGCTTTGGCGAGTTCGCCGTTGGTGTCATGCCGGCCGAGCACGAATGGTAGCTAAGGCCAGTCTTCTCGCTATGATCCGCCGACTAGGCGGCGCTTGTGTCGCCGCAGCCGATGCCAGGCTTGCGTCATCGAAGTCACGCTCAATACGATTCCCCCGAGCAGCAGCAGGATCGTGACGATGTCCCAGAGCGGCCGCCGGTTGTAGAGGAATCGAAAATCCAGGCTGTGCAAGCCGCGAAAAAGCCAGCGGTTGAGGACCCCCCCCCCAAGCAATCATCGTAAGCTCATGATTCTACAAGCCGTTGGGCAAAGCGGCATCCGTACACCTCCGTTGGCTCCGTTGGCGTCCATCTTTCGCGTAATGGGGACCTCAAGTCGATTCCTCAAGCAACCTTGAAGGCCTCCCGGAGAAACCCTGTACAAACCCGCCGCTGGCGCTCCGGCTCTCAACCTGCTATTGTGGGGCTAGTACTTCTTGGCCGCAGTCTCGCGGCCCACGGCGCACAACAGGACCCCTTCCAGGATCGCGCCGCCTTATTCTTCTCTGCCTGTCTCTGTTGTATAGGTTCGAATGATTGCGGTGCACGAGTAGGTATTCGTGCATCCGCAGGGACAATCCCTTTTTAATGTCACAGACAACTTTTAGCCCCGAATCCGGGTTCGCCCAATTTTCATTGGCTCCCCCGATTCAGCGAGGCATTGCCGAGGCCGGTTTCGCCGAGCCCCGGCCCATTCAAGCCGAGACCATCCCGGCGGCCCTGGCGGGCTCCGATATTCTCGGCCTAGCGCAGACGGGAACCGGCAAAACCGCCGCTTTCGCACTGCCGATTATCGAGCGTCTGATCGCCGAGCGCCGGCCCGGTCCGCGCGCTCTCATCTTGGCTCCCACTCGGGAGCTGGCGATGCAGATTCACAGCGATTTTGAAAAGCTGGCCAAGTTCACCCGTCTCAAGGCCGTCACGGTTTTTGGCGGCGTGTCAGAGCGCCCGCAAGTTCGCGCGTTACGCAATCAGCCCGATATCGTGATTGCTTGCCCCGGTCGATTGCTCGACCTGCTGCGGCAAGGTAAGGCGATGTTAGGGCAGGTCAAGATCCTCGTTCTCGATGAAGCCGATCAGATGTTCGATATGGGTTTCATTCCTGACATACGGAGCATCCTGGCGATGCTGCCTGAGCAGCGTCAGAACCTCTTATTCGGGGCCACGATGCCGGACGAAATCCGGTCGCTGGCCAATCGGATCCTTAAATCTCCCCATGTCGTCGAATTGGCGTACTCCACGCCTGCTTCCACGATTGAGCACGCTCTCTATCGCATCCCGGCGGATCGCAAGATCGACTTGCTCAAGCATCTGCTGAAGACCGATGGATTCACCTCCGCGATCGTTTTCCTGCGAACCAAGCACCGCGCGCGGCGACTCAGTGTTCAATTGAGCGGCATGGGCCTCAACGCCGTCGCACTGCAGGGCTACATGACTCAGGCGCAACGGGACAAAGCCATGGGCGGCTTTCGAGAAGGCCGCTACAAGATTCTGGTAGCGACTGATATTGCGTCCCGCGGCATCGATGTCGCCGGGGTTTCGCATGTGATCAACTTCGACGTTCCGAACACACCCGACGCCTATACTCACCGTATTGGGCGCACCGGCCGCGCCGAACGCAGCGGCAAAGCCTACACGTTTGTCGCAAGAGAGGACGCCGAAGCTTTGCGGGCGATCGAGCGCAATCTAGGCTCGCCCATCACGCAACTGCAGGCGCCCGGATTCGAGTCGGAAGCAGCTCTTCACTCCGAACATCGTCGTCCTTCTTCCCGCGGGCAGCGTTCAGCGGGCGGCGGCGCGAATGGTACTGGAATCAGAAAACGGCTTTCCAGCACGCGCGGCGAGCGCAGACGCAAAAGCGCGGCGGCGACGGCGGGTCCCGATCGCGCCGGCCGAGGCGGAGCGCCTCGCGGTCAGTCGCGACGATCCGCCTGATCTTTTGATATCAAGAGGTGCTGGTATTTAGCGATACCAGCACCTAACGGCCGGCCCTGGAGAGACAGTTCTATCCGTTGGGCTGGCCGTCACTGCTTCACGAGTTCTACGCGCCGATTTCTGGCGCGGTCTTCCGGTGTGTCATTAGAAGCCACGGGAGCGAGCGGCCCCACGCCGGCTGCCCTCAATCGTCCGCCGTCGATTCCGTGATTTCCTGCCAGCGATGCTGCGACGGCATCCGCACGGCGTCTCGAAAGATCCATGTTATGTTCGTAGCCGCCTTGGCTGTCGGTGTGTCCGACCACCTGCAGTTTGAGCGACGGCCGACCCTGGAGGAGCTTGGAAATTTCTTGCAAGGTGGGTGAAGATTCCGGCTTGATGTCGGCACTATTGGTGTCGAAGTAAACACCGTAGATCGCAATATGGCCACTGGCGTCGATGCCTTTCGCCATAGCGTCGGCCTTCACGGTAACCATTCCCGTGTCCATGGCCTTGGGTTCAATGACTTCCAGCAATGTTACTGGACGCTTGCTCAACTTGCTGAACCCGGCATCAAAGGCGACGAGGACGGAAACGTGTGCCGTTACTCCGCCGATTGGCCCTTTCGCGGCCAGGTAACGAAGGTCCTGCGGAATGTCAAATGCCGATCCGCTGGTCTTTGTGTTTAGAATTCTCTGCTCCCTCTCCTTGTAGAAAATCCAGTGAAACAGCCGGCCGCAGTCCTTGTCGGCGCAAGTGAACAGGGTTTCAAAACCAGCCGCTTCCAGCGCCGCCTGGTAGTTGCGAAGAATTTCTAGAGTGGATCGCCCCTCCGGCCCGCGGTAGAGGATTCGCGTGATCTTCTCCTCCAGGGTTTCTTTCTTGGAGGGAACCCGCTGGCCAGCTGCATCTTTCACGGCCGGCCCGATTGGCAGCGTGTACTCGTCAAAATCTCGAACCTCGTAGCCGTCGATAACGGAACCGGTGTAACGTGTCACCGCTGGGTGGTCCGCACTGCCTGGAGTATCCTGATCTTGCGCCCGGCCATGTTCCGCGCCCCCGAGCAGGAAGATCAAGATACCGAGAAGAATGGGTCTTGCGTAGTTCAGTTTTTTAGTCATGTGGCTGTCGTCCCAGGATAGCCGATCTCCTGGCGGCCAAGTATTCGCTGCTAGCGTGCCCTACCGCCTCTGGCACCTGGGGCAATAGTGCGTACTCCGGCTGGCAACGATTGTCCGCCGAATCGGTGTTTCACAAATCTTGCACGGGTCGCCGGTCTTGCCGTAGACGTATGTGCTGAGCTGGAAGTACCCCTGCGAGCCCTCGCTGTTGACGTAGTTGCTGATGGTGGAACCGCCTTGAGCAATAGCGTCCTTCAGCACTTCTTGGATGGCTTGGTGCAGGCGCCCGGCCCGTTTGGGCCCTACCTTGGCGCTGCTCGTGCGGGGGTGGATGCGCGCCCGAAAAAGCGCCTCGTCGGCGTAGATGTTTCCCAATCCTCGCAGGAACTCCTGGTTGAGAAGCAGCGCTTTGAGCATGCCGCCCCGTGAGCGAAGGCGGGCTCGAAACTCGTCCTCTGAAATTTCAAGCGGCTCGGGCCCGAGTTCGAGGAGCCGCTTCGGCAGCCCTTCGGAGAGCTGCCAGCGGCCGAACTTGCGAATGTCGTGGTAAACCAGAGTTGGACCGCCTTCGAGAAAAAGAACGGCTCGCGTGTGCGGTCCCGGTTCACCGTCGACGATGAAGTTTCCCGTCATTCGCAGATGAACGACGAGGCACCAGGCTTTCCTCTTACTCGGTAAGTCAATGACGATGTATTTCCCATGCCGCCGGATTCCCGAGATGGTCAGGCCGCGCAGCCGCCTCGCCGTCTTCTCCACATCACCGACTACCAGCCCCGACCACAGAAATTCAACGTTCGCGATTCTGCGGTTGACGATGTGCCGAGCAAGCCCGCGGATGATCGTTTCGACTTCAGGGAGTTCAGGCATGACGGCGCGGAAGCTACCAAGTTACTGTCGAGTCTACAACCACTTCGGAGCTGACTGAAGCGTCATTTCGACTTCCATCTCTTTACCGTCGCGGATGATGGTCAGGCCAATCGTCTCGCCCCCGTGCTTGAGCGACAAAACCTGATTGAGAAAGCCGCGGTTGGTCACATCGCGGCCGTCGAGTTTCGTGATGAAATCGCCGCCCCAGGGGATGAGGTAGTTCCCAACTATAACCTCGCGCTGCGCCGGACGCAGTCCGGCCTCGGCAGCCGCGGAGCCTCGTGCGACCTCGGTAACCAGCAGGCCTGCTTCACCGGGCAGCTCCAGCGCTTGCATGATGCGGCCGGATAAGAAGAGCGTTCGGATACCAGGATGTTTGGGCTGCGCATCGTCGCCCCCGGTTCGCTCGTACTCTAGCAACGGAATGGCACGGTTGATCGGCATGGCGAAGCCGATCCCGATATTGCCGGAACCGATTATCGCCGTATTAACTCCAATAACGTTGCCGCTGCTGTCAAGAAGCGGACCTCCGCTATTTCCCGGATTGATCGCGGCGTCGGTCTGAATCATATCCTCCAAGACACTCGTTCGGTTCTTGAGCGAGCGGCCCAGGGAGCTGATCACGCCCGTGGTCAAGGTTCCCTCAAAACCGAAGGGGTTACCGATCGCGAGCACCTTCTGGCCGACTTTCAAGTTTGTGGATTGACCCAGGTTCAGCGACGGCAGATCACGCTCAGCCCGGATGCGGATCAGAGCCAGGTCATTGGCTTCATCCACGGCCAGGATCTCTGCTTCGTGCCTCGACTTGTCGACGAGAGTCACTTCTATCTGGGGAGCGTTTCCCTTGATGACGTGATGGTTGGTTAGAATGCGTCCCTCGTCGTCGATCAGAAAACCCGACCCGGAGGCCTCGTTGGGATAGACCTCGAAAAACCAGCCGCGCTGCAGCACGGTACTCGTGATATTGACGGTGGCTTGGTTAGCGCGGCCGTAGATATCGATCGTGGAGAGCTCTTCCTGGGTCAGACCGGCCGATTCGACCTCTGTCCAGAACTGGGCTCTGTCCGCGGTGCGGAGCCAGCGCAAAGGCGACCAATCGGGCGAAGCCGTCCAAACAACAAAGGCCGCGGTCATCAATGCTGCGAGCCAAACGGGCCGAAAACTGATTCTATTTCTCATGCAACCTCTTGCTTCAACTGGCGGAACAGCTCGCCGACTTGTCGAGCCGTCTCGTCCTTTGAGCCTGAAGTATCAATGACGTAGTCGGCGTATTTTCGTTTCTCTTCGAGCGGCATCTGGCGGGCCAGCCGTGTGCGGGCGTCCGCCTCGCTGGTGCCGTCTCTTTTGCAGTACCGTTCGATCTGCAGCTCAACCGGGCAGACGGTCACGATCAGGCAATCATAGTGTTTGTAGCTGCCGCTTTCGATCATGATGGCCGCCTCGGAGACGACGACGGCCCCGGGGTCCTTTTCACGGATCTGTTCAAACAACTTTTCCTGGCGGCGAAAAACATGGGGATGGACCAAGGCGTTGAGTACCCCCAGCCGCTCGGGATCGGCGAAGACGATGCCGCCGAGCGCTTTGCGATCGATTTCGCCGCCGGGCCCAACGATGCCGGAGCCGAATTCGCTTACGACTTCGTCATAGGCTTCTCCGTCTCGCTTGAGCACCTCGTGACCGAGCCGGTCCGCTGAAATCGTGTGGCATCCGAGCTTCTCGAGCTCCGTTGCCAGGAACGTCTTGCCGCTGGCCAGCCCACCTGTTAGCCCTACTTTCAGCATCTAGGTCCATTGTACTTTCCGGCCTCGCATGGGGTGAGGCGGGGTGAGCCCATAGTTAGGTAGACCTCATTTTTCGCAAGATGGGTATCCGGTTGACTCAGGTAGCCCCAATATCTTGTGGTTTGGAGATTTTCTTGGGTTCTGTAACCGGGTGAACAATCATCTTGTAAGTCGCGGGATCCACGGCTACCGCCTGCTGGACGAGCCGATAAGAGTTTGCCGCGGCTTTTGGATTTGCGGCGGTTGAAACGGAAGGTGAACTCGTCCAGGTAGTAGTCCAGATGTTTGTGACTCACGGCGCCCTGATGGGTGCCCAGCAGCCAGCGCTTGAGCAGTGACATCACGCGGTGGACGCGGGGCATCAATTCCGACGCGGACTGCTCCTGCCTGCTGACAACTGTGACCTGATGGACGTAGCCTTCCTTTTTCAACCCGGAGTAACCGGGCCAGCCGTCGGTATGCACCACGCTGCCCGGCTCGATGCACTCCTCCACGAAAGGCAACAGGCTCTCGCCCGAGGCATCCTCGATTCTCTTCATGCGAATCCGGCCGATACCCCGCCCATCCTCTTGAGCGGCCACTGCGATCAATGCTTTGTTTTGCAGGTTTCGGCCCCGCAGGCCCTCTTCGAGCCCGCCCCAGTAGCTTTCATCGACTTCCACCGTCCCGGCCAGCAAATCCCGTCCCGGCCGCACCATCGCGCGCCGCATTTTGTGCAGCCAGGTCCAAGCCGTTTCGTACCTGTTGAGCCCCAACACTCTTTGAAGTCCCAAAGCGCTGGCTCCGGTCTTTTGGGTGGTGACCCACCACATCGCACGAAACCACAACGGCAAAGGGCTGCGCGTGTCCTGAAAGATGGTCCCGGCGGTCACCGAGGTTTGGCGCCCACACGCAGCGCACTGCAGCAGCACTTTTCGCAAAGGCCACGACTTTCCACAACCGCAACCCGGACAGCGGAAACCGTCCGGCCAGCGCAGCCGGAACAGATACTCCCGGCAGGCCTCCTCACTGCTAAAACGGGCCTCGAATTCTGTCAGGTTCTGAGGGTAATCTTCCATCTGCCGGCATACTACATCTTGGGGCTACCTGAGTCAACCGGATACCCATCTATCGGAATTTCATTTATCTTTTCTTTAGGTGATTTCCGCGGGTCGATCGAGTGCCGGATCGGCCGCCAGACAGGCCTTTGCCTCGTCCGCGAGTTGCTGCCTGGCGGAAAGGCCCTCTTTCTCGGCGGGTTTCTTGTCTTTCGCGACTACAATATACGTTAACTGTTGACCCTATGCGCCTTGTTGGAGGCTTCGAAGGAACTCGTAAGTCTTTTGATTTCAGTAAACCGGCAACCTGGATTTCAGGTTTTGGCAGGTTTTGTCATGATTTAGCGTTTTTTGCCCTTCCGCCCCAACTCACCTTTTTGTCCTTTCATGAACTGGCCTTTCGTGAACTCGCGTCTGTGAACGGCGCTGTGAGTGATCGCTTGCCGATCGATCATCTCACCGCTCTCAGCATAGCGGCACATCCGCAAATGTCAAGTCCCGAGCGGGCATATTTGTGGATAACAAAGGATTAAGACTCTCACAAATCCGTGACTCGATGTTGGCTCGCTGGGATGTTGGAGAGATAGGGGGCCGCCGCCGCGGCGCTGAGCCGCGGATTCGGGTGCGGGCCGCCACGAAAAAAGAACCCAGCTAGGGTCTGTTCACACTAATCTGGAAAAGCTGCTATACTGGTGATGTATGGAAATCACCGAGCAGCAATACCTCCGCATCGAGCCGGTTTTGCCGCGCCAGCGGGGCAACGTGAGCCTGTCGAACCTGACGGTTTTAAACGCGATTTTATATGTCGCCGAGCAGGGCTGCAAATGGCGCGGCTTGCCCCAGCGCTTCGGCAACTGGCACACCATTTACACCCGCATGAACCGCTGGTCGAAGAACGGCGTGCTCGACGCCGTCTTCGAGAAACTGCAGCGCGAGCAACTGGTCCGCATCAAAATCGAAGCCGTGTCGATGGACTCGACCATCGGGAAGGTTCATCCCGACGGCACCGGTGCGTTAAAAAACCGGTCCGCAGGCGATCGGCAAATCCCGCGGGGGATGGACCACCAAGATTCATATGGTTGCCGCAGATGCTCGAACGGCGATAACGTTCGCTCTCTCGCCCGGCCAAGCTCACGACGCCCAGCATGGCCGCGAGCTGCTGGGCGGTCTGGGGCCACTGCCCGAGCCGCTGCCGCTGCTCATGGACGGCGCCTATGAGGACGATCAGACACGCCAACTGGCTCTGGATTTCGGATGGATTCCCGTCGTGCCGCCCAAGCGTACCCGCTTGGAGCCGTGGGAGTTCGATCGAGTACTCTATCGCCGCCGCAACGAGGTCGAGAGACTCTTCCGCCGGCTCAAGGGATTCCGCCGAATCTTCTCCCGCTTCGACAAGCTCGACGTGATGTTCCTCGCCTTCCTCCACTTCGCCCTCATCGTCGAGGCTCTTCGTTTCGAGACCCCACGTTAGTGTTAACACGCCCTAGTGTATTTGCGCCAGAAATAGCGCACCATACAGAACTATCGGTCGCGGAGAGCGGAAGCCCGTGAAACGGGCTGAAGGACCCTCAGCGGTTGGGTGCACCAGCCGTAAACGGCTGGCCTAGTAACACCAAGCCGCGTGAACGCGGCTCAAATCAACAGCATCACGCTGCGTATGCGGATCGGACTGTCCATCTTTGCTCGGCAAGCCGGTAAGAATGCGACTCACGATAGGTTATGGTCTGATTGGCGCACTACACTAGTTCAACTTCCTGGCCCAGACGTAGCAGTGGTTGCCGATTTGGCGCGCGTCCGGTTTCCGTAGTAGATACCAGTCGAGGTAACGCAGCGGGAAAAGCACCCAACCAGCAATGACGTGTATGAGTCGCTTGACCGCCCGGTTGGAGGACCACAGCTTGAGATACTCCAGCGTGACCACAAGCCAGGTGGCGGTGGGTCCGGTTCGCCAGCCCATGGAGACGACCTCAAGCGGCTCCACGAGCTTTTGCAGACCGTCGGGACTAAAGCGGTAATAGTCTCGCGGGTACTCGTGGAAGGGGTGACAGAACGGCGTCACAACGTGAACGAAACCGCCCGGCTTCAAGCAGCGGCGGATTTCACCTACCAACGCCTTGGGGTCGGGCGTGTGCTCCAAGACAGCGTCGCATTCCACTCTTTGGAACGTGTCGTGACGGAAAGGTAAGCTTTCCGCGTCACAGGCAACATCAACGCCGGGCAGGGGGAACAGATCGACATTCACATACCCGTCGACTTTTGAGCCCGCCCCGCCGATGTAAAGGTTCCAGCGGCCAAGAGGCGGCTGCCCTTCGAGTTCCTTGGGATTGGGATAGAGGGGGAGCGGCGGGTTCAGGTATCGATACCAGCGGCTGGAGCGCTTCTGAGAAAGACCTTCGACGGGATTCGGCGGCATGGGTGCTCAAAGGCTGGATTGTCCATTGTGACAGAGGGGGGTATCGAAAGCACGAATGTGAGGGTGAGTCGGTCGGGCGCGGAATGCTTTCGGAAGATTTCGACGAAGAGATCGAGGGCGGGCAAGCGAAATTCGACGGCGGCGGCTCGATCGATCGAAAGAAAACGCTCGAAAAAAAGCCCCCGCCACCGATTCAGGTGGCGAGGGCCTTATGATTTCAAACCGCGCAGTGAAAGCCGCTTAGAACAGGATCTTCAACCCGAACTGGATTTGGCGGGCGAACTGGCCCGGGGATAGGCCGCCAATCGATCCGAAAGCGCCGGAATCAAAGTTTGCGTTCGGCTTCCCGAAGTTCACGTTATTGAATATGTTGAAGAACTCCGAACGGAACTGGACGCCGATTCGTTCGGTGACCGAGAAGTTCTTGAAGAGCCCAAAATCAGTCTGAAACATACCAGGGGCAGTGAATGCGTTCCGCCCGAGGGCTCCGAAGGTGAAAGGAGCCGGCTCGACAAACGCTGCCTTGTTGATGTACTGCTCTGGCGCCCCTGATGCGCCGGAAAATGGATCCGCGATGGAGTGGGGCCTCTCTCCTGCGACGCGACCTCCGATGTTAGCAATGTCGCGAGGGATCGAGGTGTTAAAAACAGGACCACTGCTGGCACTGACGATTCCCGTGAGCTGCCAGCCACCGAGGATCGCATCGGCGACACCACCCATGTTCGAACCGTGGGCTTTTCCTTTTCCGAAGGGAAGCTGCCAAATGTAGTCGACCGTCATATTGTGCGCCCTGTGCAGATCAGAAAGTGCCCGGTCTCCCAGAATATTCAGCGGGTTCTGGGCAGTCTGGCTAGCAGAGAACCCGGCCCCAAGGACATCGATCGTCTTACCCCAGGCATAATTGAGCCGGAACGAAAGTCCCTTGGAGAACCTCTTGTCGATCTTGAACTGCAAGCCGTGGTAGATCGAACTGGCCTGGTTCCCCATTTCGCTGAGCGGCCCATACTGTGGGAACGGACGGCGGGGCTGAACTTCGCCGGGTCCCGGCAGTGCCGTGTTGACGTTGGAGAATGTCGAAAGCTTGAGGCCCCTGTTACCCACATAGCCCACTTCCACCAGCAAGTCTTCCGCCAATTGCCGCTGCACATGGAGGTTCCACTGCTGCGTGTAGCTGGTTCGGTTGTGGCGGGGGACGATATGCTGGGCGTTGGGCGGCACGGTGCTGCCAGGCTGGACGTCCAGCTCCGGTGAGAAGGTGGTCTCCGCCATGTTAATCGGGAAGCGATCGTTGAGGTTCCCGAAATTTTCCTAATGGCAAACGGCCAATTCCCGCGAACGCCTTGGGCCTCCCATAGGTAGTTAGAGTTGTAGAAAATCCCATAGCCGGCCCGGATCGTGTTGCTGTCACCCAAACGATAGGCCAGGCCGAAGCGGGGCGCGAAGTTGTTGTTGTCCGGCTCCACGATTCCACGCCGCACGTTCGGGCCCTCTCCCGTGATGGGGTTCACCCCATCCCAGAGAAACTCACCCGTGCCGATATCGATGGACGCCAGCCGATCATCACGGTGTTTCATCCACTCGAGGATGTCGTAGCGCAAACCCATGTTGATCGTGAAGTTGGGCGTCACCTTCCAGTCATCTTGGACGAAGAAGCCATAGTCCTCCTTCCGCATGAGGGCCGTCGTACCCGCCCCAATATTCCGCCGAGCAATGGTGGGCAGCCCCAACAGATAAGACGCTACCGCGTTGCCGGTAGTGGCGGCGTTCTGCGGGTCTTCGGTAGGAACCTTGTCAAAGGTCATGTCTCCGGTGAAAAACCCGTCGTCCAGGTTGCGGTTGTGCTTGAACTCGAAGCCGACCTTGATACTGTGGTTGCCCTTAATCTTGGTCATGGTCGAATAGATGCTGTAGGAGTCGTCAGGAAACGGAAAACCCGTTTGGCTCGGGCTGGCATAACCGGCGATTCCCCACCGCGGAAACAGCGGCACCGCTTCACTCTTCAAGATCGGGATGCCCTGAATGCCGTTGCCGGTGATAAACGAAGCGATGGCTTCCTTGCCTCCAGGCGCACTGTCAGCAATCTGCAGGTTGTTGCGGTGATAGGACGCCTTGAAATCCAGGACCGTGGTTGGATTCAGCGTGTGCGTGTCGCTGATCATGATATTGGTGAAGGCGTTGGTCAGCAGATTCTCAACGATGAAGTGGGCTGTCGGTCTGGGACTCACCGAATCACTAAAGTTGAAACGCCCCGTGAGAATGTTGTTGTCGCCAAAGCGGTGATCGACTTTGGCCATCCACTGATTGTTGTCGATTCTTGACGCATTGGTGTTGATCAGGTTCAACGCCTGACCCGGCAGGTTGGGCGCCGACCATAGAATCTTCTGTAGGTCGGTTGTCGACTTGTTCATTCTGCTGCCCGGGACTTGGTTGTTGGGCATCGCGTCGCGCACCAGCGTGCCATCAGGCAGTTCGCGGGTCGAGAAAGGATCGAAGAACGGCTCCGCCGGGTTGCCTTGGGGGTCCAGCGACAGGTCGCCGCCGAACATGGAAGTCGTCGGCACCAAGTTCAGCAATGTCGATTCACGGCTTCTGCGCTGGCCTTCATACATGAAGAAGAAGAAGGTCCGATTCTTGACGATCGGGCCGCCGACCGTGGCTCCGAACTGGTTCTGCCGAAACTCGGGCTTCGGGGTTCCCGAACGATTGGCAAAGAACTCAGAAGCGTCAAAATTGTCGTTGCGCAAAAACTCAAACGCGGACCCGTGAAGCTGGTTCGTGCCCGACTTGGTCACGATGTTGATATTCGCGCCTGCCGCGGTCCCGAACTCGGACGAAGTGATATTGGTCTGAATCTTGAATTCCTGGATCGCGTCGATCGAAGGTTGCAGGCCGAAGGTCTTGAAGAAGCTTTCGTTATTGTTGACGCCGTCCAAAGTGTAGTTATTGGCTTCGCTGCGCAGGCCGCTGATGGAAACGGACGTGCCCTGCGTCTGGAACGCGGTCAGCGCGCCGGCGCCACCCACGGCTCCTGGAGTCAACAGTGTGAGCTGAGTGAAGCTGCGGCCGTTGAGCGTCAACTCGACCACTTTCTCATTGCCGACGGTCGTTGCGACAGTCGCCGTATCGGTCTGAAGCTGCGGCGCCGCCGCTGACACCTCGACGGTCTCGGTGACTTCACCAACCTCCAAGGTCATGTCAACACGGAGTGTCTGATTGACCTCGAGCTGGACAGCCGTAACCACTGCCTTGCTGAAGCCGGTCAACTCGGCCTCAATGGAGTAAATGGCCGGAGGCAGCGAAGGAACGGTATAGCCCCCGTATCGTTCGTTGTGGCGGTGCGGGCCGTGTTCGTACCCGCATTCGTAATGGTGATAGTGACGCCCGGCACCAGTGCGGCCGACTCATCGGTTACGTTACCGACGATCGTGCCGACGGAAGTTTGAGCCGCTAGTGGTAGGGTCGAAACGATCGCCGCTAGGGTGACAGCAGAACTTTGGATTTCATATACACTACTCTCCTTTGAGATCTAAACCTTGGGTTTTGAATACCCCGATGCACTTGCCCCTGAATCTGGGAGAACCAAAGAAAACGTTGATTTTCCGAGAATCCACACCATGATAATACATTCATTCACGGTCGTACAGCTGGGCGCAGGCAGATTTTTGGATTGTTGCAGCGAGCGCCCGAAGTTGTCAACCTCGTAGGGCGGAGATGTAGGGCCTGGCATCGTAGGGATGCCTGCAAACGCGTCGGCAGCGGCGACCCTCTCGTCCCCAGACCGACGAATCGGGGTGACATGGCACTCCGAAGATGGACCTGCAGCTTACGCCCGTCCGCACGTGCCGCATCACTTGGCTGGATGCTGGGTCACGTTGTCTGCTGCGTCTTCTGCAACCGAGCGTCCTGCTCGTTGCTATCTCGGGGAGGTTATTTCGATTTGTTGAAACCAAAGGAGTTATCAGTTTTCAATATAAATCTTCTTTACAAAATGTCATGATATGCCATGTTTTGGAGTGATTTCTCTGTTCTCGTGTTTCACTTCAACTGATAAACCCTTTATTATCAGCATTTCGTCTCGACGGAGCCACTGTGATCCATGTCAAACGCCCTCCGGACTCGCTTGCTTTCCGGCCGAATCGAGGGGTTCCCTTTTTCCCATTGACGTCGCCTTTCGATTCCGGCCACCCGCTGGCGCTCGCGTTCTCAAAGGCTGAGCAGCCTCGTTACTTTAGTGAGAGCCTCGTCCCGCCGTCCCGGCCGCGATACGAGGCCCTGTTGGTCCGGGAGGGATTTATAGCTGTCGTTTCTCTCATTGTAATGGGGGTGTCAAGTCGGCAGCGGATCCGTCCGTAAGGACTCTAGTTGCCTGGGAAAGCGTTCTGAATACGCGTAGGAAGGCCGCAGGTCTCTAACGAGCCCTGCGCTGATATGGTGTGACCTGTCAAGTTTGCGCGCACGACTGCTGTCGCGCGGAGCCTCAACTCCGCGTTGGCCAACGAACGAGGACAAGAAGAACAGCCTGTGGAAGAGAGCGTTTACGACGATGGATCCATCTGATATTCGCGGGTTCTCGCCAGAGTAGTCTGCGTCGTGGAGCTGCCTCACTCTACGGACGAAGGTCGTTCAACCGAGCGCTTCCTTGACGAAGGTCGCTCCATCAAGCGCTTCTTAGCGCAGTCGAGGGTTCTCCTGGCAGGCTCAGTTTCCAGTCAGCCGTCCTCCTTGTCCTACCTTGTGAGGCTGCCGCCCGAAGCCGGCAATCAAAATCGTTATCGCTACCGCTTGCTGGCAGCTCATCGTCCTCGGCAGCTAGCCATCGCCCTCGTATAAGGTGCCTCTTGGCGGCCGGACGGGTTCTGTCAAGGGCGCGGGTTACCGCGGCGAAGCGTACCCTTGACAGGTTTCGGCCGGTCGCCTACGACGTCAATCGAGGGCGATGGCGGTCTCCCTGGCGGTCTCCTTGTCGGCCGTCTCCCTGGCGGCCGTCTCGAGCGTTCAGCAAGCATTCAATCCCTGTTTCTCCTGTTGTGTTCGGGTCTGTTCGATCACGATTGCCCAGATGAATCCCAGCAGTTCCCGCGCGATCGCGGTCACGACGACATTCGCGTGTTTGCCGTTGTTGCGCAGCTTGCGAAAGCGACCGCAAAGCCGCACCTGCGCCTTCCAGGCGATCGCTTGGACTGGGGGCGACGCCTTCTCGGCACGGCGTTGAATCAGCCGCAAGCGGCGTGCCGGGAAGCGATACGCCCAGGAGCATTCGACCAGCAGACGGCGAGCTTCCTCGTTGCCTGCTTTGGTGATCGCGCCTTGACGGCGTCGCGCTCCGCTCGTGTTCTCCGACGAAGTCACACCGACGAAACCCATCAGCTCGCGCGGGGAGTCGAAGCGTGTGAGATCGCCCAGCTCGGCCAGCAACGTCATCCCCGCCAGCCAGTCCACGCCCCGCAGCGCCGTCAACGCCTGCGCTGGCCCTCCCAGGCTCCAGCCTTCCAGCTGATCATGCAACTGCTGCTCGAGGCGAGCCGTTCGGCTTTGCGCCTGGCGTATCGCCTCGGCGTATTCTTCGTAGGCGATCTGCGAGGCCGGCTGCTCAAAGCGTTGCGTCTCGAGCCAGCGAAAGTGCGCTTGCGTCCAATTCTTGCGCCCGGGGAAACCCTTGTCGTGGCGCAGCAGCATAGCTCCGAGGCGTTGACGAAGTTGTTTGTCGATGAGTTTGCAGTCGCCGCATGGCACGGCAGTCGAGGTGTTGCGAATCGCGCAGCGCTACGAGGGCAGCTCTTCGCGGCTGTTGCACCGGCTTGCGCTGAGTTGCTTGAACCTGGACCCTCAATCGGCTGCCCCTCTCCAACTCCTCGAAAGGGTTGTCGAGATGGAGCCTGGGCGGGGCGAATCCCATCATTTATTGGGACGGACTTATTTGGGGCAACGCAAGCCCGCGCTAGCGATTAGCGCACTGAGAACGGCCGTAGAACTGCCGCCCGGCAATTCCGCCTCTCATGCGGACTTCGGCCGGGCCTTGGTTGCTGCTGAGGAAGTCGGCGAAGAAAACACGGCCGAGGCGGAGAAGGCTTTCGCACGGGCCGTTGAGATTGACTCGGATAACGTCATCGCCCGCTACGGGCTGGCCAAGCTGCTGATGGGGCAGGGCCGCTATGCTGACGTCATACCGTTGCTGGCCGAAGCCGTCGAGCGAGAGCCGGAGTTCTACGAGCCGTATTACATTTGGGGTCAGGCACACGCGCGCCTCAAGAACCCGGCGGAGGCGAAGCGCAATCTCGATTTGTTTTTGGTGAAGAAGGAAGCAGCGGAGGCGCGTTCCACCGTTGGGGCCGGGTTCGTGGATGCGACGCAGTGAGTAGTGATGGGGTGCAGCGGGCTCCGGGGTTGATGATTCGCCGGCGTATGGGTATTGAGGACGGTGGCGTGCCCACGGCAACGCTCCGCGCGCTCCTGCTGTTGCTCCTTTGCGCGGCGAGCCTGAGTGCTCAGTTCCAAGATGTCGCCAAGCAACACGGCATCGATTTCAAACTCGTCTCCGGCTCGCCCAAGAAGCCCTACATTCTCGAATCGATGGCCGGGGGCGTGGGATTTCTCGATTTCGATAACGACGGCTGGATCGACATCTACTTGGTGAATGGCTCCACGCTGGCAGCGGAAAAGAACGCCAGCAACAAAGCCTCCGACCGCCTTTTCCGCAAGATGGGTATCCGGTTGACTCAGGTAGCCCCAAGATGTAGTATGCCGGCAGATGGAAGATTACCCTCAGAACCTGACAGAATTCGAGTCCCGTTTTAGCAGTGAGGAGGCCTGCCGGGAGTATCTGTTCCGGCTGCGCTGGCCGGACGGTTTCCGCTGTCCGGGTTGCGGTTGTGGAAAGTCGTGGCCTTTGCGAAAAGTGCTGCTGCAGTGCGCTGCGTGTGGGCGCCAAACCTCGGTGACCGCCGGGACCATCTTTCAGGACACGCGCAGCCCTTTGCCGTTGTGGTTTCGTGCGATGTGGTGGGTCACCACCCAAAAAACCGGAGCCAACGCTTTGGGACTTCAAAGAGTGTTGGGGCTCAACAGGTACGAAACGGCTTGGACCTGGCTGCACAAAATGCGGCGCGCGATGGTGCGGCCGGGACGGGATTTGCTGGCCGGGACGGTGGAAGTCGATGAAAGCTACTGGGGCGGGCTCGAAGAGGGCCTGCGGGGCCGAAACCTGAAAAACAAAGCATTGATCGCAGTAGCCGCTCAAGAGGATGGGCGGGGTATCGGCCGGATTCGCATGAAGAGAATCGAGGATGCCTCGGGCGAGAGCCTGTTGCCTTTCGTGGAGGAGTGCATCGAGCCGGGCAGCGTGGTGCATACCGACGGCTGGCCCGGTTACTCCGGGTTGAAAAAGGAAGGCTACGTCCATCAGGTCACAGTTGTCAGCAGGCAGGAGCAGTCCGCGTCGGAATTGATGCCCCGCGTCCACCGCGTGATGTCACTGCTCAAGCGCTGGCTGCTGGGCACCCATCAGGGCGCCGTGAGCCACAAACATCTGGACTACTACCTGGACGAGTTCACCTTCCGTTTCAACCGCCGCAAATCCAAAAGCCGCGGCAAACTCTTCTATCGGCTCGTCCAGCAGGCGGTAGCCGTGGATCCCGCGACTTACAAGATGATTGTTCACCCGGTTACAGAACCCAAGAAAATCCCCAAACCACAAGATATTGGGGCTACCTGAGTCAACCGGGTACCCATCTAACCAGAAGTTGTGGATGAGTAGCAGAGGGGGGCGGCGTATCCTGACGATTGAGGAATCAATTCAATCGTTTCCTGGAAAGGAACAAGGAGGATACGCCATGAGTCAGTGTGATGCTGCTGAAAGCAGCAGTCAAGTCGAGCCCCAAGTCATTGATGGAAAGAAACGCTCGCCGTTAGACGAGGTATTGTGCCCAGGAGCGCGCCAGATGCTCGCCAAGGCCGTCGAAGCCGAAGTGGCCGCTTACATCGAAGCGCATCAGCACGAAGTCGGCGAGGACAGCCGGCGGCTGGTGGTGCGCAACGGCCACGCCCGCGAGCGCACCATTGTCAGCGGCG
This sequence comes from Bryobacterales bacterium, assembly GCA_965224215.1. GTDB lineage: Bacteria > Acidobacteriota > Terriglobia > Bryobacterales > UBA6623 > CBDCYS01. Next base: position 46,923 of record CBDCYS010000012.1, on the reverse strand, counting down.
TGGGTCAGCTCAAGATCCAGGCGCCGCGGGTCGACGATCGCCGAGTCGATGAGCACGGCCGGTACTTCCGATTCACTTCCCAGATTCTGCCGCCCTACCTGCGGCGCACGAAAAGTGTGGAGGAGTTGATCCCCTGGTTGTACCTGAAAGGGATCTCGACGGGCGATTTCAGCGAAGCGCTGGAGGCCTTGCTGGGGCCCGACGCTCCGGGCCTGTCGGCGACGACGGTGGTGCGGCTCAAAGAAGTCTGGCGACGCGAATACGAGACCTGGTCCAAGCGCGACCTCAGCGGCAAGCGGTTTGTTTACATTTGGGCCGACGGCATCTACTCCAACGTCCGTTTGGACGATGAACGGCAGTGTTTACTGGTCGTGATGGGAGCGCTCGAAGACGGCCGCAAGCAACTGCTGGCGGTGCACGACGGCTTTCGCGAAAGCGAGCTGTCGTGGCAGGAGTTGCTCGAGGACTTGAAACGGCAGGGGCTCGATCTGCCGCCGAAGTTGGCGGTGGGCGACGGCGCGCTGGGCTTCTGGGCGGCTTTGAGGAAGGTCTTTCCAGCCACTCGCGAGCAGCGCTGCTGGGTCCACAAGACGGCGAATGTGCGCGACAAACTGCCCAAGAGCATGCAGGGCAAGGCCAAGCAAGCGCTCCATGATGTTTATCTTGCCGAGAGCCGGGAGACAGCGCAGGACGAGCTGGACCGGTTCAAGAACTTATATGAAAAGAAGTACCCCAAGGCGGTCGAGTGCCTGGAGAAAGACCGCAAAGTGCTGCTGGCTTTCTACGACTTTCCGGCCGAACACTGGGTGCACTTGCGGACGACGAATCCGATCGAGTCGACGTTCGCGACGGTTCGATTGCGGCAGCGGCGAACGAAGGGCTGCGGCAGCCGGGACGCATCGCTGACGATGGTCTTCATGCTGGCCCGCCAGGCCGAGCGCCACTGGCGGCGCCTGAACGGTTCAGAACAGTGATTGTGCATGTCTTAAATGGAAAGAAATTCAAGGATGGTTTGATGGTTCAGGAGAACGCCGCTTGACCTCGCCCATCCACAACATTTGACAATACCTCCAGCGACACGATTACCGACAAGCTAGCCTCGGGACTTCTGCGCCGACAGCGCCGCCAGGGAGCCAGCAGCGCTTGGGAGGAAGCGATCTCGGCGATCACCGCGGCAGATGCAAGGGAAATGTGGGACGTAAAGTCCTTTCGCAGAACTCTCCTCGGAGGCCGGCTCGTTCCCGCAAACGATGTACACCAGTGGATCATTGACACAGATGTGAAGGATTGGAAACCGTCGGGAGACAAATATATCGGCTCGAAGGGTCGGGACGAACTCTCGTACTTCGATCACAAACAACCGGGGAAGATCCGCAGGATAGTAGTCGGGGAACGAGGCACTCTTCGCAAGCTCTTCGAGCTTTGCACGCTTCTGACGAGGAAATACGATTGGGCAGCAGCCGATGCAACCATGTTCGTACTGACGGATGCCGAGCCTCGTTTGGGTCGGTTGAAGTGCGGCCTCAAGCCCTTTTAGCCACTCATGGGCTTCACGAAGATCACCCTCGAGGTCAACATCTCGACGACTCCGAGAGAGCTGCAGCGGGATTATGCGCAACTGCGTCAAGAGCTACTTCGCGGTCGCCGGCTGCGCAGTGTGGCCGAGAAGAATGCTCGCCTCGCAGCATTCGTTGCAAGGATTCGAGACCGAGAGGTTAACAAGGAGCACATGGACAAATGGAATGAGTCCTACCCAAGGTGGAAGTACCGGGAATCCAAGCTCTTCAATAGAGACTGGAGGACGGCGCAAGCAAGAATTGAAGGCTCCACGAAAGAGATGAAGGACTTATTGACCCCGTACCTGGGGAGGCCCAAGGTGTCGCCCGACACAGGCTGCGGTGTGACGTGATTCGTGACACAACCGCGGTCATGTGACTGCTTTTACACGCTGTCATGGAGTACTATGCTTTGCTAACCGGTGTGTGGGAATAGCTGGCCTGGCTGTCAAGTGACGTTCGACGCAAGCACCCCAATCTAAACGGCTACGTAGTTTTAGCGAACCACAGGTTTCCTCAGCGAGTTTTCAGGATATTCTCTCGCACGTCCCCACACTTCGCCTGGCCACGGGCCGAGGAATGCCAGCTATTGTATACTGTTGGGACTCCCAGTGCCTTCGCCAGCGCAGAGCACGGAGAATTGAGATGTGCGGAATCGCCGGCTATTGGGACAAATCACGGGACTCCTCCGCCCCGATCGGCTCGACCATGCTCGATATGTTGCGAGCCCTCGACTGCCGGGGGCCGGACTCGGCGGGCGTGGCCCTGTTTCACACGCCGACGGATGGCGATTTCGTGGTGCAAATCAAACTGGGGGAAGACGGACGCCCCCCCGGCGCTCGGGTCGACGAAATCATTCGCAGCGTGGCTTCGCTGGCCACGCCTAACAACGTTGCCACAACCGGCGCTTATCTTCGTATGACAGTCGAGGGCTCAGCGGACCCCGATGAGGTAGCAACGGCGATCGAGGCCGTTGCCGACGACGTGGAAGTCGTGAGTATGGGTCGCCGTCTCGAGATCGTCAAGCAGGTCGGATCGCCCGACCGGCTAGCTCAAACGTTTCCTGTTTCCGACGCTCGCGGGTCTCACGGCATCGGCCACACACGCCTCTCGACCGAATCCAAAGTCGATCTCAGCCACTCGCAGCCGTTTTGGGCTCACGGATACCCGGACTTGGCAATCGTTCACAACGGTCACATCACGAACTACCACCGGATGCGGCGTATCTACGAGCAGAGCGGAGTGCGTTTCTACACGGAAAACGACTCGGAGATCATAGCGGTTCACGTTGCCGAGGGCCTTGGGAAAGGGTTGTCGCTCGAAGCGGTACTGAGCGCCGCGCTCGATGACTTTGACGGGTCGTTTAGCTGCCTGGTGGCGACTTCCGATGCGATGGGGTTCGTGAAAGATTCCTTTGCTCACAAGCCTCTGCTCTTTGCCGAGGGCGACGACTTCGTGATGGTTGCTACCGAGGAAATCGCAATTCGCGAGGCGCGCACAGGGCAATACGACGTACGGGAAGCGCGAGCCCGGGAAGTGAGAGTATGGCGGAATTGAGTTGCACGGGCAGGAGCGTCCGCGAGATCAATGCGGAGATCCGAGACCTGCTCGGTGGCGGCGAAGATGTTGTGGTCACATCGCCAGGCGCCCGGCACAACCTCGGCGTGGCGTTGCTCAAGCCCGGCACGGTCACCTTCGAGGGCAGCGTTGGCTACTATTGCGGCGGATTGAGCGACGGGGCCATGATCCGCGTCAAGGGCAGCGCCGGATGGGGCCTGGCCGAGTCCATGCTCGACGGCGAGGTGACCGCCGAGGGCAACGCCGGCAACAGCGCGGGCGCCGCCATGCGGGGAGGCACCGTGGTGATTCACGGAGACTCGGGCGCGCGAACGGGCGTCTCGATGAAAGGCGGGCTCATCGTGGTCAGCGGCAACTGCGGCTACATGAGCGGCTTCATGGGTCACAAGGGCGCCATGATCATCTGTGGCGACGCGGGCGAAGGCTTCGCGGATTCGATGTATGAAACGGTTTGCTTCGTCGGGGGTGAGATTCGCGAACTCGGAAACGACACCGTCGTCTCCGAGCCCACCGAAGAAGACATCCAGTTCCTCGCCGGTGCTCTCGACCAGCATCTTCCGCAACAGATCCGCTCCGGCGTTCCCGAGCTTGTGAAGTTCAGCAAAGTGGTCTCGGGCCGCAAGCTCTGGAACTTCGACAAGGCGGAGTGGAAGGTTTGGGAGGAGGCACTCTAGATTCCCATGTCCGATTCTCCGAGCCATCGTCCCGCCTTGGAAGGCAGTGGTGTCTTTCCTTCACGAGTCATTGATGACATTCAGACCAAAGCCGAGAGCGGCATCTACCGCATACGCGGATACGGAACACTGCGCGAAAGGCGCTGGGCGACGTTCGATGATCTGACCTTTCTGCCTAGCTCGTTGACTCGCATTCCCCTCGAGGGATACCGCGAAAAATGCTCCACGAAAACCGTGCTGAGCACTCGGTTTGCCGAGCAGCCGATCGAACTTGATATCCCCATCATGATCACGGGGATGAGCTGGGGAGCGCTTTCCTACAACGCAAAGGTGGCGCTCGCCAAGGGCGCCTCGGCCATCGGCTCGTCGAATACGACCGGCGATGGAGGCATGCTGGCCGCCGAGCGCGAGAACAGCCGCGTGCTGATCTATGAGGTCCTGCCTTCCCGCTACGGCATCAACGTTCATCACATGCGAATGGCCGACGGGATTGAGCTCACGATCGGTCAAGGCGCGAAGCCGGGCACTGGCGGACTTCTGCTCGAATCGAAAGTGTCCGACACGATTGCCAAGCAGCGCGACCTGCCTGCCGGTGTCGATCAGCGCAGTCCGGCTCGCCACCCTGACATGCTCGGCCCTGACGACATGATCATCAAGATCGAGGAGCTGCGGGAAGCAACCGACTGGCAGGTTCCGATCTTTGTCAAGCTAGGCGCAAGCCGCGTCTACGATGACGTAAAACTCGCGGCCAAGGCCGGAGCCGACGTCGTTGTAGTGGACGGCATGGAAGGTGGCACGGGCGCCTCGCCGGCGATCCTTCAGGAGCACACGGGAGTCCCGACACTCGCCGCGGTTTGCGAGGCCAGGGCCGCTCTGGAGGATATGGGCCTGTTTGGGAAAATGCAACTGATCATCGCGGGGGGCATCCGGGACGGCGTGGACGCCGCCAAGGCCATGGCTCTGGGCGCGGACGCCATCTATATCGGAACCGCAGCCTTGATTGCGCTCAACTGTAACAAGCCCATCCATGTGGAGGACTATCACGCGCTCGGCACCGAGCCCCATTTCTGTCACCACTGCCATACGGGCCGATGTCCGGTGGGCGTGACGACACAAGACCCGGAACTAATGAAACGGCTGCCCATCGATGAGGCGGCGCAACGAGTTACCAATTTCCTGAGGGCAATGTCTCTCAAAATCCAGATGCTTGCGCGGGCCTGCGGAAAGTCGGATGTCCACCATTTGGAACCGGAGGACATGGCGGCGTTGACCCCGGAAGCCTCGGCGGTTTGCGAACTGCCACTAGTGGGCACGCGGCGCGTGGGGGGGCGCTGATTCTGCGTCGGAAAAGGGTTGATTGACCGTGTCATTTCTAATCCGTTGTCCTGAATGCGGCGAGAGAAGCGTCTACGAATTTCGGTTCGGCGGAGAGGTCCTGCAACGCCCCCAGCCGGGAGCGCCCCCCGACGACTGGTTTCGCTACAGTTACATCCGCGGCAATGAAATGGGTGTGCAAACCGAGTGGTGGTACCACCGCCTCGGATGCTGCCGCTGGCTGCAGGCTCTCCGCGACACCAAGACCAACCACGTCGTCCGCGCCTACTTCCCCGGTGAGCCCCAAGACGGCGAGCCCCAAGACAAGGAGAGGGAACCCCTTGGGCACGGAAAAGTCTGACGGAACCTTCTCGTTTTTCTTCAACTCGGGTCTGTTCGGATCGAGTTCCTCGAAGACCAGCGCGATCCAAGCCCAGCCGGGCGACACCATCGCAGCGGCGATGTTTCGTTCCGGCATTCGGATTTTCACACGCAGTTTTAAGAACCATCGTCCGCGCGGCCTCCTTTGCATGACAGGCAAATGCCCGAACTGCCTGATGAACGTCGACGGAGTCCCCAGTGTTCGGGTCTGTACGGCGCAAGCGCGGCCCGGCATGAAGGTCAAACATCAGAACGCCTTCCCTTCCCTCGGCTTCGATTTGCTTGCAGTAGCGCAAAAGTTCAATTGGCTGATGCCGGTGGGATGGTATTACAAGACCTTTACCCGTCGCCCGGTATGGGCCGCGGTCGAGCCCTGGATTCGCAAGGCGGCTGGGCTGGCGGAGCCGCCACCCACGATCGATCAGATCGCCGATCGCTTCCCCCACTACGAGCATGTGAATGTTCATACCAGCGTGGCGGTTGTCGGCGGGGGGCCGGCGGGGCTTGCCGCCGCGCTCGAGGCGGCCGCTAGCAATGTTTCCGTCACCTTGATCGACAACCAGCCCGCGTTGGGGGGACACCTGCGGTATACCCCGAGCGAGGACGTGAACTTGCCGGAGTTGATTGAGAGAATTCAGGCGCGAGACAACATCGAGGTTCTCTCGCTCTCCAACTGTTTCGGTCTCTACGAAGGAAACCTGCTCGGCGTGTTTCGTCCGCGGGTGGCGCCGGATGCCACCGAGCAGTTGCTGCACGTTCGGGCGAAACGCACTATCGTGGCCACCGGGGCTTACGAAGCTCCGTTGCTATTTGAAAACAACGACCTGGTCGGCGTGATGCTCAGCAGCGCGGTCGAGCGGTTAATCGGACTCTACGGAATTGCTCCCGGGCGACGCGCGGCTGTGATCGGCAGCGGCTCAAGAGCGGAGCGAATTGCGTCGAGACTGCGAGAGGCCGGAATTGAAGTCGTGGCCACGGTGCCGCTCGGGCAAGTTATCACAGCCACCGGCTCCGGTAGCGTGAACGGCCTACGAACCCAAGACCCGCAGGACAAAGAAGCACATATCGCTTGCGATCTCATCGTCGTGTGCGGCCACGTTGTACCCGACGCGGGGTTGCTTCACCAGGCCGGCGCCAAACTCCAATGGGACGAAGCCAAGGGCGCGTTTCTCGCCCGCGATTTACCGCCGAACGCAACTGCTGTTGGGGATGTGGCGGGAGAAGAGATTACACCCGCAGCGGTTTCGCCGCCCACGTATCCAGACTCCAAACGCTGCTTTGTTTGCCTTTGCGAGGACGTCACATCGCGTGATCTTCGAAAGGCTGTGGCCGAAGGGTTCAATCACATCGAAACCATCAAGCGCTACACGACCGTGTCGATGGGGCCTTGCCAAGGCCGAATGTGTCAAATGTCGGCGATCGGCGTCTGCGCCGCCGAGACGAACCGCACGATGGGCGAGACCGGCGTTACGACCAGCCGTCCGCCCAACCCACCGGTCTCTCTGGGGGCTCTCGCCGGGCACAACCGCGCTCCGGTCAGGAGGGGACCTCTGCACCATGAGCACGAGGCGCTCAGCGCCGTTTGGATGAATATGGGCGAATGGAAACGCCCGCTCTACTATCACGCCGACCCAGCACTGAGCCGGCAAGAGTGTCTTGAACAGGAATATCATGGGGTCCGCGAGCGGGCCGGTGTCGTTGATGTCGGCCCGCTGGGGAAGATCGAAGTCAAAGGAAGAGACGCCGGCAAGCTGCTCGACAAAGTCTACACCCACCGCTTTGGGAACCTCAAGGTCGGCCGCGTCCGTTACGCCGTGATTTGCGACGAGACTGGAATCATCCTCGACGACGGGACGATCTCCCGGCTCGCCGAGGACCACTACTTCCTGACAACTACCACCGGTAATTTGGAGTTTGTCATCCAGTGGCTGGAATGGTGGCTGATCGGCAGCGGCTGGGACGCCCATATCACTAACATCACCGGTGGCCGGTCGTCCATCAACGTCGCCGGTCCGCGGGCACGCGAGGTTCTTTCAAGCTTGACCGATCTCGATCTATCGACCGATGCGTTTCGCTACATGGCTTGCCGCCAGGCGGCAGTAGCCGGCGCTCCCGCTGTTCTTCTGAGAATCGGTTTCGTCGGCGAGATGGGTTGGGAGATCCACGTGCCCGCCGAATACGGGGTACATGTTTGGAAGGCGGTTCTGGAAGCTGGCGAGCCCCTGGGCATTCGTCCCTTCGGCGTGGAAGCGCAGCGCATGCTCCGTCTCGAGAAGAAGCACGTCATAGTCGGGGTCGATACAGATGCTTTGAGTAACCCCTACGAGTCCGACATGCCCTGGGTGGCGAAGCTTGACAAGCCCGACTTCATCGGCAAGGCGTCGCTCGAAGGGCTGCAGTCCGCTCCGGCGAACGAGCGGCTGATCGGGTTTGTGATGCTCGACGACCGCCTCCCCGACGACGGCTCCGCGATTGTCGTGGCCGGCAAGCCGGCGGGCAGAGTTACGAGCGCGCGCTACTCGCCGGCCAACGGGCGGGCGGTGGGGCTGGGCTGGGTCGCGGCAAGCTTAGCTGAAGACGGCCGGGAAATTGATGTGTGCGCGCAGGGGCAACTCTCCAAGGCGCGCGTCCAGCAAACCGCTTTCTACGACCCCGAAGGCGTCAGGCTGCGAATGTAGTGGGCCGGTTACGATCGCCTAGGCGGGGGGCCTGCGTCAGCGACTGGCGTTGACATGGCAAGGAAGTTAGCAAAAGGATCAGGATTGCTCAACGAAACACAGCACGAGGCCGTCCGAAGGTCCCCTCTCTCGGAGACATTCCGAAAAATGGGCGCCGAGGTCCGCGTGGAAGGAGGATGGAAAGAAATCGTCCATTTCACATCGCCGCAACAGGAAGCCGAAGCTGTGCGACGCGCCGTTGGCTTGGCGGACCTAAGCTCGATCCCCAAGTTCGATCTTCAGGGCGGCGGCTTGGATTCTTCACGCGAATTGGGAGCAAAAGCAGAATCTTGGCGAATGCTGGCGAGCCGATATTTGGTGACTTGCCGGCCTGAGGATCGCGACCTCGTGCAGGGCGAGCTGAACCGTCTTGTGGCCACGGCCGCGGCGACTTCCGATCCCGTCTCCCTGACCGACGTCACTTCGGGCTACGCCGCGCTCTTGCTCGCCGGGCCTCACAGCCCGGAGGTTCTTCGCAAGCTGGTCGATCTCGACGTCTCCGGTGACGCTTTCCAGAACCTGACTTGCGTCCAGACTGGGATTCACCAGACTTATTCGATCCTGATACGCCGGGATATTCAGTCTCTGAGGGCCTACCTCATTCTCGTCAATCGGGAGTACGGCGAATGGCTATGGGAATCGGTCGTTCATGCCGGTGCTGAATGTGGAATCCAGCCGTTTGGGTCGGCCGCTCATGAGCTGCTGACGAATACCTGAATCTGCCAAACAATGCAACTCTTTCGCAACGGCCGCATGTGGCGGTCCCACGAACTAAAATCCGGCTACGACGTCGTCATTGTCGGGGCCGGTGTTCACGGGCTTGCCACCGCCTACTACCTGGGCAAACTCTATGGGGTTCGCAAGGTGGCCTTGCTCGACAAGGGCTATTTGGGTGCAGGCGCCAGCGGCCGTAATACCGCCATCCTGCGCTCGAATTACCGGACGCCGGAGGGCGTGGCCTTCTACCAAGCGGCTCTGAAGCTTTACGAAAATCTCTCGGAAGAGCTGAACTGGAATCTGATGTTCAGCCAGTGTGGCCACCTGACCCTGGGACATACCGACACGGCCGTTGCGGGCCTTCGGGTACGCGCCGAAACCAATCAACTGCTCGGCGTCAACAGCCGAATCATCTTCCCCGACGAGATTCAAAAGCTTGCGCCCCATATCGATTGCAGCGATCGCCCTCGCTACCCAATCATGGCCGGGCTCTACCATCCGCCCGGCGGTATCATTCGCCACGATGCCGTCGTCTGGGGATTGGCGAGGGCCTGCGACAGAATGGGAATCGAAATTCACCCCTTCACCGAGGTGACCGGCTTTGGGCTACGGGGCGGACGGGCCGACAAGGTCATCACCAGCCGAGGCGGGGTGTCGGCCGATGTCATCGTGAACGCCACCGCCGGTTGGGCGTCAACGATCTGCAAGATGGCGAACGTCTCGATGCCGATCGTGACCCATCCCCTGCAGGCCTGCGTTACCGAGCCCCTCAAACCGTTTCTCAACGTTGTGATCGTTTCGGCAAGCCTGCATGTCTACGTGAATCAAACCGGACGCGGTGAACTCGTGATCGGCTCCGAGATCGATCCTTATCAGTCCTACAGTATGAGGGGAACGCTTCCGACACTCGAGCACATGGCCGCGTCAACGTTGGAGCTATTTCCCCAGCTTCATCACATCAAGGTGCTTCGCCAGTGGGCCGGCATCTGCGACATGACGCCCGATTTCGCACCGATCATTGGGGCCAGCGAGGAAGTTGACAACTTCTACGTGGACATCGGGTGGGGAACCTACGGCTTCAAGGCGGCGCCGGCGGCCGGTAGGTACCTGGCCGAGTTGATTGCGACGAAGAAAATGCCAAAGATTATTGCACCCTTTACGCCCAGCAGATTCCGGAGCGGGCAGTTGGTCGGCGAGAAAGCGGCGGCGGCCGTATCGCATTAACGCATCGATGAAAGTTTTCTGACGGGAGGCGAACATGACGGTGGATCAGGTCAAGAAAAGAATAGAAGACGAGGGCATTGAATACTTCTTGTGCTCCTTCGTTGAGATGAGTGGCGCTCCCAAAGCCAAGCTGGTGCCGGCAACGAACTTTGACGAAATGTCGCAAGAGGGCGCCGGATTCGCCGGATTCGCGGCGGGCCATATCGGCCAGGGGCCTCATGACACCGACATGATGAACATCCCGGACCTGAGCTCACTCACGGTCCTGCCCTGGCGTAAGAACGTCGCCTGGTTGGCAGGCAACATCCACGTCAGCGGCGAGGCTTGGCCTTATTGCCCACGTACCATCCTGCGCCGCCAGCTCGAAAAAGCCCGTGTGCAGGGCTATACCTTCAACGTCGGCGTGGAGCCCGAGTTCATGCTGTTGAAAGAGAACGATAGCGGCCGCTTCGAGCCTTGGGACCACTACGACACGCTCAAGAAGCCCTGCTACGATTTGCGTGCCCTGCACCGCAACCTCGATCTGATGACCACCATCATCGGTTACATGCAGGAGATGAGTTGGGGGCCCTATGCCAACGATCACGAAGACGCCAACTGCCAGTTCGAGATCAATTGGCACTACAGCGACGCATTAACCACCGCCGACCGCAACACGTTCTTCAAGTGGATGGTTCGCACCGTTGCAGAGGACAACGGCTTGTGGGCCACTCTAATGCCAAAGCCTTTTGCTCATCTTACGGGCAATGGCACTCACTACCACATGAGTTTGGCCGACGCGACGAGCGGCGAGAATCTCTTCCTCGACGAAAGCGACGACCTCGGCCTATCTCAGAGAGCCCGCTGGTTCATGGGAGGCATTCTAGAACATGCCGGCGCGCTGGCAGCAGTAACGTCACCCATCGTCAACAGCTACAAACGGCTCATCCGCTCCGAACCTCATTCAGGTGCGACCTGGGCGCCGGTCTATATTACTTATGGACCGTCCAACCGTACGCAGATGATTCGGGTTCCTGGACCGGGCCGCATGGAGAATCGTACCGCGGACGGAGCCTCGAATCCATACCTCGCTTGTGCCGTTGCCCTGGCCGCCGGCCTCGATGGCATCGACCGGCAGCTCGACCCCGGCAAGGCAAACAACGAGAACCTTTACGCACTGACCGAGACCGAGCTCAATGACCGAGGAATCCGCTTTCTTCCGACGACGCTGAACGAAGCTCTCGACTGCCTCGAGCAGGACGAAGTCGTCAAAAGCGCTTTGGGCGAGACCTATGCCGACTACTATATCGGCGTCAAGCGGGAAGAGTGGCGCGAATATCACCGCAGCGTCAGCCAGTGGGAACTCGACAACTACCTCAACGTGTATTAGCGGATCAGTGTTTGTAGTCAAAGCCGGATCTGGGCCCGTGAGACCCGCTCTGGGAGGCGACCACCCCGCGGACTTCGGAGGCCCGCCTGATCCCGTACTGTCCAAAAACTGGAGCGGCTCATCTCTCCGCGGCTATGCATCACCAATTCGGCGCGCGTTTACTCAGGAAAGCATTCACTCCCTCCTGGCCCTCTTCAAACGCTCGGCGTGTTGCGATGCTCTCGGCGGTGTAGTGAGTGAGTCGGTCGTCGAGCGGCATACGGCGAATGTCGGCCAGAAAATCCTTGCAGGCCCGCTGCGCCTGCGGCCCGCCCTTGAGCAGTTCAGTCAGGACGACGCCGACTCGGGCATCTAGTTCTTCCGCGGCCACGACTTCGTGGACGAGCCCGATTCGTTTCGCCTCTTCGGCGGAAAAGCGCTCGCCGCTCAAGAAGTAGCGCCGCGCATTTCGGGCGCCGATCGCGGCCAGAGCATACGGGCCGATGGCGGCCGGCAATAGTCCCAGCCGCACCTCGGAGAAACTAAAGACCGCTGATTCGGCTGCGACCGCAATGTCGCAGCAGGCCACAAGCCCCACGCCGCCACCGAAGGCAGCTCCATGAACCTTCGCGACGGTTGGCTTGCTGAGTGTGTCAAGAGAGCGCATCATGCGGGCCAGTCGCAAAGCGTCTTCTAAGTTCTCTCGCTTGGAATAGCTGGCAGTGCGCCGCATCCAGTTCAAGTCAGCGCCGGCGGAGAAGCTTTTCCCGTTTGCTGCCAGGACGACGGCCCGCACCTGGTCGTCTTGGTCAAGTCGCTGGAAGAGGCCGGTCAACTCCGCGATGAGATGTTTGTCAAAGGCGTTGCGCACCTCCGGGCGGTTGAGGGTGACCACGGCCACCCCGTCGTCCCGCGTTTCTAAAATGACACCTGATGACATGGTGATGGTACTCCCTTTGCGCCACCGCTTCGACGCGGTCGCCGCAGAGCTCTCCTGTCCCTAGCTTCCCGATAGGTGGCTGCCGCTATTATCCCGTGGAATCTGCGTCAGCTGTTGGGGAATCCGGTTAACATACGCTCTATGGATCGTCGCGTCAACCTATGTATTTCAGCGCTGTTTGTGCTGCTACTTTTGCTGCTCCTCCCGGTTCCGCGGTGTTGGGCTCAATATACGATTGAGCCGCGCGACAGCGCCGACGCCCAGAACTGGACGACGGTCAATCGCTACCGGGTCGCGGTGCGATTCAGCGCGGCGAAGGGCGCACCCGTATTGGTTGAGCTACAGCTGCCTCCTGCCTTCAACCCTGACTCGCTGCGAGTAGTCCAGCGCGGCACGGCAGGCGTGGTGCCGGCCAAAGTCGACTGGAGGGTTCCCCAGGCATTCATCAGTTGGCGAACGCAGGGACCGGGCAGCTACGACATCTACTTCGACAGCGGCGACGCTGGCGAGACGAAACGTCTGATTGAGCCGGCCATGGTCGGGGCCGGTGAACGCATCAGCTATGGTCGAGCGGGCGGGCGCGGCAAGGTAGCCGTGGGACTGCAACCCCATGCGGCGGGCATAGACTTCGATGAGGATGGCGCGACCGATTTGATCATGTCTTGCCCAGTGCGGCTGTATAACGGCACTTATCTGTTTCGCAACATCGGGTCGAACAAGGAACCGCTTTTTGACAAGGCTCTCTGGCTCGGACCCGGCAAACGCGACGCAGTCATTGCCGACTTCAACGGCGATGGTGCTCCGGACCTTGTTGTGCGGGGAGGCTACTACAACGATCTGCGCCGCAACCGTCTCTCCCAATGGGTGGAGGTCAAGCTTTCGCGCGCCTACCATGTCGGACGCGACGATCTGCTCTATCCGGTTGATTGGGATAACGACGGCAAGATCGATCTCTTGAACGGGATCAGCGATTGGCGCGACTATGGCTGGGACGACGCCTTCAACAGCAACGGCGAGTGGACCAATGGGCCGCTCCATGGCTACGTCTACCTCTACCGCAACATCGGAACCAACCAGAAACCGGCCTACGCTGAACCGGTGCCTCTGGAAGCGGGCGGCAAAGCGATCGACCTTCGCGGTAGCCCCGCTCCCAATCCGGTGGATTGGTTTGGCCGCGGCCGGTTTGATCTCATTGGCGGAGACTTCATTGACACGGTGACGATTTTCGAAAACGCCGGGACTCGAAACGAGCCGAAACTCGCCGCCGGGCGGCTCCTTGAAGCGGGTGGCGAAGAGATCAAGATGCCGCTGTGCATGATCCAGCCTCGGGTAGTGGATTGGCACGGCGATGGACGGCCTTCCTTGATCATTGCTGAAGAGGACGGAACCGTCGCGTTCCTTGAAAACACCGTACCCAAGGGCAGCGTTCCCCAGCTAGCCGCGCCAAAGTACTTCGAGCAAGTCGATCCGTTCGTGAAAAGTGGTGTACTGATTCGGCCCGACGCCGTGGATTGGAACGGCGATGGCAAGCTCGACATTCTGGCCGGCAATTCGGCGGGTTTCGTGCAGTACTTCGAAAATGTCGGGACCGCGCTCGCCCCGGCATTCGCCGATCGAGGCTATCTCAAGGCTGGCGGCGAAACGATTCAGATCATAGCCGGTGCGAATCTTTCGATCCAAGGACCGGCGGAAGAAAAGTGGGGCTACACCAACATCTCGGTCGCGGATTGGGATGTCGATGGCAAGCTCGACATCTTGCTGAACAGCATCGTGGGAGAGATCCTGTGGTACCGCAACATTGGCACCAAAGCGAACCCCAAGCTAGCCGCCGCCGAGCGTATCGAAGTTGAATGGGAAGGGGCGACACCCAAACCCGAGTGGAACTGGTGGAGCCCGAAAGGCAAGCAGTTGGTCACCCAATGGCGCACAACGCCGAAAGCCGTCGATTGGAATCGCGACGGTCTACCCGACCTGGTGATGCTCGACCACGAGGGCTATCTGGCGTTGTACGAACGCTACCGCGAGTCAGAAAAGTTGAAATTGCGGCATCCCGAACGTATCTTCCGGGATGAAACGGGCGAGATCCTGCGGCTGAACTCCCGGCCTGCGGGCAAGAGCGGCCGCCGCAAACTCGACGTGGTCGACTGGGATGCTGACGGGGACCTTGACCTCATCGCTGATACGGACAACGCTGCGTGGTATGAGAATACGGGCACGCAGGCAGAACCGGTGCTGACATTTCGCGGGAACATGGTCAACCGTAAGATCCAAGGCCATAGCCCAGCCGCCGATGCCGCCGACTGGACCGGCGACGGCAAGCTCGATTTGATCGTGGGTGGCGAAGACGGCTTCCTGTATTTCTTTGACCGCAACTTCCTTGAACGGCCTTGAGGTATGACGAGAAAAATCTGGCTTCGTCATCTAATGCTGGGCATCCCTTTGGCGGCTTTCCTGCACAGTGCCTTGCAGTTCGCTCACGCCTATTCCCGAACCGTTGACAACCATTGGGGTTTTTTTCCTGTTCACTGGGCGGCCGGTGTGCTGTTCGGCTCTATTATTTTGGCTCCCGCTTTCACCATCCAGGCTTACGTCAGCGTTTGGCTTAGTCGCCGGCACTGCAGCACGGGTCTTCAAATATTGGCGGGCGCGCTTACGCAAGCGGCGCTGGTAGCCCTCTGGGCCAAATTCGTGGGTATTGAGCCATCCTTGTCGGGGAATTTCTCGCTGTCCGAGCCAATGATTGGGGCGGCATTCTTGGCCGCTGGCTCGGTCGCGATGTTCGCCGCTCCCAAAAGTGTCGCTCGGCCTGAACGTCATCGACGGGTCTTCGGCTACGGGAGCTTGCGGGCGTTCATGAACTTGGCAGCGATGATCAGCCTCGGGGGGGGGGGCGTCGTCTTGGCGTTCCTATTGCGCGAGGAGATTCGTGAAGCCGCGATCGCATTCGGCGCGTGTGCCTCTGCTGCCTTGTTCTGCTGGTGGGGCGCTTCCCTGATGGGGGCGGAAGTAAGTGTCAGTGAAACCTACATCGCGTGGGCCAGAGGACGGCGTGAGGTGGTCATCCCGTGGGTCCGGATCACGGAGATTCGGTCCACCTTAAGCAGGCTGCTGATCCGCTCCGAGGAAGCGAAGATCGTGGTGGACAAACAGCTCGGCGACTATGCCTCGTTCTACGAACTTGTTCGCAAGCATGCTCCCCCCTACGCCTGGGAAACCCTCAGTCTGCCTCTGCGTTGCAGGGCCACGTTGCTGGTTCCGGGTATGCTATGCACCGTCGGTGCGGCTTGGCTCGCTTTCATGTGGTGGATTGTGGACTATGGTCCTCCCAAAGACACAATCGATCTCGCGATTGTGATCTTCATGGCGATCCTGGGAGGATGCCCCGTCCCCATCGGCTTGTACGTGGCGACGTTCCGTTGCGAGTTCGAGTTCCATCAGATTCGAGCCGGCTATCTGCTTTGGCGGAAAGTCTACGAGGTTGCGAATCTCGTGGATATGAAGCTCGCGACGGCACGCACCTCGGAAATTGTCCAGCGTCAGCCCGGAGTTATCGCTCCTCCCCTGACAGCCGAACAGATTGAATTCCGCTTCAGGGATGGCAAAGAATTGACGCTGTCCGCGTTCAGGATTTCAGTGGACCCGGAAGCACTCTATCATCTGCTTCGCCGGCACTATTCTCACGCTCAGGCCAACACCTCTGAGCAAAGTTGAATGGCCAGTTCTATTAGCTGGATCGGGTCTGTACGCTACGGGAGCGGCTCGTCAAGGCTGTCGGCAATTTCGCGCGATGTCGCGGGCTTGTGAGTGTACGGTGTCTTCATCGACCGTCAGGACTTCCCCTCGAACACCCTTGATGCCGTTTGGGGGAGAATCATAGTCATGGCTGAATTTGGGAACCACCTGAAAATGCATCTTCCTCACGGGCTGCGCGATCGGGCGCGTGAGTTTTACGCGGGGGTTCTCGGTTGTAAGGCTTTGGGGCGCAACCCTATTCCGACTTGGATCTTTACGAGTTCGACGGCGGCGCGGTTGTCGGCCTTTTCTTTTGCGATGAGAAAGATGTGCTTGCGGCGTCCGACTACGAAAAGGCGACCTGGCTTGAGATCAAAGTGGCCGACCCTGATGAGACTCGGAAGCAGCTCGAAGCGTTTGGCGTGGAAGAAGTCGATTTCGCCGACAAGACGCGTTTTTATTTCAAAGCGCCGGGTGGACATGGACAGTGTAGCGCTTGTGTTCAAACCGAACCTGAATGGTATCTCCATCAATCACTCGCTCGACGTGGGCGGAAATTGGGTCAAGTTGGGCGCTAGTGATAAGGCCCATGAAGCCACATATGAAGATGGCGAGTCCGGTCATCTTGGCCCTGAGTGGCAGGGGCAGGGTTAAGCGCTTTCGACCTTGAGTTTTTGAATGTCCCATTGGTTGGTCCTCGCTTCGTAGCCTTTGACGAAAACCGCTTCTTCGGCGAATCGCCGCCCCTCGTGGCGCGTCATGTGAATCACCATGGCGATGCCGTCCACCACGCCTCTACAGGTCACTTCCCACGGTAGCTCCCCGCCGCCCTGCATGGCGCAACTGGCGATGCGGGATAGGGCGCTGGTGGCGTTGTTGGCGTGTACGGTCGTCAGTGATCCGCCGTGGCCGGTGTTGAGTGCTTGTAGCAGGTCCGCCGCCTCTCCGCCGCGAACCTCGCCCACGACGATGTGATCCGGGCGGTGACGTAGCGCGTGGCGGACTAAATCGCGGATTGTGACCGCTCCTTCCTGCAAACCGCGAGCCTCGAAGCGGACGCAATTCGAGCGCTCGATGCGAAGCTCCAAGGTGTCCTCGATGGCAACTATCCGCTCGTCATCGGCGAGAAGTTCGATGAGGGCATTGAGCAACGTGGTCTTGCCTGATCCGGTGCCGCCTGAAACTAGGATGTTGCGCCGGGATCGCAACACCCGCTCTGCTTCGGCCCGCACGTTTTCAGGGAGTGCGCCTTGCTTCACGAGGTCAGCCGCCGAGAAGGACCGCTTGCCAAAGCGCCGCACGGTGATAGCGACGTGAGGACTGGCGGGCGGAACGCAAATAGCAACTCGTGATCCGTCATCGAGCCGAGCATCGAGAATGGGAGAGGTCGCCGGGTCCAGCCCCAAAGGACGGGCGATATGGATAGCGGCCCGTTCCAGCGCCGCTTCGTCTAGGTCCGGCGCGGCGTGTGGGGCCAGCCGTCCGGCCCGCTCGACCCATACATTAGCGGGACCGTTAATCATGATCTCGCTCACTTCGGGATCTTCAAGGGCGCTCTCCAAGCCCGGTAGAAACGGTTTTAGGTGTTCCAGTCCACTTGCGCCGCTCATATTTGGCCCGCATCCTTCGCTCTCCAATAGGAGTGTTCGGCTGGTAGATAGTGCGGTTTCAGGTAGACGCGGCGCGGCTCAAGCGACTGCGCCCCGTCATAGGGCAAACAGATTGCTTGACAGTTCGAGAGTAAGGCGAAGTCTCGCGGGTGAAACACGGCTTCGCGCTGCTCCCGGAATGATTTGGTCGCGCCCATGCTGCCGCCTCCGCCTCCGGCGCGGCCTGAGAGTGGGGAGACTTCCGAGCGTTTGGAGGTCTCGCTGATAGTGTAGGATTCCTTGATCTTCGCCACCTGGCCGCACAACTCAGACGCAATCTTGGCGGATGCGTCATCACTCAGCGATAAGAAGATGCGAGTACGGAGTGTCTGCAACAGCGAACGCCACGCTTCCGAGCTTCCCAACACGGCCCGCAACGAGGAAATAGATTGTGTGGCGACAATCGGGATGCAGCGGCATTGCCGGGTCAGCGCAAAGGATTTTTCATCGCCTGATGGGTCTTCCTCGCCCACGGAAGCGAAGGCTTGATATTCATCACAGATAAAGACGGCGGGCGGGAAGTAGCTGCCCGGATTCGCTTTCATCTGGGCCGGACGCATGAGAAGCGCCTGTAGCCAAGCGTTCTTGAGCATCACGCCCACGGCGCGGGCCAGCGCGGGGTTGATACCAGCGGGCATGTTCAAGGCCAGCACCTTGCCCTGCTCGATCAACTGATAGATCGGCGGTAGGTGGCGGGTGATCGGGGCTTCCTCCTGCATAGGGGGTTGGTTGCTCTCGGTTGAGGGGTCGGGTGTGTGTGGTGTCTTGTCCTCCGGCTGCGCCTCCGTCACGATCCACGCCGCTTCCTTCGCCTTGACTTGTTCCGGTTCCGCTTCCTGGGGCGGCTTGTCGTCCGGCTCCGGTTCCGCCGCCTCTGCCGCCGTCTCCGGCTTTTTCGGGGTCTTTGGGTTCTTCCGCGCCTTTGGCTCGCCTCCCCATGTGTATCTGATCTCCGCCGCCTGGGGGGTCTTGTCGTCCGGCTGCGGCTCTGGTTCCGGCTCCGCCGCCTCTGCCGCCGCCTCCGCTTCCGGCTGCGGTTCGGCCTCCGGCTCTGGTTCCGGCTCCGCCGCCTTCGCCGCCGCCGCGTCCTTCTCCGCTTGGAGGCGCTTGATTTGGGCTTGCAAGATAATGGCTTGAGGATCGTCGGTGGTGTGCGGCGCGGGGGGACAAAACACCCTCGCCACGTCCGGCATATCGAACATGGAAAGGAACACCGAAACCCCCTCCACAATCGAGGACTTGATCTTGTTGTCTAGGTTTTGCCAGTCGTGGACAAACCAGCGGTTGATGGCCTCGACGCGCTCTCTGGTATCTTTGCCGGGTCCAGATTGCCAGACGATTTCATGGGTGATTTTGAGTTCTTCGAGCTTCGCTTTGAGCGGGCGGGTGTGGACGGCTTGTTGCTGTTGGCCTCCCGGCGTAGGTGTCCAGTCCCATTGGGCAAGCTGTCCGAGTTGGGGTGTGAGTGCGTCCGTCTTGACGAAAATGGTCCCTGTGTTGAGGTCGTCGCTCAGCTTCTGCGCCGCCTCGATCTTGGCCGCGAATAGCTCCGGGTCGATGGCACAGCGGTAGACCTGTTGCAACGTCACCCATCGCTCCGGGAAAACCCGGTGAAGCTCGATGATCCAGCGGACCAGATTGGTATAGGCTTGCTGCCAAAAGGGTTCCTTGCCCTTGCCGAACAACTGATTAAGCAAGCTGGAAATGGTATAGGCCAGTGAGTACGAATCGAGCCACCAAGCCGATAGCGGATTCCATTGAGAACGGGAGTCCATGCCAAGCTCGATGTAGTCTTCTCCACGGCCCGCCTCGACCAGAATTTGGCGGATGTCGTGACAGAAATCTCCCTTGACTTCTAGCACCAGCGCCGCCGCCCGCATGTGCGGATTATGCGCTTGCCAGCCGAGAAGTTGGCGGGCAAACGGGTTCATACAAGCTGAGGTTTTGCCCGATCCCACGGCTCCGAAGATCGCCACGCCGGTATACAGTCCGCGCTCCGGGATGGTGAGCCATGAGGGACTGAAAATCTCCCGCGCCTCGATGGGGTGATGGACCTCCCCGATGACGATGGCCGGAGCCTGTTGGTCCGCTGAAAGCGGCCACGGCGGGAGCTTGGCGAAGGGCGCGAAATCGCGCCGCCGCCCTTCTAGCCAGACCTTCCAAACGGTGACGGAAATAACCCCGCACAGCATGACGACAACGAAGGGCGAAAGGTAGTACCAGACCAGCATGGTCGTGAAAACATCGGGGGTGTGATATTGCACCAAAGCAAGGATCGGGTGCTCATCAAACGACGGGAAGGGACGCCGTACAAAGCTCCAGACGGCATACCACAGACCGCCGAAAAAAAAGAGTAGCAGGGGCGGAAGCCCTACAACGAATTGAACGACGCGAAACACCGTCCAGCCCAACAGCATGAAACCTTGAAAGACGCGCCATCCGGCCCAGCCCAACAGCACGAAACCTTGCACGACCAGCCAGCCCAGGACGGCGAAAACCCGGATCGGGTTTTTCCAGTTCATCGGGCCAGCGGGCCGGTGCCAAAGCTCCTGAAGATGAGGGCCGATTTCGCGCCATTTCATAGGTCCGTCTCCGTGCTTTCAGCGCCGCTCCTGCGGGGCTGTTTCTGAGCCTTCCCGCAGGGATAAATGAAGACGAGAGCGACCCCCTGGGGCCGGAGTAGAGACACGGTACAGCGTGACTCTACGAAAGGCCGCAGGTCCCCCCCCTGTTTTGGGGGGGTCGCTCTCGTCTTTCTCATCCGCCCGCGTCCGAATCGATCCGGGCCGCTTCAAAGCGGCTAACCACGGCGGAATGAGGCACATAGAGGAAAGCGGCTTCGCCGCATTTCTCGATTTAAGCATGCGACACCCCCCCTCTGAGCGTGTCACAATCTGCATGGGGCGCTGTACCACAAAAAAATGGCCTATTTCCCGTCTCTCAGCCGCTCTCATCTCGATCCGCAAACCGCACGGCCCGCCATGTCGAATAGTCGTCAATCGAGACTCCTCCGGTAGCTCCGTTAGCTCCGGGTTCAGGGGGCATATTGATGAGCGCCGCCGCCCGCTTCATGGCTGGCCCTTGACCGCCGTAGGGGATGAAAAACTCGGTGTTGTTTTGGATCATGGCGTCTTGAATCGCCTTGATCTCCTGCTTCGCTGTCAGCCCTTCATCGGGTGTTCCTGGCTTCGCCGCCGCCCATGCTTGAAGTACTCGCGCCGTCCGGTCCACGGTGGCATTTTCAACCCCAATTCCGATTACCCGAACCTGCCGCCCCTTCGTGCGGAGCGCATCCCAAAGCGGCCCATGCACGGCTCCCCACGAGTGGAGTTCACTATCCGTCTGGTTGCCCGGATCGACGTAGACAAAGGTGATGGTTTCAGGGTCCACGGCAAGGGGCAGTTTAAGGGCAAAGTAGCGCTTTTGGTTGGCCGCCACACCGTAGTAAATCCGGCGCGGAAGCAAGCGCAGCGGCAAGCCGAGCTTTTCAAAAAACTCGACCTTCTCCGGCTCGGCGGGGAGCCAATTCATAGCGGGATGTTCGAGCACAAAATCCAGCGATAAAAGCCGCCGTATGAGAACAGGCTTTTTGGCCTTTCGCCGGTGGCGGATGTTCTCGACGCCTAGCGCCCGGTAGATGGCGTTGCTCGATATGCGGCACGGTCTAGTTCCCCCGGAGAACATGAAGCTTTCGTTCTCGACCGCCGCTCGGCGCTCTATCAATGCCTCGACGAATCGTTGCGCCTTTTGACGACCCGTACTGAAATAATCACAGAACTGCCCGCGCGTGAACACGCCGCTGTGAAGGCAGACCAGCGCAATCCATTCCGCATCCGGGCCGGTCCATCCGAGCGGTTCCAGCTTGCGATCTCTTCCGCGTAAATGCTCGATCATCTATTGATCTCCGGTGACGGTGGCCCGGTCGCCTTGTAGGTAGGTGATGACGATTCCCATGGGGTTGAACACGATCAACTCCGTGGGGATTTGTTGCAGGAACTGGAATTGAAGCGAGAGTGTCCAGCGCTCCCGGCCCACTTCGTTCTCCATCTCCATTCGCACGATGTCAAAATCGGCCGTGGCGCTGTGCGGCTGCTGAGGGTTGGGTTGAATCCTCAAAATGACGCGGGCGACTTGCAATTCTCCCCGCGCCACGCCCGCCGCGAGAAGGGCGACATTTTGGCTCTCGGTGCGAAACGAGGCATTGGCGAGTGGCGTACTAAGGAAGCGCAAGCTGCGCGACCAGTTCTGTGCGACCGTGGCCCGCCGCCGCGAGTAGTAGTCATAGATAAAGCGGTTGAGGAAATATTTGGTGGTGGGGTCCAGCGGGGCGGCCTGGGCCTCCATCGCTTTGTAGGTGACGGCCTCGGCCCGCCCGACTTCATCAACTCTCACGACGATGGGACGCGGCGGCTCAACCGAAACAATGCGGAAGACGACGACGATGAGCAAAAGCACTGCGATAGCCAGCCCGATAGATATCACCCGTAGATGACGGTTGGTGTGGATGGTTTCGCCCCATATCTCGGTGTACTCGGCTCCGGCGTCTTTGATTTGCGGCTTCTTCATTTGACGCCTCCCGCGCCCGCCTTCGCCGCCGCCGCCGTGCCGCCGCTGGCTACTGCCATTCCCGCCGTGCTAACCATTCCCATGAGACTGCTCCCGCCTGCTCCGCCTCCGGTGACGAGCATCGAGGCAAGCTCGCCGATTTTGAGGCTTGCCAGCATTCCGGCAATGAAGAAAGGCACAATCGCGAGCATCCACAAGCCCACGTCCAGGAGGCTGGTGAAATTCAAATTGGCTTGGCCCATGCTCGTAATGAAAGCGATCCCGACGGCGCTGAAGACGCGCAGCACGGCTCCGGCAATCACGGCGTAGAGCGAATAGGTAATCATCGCCCGGAACCAGCCCCAGAACAGGAATGCCATTGGCTCGAACACGAGGAACGGAATGAAGATCGGACCGACAATGATGAGGATGGCAATGGCGATCTGCGCCCAGATCACTTGAGCGTAGGTGACGGCGGAGAGGACCAGCAGCATAAGGGCCATGAAGATCACCACTACAAAAGCGGTAATCTCCGTCATCGTGGCTTGAAACCCGGCGGTTAAGACATCAAGGATATCGCCCGACTCAACCGCCGCGTCCTGAGCTTTGGAAAGGTCGTTGAAAAGTTTTGTGAGTTCGACTTGGACCGCCAAAACAGAGTCGTCAACCAACAAGTCGTTAAGCCAATTTCCGCCCGCCACGATCATGTGTGGGAAGGTGAAAAGCATACCCGGAATGGGGACCGTGTAGAACTGCAACATCACCCATGGAATCCAAATCCCAATGATGACGCGCATAAGTTCCCACGGCTGCAAGCCTCCGCCGAAGCCGATCTTAGCCCCTTGCAACACGACCACGATGAGCGCGAGAAAGCCCAACATCTGATTGCCCAAGGTGAATATCTCCGCGCCCGCCGCCGCCGTGAGTGATTCTAGGGCGGTATCGAGGAACGTTTTGAAGTTCCTCATTTGTTCGGGCGTAAGATTGGTCGGGATGCCCGGATCGAGTTGGAGTTGCATTGGCTACCGGACGGCGGTTTAGTGACCGGGTATGGGAAAGTTCATTCCGTCGCGGAACGATTGCCGGTTGGCCTCGATCCCCGCGATGTGCGCGTTGTAGAGAAGCTCGGATTGTTGTTGGGCCGCAACCCGTTTAGCCAGCGCTTCGCGGCGGGCGATCTCGCGTTCGTAATCCTTCGCCGCCTCGTTTGCCGCCTCGAACGCCATCAACTGCACCATGGCGGCGGTGAGGTTGCCTTGTGTCACCGTTCCGGCGATTTGCGATTGGGCAAGCGCGGTGTTAGAGACGTTGGTGTTATTCTGCAAACCCTCATACGACTCTACGGCGTCCTTCGCCGCGATCATCAGATTCGAGGCCGTGTCGCTCATGGTGTGACTGAGCACGAGGCGCTTGTCGCTGTCCTCACGCGCCGCGAGAAAACCACGCGAAGCCTCCGCCGCGATCTCCGGGCGACTGCTCTGGAACAGATTAAGAATGTCCGACTCCGATACCGTATCGGCGGCGGTGAGCCGTTGCGCCCACGATTCCCGAAAGCTCTTGCCGCTCTCGCCCATGTTCTCGACACTCGACGCAATACCGCGAGGGATGCCGCTAAACTCGTTTTTCCAAGATAGGCCGAGGCCGATAAACTTAGTAGGCAGAGAAGCCAGTTTGGTGAACGGATCGGTCAGCGCGCCCACGGTGCCTAGCGCCTGTTCTTTCAGGTGCTGCGCTTGGCCTATCATCTGGGTCAACTGGCCGTCAAAAGTGATTTTGGCTACCGTGTCCTTGTATATTTGAGTCACCTGATTGGAGATCATCATGGCCCGCTGGATACCAGCTAGGATCGAGCCGAGAAGGGCATGAGCGGGCGTGATGCTCACGACTAAAAACAGTGGGATGACAACTCCTGCGGTGAGGATTCGTTGGAAGGTTCGATTCATTTTTTTTCTCCTGTTGTGGGCCGGAGAACCAGCACGTCTGATGTAAACCAGACGCGGAGCCGGTGTCCAGCGCGAATAGTGATGGTGGGCATACGATTCAAGAAACGGTCCAGAATGCGTGTAGCGGCTTGGCCGAGTCCCTGCCCTGCCCCGGAGCGCATGGACGCCGTGCCGCCTTCGTAGGGATTTCCCCCCGCCGCCGTGAGGCCGCTGAGGACGCCGACTGCTCCAACAGCGGCAAACATCGAAAAGTAGTGGCGGTCCACTTGATCTTTCAAGGCTCCTTCGCCAAGTTGATTGAGGCCGCGAAATTGGAGCGAAACCCAGCTTCCGTCCGGGTAGATCAAGCGGTGAAAACCAACTCCGAGCCGCGATTGATCCTCGTTTGTCACGGCCTGAGCCGTACCGATAACTCGCGTGCCTCGCGGGACAAGGATGCGTTGGCGATCCGCCGAGTAGAAGGGAATGGCAACCACGGCCAGCACCGGGCCGGGGAACTCGCCGGTAAGTTGTGTTGCCATGACTGCTTCCAAAAACGAGCCTTCATAAATCCGCTCCCAACCGGGAGGGTCTTGCGGCACTTCGAGTCGCGCCGGAATAGAGTAATCTTGCGGCGTGGCGCTGGCCGCAGTCGGGGCGGTGGCAACGGGGGCCGCTTGCGGCGTGATGGGCCTACCTGTGAGTGCGGCGATAAACGCTTGATCCGCCTTTGCCTCCGCCGCGATTTCATCTTCAAGGCCGCTTGTGACCGTGTGCATTGTGTCAAGCGCGTGTTGCAAGGCTTCCGCGCCTTCGTCTTTTGCGGGTGCGGGATTATCAACGATCTGCTTCCCGCCGCTTGCGCCGCCGTCTAGTTTGCGGTAGCTCTGTGCGACCGGCGAACTGCGAAGCGAACGGCTGCGCCGCTCGACGGCTTCTAGTCGCAAGCGTTCCCGGAGTTCCCATTCTTCCTGCGTGTAGGGTTGCCCGCTGTCGGGACTCGGCCCGGCAAGGATCGCCGCTTGGTTGGCGGCAGTAAGTCCGGCTTGTTGGGCTTGCCGTTGTTGCTCCGCCCGCTCGTCGCGCAAAGCTTGCGCCGCCGCCTTGTTGGTTTCGGCCCGCATGGTTTCGGCGTCCACTTGCGCTGTCATCTGCTGAGTAAAGCTGCGGGGCGCGGTTGTGGCTACCTCGGTTAATCCGGCAACCTCCGCTGGCTCCCCGCCTTCGAGAAAAATCCAGTAGGTCAGGAACAGAAGAATAAAAACCGTGATGGCTCCAACACCCCATTGAGTGACGACGCCACCGGGGAGTGATCCTGCTGGCTTGGCATAGAGCCGCTTCCATTCGATCATGGCCCGATCTCCGGCGCGGCGAAGCGCCACCGTACCCTCTGTTTGCCGATCTGTAACCAGCCGTGGCCCAAAACGTGACGGGCGACGTACAGCCCGTCCTCGCCAAGATCGTAGGCCACGAGCGACGGCTTGCCTTCCTTTTCTTCGTACAGCGCGGGCGACTCCTGGGCGTTGGAGCGAAGGTAAGTAAACTGTCCGTCGTGCCACATTCCTTCGACGAGGAACGGCCAGTTGTGCGCCTTGTCCTCCAAGCGGTAGGGAAACTTGAGCCGCGTGGGATACTCGGCCCGGAACGCTTCGCTGTCGTCCTCGGCCTCCGCCGCCGTGTCCGCGATGCGGTTATCCGCGTCCGTCTGCGCGGCCCTGGCTGTCTTGATGGCGGTCTCCGCCATCTGCTGATAGGCGGCAACCTGGGCGCGAGCCACAAAGGCCGGTTGATGTTTCGTGGGCGAGACTCGCGGATCGGCGTCGGCCTCTTGGTTGATGCGAACGACAAGATGCGGCTGGCCCTTGCTTTGCTCGGTGACAAGGAATGAGTAGATGCGCCCGGACTCGCAGACCAGCGCCACGTTGGTAGTGACGCCCTCGGCAATGGGCTTGAGGAACGCGAGATTCGCGGCTCCGGTCAGGTGCCAGTATTCGGAATCTCCAACTACAAAATCCAGCACGTTTTCCGTTTGGGGAAGCACGATAACGGTGGTGTGCCGGGTCTTGGCGCGAATGTGTACGATCTGATCCTGGCCTCCGTCAACACGCAACACCGGCCCGCTGTCCTGAGCGGTGAGCGGCACTGAGAAGGCGAGTAGCGCCGACGTGACGAGTGTAAGGATTTTCAACATGAGCTACCTCCTGGATAAGTGTTCAATGGCTTCGACGAGTCCGTATTGTTCGACTGCCTGGGCGCGCTTGTGAGCATCGACGGGCGACGAGGTATAGAGCCAATAGCTCGCCGGATCAACTTCGAGCCGCAAGATACCCGCCGTGTCGGTGCGGCGTAGATAAAGCTCGCGCTTGGGGATCAAGCCTCGAATGGTATTGACTTCGGAAGGGTTGAGACGGAAGGTTTCGGCGGCTTTGTCCGGCAACTCCGGGTTGGCGAGAAACAGCTTGGTCGGCATGGATTCAAGCAAGGCTTCCGCCCCTGCGGTTCCGGTCACGTCCACGGCGCTTTGTGTGGCGATAATCAGCGCCGCGTTTTTCTTGCGCCACGTCTTGGCGGCTTCCGCGAGATAGGAAAGCACAGCCGGGTCTTGCAAGTAGCGCCACGCTTCATCGACCACCATGAGCTTTACTCTGGCCGTCTCGTCGGGGTTCTCCAAAGACAGCCGCAACCGTTCCAGAAGGTAGAACAGCGCCGCTTCGCACAAGTCCTCGTGCTCCGCCCCGCCCGCCATGTCGATCACCTGCCAGTCCTCGAAGTTGAGGTCGTCACCGTCCGCCGCATTATCGAAATATCGACCCCACGCGCCGCTGCCATGCCAGCGCCCCATAGCGGGCCACATCTTTGAGGGGAGCGAATGCACCAGCACCCCAAGGGTCCGGCGTTGGGGCGCGAAAGCGTAGAGGTCTTCGACGCGGGCGCGAATCTCGCTAGGGTCTTCCCCGCCGAGTGTCCAGCCGCCGATTCGCAACAGCCGCGCAATCCAGCCGGCAAGGAATGCGAAGGTTCGCTCTCCTGCCGGAAGTGAGAAGGGCCGCAAGCGAAAGCCTCCGCCCGCCTCACTTTCCGGCGATAGCTCCATGTAGCCTCCGCCTAGAAATTGGGTCAACCAGCGGTAGGAGCCGCCTAGATCGAGAATGAGAATACGCGGATCGTATTGGAGCGCTTGAACGAGAAGGAAGTTAAGCGCGAAGGATTTGCCCGCGCCGGTCGCGCCAAGCACCAGCGTATGTCCCACGTCTCCTTTGAACAGATCGTAGTAGTAGGGGGTTCTCCATTGGGTTTCAAGGATCGCTAGAGCGGCTTTCTTCAAGTGGCCGCTACGCGGTGTTCCCACCGGAGGACCGAAGATCGGAGCCATACAAGCAACCGCGCCCGCCGATAAAAACACGGATCGGCATTGCCGCCGTCGCGGTTGCGCGGGCATGCGCGAAAACCACGCCGGAAGTTGCCCGTAACCCTCCCGGATCACCTTGGCGTCGTGGCTGGTAAAGATGCGCCGGATATCTCCGTCCAGGTTCTCGGTAACGGATAGCGGGCCGTGGAGCGCCACGGTCAGGGCAAGATCGCCGTAGGCGATTCCGTCCGTCTCCAACTCGACCAGAGCATCGCCTAGCCGGTCGGATTCCATCGCCGCCGCTGAGTCCACCATCGCCGTAGCGGTGCCTTCGGTTTCCTGTACGGCTGCGGACATTGAGTAACGCTTTGAAAAATAGTGTTTCTGTGCTCCCCGGATTTTTCTGCGGGCTGTATCGAGGCCCTGCGGACGCCATTCGAGAGTGACCGTCATGGTGGCATCGAGGCGGTAAAGCTCCTGTAGAAGATTCGCGTTAGCCGCTCCGGGTGGCGAGAGAAGCGAGTAGAGAATGACAGGCTCTCCGTCTAGGCGAAGATTGCGCCGCTCCGCTTCGAGTTCGGAGACTGCCAGCCTCCAATTCATTCCGCTGCCGGTCGCGCCGTCCCAAAAGGAACCGGGCCGGTTGGTAAGCTCGTTCAGGACAAGCGACGCTTGCGGCGCGTCAAGCACCCGTAGCGGCGTCAGGTCATCGACCAGCGCTCGGCTTGCTTCGACCAGTTGCCGAAAGCTCCCCGCCGCCGCCGCGATAGAGGATTCAAGGTAAACCGATTCATGTTGATTGCGCCGCCGCGCCATCCAGTTCTTGGCATAGGCAATCCACCACGGCCCGCCTGTCTGTTGAGTGGCGACGGCGGATAGGCCGGGATCATGCGCCCATGCGACATAGGCGCTAACGCCCTGTACTCTTTCTTTGAGGAACGCCCGCCGCTTGCGCCGTCCAAGCGCGGCAACACTTGATCCTTCGTCCTCGGCTTGGTTCTCGAATTGGATGGGACGCCGCAACAAATAGAAGTAGATGGGTATCCGGTTGACTCAGGTAGCCCCAATATCTTGTGGTTTGGGGATTTTCTTGGGTTCTGTAACCGGGTGAACAATCATCTTGTAAGTCGCGGGATCCACGGCTACCGCCTGCTGGACGAGCCGATAGAAGAGTTTGCCGCGGCTTTTGGATTTGCGGCGGTTGAAACGGAAGGTGAACTCGTCCAGGTAGTAGTCCAGATGTTTGTGGCTCACGGCGCCCTGATGGGTGCCCAGCAGCCAGCGCTTGAGCAGTGACATCACGCGGTGGACGCGGGGCATCAATTCCGACGCGGACTGCTCCTGCCTGCTGAGAACTGTGACCTGATGGACGTAGCCTTCCTTTTTCAACCCGGAGTAACCGGGCCAGCCGTCGGTATGCACCACGCTGCCCGGCTCGATGCACTCCTCCACGAAAGGCAACAGGCTCTCGCCCGAGGCATCCTCGATTCTCTTCATGCGAATCCGGCCGATACCCCGCCCATCCTCTTGAGCGGCTACTGCGATCAATGCTTTGTTTTTCAGGTTTCGGCCCCGCAGGCCCTCTTCGAGCCCGCCCCAGTAGCTTTCATCGACTTCCACCGTCCCGGCCAGCAAATCCCGTCCCGGCCGCACCATCGCGCGCCGCATTTTGTGCAGCCAGGTCCAAGCCGTTTCGTACCTGTTGAGCCCCAACACTCTTTGCAGTCCCAAAGCGCTGGCTCCGGTCTTTTGGGTGGTGACCCACCACATCGCACGAAACCACAACGGCAAAGGGCTGCGCGTGTCCTGAAAGATGGTCCCGGCGGTCACCGAGGTTTGGCGCCCACACGCAGCGCACTGCAGCAGCACTTTTCGCAAAGGCCACGACTTTCCACAACCGCAACCCGGACAGCGGAAACCGTCCGGCCAGCGCAGCCGGAACAGATACTCCCGGCAGGCCTCCTCACTGCTAAAACGGGCCTCGAACTCTGTCAGGTTCTGAGGGTAATCTTCCATCTGCCGGCATACTACATCTTGGGGCTACCTGAGTCAACCGGATACCCACCTAGAAGTAAAGGCGCGTCCGCGAATCGACGCCGCTCAACATGCGCTGCCAGCGGTCCACAATCCGGTCTAGTTGTTGGGGTGTCTGACCGTCCAGGACGCTAGGCGTTAAGCTCGCAATCGCCATAAGCTCCCCGGCCCGCGTCAGACAGGATCGGTCATCGTCAAGCCAGCCCCACCAAGGCAGTTCCTCGGCCAGCGCTCCCGCTGCGGCAAAGTCCTTGAGTTCGTTGTCTACGTTCACCCGCTATCTCCGAATGAGAAGGGTCCAGGGAGCCTCCGCCCATTTGCCGGGATCGTAGCGGGCGCGAAACTGCGCGGACGCCCGCAAGATTTCAAGCATGTTGGGGTCTTGCTTCCAGGCCCAAAACCCGACGCCGTAGAGAACGCCGAAGATCAATGCTCCGACCACAATGGAGTTGATCGCGTTCCACAAGGCAAGCCCCAACGTGGCGCTCAACAGGAACCAGCGGCGTTCGACGCCCATGATGGTGAGCGGTTTGGAAAGCGCCGGGTATCCGCGCCATGTTTTGGCGCGCTCCATCAAAAGAGCCACGCTAGAAAGTTGGCCGCGCCCATAGCCATTCCAAGGCCGAAGATGATACCGGCCAGCGCCTTCTTACTGCCGCCTTCCCCGAAGGCGAACATCAGCCCGCCCACGACGACGGCAATCAAGCTGAGTCCTCGCGCAATGGGTCCGGTGAACGCCTGTTGCAACACGTCTATGGCCTGTAGCCAAGGGCTTGTTCCTGCTGGTGGTGTGACTGGTGCCGTCTGTGCCATAAGCTCTGCCGCCGAAAGCGCGAAGATGCTAATCAAAAGAACGACGCGCCCGCCACGTCGCCCGCAATATGTAGTAGTACGTCCAGCTGATCGACCGCTAGATATAGTGGTCTGTTTGTTTGTCATGGTGTCTCTCCTTGTGGTTGTTTCATCCGGGGAACTCTCCCCGTTCTTCTTGTCCCAACTTCTGGGCAAGTTCGGTCGTCCCGCCTCCGCCGTCGCGCCGGATGGAACGCTCCATAAGATCGACCTTGAGGCCGAGGTCAGCCAAACCCAAAGCGCGGGCGGAGGCGTAGATGATAGCCATCAGCGTGAGTATGGCAAGTCCGCCATACCACGCTAGGGGCATCCAATAATCGGTAAAGATGGTTTTAAAATGAGGTTCGAGATAAGCGAATTGCTCTCCGGCAATCAGGGCGGCGACGGCAATTATGATGACCGTGAAGCCAACACTAATCTTCCACGGCTGCATTGCGGGAACCTCCCTTTAGAGTTCGATAGAACCTTTATCGCGTCCGCCGCCGTCGTCCTGGCCGAGGGATCGGGCTATCCGCGCCATGGCCCGCCCGCTGCTTCCATGCACGGCAAACCCTGCGGCGGCTTTCGCGGCGATACTCTTGGCGCTGTAGTGCTCGGTTGCAACCTCGACGTTGACGCGCCCGCCGCGGCCTTCAACGTCCAGATATTCAAGCTGCGCGTCCGGGTACTCCACGCGGCCATCCTTGACGGGCAAACCTAGTGCCTCCGCCGCCTCCAAACGTGCGGCGTCCGCCGCTTCTTTCCCGCCTCGCGCCCTGGCGCTTTCCGTAGCGCTGGCGATCTCGCGCTTGAGTTCGGCGTCAATGCGGACTCGCTTGATGACGGCTCCTTGTTCAAGTAGCTTCTTCTGCTCGATACTCGCGGCGCGAAATACCGCCACGTCATGCTGAAGCTCAGCGGGCTTCACAAGCCCGTTCCACGCCTTCTGTTTGGGATCAAGCCCTTGATCGCGGGCTAGGCGCTCCGCCCGCTCCACTCCGCGCTCGGTAAGCGTCAGCACTTTGTAGCTGCCGCCTTGCGGTCCCTCGGCGTTATGCTCCCGGACGTGACCGGCCCGGACCATCTGATCCACGGCCCGCCGCGCCGCGTAGGGGTGTCCCTCAAAGTGAGCGTCTACCACGTCGCGGTAGGCGACGTTGCGGTACATTCCCACGTCCGCTATCGCTCGATCCGTGCGGTCCTGGAAGGTCTGCCGCTTCGTCCCGCGGGGATCGTATTCGCGCCGGTGGCCGTCGCGCTCCCGGTCCTCGCGCTCTTTCGCGTGGTCGCGCCTGGGGCGAGCTTCGGGCCGGGTCCGGGGATCGGCGGCAAAGTCTCGCGGATCAAACACAGTAACTCCTTAACGGCTCGGCCCTACGTCGTGCTGTTGGGCTTGAGCGGGTTGTTTTTCCGGCGATTGCTTTGGCGTTTGGCTGATCTGCGGCCCGCGAGCATGAGAGTATTCCTGGGTCAACTCGGCCCGCGACTTTTCCTCGCTCGGCTTGGCAACCTCTCGGTCGATGGCACGATTCATGAGGTGATCGGTCATCTTCTGCGCGTCTCGCGCCGCTCTATGAATCTCATGCGGGTCTTTTTCAAGCACCTTCACCCAATTCTCGACATAGGCCGCGCCGCGCTGCGGGTCATGGCCCACGCCCACGCGCTCCCCGGTCATCATGGCGCTGATCTCGGCCCGCAATTCTTCGCGGGCGTATTCCGGCGATCCAAAGCCGTTAGCGACGCCCTCTTTGAGCGTTTCGCGGTTCATGCGATCCGGGTGGCCGGTTGCATGGCCGCACTCGTGAAGCGCGGTCTGGTAGTAGCCGTTGCGAGTGGGGAATTGGCCCGGCTCCGGCAGCACTATCTTGTCCTCGGACATGCGATAGTAGGCCCGATCTCCGGCGACGTGCTGCACAGTCGGGCCGCTGGCCGCGATAACCTTCTCGGCGTCTCGGTGAGCGTCCCATTCGGGCCGGACTTGGGCTTGTCGTGGCTTCAATTCCAAGCCCTCGGCTTGCTCCACGTTAAAAACCGTGTACTGCTTACAGATGGGCGTCTCGCGCTTTTGTTCTTCGTAGATCGTCTTACCTTCCTTGTTCTTCATCGTCTGCCCTTTCTCGTCCTTCGCAACCCTGCTGTTGCGATCCGTGAAGAATAGAACCTGCGTCCCTTTCTCGCCCTTGCGGACCTGTCCGCCCGCTTCCCGAATCTGGTTGTAGGTGCCCCAACGGTTGTCTCCCCGTCCGTCGCGGATCGCCCGGCTCATCAGGTAAAGGCTGTTGCCGCCGCTGTACTTCTGGCCGGTTGAGAAGTTTTCGGCGCTGATCTGTTCTCCCGGCTTCCACGGCTTCTGCCACGGCGCAACTCCGCGCTTGATCTGGTCAATGATTTCGCTGGAGACTTTCTTCGCGTAGTCTTCCCCGCGCTGCCAAAAGGATTTAGCCATCGGGCGCCTCCGTTTCAATTCGCTCTTCCGGCTTGCCGATGTCCTCGATCATCCGCCCGAATCCTTCCACCGGCTCAACCCGCTCCCCCGGCTTCCACGGCTTCTGCCAGGGCGCAACTCCGCGCTTGATCTGGTCAATGATTTCGTCGGAGACTTTCTGCGCGTAGTCTTCCCCGCGCTGCCAAAAGGATTTCTTCGCCATAGCGCGTCTCCATTCCGAGTCGTGGCGGTCGTACCGCGCCTGGTCAATCTCCGCCACGGTGCCCACGTCCTCGTCCATGGGCACTCCGATCTTCTCCGCCAGTTCCCGTGTCAGCTCGACCGCGAGTCCTCGATTCAGCGCCTCGTGAAATTCAGCCTCGGTTGTGGCCGTGACGTACTTCTCGCCGTTCTCTTCCTTTTTTTGAATCACGGTTTCTCCCTCTCTTGGTTGTCAGCACCCCTCACGAAGTGAGGATTTCCTGGCGGCTGCGGCCGCAGATGATACAGACGGGTTCGAATTCTGGGCAGTCGGCATATCGAGCCTCCCCGCGGAAGCTTTCCGGTCCGTTTTCGGAGGGGGAAGGCTCCGCGACCCCGATACTGCCCGAATCGTAGGCTGCGGGGGAAGTATGATCCGTCACGCGGGGGAGGCCGCGGCGTTCCCGGTAGGCCCGTTGCCGGTCGCGGTGATCGAGCCGTCCCTCCCGGCTTTGCTGGTGCCGCCGGTTGGCGGCCCGCCGTTGGCGCCGCCGCGCTTTCCGCCGGCAGCGCTCGCCGCAGTATTGGTGCCCCCGGTCACAATGACGACAGATCCAGAACACCACGCCACAGCCGGCCCCCCGGCAGAACCTCCGCCGTAGGGGCTCTTCGCTGGTCCCCATCCCCGCCCTTCCGGCGGGACTCGACAACCGCGACTCGGCATGGCAATCTCGACCCCATCCGCAGATGCCCTTTTTACCCTCCGCGGCGCTGAACGCGCGCCCCTTCTATCCGGGGAACATGGGGAAATAAGGCATGGCGCGCAAACGGGACGGCTTGGTTCCCGTCGAGGAAGCCATCTCTGATCTGGACGGGCCGGTGAAAAAGCTCCGCGACGCCACGCCCCAGGCGGTTCACCACTTCACCCGCTTCGATCAGGTGAACCAGTTGATCGAGGCCAGCGAAGCGGACCCCGACCGGGGCTTCATGGCGCGGCTGCTGGCGCTGTGCTCACTGCCCCGCACCAACCCCGGCAACCGGCTGCGGTACAAGAGGGTCAACGGGCCCTACACGCTGGGTATGAGCGCCGGGATCAACAACAAGCTCCCCTGCGGCAACTTCCCGCGCCCGCCCGACTTCATCCACCCTCACGACGATGGGCCGCGGCGGCTCGACCCACGGCAAGATGAGGGAAGTAATATGTAGTCGATCCCTGCGCGGAAGCATGCAGTTCTCCCGGAGGCAAGGAGGAGAATACGGGATCGGCTTCGAAATTAAGCGACAGTCTGACGATGGGCTCCGTGGAGGTGAGTTCGATCGAGCCGCTAAAGCTGGTGGGACCATTGGATCACGCGGGGCGGGGCAAGTATCGTCGACAATTCTTGTGCGCTGACAGGTTCCGTTCTCAGCCCGCGCTGTTGCAGTCGCTGAAGCTGTTCGGCGGTGACCTCCACCACCAGGCAGCCATTCTCGTACTTCGATTCGATCGGCTCCCAACTCGCGGCAATGAGTCGGCCGGTCGGCGGATCGTCGAAGAAGACACGGACGATCGTCTCCTCGCCGGAGAGCTGCGCCCGTAGCACGGGGCGAGGCTTGCAAGAGGGGTGAAGCGCCCCTGATAGCGCCGATGATGCTTGCACCGGAGCTTGGCTTGAACAGGTCGATCACTGCGCGGCAGCTTCCAGTTCTCCCGGAGGCAAAGAGGAAAATACGGGGGCGGCTTCGGAATTGAGCGACAGACTGACGATGGGCTCCGTGGAGGTGACTTCGAGCGATCCGGTAAAGCTGCTGAGATCGAACAGGGTCGGCATATTTTGCGCACCATGCCAGTTGGGCGGCAACATCAGATCTTCGCTAGCCCGCACCTCCCCATCCGCGTCCCGGGCAGTAAAGGTAACCAGAGCCGCTGTGTCGGAAGGGTTGGCATAGGCCACTCCGGTCCCATTCTTGCCTTCTCCCTGCTCGGCAAAGGTGACAAAGCGGGTGGCCGGAACTGTCGCCGCATTGACTCCGGCTTCCGCCGTGGGTGCCCCTTCGCTGTTGTGCAGACGAAACAGAAGGCTGGCCTGCACCAGCCCCGTGCAGGTGGCCCGCGCCCAGCCTGGCGCCAGCGGAGCGCTCAACGCCACGTCGGTCTCCTGGTGAACGGACCCCCCTGGCAGCAGAACGTCGGTCCGGCTGTCAACCATTCCCAGTTCGGCAAACGAGACCATCAGCGGAGTTCCGTGATCGGAGATGAAATCGGTTTGACAGGTCACCTCCTCCCGGGAGTAGTTGATATAGGTGATCGTGGTTTGCCAATTATCGCCCACGGCAAGATGCGGGAAGTAATAGATCCGATCTTCCGTCGGCGGGGGTTCGGCCTCCGGATCCACCGTGACCGTCACCGTGTCTGAATCGAATCGACCGCTCGGATCGGTGACCAGCAGCCTGAAGCTCAGCACCACATCCGCCGTCAGTTCCCGCGGGGCCGTGAAGGTGGGATTGACCACGTCCCGGGACGGCAGAGCCACGCGCTCGCCACGGTATTGATTCCAGCGATATTTCAGCGGATCGTCGTCGGGGTCGCTGCTGCCGCTGCCGTCCAGCGTCACCAGCGCGCCTTCCCTCACGCCGGTCTGGTCCGGACCCGCATCCGCCATCGGCCGATTGTTCGCCGGCGGACGTGGCGGTGGTGGTGGCGGAGGAGGTGGGGGTGGAGGGGCGACGATATCGGGCGTTGCACTCACCGTCTCCGTTTCGCCCTTGCCCAACGCATTGACCGCCCGCACCTCGAAGACGTATTCCCTGCCGTTAATCAGCCCTCCCACCGTCACCCTGCGCGTTCCCGCTCTCACGTTCTCCCATGCGCTGAAATCCTCACCGGCGGCTGCAAATCGGTATTCGTAGCGGATGATCGCCGAGCCCCCGTCTTCCGTCGGCCGGTTCCAGCTCAGCCGCACCCCTGCGTTACCCGCGCTGGCCGTCAGACCCAGAGACGAGATCGGCACCGTCACTCCCGGTGGCGCCACCCGAACCTCAAGCGTCCCTTCCTCGTTCGGTTTGTTCTCCACCGACGACCTCACTGCGCCTCCGCTCATCGTCAGCGTCAGCGTGTAGTTGTGTGCCACCCGATCGGTCCGCGGCGTCACCGTAGTGGTGAACACCCGGTCGTCGACCGTATCCAGTCGACCGATCCCCGGGTCGCAGAACACCGGGTTGTTCTGATCGTCGCTGCAGGCAGGATTCTGGCCGCTCTCGATGGCGGCCTGGGTGAAGCCTCTCACCGTCTCGGAAAAGCTGAACCTCACCGTAAAGGGGCCCTCCACCGGCGGCTCGGTCCCGCTCATTATCTCGACCGTCAGCGGCGTGACGGTCATCCCCTCCCCCGACTCCGACCAGTCGCTTGTCCCCTCGTCGTTGGTGGCCCGCACCTGGACCTCATAGACAGTTCCCGGTTTGAGGTCCTCGATCATTACCGTGAGCCCCGGCCCCTCGTGCCCCCCGTCGGTGAAGCGCCCCGTGCCCTTCTCCCGGTACCGCACGTCGTAGTCGGTGATCGCCGGTCCCGTGTTGTCCGGTTCGCTCCAGTTGACCGTCATACTCTCGGCCGTCTCCCCCGAGAAGGTCGGCGCCTCCGGGATACCAGGCGGTTCCCGTTCGTCCGTCACTCTGACCGTGAACGTCTGCTCGGCCTCCAGTTCCCTCGCCCCCGCCCCGCTCCTCACTTCCACCGTCACCTCATACTCGTTGTCTCCGGGGGCCTCGAAGTCCGGCGCTGTCCGGAAGCTCAACTCTCCAGTGTCGGGGGCAACAGAGAACTGCAACCTGTCGGCCCCGCCCACAATCTCCCAGCCCGTCACCTCGTCCCCCGGGTCGATGTCCCTGGCCTCCAGCCTCCTCACCAGCGCCTGGTTCTCCGGAACATCGAACGAACTCGGACTCGTGATCTCCGGAGCCGTGTTGGGCGCTCCCGTGGTGTTGGTCACCGACTGGCTGCTCAGCCCCAGAGCATTGTTTCCAACAGCGTCCTGGATCGGCTGCGTCCCCGGACTGTAGCTCACCCGAATTCCCGTATCTCCGTGCTCCACCGCAGGATTGAGGGTCAGCGTCACCACTCTCCCGCTGACCGATACTCCCGAAACGGTTCGCCCGGTACCCCCCACCTCCACCGTGAAGTCTCCCGTCCCCGGCCTCGAACCACCGTCGAGAGCCTCGCCATAGGTCAGCGTCAGAGAGGAGTCATCCACCGCCGCGCTCAGAAACGCCGGCCGGACCCCGTCCACCTTGTGCCCCGCCTGCGGCGCCACCGCTTCATGGTCCAGCACCGCATCATTGTCTGCCTCGTCCTTGATCGTCCCGCCGTTCCGGTCAATGCGGCCGGCAGCAATGCTCACTCCATCGGTGTCTTCGTCCCCCAGGGCCACCTCGTAGCTGAACACCAGCGCCGCCGCGCCACTGCCTCTCAGGTAGCCGGCCGTCCGGTTCCTGCTCCCCACTCTCAGCCGCATTCGCGGCGTCCTCGTCACTACCACCGTCTCGCTGAAGGTCACCGTCACCTCGATCTCGTCCTCCGCCGCATAGATCTGATCCCCCCCGGGGTTCGAGGTGATGGCCAGACTGCTCACTGTCGGTGAGGTCGTGTCCGGGGTGTCGTTGGTCACCGGCTCGCGGCTGAGCGCCGCCGCATCGTTTCCCGGCACATCCTGGATCGGGTTGGCCCCCGGCGTATAGCTCACTTGGATCCCCGTCTCCCCGTGCTCGGCCCCCACATCCAGGGTCAGCTCCACCGCACTCCCGTTCACTCGAACTCCGGTGATCGCCCGCGCCCGATCGCCCCCCGACACCGTGAAGTCCCCCGACACAGGCCTCGATCCCCCATCGAGCGCCTCATCATAGGTCAGCGTCAGTCTTGTCCCGTCCACTACCGCTCCGCCGCTGGCGGCCAGCCGCGGCCTGACCCCGTCCACCTTGTGGCCCGAGTCGGCGGCCAGCCCGTCATGGTCCAGCTCCGCATTGTTGCGGGCTTCGTCCCGGATGGTCCCGCCCGACAGGCTGTCGGCCTCGATGCCCATTCCATCCGTGTCGCTTTCCCCGTCGGCCACTTTGTAGGCAAAGACCAGAGCCGCTGTTCCCGACCCTCCTTCATAGTCTGCCGTTCGCCTCCCTCCCCCCAGCTCCAGCCTCAACTGCGGCGTCCCCGTCACCTCCACCGTCTCGCTGAAGGTCACCGTTACCCGGATCTCATCCTCTGCCACGTAGGTCCGGTCCGTCCCAGGATCCGAGGTGATCGCCACCCTGCTCACCGTCGGAGCGGTATCATCCACATCTTGCAGCCTGACCGTGAACTCAACCTCCGCCGCATTGAACCCATCGCTCACCTGCACCGTGACCTCGTAATCCCCATCCCCATTACTGTCGTCCGGTCCCTCGTAGTCCTTCGCCGCCGTGAACGCCAGCCTGCCGCCACCCATCAGCGTGAATTGACTCTGGTCATTCCCTCCCGTGATACTCCACACCAAGTCCTCGGGGCGGTCATCCTGGTCCGTCGCCTGCAGCGTCGCCACCACCGTCTCGTTCTCCGCCACGAGAATCAGGGCGGCCGTCGTTATCACCGGCGTCGCGTCGTCATCGGTGATCGTCAGCGTCTCGTCCGATGGCCCCGTCACCCCCTCGCTGTTGGTGGCCGTCCCCATCACCATCACCGTCTTGTTGGGTGCGTCCACACCATTGTTGTTGGCGGTGATCGTCACGGTTCCCGTGCTGGCGGCCTGAGCGGCTTCGATCATCAGCGTCTTGTTCATGCTCAGCGTGAAATCCCCCGACACGGCCGGGGAGACGGCCGTGGCGGACACGGTCACCGTCGTCGTCTCACCCGACGTATGGCTCAGCCGCGCCGTCACGGTGGCGGACCCTCCGTTCTCGCTGATGGAGGTCGGCATCAACTGGAGCGTCACCGAGGGCATCAGGCCCGGCGTTGGCACGACCACGGAAACCCGTGGACTGCGGCTCGCTTCGCCGCCATTGATCACGGACGCCACTTGATAGACATAGGTGGCGCCGGCGGTCACGTCGGTATCGACGTATGAGCGGCTGGAAGTGTTCTCAGAGAGGATCTCGACAGTGGTTCCGGAGGTGCGGTAGAGGTTGTAGGTCGCACTCGAGACGGCAGACCAGGTCAGCGTCACCTGACCCAGGGCGGTGGTCGGCATCAGGGCCGGACTGGTCCGAATCTGCTGGCCGAATTCCTGCCACGTGGCCCCTCCGACGCCGTTCGTGTCCGCCGAAAGGGCCGGGTACTGGCTGGACGTCCCGAAGTCCCAGGGATCGTCGTTCATGCTGTCGCCGTCCAGGTCCACGTTCCAGGTCTGATAGATGTCGCTGGCGGCCGTGGGCAGCTGCAACTCCTCCGTGTTCTTTGCTTGACCGTAAGAGCCGCTGGTGCGTCCCGACGTGTCGGAATCCCAATAGCTGTCGGTGATGTTGCCGCCTCCGCTGTTTCGGCCGACCAGGCCGCCGACGGTACTGCGTCCCGAGACGAGACCGGTGGCATAGCTGATGTTGACGTCACCGGTGTTTCCGCCGATCAATCCTCCGGCCTCGGAATCTCCCACGACTCGACCCGTCGCGTATGCGGCCCTCACCTCGCCGCTGTTGGACCCGGCGAGGCCGCCGATGCGGTCGTCTCCCGTCACCTGCGCGGTGGAGTAACTGGCGGACACGGATCCGTCATCCAAGTTTGCTCCGACCAACCCGCCGACATCGTCGTCGCCGGATACCTTGCCCGTGGCGAAGCATCCGCTGACGGTGCCGCCGTTGGACCCGACCAGACCGCCGACGTTGTCCGTTCCCGTCACCTGGACACCAACCATCTCCAGGTTCCGGATGACGGCGGAGGACCTGGTCTCGCCGAACAATCCGATATCGTTTTCGCTACTGTCGATAAACAGATTAGTGATGGTGCGACCATTACCCTCGAAGATCGCAACGAAGCTAGAGAAGCTGCTGGATGAGTCACCGATGGGCACCCATCCGGCGCCGTTGTTCCAGTAGGTGTCGCCGGCGTCGGCCTCACCGCTGCTGTCGGTGTCGAAGTTCAGATCGGCGTTCAGTTCGTACCCCACACATCCGACCAGGCCGCCGCAGGCCAGGGCAACGCCCCCCCCGTCGGTGAACGCTTCGGCATAGGGCGTGGAATAGCTGACGCCGTCCCCACTCAGGTCATAACGGACGGCATCGAGCTGCGCCAGATTGCTGATTTCGATGAGGCCGTCGTCGTCGGTGTCGTAATCAACCGTCGTGGTGGGCAGAACCGTCACCGCGAACTGCTGAGTCCTGCTCTGGTTGGACCCATCGTCGGTAGCGGTCACCGTGATGATCGCACGTCCCTCGGCGACCGGGATGATTGTCACCCGCGATCCCGAAAGAGTCACCCGGACAATGGTGATGTCCGAGGAGGACACGTCGTAGGTGATGGTGTCGCCCTCCGGATCCTGGAACGCCCCACTCACCTCCGTCATCGCCGAGTCGCCCACGAGCAGCCTTCGGCTCCGCAAGGTGCCCACCGCCATCGGACGTTTGTTGCCGGCCACCGTCACCGATACCGTGGCGCTCCGCACGGCTTCGCCGCCGTCCACCACCGCCACCACCTGGTAGATGTAGGTTTCCCCTGCTACGTCGGTGTCCGTGTACTCGCGCACGGTGAGGTTCTCGGCGATGGTCTCGATGGTGTCGTCGTCTTCTCGGGTCACCCTGTAGGACAGACTCGGCGCCGGGGTCCATTCGCTACTCAAAGGCGCTTCGGTCCATTCCAGTTCGACCTGGCTTTGTCCGGCATTCGTCGTCGGTGTCGCGGTCAAGGTCGGCCCGGACCGAAGCTGATAGCCGAACTCCTCCCACGTCTCATCGTCGTCTCCATCCATGTCCGCCTTTAGGGCCGGGTACTGGCTGGACGTCCCGAAATTCCAGGGGTTGTCGTTCACATTGTCTTCATCGATATCCACGTTCCAGCGTCCGTAGATGCCGCTGTAGCTGGTGGGCGACTGCAATTGCGACGTCGTTCTGCCCGAGCCGGGTGACCCCGATCCCTGCCCTGACGTACGCGTATCCCAGTAGCTGTTGGTGACGGTCCCTCCCTCATTTCGTCCCACCAACCCGCCACTGCTGCGGCCCGCGACGCGCCCCGTCGCATAGCTGGCAGTGATCATGCCCTCGTCGTAGACGTGACCGACGAGCCCGCCGGCAGTCGAACCATCAACGCTGCCGGTGGCGTAGCTGGCCCTGACCGTTGCCTCAGAGAACGGCGTCCCGATCGTGCCGACGAGTCCACCCGCGGGCGACCCGGTGCTGGTGACCGGACCCGTCGCATAGCTGCCACTGATCAATTTGCTTTGGTGGAAACCGACCAGACCGCCGGCGTCACTGTCCGAGGTGACCGGACCGGTCGCGTAGCTCAAGACGACGAAACCCGTGTTGTAACCCACCAATCCGCCGGTGGCCGCCGGCGCCCCGAAAGTAATGGTGATGCCTGTGCCGGGAGGCAGTGGCGGCCTCATCCCCGTTACCGCCGCCGAGCTGCGGGAGAGGTAGACGAGCCTCAGATTGAGCCCGACCAGTCCCCCGACGTGAAGCTCTCCAGATACTTGCCCCGACGACTGAATGCCACTGAGAAGGCCGCGGTTCTCCCCGACCAGCGCACCGGCAGCCTCCGTACCCGTCACGTTCACGTCGATCAACGTGAGGTCGTTGACAACGCCGTCCAAACCGATCCTACCAAACAACCCCGAGAATCCACGTCCCGCAGTGAAAAGGTTGCTCAGGGTGTGTTCGTTGCCGTCGAACGTCGCGTTGAAGAACCGGGTAAACCCCCTGGAATCCCCGCCTATGGGCTCCCAACCGTCGCCATCGTTCCAGTCGTCGTCGTCCGAATCGACCGCCCCATCCCCGTCGGTGTCGAAGTCCAAATCCGCAAGGAGTTCATACCCCGAGCAACCCTCCACGCCGCATCCCATCCGATCGAGCGGCGAGGGGAACGCCGCCGCATACGCTGCCACGGTGCCCGCGTAGCCATTCCCATCGAGGTCATAGCGCATGGCATCGAGCTGCGCCTGATTGCTGATGCCGATGAGCCCGTCGTCGTCGGTGTCGTAGTCGTGGCCAACCGTCACTCTGAAGCGCTGCGACGCACTCATATTGGACCCGCCGGTGTCGGTCGCCGTCACGGTGATGATCGTCCGGCCCGAGGTCCCCGGC
This sequence comes from Bryobacterales bacterium, assembly GCA_965224215.1. Classification (GTDB taxonomy): domain Bacteria; phylum Acidobacteriota; class Terriglobia; order Bryobacterales; family UBA6623; genus CBDCYS01. The sequence goes on along the minus strand of CBDCYS010000012.1, from coordinate 4,555 downwards.
GTGATCGTCAACATGGATCCCAACCTGCTCAACGTGGCGACGGATGTCAGCGACGAGCTTGCCCTATACGTCAGCGTGTCGCTGTCCGGATCCTGGAAGGCCGCTGCGACATCGACCTCGACCGCCATTGACCCCACTGCCAGCTGCCGATCCGCAATAATCCCCACCGATACCGGGGACTGGTTCGCCCCGCCGGCGATCACCGGCACTGGCGCACTGCGAACCGCTTCGCCACCGTCCACCAAGGCAGCCACCCAGTAGGTATAGGGGGCGTCAATCGTCACGTCGGTGTCGGTGTGGGTGATTCCAGTGAGATTCGTCTCGATAGCTTCAATGGTGGTGCCATCGTCGCGATAGAGGGTGTAGCTGACATCGGGAGCCGGACTCCAGGAACTCGGGATCGATATCGCAGTCCAGCTCAGGACCACCTGGGCCTGGCTCGCCGTCGTCGCCGCCGTCAGGGTCAAGCTGCTGCGGACCTGATAACCGAACTCCTGCCACGACCTACGAGCATCATCATTCAGGTCCAGCGAAAGGACCGGATACTGTGTCGTCGTCCCGAAATCCCAGGGATTGTTCCGCTGTATATTGCGGAAAGGCGTGAAGATCAACTCCACGTTCCACGTCTCGTAGATGCCCATGTAGTCCGTCGGCGTCTGCAGTTCTGAGGTGCTCTTCCCGCTCACTCCAAGCCGCTGCAATTCAGTACCGTCGATCACACCATTGTCGTTCGAATCGTCCTCGCCCACTCCTACGCGCACCCCGGAGGTCTCCAGATCCCAGTAGCTGGACTGGGCTCCAATGAAGCGGCCACTACCGACCAACCCACCGACTGCCGTCGTACCGGAGACAGCGCCCGTGGCATAGCTCACCTGGATATAACCGCAGGCACTGCCGACCAAGCCACCGACACCCCCGCCGGTGCTGGTGGTGTTCTCCGCGGGTCCGGATAAGGTGAAGCCCCCAACGAGATCACAAATGATGAACCCAGAATCGGAATGCGTGAGCCGAGACCCACTACCCGACACGTTCCCGGTCGCATAGCTGGCCTCAATGACCTGGAACACATCGCTGACGGCGCCGACCAGCCCACCAACCGCGTCCATCCCCGACACGTTCCCGGTGGCATAACTGGCGACGGTGTTATAGGAAATCTGGTGTCCAACCAGCCCGCCGACCGCATCATTGCCGGTCACTTTGACAGCGGCGGAGCTGTACCATACCGAGCCCCAGGTCCGGCCCACGAGGCCGCCTACTTCATCCTCACCAGAAACCTGGCCCCTGGCATGGTTGTCAACGACCGTCACATAGACGCCGTCACCCAGCAGGCTGCCCACCGCATCGCGCCCGGTCACGTCGACGCCGACCAGGGTGACGCCAGTAATACTGCTACTATCGACAGCCCCGAACAGACCGACCCCGTCCTCGGTGTCCCGGTCGATGAACAGGTTGGAAACTGTACGACGATTACCGTTGAAGTCTGCCGTAAAGGGTGTGTCGGCCTCACCGATCGGATCCCAGCCGGAGCCGCCATTCCAGTAGTCGTCGTCTGAGTCGACATCTCCATCGTCATCGGTGTCAAAGTCCAGGTTCGCCGTCAGCTCGTACCCCGTGCATCCGTCGCTGGGACATCCCATTCCCAGAGCGCCCATGGGGTAGGCGCTGTAATATGGCATCCACGTCGCGCCATCCACCAGACCATCGCCGTTCAGGTCGTACCGCAGGGCGTCCAGCTGCGCCAGGTTGGCGACATCGATAAGACCGTCGTTATCGGCATCGTAGTCTCTGCTCCCCGCTGTGACTGTGACCGAAAAGGAGTCGGTGGCGCTCAGGCCGTCGGGGTCAATCGCGCGCAGGGTCACTACCGCGCGGCCCGGCGAGCCCGGGGTGATCGTCAGCTGCGCATTGTTCCGTGTGACTGCCAACCGGTCAGGGTCGCTCGATATCGCCTCATAGGTCAGCGTGTTGCCGTCCGGATCGTCGAAGACGTCCTCCAAATCGATGTCCACTGCATCGTCACCCGGGGCGAATGTCTGGTCGGACACTGCGTTTTCCACGGTCGGCGCTCTATTGCGGCCCATCGCGACATTGACGGCAGCCACGGCGCCCAGAGCCATCACGATGCCGTATCCGGAATCGCGATCGACGCCGGTCGTCTCGATGTCCAGAACCGCGGTCCCGGACGTCATCCCTGTACGGAGCTGCGCCAGGGTGACCAGGTCCGGACCACCTGCCGCCTCCAGCATCAAGGCCCCAATCGCCGCCGCGTGCGGCGCCGCCGCTGAAGTGCCGCAGAACCGGGAGAAGCCGGGCGTCGCCGTCGCCACGCATGTCGCGGCGGTGAGATCCGGTTTCTGCAGCAGCTTCCCGCCGGTCGAGGAGAAATTGCCTGCTGTGATCGCTGTGCCGTTTGGCTGGAAGAAAATCCGTCGCGGACCGTCCGAATTGTTCGTCTGGACGGACTCGGTCCCGTTGAAGACGTTGCCGGACCCGGCGGCGGTGCGCACGTCGACCATCGCCACACTGACCGCGTTCTCCGCCGCTGAGTGCCCGTACAAGTTGCCGGCGGTCTGGATCGCCAATCGTCCGTTGAAGGCGTGCGCGCGTAGGTAGCGGTCCGATCCAGAGGCCTTGACGACGACTACACTGAGTCCGGAGAAGTCAAAAAACGGTGAGCGGATGGACTCGACCGGATCCTGTGTTCCGTCCTGGGTGTCCGTCGAGCTGGCGATCACGTCGCCGTCTTCATTGACCAGGAACAAGTCGTAATCGCTCGCTGAAGCACCCAGCGGGTCGGCCCACTGAAGGACAATGGCGCTAACCCCGCGGCCACTCACCTCGTTCGCTTCCACCCCACCGCCGAAGTCGTGCCGGACGCCGAGCGTCTCGCCATCCACGATCAGGGCGGACCCCGCGGCGTAGTCCCCCTCCCAGACCCCAGTAGTGCCATCGGTCAGATTGCCGTCGTTGCCACCCGCCGAGAAGAAGTAACAGCCGTCGTTGACCGCCGCATTGACTCCTTGCGCGACGATGTCGTCCTGGAAGGCTGCTTCATGCAAGTAGCCGATGTCGTCGACGATGACGTTCGCACCGGCCTCGCAGAGCGCTTCGATGTTCGCTGCCATCCGTGCCTGGCCGCCCGACCCCGTCGCGAAATAGAGATCTGCTCCCGGCGCGAGGTCGTGGACAATCTCCAGCAGCGCCGTCCCTTCGTCCCCCGCGCCCGCCTGTCCCGGCAGCACCGTCACCCGCGTCGGCAGGTCGCCCGAGGCCTGCCGGTCGGCAAGGGACCTGACACCATTTGAGATCACTCCGATCCCGATGCCCGTGCCGTCGACGCCGTAGGTCGTGCGCGCCGCGTTCGCCCGATGGGCGCCGTCGCCCTGGGTCGTGTTGTCCTTGCGAGTCACCGCCTCGTCGGCGGGACGGATCGTCTGCACCGCGGCCATCGCGGCGAGGCGCCCCACGGCGGCCAGCGGGAGTTGAGCCCGGATGGCCCGGTACTTCGGGACACTGCTGATGACCGTGCCACCCAGATCCCGGATACGCTTCAGAACGGTCGGCGTGACGTCGGTCCGGATGTCCACCATCACCCGTTCATTCTTGGCGTCCGCTTCCGTGGCTTCCCGTTCATTTTTGGCGTCCGGATCCGTGGCTTGGAGACGGGAGGTCCCGGCCGCCGTTGGCTTCTGTAACGGTGCCCGCAAGGCATCCTGAAGCTGAGAGTTCAGCTTCCGCTGGGTGGGCGTCGGCTGCTCGTCCAGAAGCTGTGAGTTCACCGTCCGCTGGGCTTCCAGGAGCTGCGAACTCACCTTCCGCTGGGCGGGCGTCCGCTGCGCCTTCGCGGCCAGAAGCGCCTCGATCTGCCGCACGGCCTGCGGCGGCGGTTGCTGCGCCCCGGCGGGCCCGGCCAGCAGCGGGATCGCCAGCACCGCCCCCAGAAACCCGCGGTACGGGACGGCGCCAGCCCGTGCCATGATTCCTGCCGCACGGGGCGCCTTCAGAATCTCCCGGCAGTCTGGAGCATATCGCTGGCCCTGTTTAGGTTCAGGTCGAGAGTGAGGAATGGGTGAAACGCTATCCGCCGTTGTGGCTGTGAGAGGAAAAGCGGGAAAGCCAAGCGAATGGGGTTGTAGTGGATTTTCCGGGCTTCGATACGGAGCCGGGCAGCGGCAAGATCGATGAACGAGTGCTGGTTCGGGCACGCATCGTGGAACTTGCCCTTGAATCTCGCTACCCATGTGTTCCGAATCGACTTCCCGTACGGGCCGGCAGGCATCTCACATCTGGCGGACCGCGAGCCTGTGCCGCCTAGGGGGGGACATTACCCTCGGACGTGTTGACCGTGCGGGTCCTCGCGGCATCCGGCGCGTCCGTCCGGGCACCGGATGGCATCCCCGTCGGCTGGTCGCGCGTAACCGCCTCGTCGGCAGCGCGGATCGATTGAATCGCGTCGAGCGTGGCGAGCTTTTCCACGGCTTCCAGAGGGAGCCGCGCCCGAATCGCCCGGTATCGCGCCACGCTGTTGATCACCGTGCCTCGTAGCGCCCGGATG
>CBDCYS010000011.1:0-22099 GCA_965224215.1 Bryobacterales bacterium | reverse complement strand
ACACTCGGACTGTAGAAAAAGCCTAACTCTTGTTTAGCAGGCCGTGGTGAAAATCCGACTACGCGAAAAAAGGGTACAGCCACCGATTTTCGCGCCGCACTCGTATTCTACACAAAGCAGTTCGACGACCGAAAATCAGATGGCAGTCCCCCATTTTCGCCGACGCACTTTTGCCACGGGCTGTTAGATTAGGCTGACCTGGATAAAACCCGTCCTGGGCGGCCTAAGACGAAGTCGCCAACCCAACCCGGGCAGCAACCAATTTGTTTGCAATGACTTCCGTCGTGTTCCCCAACTCCCCTCCCGGTTTTTGGCCGACTGGCTGGTCCGGATCATCCTACCGCTCTCGCTGGAGACGGCTTGTCGCAGATTGTCGAGGGGGCTGCGGACCCCTTGACCGCCGCGGTTCAGCACGTGGATGTAGACCATGGTGGTCTTGACGTCCTTGTGTCCTAAGAGTTCCTGGACGGTTCTGATGTCGTAGCCGTCCTCCAAAACATGGGTCGCGAACGAGTGACGAAATGCGTGGGTGGTCACGACGCCTAGCCTCCAAAGGCTCTCACAATACGTCAATTATGCCAGATAGATCCGCACTGACGGCGAAGGGTTGGCTTGAGGTGTACAGCTCCCGGTTTGTCGCCCCGTGCCGGGCGGGGGCGAGCCTGACATTCCCGCATCCGGGCAAGTAATTGTGAATCCCGCTTCGGGCTGACGCGCTCGCGCTAGATGGCGGTTGAGGCGGGGCGGCAGTCGATTTTTGTGTTGGTTCGGCGGGAGCGGCGGAAGCGGATTAGGCGGTCGATGACAAGACGCTCTTCGAATTCGTTGTTCATTTCGACGGTTTCGCGGTCAATTCGGTGCGCGCCGTTTTCTACCTCGGCACCTGCGGCGAGGCGGTCGAGGATGCTGACGGCGGTTCGTTCGTAAAGCTGCTGGGCAGACGCGATCCGTTCGGCGATGACGAAAAGGTTGTCGATGTCGACGGCTGTGACTTCACTGGTCGAGCCGCTGCAGGGGAATTCAATCATTCGGGCCATAAAGTTTCTCCTCCATACTGACCGAAATTATCGGCTGGGGCGGGTGGGGACTTTAGGGTTTGCGGGATTTTTTTGACGGGGATGGGAGCGGCCAAGGTGGGCAGTGTTGGGCGCTTTGGGTGAGGTGCGGTTTAGAGGCTTACCGCTTGCTTACGCGCGCGGCTCCGCGGGGACAGTCGCGTTGTGGGGGCTTACCGCTTGCTTACACGCGCGGCTCCGATCGGTGGGTGGCAGCTTTAGGCTTTGCGGGACTTTTTTTGCTTTTTCTTAGGACGGCGGCGGCGCGGCGGATGTCGGCGACAATGGGGTCACCGGCTCGGTAGACGGCTAGCATGTCTTCTAGGACCTTCAGCTCGCCCGGATCAGCGTCATTGAATATCGTTTCGGCTTGCTGCGCGGGAAGCTTCAAGCCCGGAGGCAAGTCCTGCCCCGTCTGGAGAGAGATACGGGTATCAATGTACGCCAAGCCCTCGCCAAAGCATTCGAGCAGCTCTGGCTCGGCGCTGTACTTAGACCACAGGTTAACGAACCCAACCAATAGCTCCTCGCGGGTCGCCGGTCCTTCGTCCGTAGGGGGTTGATCGATGAGACGTTGAACCTCCCCGATCACCTGCCGCAGATCCTCCTCACTGGGACCACTCTCCCCCAGCGTCCTTCTGATGGCGCTGACAATGACTCGCTTCTCTTCTTTGGTTTCGGCCAAGCGGTAAAGCACAAGCAACCGCTCGGCGCTGGGAACCGTGTCGCCGGTCTCCCAGCGAGAGATATTGCTCTGTGAAACGCCCAGCATGCCCGCGAACTCGACCGTCGTGTCGGGGCTCTGACGTTTTCGGATTGTCCGAATTGCTTCCGCGAGGCTCAGCGCCATAACAATTTCCCAAAGAATGCCGATCTATGCGTTGACTCTTGTAGATGAGTCAGTGCATAATTGAATGGTACGGTCCTATCTGAAAAACAGGCTACAGGATAGCAGTGGCACCCACCAAGAAACAGCTAGCCGATTTTCAGAGGTACCTCTGGCTCCGCAAGAAACGGGGAATCCTAGCAAGGGTGACGCGAGAGATGGGAGTGAAACCACAAACGGTTCACCAAGTCTACTGGGGGAAAGCTACATCCGCCCGTATTTCTCGGGCTCTGCGGCAATACGGCGTGCCTCTCACAACCCGTGGGAGTGGTGTCCGCAGGAAGCTTCCGGGCAGTCCACGGGACCGCGGGGCAAGCCCCGCCAATAAGGGATGAAACACGTAATGCATTTATCCCTCTGTGGTCCGAAAATCAAGACTGTTTCCAGGAATGTCTCAGTCTGTTTTCTGGGAGGCATGAGTTAGCCGCTATGCCGGACCACAGCATCAGGGTCGAGCAGGTGATGGAGCTGGAAGGGCGATCTAGGGCATGGGTGTTTGAGCACGCGGAGCGGCTGGGGGCGCATCGCAACGGGGTGGTGGGGCGGAACGGCAAGCCGGTCACTTTGTACGACATCCGGCGTTGCTCACCGGAAGCCTACCGAAAGTGGGAGCTGCAGAAAGCGGCCGTCCCGTTGCTGCCAACCGAGAATTCCTCTCCTGAAGAGACAAGCCCCGCGCAACTTGCCATGGAGATGACGATTCCGGGCGGTCCGCGGATGAGTGCGGCAGACCGCGAGGTCGTGAACTTCCGGTTCCAGGTGATCGAGCCGTTGGTGGACCGCCGTAAACACTGGCAAATCTGGCGTTTCTGTAGCGATAGCGCCGTGGAGGTCGTGAAGCATCAGGCCGCGCGGCACAAGCGGACCGTTCACAAGACCGGCGAGCAGCGGCCTTTGAGTTGGCGCACTGTCTACGACTGGTGGCAGCGATATCGGGGCCAAAAGTTCTCCGATCGCAGCGGCCTTGAAGCTCTCGTCGATCGTTCCCGGCGAGACAAAGGCTGTAAGCGGAAACTCAACGAGGCAGGACAGGACTTCATCGTCGCGATGGTGTTGCCGTTTTGGGACGGCAAGGACGGCTATGGGGAGCTGTCGGCCGCTGACGTCCATGCGGCCTATAACGAGGAGCTGGCGTGGCGCGAAGAGCACGCCGGGACGGTGCTTCAGGCCGAGGACCGCAAGCGGCTCAAGAAGTATTGCAGCCCTATCGGGCGACTGAGCAAGAGCGCCCTTCTGCCGCACATCCACTACGAAACAGTTCGCAAGGTGATCGCCGCGCTGCCGAAATCGCTGCTGGTGCGGGCGCGAAGCGGGCCGGAGCGGTTCGAAGCGACGCAGGTGGCCTACAGCTACCGGGCGATCGAGAAGCTCGCTCCGATGGAGTACGTCGTGATGGACCACCGCCGGGCGGACCTTTTCTGCGCGGTGAGGAGCGGCAAGGGCGAGACCGGAGGGTGGGAGCTGATCCGGCCATGGATCACCGCGGCAATCGACATGCGGACGCGAAAATGGCTGGGCTGGCGAATCGTTCGGACGCCTAGCGCCGGGTCCATCGCGTCGGTGATGAAGCGGGTGTTTCTGGATCACGGCCTGCCGCAATCTTTCTACTGGGACAACGGACAGGATTTCGAGTGTTTCTGGCTGGACGGGGTACTGAAAGACCTCGGTATCCCGGTCACTCACGCCAAGGTCAAAAACGCGCGGGCGAAGGTGATCGAGCCCAACTTCAAACCGTTGGCAGCGTGGGAACGTACCACGCCGTGGTGGGGCGGGCACAAGCCGTCAGCGCGGCCCGAGCGGCTGGCGGACAGGGTGCGCGAGTTCGAGCAATGACTTAAAGGCAAGCGGAGGCAGAATCCCTTTCCCACCTTTCAGGAGGTTCAGAAGCATTACGGCAAACTGTTCAGGAAGCTCAACGACCGCCCAATGAAAGGGGCGCTGGGGATGCGCAAAGTGATCCCGAGCGGCTATGGCTGGATGTCACCAGAGGAGTGCTGGTCGGAGCTGATCGGGTCGGTCACGCGCCGCAGTATTCCCCTCAAGACGCTGCTGTTTCTGTTCCGGGACAAGCGCGAGGTCAAGATCAAGCACGGGCAGGTGAAGATTTCCTATCACGGGCAACCCTTCATCTACAAGCCCGCGGCGGACGCCGACCCGCTGGCGCTCTACCCGTACAACGACCGAGTGGTGGAGCTGGCGATCGACAAGCTGGATCTGGAGACGGTGGCAGTCTTCCATGACAGGCACTTGATCTGTCTTGCCGACAACATGGAACTGCGCGGGATGAGGGAGGAGCAGTTCAAGGAAGACGAGCAGGAGAGACGGCGGGGCCATCGCTTGTTCCGAGAGATGACGAAAGCGGCCCATTCGGAGCTAGGCGTTGCCTCGGCGGTGGATCGCCTGGACAGGCCGGTTCCGGGTGTGGCCCAGACGCCGGAGGCTGAGCGGCCGCAAGTGACGGAGGTCTATCCCGAGGCCGAGCGGGCGGTGGCGGCGATTCAATCGCGCCGGTGTGCTTTCTCTCAAGTGAGTCGGGAGATCCAGTCGGCCGAACCGGAAAACGACAGCGGCACGGAGTTCGACTTTTTCGGCAACTAAGGAGATGAATGTCAAAGAAAACGGTCCGTGAACAGGTGCTCGCGCTGTTACAGCAGCGGGGCTTGAACGCGACGGATGTCGCGTGTTACGTGGACCTGGCGCAGTCCACCGTTTGGAATTATCTAGCGGGTACGCGCGGTGAAAGCCAGCAAATCAAAGCAGAAATGCAACTGTTCCTGATGCGAGTGGGGCGTGGCGAGATCCTCTCCGAAGGTTCGCAGCCAGAACACAACGTGGTGTCCATTGCCAACGGATCAAAGCGCTCGCCGCGCAATCCGAAACGTCGCCGGCACTACGAGACGGAGATGGTGCAACAGGTCGCCTCGGCAATCGACTTTTGCGTCGGCCATTCGTCGATCGGTTTGATCACGGCGGACTTCGGCGCGGGCAAAACGCACGCCGCGCAGTTGTGGCGGCGGCAACACTTGGACATCAACAGTCTGTTGTTCGAGTTCGAAGAGACGACCGCTTCCAGCAAGTTCGACTTCATTGGCTGTATTGCTGATCAGCTCGGAATGGACGGGCGGGTCACTTACGCTACCGCGCACCGGCAGTTTCATGCGGTTGTCAACCGACTCCGAGAGGAGCCGCTGTTGCTGGTCCTGGATCAGTGTGAAGGGGTACGTGTGCGTGTCCTGCAGCTCATCCGACAACTTTGGGACCGGACTCATGAGTTCGGCACGGCGGTTGTGTTGTTGTCGGCTCCGCAGTTGTCACAGAGGCTGGAACGCAGGCGCTCAGGTGATCTCGGGGCGCTGCGCAGCCGAATCGGCGTGCACGTCGCGCTGCGCGGCCTGCCGCAGCGGGGATATGGCCGCGATCCTCAAGTCGGAAGGCATCACGCAGATTGACGATGACGCGGCGGAGTTGTGGTTTCAGGCGATTGGGGGCTCGATGCGCTGGTTCATGGAGGGCATCGATCTATTGAAGTCTCGGCACGGCGGCAAGCGGGTCACCGAGCGCACGATTGCGGGTGTGTTGCGAACGCTGATCGGTATCTCGGTCGGCGGCAACCGGGCCCGTTTTCGGACCGTTCAGGCTGAGCACGATGTCGCGGCGGATGCGAAATGACGAGCCTCCATGTCAACGGCTTCTGCCCGAGCGACTTTCCCGCGCCGTTCGTGAACGGTCCTTCTGCTTCGCCGCCGGCTTCGGTCAAGCGAAGGAAACGGAGGTTCGATCCAGTCGATTTGAAAATCCTGGCGGATCGTGACTGCGCCAACTGCGGCGGCCGCGGGCTGCTCGACAACGGGGGTTCGCAAGAGCTCCCGCATTGTCCGTGCGCTCTCCGGGAAGCGTTCCAGCAATGCTTTCATGCCTACCGCGATTTGGCCACGGTGCAGTCTCTAGGAGGCGAATTGGCGTCATCGCTCGGACGATCCGGCAATCACGTCACACGAATCAAGTACGGCCGGCCGCCACCGCAAGCGCGCCACTTGCCGCTAGGATTCTGCCGGACGGCCGAGTGTTATATGGCCGATGTTTTCCTGCTGGCGCGGCGTAGCCTGCTCTTCGGTGAATGGGACCACCGCAACGTGGTGGGGCCCGAGATTCGCTGGCGATTGTTCCGACGGCGTTTTCTGCGCGGCTGTGACAAGGCCGCTTGCTTGAAGGCTACGCGGATGGGGCGCAACCGGTTGTCCCGTGTCCTCGATCGCATCGAGACTTCGGTGGGCCGCGAGTTCTATCAAGTGCAACCTTATCCGTTGTGGCCCCCATCGGAGTACTGAGCATGCGGCAAAGGGGGGATTCCGTGAGACGGACAAATAAGACGAAGGTGGCGGTCTGCCGCGAGCCGGTGAAGGTATATGTCTGCCGGGAATGTGGCGCGACCTGCAGGCACCTGGTGTGCGAAGCGCTCGGGCTGGCTTCGTTCAAGGACAAGTGCCCCGGTTGTTTTCAATGGGCGGAGTTCTCGGAAAGGACAGTGGAAGTCGAGAGGGTTGCCTAATGGTGCAAGCGAACAGTGAGGCTCCGGGCCGCGGCGACGGCGTCGAGCCTACGATTTGTCAAGTGTGCAGCGAGCCGCTCGTCTCGGGCGAGTTTACGCCCTTGCTCGGCCATTTCATGATCTGCGACGACTGTGTGATCGAGGCCTCGACGCAGGTCCTCGCCGTTGTGCAGCGGCGCTTGCTCAGCGCAGCCGTTCAGTACGTTGTTTTGGGCAAGGATATGAAACCGATTGCGATCCTCGACAGCGACGAGCTCGACGAACTGACAAAACCACAGGAGAAGAGCCGTGGAGCGACAGTCCACCCGATTCGCCCGTGAACAGCATGGGAATACTAGCTTTATGTGGCTTGTTTTTCATCGTGCTATCCGCACTTGGATTGGCGGCAATGGGGCTGCGAATCCGACGGAAATACATCTCGGTAGGCTCTCATGTTTTGCTGCGTACAACCTCGGCGCCGGGTGGATTGCCGGGTGGTGGACGGACTTACACCGCGCGCTGCAATCGTTCGCGGCGAGTTGGATCAACGCGCGGCGCGAACGGCAACTACTGGCTGCGAGCGCTCAAGGCCTCCGACCTTCCCGGTCCCCTGAGCAATTGAATCACGATGCGTAGGAAGTACCACTGGACGCCGAAACAGGACGAGCAGTTGCGGCGGGTCTACAGCCGGGGCCGTTTCAATCAAGGCGTTTTGAAGCGTCTGGCGCAACAGTGGGGCGTGAAAGATTGGGTGCCGGGCTACCGGGCGTGCCAGTTGGGACTAGCTCGTGTTCGCGAATCGGAGGGGGTTCGGTGGACGGAGGCAGAGCTGCTCATTATGGAGCGCGGCTCGCATTTGACTTCGCGAACGATTTCGCACAGGCTGCGTAAGGCTGGGTTCCGCCGCACGGAGAACGCGGTTCAGGGTAAGCGACTGAAGATGCGCGCCCGCACGCGGCGGGGTTACTCGGCGCATGAGTTGGGTCAACTCATGGGTGTCACGGCGGGGATGGTTTGAGACTGGATCAAGCCGGGATGCTGAAAGCCAAGCCACGCCGGGAACACAACGGCGGGGGACGGGGCGATCACCCGTGGCAGATTCGGTCGGCAGCAGTCAAAAGATTCGTGACGGACCACACGAGCCTGGTGCGCATCGGATCGGTTGACAAAGTATTGGTTCGTTGATTTGCTCACGAATACTGAGGCCGACCGGGAGGGTGGTTCGGTGTGAGCCATTACTCAGGCGGTGGTGCGTTACCTGCAAGAGATGGGGGTGGAGTGGTGATGAAGTGGATCTCGACCAGGAAGGCGGCGGAAATATTGGGTCTCAGCGAGCGGACCATACAGCGCTATGCAGCCAGCGGGGCGATCAGCGCATCCAGATTCGGCAGGGGACACTGGCGTGTGCAGCTTCCCGACGGTGCGAATAATGCGTTGCCCGAGGCATCCCGCGACGACAAAATCCGTCAAATACGACAAACCCGACAATTAGAAAACAATAGATTGACAAACGCACAAACGCGACACGTTGATCTAGACTTTTCCCGAAATCTATTGTCACAATCAAAGCGTGATCCACGGTTTCTCCTTTGAAAGGCCCGGAGCGTCAGCGGTAGCTCAGGGCCTTTTTTTGTCGTTGAGTGCCGTTCCGCGTGGGAGTTTGAGTGATGGCAATTCCGAGTTATGACACGGTCCCCGACCACTGGAAATCGCCGGTGGGGCCCTACCGGCAAGCACCGCCCGAGTATGGGGGGCGCTGGTACATGGTGAATCCCTTCACCGGACCAGCGCCGTGGAAAAACGACCGGCCTCGCGAGCCGGAAACGGTGCCGGCGGGATTGGAGGCTATCTTCGGGGGGCGTCCCGAGGTCCGCGACTTCATGGACCAGCCGAATCCCAGCGAAGCGTTTCGCGTGGCCACGGTGGGTTGGGAGCAAGACCTCAAGTACTTCAAGTCCGCTGGTCCGCCGGAGTGGGCGAGCGGGGAGGAGATCGAGCTGGCCGACGGCGTCTCGCGTTTCTGGGACATGGGTGCGCCGCATTTCTACGAAGGGCGCTATGGCTTCATGGCGCGCTTCCCACAATCGAAGTTGCCGCGGTTCGAGGCCACGGCGTGGGCGGTGATCAACGCCATGCATCACGAAGTGTCCGCCTACCAGATTCGCTTGCTGAATAGCGGCATTCAGCCTGAGCAGCAGCATCCGTTCGTACCGCCCGGTCTGTTCGCATAAGCGCAAATGGCCGACGCGGCACAGTGGGTGGATTTCGCGGCGAAGCCGGTCACCTGGGCCGGTTTCGCTCTAGTCGTTTTGTTTGGAGTGTTTCGGCTGGCAAACCGGGTTTGGACCTCCGCCGACCGTTATGCGGGTGAGTTCATTCATGCACAGAAAGGGCAAGCCGAGGCCATGGCCCTGCTGGCGGCGAACGTGAAGCAGACGTTTGACGACCAGCGGGAATCGTTGATTGTAATGCGGGTGATCTCGAATCAGAACGACGAGCTGAAGGCTCAGAACGAGGTACATAATCGGCAGCTCGCCGAGTTGACGCAGGTAGTGAAGGGTTTGCATGGCAACGCAAATTGAGCGGCGACGTACCGAGCGCGGCATCCTGTTGCGGCTACTGGTAGCCAACGATGCCGAGTGGATGGCGTTCCGCGCGCTGTGGCGACTGATGGACCGGAGCGGCTTTCCGCTCTCTTTGAACGCGCTGGAATTTCACCTGCGGTACATGCAGGGCCGCGGCTACGTCGAGGTGAGCCGTGTCCGTGACATGGAAGCACAGGAGTTGCTCGAAGGCGACGGATCGCTGAGCCCGGACCAAATCCTGTTCGTTAAGCTCGCCCCAGACGGGCTGAGCATACTGAACCGCTCGGTCGAAGACCTTGAGATGGCCGTCTGATGGCGCGCAAGCGGCACGTTCGTTTCAACGCCTTTCTGGGTCTGTCAGCGGAGGGTCAGAATGTCGTGCTGCGGGGGATCGATGAGGACTGGACGCAGAAGCAGATCCAGCAGCGGCTCGAAGAGGCAACGGGAGAGAAGATCGCCAACGGTTCGCTGAGCCGTTTCGTCGTCTACTGGCGAACGAAGCGTGACGAAGAACGGGCAGCGCAGACGCACGTCAACCGCATCGTGACGGCGGTCAAGAAGGGCAATGTCGATGCGATCGACGCGGCGGAGACGCTGTTGAATCAGGCGGTGGTCGAGCTGATCCACGAGGGTGGAGCGCAGATGGAGGCGGAAACAGTATTGCGTCTTAACCGCCAGTCTGCCGAGTACCGGCTGAGAGAAAAGCAGATCGATTTGCAACAGGACGAGCTGGAGCTGGCGAAGCGTCAAGCCGAAATCGCGGAGCGGCGGCTGCAGGCGAAAGAGAAGCAGCTCAAAGCCGTGCGCCACAAGGCCAAACAAACACAGACGAAACTTGCGCGGCGGACAGACCTGCCCGCTGACGTGAAACGAGACATCCGATCGACTTACGGGCTGGCAAGCCAGGAGAAGGATGCAGCGTAGCCGCAGCATGGAGCCGCTTGTTCCGCTGACCGAGTTTCAGCGGGAGTGGGTTCTGGACAACTCGCGCTTCAAGATCGCGGTCAAGCCTCGCCGGGCGGGCTTCACGTTTGCGGCGACTTTGGAGGTTGCACTGGATCTGGTCGAGGAGCGCACGAAATGGCTGATCGTTTCTCGTACCCAAGATACGGCGAAGGAGGCGATCAAGGAAATCCGCAACCACTTCGCGGCGATGCAGAAAGTCGCGGAAGCGGGCGTGCAAATTCAGGAGATCGAGACGGACCTGTTTTTCCACGACCTGCGGGTGACGAAGTTTTTCATTGAGCTGCCGAACGGCTCGGAATGCACGGCGCTCACGGCGCACCCCGACGCGGCGCGTGGTTTTGGCGGCAACGTCCTACTCGACGAGCACGGCTTTCACCAAAGCTCGAAAGAGTTGTGGAAGGGCGTCTATGCGGCGACGCTGCGCGGACATCGGATTGCCGTCGTTTCGACACCGAACTACCAGCAAGGCAACTACTACGAGATTGCGCGGCGCTGTGGTCTCACCGGCGGACGCGCTCCCGAGCAGCGACAGAACGGAATCTGGAGCTGTCATTGGATCGACATTTACGCGGCGGTGGAATAACTCCGATCGATCGGAGTCCCCGTAAATATTGACGAGCTGCGGGAGCTGGCGGGCGACGAAGAAGCGTTTCAGCAGGAGTTCTGCTGCCAGTTCCTCTCGTCGAGCGAGATGTGGATTCCGCTGGACCTGATTGCCGCGGCGCGCAGCGGGCTCGCCACGGCGGATTGGGACCCCGACCGCACCTACGAAGGGTGGCTCTATGTGGGCATGGATATCGGGCGGCGCAAGGACCGCACGGTGATCTGGATCGACGAGGTGATCGGCGATGTCGCGTTTGCCCGCGGCGTGATTCGTCTGGAGCGGACACCGTTCGAACAGCAATACACCGTGCTCGAAGGCGTGTTGCAACATCCCAGGCTGCGGCGCTGCTCGATTGACGAGACGGGCATCGGCATGATGCTGGCGGAGCGGGCGCAGACCAAATTCGGCTGCAAGGTCGAGCCGGTGACATTCAACTTGCAGACGAAGCAAGACATGAGCGTGAGGGTGCGTCACCGCTTCGAGGAGAAGCTCGACAAGATTCCCGAAAACACGCCATGGATCGAGCGGTCGCTGGCGGCGGTGAAGCGCGAGGCGACGGGCTCGGGCGCGTTGCGGTTCGACGCCGCGCGGACGGCGGAGGGCCACGCCGACGAGTACTGGGCGAAAGCGCTGGCGGATGCGGCGCAGGAATCTCAGTTGGAAGTCGGTCCACCCGACTGTGTTTCGAGCGGCGTGCTGCGAGCGCATGCGCAGGCGGCGAGGGCTTACTGATGGCTGAAGCGGAAGCAGTCGAGTTAAAGCGCGGTGACTCGCGGCTGACCAAAGAGATCACGCCGGCCGATGTGCTGTCCGGCACGGGCACGGTTTGGCAGCGCATGTACCGTCCCCGGACGGGCGAAGACCCCAGCGAGATCTGGCGCAACATGCTCGCCGACAACGCCCTGGAGCACTACCGGGACATGGAAGAGAAGGACGGCTTTTTCGCGGGCGTCCTCGAAACGCGCAAAGAGGGAGTGCTCTCCAAGCCCCGGCGGGTGTTGGCGGCTTCCGATGCCGCGCGGGACGAGGGGATCGCCGAAACCGTCGAGGATGTACTCGACAATCTGGCCGACTGCGAAAACGTGTTCTACGAGCTGCTCGATGCGCTGGGTAAGGGTGTTTCGATCGCGGAGGTCATGTGGAACTTCGAGGGCCGCGAGCTTCGTCCCGTGGAGCTGCGCTTTCGGCCTCAGGAATGGTTTTCGTTCGGCAAAGACCTTGGGCCGCAGACCGGCGAGTTGCGTTTGAGCGGCGTGCGGGCCGGGTCGGCGCTTGCGGCCTGCGGTTCGTTTGACAACGAGGACGATCCTCTGCCACTGAACAAGTTTGTTGTTCTCAGCTTCCGGCCGCACCTCGGGAACCGCTGGGGACGGCCGCTGGCGCGGCGTTGTTTCTGGCCGATTTGGTTCAAGCAGCAGGACATCAAGTTCTGGCTGAAGTTCGTCGAGAAGGGCACGGGCACGGTGCTGACGAAGTTCAACCAGGGCGCGCCCGACGATGAGAAGGCGGCGGAGAACGTCAACGACGAGACGGCAGTCGCCGTCCCGGCGAATTTTCCGGTCGAGATCTTGGAGAAAGCGCGCCAGGGCAACTCGTCGATCTACCGCGATCTGGTTGAGCGCTTTGCGAACCGCGAGGTAGCGTTCGTGGTCCTGGGTCAAGCGCTCACCTCGGCGGGCAGCGATGAGGGCTCGGGTTCGCGTTCGCTGGGGGAAGTCCACAACGAAGTGCGCGCTGAGAAGATCGAGGTCGATGCGAAGTCGCTGATGCGTGTCGTCAACGAGCAGTTGATTCGCCCGTTCGTGACGTTGAACTACGGACCGAACGTCGAAGCTCCGCGCTGGGTGATCGATTACGAAGAGGCGGAAGACCTCGGGGAATTGTCGGAACGCGACGAGCGGCTGGTGCGGACGGGGGTGGTGATGCCCGTTTCGTACTTCTATGAGCGGTACCAGATTCCTGAGCCGGAAGGTGGGGAGGCGGTGGTTACGGGGTGACCGCTCCCTGACGGTCGCGGCTCCGGTGAGGAGCGAGCGGAGTTTGCGGAGGGTGATTCGGAGCCGGGGCTGGTGGCGGAGCTGGGTGTGGAGCAGGCGCGGGAGATCTATGCGGGCTGGATCTCGAAGGTGATGGAACAGGCGGAGGAGGCGGTGCCGGAGTGAGTGCCACGTTGCGGCAAACCTGGTCCCGGCCTCTGTGAGGGTTGATCAAATGGGCGAACTGTTTACGGTTGCGCGCGCTTTTTATTGGCTGGAGGAACTCGCGGTCGGCTTAGGCTTCGCGGTACTTTCTTGAAGAATGCTCTGGCGGAGTCGTTCTCGAACTTCAGCGAGAGTTTCGGCGAGAAGCTGCGTGGGATGTTGGGCAAGCCGGAAGCGGCGAACGGCGATGTCCAGACGCGGATCGAGACAGCGGTCGAAGCCGCAACGGCAGAGCTGTCGCAGCAGTTCAGTGAGAAGGTCGATGCCCTCACAGCGCAGCTCGAACAGGAACGCCTGCAACGCGTTGAGGCGCAGAGCACGGCGGCGGCCGGAGAGCTAGCCACTGCAATCCGGGCGGAGAATACGCGCGTGGCTGACGAGCAATGATTTTTTCTTTCCATTGCGGAAGCACGTCCCCGCAGCTCTGTTTCGGCCGAGGCAAGGCTGGTCACGCCGAGATTCTGTCGGCCTTAGTCCCCTCAGAACTCCGCTTACTCGACAATCAGCAGCGGGACCTTCACGAGAAACGGTTCACCTGTCTGGGACGGCAGGCGATAGAGGGTCTGCGGCATCGGCTCTTCCTGGACGAGCAGGCGGGTTCCTAGACCGGCTTGTTGCTCGGCCTTGGTCCAGGGCTTACCCGCTCCCTCTTCCAATTCGAAGTGCTCCGCTTTGCCATTCCAATTGGTTTCCCACTCGGCCACTTGCTCCTCGGAGAGCTTCAGGGCGCCACGGCTGGCTTGCGCACCGATGTTCACGCCAGGCAGGGGCGTGGGCGAAACGACGACAGAGATGACTTCGGCAACCTGCCCAGGCTTGCTACGGCGAAGCGTGAAGTAAGGCGGATTGTCGCTCTGGTCAGGGATCTCAATGATGCGTCCGGCCTTCACTTTGTTATCGCCGCCCCTTATCCGGAGGACCGGGAAGATCAGGTAGGGTTCGCTCATTGAGTCGTCGGCGTATTGCTCGCGGTCGATCACGTAGAGGTGCCCTTCCTTGGGGGCCTCGATTGTTAGCCGGACCTGGTCGCCTTCTTTGAGCGGCGTTTGTGATTCGACGCGCTGCGGGGTAAGCTGCTTCCCGTCGTCGGACAGAGTGGCCTCGTCACCTGCTTGCGCCGGTCGAAGTCGCCAAATCGTAATGCCGACGAATGCATCGGTTTGCTTCAGAGGCTCGGGTTTCTCCGCGTTTGCTTTGTAGCGGGGCTTTTTGGGTTTCGGCGTAGTTGCCTTCTTGGCCGGCTTGCTATCCGGCTGGCTTGCGGAAACAAACTCTGTATCCCAAAGCTGACGGCTCTGCTGCGGTTGTGCCTGTGCTGCTCCGACTGTCAAGGCGCAAAGCACAACGGCGAGTGCGGAGTGTTGCATTGTTACGGCAGCCTGCTGTATAGAACGGCTGGCGGGTGCGTTTCGCTTGAGGCGTCGGTTCGTGGCTATCATGCTGTTACCTCCAATGAGTTCGGAAATCGCGTCTTGAAACGGGACGGCTGCGCGGAATTGGGCTCTCTCACTGATGCTCCAACC
This sequence comes from Bryobacterales bacterium, assembly GCA_965224215.1. Classification (GTDB taxonomy): domain Bacteria; phylum Acidobacteriota; class Terriglobia; order Bryobacterales; family UBA6623; genus CBDCYS01. Next base: position 7,751 of record CBDCYS010000011.1, on the reverse strand, counting down.
TGATCAGGTGCACCAGCGTGTCACCGCTCGCCGTGGTCAACGTTTGCTTTTCTTTCTCTAGGCGCTCAGCGCTTGGCTTGTTAGCGGAGTGCTCTGAGAGAAACTCCTGGATCGCTGTCTTTTGCTGCCGATTGCGGATGACTCCGCGATCTTGCGGGTTCGCCAGGCCTTTTACCGCTTCGAGTGAGGAAACAGGTTCCGCCGTCCAGATGAACCAGAGTTTCTCGGTCCCCTGCTCGGCATCGAACGCGAAACCGCCGCGCTCGGGCAGTTGAATCTCCGAGCCGGCTTCGAGCAGCGCCTGGCCATTGTTCGTCGTCGACTTCGGGAAGAGCACGTTGTAGCTCGGAAGCCCGTCCACGGGAACCGGACCCTCGTTGATGACGTAAAGATGACCATCTTGATCGGATTTTAAGTGCAAGAAAATCCGATAGTCCAGCTCGAAAACCATTTCTCCGGCGACTTGGAATGGTTCCAGATAGAGCGCGCCGTCGCGGTACCTTTGCACGGTGATCCAGTAAAGGAGCGTCCTTTGAGAGCCGGGGGCCGCGGCGCAAGGGGAAGCTCCCGGAAAGAGCCCGCAGACGATGGGCTCCCAATTGAGCCCCAACAGTAGCGCGACAGCGACGGCGGCGGTGGCGGCGATCCATTTCCCAGGCCTTGTCGTTGTCGGGCCGGCCTTCGGCGGATCAGCCTTCGCAGCCACAATCGCAGGGCTCGCCGTTGGCCGTGGAGCCCCGATCTTCGAGGGCTGTTCCTTGTTCCCGAAATCGTCTCCGTAGAGATTAAAGAGAACGATTTTTTCGCCGTGCTTGACCGAGTGCTCGCCCAGTTCGTGCAGGTGGTCCCGCCAATCCCTGAGTTGGCTCAGCATGTCGGTGACGGTTTTCGATACGAGGATATGCCCGTCGTCACCGCTATCCATGACTCGTTGGGCGAGATTGATGCCGCCCCCCGGCGACGTTCCTAGCACGGTTGATATCCAACGTTCTCAATACGGCGCCGCTATGGACGCCCATGCGCAACTGTAATTCCGGCTTGCTCTTCAAGGCGCGGGAAATTTCGACGGCGCATTCAACCGGGGCGATCGCATCCCCAAAAAACGTCAGAGCCACGCCATCTCCGGTGGGGAGGAGAATCAACTGATCGTCTTGCTTGGCGCGCTGATAGGGTTCGGTGCTCTCAATGATTCGCGTTAGATCTTCGACCAGCTCGGAGTCTTCTTCCATCGGTAAACGCGAGTAGCCTACGATGTCGGTAAAGAGGACGTGAGCCACCTCCAGGCGGGGCGAATCCGAACGGGGCAACCCCGACGCGCGGGATCTGTTTGTCCGCTCCAGCTTACTTGGCACCGATCGGCTGCTGGTTGTTGCCGGGGCAAGTCCTGTCTCCGCGAGGGCCTCGGCGAATGCCGCCGCACTTTGGAATCGTTCAGCCGGGTTTTTCTCCAGCGCCTTCTTTATCGCTGTCTCCAAATACGCTGGAACGTCCTGGCGGCACTCGGAGATCGGCTTTGGGTCTTCGTTCAGAATTTCATAGATGAGGGCCTGATCGTACTCTGCTCGGAACGGCTTGTGTCCGGCGGTCATCTCGTAGAGAGTGACCCCCAGCGACCAAATATCACTGCGCGCGTCGACGGTCTCCGCGGAAAGCTGTTCGGGCGACATGTAGGCGGAACTCCCCAGAATCGTGCCGGGGCTGGTGAGATCGGGTGAGGCGGTCAGTTTCGCTAATCCGAAGTCGAGAATCTTGACAACCCCTTCGGTTGTGACGATGACGTTGGCTGGTTTGATATCCCGGTGGGTAATGCCACGTTCGTGAGCCGCCGCCAATCCTCTTGCGGCTTGGAGTGAAAAATCAGTGATCTTGTCGAAGGGTAAAGGGCCCTGTGCAATCTTTTCCTTGAGGGTTTCGCCCTCGTAGTAGGCCATCGAGATGAAGGTCTGGCCGGAGTCGATCTCGCCGATTTCATAGATCGTGCAAACGTTCTGATGGTCCAAAGCAGAGGCGGCTTTTGCTTCGCGAACGAAGCGCTCCTTGGCTTCTTCGTTCTGTCCCAAATAAGGAAGCAGAAACTTCAGCACGGTAAAGCGGTCAAGCCGCAGGTCTTGCGCCTTGTATACGGTGCCCATGCCGCCCTGACCGATCTTCTCCAGAATCTTGAAGTGGGAAACCGTTTGTCCGACGGTCGGACTATGTGATTCAGGCAGCATCGAGGCTTTGACAGCGGTTCGCGGTCGGTAAAGTTATTGTATCGCGGGTTTGGGATCGGTCCTCGGCATACATAGCTTCCGTCTTGCGGCTATTGGACGCGGATCGTGACCCCGTCGGGACTCTCGAAACCGCCGAAAGAAATCTTGACCTTCACGTCACCCGAGGGTACGCCTTCGGGAAGCGTCGCATTGATTTGATAGAGCCCGGCGAAGCTGGGCGAGAGACCCGCGAAGATGACAGGGATCGGCACGCCCCCGACAGTCACGGTCGGCGTACTGACCACCCGGCGCAGCACCAGATTCGATCCGTCTGAAAGGCAAACGCCGTCCGGCTCGCATGAGGTGTGGCCATCCTCGATCGGCGGGTTGACTTCACCAAGTCCGGTGCCAAAGATAATGAGCACGTCTCCGGCGGAGACCGGGTTGTTCTCATTCACCAAGGCCCCGTCGATAGTTTGGATGGACGCCGGCCCGATGCCGGTGCCGAACTGCGTGAACGCCGCCGGTCTGACCTGGCTGGCATGGATGGAGACCGCCGAGGAGAGTGTGGTGCCGCGCTGGACGAAGATGTCGCGCTCTTGGTTCACATTCAAGCCGTAGGGCGTGATTGCGTTCACCTGATCTTCGCGAGAGAAAAGCAGGGGAGCCGCACCTTGGCCGGCGAAGATGATCTTTGTTCCGCCCAGCTCCGAGGAAAGGGGCAAGCTTGTGGCCACTTCGCCTCCGCCGAAGGGCTGGCCGAGATCGATTTTCCGTTCCGAGAGACCTTCCCCGAAAAGCGAAAAGATGTTGCCCGCCGCTAGAGGCTGGTTCTCGAAGCTGGCGGCATGCACTACGCCTCCTGAGGTCAGTAGCGGCGGCCCGTCCGGGTTGGGCAATACCTGCAAGTTTCGGGTGATCTGCCCTGTTATTACCTGGGCGCCCTGGGTCAGCATCGATGCCGCGATCGTCAGAACAACCGGGCCGGTCTCGGAATTCGAAAAATTGATATTTTCGTTCCAAAGCCCTTCACTTGAATGCTCCAGAACTAAAGGAGCGTGTCCGTTCGAGAAACTGGCGGTCACATTGCCGTTCACCATCGGCTGCTGGCAATCATCGAGTACGGTCACACCAAGCGAAGCCGGCCAGCCCGCCGAAACAGGCAGGCCGCCGGAGTTGCTTGTCAGCTCGGGGACGAGCGTAGTCGGTGCACAGTTGCTTTGAAACTGGGGTGTGAGCGCGCTGGAGCTTGCCCCTGCCTGAACGATCAAACCTAACCGGATCGTGCGAGTTTTCCCGGAAAACGTGAGCCGAATAAATCCGCGATAGACTCCGGGCTCGAGCCCGTCGAGGTTGGGTTGAACGGCGACCGGAACCGTCTCGCCAGGACCGATCACCCCCTGATCGGGTGCATGCGTAAACCAATCGCCGCCATCCACGGTCAGCCGCCTGGATCTCATGGCAACCGGGTTCGCCGAGGGATTCGTTAGCTGAATCATTTTGGCGTCCGGAGGAGGGCCACCGGCCTCACCCGTGAAGAGCAGTCCGATCGGGTCAACAATCAAACCGGGATCGAAGCTCGGCGGCAACAAACTCAGCGCGACCACCATGAAGCGCGGAGAGCTGGCGGCCCCCTGCGCCGCTATCCGCAGGAAGCCGTAGTGGGCGCCCGGGGAGAGGTCGCCTGGCCGGACGGAGACCTCGACCAAGCTTCGGCTGTTCGCTTCGGTCGACCCCATCGCCGGGGCGGCGGTGAGCCAATCGGGGCCGCCGGAGGCTGTCTCTGTTGAAATCGACCAATTCTGGTTATCCACTTTACTCTAGTTGGTGGGCTGGGGCTTGGTGATAATGTCTCGATAGGTCAAGGCCTTACGGAGAACCAACTGTTCGACGAGTCGGTGGAAGATCTTGCCTACGTGGCGGGACTTTCGACGGTTGAAGCGAAAGGTGAATTCATCGAGGTAGCCTTGCAGATGCACTTTACTCACCTTCCCTTGGTGCGTCGCTACCAACCAGCGCTTGAGCAGCGAGGCAACCAGGTGGACATGCGCGAATTCCTCGGCGGCTATCTGCGAGTCTCCCGCTGTGTGGGTGACCCGATAGCGATAGCCGGCTTTCTTCAAGCCCCGGTAACCCCTCCAGCCGTCGCTATGGACCAGACTGCCTGACGCCACACAGTCGGTCACAAAACCCACCAGACTCGGTCCCGATGCGTCGGGGACATGACGCAGACGAATTCGCCCCATTTTGCGGCCCTGCAGTTCCACCGCAACCACAACCAAGGCTTTGCCCACCAGCTCTCGCCCGCGAACGTGCTTCTCCTTGCCGCCCAAGTAAGTCTCGTCGACTTCGACACTTCCGTCCAGCCGTTCCCGACCCAGCCGAACCATCCGCCTGCCGCAACTTCTGCAACATCAGCCAGGCGGTCTGATAGCTGCCCAGACCGAGTTCACGCTGCAAACCCTTGGCGCTCAGCCCTGTTTTCTGAGTGCAGGCCAGCCACATGGCCAGAAACCAACTCCGCAACGGCACCCGCGAGTTGTGCAGGATGGTTCCCGCCGTGGGAGAGGTCTGGCGTCGGCACCCGCTACAGAACATCGTGCCTCGTCGGGTCGTCCAACCCTTCGTGGCCGAGCAGTTCGGACAAACGAACCCCGCTGGCCAGCGGACACCGAGCAGATACTCGCAGCAAGCTTGCTCGCTGGCAAACCGTTCAGTGAACTCCACCAGATGTTTTGGAAAATCGTCGCTCAACAGACTCGGTCTTCGCCGCCAACAGCGCGAGTCCAAGGATAGCTTGATTCATCACTAGAGTAAAGTGGATAACCAGATCGACCAATTAAGAGTGCCCATTCCACTGTTGGCCACTCCCAGCATCTGGGGAAGCGTCCCGCCGCCTCCGGACACCGCTGTGAATGTCATGCCCTTTCGCGAGAGACGAAGCAGCCGCTGGCGCCCGCTGACCGCCATAACGATCGGAATCACGATCGTTTCGCCGCTGGAGGGAGCCGAGATCGTAATTTTCCCGAAGTAAGTTCCGGGCCCCACCCCGGAGGGATCAATGGTTACGAACAAAAAAGCCGGCTGAGTTGCCGTCGCCGCGCCGCTGGAGGGTGACACCGACAGCCAGTTCCCTCCTGTCTGGGTGGAGAAGCTCACGTTGAAGTTCAGCGAACCGCTTCCCAGGTTGGAGACCAGCAGCGCTCCCCGTCTCGGTTGTGATTGCGGAACGAACGCGGTCAGAAGGCGCGGCGGATCAACTCTTAACCGCGGAGGCTCCTGGGAAGGGGGGTCCACTTGGAGAGAGAACTCTTTTAGACCGGTTTCGCCGGCGACGTCCTCCACAAGGGCCGTCATGCCGAATTCGCCAGGCCGGTTTGGCATACCGGCAATCTCGCCGCTGGCGGGGTCCAGCGAAAGACCGGGCGGCAGGGCGCCGACAACGATCGACCAGCTATAAGGCGGAACACCCATTTCCGCGTCCAGCCGGGCCCTGTAGGTCCCCCCAACGGCAGCTTGCGGGAGAGCCGCTTCCGTGATGATGATGGGCGGAGGTCCGCGCGAAACCGGCAGTGAAAATTCCTTTTCGAACATCGCCCCCATTGAATCGGTAACCCGGACTGTGAAAACCGAAGTGACTGGCTCGGTGAGCATGCCGCTGATCGTGCTAGTCTGCGTGTCGAAATCGAGTCCGCTTGGAAAGGCGCCCCCCACAATTGCCCAGGTGTAGGGCGGTAAGCCTCCTGCTGCCAGAAAAGTGCCGCCATACGGTTCTTGAACCCGCGCCGCCGGCAAGGGAGAGATCGTCAAGATGGTGAGAGCTTCGTTAACAACAATGTCGAACGTTCTCACGACGGCAGTGCCTTCGGCATCCGTCACTCGAATGGCGACGCTATAGTTTCCGGCCGCAGAGGGCGAGCCGGTGATGGTCCCAGCGGAACTGAGGGTGATCCCTGGCGGCAGGGGGTTGAAGGGGCTGTTTTCGGACCAGGTATAAGGCAGAACCCCTCCGACAGCTTCCAGGACAACGTTGTAAGAGGCGTTGACAGAGGTAGGTGGAAGAGGAGACGATGTCGTGATCGTGATCGGCTCTCCCGTTCCAGTTCCGCCGCCACCGCACGGCAGGACTCGAAAAATACTCACAGGGTCGCCGGACGCGTCATGGAATCTCGGCTCGGGAGCGAATCGGTCGGAAGTCTGGACGAAACTAATCGGCGCGAGCGCAACAGTTGCCTTCATGGTTTGTTTGATGGACGGCAACCCATTCTCTACGTCGGCGAGATAACCGACGACGACCGGGATGTCAACTGCGTCCTGTGAACCTGGGTCGCCCCCGATAACCTCATAAACAGCAAACCCAAAGCCGTCATCCGTCGAAAGCTCCCGGAAGCCGCTACCGCCGATCAGGACCCCGCCCGCTCCAAAACTGTTGGCGTCATCGACGAGCCGCAGCATCAGGCCACCAGTCCCCACTTGTGACGGAACACCTAGCCTGATGCCCAACGGGATATCGAAAAAGCGAGCCAGCAGGCGGCTGCCCTGAGTGGCGCCTCCGTTGTTGGCGCCGGAGCCCGGCGCGAAGTATCCGGCCTCCGAGTTTCCCGGCGGGTTGTTGAACCCCGGGCCTCCCAGTATTCGCAACGCACTAGTGAATCCTTCCGACACCCTGGCGTGAAAACTCGGGGGGCCGCTGAAATTCGTGCCGAAAGGGGTCGTCGAGATGTTCTGCCACTCGCACTGAAGAGCTGTCACCTGAATTATGCACAGATTCACTTTGCGAGTGTGGCTGCGTTCGTAGCGGGTTGGCGGTCGTCGTGAGGTGGTAGCTCGGCAACTGGCCTTTTGGCTTCTCCGTGTCCGGTTTCCCTTCCCGCCCAGAATCCGCGTCGTTAAAACCTCGCTCGGAAGTGACGTGTTTCCAGTGCGTTACGGCTAGTGCATAAAATTTTATGCATAGCGCATAGCCAGGCTCGCAGATCAGCGCCCTCCCGACCACCGGCAGCAAGCCGCCGTAGGGAGTCGGCTTCCTGCCGCGGAAGTTGTAAGGCGTCGAAGCCCCGATTTTATTGGGCCGCGAGGCCGTCACGGCTGGGCCTTGTTGGACGGGCCTTTGGGAGCTATGCTGTTTTCGTCTGGTAACCATGTGGGTGACCTCCTTGGGGTTGGCTGGCGAAGCTGGGATCTTTGCCAGCCTACCTTTTTACCCCATGTTTTCGGGGGTCCCCAATGGTCTCTTGCGGCTCAGCCCTCCTCAGGTCCACGCCGCAGTGCATAATTCAGGTGTCACAACCCCGCTCGGACCCTGGTTCGCGCCGTCTCGGTACTCTACGCCGGTGGCCGGATCTGGCACGCCTAAGGTGAGCACGCTGTTCTTCACGGGGATCGACACTTGACCCGAGATGGAGACGAGAGCGCTCACCGGATTGGACGAGCCCAGAAGAGACTGGTTCCCGCGGATATTGGTAATACCTGAAGATGGGTATCCGGTTGACTCAGGTAGCCCCAAGATGTAGTATGCCGGCAGATGGAAGATTACCCTCAGAACCTGCCAGAGTTCGA
>CBDCYS010000010.1:0-95166 GCA_965224215.1 Bryobacterales bacterium | reverse complement strand
GCAGGCACGCACCGGGCCGGACCGAAGTGCTTCCACTGGACCCTTTCGTTCTCCGAAGGGGACAATTCGTCGGTCGGAAGGCAGTTTTTCAGACACTCCTCCGAGCTTCACTCCGCAGCATCCAGATTTCGCACTCGCGAGCGACCGTTCTACCCGCTCGGCAGTGGCAGCGCCCAGATCCTGTGCAGCATGTCGCCGAACAGCTTGCGGTTCAGATGTCCCTCGGCCAATAACAACCAGTAGTAGCGAGCATGCTTCACCAGCCGCCCGCCCGTCTTCATCAGCCGCTGCTGCAGGCTCGTCAGCGACCAACTCTTGATGCGCCGCGGCAGTCCCAGTCGCCGCCAAAGATTGCCCAGGTTGTAGGCCAGAACGGCGAGTTGCAGCCGCACTTGGTTTGCCCGGAAGCGATGACACGACAGACGCGTCCAGTTCGTCGCCTGCTTGCCCTCTTTGATCCACTGCTCGGCCGTGCCGCGCTTGTTGTAGAACCGCACCAGCGACCGGCTGGGCAAGCGCATGTTCGTGACGATGAACCCGACGCGAGGAAACAACTCGCCTTGGTGGTGCTCCACCTTGGCCACAACCCGCCGGGGCTTCGACCAACTCGCGGCCTGATAGCGGAAGCTCTTGTAGCGCACCAGCGGCTTCAGGCTCGGCCTGCCCGGCGGACGGAATAGAATGTCTTCGATTTCCAACTCCAAGTTCTTGTTCGCCGGGATGCGAATGACGTAGTCCACTCCGCGATCCTCCAATGCCTCGTAGATCGCCGGCTTGGCGAAGGCGGCGTCGGCGCGGAACGTCACTCGCTTGCCTTCTCCCTGTTGGCGCTCGATCTCGAGCAACAGCAACATCGTCCCAGTCCTGGGCCGAGAGATGTACGCTTTAGCGGTTGAATTCTCGGACCTGGCTCGGGAGTGTACAATTTAGCGGTTAGACTCCCGCTCCCGCCCTAACTCGACATGCGTTCGTCTATCGAGACTTCTCAATCCCGCGTCTCGCGGCCCCGGAATCAGGAACTCGTGGTCTTCTGGATCATCCGCGATTCGGCGTGTGCAGAATGCGGAGCGGAACTGGGCAAAGGCCAGTTCTTGAGAATGGAGAAGGATCGCCCGCTCTGCCTCTCGTGCGCGGACTTGGATCATCTCGTGTTCCTGCCGCGGGGTGACAGCGCGCTCACCCGACGAGCGAGGAAATACTCCACGCTCTCGCCTGTGGTCTTGCGGTTCAGTCGGCCGCGGAAGCAGTACGAGCGCGAGGGGGTCTTGGTGGAAGAGGAGGCACTCGCGCGTGCGGAACAGGAATGTGTGGACGACGCCGAGCCACGCAAGCTCGCTCGGGCTCGTGCCGCCGAACGACGAGAGCGCATGGACGAACAGTACGGGAGAACGTTCGGGGAGCACGTGAAGAGGGTCTTTCCGAGTTGCCCGACCCGGGAGCGAGATACGATCGCGGAACATGCGTGCCAGAAGCACTCTGGTCGGATCGGTCGATCGCAGGCGGCCCGGCAATTCGATGAAACGGCCATTGAATTGGCGGTTTGGGCCCTTGTTAGGCACGAGCACACAGACTACGATGAGCTTCTGGCAGGGGGAAGGGACCGTTACGACGCACGGGCCGACGTACAGGCAGTCGTAGAAGGTATCCTCGATCGCTGGCGGAGATAGAACCTATGCTTTACCGGCTAGCATGCTCTTGCTTATACGGTTGTTTCAGCAAGCCCCAAGATGTAGGGTAGGGCGTGGCCCGGCCGCCGTTTGCGAAGAGTCTGCGTCAGTTTCAGGTGGAGTTCGCGACCGAGGAGGCTTGCCAGAAGTACCTGGCTGCTTGTCGTTGGCCCGACGGGTTCCTTTGTCCTCAGTGTGGGCATCGGCAGGCCTACATTCTCGAGCAGAAACTACGGTGGCAGTGCGCGGCGTGTCGACACCAGGTCTCGTTGACGTCGGGAACGGTGCTCCACAATACGAAGACCCCGCTGACGGTTTGGTTTTGGGCTGCGTACCTGATGACAACTGATAAACGAGGTGTGTCGGCGCTGCTACTGCAGCGTCAGCTCGGCCTGTCGCGCTACGAAACCGCCTGGATGATGTTGCACAAACTGCGACGGGCCATGGTGAACGCAGCTCGCGAGCCCTTGCACGGAGAAGTAGAGGTCGATGACACCTGGATTGGCGGCCCGCAAGCAGGTTTGCGAGGCAGCCGGCAACTGAAGGGGCGCCGTGCGGCCCTTGTGATGGTCGCTGTTGAGAAACGCGGGAAGCGCTCCGGGCGCGTTCGCATGTCCGTTATTCCAGACTTCAAGAAGGTGACGATCGACAGGTTTCTTGCCCAGAACGTTGTTCCCGGCTCGACCATCTACACAGACGGTCTGAAGACCTTTACCGCCCTCGAAGAGGCCGGCTACAAACACGTCTCTCGTCCGCAACCTCACCGGACTGACTTGCGGAAAGGCACCAAGTCGGTGGTGCCGCTGGCGGATCGTGCCATTGGCAACCTGCAGCAATGGCTGACCGGAACGTACCACGGCGTGAGCCGCGCTCAGCTTCAGGTTTACCTCGATGAGTTCGTGTTTCGACACAACCGCCGCAAGACCCCAATGGCAGCCTTCCAAACCCTCCTCGGTCTCGGAACTCAACACGCTCCTACGCCTTACGCCCACATCCGCCGCGCGCGTGACCTGGACAAGACGCGATGACCTCCACCCCAACATCTGGGGGCTTGCTGAAACAACCGTATAAGCAGGAGCATGCTAGCGCACCGGGGCATCTGCGCGTCGCACGCTCCACGAGTAGTCCACCCCTCTGCCCGCCTGCCCGCACTAGACTGCTCGACGGAAGGGCATCGATTCTGGGTTTAAGTGGATATAGTGGATGTTCCTAAGGGTCTCGGAAAAAATATCAAAAAATTCTGATTACCTAGGACACTCCCACTACACCCACTACATCCACCTGATTCGGCGTTCGGGAGCGATCGTCCCTGGGGTGGGGAGTGCCTCCCCGGAACTTTCCCGAAATGTCACTTCACATAGTGTGGAGGGTATTAAGAGCGAGGGAGTATCATGTACTCGCGACATTTCGGGAACGATCGGTCTAAATCCATCCGAGTACACGTACTGCATTGAGGACAGCCAGCCACTCCACTCATCCCTGCCCGTCGAATCAGCATCGCAGCGTCATAATGATCCTGTGGCGAACCCGGAGCAACTCGCAATTCTTCAGAAGGGGGTGCAGGCGTGGAACCATTGGAGAGAAGACCGTCCCCGGCCCCATGTGAACCTGAACCAGGCACCGCTAGCAGGAGCATCCCTATCCCGTGCAAATCTTTCCGGGGCTTTCCTGATGCAGGCAGACCTACGCAAATCCGAGCTTCGTGGAGCGAATTTGGAAGGGGCCATACTCCGGCAGGCGAGACTCGATGGAGCGCTGCGTGCGGATCTTCGCCATGCGAATGCCAGCCGGGCATTCTTAAAGAGGGCAGATCTCACTGGAGCAGATCTCAGCACCACAATCGGCATCACCCAGGATCAGATCAGTGAAGCGTTGGGAGATAGAGACACGAAACTGCCGGAAGGTGTGGAGAGGCCCGCCCACTGGCAAAGAGTTCATGCGACACGCTAGACGTGGGTTGAAGACGCTCGAAGACAGTCCGAATGTCACCTCCCATAGTGTGGAGGGAATTAAAGCATGAACACGAACGTTGCGAAGCCCGCTAAGGTGGCGATCATCGGCGCCAGCGGAACCTACGGCAAGGGGATCTTCGCCCGGGCCGAGGAGATCGGTGTCGAGGTGGTGGTAGTCACGCGGTCGCCTCACAAGTTCAAAGACGTGAAGCCGACAACTGCGGTGGTCGAGGCGCAGCTGGATGAAGAGGAGAAGTTGAAGGAGGCGTTTACGGGCTGCGATGGCGTCATCTCGGCGCTCGGCGACGACAGGAAGAAGCGTCCGAAGACGCACAACCTCCCGCACGTCTGGAACGCCATGAAGGCTGCTGGGGTGAAAAAGTATATCGGCATGGGCTCCGGACCGATGATGATGCCGGGCGAGAAGCCTGGGGGGGTTCCAGCGCACCGTGCACGCCGGGCTGAGTGTGGTGAAGCTCTTTGGCGTTGACATGCTGGAACAGAACGAGTGGGAGCGCGACAGTCTGCTCATGGGCAAGAACGGAGCGGATGGCATCACGTGGGTGCTCACCAGACCGGTGAGGCCGACCAAGACGCCCTTTGTCGGAGCCAACGTGCATAAGGATAAGCGCGGCCCGATGAACTGTTCGATCTACGACCACGGCGACTTTTGCTTGTACTGCGTGGCGTCGAGCGAGTGGGACAAGCTTGCGCCGCATGTCAGCTCCGGGCCGCAGCCCAAGAAGAAGTAGGATCGTACACTTGCAGGCAGAGAATCCGAAGAGTCAGACGGGAGGACTATGCGATGACGCCGAAAGGATACGCAACCACAAGTGGGATTGTTTTCTTATTGGTTGCCCTGGCCCATCTTCTGCGAGTGATTGTCCCCATGGGAATTCCGCGTCGGTAGCTGGGATGTCCCGTCATGGGTGAGCCTGATCGCCGTGGCGCTGGCAGGGTACTTGAGCTACACGGGGTTCCGAATCGCCACCCGCTCCACATAACTGGGCTAGCTAGCCGAAGCGTGACGTAGATCCTCGCCGGCCCAGGAGGGCGGGCGTGGTAGCTTGATTAAACCCTTGCCGACAAGGGAGGATCTATCCCCCCGGGTGGACAGCGTAGCCATATCGCGTTGCAGCTCCGCGTTGATCTCAGCACGTGGCCCCGAACCCTTGCCCGGAGACACCACCACGAGTGGCATCGTTAGCTGCCGCCGAGGCCAATGGTTGTATACTCACGAGTGCCAGAGGTAAGTATCCACCTCATGACACGAACACTTGTCTGGCTGACTGTGGTTACCGCCCTGTCCCTCATCGGAATTCCTGCGCCCACTCAAACCAGGACAGGGGCAGAACTTTTCCCGAACTCCGCGAGCCATCCTGAAGAGGAAGCCCATGCGCAAACGATACCGCCACCGCCCGAAGCTTTTGGGGAACTCGGCTACCGTTTCCGGCAGCCCGAGGTGGGGGTGCGGCTACTGCGGGAGAAAGCACCTGCCGCGACCCAACGCTGGCTGGCGTCACCGGCGTCTTCCCCGGCATTACGCCGATCAATCCTCCCCTAATCCTTTCGACGAATCAAGACCCCCAGGATGTGAATGTACCCGCACACCTGGACATTTTAGGCGCACGGGTGGAGCAGGTCGATGCGTTGACCTTGCGATTCACTTACGATCTACGGGACGTGGTTCCGCCACCCGATGAGGGCCTTACGTATCGTTTCTTCATTGATCTCGATCCTCCTTTCGTTGCTGGCGGTACCAACTTCGATGCTGCCGACTGTGTCGTCACCGTATTCGGCTCGCCGAGCGGGTGGAAAGCCAATCACTGTCGAGGCGAAGCGTCATTCGTAGTACAAAACAACCAAATGTCTGCGCTGCTACCTCTGAATGTCATCGGGTTCCCTCAGCAATTTAAATGGTTTGGCGATGCGGTCGATTTCTCCGCCTCGGGATGCTGTAATTTCGACCAAATTCCGACAATGGTTGCGTCCCCCACTGACCTCGGAGGAAATCGGGAGATTTCGTTTACTGCCAACCTCCCTCTGATTGTGGGTTCCGGTGCGATCTTTGAATCGTTTCACTACCCTGTTCTGCTTGCCAGTTCTGAATCGCTAGCGAGCCTTTTCTATCAGACATTTCCGGATTCCTTTGATTTTTTGGTCCTGCTCACAAGTATGCGTTTTGACAAGCAAGAGGTCGGTGCCGCCGCCTTTGGCGCTCGGAATAATGCCATAAGCGGCATCGGATTGGAGCTCGACGGAACTGCCGATTTTGGTGGGAGTGCAGGCCGACTTCAGTATGGGATAAACCCGAGCTGGGTTAATGGTCCTTTTCTTTACGATCAGGCAGGTGAAGACGCTCTCGGTTCCTTTGACAACTATGTTACCTGAATTATGCACAGATTCGGCGTAGCCATCGTCGATGGAGTTGTGGCGATAGCGGCACTCGTGTCAACTCAGTGATTTCTCAAGTCGTCTTTTCTGCTGTTTCCCTCCCCGTTTGAGCCGTCTCCTGATCCCGGCAGGGCAAAAGCGGGCTGGCAAGCGGCGTGTTCCCAGTACGTTGCGGCGAGTGCATGAAATTTTATGCATGGAGTGCCCCTCAGCTCAGCGCACCCTCCACCACCGGCGCCAAGCTCGATCCCGGCGGCCCCATCGCCCGCAGCCGTCGCATCAGCCGTTCAAACAGGCCCTTTTCCTGATAATGATCGCTGTAGCTGACACCCGTTCTGCCGGCGTGCCGCCAGATCTTGGCCGCCACGAACAGAAAACGCAGCCGCGCCGTCGCCAGGGTGGTGTGCCGCAGCGTCTCCACGCTGGCCTGGGCTTCGCGGTTGAACAGCAGCAGCCAGCAGTTGAGATTGTAGGCCAGCATGGCCAACTGAAAGTGATTGCGGTTCATGTCAAAGCGGCGCGAGGGATGGGCCGCCAGCCCGGCGTCGTTGTTGGCCTCCTTGATCAGGTTCTCGGCTCCGGCGCGCTGATTGTAAAACCACACCACCGCCGCGATCGGCTCGGCCAGATTGGTGACAAACACGCGGTAGGTGTAAGCGCTGGTGGCGAACAACTGGTATTGCTCGGCCGCGCCGGCCTTGGGCTCGTTTTCGTAACGCAGCGCCAGGAAACGGCAGGCCCGCGCCCAGCCTTGCGGTTGGTAGAGGAATTCGTATTCCGCGTCCGCGTCGGAGCGGGGGGAGGGTTTCCATTCTGCTTGCTGCAAGCGCTCGACCAGGCGCCGCGTTTTGCGCGCCACGATGACGAACTGACAAGCCGCCTTTTCATAGGCCTCCACCGCCTCCCAGCAATAAAAGCCGGAATCGGCCCGCGTCAGGATTTTCTTCACGCCGCCCGGCAAAGTCCGGAAAGCGCTCTCGAGGTGGGCGGCGATCTGTCGGCCCGTGGGCCGGTCGCCGTTGCGCAACCCGCCCATCAGGTATTCGCGCGTCTCGGCCAGGAAGGTCAGTATCGGCTGGTAGCTGCGCTTGCCCTTGTTCTTGGGGTTGTAGCACTTGCGCCCGCCCATCTGGCGGCCGTAGAGGGTATGCACGGTGGTGTCGGTGTCCAGCGTCACCGTCTCCAACTTCACGTGGGCCGCGGCCCAGACTCGTTCCGCAGCTGGCGCTGAATGGAAAGGATCTGCTTCGCCACGTTGAGGTGCAGCGAGGCCAGAAAGCGCCACAGCGTGGACTGCGGCGGCAGACGCGTCACTTGCAAGATGCCGGTCAGGATGGGGTCGCGAGCGATGAAGCGGAGTTGGTTGAGCCGCGCAAAGCCGACATAGAGGCCGAGCACGAGGGCCAGCACGAACTGGTAGGGGCTCATGGCTCGGGTGATCCGTTTGGTCGTGAGGGTTTCTTCCAGCAGCGCTTGGAAGCGGAGTTTTTCGAGCAGGGTGGCGACGGGCAGCAAGCCGCCGTAGGGAGTCAGATTCTTGCCACGGAAGTGATAGGGCGTGGCAGCCCCGATTTTATTGGGCCGCGGGGCCCTCGCGCCGGGGCCTTGTTTGACGGGCCTTCGGGAGCTATGCTGTTTTCGTTTGGTAACCATTTGGGTGACCTCCTTGGGGTTGACTGGCGAAGCTGAAATCTTTGCCAGCCTACCTTTTTACCCCATGTTTTCGGGGGTCCCCAAATGGTTCCTGGCGGCTCAGCCCTCACCAGGTGCACCGGCAGTGCATAATTCAGGTGTTAGAGCTATGGCTTATATCTCACATGAAATAGGCCACCGCTGGGGTCCGAATCTGGAGTTCCTTGACGACGGCGGCGCACGCCGCCCTTTGCATGATGGTGCTCCCCATTGGCTGACAAATGTTCACATGCCGTCGGAGGTAATATTTGAAGATTCTGGTTATCCACTTTACTCTAGTGATGAATCAAGCTATCCTTGGACTCGCGCTGTTGGCGGCGAAGACCGAGTCTGTTGAGCGACGATTTTCCAAAACATCTGGTGGAGTTCACTGAACGGTTTGCCAGCGAGCAAGCTTGCTGCGAGTATCTGCTCGGTGTCCGCTGGCCAGCGGGGTTCGTTTGTCCGAACTGCTCGGCCACGAAGGGTTGGACGACCCGACGAGGCACGATGTTCTGTAGCGGGTGCCGACGCCAGACCTCTCCCACGGCGGGAACCATCCTGCACAACTCGCGGGTGCCGCTGCGGAGTTGGTTTCTGGCCATGTGGCTGGCCTGCACTCAGAAAACAGGGCTGAGCGCCAAGGGTTTGCAGCGTGAACTCGGTCTGGGCAGCTATCAGACCGCCTGGCTGATGTTGCAGAAGTAGCGGCAGGCGGATGGTTCGGCTGGGTCGGGAACGGCTGGACGGAAGTGTCGAAGTCGACGAGACTTACTTGGGCGGCAAGGAGAAGCACGTTCGCGGGCGAGAGCTGGTGGGCAAAGCCTTGGTTGTGGTTGCGGTGGAACTGCAGGGCCGCAAAATGGGGCGAATTCGTCTGCGTCATGTCCCCGACGCATCGGGACCGAGTCTGGTGGGTTTTGTGACCGACTGTGTGGCGTCAGGCAGTCTGGTCCATAGCGACGGCTGGAGGGGTTACCGGGGCTTGAAGAAAGCCGGCTATCGCTATCGGGTCACCCACACAGCGGGAGACTCGCAGATAGCCGCCGAGGAATTCGCGCATGTCCACCTGGTTGCCTCGCTGCTCAAGCGCTGGTTGGTAGCGACGCACCAAGGGAAGGTGAGTAAAGTGCATCTGCAAGGCTACCTCGATGAATTCACCTTTCGATTCAACCGTCGAAAGTCCCGCCACGTAGGCAAGATCTTCCACCGACTCGTCGAACCGTTGGTTCTCCGTAAGGCCTTGACCTATCGAGACATTATCACCTGAATTATGCACAGATTCACTTTGCGAGTGTGGCTGCGTTCGTAGCGGGTTGGCGGTCGTCGTGAGGTGGTAGCTCGGCAACTGGCCTTTTGGCTTCTCCGTGTCCGGTTTCCCTTCCCGCCCAGAATCCGCGTCGTCAAAACCTCGCTTGGAAGTGACGTGTTTCCAGTGCGTTACGGCTAGTGCATAAAATTTTATGCATAGCGCATAGCCAGGCTCTCAGATCAGCGCCCTCCCGACTACCGGCAGCAAGCCGCCGTAGGGAGTCGGCTTCCTGCCGCGGAAGTGGTAAGGCGTCGAAGCCCCGATTTTATTGGGCCGCGAGGCCGTCACGGCTGGGCCTTGTTGGACGGGCCTTTGGGAGCTATGCTGTTTTCGTCTGGTAACCATGTGGGTGACTTCCTTGGGGTTGGCTGGCGAAGCAGGAATCTTTGCCAGCCGACCTTTTTACCCCATGTTTTCGGGGGTCCCAAATGGTCCCTTGCGGCTCAGCCCTCCTCAGGTCCACGCCGCAGTGCATAATTCAGGTATCACCAAACCCCAGCCCACCAACTAGAGTAAAGTGGATAACCAGATTTGAAGATATCCATGAAGCCTCGCCTATGGGAGGCTCTTTTTGGGAGGACAATAACGACGGCACTTTCACCAACCACCACGTTTTCCCCCGACCTACCGGGTACGGATCTCTGGACCTTTACGTGATGGGTCTGATGCGACCGGAAGAAGTTCCGGATTTCTTTTTGCTCGAAAACATCTCGCCCACTTTCGTCGATGGGCAATGGGCTGTGTCAGCAGACAAAAAGGTGATTTCGATTGAGCAGGTTATTGCAGCCATGGGACCTCGTCTTCCCCCGGCCTCGGACACCCAGAAGAATTTCTCCACAGCTTTCATTTTGGTAGTGCCGAATGGTACGCAACCGAGAGCCGAGGATTTGGATAAAGTAGAGGAGATCGGTGTGCGATGGGAAGAGCATTTCAGGAGGGCCGCAGGAGGACGCGCCACCATGTCAAGCACGCTGATAACGGCCCCAGCACCAAGGCGTTTTATGCCGCCTCGCTCAAGGATGGGCAGGAAATAATTTCAGAAATCTGCCCACATGGCTTTGGAAACTTGATCGACGGAGTTTTGGAACCTCGTCCTTGCGTGCCGAGTGTGTAATCGGGGCGGTCGATGGTGCTATGTGTCTCCCTTGTCCAAGTACGAGCAGGGAAACAAAGCCGATCAATACACTACTACGAAGATGCCCCTGCCGGACTTGTTCTTCGCAACTATTTAGCAGCTAAAAAGAGGAGAAGTGTGCGACCGCAAGCTTTTTGGTGAAGGGGGCTGTAGCTGAGACGCTCAAACAACTGCCCGTGGGGTGCTCGAAGAAGTTGATGGAGCGTACTCGGGATCAAGCTCTAGCACCTGTTAAGAAAGCGATTTGGAATCGTGCGTTAGCAAGTCCATCGCGGAGTGCAAGGGTCCGCCTCCTCTTTCCGTAGAGAACTCCGAAGAAGTCATCGTATGCAAGATGCTCAGAGGCACACACCACGACGCTCAAAGGAACCTCAAGTCCGGTGATTTAGCACCCATCGACAAAAAGCATTACCAGAAGGAGCGGTGGGAAGTCGTTGGTGATGGGGACTTATTCGTGAGGTGCTTTCGACCCCAAGTGATTCGCCTAGTGCGAGAGCACTTGAAAGCCTACCGGGAAGCCTTACCGGACCGTGACGCCTTCTGCAATGCGTTGGATGAAATAAGGCAACATCTTCTGACTGAGCATTTCGGCGTCCGCTATTTCAGCCAAGATCTGCAATCGGTACTTGACGAATGGGAAAAAAGCGCGTGGAAAGGGGAGCTACAGCTCGGACTAGAAGTCGCGGAACATTCCCGAAGTGCGAGTCGCTCGACCGGCGAACCGGCTCCACGCAAATCGCCAGGTCGCCCTACCACTATCTCCATTGAGCAAAAGCGGCTGGCGCTCGCAGCAAAGAAAGAGGGCAAGACCAACAAGGAGTGTGCCCAAATCCTCTACGACATTAGGTACCCGACCCAGCAGCAGGTCAAGAACGTCACTTCGATACTGCGGCATTTCAAGAAGACCCAGCTTGGCAAGGGTTGAAGAACCCCATTTTTCGGTACCGAAGAGCATTTTTTCAGCCCCAATAATTCAACCTCCCCGTCCGTCTCAACAAACAGAAACCACAATTTTTGGTGGAGACGACGAACATGGACGGGAAAGAACTAAAGCGACTGCGGGTCTCTGCGGAGATCCCCGCAACACTCCTCAGCGCTCGCTCCGGCGTAGAAAGATCAAGACTCTCAGCCATCGAGCGGGGCTACGTACAACCGTCGGAGAGAGAGCTTGCGCAAATCCAGCAAGCTTTGGCGGCGCTAAGGAAAGCGCGGGAAAGAGTAGCCGAGGTAGCTGCAGAGGTGGGCTGGCCGTTGTAGAAGTCTCAGCTCTTGTGCCCAATGACACGCATGCTGCAAGCCGCACAACGCTATGGTGCCCTCGGGTGGTTCGTTCTGCCCCTTCACAGCGTCATGGACGGGAAGTGCACTTGCCGGAAAGGCGAAGCCTGCGATTCCCCTGGCAAGCATCCGAGGTTCAAGGGTTGGCAGAACGAAGCCACGACCGTCCCAGCGACTATGCGGCCATGGTGGGGAAAGGTGGCCGAACGCAAATATCGGCATCGTAGCAGGTAAGAGTTGCTTGGTCGTTCTCGACATTGACCCAAAGCACGGTGGCGACGAATCCCTAGAGGAGTTAACCATCAAGCATGGACGTCTGCCGAACACCCGCGAGCAGATCACCGGCGGAGGCGGTCGTCACATCCTTATCTGAGCACCCTGGTGGCCACATTCAAAACCGACAGGACAAAAGTGCTATCGCCCCCGGCATCGATGTAAAGGCGAACGGCGGCTTCTTCGTAGCGACACCGTCGCTACACAGCAGCGGCAATCGGTATCAGTGGGATGGGCTAGAGGATACCGGAATTGCTGAACTCCCGGGTTGGCTCAAGCAATTGCTCGTGAGTAAGCCGACGACGAACGGCAAAGCGAAAAGTTCCGGCAGCTCCGAGAAGTTCACAGAGGGGAAACGCTACCAGGCGTTACTCAGCTATGCGGGCAAGCTACGCCATGCCGGATGCGGATCTGATGAGATACTGGCCGCCCTGCTGGAATTCAACCGCCACCGCTGCTCGCCGCCGAAGAGCGAGACGGAAGTTCGTAAGCTCGCCGAGGACATTGCTCAGCGCTACGCAACGGACGGGTCTACGACCGAGTCGGCCCCCCACCGGCCCGAAATCAAGGTAAACGATCGCCAGTTGCGGAACGTTGGCGGAGAAGCGTCCCGTGCACTGGTCTTAGGGAACGATCCACCGTCAGTGTTCGTTCGTGGCGGACGTCTCATCCGGGTCCGCCTGGACGAGAACAAGCAGCCCATCATCGACGACATCGGAGATGCGGCAATTCGAGCACTCTTGACTCAGCGAGCAAACTTTGTACGGGTCGTCAAGGGCAAAGAAGCTGGAGAATTCCGGTCGGTGTCGGTAAGCCCACCCGTTGACGTCACCCGCTACGTGGCGGCTCTCGGTGAGTGGGAGCTTCCGCCCTTGGAAGCGGTGACCGAGAGTCCCGTGTTGCGGGCGGACGGTAGCATTCTGTCTCGTGTCGGCTATGACGCGGCAACGAAACTCTTTTATCATCGTGCCCCCGAGCTGTGCGTCCCCGACATCCCCGACTCCCCTGACCGGCGAGACGCCCTAGCTGCATTCACTCAAGCCCTGGAGCCGATTGCTGAGTTTCCTTTCGCGGACGGCGCGAGTAAAGCGAACGCAATGGCGGCGATATTGACACCGGTCGTTCGGATGGCTGTCAAGGGTAACGTGCCGATAGCGCTGTCGGATGCACCGCAGATGGGAAGCGGCAAAAGCCTGCTAGCGGCGGTGGTCTCGATCGTCGCCACGGGACGCGACGAAATGATGCCGGCACCGAGCAAAGAAGAGGAATGGCAGAAAATCATGACTTCGTGCTTGCTTCGAGGGACCACGGTCAACGTAATCGACAACATTGAACAACCCTTGCAAAGCGCGGCGCTGGCGGCGATGGTGACGTCGGATCGGTGGACGGACCGCATCCTAGGCAGGTCGGAAATGGTGACGCTTCGCAATCACACGATGTGGCTCGTGACTGGCAACAACATCCGCTTGCGTGGTGACCTTCCGCGCCGATGCTATTGGATTCGGCTCGACGCGAAAATGTCCCGCCCCTATGAGCGAGCGGACTTCCGGCACGAAGAACTGAAATCGTGGGTGCGAGAACACCGGGGGGAGATATTAGCCGCGCTGCTGACGATGGCAAGAGCGTGGTATGTCGCGGGATGTCCCCGGCCGCAAAAGATTCCCGCCCCCATGGGGTCCTTTGAACAGTGGACGCGAACCGTCGGCGGCATCCTCGAATATGCCGGGTTTGAGGGGTTCTTGGGCAACCAGCGGACGCTTTACGAACAAGCCGACGAGGAAACGCGCGCAGTGGGAGACATTTTTCCAAACCTGGTACGAGTGCTACGGTTCAGAACCGATGTCCACGAATAAACTCATCGGGCAGATCAACCTTGAATCGTCGGTCATACGCGCAGCGCTGCCGGACACACTTGCTGAGGTGCTCGAATCGAAGAAAAGGAAGTTTTCGCATCAAGCTCGGCAAGACCCTAGGCAAACATGTCGGTGTCCCGGTACGGCGACGAAAGCTGTCGGCTGGTCCAGGAACGGGGACACGCATGCCAACGTAAAGTTGTGGCTGGTGAGGAAGGACTGAGATTTGCGGGGGTTCGAGTAGTGGCGGGAGTTTTCTATGCCACGCGTGAGGCGAGTGTGGAAAAACATATGAGTAATAGCCCCGAACACTACCGCCATCCCCGCACTCCCGGAAGATTCGATGAAAACAGGACACTTGCCTGCGAGTAGTTGGGGCTCGGGACAGACAGGCTTGGGGCCGGGGGGCGGCTGATGACGCTGAATCAGATCAAGAATCGTGTCGCCGAGGAGCGGGTGTTCAAAATCAGGCTCGGCCGAAAGGGCCGTTTCGAGTGGGAGGACTGATGGGCACTTCGATGAAAACGCTCCCAAAGCTTTCCCGAGGTCGCCGCTCATCGCGCGATCTAATGCGCATCTACGACCGCCAGAACGACACGGTGTCGGAGATCATCCTCGCTGACCCAGAGAAGCACACCCGGTTTCAGATCGACTGGGCCCAGCGCGAGGATCGTTGAGAACGAGGAGGAGAAGGTGAGTAGAACAAGTAGAGGCAGATCCCGTGAAACGTGTGAAGCCAGTGAAGCTAAACAAGCCGTGTTGCGCAGTCAACCTCGATGGGCGGCAACATAACCGCGCCCGACGATGGAGGGAGCACTTTCATACGACCCATGCGGTTCGAGATCGACATCAAGGAGCTTGCGGGGGAGATTTGGACACAGTTGCGCACGCAGATGGCGGAGCAAGACCTTCAGGATGTCTTTCGCGTTGGGTTGGACTGTTTACCAATAAATCGCCGGAGCCTATTGCTGGCAGTGATGAAGGAGCAGGATGTAACGGCTCTCCCTATCCCCCGCACTATACGCGACCGTCAGTTGGAGGAACTAAAGGAACTCAAAATCGTGGAACGTGACGGCGCCGGGTAGGGGTACACTTCGGGGCACGTTGCAGAACTGAAATGCACAACGACTTCAACATCGACGGCTTGCTGGACGCCCTCGCGGAAAAGGTGGCGGAGCGGCTGCGGACTGGGATTAAGCAGAACGGTTCCGGGGCGAGTATTCACCCAAGACTGCTGACCGTGGAGCAAGCGGCGAGCTACCTCGGCCGCTCGAAAGCAAGCGTCCAACACCTCATCTCTGACCAGGCAATCCCCGTTGTGCGTCATGACCGCCGGGTGTTCCTCGATGTGCGGGATCTTGACGGCTGGATTGACGCCGCCAAGGTGTAGTAGAGTTTTCGTCATGCCACGCAAACCAAGATTTGGTCGCATCTACCATCCGAAAGTCAAAAAGCCCGATGGTACGCGAATCGAGGTTAAAACCTGGTGGCTCGCCTACTACGTTCGCGGGCAACAGATGCGCGAGTCGAGCCGGAGTACGAAATACACGGATGCGGAAGCCCTGCTGCGGAAACGTCTGGCCGAGATCGAAACGGACAGCTACGTCAGCCCGCACCGAATCACGGTTGCGAATCTTTTGGACAATCTGCTGTACGATTACGAGAACAACAATAAATCCATCGAATGGGCCCGTTATGTTGATGGCCATTTGCGGCCCTTCTTCGGGCACCTGAAAGCTAGCGCAATCGATACCGCCCGGCTGCAAGCCTACATCGCCTCCCGCCGCAGAAATGGAATCAGCAACGGAACGATCAACCGAGAGTTCACACTATTGCGCCGTGCCTTCAATCTTGCCCACGAGGAAACGCCGCCAAGAGTGAAGCGCGTTCCACGGTTCCCGAAGTTAAGTGAACCGCCCCCCCCGTGCCGGTTTCTTCGAGCACAATGAATACTTGGACCTTCGTGTTGAGTTGCCGGATGATCTGAGGCCGGTTTTGATTTTCGGCTACTACAGCGGTTGCCGCAAAGGGGAGATTCTGTCAATAGGCTGCAACCAAGTAGACTTGCTCGCCAGACTGGTACGCCTGGAACCCGGCACGACAAAGAACGACGAAGCCCGCTTGCTGCCGCTCTATGGCGAACTCTTTGAAACCGTCAAGATGCAACTGGAAATTCGGGACCAGCTTTGGCCCGGTTGCCCGTGGCTGTTCTCCAGGCACGGACAACGCATCAAATCCATGGATGGCGCTTGGCACGAAGCCTGCAAGCGGGCCGGGCTGTGGGATGAGGAAACCGGCAAGCCTATCCGACTGTTTCACGATCTGCGGCGAACCGGGGTGAGGAATCTTGTCAGGGCTGGTGTGCCGGAAAGGGTCGCAATGCTCATTTCTGGGCACAAAACGCGAGCGGTGTTCGATCGCTACAACATCGTATCGGAACGCGATCTGCACGAAGCCGGGCAGAAGATGGAACGGTACATGCGGAAAGTTGAAAAGCACCATGAAGGGGCAAAAAAGGGGCAAACAAGCTCTATTTCGGATAAGCCCATCTTAAATTGATCCCCCTAAGTTATTGATATCAATGGTGCGGAGAGGGGGACTCGAACCCCCAAGAGATTGCTCTCACTAGCACCTCAAGCTAGCGCGTCTGCCAGTTCCGCCACCTCCGCACTGGCTGGTTCAGCTTTGGCTGCGGTTGGCCAAGCCTCTGGTCCTGTTCGATACGCCCGGCCTAGCTTGATCTGAGGTCTAGGACTCTTCTTGCTCGGCGTTTCGTATGGGCCGACTTAATGCACGATAGCTCTGAACGAACTACTGAAATTATTCTAGCGTGCGAATGGGATTGTTGTCCTGTCCCCCATTTCTGGCTACCTGAACCGACCGCCCCGCCATGCCGATGATGACGAAACATTTCAGCCGGCCGGGTGCGGGCGGAAAGCGGAGCCAGGAAAGAAGGGACGCACTAACATCGCGCACTAACATCGAATGTCAAGGAAGAAAATGCGTCCCGCGAATGTCGCCGGGAATGGCGACACGGCACGCAAGAATGCTTGTGCCACTTTGGGCACCCGCCACACAAGATCATCCAGTGACTCTCTGAGCAGCCGATCGATCGCGCCGAATAGCCGTTTTGTGGCACACTACGTCACGGATGCTATTCGTCCTTTGGAGGTTCAGCTTTGGAAGTTCAGTTGAAGGAGCACATCGCGGAAGACGCAACGAAGAAACCCGCCCGAGCTGCGGACAGCGCTAGCCGCAGAAGATTCCTCGGCTTCGGCGCGACCCTGGGTGGCCTGCTGACGGCTTGCCAACCGGGCGCGGAGATTGCCGAAGAGAAAGGGCCGAGCGCCCTTGGCCGGCCGTTGCGCACCTACGGCGAACGCTCTCCCAAGGAAACGTCGCAGCGGTTCTTGCGTCCGGGCAAACACGCGGAACTGGGCTCCACCCGAACACCCCTGCAAGACTCGCACGGCATGATCACGCCTTCCGGACTGCATTTCGAGCGACATCACGCCGGCATTCCCGAAATCGATCCCGCCGAGCACAAGCTGATGATCCACGGGATGGTCGAGCGGCCGTTGATATTCACTGTTGAGGAACTACGCCGATTGCCGTCGGTATCGCAAATTCATTTCGTAGAATGCGCCGGGAACGGCGGCGGCGAATGGGGAGCCAAGACCGCACCCAACGCGCAAATCAGCCACGGACTCGCCGGTTGCAGTGAGTGGACCGGCGTGCCGCTGAGGCTGCTGCTGGAAGAAGCCGGTGTGAAGTCCGGTGCAAACTGGCTGCTCGCCGAAGGAGCCGACGCCTGTCGCATGCAACGCAGCGTCCCGCTCGACAAAGCATTGGACGATGTCATCGTCGCCTACGGGCAAAACGGTGAGGCGATTCGCCCCGAACAGGGTTACCCGCTTCGCCTGGTTGTTCCCGGTTTTGAAGGCAACATGAACGTCAAGTGGCTGCGCCGAATCAAAGTCGACGACACGCCCTACATGACCCGCAACGAGACTTCCAAATACACCGAGCTTCAAGATGACGGGAAGGCCTGGATCTTCACCTATCCGATGGATGCGAAGTCAGTCATTACCTACCCCTCGGGCGGGCACAAGCTGAACAGCCCAGGTGCCCACGAGATTCGGGGACTGGCGTGGTCGGGAAGAGGGACGATCAGCCGCGTCGAGGTTTCGACCGACAGCGGTGGCAGCTGGCAAGACGCCGAACTGCAAGAGCCGCGTCTGCCGATGGCGTTCACGCGTTTTCGTATCCCCTGGTCCTGGGAAGGCGGGGATGTCGTCATTCAGTCCCGGTCGACCGACGACACGGGATATATCCAGCCCACCACGGCGGCGCTGATCGAGCAGCGCGGAAAGAAGTCCGTCTATCACCACAACGGAATCAAGGCCTGGAAAGTCAACGCGGACGGGAGTGTGACCAATGCGGATGCATAGATGGCTGATTTACGGCTCGTTCACGATGCTCTTTGTGGCAGCATCGCCGCTCTATCCACAATCGAAGCCGCTTGGTGTGGGACGTCCGGCCACACCCGCGGAAGTCAAAGCCTGGGACATCTCGATCGCGCCGGATGGCCGCGGGCTCCCCGAGGGCAGTGGCACGGCCGCTGCCGGCAAGGAAGTTTACGCCCGCCGCTGCGCTGAGTGCCACGGCGATAACGCCGACGGCGGGGATGACGGCCCATTGATCGGCGGCCAAGGATCTCTGCCGACTGAGAAGCCTCTCAAGACAGTTGTCAGCTTCTGGCCACATGCCACTACTTTGTGGGATTACGTCAACCGCACAATGCCCTTTGACCGGCCTGGGATGCTTCCCGCCGATCAGGTATATTCGGTGGTTGCCTATGTCCTGCACCTGGGCGGGATCGTTGGCGAGAACGACGTGATGGACGCCACGTCCCTGCCCCAAGTGAAGATGCCGAACCGTGACGGCTTTATTCGGGATCCCCGGCCAGGCGTCGGCAAGTAGGCGAACCCCGTGGGCAGGCGAACCCCGTAGAGAAGATGGAGTGACCTGTCCAACCGCGAGAGTCGCGGGTTACGCTTCAAACAGATGCGCAGAGCCGCATCGAGGAGGACAGGTCATGAAAGAGTCTAGCGAGTTCAACAAAGAGATGAACAAGTGCAACAGTTACGACAAATACGTCGGGATGGACGTTCACAAAAACAGTATCTCGGTCGCTGTCGCCGCGGCGGGGCGGGGCGAGGCGCATTTCTACGGCAAGATCGACAACCGGCCTGAAGCCATTCGTCGCTTGATTTCCGCACTCGCCCCGTCTGGTCAGAGGCTGCACTACTGCTACGAAGCCGGCCCCTGTGGCTACGGCATTTGCCGGCAGATTCGTGACACCGAACACGATGGCGACCTGGTCGCGCCGTCGCTGACCCCGCGCAAATCCGGCGATCGCGTCAAGACCGATCGGCGCGACGCGCTGACCCTGGCTCGGCTCGATGGCGCCGGCGAGCTCAGCACGGTCTGGACGCCCTCTCCGGAACACGAAGCGATCCGCGATCTGAGCCGCGCGCGCGGCGACTGCAAACTCATCGACAAACAACTTCGTCAACGCCTCGGAGCTATGCTGCTGCGCCACGACAAGCGTTTCCCCGGGCGCAAGAATTGGACGCAAGCGCACTTTCGCTGGCTCGAGACGCAACGCTTTGAGCAGCCGGCCTCGCAGATCGCCTACGAAGAATACGCCGAGGCGGTACGCCAGGCGCAAAGCCGAACGGCTTGCCTCGAGCAGCAGTTGCATGATCAGCTGGAAGGCTGGAGCCTGGGAGGGCCAGCGCAGGCGTTGACGGCGCTGCGGGGCGTGGACTGGCTGGCGGGGATGACGTTGCTGGCCGAGCTGGGCGATCTCACACGCTTCGACTCCCCGCGCGAGCTGATGGGTTTCGTCGGCTTGACTTCGTCGGAGAACACGAGCGGAGCGCGACGCCGTCAAGGCGCGATCACCAAAGCAGGCAACGAGGAAGCTCGCCGTCTGCTGCTCGAATGCGCCTGGGCGTATCGCTTCCCGGCACGCCGCTCGCGGCTGATTCAACGCCGTGCCGAGAAGGCGTCGCCCCCAGTCCAAGCGATCGCCTGGAAGGCGCAGGTGCGGCTTTACGGCCGCTTTCGCAAGCTGCGCAACAACGGCAAACACGCGAATGTCGTCGTGACCGCGATCGCGCGGGAACTGCTGGGATTCATCTGGGCAATCGTGATCGAACAGACCCGAACACAACAGGAGAAACAGGGATTGAATGCTTGCTGAACGCTCGAGACGGCCGACAGGGAGATCGACAGGGAGATCGCCATCGCCCTCGATTGACGTCGTAGGCGACCGGCCGAAACCTGTCAAGGGTACGCTTCGCCGCGGTAACCCGCGCCCTTGACAGAACCCGTCCGGCCGCCAAGAGGCACCTTATACGAGGGCGATGGCTAGCTGCCGAGGACGATGGCTAGCTGCCGAGGACGATGAGCTGCCAGCAAGCGGTAGCGAAAACGATTTTGGTTGCCGGCTTCGGGCGGCAGCCTCACAAGGTAGGACAAGGAGGACGGCTGACTGGAAACTGAGCCTGCCAGGAGAACCCTCGACTGCGCTAAGAAGCGCTTGATGGAGCGACCTTCGTCAAGGAAGCGCTCGGTTGAACGACCTTCGTCCGTAGAGTGAGGCAGCTCCACGACGCAGACTACTCTGACGAGAACCCGCGAATATCAGATGGACACACCGTCGTAAACGCTCTCTTCTACAGGCTGTTCTTCTTGTCCTCGTTCGTTGGCCAACGCGGAGTTGAGGCTCCGCGCGACAGCAGTCGTGCGCGCAAACTTGACAGGTCACACCATATCAGCGCAGGGCTCGTCAGAGACCTGCGGCCTGTTGTCGGGCCGCACCCAGCGGGTGAAGTTAACGAAAAGCCGCAGGTCTCTGACGAGCCCTGCGCTACGGGTGTTCAAAACGCGTTCGCAGGCAACCAGAGTCCTTAAGGACGGATCTGGAGCAGGAGCCCCTCTCACCGTTTCTGCTGCAGCCCTCGTGATACATTGGGAGTTAGACGCAGCAGCCTGCTCCATGTTGTTGCTCTTAGCTGCGAGCAAGAGTTGGCGCCACCCCCTACCCATGCTCCGATCGTTACTCAATTTCTTTCGCGTGGCCGCGGTACTTCTTGCTGTCACAGCGCTCGCCCAACAGAAAACACGGGAACTCACCCCTCAAGCCATCGAGCACATCCAAGCCGGCCTTCTAGCGCGTCAGGAGAACCGGCTAGAGGACGAGGTCCGCGAATTCGAAATCGTGGTGGGCTTAGCCCCAAACGTCGCCGAGGCACACATGAACCTCGGGCTGGCGCTCCGCAAGCAAGGAAACCACGAACGCGCCACACAGGTTTTCGAAACCGCCATCGGTCTCAAGCCCAACCTGGTCACGGCGCGCGCGCTGCTCGGGCTGGACTCTCTGACCGCCGGCCGTTTGCGAGACGCAGTGCAACACCTCGAGGCGGGACACGCCGGCAACGCCTCCAACACCGAGGTCAACCATTGGCTCGGCATCGCCTACTACGAGTTAGGAAGGTATAGCGAGGCCGCCACCAAACTGGAAGCCGCGATCAGGGCCAAGCCGGAAGACCCTGACATCCTCTACTATTTGACCGCCGCCTACCGCAAAGCGGCCGAGCACCACCGAAGCAAGCTGCTGGAAATCGCGCCCGAATCGGCACGCGCTCACCAAGCGATGGCCGAGCGCGCCGCCGCCTCCGGCTGGAAAGATCAGGCTCTTGAGGAGTACCAGAAGGCAGCCGAACTGGGACCCGGCGTTCTGGGACTCCAGGGCGAGCTGGGGGACCTCTATGCCTCCGCCGCGCAGTACTCGGAGGCCGAAAAGGCTTACCGCGCCGAGCTTGAAAAACGCTCTGGCCACGCAACTCTGAACTTCCGGTGCGGTGAAGTGATTCTCAAGCAGGGCCGGACGGACGAGGCTTTTGCTTTCCTGAACCGAGGATTGGAACTCGACCGCGCTTTGATCGATTCGTACTTTCAATTGGGACAAACACTCTCGGTGGAAGGAAAGTTCGACCTCGCCGAGAAAACATACAGTCAGCTTATCGGCCCTGAGACGCCGATTCAGACGACCCTGTTGGCGCACCATCGGCTTGCCGAAGTCTTGCGAGCGCAAGGGAAAAAGAAAGAGGCATCGCAGCACGACAAGGCATTTAAGCGAATCACAAAGCAACTAGAAAAGGCCGCAACGCCGGCACCCGAAAGCAAGTCGAAATAGCCCTCCAACGAAGCTCCAGATGACCCCGGCAGAGGAGTGGACAGAAGTCCACGCTCGGGCCGACCGAGTGCCCCCGTTCACAAGCAATTTCTCGCCGCTTGACGGTCAAGCGTGGATGAGTAAAGCGGATTAAACCACCAGGCGGTAGCCTGAATCGATGTTCTGGTGGCGAAACAGAATCTGGTGGATGTCGAACGGGTGAGTCGGCCTTCCGGTCAAATGGTTTCGAAGCACCTGAAATACGTGTTCGAGCCCGTTGGCGTCGTCAATATCCGCATCGACACGGGTCTCGTCCCCCTTCATGGAGAACGTAAGCTGAAGGTTGCCGTAGCGGTCGTCGGTCTTGAAGCTGCCTGCTGCTTCGAAGCCCTCGGGAGGGCGGTGAAGCGCACTACTCACTGCGTCAAACAAACCCGACGAAACGCTGTTCTTCGTCTCTTCCCGCAGGGCTTTCGGGGCGACCGCAAAGAAGCGGTCTCCGCGAAGTTCAAGCAACGACTCGATGCCGGGCAACACGACGGTCTCATTCGCCAGCGGCGTGACGCGGGCCTTTGCGACTATGTTCATCAGACCGGCCTTGCGGATGTCATCGAGGGAGTTGTAGAGATCTTCTCCGGACCGGCCTTCGAATTGGAATACGCTGCCGCTGCTCTCCAACAGCCCTCGCAGATCCGGCTCCAAGCCCGCAAAAGCCGGGAACTCTACGTGATCGATCTTGTTCGGGTCGATCGGGAACCTGATTTCAAGATCGGTAAAACCGCTAGAGCGGATGTTGACGAATTGCCCCACCGGCATGTACGAGGGAGGATCGATCTGGATACGGTACAATCCCCGTGGCGCTGCATTCAGGTCCGGAATTACGATAGTCTTCGAGCCGGAGACACCCTTGACGATGCGCGGGTCGCTGAGCACCTGATGCCGCAGGCGAATGTCTACCTTTTCCTGAATCGGTTCTCCGTAAACATCGCGCAGTTTTAATCGCAGTTTTCCATCTCGAGCCATTGGATCTCCTTCGTGCAGGACGCCCTCTTATGCCAGAGAGTTGGGGTGAGCGCGCACCCATTGTACTCAGCCTAACCCCAAAACGCGGGCACAGAACACGAGTAGAAACATGAGTCCTCTAACTTTGCGTCCGGCAGCGATTACCCGAAGATGGGTATCCGGTTGACTCAGGTAGCCCCAATATCTTGTGGTTTGGGGATTTTCTTGGGTTCTGTAACCGGGTGAACAATCATCTTGTAAGTCGCCGGATCCACGGCTACCGCCTGCTGGACGAGCCGATAGAAGAGTTTGCCGCGGCTTTTGGATTTGCGGCGGTTGAAACGGAAGGTGAACTCGTCCAGGTAGTAGTCCAGATGTTTGTGGCTCACGGCGCCCTGATGGGTGGCCAGCAGCCAGCGCTTGAGCAGTGACA
This sequence comes from Bryobacterales bacterium, assembly GCA_965224215.1. Taxonomy (GTDB): domain Bacteria; phylum Acidobacteriota; class Terriglobia; order Bryobacterales; family UBA6623; genus CBDCYS01. Next base: position 71,948 of record CBDCYS010000010.1, on the reverse strand, counting down.
TCACGCGGTGGACGCGGGCATCAATTCCGACGCGGACTGCTCCTGCCTGCTGACAACTGTGACCTGATGGACGTAGCCTTCCTTTTTCAACCCGGAGTAACCGGGCCAGCCGTCGGTATGCACCACGCTGCCCGGCTCGATGCACTCCTCCACGAAAGGCAACAGGCTCTCGCCCGAGGCATCCTCGATTCTCTTCATGCGAATCCGGCCGATACCCCGCCCATTCTCTTGAGCGGCTACTGCGATCAATGCTTTGTTTTTCAGGTTTCGGCCCCGCAGGCCCTCTTCGAGCCCGCCCCAGTAGCGTTCATCGACTTCCACTGTCCCGGCCAGCAAATCCCGTCCCGGCCGCACCATCGCGCGCCGCATTTTGTGCAGCCAGGTCCAAGCCGTTTCGTACCTGTTGAGCCCCAACACTCTTTGAAGTCCCAAAGCGCTGGCTCCGGTTTTTTGGGTGGTGACCCACCACATCGCACGAAACCACAACGGCAAAGGGCTGCGCGTGTCCTGAAAGATGGTCCCGGCGGTCACCGAGGTTTGGCGCCCACACGCAGCGCACTGCAGCAGCACTTTTCGCAAAGGCCACGACTTTCCACAACCGCAACCCGGACAGCGGAAACCGTCCGGCCAGCGCAGCCGGAACAGATACTCCCGGCAGGCCTCCTCACTGCTAAAACGGGCCTCGAACTCTGTCAGGTTCTGAGGGTAATCTTCCATCTGCCGGCATACTACATCTTGGGGCTACCTGAGTCAACCGGATACCCACCTACCCGAAAATGCTCCGCCGTGTGGCGGGCCGCTGATCTGTGCCTAATCAAAAACGCGGAGAAAGAGACAGAATAGGGCCAGAGACGTTGGGTTCCCATCTTGCACTAGCCCGATTTCTCACCTGTAGGACGGAAGGGATGGGTCGCCTGATCGCGTTCTCCGCGTTCTCGGCGGGGTGGAGGTCTTAGGCGTGCGGAAAAGCTAAACTAGTGGCAGCGGCCCACAATCATATTGGTGCCGAACAACGCAGCAAGACTCCTCGAGGCTTCATTCCACCATGTCGCTCCGTTCGCCTTCGTTTATCGTCATTCTCGCCTTGGTTTTCGCTATCTCAGCGGCCGCCGCTCCCAAGACCGACCCGGGTAAGCCCGTCGACTTCCAGCGGGATGTCCGGCCGATCTTATCGGATAACTGCTTTCTTCGTCATGGCCCTGACAAGGGAACGCGAATGGCCGACCTAAGGCTCGACACGCGCGAAGACGCCTTCGCCACGCGCAGTGCGGGCAGCGTGATTGTTCCCACAGATTCGGCCGCCAGTTTGCTCTATCAACGCATCACCCATGAAAACGAGGTGTTGCGAATGCCGCCTACTCACTCCAAGAAGGCGTTGAGCGACGAGCAGATCGGCGTTCTTGCTCGCTGGATCGACGAAGGGGCATCCTGGGACCAGCACTGGGCCTTCGAGTCGCTCGAACGGCCGGATCCGCCACGGGTTAGCTCGCAAATCAGCAACGGTAAGTGGGCTCGCAGTCCGCTGGACCGCTTCGTTCTCGCGCGCCTGGAGCAGGAAGGCCTTACCCCCGCTCCCGAAGCCGGTAAAACGACACTCGCCCGCCGCGCGGCCCTCGACTTAACGGGACTGCCTCCCGACCCTGGCCTCCTGGAGAACTACCTCAATGACACATCCGATAGCGCCTACGCGAAGCTGGTCGACAAGCTTCTCGATTCACGGCATTGGGGTGAACATCGAGCGCGTTATTGGCTGGACGCCGCGCGGTATGGCGATACCCACGGAATCCACGTCGACAACTATCGCGAGATGTGGCCGTATCGAGACTGGGTGATCAATGCGTTCAACGATAACAAGCCATTCGATGAGTTCACCATCGAGCAGATTGCTGGAGACCTGCTGCCCAATCCGACTCTCGATCAGCGCATTGCCACCGGGTTCCACCGCTGCAATGTAACGACCAACGAAGCCGGCATCATCCTCGAAGAATACGAGGCCATCTACGCCAAAGATCGCGCCGACACGACCGCGACCGTTTTCCTCGGTCTGACAGTCGGTTGCGCCACTTGCCATGACCACAAGTTCGACCCGATTTCCCAGCGCGATTTCTACTCGATGACCGCATTCTTCCGCAACACCACGCAGTACACGATGGACGGCAATGTTTCCGACACGGCTCCGTTCACGGTTGTTCCAGCGGACGAGGACCGGGTGCGCTGGCATGAGTTGGAGCAGGAGTCCAAAGACTTGGAATCGGCGCTGCGTGGCACCTGGTCGGCGGCGGCGGGCGACTTCGATAGATGGCTGGGGCGTGGCGACTTTCGCACGCTCGAGGCCCCACTGGGAGCCGAGGCGGAAATCCTGGCCCTGGCGTTAGGTCAGGGCGCGGGGGGTGAAGGCGCCCGTGCGATTCTCAAGGGCGAAGTAGTGCCAGTCGACTTGTCGGGAGGAGCCAAGTTGGCCCAGGGCCCGCGCGAAGGTTGGGCCGCCCTCTGGTTCGACAAGGGCACTTGGGCGGAATTGCCGAATGTCGGGCTAGACGAGGGCAATCCCTTCTCCCTGACGGTCTGGCTCTATATGCCCGAGGAGGAAGATCGCCACGTGGTCTTCGGCCAGACAGATCAGGACGATAACGGCCGGGGATGGTCGATGAGCATCAGTGCCTTCCTTGGCCGGCTGCCAGGATTCCATCTTTTTGGGGATAAGGTCGGCGAATCCGCGAGCACTCTCGAGATCTACACCGGCCACATGCAACAACTCGAGCACGGGACCTGGAACCACGTTGCGATGACATACGACGGCAGCGGGGAGCGCGCCGGGCTCGAGCTTTTCGTTAACGGAGAGGTCCTGCCTACACAGGGCAGCGACTACTTTGAAAAGCTTGTGGGCACGATTGTCACTGATCAGCCGCTGATCCTGGGCAAGCAGGCTGCCAAACCCGGTGAGAAAGAGGGGGAGCTTTATTTCTCAGGCGGCGCCATCGCGGACTTTCGCATTTTCGACCGCGCGATCAACGTCGAGGAGGCCCACCTCGTATCGCAATGGCCGCTGATTGCAGGGGCTCGCGAGAAAGCGCCTAGCCAACTGAGCGGGGACGTGCGTAGCGCGCTCGGGCTTTACTACCGCAACCTGGAGAACACCGACTATCGAGAGCTGCAGAGGAAGAAATTGCACTGGAGCGGCGCGAAATCCGGCGGCGCGGTGGCGTGACTCATGTGATGCAAGAGATCGCGGGTAGCGCCGCTGAAGCTCATATCCTCAACCGCGGAATGTACGACCAGCCTGGCGACCTGGTCTTGGCGGGTACCCCTCCGCATTGCACGCCATGCCCGCGTCGTTGCCCCGTAACCGGTTGGGCCTGGCTCAATGGCTGGTTGGCAAAGAGAACCCTCTGACTTCGCGTGTTGTTGTCAACCGCTACTGGCAAGAAGTCTTCGGAAATGGCTTGGTGGCCACGAGCGACGACTTCGGCTCCCAAGGAGCCACACCCTCGCATCCGGAGTTGCTCAATTGGCTGGCCGTCCAATTCCGCGATGGCGGCTGGGACATCAAAGATTTCTTCCGCATGCTCGTTACTTCGGCAACCTACCGTCAGTCATCGCGCACAACGCCCGAGAAGGTGGCCAAGGACCCGGACAATCAACTGCTGTCGCGGGGCCCGAGGTTCCGCATGGACGGAGAGATGGTGAGAGACTACGCCCTGGCGGCGAGTGGTCTTCTGGCACGCAAGGTTGGCGGGCCAAGCGTAAAACCCTACCAGCCGGAAGGCGTCTGGGAAACCGTTGCCATGCCGGGAAGCAATACGAGCAACTACGTGCAGGACCACGGCGACAAGCTTTACCGCCGCAGTCTTTACACCTTTTGGAAACGATCGGCTCCTCCGGCGTCGATGGATATTTTCAATGCTCCGACGCGCGAGCACACGACGGTCCGGCGCGAGAGAACCAACACCCCGCTCCAGGCGCTGGTGACGATGAACGATACCCAGTTCATCGAGGCATCCCGCTATCTTGCGCAGCGGGCGATGCGCGAGGCGGGAGATGATTTCGATCGCCGCCTTGACTTCATCAGCAGGCGGCTTCTAGCCCGCAGCTTCGAACCTGAGGAACGCGCGGTCGCCAAGCGCACCTTCGATGGGTTCGTCAGTTTTTACGACGCGAACCCGGGCGAGGCCACGAAGCTGCTTTCGACCGGAGAATCGCAGCCCGACGAGGCGCTGCCGGCATCAGAGTCCGCCGGCTTCACGATGCTGGCGAGCCAGATCCTGAATCTGGATGAGGCGCTGAACAAGTAGGGCAGGTTCTCGCGGTCTAGCTCGCTGGACCCAATCGCGCGGCCTCCCTGAACGAACCAGCCTCAGTAAATCCGCTCCTGCTTGCGTTCGCGGCGGTAGGGGTTTTCCAGGTATTTGCGGGCCTCGTCTTGCGCGCCTTGGGTGTTATCGCGTGAGCGGATGGCTAGCTGGTACTCGTTGACCGCTCGTTCGCGTTGGCCGGTGATGTCAAAAATCTTGCCCAGATTGATATGCGCCCACACCTCTGTCCAGGACGGTTCCTGATCACCGTTGAGGCACTCGCGAAATTCGTTCGCGGCGGACTGGTAGTTGTTCTGCAGCAAGAAAACCTCGCCGATGCGGTAATGAGACAGCGAGCTGAAGCGGTTGATTTCGAGAGCTTTTTGGTAGTTGCTCAAGGCGTCGTTGTAGTAGCCTAGCTCGACCAGTTGCTCACCCTTGCGGATTTCTACCTGGACGTGAATCCCCTCGTCGAAACGCAAGATGCGGTTCTTCGGATCAAGGATCACGCGGCGGGGTTTGCCGAACGTGTCAATCGTGTAGTCCGAGGAGGTTCCGATCACTTCGATGACCTGGAACTCGGGTTCGCCCTCCGTCTCGATCTTGAGCTCCACGGGCATGCTGAAGGTGTCCATGTCCTGCTTGACCTTCCCTAGGACGCGGAACCCCTCTCCGTCGCCCAGGCGATAGATGGTGTATTCCTGGCTGAATTCCGGCGTGCCCTTCGACTCGGTCCATTGGATGAAGAAGGGTTCCAGGCTCTTGCCGCTGACCTGCTCGGCGGTCTCGCGCAGGTCGTCGGTTGTCATCGACTTCCACATGAACTTGTCAAGGAACTGTTTCATCGTGTCAAAGAAGGCCTCATCGCCGATGGCCCAGCGCAGCATATGCATGACCATGGCGCCCTTGTATCCGGCTAATGCGTCGATCTCGAACGAAAAATCATCGAGCCGGCCCGACTGGATAATCGGGATGTCGTCGTAGGTGAGAGCTCCGATGCGAACGTCCTGGATGGCCGGACCAAAACCTTCTTCCCCATCGATCTCTTCGATGTAGAGCATTGCCGAATAGAGGGAAAGCCCGCGGTCGAGCCAGGTGTGGTTGCGATTCCCGGGGGAAGTGAGCACGGGCCACCATTGGTGCGCCACCTGAGTTCCCAGAGATTCTCGGTTGACCTCCGGCGTGATGCCGTAGGGGCTCATGAAAATGATTCCCGGCGCGGCGTACCCAACCGGAGAATACTCACCCACTTCCACGACGGCCAGACTCGTTGAGTAAGGGGGAGCGAAGCGGTCAGTGTAGAACCGCACCATCGAACCGATCTCCTCGCCGTAAGCGGTTGTCTGCTCGGCGTCGGCGGTCTTGAAATACATGTCCGTCGTGACACCTTCGCTTTCCACCCGCACGGGGTCTTCGGGCAGAACCGCGATACTGCCTGGGAACGAAGGCTGGCTAAACTCGAAGGTGTGCTTGACCTTGCCGTCCAGCGGCTCGCTTGTGGAGAGCCCGCTGCCAATCACGTTGAGATTCGGTTCGACGGTCACGCTGATGTTCGCGGCGAAGCGGTCGGCCGCATAGCCATTCACCGGGAACCAGCGCGCCGGGTAGAGCAGGAATGCCCGGTCCGCCTCAATCGACGCCAAGCTGACGTTTTCGATCGGGGAGTTCTCGACTCCCACCAGGCTCCCGTCGTAGAAAAAGGTCAAATTGACAGGGGCGCCCACGGGCAGGGTTTGCGGGAAGCTGAGCCGAATCGTAAAGTCCTGCGCATATCGAATTGCGGAGATTTCCGAACCGTCCTCGCCAACCACGCGGCTCACGTTCAGCCCGTTGTGCAGCTCGAAGATTACGGTCTCCGTTTCCTCGCGAGGAGTGAATCTGATCTGCGCCTGAGCATCGAGCACTTGGGTGGCGAGGTTGATGTCGGCATCAATGTTATAGAGTTCGACATCGATCAGCGCCCGCCCGGACTGAGCTTGCGCTAGCTGGGCGGTGAAAAGGACGAGGATCAGAAAGAGTGCGCTCATCCAGACGGCCTCCAACCAGAGGGCACGCAGCCGGGCTGGATTTTCTGACTCGCGCCAGGTCAACGCCCGGGTTTGGCTTGGTGCGGCAATTTTGTTTAACTCGCGCATTCCTCTATCCTTCCAACGAATGTCCTTCTAACGAAATCGATGTTTCCGGCGGTAGTAAGCTACGCGACTTCAATCCTTCGCAAATCACTTGGGCGGCGCGCTCGGCCGCCGGCCGCTCCGCCCGCAGACTCTGCTCGACCAGGGACAGATCATGGCGCATCTGAGTTCGATCTTTCTCGTTCTCGAGAAGTCGCTTGGCCTCGGCGGCCAGCCGCTCGGCGGTGAAGTCTCCCTGGATTAGCTCTGGAACGATGGCTCGTCCGGCTAGCAGGTTGACCATGCTGTAGTATGCGACACTCACAAGCGGTTTGCCGACGAACCAAGTCGCCGCGCTGACGCGATAAAAAACAACCATCGGCGTGCCCAGCAGGGCCGCTTCGACTGTGGCCGTGCCGCTTGCTACAAGAGCCAAATCAGCATGCCCAACGGCGTTTTCTGTCTCGCTTTCAACTATATGGACGGCGGAATTCGAAATGCGTTCCTCAAAAAACCGCTTACCCGTGGTTGTCGAGGCCGGCAGCACGAAGTTCAGCGGCTGCCATTGCCCGAGAAGTTCGACCGCGCGTACCAACTCCGGCAGGTGTCTGGCCGCTTCACCGCGGCGGCTTCCGGGCAGCAACGCGACCAGCGGACGCCCTTCGCTGAGGCCGTGCTTGCGGAAGAACTCTTCACGAGAAATGCGTGTCGCCACCGACCCGTGGAGAGGATGTCCGACGAATGTCGCCGGGACGTTGTTGTCGCGGAAGAACGTCTCCTCGAACGGGAAGATGCAAAGTAGTTGATCGACGAATTTTTCGAGTAGCCGCACCCGTCGCTTGCGCCAGGCCCACACCTGCGGGGCCACGTAGTAGAAGACTGGAATTCCCTGATGGTGCAGCTTGCGAGCGAACCGCAGGTGAAAATCCGGAGAATCGGTGAGGATGGCGAACTGCGGCTTCTCTCGCCGTGCGGCAGCGGCCAAGCGCCGGAACTCGCCCCATATGCGCGGGATGTGGGCGATGACCTCGAAGATCCCCACGACCGCCAGTTGCTCGGCTCGCACGATGGGCCGCACCCCGGCTTCCCGCAGATGTCGGCCCGCGCACCCAAAGAATTCAGCTTCAGGAAGGTGCTTACGCAGGGCCTCAACAAGCTGGGCACTATAGCGATCCCCCGAGGCCTCACCGGCCGAAACTAGAATCTTCATTCCCGCGAACCCAGTGTATCGAACCTAGGCGATGAGGCCTCAGTTCCAAATCCGTCACTAGTGCGACACCGTCTCGAATACCCGTAGAGAAGATGGAGTGACCTGTCCAACCGCGAGAGTCGCGGGTTACGCTTCAAACAGATGCGCAGAGCCGCATCGAGGAGGACAGGTCATGAAAGAGTCTAGCGAGTTCAACAAAGAGATGAACAAGTGCAACAATTACGACAAGATGGGTATCCGGTTGACTCAGGTAGCCCCAAGATGTAGTATGCCGGCAGATGGAAGATTACCCTCAGAACCTGACAGAGTTCGAGGCCCGTTTTAGCAGTGAGGAGGCCTGCCGGGAGTATCTGTTCCGGCTGCGCTGGCCGGACGGTTTCCGCTGTCCGGGTTGCGGTTGTGGAAAGTCGTGGCCTTTGCGAAAAGTGCTGCTGCAGTGCGCTGCGTGTGGGCGCCAAACCTCGGTGACCGCCGGGACCATCTTTCAGGACACGCGCAGCCCTTTGCCGTTGTGGTTTCCGTAATTATGTACTTGACGCAAGGGTGCCGTGGTAGCCTCGCTTTTATGCTATCGCCATCCGCTAGGCAGAAAATTGCCAATGAGGCTATCAACTTTATACTTCAGGCTTTCTACGCTGGCGTGGTGTACTCCGTGTTAGCAGCAGGTGGAACAATATACGCTTGGATTACCGGAGCGGATCAGCAATGGGTTTTTTTGGGCCTAGGTGCGCTCGGAACCCTGTTTCTTGTCTTGGTGACCACTGGTGTCGTCGTTTGGCAACGCTCCAAATCAAAGCCGCTACAGACGGTTGGTCGTAAGGGATATTTGGATTTCAGAAAGGACGCGGAGGCTGCAATTCACCAACTACAAGTGGACATCCCCAAGATTACGGCAATAAATCAGCGGATGGGCGAGATCGCGTCGAATGCTTCAAAACGTCCAGATACATCCTCGCACCGCGCGATCCACGCAGGAGTCGTAAAGGTATCAAAAAAGATCAATCGGCAGGCGAGCATTATGAGGATTCGCTCGGGTCCCGTAAAGCGCAACGTTGACCTACTCATCGAAAGCATAACCGGATGGTCTGATTGGGTCCGGAAGCGGCAGGGACCAGATGAAATTCAGTCGCTTCTCCCACTGATCCGATCTATTGGGGCTCCGCTTCAACAGACTATTTCTAGTCTAGAATCGTTTCAGGCGAGTCTACAGGTGCACATTCGAGAGATGAGTCAGGAGATGGATTTGGCTGGAGGGGCATTTCACAGTGAAATGGACGCGGTTCTCAAGCGGATAAAGCAGCTCCGTGCGTGCTGTCAGCAGCAGATTTCCCTATTAGATCCTTATACTTCAGGGAGTCCGAGTTAATGAGCCGCAGCAGGGTGTCCCGAAACAAATACGGATTGTTCCGATTGTCGAACCGAAACTCGAACTCATCAAGGTAGGCAGGAAGATGCTTCACGCTGACTTTATGATAGGCACCGACAACAGACCGCTTGAAGAGCGAGAACGCGCCCTCGATCGAGTTCGTGTGGACATCGCCGCGAACCCACTCGTCAGCGGAATGGTTTACGCTCTCGTGCTTGGTTTTCTCATCGCCAATGCCTTTGTAGGCTTCGTAGTCGTCGGTATAGATGTTCTCGGCATCCGGGGCGTGCTCCTCAATGAATCCGTGAAGCGTTTCGCGATTGCGCCGCTTGCCGACCGTCAGCCGGATATTGCCATCGCGTTCGATAGCCCCGAGAACCATCGTTTTGTTCCCCGTGTATCCCCGGCCCATGCCCTTGGCCTTACCGCCGACCCAGGTCTCATCGACTTCGACGGTGCCTTCAAGGGGCTCGGTGTCGGCGTCCTTCATGGCGGCTCGGATACGATGGCAGAGATACCAAGCGGTCTTGTAGGCTACTTTCAGGGTGCGCTTGAGTTGGTTGGCCGAAATCCCTTTGCGGGATTCGCACATCAGGTAGATGGCCGCGAACCACTTGGGAAGCGGCAAGTGAGAATCATGGAAGATTGTCCCGGCGGTAACGGAGAACTGGTACCGGCATGAGTCGCAATCGAACTGTCCGCGCTTGTGGATTCGAGAGATCTTCTCGTTTTCGCATCGTGGGCACTGTATACCCTTGGGCCAGCGTAAGCCCTCAAGGTAGGAGCGGCATTTCTCTTCAGAGTGGAACCGGTCCATTAGCGTCATCAAATCGATATTTGCGGTGGAAGCCATAGCTATGACCAGAAAGAAACCAGAGAAGGATCTAACGACCGACGAAGCGATGCGGAGGATCTTCCCGAAGAAGGTACGCGAAGAACTTCACCGAGTAGCGCACGAGAAGGACGACAAAGAACTGAAAGGAAAGAAGACACCCCGATCACAAGAATAGCATACTATGGTTATGACCTTGTGTCAAGTAGATAATTACGGTGGTTTCGTGCGATGTGGTGGGTCACCACCCAAAAGACCGGGGCCAGCGCTTTGGGACTGCAAAGAGTGTTGGGGCTCAACAGGTACGAAACGGCTTGGACCTGGCTGCACAAAATGCGGCGCGCGATGGTGCGGCCGGGACGGGATTTGCTGGCCGGGACGGTGGAAGTCGATGAAAGCTACTGGGGCGGGCTCGAAGAGGGCCTGCGGGGCCGAAACCTGAAAAACAAAGCATGGATCGCAGTAGCCGCTCAAGAGGATGGGCGGGGTATCGGCCGGATTCGCATGAAGAGAATCGAGGATGCCTCGGGCGAGAGCCTGTTGCCTTTCGTGGAGGAGTGCATCGAGCCGGGCAGCGTGGTGCATACCGACGGCTGGCCCGGTTACTCCGGGTTGAAAAAGGAAGACTACGTCCATCAGGTCACAGTTGTCAGCAGGCAGGAGCAGTCCAAGTCGGAATTGATGCCCCGCGTCCACCGCGTGATGTCACTGCTCAAGCGCTGGCTGCTGGGCACCCATCAGGGCGCCGTGAGCCACAAACATCTGGACTACTACCTGGACGAGTTCACCTTCCGTTTCAACCGCCGCAAATCCAAAAGCCGCGGCAAACTCTTCTATCGGCTCGTCCAGCAGGCGGTAGCCGTGGATCCGGCGACTTACAAGATGATTGTTCACCCGGTTACAGAACCCAAGAAAATCTCCAAACCACAAGATATTGGGGCTACCTGAGTCAACCGTATACCCATCTACGACAAATACGTCGGGATGGACGTTCACAAAAACAGTATCTCGGTCGCTGTCGCCGCGGCGGGGCGGGGCGAGGCGCATTTCTACGGCAAGATCGACAACCGGCCTGAAGCCATTCGTCGCTTGATTTCCGCACTCGCCCCGTCTGGTCAGAGGCTGCACTACTGCTACGAAGCCGGCCCCTGTGGCTACGGCATTTGCCGGCAGATTCGTGACACCGAACACGATGGCGACCTGGTCGCGCCGTCGCTGACCCCGCGCAAATCCGGCGATCGCGTCAAGACCGATCGGCGCGACGCGCTGACCCTGGCTCGGCTCGATCGCGCCGGCGAGCTCAGCACGGTCTGGACGCCCTCTCCGGAACACGAAGCGATCCGCGATCTGAGCCGCGCGCGCGGCGACTGCAAACTCATCGCCAAACAACTTCGTCAACGCCTCGGAGCTATGCTGCTGCGCCACGACAAGCGTTTCCCCGGGCGCAAGAATTGGACGCAAGCGCACTTTCGCTGGCTCGAGACGCAACGCTTTGAGCAGCCGGTCTCGCAGATCGCCTACGAAGAATACGCCGAGGCGATACGCCAGGCGCAAAGCCGAACGGCTCGCCTCGAGCAGCAGTTGCATGATCAGCTGGAAGGCTGGAGCCTGGGAGGGCCAGCGCAGGCGTTGACGGCGCTGCGGGGCGTGGACTGGCTGGCGGGGATGACGTTGCTGGCCGAGCTGGGCGATCTCACACGCTTCGACTCCCCGCGCGAGCTGATGGGTTTCGTCGGTGTGACTTCGTCGGAGAACACGAGCGGAGCGCGACGCCGTCAAGGCGCGATCACCAAAGCAGGCAACGAGGAAGCTCGCCGTCTGCTGGTCGAATGCTCCTGGGCGTATCGCTTCCCGGCACGCCGCTCGCGGCTGATTCAACGCCGTGCCGAGAAGGCGTCGCCCCCAGTCCAAGCGATCGCCTGGAAGGCGCAGGTGCGGCTTTGCGGTCGCTTTCGCAAGCTGCGCAACAACGGCAAACACGCGAATGTCGTCGTGACCGCGATCGCACGGGAACTGCTGGGATTCATCTGGGCAATCGTGATCGAACAGACCCGAACACAACAGGAGAAACAGGGATTGAATGCTTGCTGAACGCTCGAGACGGCCGACAAGGAGACCGCCAGGGAGACCGCCATCGCCCTCGATTGACGTCGTAGGCGACCGGCCGAAACCTGTCAAGGGTACGCTTCGCCGCGGTAACCCGCGCCCTTGACAGAACCCGTCCGACCGCCAAGAGGCACCTTATACGAGGGCGATGGCTAGCTGCCGAGGGCGATGGCTAGCTGCCGAGGACGATGAGCTGCCAGCAAGCGGTAGCGATAACGATTTTGGTTGCCGGCTTCGGGCGGCAGCCTCACAAGGTAGGACAAGGAGGACGGCTGACTGGAAACTGAGCCTGCCAGGAGAACCCTCGACTGCGCTAAGAAGCACTTGATGGAGCGACCTTCGTCAAGGAAGCGCTCGGTTGAACGATCTTCGTCCGTAGAGTGAGGCAGCTCCACGATGCAGACTACTCTGGCGAGAACCCGCGAATATCAGATGGATCCATCGTCGTAAACGCTCTCTTCCACAGGCTGTTCTTCTTGTCCTCGTTCGTTGGCCAACGCGGAGTTGAGGCTCCGCGCGACAGCAGTCGTGCGCGCAAACTTGACAGGTCACACCATATCAGCGCAGGGGTCGAAAAGACCTGCGGCCTTTTCGAATCCCGTAACACAGGGCTCGAAGAGACCTGCGGCCCATTTGAATCCCGTAGAGCAGGGCTCAAAGAGACCTGCGGTCTTTCGCTACGTTCACCCGCTTGCGCGCCGCTTCCTCCGCTAGCTGCCGAACATCCTTTTCGGCCATGACAAGGGCCTGAGCACCCCCGATTCCTTACCGCCGGGTCTTCTGGGGGCAAGCCGTTCCATCAACCTGCAAGTCAATTTCCAAGCACCCAACAAACCGATACCGCCAATCACCAAAGGCCAGTCACGGAACCGAAAAGAAACATCTCCTCTGTTTTCAACAAATGTTCCCGCCCGAGGCTTGACATCCGCAATAGTGCCACTATGCTAAGAGCGGTGAATCGATCGAATCACAAGCGGCCATGCACAAACCCGTGCTCAAACGAATGCAAAGGCAAGCAGGACCTCGCGAGGACCCCAAAATTCCAAAAACCTGACAGAATCTGCCAAATCCTGGCAATCGAATTTCCTATACCACTGAAACAAACAGCTTACCAAAATCCCCAAGCCCTTCGATCTGGCCCGGAAAGCCGAAAAATCATGTGAAAGTACATCGAAAAGTCCAAGAAAGTCCCCGAAAACAGCACACTTTGCACGAGGAACGATCAGCCTGAAGCCGGGAAGCGGCGTGAGATCGTAGAAAATCGGCGGAGCAGAAGCGCAACCCCGGGGTCGGCCCCGGGCGGAGCCTGCTGTCGCTTCGCGAGTTGCCGCACGATATCATTGGCTTCGTTGGGGGCTTCGTTGGGCGGGGGCTTGGTAGGGCGGGGGGCTTCGGAGATTCGTCCGGGGGAGTGATCGGGGTGATCTGGTCGGGAATCCTGGCTGGAGAATCATCGGGGCGACCCCAAGCGTATAGAGGTATTCAGATGAGCGAGATCGCAAAGCGAAGTATGTCGAGGAGAGACTGGCTCAATGTGGCTGTGGGAGCCCTTGCTGGCGGAGGTGTCGTCAGCGCGACCTTCCCGAATCAGCCGATTGTCGCGGAGATTGCCGACGAGATTGTCGAGGAGCACCCGGCGGCACCCTCCGCGGTCCCGCAACGAAAAGATTGGCAGAGCGAGGAGTTCCGAAAGATGGTGGCTCTCGGAGAAAGCACAACGGCGGGAGGCTGGAGCACCTCGCCGGAACGCTGCTGGGTTCCCGTTCTCGCAAGCCTGATCAATGACTTCCAGGCAAGTCCGATGAAGTTTTTCAATGCAGGCATCGGGGCCAATGTGATTTCGACCCGCAGTCCGGGTTACGAAAAGAGCGGAAAACCAGCGGCCCTCGACCGGTTGGAAAAGCACGTGCTCGCACAAGCACCTGATTTGTTGATCGTCTCCTATGGCCTCAACGACGCTCGTAGCGGGACAACCCTGCCGAATTTTCGGGAAGACCTAACAACTCTCGTCCTGCGTGTTCGGGAGCATATCCAGCCGGTTATTGTGCTGCTTGGCCCCTACTACATGACAGGTTTTGATCTATACGGGCCCCTTTGGAGCCAGGCTGATCTCGGGCTCTTTCGACAATACAACGAAGCGATCCATGAGGTCGCCGCAGCGGAGAGCTGCCTGTTCGTCGACCTGCTTGCCGCCTACGGCGACACCGACTGGATGATCCACGAGGACCAGGTGCACGCCAATGACCTGGGCCACCGGATCGTGGCTCATAGCGTCTTCAAAGTTCTTGCACAAAGCTGCTCCGCGCTCGCGAAGAAAACCAAGGCGGCCGAAAAGACCAGCCCGCGCTGGCGTGACGAATCGGTGTTAAAGGCGGACTACGGGCATTGAGATCCCCGGAACCGAAGTCTTTGCCGCTACATGGTTGTCAGCCCCTTTGAGCCGAACCGGGGTCGGCCTTTCTCACTCGGTACGCGCCTCTCGGCGAGCAACGTCGGCCTTCAAGGGGACGTGGGCGCGACGGAAGTCCGGCCTGGGGGAGGTTTTTCACTTGACTCGCACTCTGTCAAGCTGCTAGATTTCAGCCTGTAGCCGGTTGGGCCAGCGCCGTCTTGGCCCCACGCATCCTGCCCTGGGTCGCTCCCCCCTCGTTTTTTCTCCGTCATCGTTCGACTCTCCTATCCCTGTGTATCAACTCCTCCGGGAATGGCTGCGGGCGCGCGCTGAACGTGCCTTGCCTCAGCACCTCCGCGACGCTCGGAGGGGCGAAGATCTTGCCTATGACCACGTCCGCCGCCTCGGCTATACCGTCGTAGCCCGCAACTATCGGCCTCGCCACGGCCGGCAAGAGCTCGACATGGTTGCTTGGGACTCGGACCGGCTGGCAATCGTTGAAGTCAAGACCAGGGCCAGCGAGGAGTTCGGACGGCCGGAACGGGCCGTCGGACAAGAGAAGCGCCGCCACTTGATCCGCGCGGCCAAAGAATATGCGCGTAGGGCGGACATCGATTTCCGCCGGGTCCGCTTCGATGTAGTGAGTGTGCTGTTGGGCGGGGAGCCCAGAATCGAACTTTACAAGAGCGCTTTCACGGCAGCGTCCGCGAAGAAGGCTCGACGATTTTAGCGAACCCGCATTTCTCACCGCCTGACGGGGAAGCTCAAGAAGTCGGCACGACCTCGTTGCGCCTGCTCGCCGTGCTCAACGTGCGCGCCGAGACGATGCCGCCAGGGATGGAGCCACGGCAAGTCTGGAGACACGCTCCACGTCAAGCCGCGCGTGCCGCCTATGCCGGGCTTCTCTCTTCGTCAAAGCCTGCCGACAGCTTTCGCTTGAATTGAACAACGCTCTTACCCGTAGAATTGAGTAAGAGATCATCCGTGCCTCCAACTTCACCGCGGCCCAAAGCAAATCCAGGCTGTTTGGCCTTGTTCGGAGTCCCCTTCGCTGGGGCCGGCCTGTGGGCCGTTTACCTCGCCGTACAGCAGTTCAATGAGGACCCCGATGATCTGGAAAAACTCTTTCTCGAGATCATCCTTGCACTTTGCTTTTGTGGAGTCGGCTTCGGACTGATCGCTTTCGGCCGCTTCGCGGCGAGCAAAATCGCGGAACTGGATGCGCTCCAGCAACAGCATCCCGATAGGCCTTGGATGTGGCGTCCAGACTGGGCCCAAGGCCGCGTGCTCGGCGCGAACAAACAGACCATGCTCTTCACCTGGGCGTTCGCCGTTTTCTGGAATCTGATCTCGGCGCCGCTGCTGCTGGTCATCCCCAAGGAATTTGTCGAGAAGGACAACAAGCTGGCTCTGCTCGGGCTGATGTTCCCACTCATCGGCTTAGGCCTGCTCATTTGGGCCGTCCGGGCGACGTTGCGCTGGCGTAAATTCGGCGCCTCGATCTTCCAGATGTCAACAGTCCCCGGCGTGGTCGGCGGCCGTCTCCGCGGCAGGATTGAGACGTCGCTTCAGTCGATCCCCGAATCCGGTTTCGAACTCAAGCTCTCCAGTGTCCACCGCATCGAGAGAGAGAGAAACAGCGGTGGCACCGGCAACCGATCAACGACAGAGAAAATTCTCTGGCAAGAAGAGCAAACGATCCACCCAGCGCAGCTCGCGCTCGGGTACAGGGGCGCCACCGTGCCCGTTGAGTTTGTGATTCCTTATGAATGTGAACCAACCGATGATCGCGACCCGCTTAGCAATGTGGTTTGGAGGCTTGAGTCGATCGCGGATCTTCCAGGCGTCGACTTCAAGTGTGCTTTCGAGCTACCAATTTTCAAGACCGCTGATAGCTCACCCGAACCGATCGAACCGGGGGGGAGCTGGGGATCCAAGTCTCCCACGCAAACCTTCGACCCCAACCAGGCAACGGTGCGCGTTGGCCCTAGCGAATCGGGAGGGACGGAATTCTACTATCGAGCGGCTCGCAACGTTGGCAGCGCCCTGGCCCTGACCGTATTCCTGCTGATTTGGGCGGGGGCCGTATGGCTGCAGCTCTACATGGAGTTTCCGTTGATCTTTCCGATCTTGTTCGGGGTGTTCGGAGTCTTGCTCTTTTTCGCGGCCGTTGATCTTTGGTTTGCTACAACTCGCGTGGTCATTGAGTTAGGACGGGTCAAGATCAGGCGGTCGACGCTCGGCATCTCCTCAACGAAAGAAATTCCGATCTCGGAGATCGACCACGTCAAACTCGGCATCGGAATGCAACAGAGCGAAACGGCTACGCAGTCCGCGCAGGCCTACTACGATATCGAGATCCACCCCAAGATCGGCAAGAAGGTGAAGGCCGGCGGGAACATCAAGAACAAGCGCGAAGCCGAATGGATCGTCGAGCAGATGCAGAGGCTGATCGCATCACGCCATTAGAAGCCCACAGCCCCAGCAGCCGTATGTCCGGAGGTTGTGTGGGACGGTCGTGGGATGTCGACTTGTTCCTTGCTAAAGTATCAAAGAAGAGTTCTTCTTCGTTGGAGGGTTCCATATGACTACAAACTACACTCGCCGCGACGCTTTACGCTGGGCCGGTTC
Organism: Bryobacterales bacterium; assembly: GCA_965224215.1. Taxonomy (GTDB): domain Bacteria; phylum Acidobacteriota; class Terriglobia; order Bryobacterales; family UBA6623; genus CBDCYS01. The sequence continues at coordinate 55,008 of CBDCYS010000010.1, read as the reverse complement.
CGCCGCTATGGCAACCACGTTTCTGCCGATTTCCGGGCGCTTTGCGACCTGGGCGCACCCTGCCGAAAACAAACTGGCCACCCGCGTGCTCGGCCGCACTGGACGCGAGGTGACGACCTTCGGCTTGGCTGGCGGTAACAAGGTCATGTGGAAGTCGAAAAGCGAAGAGGAAGTTCAAATCGTCGTGAAGGCTGTCCGCGCCGGCGTCACCTACCTTGAGACGGCCAACGACTATCAGTTGAGCCAACTGCATTACGGCAAAGCCTTCGAAATACTGAAGTTGAAGTCTGACCAACCCGGCTACGACCACAATCTGCGCGGGCGGCTCTTCATAGCCACGAAGACGGGGTTACGTCACGGCGTTGTGCGCTACGGCTCGAAACCGATGGGCCGCTCGGCAGGTGGCGGCGCGCTCGTGGCCGAAGACGTGAAGCGCGCCCTGACCCAGTTCTTTGGCGATGGCAAAGGGCACATCCCCGAGGGAGCCTATCTTGACCTGATGCAGATTCACCACATCGGCGTCAACGAAGAGGTCGACGCCGCATTCGAGGGCTACGACAACCCGGGCGACAAATCACTACCCCGTATCGGAGCCATCCCGACACTTGTCGATTTCCGCGACGGTACGAACCATACCGGAGAGAACCCCGGGCATAAAAAGTGGATTCGCCACATCGGCATTACCGGCCACGAGAACCCGGCTGTGCACATGTACGCCATCCAGCGCGACACCAAGCGCGTGCTCGACACGCTGCTAGTTGCTTGCAATCCCAACGATCCCAACTATTTTTGCCACCAGACGAACTCGATACCCGTGGCGCATGCGGCGGGCATGGGCATCATCGGCATGAAAGTATTCGCGGACGGCGTAATGTACGGGTTGGAGCAAAAGTACGCGGGCAGTCCCGGGCAGAGCGTTCTCAGTGTGGGCAAGAAGGGAAAGGTGTCGCACGAGGATTTCATCCGCTATTCGCTGAACCCGGAGGGCATGAGTACCCTGATTACCGGCATCGGGCTGATCGACAAGAACAATGACCCCGAACGGGATCAGATCGTCTCCAACCTAGCCGCCTGCCAAATTGCGAAGCCGCTATCGGTGATGGAGAAAAAGGACATCGAAAGCCGTGTGGCCGCACTGCACGGCATCCAAACAAACTTCTTCCAGCGTCCGTCGACGGGCTTCCAGCCGCCCCAGAAAGTTGAGGTCAAGCGGGCGAACGAAGGCCGCGTTGATATTTCCTGGCACAACGCCTACGCCGGTGGCGACCCCATCGTTCGCTACGAGGTATGGCGGCGCGACGAGCGCATCGCGGTCGAACCCTACAAGCCACAGATCACGCTCGACCCGTTCCGTTTCACCGACAACGACGCGCCCAGCGGCGCGCAGGGCGGGCTTTGGTATCACGTCCGGGCGGTCGACGCGGCCGGGCGACAAGTGGATTCGATCTCACAGAGGGCTTAATCGCTCACTCGAGCCTTTCTGGCTGAGCCGCGTTCGCCTGGCTTCGCATCCCTAGCCCGCATCTATCACCGCGGGTGAAGCGAGAGGTGGCGAAATAGAAGGCTCAAAGATGGGCCGCTTGCTCTATTGGCGCTGCTTCAACCGTTCCATACATGCGTCGAGAGAAGTCTCGACGCGGCATGCGTGGGGCTCGCCCACGCCAAAACGTAACCTTCTCTTATGTCCGAACCGTGCTCTGCTCTTCCGGTGGGCCCGATTCAGGCGCGAGAAAAGGACGAAAAGGTACGCGCCAAGCTAAGTCCTAGTGAAAAGTCCCATTGACAAATGCGCGCTAAAGGGCGTAAAAGCTTAACCAGGGTGAGGTACCACCAATGACCGCGATGGAGCTTTTGGTCCTTGAATCAATCAACAGCCTTAAGGGAGCGGACGCTGACAATATCCGCTCCTACGTGAGCGAGATGACGGGGGAACCGGTGTCCCAGGAAGGAGTTTCCGAGGCACTGCAAAGCCTGATAGGCCGCAATATGCTTGCTTCCGACGAATCAGCTGAAAAAGCGGTAAAGAGAGTCTACGAACTCGGGCAGGCCGGCAAACTCCACTTCTCAGCCTCTTCGTCCTCCTGACAACCGCCCCCTGGTCCGACTCGCAACGAAGAACTCCTCCCGCATGCCTTACTTGGCCTGACGGAACTCGTAGTCTACAATTCGGCCTTCAACGCGGATCGCCGCTGCCAGGTCGAAGAGAAGCGGAACACCCTCCCAGAATGGTTCTCCAGACTGCTGGAACGACTCGGTGCTGACGAGCGCTAGCTCTTTGGGCCTTTGCCCATTCCGGTCCGCGAGACAGCCCGCAAATTGCACGCGAAGGAAACCGACCCGCTGCCCGATTCTCCTCCCGAACTCCGCGACCGCTTGGCGACGAGTTCCAAACGCTCGAGTTCATCGAAGCGCAGCTTCCGCGAACGAAACCAAGTTTGGGCCGCGATCTGGCGCGACATCCAGTCGATCTCAATCTCACGCGGCAGCAGCATGACACCGACAACGATTGCGATCCCTCCGATGACTGAACCAAATAACGTGAGGAAGATCGTGACGGCCAGGTCCATCGGCTCGGAGTTGAGTTTCGAGAAGACGTAGATTCCCGGCCCGGTAAAGACGAGCAATGTGAACGGAAAGATAAAAGTGGCGGCCCACCGAAACGGTCTCCGGAAAACAACTCGCTTCCCCGGTGACCATTCGAGAACTTTGTGGTTGCAGTGGAACGTGGACGGCTCGAAACTTGGCACTTTGGCAGCGGCCAGAGCCTCCGACGCAGCATCGCCCAGGCCGGAGTCCTCCGCTTCGCCGCTTCGGCCTGGCAATCTGCCCAGATTAGGCCCCTGCCGGCTGCGAAGACGTATTTGAAGGCCGGCATTTGGTATAGCGAATACGGCGCCGTAGTGCAGCCCGGCCGCCGCCGCGAGCTTGAAGGCGAACTCGACCAGGCTCTGCCGGTCGCGTAAGGTTTCGACCGAGAACCGCACTTCGTTCGGCTTCGCGCTCAAGCTGTCGCCATGCTCGAGCAGCCGCAGCCTAATTCCCATCGGGAGTTCGCTCGTCAGGTCTCCCAGGTCCGGTGGGCCTTCCTTGTGAGCATTCAGAACGCCTCGCAGCAGCTTGCCGACTAGCCTCGTACTCATCGCGGGCAAGCCGTCGGCCATGATCGTCAGGCCTTCGAGACGGTCGAGCTGGATCGTTTGCTCGCGGGATTTGCCGATGACGAAGTGCCGTGTGAAAGTCAGCCGGCCGGCACGGCGGTCGACGCTGAGGTCGCAGTCGGAACCCTGCAGGAAGAGTTGTTCTCCCCAAAGATCTTCAACGATTCGCGCCATTGTTCAAGTGAGGCGGCATCCCAGCCCGCGTTGGTCCTCAGCAGCGATCGACCTTTCCGGCGCGAGTGTCACAGACCGTGGAGCACAGCGGGTTCGCTCTTCCCAAGTTCAATTCGGTGAGTGGTGATGCTCGGCTTCTTCCGCCGAATGATTCGAACAAATGCTCTCGGCGTGCTCACAACGAACATGTTCAAACTGAATCGTGGTGTGGCGGATGCTAAAGGTGTTTGCAAGAACGAGATTGATTCGCTGCAAGATCTGTTCGCTGGCCGAGGGCGGCAGATCGTTGATCAGAGCGTGACAGCTCAGCGCGTGCGCGTTGGAGGAAAGGCTCCAGATATGGAGGTCGTGAACGTCGATGACACCTTCGACGTTGGCGAGGGTGTGGCAGACATCCTCATGGTCCATCCCGCGCGGGGATCCTTCGAGCAGAATGTTGAGTGACTCGCGAATGATGTCCCAGGCGCTCCACAGGATCAGAAGACCGATAAGCACCGACAAGAGCGGGTCGATCCAGGGCAGGCGCGTGTAGGCAATGACCACGCCGCCGATGATGATCCCGACCGAGGAAAGGGCGTCTCCCAGCATATGTATGAAAGCACCGCGGATGTTGATGTCATGCCGGCTGTCGGCGTGCAAAGCGATCATGACACAGATATTGACAACAAGGCCCGCGCTGGCAACGGCGATCATGATAGTTTCTTGCACTTCGCGCGGGGCCAGGAAGCGCTGATAGCTTTCGTAGAAAATGAAGAACGCCAGCGCTACCAGCGTGACCGCGTTGACGAAAGCGGAAAGCACGCCGGCCCGCTGATAACCGAAGGTTTTGACTGTGTCGGGCGGCTTCGACTGGAGGTAGAAAGCGAACCAGGCCAGCCCTAGCGCAAAGGCGTCGGTGAAGTTGTGGCCCGCGTCGGAAAGCAGCGCCAGGCTGTCGGCTTTCATGCCGGCAACGAACTCGACCACGATGAAGACGACAGTGATCCAGAGGGAAAACTGTAGTTTCCGGCCGGTCGTATTCGCGTGGGTGTGTGAGTGCACTGGTGACCGTTGTTGGGCGGGGCGGCTACCGCGAGGGCGGACAATCCTCCCGCGACGATGCCGACGCATCTATCTCTACTGTAAGTAGGAAGGCGGTTGGGGTCAACTACGAGAATTTCAGACGGCCGGACAGAGCCCCGGACGGAAGTCCGCGGTCGGCATGAGACGGAAGCCTGCGGTAAACGCAGACTGCCGCCTGCGTCTAGGTTGGCCCGGAGACCGATGCTGCCCACCGAGGAGCGCGCCACGTCAGGACGCCGGACCGAGGATCTGTCCTTATCGGGATTGACGGCGACGTTTATCGCGCCTAGGAGACTGCGTTGATTCAGGTTTCTCGGTTGGCGGCTCGGGGGCGCTTTGTCGCCCGAACCAGTGTGAAAAGACGAGCGCCGCCGGCAGAAGTGCCAGCGGCACGACCTGCGCCAGAATGCGGTCAGCCGAAGTTCCGAGCCACCATTGCAAATCATTCTGGCCGGTCGAATACGCCATCAGCGCGCCCGAGAGGTGCCATACAACGAGACCAGGCAGAACCCAGAAGGCAGCCGGCATTCTCAGAAGCGCTGCTCCCACCGCCGCGGCGACAAGCAGAACAAAAGTGAGGACGAACAGATCCCAGCGAAGCGCCTCCGTGACCAGCGCGGCCGTGGCAATCGAGAGTAATGTGGGGTCAAAGTTAAGCCCCATTGCGAACCTTGCCGCTTCCACACCGTGACCGGAGCGCACGATTGTCCAAGGCAGCAAGAGAGCGGCGGGCGGGGCGATCAGATGGCCCCACTCGAGCGCCGGACGGCGGCGGGAAAGCAGGCCGGCCGCGCCCAGAACAACGATTGCCAGGAGGAAGAATTGGCCCTCGTTCTTCGTCCAGGCAGCAGCGGTCGCGGCTACCGACGCAGCCGAAAGATCGAAGCGATTTCCGTCACGCCACCAGAAGTATGAGAAGCCGGCAGCGGCCAGCAGGTGAAGCGACAGGGTGGTATCCACGTAACCAGCCAGTTCAAACGCGACAAAATTTAACATCGGAACTGATGCCAGCATGGCCATGAAGACCAGCGCGGGCCCTGGCCGCCCGGCCCTGCGAGCGAAGTAGTGGAACACTCCAAGGGAAGCGAAGATGAAACATACGGACGCCATTTTGAATGCGTAATCGTCGACCGCGCCGTTCAGCGTGTAGAGAAATGCGCCGTAGAGAGGCATCAACAAGGGGTATCCAGGCTCGTGATCGGTAAATTCGGCCGCACGTGCCAGGAACGGATCCATACTGCCGTCCAGATAAAACGCCTTGGCCTTGAACAGCCAGATGGCCCAGGCGTCCCAGGCTGAGCTGGTGAGCGGCATCACGCGCTCATAAGGCCACCACGCGATCGCCGGCACTAGGGCCAACGCTACCAGGCCAATCCGCCACCAGGCGGGAAAAGGCGCGGCCTCGAAAGTGAAGTGGCCCAGGCCCTGATAAACGCGGAAGGCAAGCAGAAGCACCCACGGAAGCAGCAGGACCCAGCGATTCCAACCAATGCCGGCAAGATCGAATGCGAACATCTCGATCGAGATAGCGAAAGCACCGAGGGCGAAGGTCAGCGCGACCCGCTCCAGTAATCGCGCCACGAGTCTCGGGACGATCAGCCAGCCGATCAGACAAGTGAGAATGTACCCGGCGTAGATCATCGCGAAGCCACTAGGGAATTCGATAGATGCGTGTCAGCTCGCCCGATTGAACAGGTTCAAGACCACTCAGACGCTTACCGAGATCGGCCTGGTTCCAGCGTCCCGCGAAGGGTTCGCTAGCCAGGTTCCGCGGGGTATCGCGAAAGACGGCCAGGTAACCGCAGCCGTCCTGGTTGGCGTCAACTGCGTCGGACACCATGACCTTCCGGGGATAAAGGAAGTAGGCAAAGCGCGACTGATAGTAATCGATTGCGGCGGGCCCGGCGTAGGCCAGCACGACCACACACTCGCTTGGGGGAACCGCGATGCCGATTTCTTGAGCAACGCGAACCCCAGGGTTGTCCACCAGCGCCGTGCGCTGATCTGCGTCGCGGCCCTCGAAAAGGGCTCGTGTCCGCAGTGTCTTGTCGATTTGGGTGCGAAGAGGCGGCGCGGTCAGCGCCAGCCATGCGACGAGCAGCGCGGCAAGGGCGAACTGGGGCGACTTGAAATTCAAGGCCGCATGATAGCACGGCGGGGCGGCGGCTTCGAGCGGTCAGTCAGCTCTTGTTGCCGGGGTTGCTTGCGGCGAATGGGTGTCCGCATGTTCGGCAGGCAGGCCTCCGTTTGGCGTTGAGGGTTGCGCAGTCCGGGCAGTGGTTATACATGGCGCTGGCGTAGGCCTTAGTTGCTAGCGCACTTGTTCCCAGGATGAGAAGGACCAAGCCGGCGTTGAGCAGAAAATCTAGCATCCTCTTTCATTCAAGCATGGCACGAAAGGCGGAATTTGCGCGCCTTCTGGCGGGCAACATCGGCCTCTGGAGCCGTTACCGCGGGTTTCCACCCACGCCGACCACGGTTTCCACCCGCGGCTCTGTCGGGTCCTGACGGCGGCGGCTACGGTGCTCAGGAAGGGAGCGCATATTACTCCTGGTATGATCGCAAGTTAGTCATGGACCCCGCCCACACCAATCAGCTCATCCACGAGACCAGCCCCTATCTGTTGCAGCACGCGCATAACCCCGTCGACTGGTACGGCTGGGGTGAGGAAGCGATCGGACGCGCACGGTCGGAGAACAAGCTCATCTTTCTCAGCATCGGCTATGCTGCCTGCCACTGGTGTCACGTCATGGAGCACGAGAGCTTCGAGGACGAGCAAGTTGCGGCGGCTCTCAAGGAGGATTTTATCGCGATCAAAGTAGACCGCGAGGAGCGTCCCGACCTCGACGAAATTTACATGAGCGCCACCATGCTCTACACCGGCGGGCATGGCGGCTGGCCGATGAGCGTTTTCCTCACGCCGGATCTCAAGCCTATCTACGCGGGAACCTACTTTCCGAAAGACAATATGTATGGGCGTCCCGGCTTCAAGACGGTGCTGGCCCAGCTTGCTCAGGTTTGGAAGGACCGGGGGCCTGCCCTGGCGGGGGACAGTGACAAAGTAGTCACGGCTGTTCAGCAGATCCATTCCGTCGGCGAGGCCGGTGAGCTGCTTTCCCGTACGAGCGTCAGCCAGGCGGCCGACCAGATTCTGCGGGCGTTCGATTCCTCGACGGGCGGTATCCCGAGCGGGTCGAATAAATTTCCACCCAGCTCGGCGATCGACATACTGTTGCGGGAATACCGTCATGGCCGACATCACGCCAATCTGGCCATTGTCGAGTTGACTCTCGAAAAGATGGCCAACGGCGGCATCTACGATCACCTGGGCGGCGGCATCGCGCGTTATTCGACTGACGCGAAATGGCTGGTGCCGCACTTCGAAAAGATGCTCTACGACCAAGGGTTGGTGGCCTCCGCGTACCTTGATGGCTATCAGGCGACGGAACTGCCGGAGCTGAAGAAACTCTGCGAGCAGAAGACTCGCGGCATATTCGACTATGTGATTCGGGACCTGGGGACTCCCGAGGGCGCCTTCTGCTCGAGCGAAGACGCCGACAGCGAAGGCCTCGAAGGCAAGTTCTACATTTGGACGCGGGATGAGGTGGAGCAGATTCTCGGTGAGGAAGCGGCGAAACTGTTCACGCAGCACTACGGGATCAGCCAGATGGGTAATTGGGCACATCCGGGTGACCAGCATGTGCCCCACGGGCCGAAGAACATTCTGCACGTCGACCGCGCGGTCGATGTCATTGCGAAGCTGGAGCATCTTGAGCCCGCTGCAGTCGAACAAACAATCGCTGAAGGACGGCGTAAGCTGTTTGCAGCGCGAGCGGAACGGGTTCGGCCGGGGCTGGACGACAAGATTCTCACGGGCTGGAACGGGCTGATGATCACCGCGCTGGCGAAGGGCGCGGCAGTGCTGGACGCACCCGGCTTTGGAGAAGCCGCTGCCCGCGCCGCCAATTTCATCCTGAGCGAGATGCGACAGGACGGGCGACTGTTCGCGACGTACGGGAAAGGGAAGGCGCGGCTGAAGTCCTACATCACCGACTATGCCTTTCTTATCGAAGGGTTGCTGGGGCTTTATGAATGGAGCGGTGAGCTGAGGTGGCTGGACGAGGCAAGGCGGTTGACCGAGGTTGCTATCGATTACTATTGGGACGATCCGTTCGGCGGCTTCTTCTTCACGGCGTCCGATCACGAGCGGCTGATCGTTCGCAGCAAGACCGCGCAAGATGGAGCGATCCCGTCAGGCAATTCCGTCATGCTACTGAACCTGCAGCGGCTAGCGGTTCTTCTTGATCGGGGCGACTACCGCGAGAAGGCGGAGCAGATCATTCGCGTGTTCGCGGGCACCGGAACGATGCGCTCGCCGTTTCAGCAGGAGCGGCTGCTGGCGGGAATCGACGCCTGGCATGCGGGCTTCGACGAGATTGCCATTGTGGGAGCGGCGGACGATGCGGCGACAAGTGCACTTCTCCGCGCCGTCTATCAGCAGTACTTGCCCAACAAGGTCGTGGCGCGGATGGATCCAGCGGACGAGGAAACGCCGAAGAAGATTCCGCTGCTAGCGAATCGTCCGATGGTGGACGGCAAGCCGACGGCGTATGTTTGTCGAAACTTCACTTGCCAGCAGCCGGTGACCGATCCGGAGGAGTTGGCCCGGGAGCTTCATTCGCGGGATCGAGGGGTAGGGTTGTAAAGCCGGGTTAGTCGAGAGGGTTACTGGAGCGAGTTACCTGAGGCAGTCCGCGGGCCTCAGCAAGTCGCGGCCAAGCCACCGAACAACAGAGCCGCACCAGCAAGGGTGCGGTCCAGTTTTCCCAAGTCACGCCGACACTTTCCAGACTCAACCGCACCCTCGCGGGCGCGGCTCGGTTGGGTCATGGTCGACGCGGCGCTCACAACCACGGGGCCCACCGCTTCAGAAACCAACGACCTTGACCGTGCGGCCGTCATCCTCGGCGGGGATTTCGTCTGGCGGGATGATGACAACACGACCGTCCTGGTAAACGGCGATCGGATTGCGCAAGCGCTTGTGCATCAGTAAGGCGTTTTGGACCGCCTTGCCGAGAATTTCCTCCACCTCCTTCGCGGAAGGAAACGGCTTGCCAGTCTTTGAAGTGGATTCTGACATCAGCTACTTTTTAGTGTCGCAGAATCTGGCCCACAGGTCGTCTCGATGGATCTTGTCGGCGCCGTCAATTTCCGATCGTTCAGCGACCAAGATGGGCTTACCCCAGCCGGAATTGTCGTAAACGGCCCAAGTATGTGCAATGGAACGATACAAACTGAAAAAGTTAGCAATCCCGCGCTGGTAGCGCCTCTTGACGACGTCAGCGTCAACGAAGTGGCCCCCGGCGCGTGCACGTTCCTCTACCCTATGAACGGCCAACTCGGGCGTTCGCAGCCACAAGTACACAATGTGAACACTGTATCCGCTCTTCGCGAGGCCAGAAATCCACGGGGCAAAGGAACGGGAAGACATTGTCGTCTCAAATGCGAAACTGGCTCGTACCCTCGCAAGGTTCCTCATGCGGTCTATCATGATTCGGCCCGCCTCGATCGCTGCATTCTGAGCTCCTGATCCCGACAGTCCCAGGGCGATTCGATCAGCGTTAACGTACTCCGAGAGCTCGTACTCACCGCTGAGCAAATCTTGAGCAAGAGTAGACTTGCCGGCTCCATTGGGTCCGGCAATGACAACTAGTTGTGGATCAGGATGCCTCATCGAAAAGTTATTCGGCGGTTCGGTTGGCGGGCGATCTTATCTTTGATTTCACGTACTGCCTTTCCACCGGCAACTACACATTCTCACTTCTACAACCCTGCCCGCAGATACGCGATCACGTCGGCTAGCTCCTGGCGGCTGAGATCTTCTTCAAAGCCCTCTGGCATCAGCGAGACATCGGACGCACGTATCTCTGCCACCTCGTCGCGGCGGATCGTTATATCCTCGTACTCGCCCCGCAGCGTGACGGCGTGGGCGGACTCGCCGGCCAGCAATCCGTCGTAGACGCGGCCCGCCTTGTCGACGACAAGGTAGTTGGTGTAGTTGGGCTGTATCTCGAAGCTCGGATCCAAGATATGGGTCAGCAGATCCTCGTGGGTCCTATTGTTGACGCCGGAAAGATCCGGTCCGATGCGGCCGCGGTCGCCTTGCCGAAGATGGCAGCTCGCGCAAGTCTTATCAAAAACCACTCTGCCGTTTGGCGCGCTGGCGTCAAGGGCCAACACGTCTTTGTGCGATCCAACGATCGCTGTCCGTTCGCTGGCTTGGCCTTGGAACAATTGCTGAGCGCGCCACTTCACTTCCGGATCGGGGTATTGGGATAAACGGATTCTGAACACCGCTTCGACCGAAGAAGCTTCGATCGCTCCACTCTCGACAGCATCGAGAAACGCACCGACGCGGGCCGGGTGCCTCAGCAGAGCTTGTTCCGCTCGAGCCCGGACCTCCGGCCCATATCCGCCCCAGCTGGGCAGCAGGATCGCCGGAACACTGGGGTCGTCGAACGTCGCTAACGTCTGGATCGCGGCCGCCTTGACCGGTTGCGGAGCCGGTGATTCGAGAATTCCTTGGAGCGTCGGGCTAACAGCCCTGAAACTCCCGCCCTGCAGATAACCGACAGCGCGAGCCCGTTTCTCGATCGGCAACTCCTCGTCGCGAGCGCTCACCAGTGCCATGCGGGTAAATTCGGGAAACTCAAGATGCTGCGCAACTTCCGCGGTGGCGATGCGAACTTCCGCCGACGACCCGGTCAGCAGCCGCGTCAAGACATGCTCGGCCGAGGGCACTTGAACTCGTTTCGATCGATCAAGCGCGAGCCCCTGGGCCAAACCGCCGAGAGTCGCCTGAAGCCACTCGGGCCGAGCCAGGACAGGGCTGCCGTCTAGCGTGATCAACAGCATTGTCAGATCGTTCGAGTTTCCGCGAACTCCAATCGACTGCGCTAACTGCGACACCATCTCGCGCTTGCCTTCGGTCGGTTCGGCGAAAAAGTCGCGATGCCGCACCAGCATCCGCGTCAGGACTTGCAGCGCCCGCGGGCCCGCGGCATTGACGATGGCGGCGCGAAACCAGGCGTCTTCTCCATCGGATGCGGCCAGTTGAGCCAAGGGGCGATGGTTGCCCGAGATCTTCCCGAGCGTCATGGCAAGTTGAAAACGGACCCGGGCATCGGAATCGCTGACCCGGGCGACGGCCGCGCTGCCCAGCTCTTGCAGAAAGTCCTCAGCCATCCGTAGCGAATGTTCGCGAATGCGAGGGTCCTCGTCCCGCATCGCTTGGCCGGTCACGGCCGGCCCCAGCGCGTCGAGACCCTCGAGAGTCCAAAGCGCGTGGAGGCGGGCGAGGGGCGATTCCCCGATCTCGGCCAGCTCTTTCAGCAAAGGCACGGCTTCGGAGCCTTGACGTTCGAGCAGCAGCCGTTGGGCGGTTCGCCGATGCCAGCCATTTGAGTGGCCTAATGTTTGCACGAGCTCGGCCATTGAGGCTTGGCCCAGATTGGGCTTCAAGTCGCCCGGGCGGCGAGGGTTCTGCGCGACAATGCGATAAATTCGCCCGTGGTCGTTGCCACGATAGAAATCGATCTGAACCTTCTTCTTGATCGATTCGGAGATCGAGATCGGCTCCTCGATGTACTCCCGATAGAAGTCGGCGATGTAAAGGTTTCCATCGGGAGCATTGGCGAAGTTGACCGGGCGGAACCAGACGTCGGTCGAGGTCAAGAATTCCTTGTCGGCGGGCTTGCGTTCGGCTTGAAAAGTTACTCCGTCGGCCGACAGAATGTCGCGATGAACCAGGTTCCCGTTGGCATCGGCTACGAAGACGTTTCCGGCGAACCCCGCTGGGAAGGCGTCACCCACATACGCGGTTGCGCCGGTTGCGGCGGAAAAGTGCCCACCCAATTGCTCGATGCGCCCGGGACGAGTCTCGTCATAGCGTTGCTGGCGAACCTCGGTTCTCTCGACCCGCCACTGCTGCGGCTGGGTCAACGGGTAGATCACACTCGCCGTGGGGTCGTGGGCCGATACGTCGTGCAGCCGCGAGGGCAGTGAGAAGAAAGGATTGTTCAACAGATAACGCACGGGGAAGACAGCATGCCGCAGATGAATCGTGTTTTGCGACATGAAGCGATTGCCCCATTGATCGAACGACATGCCGTACTGAGTCGGACCGGTCGCGGGCTCGAAAAGCCCCTTGATCGGATGGAACCGAAAATCGTGGCCGCGAACGATGACCGCGGGCTGTTCCGGCCACTTCGGGGAGGTGATGCGGCCCGGGCGGCCGTTGTTCGCCGCATAGATCCAGTTGTCGATGCCGAGGCGGAGATTGGTCACGCGGCTTTCCGCCGACACCTCCCGGCTGGCGAAACCGCTAAAGACGACTTCGCGAAGGTCCGCCTTGTGATCCCCGTCCGTGTCTTTGAGGTAAAGGATGTCAGGCGCGGAAGTAACGAACACGCCTCCCTTCCAAGGCAAAGCGCATGTCGCCTGCAAGAGGTTGTCCGCAAACAGAGTGGCGGTCTCAAACTGTCCGTCGCCGTCGGTGTCTTGTAACAGGCGAACGCGGCTGCGGGGCGCTTCTCCCTCGGGCGGATCGAAAGGATAGTCGAGCATCTCCACCACGTAGAGATCTCCGTTTTTGTCGAAGGCCATCTCGACCGGATCGATAACGTCCGGCTCCGCCGCGACCAACTCGATGCGAAAACCTTCGACGACCTGGAAGCTTGTTAGCGCCTCGGCGGGCTCGAGGGGATCGGTATCGTAAGGGTTCTTCGGTGGAGCCTTTTCACCGCAGGATGCGAGATAGAGGCAAGTTGTCAGGATCGCCGCCACCCGCCGGACACGAAGGGCTGGGTGGTCACCGTTCGCTACAGATGGCCTGAGACTCTCCAAGGACCCATTCTGGCAGAACCTCGGGGATCTGTTTTACAGATGCCCGCCAAGAATCAGTTAGCCCGGCCCTTCCATCTAGATCACCACTCTCAATGGCGGGTCCAGCGGGTTCGTCTGCCGTCAAGCAACGAGACAATGCCCTCTAGGTGGTTTCCTGTAGAAAATCACTCAAGCATTAAGCAAATGCCACCTTTTGGTCCATTGCTGTCTGCGGTGTTTTGAGCAATAATCTCACACCAGTCGAAATTCCGATTGGGCACCCGATTGAAATGAATACTCCCCACCTCAGTCAGAGTAGGAAACACAAGACGACCAGCCTCAAACGGGAAGAAGGCGGTAATTTCGTCGACTTCTACGAAAGTTTACAGCTCAGCCCGAACGCCGACGCAGCCACGATCGAGCGCGTGTTTCGTTTGCTGGCGCAACGGTTTCACACCAACAATCAGGAAACTTGGTAATGACAACGCCTTTCAGAAGGTGCTCGCGGTGTATCGGGTCTTGATCGACCCCGAGCGTCGCGCGGCCTACGATGCTGCGTACACTGCTCAGCAGCGGCTCAGGTGGCAGGTTTTCGACCAAAACGTAGTGGGCGAGAAGGTTCGCGAAGATCGGGTTGGCGTTCATCAACACCGTGGCGTAGGCGGGCGAGGTATAGTCTACGCCGTAATGCATCAAGGCAATTTGGATGGCAAAGACCACCCCCAGATTGAGCAACTCCGGCCACTCTCGCCGATGAGGGGTCAGCGGAATGCCTCGCAGGGCGGCCCAGGCGCCGACCGAGATCGCTCCTAAAGACATGCGGCCGAACGCGGTCCAAAACGGCGGCAGGGCAGTCAGAGCGAACTTGAGTGCAACCTGGTTGCCTCCCCGTACGAGGTTGATGCTGAGCACGGTGAGCGCCGACTTCCAGCCGATCGGCTCGAGTTTTCTCGCTTTGCTCATCGATGTATTTTCGCTGCTCGGGGATCCCGTATCCGCGACAGCCTTCACTATCGAATCGCTGCCGGTATATCGGCTTCGACCTTGCTTGCCGCGGGGCGTCTGCGCGATGCCTCCAATGTGACAACCAAAATACCGGCGGCCACGGCCAGCACGCTCACCATCAACTCGGGTGCAAGTTTCTCCGAAAAAACGAAAGCGCTGGCGATCACGCCAAAGATCGGAGTCGGGAACGCGAAGACCGACAAGACCCCGGGTGCAGTCTTGCGAAGCAACTTCACCCAAACAACAAAGCAGCCGCCGGCCACGATCACGCCTTGGTAGAGAATCGCGAATACCGGAGCGGCGTGCAGTGGCCCGCGCAAGGGCTCCTCTAGCATCGTCGCTGCCAGCAGAAAGCAGGGCAACGAGAAAGCGATTTGCCAGAAGATAACGCGCAGGGGCTCGATGCGCTGAACGAGCCGTTGCGTGAAGACCATGCGCATGCCAAACACCATCGCTGTCAACGTCGCCAGCACATTACCGAGCAAGGGACGCGACGCCAGCCTCGCGTCCGGCTCTCCCAGATAAGCAAAGCAGATTCCCGCGAACGCAATCGTCAGGCCCATCGCACGGATCCGAGAGAGCCGATCGCCCGGCACAAAGAAGTGAGCGACCAGATTCGTAAAAATCGGATTGCTGTTCATCAGCACGACCGCATAGGCCGCGGAAGTGAAATTAACACCGAAATTCAGGATCGATATTTGGACTGCGAAAACAGCTCCCAGAACGATCAGCCACCTCCACTCTCCCTTCGCGGGCTTAAGAGGCGCACCGAGGATTCGCGCCCACAGTGCAATCACGGGCAGTCCGCACAACATGCGCCAGAACGCGCTCCAAAACGGAGGGAACGTCCCCAGGCCGAGCTTCAAAGCGACGACGTTTCCGCCCCAAAGAGCAGAGATCGCCAGCGCCGCAAAAGCGGTCTGCAACTCCACCCCTGATGATGGGCGGGGCTTCATCGAATGACCCCTCCAGGCGCCGCCACCGGGGGATTGATCAAGGGTGTTCGCCGCCGCATTGTCACCAGCATGATGCCTGCCGAGACCGCTGCCACTCCCAGCCATAGTCGGGCCGTCATCGCTTCGCCGAAGAACAGACTGCTGAACACGATTCCGAAAAACGGGGCTGCGAAACTGAACATCGACAGTTTTCCGGGGCTGTGGTGCTGGAGCAGCGTTGTCCACACCACGAAACACAGACCGGCGATGATCATGCCCTGATAGAGGATGGCGCCCACAGCTTCTGAGGTGACCGCCTGCGTTGCCGGCTGCTCTATGATCGCGCCCGCGGCCAGGAACGGCGGCAGGCTCAGCACCATCTGCCAAAAGACAGGGCGAATCGGGTCTATCCTCTGAACCAGCCGTTGAGTGTAGACCAGGCGAGTGCCGAGCAAGAGCGCCGAGAGCGTAACCAGGACGTTACCCCAAATCGGATACGGCGCCAGCGAGGCAGCGGGCCGTCCCAGAAAGACAAAGCAGATGCCGAAGAATGCCACCGCCAAACCGATGACCCGGCGCGGCGACAGGCGGTCCCCAGGGACAAAGAAATGCGCCAGGAAGTTCGCGAAGACGGGGTTCGAATTGAGCAACAGAATGCCGTAGGCGGGGGAGGTGAAATTCACCCCCATGTTCAGCATCATGATTTGGACCGTAAACAGCGTCCTCAGGATCAACAAGGAACGCCATTCGTCCAGGTCCGGGACAAGCGAGCTGCCGCGCACCCAAGCCCAGGCGCCAACCGTCAGCGCGCCGACGAGTATCCGCCAGAAGCCGCTCCAGAACGGCGGGAATGTCTCCAGCCCGAGCTTCAGCGCAACGGCGTTACCGCCCCAGAGTACAGTGGCTCCCAGAGCAATCAGCGCCGTGCTCCACCCGATCGGCTTGAGGCTCAAAGCGAGGGCCTCTTGGCTAGCCCGCTTTTCTCACCGCGTGCTTCGGCCGTCCGGCGGTGAGGAAAGCGGGCTGGAGTCAATCGCCGCTTTCGAAGTGAGGTTGACTCGTGCATCTGCATCAATAACATCAATAACGCTGGATCCGCCCGTCAAAGGCCCGACAGACAATGCCGCGCGACCTGAAGCGACGCTTCGTAACGACAATCCCTCGGGAAACGGCAATCCCGATGAGCAACGACGCGCGGTGAGAAAAGCGGCCCAGGAGTCTGTCCCACAGAAATCCGGCACGAAGGTAATACGGGGGCGAGATTGGATTTTTGAGGTCGGCAACGCGAGTGTCCGGCTGCGATCCGGATGCGATCCTTCGTTGCGGCAACAGCATCGCCTCTGTGACTCGATAGCGGCTTCCGTGGGCGGCTTTTTTCACGCTTCGCTCCGCTTAGGCCGCCGTCGGGAGCGCCTCCATCCTCGCCATCCGCCGCAGGTTCAACGCCATCGTTACCAAGCTCCATTCTCCTTGTACTTTCTTGAGACCCCGCAGCGAAAATCGCCGGAATCCTAACACCTCTTTCACCCATCCGAACGCTGGCTCCACCATCCCTTTGCGGCGCGCGTATTGTTGCTTGCCGCGCTGCTGCTCGAGGCGCTTCGCCATGCGCTCGCTCGCCGCTTCGGTGGCCTTGTTGTTTTGCTTCTTTTCTTCCTGGGCCGCCTTGCTTTCCCGCCGCAGCGCCACGATGCCCTCGATCTCGCGTTCCTCCATTGCCAGAAAGTTCTTCTCGCTCCGATACCCCGCGTCCGCCAGCAAACACTCCGGTTTGCTCCCCGTGTTTTGCTCCACTTGATCCACCATTTCGATGAGCGACCCGTTGTCGGCCGCGTTCTGTCCCACCTGCCGCGCCACGATCAACTGACGGCCTTTTTCCACCACCGCCTGCGCGGTGTAGCACTGTTGGAAACTCTGCTTCGACTTCATGATGCGGCTCTCGGGATCGCTGAAATTGCGTTGCGCTTGCGGCTTTGGCTCACCGAACTCCCGCTTGAATTTCGAACAGCCGCCTTGCGGTCTCGTCTCCGAAGCCACTTTGCCGTCGCCGGGATGGCGCCCTTGCTGCTTGTCTTTTTCGGCCTGTTCGTCTTCCAGCGCCTGCTTGGCTTCCCTGATCTTTTCGAGCCGCTGCTCGCGTTTGTGCAGCTCGGGCGGCAGCTCGTCGCCGCTTTTGCCGGGGCCGTAGAGTTCGTCTTCGGCGGCGTCGGTTTGGTGCGCTTTCTCGAGCAACTGTTGAATTTCTTTTTCGAGCTGTTGCTCTTCTTCCTTCATGCGCTGGTAGCTCATCGCCTTGTGTTTGGAGGCGTTGGCTTTGATTTTCGTGCCGTCCAGCGCCACCGTCCCCAGTTTCACCAAACCCATCTTTTGGGCCAGCTGCACGAGCGCGACGAACAGCTTGCCAAACGTTTCCAAGTGTTGCTGACGGAAGCGATTGATGGTGCGAAAGTCGGGCTGATTGCCCGCCGCAAGCAGGCGTAGTGCAACGTCGTCGATCAGCTTGCTGGCGATTCTGCGCGACGAAAACACGCCCGTCGCGTAGGCGTAGACGAGCACCTTGACGAGCATCGTCGGGTGATAGGGCTGATTGCGCCGGCCGTCGCCCTCGTAGGGCTGGTGCAAGGCGCTCAGATCGAGTTGATCGAGTGTATCGGAGATGAAATAGGCCAGGTGGTCCCGCGGCAGCCAGTCCCGCGGCGACGGCGGAAATAAAAACGGCTGATCAGGCTCATAAGGCCGGTAGTTGGTCCCCATGCCTCTAGTTTCGCCCTTCCATGCAAAACATTCCACTCCTTGCTGGCTTTTTCTGTGGGACAGACTCCTAGCGGGCTTTGGCGGCTCCACAGTCGCTCTGAATTTCTTCTACAAGCCGATCCGCGTTGTGGAATTGCCGCCATTCCGCGGCGAATTCCGTCGCAGTCTTCCGGTAGTCGGCGTAATGATCGACGATCTCGCGAATTAGGGCGGGTATCTCTGCTACCTCCTGATAGGCCAGCCCGACAGCGCCAAACGGAGCCATGTTTCCGGTCCCCAGGTTGAGAGTATCGATCGAATATTCTGAGGCGGGTAGCTGCCGGGAGAGCCAGGTTCCCGCCGGGACAACAACGGGAATTCCGGCGGCAAGAGACTCCACGAGAATGCCCGAGCTTCGGGCGCTGTAGTCGTTTCGGTCATACGGCAGCAGTGTGATATCCGAGTTGTGTAACAGGTCTTGGTAGCCGTCGCTTGAAAGTGGCTCGTCGTATAACGTGACGAGCGACGATGGGAATCGGCGCAGCTCCGCTCTGGCGAAGGCGGTCTCCGCTTCGCCTTCGCGCGGGTTGGGGTTCGATTGCACAACGAACCGCGCTTTGCCAGTTTCCAAGTAGTCTGTCTTCAGTTCCCAGACGATGGCCGGCAGCAAATGGTAGCCCTTCTCGCGGCGGGCGTCACCCAGGTATGTGATCCGGCGAGGCCCTTGCCCATCGATGCGCTCTTGTGATGTGTGGTTGTGTGGAATGGGGAGCTTGCGAAAGCGAAACGTTCCCAATTGGTTGTACTGCTCGGTTAGCTCTTCGGAGTCCGTGTAGAAATAGATGCCTCGGCTGCCCGCTTCTCGCTGGAACGATTCAAAGGCAACACGAATCTCGGTCAGTTCCGAGCTGGTAGCCGCATCGCCCTGGACCGAACCTTGGGGGAGGCTCCGCCGAAACAAGAGGTGCCAAGTCGCATCAGCGTCTTGATTGGCGGCGCCAAAGAACTCGTCCAAACCTAACATATCGCGGTGGGAAGTCGTCGGGATGAAAACGACGTCACCGGCGCCAACCTCGACCTTTTCGAAAAGGCGCTTCGTGTCCCTGGCGAAAGCCGCCTTCACCGTCTGGGGGGGCAGTGGATGATCGTGGCCTAATGTTCGGCGATAAACATCCGCGAGCAACGGCGCGATCTTGTCATTGAATTGCGGCTCAGGGAATTCCGGCTCAGGCGACGCCTCGTCTCGCTCGCGGCGTGCCGGGTTGTGCGCCACATTTCCCGCATCGTAGAGACGACGACTCAGGAAAACAGCGCAGGTTCGAAGAACTCGATTGGCGATTGAGCGTCGGACCTGGCGCAGCCACCCAGCCTCCGACTCCGCCCAAAAATCGAATTCGTAGACCCGATGAATCGGCCACGGGGCTTGGTCTCCGCGGGTCTCACCGAGCCCCGCGCCGCGGCCGCGGGGTTGGGCGAACCTGCGATTCGTTGCCAAGACCGGCTGGTAGCCGGCTCGTTTGGCAGCATCAAGCACGTGCGCGGCATATCCGTAATGGTGCCCGCCTAAATCCGCTATGGAGTGGTCAATGACAACGAACTTGGGCATGGCAGCCGACGGCGGGCGATGGCGTTTTGCGTCTTGGCCCATTCGCCGCCGATTCGCAAACGCTTCGTCTATGATTTCATAGCGCCTGGCCGAGGTGTAACGCGAGCCAAATGGGATCCGCCTCTGGGCGAACTCAATCAAGTACTGCTGGGAGTGTCGCGGACTTCGACCGCCGGCTGGTGGTGAATGCCGACCGGCAACCAGACGAACGAAATGTCGTATCGCAGACTGGGCCCTCTCACGTTGGCGGCCACAACGGAGACTCGGCTCCCCAAGAGCCCGGCTGCCGCTCATTCGGCTACCGGAACGTTAGGGACGGTCCGGCCATCTTGAAAACGAACTGAACGGCCAAGACGTTGTCGAGGGCACCCCGGGTGCGAGGACCATGGACTGCTTGGTAGGCAATCTTTATCAGCCGGTTGCGGGCCTGGCGATATCCGACCACAAACTCGTATGCCTTGCGACGGCGACTCCTCTCACGACGGTAGGTACGTTCGTAGTTGACCCGGCCAGCCAGGTACCAGCGCGGATGAGGGACGAACTTGACCTCTCCCCAAGTCGTCGATTTCTTTGCTGTCGCCGTCACCGTATAAGCTTTCTGAAAATGGTTGACCTCCCCGTTAAAGTACCAGGGACCGCGAGCGAGTTGAACATCCAGACCAACAGCGGTGGCGGGAGTTAATCTCGAATGGACCTCGCCAGGGCGATTGCGGGGGTGGTCATCGTGGAGGTAGGGCCCTCGATAGGCGGAGGCTCCTACACGCAGACCTTGAAGAGGTGTGTAGCCGAAGCCACCGGCCCAGGAACCGTATTGGCCATCGTCAAAGATACCTCGGCGATTCGCGGGGGAACTGCTTGTAAATTGTACCCGAGTGTCGAACCGCCCACTGCCAAAATCGACCTAGACGCCGCTCAAAGCGAGAGTGGCGACCGGAGACGTGTAGTAGTAGCCGTAGCCGATCGGCAGGTCAATCAGGGGATTCACCGCGTCGTCATAGCGCAACGAGAAAGAGCCAAAGGCGGAGGCAAGTTGACCAGCCCGAACGGCGAGTTACAGGCGACCGCGCGACTATGTAAAGTTGGTGCAGGTGACGATCGGTGTCACCACAGTCGAGGGACACCGCTCGACGCCGCCGGCAGGTGGCCTAGATTTTTGGGCGGATAAAGAGGATGCCATGCGTTTCTTAAGACGTCTCTTCAAACGGTCACACAGCTGGACCGGAAAGTTGACCGAGCGTGGCTACCATCAGCTTCCGGGCAGTTTTCAATCCCCGACGCCGCGCGTGCCGGTCGACAAAGATGAATGGCAGGCCTGTGATGCCTGCGGACGGCAGATTCCAGTCGTCGCCGATTGGGTCATGCTGCCTAACGGGACCCGGTCCAGGGCCAGAACTTACACGTACGTTTGCCCTTTCTGCAGCTGTTGTCACGTTGGCACACCGATGCGCTGGAACAAAGACCTGGTTGCACAGGAAAAGTGCCACGCGTGCGGGGCTCGACTTTCGGATAAGTGTCAGTGTCCGAAATGTGGGTATCCGCGAGGCTGGATGCGAGTCGGCTGTCCATACTGTGGAAACCAACAGCCCGTTTTTGCGCCGCATTTCGTCGTGTTCTGCGACACGTTCACTCTGGAATGCGTCGAGTGCGAATCGATGTTCAGGAGCCTATGTATCTGCTGAATCGTCGAGGTGAGCACCGAGTTGGGGATCCTGAGGCAACCCTTCGTCGTTACACAGGATCTAGCGAGACTGGCGCTCCACCGCCGAGTCGGAAAATCAGGCCAAACTGCCCTCCTGATGGGAGGTGCTGGACGTCCGCGGCTAGTAGTCGTCATCTCGCATCTGCACGCCTTCCACGGTGACCATAATCAATTCAGGGTCGAATGGATCGGTCTCTGTCTCGAAGACGACGCCTGCTTCGGTGGCGGCGTCGCGAAACCGATTGAATGCTTCTTTCTGCATGGCAAACTCCCCGACAGAGCCGCCGTAGTCGCTCATAATCTGCGAGAGTGTGACCGGGACGATCCGGTAGTCTGGCATCATGAACGCGTCTCGCATAAAGCGGTCAGCCGCCGGTTCGGTGGCAGCAATGAAACAAGCATTTTCGTTGTACTCAAAGCACTCCTCTAAGACATCGAAGCCGCTATAGCCTATGACCAGTTCATGCTCATTCGTCATATCGTGAACCTCGGCGACTGGGCTCGATTTTCGTGTGGCGGGCAGGACCCTTCGCCTTCCAGGAAGGCCATCGCGATGAAGGGTCTTGCCTTCAATCTCTTCGATGCTGTAAACGTGGCAGGTGTTGGCTCGGTCATTCTGTAATAGCTGATCGTTTGGCCGTTCACGACACGCCGATTTTACCGTGAACCGGTCTGGTTCAGCCAAAACCCTTGGACTGGCCCTGCAAGGTCGGATACGGAGTGCGAACGAAGATTTCTCGTCAACAAAGTGCGGAAGAGCAGCAACTGACTGGTGGTAGGGTCGGGAACTGGCGCGGTGGCCCGTCAGGACGCTGGCTTGACTGTATCCGGGGTTTCCCCCTTCGTGCCCGTTTAGCCGTGCCCGTGGCTCCGTTTCCAGCTCCCGCCACCTCGCACGCAGCGTGCGGATTTCCCGCACTACGCGCTCCTGCACACTTCGCGACAAGATTTATGAGACCTATCCGCTCGGAGCCGCTTTCGTAGACAGCCCTGGCGCCGTCACCCAAATCCGGGTGTCCGCTCCCGCCATCGACTACTCCACCGCTTCCGTCCGAAGCCCTGGCAAAACGCCAAAGACATTCAGCCTTCCTCTTGCCGTATAGTCCTCGTCTAGGATCCTGCAGACTACTGGGCGCTTTTATCATTTCGCCCCTGCCTCACCGTGTTGACCAAGACCTGATGTGCAGCAAGGTCCCTTCGCTCCACGGGCGTTACCCCGCTTCTTCACTACTACGTACAACTACGTACCTAGCCCCGGAATTGGTGAGAAATGCCGGCCAGGAGCAATACTCTTCACTTAAGCATCCTGACGCAGGATGCGAAGTCAGTCCGCTCACGGGACAGCGCGCCAGGTGGTCGCAGTTTGTAGCTGCTCATCTTGCGCTTGACGCCACGCGGACGTCGCATCCCCCGGCTCGAGTGCACGCGCTCGTCCAGGAGTTCCCTCAAGACCGCCTCATCAAACGCTTCCTTGTCCCGAGGGGGGGATCGCGACCGCGCGGGACAGCTTGCGTCGTACGACCCGCACCGCATGCAGGTACGATAATCGATCCGGATCTTCGTCGGCGCGCAGCGCCGCCTCGTGCATCAACCCGCGGATCGCGAAATGCGCCATCAGTAATCCGTAGAACTCTTGCCGCACCAACTCCGGCGTCTTGCTGCGCAGCACGATCCGCGCGCCGCGCAGATGCGTCTTGAGTTCGTCGAGCGCCCCCTCAATCTCCCAGCGTTCCGAGTACAGCGCCGCCAACTCCACCGCCGGCGCTTGCGCGGGATCGAGAATCGTCGTCAGCAGTCGATAGAACTCCTCGGCGTCGTCAATGCCCTCGAGCTGATACTCGATGACGCGCACAGCGAGCGGCCGCCGGCGCTTGCGCCGGTCGGCTTCCGAGGCGTAGATCGCGCTGCGGTAGGAGCCATCGGCGAAGCGCTCGAGCACGTCCAAGCGCAGATGTTTCTTGGCTCGCCACAGCAGGTGCGCGCCCGTCTCGCGTGCTTGCCGCCACAGCTGATAGCCGAGGAAATTGCGGTCCGCCAAGCACAGCATGCCCTTCGCGAGCGCCGGCAGAACCTGTTTGGCGAGCGTGATCTCGCCCCTCGCGCAGGGCCCCATGCGGCTGGCGAACAGCACGTGCGTGCCGTTCTCCAGCAACGAGACGAAGCGCAGTTGCGGGAACGCGCTGGCTCCCCGCGAGGCGCCCGGATAGCCGAACGCCGTGCGGTTGGCGGCCTGATCGGCGACATCGAGCGTCGAACCGTCGAGCGAAACCAAACGCCATTCCCGATAAAACAATCCGCACGTCTTTTTCATCGCCAACGGTCGCACCAACTCGTCGTGCAACTGCTCGACCGGCTCGACCCCCAATCGCGAACGGCCTTGCGAGATCCCCGAATCGCCCGCCACTTTGAGCGGCGCAGCGGGATCCTGCAGCCACTGCAATCCTTCCAGCAGGCAACGCAGCCCCTCGCGGTAGGACGACTGCATATACAGCGCCAAGGCGATGACGTAGTAGACCATGACAGGTGCCGGCAAGTCGCGTTGTCGCCGCGAGGCCCGGCCGCAGTCTCGCAAGACGCGATCGACCGCGTGACGCGGGAACCAGTGCGCGATCACGCCCAAGCTGATGTAGTCGGTAATGCGACTGCCGGGCGGCAGTGCTGCTCTCGTTCGTGCCATCTGAGACCTCCTCTTCTCCGAAACAGTATGCCACAGAAATGTTCTGAAGTGACGAGTATTGCTCCTAGGAGTCTGTCCCACAGAAAAAGCCAGCAAGGAGTGGAATGTTTTGCATGGAAGGGCGAAACTAGGGGCATGGGGACCAACTACCGGCCTTATGAGCCTGATCAGCCGTTTTTATTTCCGCCGTCGCCGCGGGACTGGCTGCCGCAGGACCACCTGGCCTATTTCATCTCCGATACACTCGATCAACTCGATCTGAGCGCCTTGCACCAGCCCTACGAGGGCGACGGCCGGCGCAATCAGCCCTATCACCCGACGATGCTCGTCAAGGTGCTCGTCTACGCCTACGCGACGGGCGTGTTTTCGTCGCGCAGAATCGCCAGCAAGCTGATCGACGACGTTGCACTACGCCTGCTTGCGGCGGGCAATCAGCCCGACTTTCGCACCATCAATCGCTTCCGTCAGCAACACTTGGAAACGTTTGGCAAGCTGTTCGTCGAGCTCGTGCAGCTGGCCCAAAAGATGGGTTTGGTGAAACTGGGGACGGTGGCGCTGGACGGCACGAAAATCAAAGCCAACGCCTCCAAACACAAGGCGATGAGCTACCAGCGCATGAAGGAAGAAGAGCAACAGCTCGAAAAAGAAATTCAACAGTTGCTCGAGAAAGCGCACCAAACCGACGCCGCCGAAGACGAACTCTACGGCCCCGGCAAAAGCGGCGACGAGCTGCCGCCCGAGCTGCACAAACGCGAGCAGCGGCTCGAAAAGATCAGGGAAGCCAAGCAGGCGCTGGAAGACGAACAGGCCGAAAAAGACAAGCAGCAAGGGCGCCATCCCGGCGACGGCAAAGTGGCTTCGGAGACGAGACCGCAAGGCGGCTGTTCGAAATTCAAGCGGGAGTTCGGTGAGCCAAAGCCGCAAGCGCAACGCAATTTCAGCGATCCCGAGAGCCGCATCATGAAGTCGAAGCAGAGTTTCCAACAGTGCTACAACGCGCAGGCGGTGGTGGAAGAAGGCCGTCAGTTGATCGTGGCGCGGCAGGTGGGACAGAACGCGGCCGACAACGGGTCGCTCATCGAAATGGTGGATCAAGTGGAGCAAAACACGGGGAGCAAACCGGAGTGTTTGCTGGCGGACGCGGGGTATCGGAGCGAGAAGAACTTTCTGGCAATGGAGGAACGCAAGATCGAGGGCATCGTGGCGCTGCGGCAGGAAAGCAAGGCGGCCCAGGAAGAAAAGAAGCAAAACAACAAGGCCACCGAAGCGGCGAGCGAGCGCATGGCGAAGCGCCTCGAGCAGCAGCGCGGCAAGCAACAATACGCGCGCCGCAAAGGGATGGTGGAGCCAGCGTTCGGATGGGTGAAAGAGGTGTTAGGATTCCGGCGATTTTCGCTGCGGGGTCTCAAGAAAGTACAAGGAGAATGGAGCTTGGTAACGATGGCGTTGAACCTGCGACGGATGGCGAGGATGGAGGCGCTCCCGACGGCGGCCTAAGCGGAGCGAAGCGTGAAAAAAGCCGCCCACGGAAGCCGCTATCGAGTCACAGAGGCGATGCTGTTGCCGCAACGAAGAATCGCATCCGGATCGCAGCCGGACACTCGCGTTGCCGACCTCAAAAATCCAATCTCGCCCCCGTATTACCTTCGTGCCGGATTTCTGTGGGACAGACTCCTAGCAAGACGTACTCGTTATCCTGCAGCCGCCACGTGCTGATTTCGTTGTCGCGCGGGTCAACCAGCCAGTACTCGCCGACGCCGTATTGAGCGTAGTGCTGGAACTTTACGACCGTGTCATGGGTGCGGTTGGACTTGGAAATAACTTCGATGATGAGGTCGGGCGGACCGTCGATGAACTTCTCATTGACGATGTCTTGCCGGTGCTTCGCGATGAAGCAGAGGTCGGGTTCATAGTGGACATGCGGCGCGAGAATCACATGCATCGGGCTTGATAGGAACTCGCCCAAGTTAATTTGACGAACGAATAAGAAGATCTCAGCGCCAAGAAGCGTGCATATCCTCTGATGGCGTGTTGCGGGTGTGGGTGACATGACTAGGTCTCCGTCGACGATTTCGGTACGTCCGGCGTCTTCGGGCCAGTTTTTGATGTCGTCCCAGGTCAGTATTTTTGCGGCGACACTCATCGTTCTTCTGACCAAAATCTTAGCACGAGATTTGAAACTTGACGTCGCTACGGAAGTTGTTCGCACTGTGTCAACTTGCACTCTGTCCTCACGCGAGCTAGGGTGAACTGTTCATGTCGAAGATCGCTTTTGTCTTCCCAGGTCAGGGTTCGCAGTATGCGGGGATGGGCCAGGAACTGGCCCAGAACTTCCCGGCCGCGCGCCGTGTTTTCGATCAAGCTGATGATGCCTTGGGTTTCGCTATTTCACAACTATGCTTTGAGGGACCGGAGGACAGGCTCAGGCTTACCGAAAACACCCAGCCGGCGATCCTGACCTGCTCGATAGCCGTTAACGCTGTTCTGCGGGAGCGAGGCGTTGAGCCTGAATACGTTGCCGGGCACAGCCTCGGTGAGTACTCGGCTCTGGTCGCTGCCGGGTCGATCGAGTTCGCCGACTCCGTTCGCTTGGTGCGGAAGCGCGGCCGTTACATGCAAGAGGCGGTCCCGAGCAGAGTTGGCGCCATGGCCGCTCTGATCGGCATGCCCGCGGAGAAACTCGAATCCGTTTGCTCGGAGGCGGCGCAGGGCGAGGTCGTCGCTCCGGCCAACCTCAACTCGCCGGGACAAGCCGTCATCGCGGGCCATGCCGGCGCGGTCGGACGGGCGGTGGAACTGGCGAAGGAAGCCGGGGCACGGAAGGCGGTTTTGCTGCAGGTTAGCGCCCCGTTTCATTGCGCGCTGATGAGACCGGCGCAAGAAAGGCTCTCGACGGATCTTGATGCGATTGACTTCAAGGATTTGGCGGTACCGCTGGTGAACAACTTCGCCGCGCGTGAAATTCGTACCGGCGCGGACGCCCGCGAGGGACTCAGGCAGCAAGTGCCGAATCCTGTTCTTTGGGAAGACTCGATTCGCAAGCTTGCCTCTCTGGACGTGAACCGTTTCGTCGAAGTCGGCCCAGGAATGGTGCTCACGGGGTTGCTGCGAAATATTGACCGTGCAATCGACGACCGTTCACTCGACGGATCCGCCGTCGGCGACCTACAATCACTGGAGAAGTTTTCGATATGAAAGGCCGAGTTGCGTTCATCACTGGAGCGAGCCAGGGAATCGGGCGTGAGTGCGCCATCGAGCTGGCAAAGGCCGGCGCTCGCGTCGTTGTTGGTGCACGCCAGCAGGATAAGTTGCAGCAGCTCGTCGAGGAAATCCGTTCCGCGGGCGGGGAAGCCGACGCCGCTGAGCTCGACGTCTCCTCTCGAGACTCGGTCAAGGCCGCCTTCCAGCGGGCCCGAGAGCTGTGCGAGCGGGTCGACATTCTGGTTAATAACGCCGGGATCACGCGCGATGGCTTGGCGCTTCGCATGTCAGCGGAAAACTGGGATAGCGTGCTTGAGACCAACCTCAGTGGCAGCTTCGCCTGTATTCAAGCGGCGCTGTCAGGGATGGTGCGTGCTCGCTGGGGGCGCATCATCAACATCTCTTCCGTCGTGGGCGTCAGCGGAAACCCAGGCCAGGCCAACTACGTGGCGTCGAAGGCCGGGCTGATCGGACTCACTAAGTCCCTGGCCCAAGAGGTTGCTTCGCGGAACATAACGGTCAATGCCATTGCGCCTGGCTATATCCAAACCGCAATGACCGATGTGCTCGACGAAAAGGTCAAGGAAAAGATTGCAGAGACGATTCCACTCCGCCGGATCGGCTTGCCGGAAGAGGTGGCGCATGGCGTGACATTTCTGGCAAGCGACAACGCGGCCTACATCACGGGCCATGTCCTGCACATCAACGGCGGGCTCTACATGTGAGACGAGGCTGAGAGACGGGGCCCCCTTCCATTCGCCGCTGCGGGCGCTGCGAAGCGCGTTCGACCAACCCAGGTGGCGTCGAGCCGGTCCGTCCTCGTGGCTGGCTGTAAACCGGACAATTCGTTTTTCCTGTCGTGCTATATTGAGTTGCTATGCCTCGGGGTTACATACCGATTCTGATCTTCCTCGCGATCGCGGCCGCGTTTCCGATCGTGACGATCATTGCCGCGAAACTGGTGCGCCCCAGCGCCCCGAATAAGGTCAAGCTCGAGGCCTACGAATGCGGCATCCCTTCCGACGCCGACACTCGCGGTCGCTACTCCATCCGCTTCTATCTTGTTGCTATCTTGTTCGTGATTTTCGACGTTGAGACGATTTTTCTGATCCCCTGGGCTATCCAGTACGACTTGCTCGGATTGTTTGGGTTCGTTGAGATGCTGGTCTTTTTGGCGATCTTGATCGTGGGATACGTCTGGCTCTTCAAGCAGGGCGCCCTGAAGTGGGTCTGACTGAGTCCCCTCGTCTTGCCCGCCATGAATGCCTGCCCAATCGCACTCGTACTGTGTAGAAAACTTGGGCCGTGGACTTCCGTCCACGGCTCTGTCCGATCCCTTTGAAAGTGTTTGGATGAGCTAGCCGTTGGTTCGTTCCTGTTGAAAACTCCGCTCGCGACCATATAATGTAGTTGCTCGGATAGGCGCCTTTGTCTCTTGCGCCCACCGGAGCCCGGAGACGAACCATGGCGACTACCTACACTCGATTCAAGCGAGCCTTTTCTCGACTAGCAGTTCTCGGCGCGGCCGTTGGCCTATTGGCGGTTGCCGCTTTCGCTCAATCGGTGCCGCTGCAACCGCTGGCTCAACAGGTCCGTCGCCTGGAGGACTCGCTGAACTATCTGGGGCAGCCGCTTGCGGCCAAGCTGCACGATCAGATCAACGACGCCCTCGCAATGGAGGACGAAACCGCTGCGGTCGCGCGCCTGCAGGAACTCCTCGACCCCCTCGTCCTAGCGATTGTCAGCATCAATCCAGAAAGCCGGGTCAAGGTGGCTCAGGGCGCGGCCAAGCCCGTGCTGGTCGAAAAAGGGACGCGCCTCTTTCTCGTGAAGGTGCTCAACGAGGCGGGCGTGACCGCGCCGCTCGAAGTGGTGAGCCCCAACAGCGGACCCACCTATTTGAGATCCAGGAACGAGAAAGAACCTGCCATCGAGCTCACTCAACAGCACGTCAAGGATCGCTGGGCTGATATCTCCATCCACAGTGGCCCGCCCATGGCGCCCCGCCTGTCGGGCCTCGGTGTTGAGTACCAGATTCTCTCGATCTACAGCCGCGACAGTGAGCAACGCTCCGCCAAAATCGCGTTCAACGTCGGACAGGGAACGCAGGACATCGGCTTCCGCAACGACATCCTCGTCCTGTTCAACATCGAACCGACTAGGCCCATCACGCTGCGTGTCAAGGACGAGAACGGCAAGCCGACGATCGCCAGCTTCATCATCAAAGACCGCGCCGGCCGGCTCTATCCGGCTCCGTCGAAACGCCTGGCGCCCGACTTTCCGTTTCAGGCCCAGGTCTACCGCGCGGATCGCGAAAAAGTGCGCCTCCCGGAGGGCTATTACACGATGGAATACTCGGGCGGTCCCGAGTTCTTCACGCGCGTCAAAGAGTTTGGTGTCGACGAACAAGGCCCTGACGAGCTCTCGTTTCAATTGCAGCGCTGGATTGACCCGTCGAAGTATGGCTGGTGGTCGGGCGACCACCATGTCCACGCCTCGGGTTGCTCTCACTACAAGAATCCGACCGAGGGTGTGCTTCCCGAAGACATGATGCGGCAAGTCCTGGGTGAGAATCTGAACATCGGCTCGGTTCTGACCTGGGGACCTTCTTGGTATTACCAGAAGCAGTTTTTCGAGGGACAAAAAGATCACGATTTGTCGAAGCCTGAACGGCTGATGCACTATGACGTCGAGGTGTCCGGATTTCCGTCGAGCCACGCCGGACATTTGGTTCTGCTCGGTATCAAAGAGGACGACTACCCCAACACGACCCGCGTCGACGAATGGCCGTCGTGGGATCTGCCCGTGCTGCAGTGGGGACAATCGCAAGGCGGGATCGTCGGGTTCAGTCATTCGGGATGGGGCCTGCAGGTACGTACCGATGAATTGCCCAACTACGAAATGCCGGGCTTCGACGGCATCGGCGCAAATGAGTACGTGGTGGATATCACTCACGACGCGGTTGATTTCATCTCTGCCGTCGATACGCCATCGGTTTGGGAATTGAACGTTTGGTACCACACTCTCAACGTGGGCTTCCGAACTCGTATCAGCGGCGAGACCGACTTCCCGTGCATTTATGACGAGAAGGTGGGGCTGGGGCGCAGCTACGTCAAGCTCGACAAGCTCAGCTATCAAGGCTGGATCGAAGGTATCCGCGACGGTCGCAACTACGTCAGCGACGGCATGAGCCATTTGATCGACCTCAAGGTGAATGGGGTGGAGCTGGGAGTCAACGGCAGCGAGGTTCGTCTCAGTGACGGGGAGAGAGCGCGCGTCAGCCTAAAGGCGGCGGCGATGCTGCCTGAGTTTCCCGATCCGAAGTTCCATAATCTGCGGTATGACCAAAAACCTTACTGGCATGTCGAGCGGGCGCGTATCCCCGGCACGCGTGAGGTGCCGGTGGAACTGCTGGTCAATGGTCTGCCGGTCGCAACGAAGAATCTGCCGGCCGATGGGCAAGTGTACGATCTGGAATTCGACGTGCCGATCAAGAAGAGCAGTTGGATCGCCGTGCGGATTCTGGCTTCTTCGCACACCAACCCGATCTTCGCCCTGGTCGATCGCAAGCCCGTGCGAGCTTCTCGCCGCAGCGCCGAGTGGTTGCTGGCCGCGGTCAATCAGTGTTGGACGCAAAAAGCGCCCCAGACTCGTGATGCGGACAAAGAGCAAGCCCGCAAAGCCTATGATCATGCGCCCCAGGTTTACAGGACCCGCATCGCGGAATCGAGTGAATAACCAATGCCGATAGGATGTTCCTATATGAGACAACGATCGACGAAAACCTCCGTCGCAATCGCCGCCATCGTGGCTGCGGTCAGCATGAGCGCTTGGTCCTGCCACACAGAAGAAAGCGCTCAGCAGCGCGCAAACCGCTTTCTAGCCATGTACAACAGCATTGCGCAGAAGATTTACGCTGTCTCTGGAGACGCCAACTGGAAGGCATCTACCGACGTCACCGAGCAGCACGTCGGAGAGCGGATCGGGGCTGACCGTGCTTTTGGCGCCTTCGCTGGAAGCAATTACGTCATTGAGGAGACCAAAGCGCTGCTGGCGCAAAGCGCTCAGATAGACGATTTGACCCGCCGACAGCTCGATAAGATCCTGCTGGCTGCCTCGCAGTATCCGGGAACCATTCCCGACGTGGTCAATCAGCGCATCGAGCAAGAAGCCAAGCAGAGCGCTGTTCTGGACTCCTTCGAGTTTTGCGCCGAGCGGCGTGGCGAAAAATGTTTGAAGCCAATTACCGCGAACGAGATCGACAACACTCTTCGCTCGTCGCGCGACATTCGGGAGCGCCAGCACGTTTGGGAAGTTTCCAAACAAGTCGGGCCAGCGCTCAAGCCCGGCCTGATAGAACTTCGCAATCTGCGAAATCAGGTCGCCCAGGAGATGGGCTACGACTCTTTCTTCGCTCTGCAGGTGGCCGACTACGGCATGGCTGTCCCGGAGATGATGCAGTTGATGGAGCAGTTTCAGCAGGAGCTAAAACCGCTTTACGAGCAAGTCCACTGTTGGGCGAAATATAAGCTGGCCGAGCGCTATGGCCAGCCGCCGCCCAAGCGCATCCCCGCGCATTGGATCGGCAATCGTTGGGCCCAGGCCTGGCCCGGGTTGACTGAAGCGGCGGACCTCGATCCCTTGTTGACCGACAAGGAGCCGGAATGGATCGTCGAGCAGGGAGAGAGATTTTACACCTCGCTCGACATGCCGGCTCTGCCAAAAGCTTTTGGGAGAAATCGGATCTCTATCAGTTGCCGCCTGGAGATAAGCGCAACAAGAACACGCATGCTTCCGCCTGGCATCTCGATCTCGAACAGGACGTGCGATCGTTGATGAGCGTCGAGCCCAACTATCGCTGGTTCCAAACGTCCCACCACGAGCTGGGACATATTTATTACTTTCTGGCCTACACGAATCCGAAAGTCCCTTTGACGCTACGGGAAGGGGCGAACCGGGCTTTCCACGAGGCCGTCGGCGATTTGATCGGCATTGCGGCGCGGCAGCCAGCCTACCTCAGGCAGATCGGTCTGTTGCCGGAGGATCGCGAAATCGACCAGGCCCAGTGGCTGCTCGATGAAGCTCTGAACGAAGCCGTCGCCTTCATTCCGTTTCAGCGGGAACGATGTCGTTCTTCGAACACGATCTCTATGAGGAGAATCTTTCGCCGGACGAATTCAATAAACGCTGGTGGGAATACGTCGGACGCTTCCAGGGAGTCGAGCCGCCCGAGGCCCGTGGCGAGGAGTTCTGCGACGGTTGCACCAAGACCCACATCAGCGACGACCCGGCGCAATACTACGACTACGCCATGGCGTTTGTCCTGAAGTATCAGCTTCACACCTACATTGCGAAGAATATCCTGAAGCAAGACCCGCATGACTGCAACTACTACGGGAACAAGGAAGTCGGCAAATTCCTGTGGGAATTGTTGAGTCTCGGCGCGACGAGAGACTGGCGCGAAGTCATCCTCGAAAAGACCGGCGAGGAAGTGAGCACGCGGGCCATGCTGGAGTACTTCGAGCCCCTGATGGAGCATCTCAAGAAAGAGAACGCCGGGCGCGACGTTAGCTGGTAGCTTTCAAATCTAAATCGCCGGGGTAGCCGCGGCCCCATTGGCATCTCACCCAGGGTCGTGGCACAAATTGCAATCGTTGGCGGCCTTGTGTTTCGTATGACAGTCCATGCAGGCCACCATGCCGATCGGCTTCTCTTTGAATAACTGTTTGCGTTCGGCCACGGGCCCGTGGCATTGCTCGCAGGAGATGCCGGCATCAGTCGTGTGAGTTTCATGGGCAAACCAAACATAGTCAGGTACGCGGTAGATCGGCGCCCAGGGAATACTCTTGCCGGCCTTGGCGAACTCGGCTAGTTTCTGGATATGGGGACTCTCGGTCTTAATCGCCGCGTGGCAGGCCATGCATTTTTCTTCGCGCGGGTACTCCATCATGAAGCCGTCCCGGTCGGGCTGGTGACAGTCGGCGCACTTGAGTCCCAGCTTGCCGACGTGCAGCTTGTGACTGTAGGGAATGGGTTGCTCGGGTGGCGGCAGCGGGAGCCGTTCCGCCGGTGAGACGTAGCCCGTTTGCTGGCGCGAGCTTTGCGCCCACACGGAGAGAGTTACGGCCAGCGTAGTTAGTGCTAGGAGCGTGAGGTTTCTTCGCACGGGTGGTTTCTATTGTACTGAGCAGTGTTGGCGAGCCCTTGCCAAGATCGCGAGCCCGTTTCGAAGTGGCCAGAACGATCTAAAGTTAGGTGCTCACGGGTTGCTGACCGCTTGCTTACGCGCGCGGCTCGGGGAGCGCGAATGCCACGTATTCATCTCCCGAAGGGGAGTCTCCTTTTCCGCCGCCCGCGGCTATCACCACGTATTGCTTGCCCTTGACTTGGTAGGTGCAAGGGGTCGCGAAGCCGCCGGCGTTGAGCTGGTGTTCCCACAGGGTTTTCCCGGTGTCGGAATCGAGCGCTCGCATTTTGCGGTCGAACCTGGCTGCAATGAAGATCAGGCCGCCCTTGGTCGCAATCGAGCCGCCGTGCGAAAGGGTGCCGGTCTTGGGGATTCCCTTGGCCGTCAGCTCCGGGTGCTCTCCATCGACGACCCGCCAGCGAAACTCGCCTTTGTCGGAGTCGATCGCAGTGACGTAGCCCCACGGCGGCTTGATGATTGGGTAGCCGTTTTCGTCGCGCGCTTTCCAGCGCTCGCTCAGTTTGTATTCGAAGGGCTCGCCCTCCTCTCCCCTCGCCAGCGTGATACGGTTGGTGTTTTCGTCCGTGCCGACGAACAGCAGATTCCTTTCCGGATCAAAGCAACAGCCGCCCCACAACGCGCCGCCTCGAAAACCGGGGTGGACGAACGTGCCCCGTGACGTCGTCGGTTCGTAGATCATCCCGGCGTCGGTGTTGTCCCACAAACCCTGGAACTTCTTTTCAGTCTCGGGGTCGATGTTGGTCACCTCGTCGCGCGTAAAGTTGACTCGGCTCAGCGGCGGAGGTTTGAGCGGCACCGGCTGCGTTGGCCATAGCTGTTCGCCTGGGATTTTCGATGGCGGAGTGGCCCTCTCGTCAACGGGGAAAAGAGGCTGGCCGGTCTCACGGTCCAGGAAAAAGACAAAGCTCTGCTTGGTCACCTGAGCAACGGCGTCGACCGGACGTCCGTTGCGCTGGATCGTAATTAGCGCCGGCTGCGCGGGTAAATCGTAGTCCCAAATGTCGTGATGGACAACCTGATAGTGCCAGTGGCGCTTACCCGTCTCGGCGTCGAGCGCCAGAACGCAGTTGCCGAAAAGGTTCTGTCCCTTGCGGTCACCGCCCCAGTAGTCGAAAGCCGGCGAACCGGTTGACGCGAAGAGCCAGCCGCGTTCCCGGTCGAGGCTCATGCCGGCCCAGTTATTCGTTCCACCGACCCGCTTCCAGGCATCATCGGGCCAAGTGCGATAGCCGTACTGGCCCGGCCGCGGAACGGTATGAAAAATCCAGATCCGCTCGCCGGTCCGAACATCGTAGCCGCGAATGTGACCCGGAGCGGCTCGCTCTGGTCCCTCTCCTCCTCCGCCACCAACCATCAGGATGTTTTTGTAGACTACCGGCGGGCTGGTCAGGTTGAAACTGAGGCCCTCCATGGCGTGGTCGAAGTTCTTGGAAAGGTCGAGGACGCCGTTTTCGCCGAATGCCGGGTCGAGTTTTCCGGTCTCGGCATTAATCGAGTAGAGCTTGTCCTGCACTGGGGTGAAAACGCGCTTTTCCGATCCGTCCTCGCTTCGCCAATAGCACACGCTCCGGCACTGTCCGGGAGGCTGCCGGCTTCTCTTCCCGCCGGCCGGATCGAAGGTCCAAAGCAGCTTGCCTGTCGCGGAGTCGAGAGCTTGAGTCTTTAGGCGCGGAGTGAGCAGGTACATAACACTGTCGACGACGATCGGCGTGGTTTCAATCGTCGTCTGTGGGCGCTTCATGTGGTCGCCGCAATTGTGCACCCAGGCGACCTTTAGGTTCTTGACGTTCGACTGATTGATCTGGTCGATCGGCGCGTAGCGGCTGGCCGCGGCGTCACCGCCATAGTGCTCCCACTGCCAATCGTCGCCTTGACTCCAAGTTTTCGCGGCCCGGCCAGCGGCGGGAGCCAGCGGGGCGGCAGCGATTGAGCGCAGGAAGTGTCGCCGATTCATGTTGGTCATCTCCATGGGCCGCGCGCGGCCAACAAAAGGGAACTCTTTTCGAAGACGCCCGCTGTACGATGTCAATCGTTGCGGCCAGAGCGGCTTGTGTGACAGTCGCAAGTCCTAGAGGGCGCCGTCGAAGAATCCTCTTCAGACTCCAATGTTGCACACCCTCAGTGGCACGCGCTGTCGGAAAGATTCCGGCCTTCCACGGGTTGCCCCCTCGGGTAGGGCTCGGCAGCACGGGGCTTGCTCGAGTTTTGCCTTTCTGACAGCGGGATAGGCCTCCTGGCGGGGATGCGTTGGAATCCGGGCCAAAGTGGTGAGTTTCTGCGCGCTTTCTACGATAATCTGGGGCTAAAACGACGAGAATCGACGGCTAGTCTCACGAGCTTGATTGTGTAAGTTTCTTCTTATCTATGACTTAGTGTATCGCCTTGCAGTAATTGGCAGAAAACGTCATGATATTGAGTTTGGTGGGTATCCGGTTGACTCAGGTAGCCCCAAGATGTAGTATGCCGGCAGATGGAAGATTACCCTCAGAACCTGACAGAGTTCGAGGCCCGTTTTAGCAGTGAGGAGGCCTGCCGGGAGTATCTGTTCCGGCTGCGCTGGCCGGACGGTTTCCGCTGTCCGGGTTGCGGTTGTGGAAAGTCGTGGCCTTTGCGAAAAGTGCTGCTGCAGTGCGCTGCGTGTGGGCGCCAAACCTCGGTGACCGCCGGGACCATCTTTCAGGACACGCGCAGCCCTTTGCCGTTGTGGTTTCGTGCGATGTGGTGGGTCACCACCCAAAAAACCGGAGCCAGCGCTTTGGGACTGCAAAGAGTGTTGGGGCGCAACAGGTACGAAACGGCTTGGACCTGGCTGCACAAAATGGGGCGCGCGATGGTGCGGCCGGGACGGGATTTGCTCGCCGGGACGGTGGAAGTCGATGAAAGCTACTGGGGCGGGCTCGAAGAGGGCCTGCGGGGCCGAAACCTGAAAAACAAAGCATTGATCGCAGTGGCCGCTCAAGAGGATGGGCGGGGTATCGGCCGGATTCGCATGAAGAGAATCGAGGATGCCTCGGGCGAGAGCCTGTTGCCTTTCGTGGAGGAGTGCATCGAGCCGGGCAGCGTGGTGCATACCGACGGCTGGCCCGGTTACTCCGGGTTGAAAAAGGAAGGCTACGTCCATCAGGTCACAGTTGTCAGCAGGCAGGAGCAGTCCGCGTCGGAATTGATGCCCCGCGTCCACCGCGTGATGTCACTGCTCAAGCGCTGGCTGCTGGCCACCCATCAGGGCGCCGTGAGCCACAAACATCTGGACTACTACCTGGACGAGTTCACCTTCCGTTTCAACCGCCGCAAATCCAAAAGCCGAGGCAAACTCTTCTATCGGCTCGTCCAGCAGGCGGTAGCCGTGGATCCGGCGACTTACACGATGATTGTTCACCCGGTTACAGAACCCAAGAAAATCCCCAAACCACAAGATATTGGGGCTACCTGAGTCAACCGGATACCCATCTTGAGTTTTTTCCTTCTGCTGGTCGCTGCAGGTGTTTCGGTAAGGTGCATAAGAATTAATGACTTGTGATTTTTCACTGTAATCTGGGCCACCCTTGGGCCGGCGATTTTCCGGTGCGATTGCGTGCCTTTCCTGCCTCATTCGCTTGACTTGGACATTTGCTTGAGCTACTCAATTGTTTGACCTGCTCATTCGCTTGACCCCAGGCTTCCGCCTAGGGCTCTGATGTTTATAGAGGCGCCTCTTGCTCCCGTTGGTTTCAACCTAGACACGCCGCCCCCAAAAGGAGCACAAAAGCGGCTGCAAGCGGATGGTCTTCTTCCCAGCTAGGCCGGCGGGTTGGAGCATCGCTAGGATGTCCACGCCGACCCGGCCGAGTGCCGATCATTACTTTGACGGGCGAAGCTGCCGGTATCTGCTGGGCTCGAAGCCTTCCGCGGTAGATGACCACAAGTTCGGAGAGCAACTCGAAACTGCCCCGGGGAAATTGTTCGGGTTGGTCCGGTGATCTATCTTTTCCGGTTTCTACTCGTATTCTATCGGACGTGTCAAGTGATTTCGTTGTGCTGTTCGGTAATTAGCTAAAAAGGATGGAATTAGGTCCGAAATGGGTAGCCGGTCTTGCACTGATGAGCGTGTTGAGAAAGGCTTGGGGGCAGCTGTGTTAACAACAAGAGCAGAGGCCGCAGGTCTCTTCGAGCCCTGCGCTACGTGACGTGAAAGCAGTATGAAGGCATATCTGCCCTTGCCCATTTGCGGCAAGGATTGCGATCATACGCGTAGATGTCTCGCCTTCGGCGGCCGATTCTGCACTCGCGTTTCTTCTTCGTCACGACGAACTTACGACGCGGGCTGGCTTCGTTTTTCGAATCAGAATACCAACTTCTCGCCGAAAGCCTCATTAGAGTTCGGGAACTCGTGCCAGTGGCAGTTTGTGCTTACTGCTTCATGCCCGATCACGTGCACGCTATCCTGTTCCCCCAGGATGAGACAAAGATTTCCGACGTAATGATGCGGTTAAAGATCGCCGCGTCGCGAAGAATCCGGCCGATTCGGGGAGTGGCCTTCTGGCAGAGCCGATTTTATGACCGGGCCTTGCGTACACGCGGAGAGTATGACGAAGCCTACGATTACATTCACATGAACCCGGTGAATCGAGGGCTCGCCGGTGATTCGCTGAGTTGGCCCTGGTCCAGTGCCCGCTGGTACGCGGAAGGGGCAGGACCCATTGCGATGGACGAAGTGCGATTGCCGATGAACCAGCGGGACCGGCTTTGAGTAAATGGCGGGGAGTAAAGGCCGCAGGTCTCTTTGAGCCCTGCGCTACGGGTTTCCGATCGTAGCGGGGTTTGGATCATGACCTTGCCTTCATCGTGGCTATACCGCCGGTATAATGTAACTCCGTCCGATCATGTCGAAAACCACCTTGCTCGCGATTTTGTTCGGCATCGCCGTTGTGGGGATGCTGATTTACTCCACGATGGGATTGCAGCAATATACTTGCAAGGTTTGCAAGACTTACCGGGGACAGACGAACTGCAGCACGGCTCGCGCGCCTACCCGCGAAGAGGCTACCCGAACCGCCTCGGATGTCGCTTGCGCGATCATTTCGTCCGGGATGACGGAAAGTATTCAGTGCTCGAATACGATATCGGATAGCACCGAGTGTGTGCCCTAACCTGCTGTGTCCCCTAACCGAGTGTGTCGCCGAATTGATGCGCGGCCGAGTAAAAGCCGCAGGTCTCTGACGAGCCCTGCGCTGATATGGTGTGACCTGTCAAGTTTGCGCGCACGACTGCTGTCGCGCGGAGCCTCAACTCCGCGTTGGCCAACGAACGAGGACAAGAAGAACAGCCTGTGGAAGAGAGCGTTTACGACGATGGATCCATCTGATATTCGCGGGTTCTCGCCAGAGTAGTCTGCGTCGTGGAGCTGCCTCACTCTACGGACGAAGGTCGTTCAACCGAGCGCTTCCTTGACGAAGGTCGCTCCATCAAGCGCTTCTTAGCGCAGTCGAGGGTTCTCCTGGCAGGCTCAGTTTCCAGTCAGCCGTCCTCCTTGTCCTACCTTGTGAGGCTGCCGCCCGAAGCCGGCAACCAAAATCGTTTTCGCTACCGCTTGCTGGCAGCTCATCGTCCTCGGCAGCTAGCCATCGTCCTCGGCAGCTAGCCATCGTCCTCGGCAGCTAGCCATCGTCCTCGGCAGCTAGCCATCGCCCTCGTATAAGGTGCCTCTTGGCGGTCGGACGGGTTCTGTCAAGGGCGCGGGTTACCGCGGCGAAGCGTACCCTTGACAGGTTTCGGCCGGTCGCCTACGACGTCAATCGAGGGCGATGGCGGTCTCCCTGGCGGTCTCCTTGTCGGCCGTCTCCCTGTCGGCCGTCTCGAGCGTTCAGCAAGCATTCAATCCCTGTTTCTCCTGTTGTGTTCGGGTCTGTTCGATCACGATTGCCCAGATGAATCCCAGCAGTTCCCGCACGATCGCGGTCACGACGACATTCGCGTGTTTGCCGTTGTTGCGCAGCTTGCGAAAGCGACCGCAAAGCCGCACCTGCGCCTTCCAGGCGATCGCTTGGACTGGGGGCGACGCCTTCTCGGCACGGCGTTGAATCAGCCGCGAGCGGCGTGCCGGGAAGCGATACGCCCAGGAGCATTCGACCAGCAGACGGCGAGCTTCCTCGTTGCCTGCTTTGGTGATCGCGCCTTGACGGTGTCGCGCTCCGCTCGTGTTCTCCGACGAAGTCACACACCGACGAAACCCATCAGCTCGCGCGGGGAGTCGAAGCGTGTGAGATCGCCCAGCTCGGCCAGCAACGTCATCCCCGCCAGCCAGTCCACGCCCCGCAGCGCCGTCAACGCCTGCGCTGGCCCTCCCAGGCTCCAGCCTTCCAGCTGATCATGCAACTGCTGCTCGAGGCGAGCCGTTCGGCTTTGCGCCTGGCGTATCGCCTCGGCGTATTCTTCGTAGGCGATCTGCGAGGCCGGCTGCTCAAAGCGTTACGTCTCGAGCCAGCGAAAGTGCGCTTGCGTCCAATTCTTGCGCCCGGGGAAACGCTTGTCGTGGCGCAGCAGCATAGCTCCGAGGCATTGACGAAGTTGTTTGTCGATGAGTTTGCAGTCGCCGCGCGCGCGGCTCAGATCGCGGATCGCTTCGTGTTCCGGAGAGGGCGTCCAGACCGTGCTGAGCTCGCCGCCGCGATCGAGCCGAGCCAGGGTCAGCGCGTCGCGCCGATCGGTCTTGACGCGATCGCCGGATTTGCGCGGGGTCAGCGACGGCGCGACCAGGTCGCCATCGTGTTCGGTGTCACGAATCTGCCGGCAAATGCCGTAGCCACAGGGGCCGGCTTCGTAGCAGTAGTGCAGCCTCTGACCAGACGGGGCGAGTGCGGAAATCAAGCGACGAATGGCTTCAGGCCGGTTGTCGATCTTGCCGTAGAAATGCGCCTCGCCCCGCCCCGCCGCGGCGACAGCGACCGAGATACTGTTTTTGTGAACGTCCATCCCGACGTATTTGTCGTAACTGTTGCACTTGTTCATCTCTTTCTTGAACTCGCTAGACTCTTTCATGACCTGTCCTCCTCGATGCGGCTCTGCGCATCTGTTTGAAGCGTAACCCGCGACTCTCGCGGTTGGACAGGTCACTCCATCTTCTCTACGGGGTTTCGGCTTCGGGGACATCGGTCGAGATCGTGGCGCGGGCGGCGAAAAATGCGGGTTGATGCCGCCCCGGAACTAGCGCGCTCCTGCTTATACGGTTGTTTCAGCAAGCCCCAAGATGTAGGGTAGGGCGTGGCCCGGCCGCCGTTTCCGAAGAGTCTGCGTCAGTTTCAGGTGGAGTTCGCGACCGAGGAGGCTTGCCAGAAGTACCTGGCTGCTTGTCGTTGGCCCGACGGGTTCCTTTGTCCTCAGTGTGGGCATCGGCAGGCCTACATTCTCGAGCAGAAACTACGGTGGCAGTACGCGGCGTGTCGACACCAGGTCTCGTTGACGTCGGGAACGGTGCTCCACAATACGAAGACCCCGCTGACGGTTTGGTTTTGGGCTGCGTACCTGATGACAACTGATAAACGAGGTGTGTCGGCGCTGCTACTGCAGCGTCAGCTCGGCCTGTCGCGCTACGAAACCGCCTGGATGATGTTGCACAAACTGCGACGGGCCATGGTGAACGCAGCTCGCGAGCCCTTGCACGGAGAAGTAGAGGTCGATGACACCTGGATTGGCGGCCCGCAAGCAGGTTTGCGAGGCAGCCGGCAACTGAAGGGGCGCCGTGCGGCCCTTGTGATGGTCGCTGTTGAGAAACGCGGGAAGTGCTCCGGGCGCGTTCGCATGTCCGTTATTCCAGACTTCAAGAAGGTGACGATCGACAGGTTTCTTGCCCAGAACGTTGTTCCCGGCTCGACCATCTACACAGACGGTCTGAAGACCTTTACCGCCCTCGAAGAGGCCGGCTACAAACACGTCTCTCGTCCGCAACCTCACCGGACTGACTTGCGGAAAGGCGCCAAGTCGGTGGTGCCGCTGGCGGATCGTGCCATTGGCAACCTGCAGCAATGGCTGACCGGAACGTACCACGGCGTGAGCCGCGCTCAGCTTCAGGTTTACCTCGATGAGTTCGTGTTTCGACACAACCGCCGCAAGACCCCAATGGCAGCCTTCCAAACCCTCCTCGGTCTCGGAACTCAACACGCTCCTACGCCTTACGCCCACATCCGCCGCGCGCGTGACCTGGACAAGACGCGATGACCTCCACCCCAACATCTTGGGGCTTGCTGAAACAACCGTATAAGCAGGAGCGCGCTAGGTGAACATGTAGAGCGGGCTGGCTTCGGCCACGGCAACTTCGCCTTCGCCTTCGGCGGAGGGTTCGCCTTCTTCTGGTTCGTTGACCGGACGGTAGTACATTCCGTTGTCGCCCAGAAAGACTTCGAGATCGGCCGGCTTGGGCAGTTGGCCTTGGATGAGGGCTTCCGACAGCGGGTCCTCGATGTATTTCTGCAGTGCCCGGCGCAAGGGGCGGGCGCCGTAATTGCGGTCCTCGCCGGTCTGGTCGAGGATGTACCTGGCGGCGTCCTCATTCAGACGAATGTGAATATCCTTGCGTGCCAGGTTCAGGTTGATCTGGTCGACCATCAGGTCGATGATTTTCACCAGATCCTCATCGACGAGCGCCGAGAAGATAATGACTTCATCGATTCGATTCAAGAATTCGGGATTGAAAACACGCTTGACTTCGTTGAGAACCTCGTCGTTTGCCTTGGAGTCGGCCTGCTCTCGGGAAGAACCCTGGAAACCCAAGCGGCCGCGATTTTGCAGGAATCGGGCGCCGAGGTTCGAGGTCATGATGATGATCGTATTCTTGAAATCGACCGTGTTGCCAAGACCGTCCGTGAGTTGGCCGTCCTCGAAAACCTGGAGCAAAATGTTAAAAAGGTCGGGATGCGCTTTCTCGACTTCGTCCAGCAGAATGATGGAGTAGGGAGCGCGCCTGACGCGCTCGGTCAACTGTCCGCCCTCTTCATAGCCGACATATCCGGGAGGCGAACCGATCAGCTTGGAAACCGAGTGTTTCTCCATGTACTCGGACATGTCGAAGCGCACCAGTGACTTTTCGCTCGCGAAAAGGAATTGCGCCAGAGCGCGGGCGACTTCGGTCTTCCCGACACCGGTCGGCCCCAAGAACAGGAACGAGCCTGCTGGCCGCGCGGCTGATTTTATACCTGCCCGGGAACGGCGAATCGCCCGGGCCACGGCTGAAATTGCCTTTTCCTGGCTGACGACACGTCTGTGTAACTCGTCTTCGATGCGGAGGAGCTTGGGCATCTCCTCTTCCTTGATCGATGTCATCGGCACGCCGGTCCAGCGCGCGACGACATCTTCAATGTCGTCTTTGGTGACCGCCGCCGCGGTGGATTCATCGAGGTTGTACTTTTCACGCAGCACGCGCAGATTTTCGCGCTCTTTGCGTTCTTCGTCCGAATAGAAGCGCGCCTTCTCGAACTCATGGTTCGCGATGGCGTTTTCCATCCGATGCACGATGAATTTAATTCGCTTGTGCACCTCGGCGATTTCATCCGGCATCGTCGTCTGGCGCAATTTGACGCGGGCGCCGGCTTCATCCACCAGGTCGATGGCCTTGTCGGGCAGAAAGCGGTCAGGAATATAGCGGTTCGAGGTGTAGACGGCGGCCTCGACTGCCTCATCGGTGTAGGCCACGGCGTGAAACTTCTCGTAGCGGTCCTTGACGCCGAATAAGACCTGAACAGCTTCTTCTTCGGTTGGCGGAACCACCTTGACTGCCTGGAAGCGGCGCTCGAGCGAGCGGTCTTTCTCGATCGATTTGCGGAACTCGGCAGGCGTTGTCGCGCCGATGCATTGGATCTCGCCGCGCGAGAGGGCGGGTTTGA
This sequence comes from Bryobacterales bacterium, assembly GCA_965224215.1. Lineage (GTDB taxonomy): Bacteria > Acidobacteriota > Terriglobia > Bryobacterales > UBA6623 > CBDCYS01. The sequence continues at coordinate 11,813 of CBDCYS010000010.1, read as the reverse complement.
GAATATTCGCCGCGTCGAGTGATCCTTCCGCGGAGCCGGCGCCCACCAAGGTGTGCAGTTCGTCGATGAAGATGATGGCGTTCTTATTCTCCATCAACTCTTTCATGATGGTCTTCAGACGCTCTTCAAATTGTCCGCGGTACTTGGTGCCGGCGACGATCAGCGACAGATCCAGAGCCAGGATGCGATGCTCGGCCAAAAATGAGGGGACGTCGCCGTCGGAGATCTTTTGAGCCAGGCCTTCGACGATCGCCGTTTTTCCAACACCCGGTTCGCCGATCAAGACGGGGTTATTTTTCGTTCGGCGGCACAGGATTTGAATGACACGATCGACTTCGCTGGAGCGTCCGATCAGTGGATCGAGGACGCCATCCGCCGCCGATTGAGTCAGGTCGCGGCTAAACTCGGCCAGCAGCGAGCTTTCCTTGGGACGATTCGGGAGCAGCTTCTCCGACTGAGTGCGTGCCAGTTCCTCACGGATCGTCGCCAGTCTCAGCCCGCGCTCATGCAGAATCTCCGCGGCGAAACATTTCTCTTCGCGCAACAACCCGAGCAACAGATGCTCGGTGCCGATGTGCTTGTGCGAGAGGCGTTCGGCCTCTTCCGCCGCGTAAGCCAATACGCGCTTGCACTCGTGGCTCAGAGGAAGATCCACCGACGTGGATACCTTTTCTCGAACCTGAGTGTGCGCTTCGATCTGCTTGCGGATGGATTCAACTGCCGCGGGAGACCGCAGAAAGCGATTGGCCAGTGCCTTATCCTCGCGGATGAGGCCGAGCAAAAGGTGTTCACTTTCGATGTAGGGACTACCGAATTGGCTCGCCTCGTAACGGGCGAAGAAGATGACCCGGCGTGCTTTTTCTGTATAGCGTTCGAACATGGAGCGTATTGCTCTCCCGACCCCCCGATTAACGGGCGCTAGACGGCATGTTTTTCATCATATCAGTCCGTGGGGGAATAAGACTGAGTGTGTGAATCGTCTGACAAGCTGATTACGCTTAGTTGGGTGCTACATCATCGGTCAAAAGTGTTGTTGTTGAAGCAGCCAAACTGCTTGCTCGATCGGCTCGCATGCCGTAGAGGTAGACGATCTCCGATGCGTGCAGAGCGCCGTAGCCAACGAAGATCACCAGCCAAATACACACAAACGTCGCCGGTTCCCAGTACCGTGGACTGGCTAACAACCGGCCGAGAGTCCCCACGGCTGCAAGCACGACCGCACCCCCTATGAATACGAGATACGCCGCCAAGCCAGCCAAGAACTGGAAGCGGAAAACGGGACCCGCCTCGCCCTGGGTTAACTCCCAGCTCTCCCTTAGAGCCCGGAGGGGCCCCGATTGATGCACGAGCACAAACTCATCCGCCCAAAACAGTCTCAGCGCCAGGTACATTCCCGGTAACAAGAAGGCCATCATTCCCAGGACGGTAATTACGAAAACGATAGCGAGACTTAGCGCCCAGGGTACAAATCTGCGCAACGTCCACAAGTAGACGTTTCCCTTTATCAGGCCGCTGTATTGCCGAGAAAGTATGACTTGCGTAAGGGCGACTCCAAAGCCGAAACCCAGCAGCAGCACGAAAGCTGCGGTGTCCGAAACCCTCGTTTCGCCGCTCTCATCAACCTCGCTGGACAGCCAGACCATGAGCCCCATCGCAATCGCGAGCGGTGCGGTGTGGGCGCAAAGGGCCCCCAATGAGTGCGCCCACAGAAGCCAGCCGGTTCTGATCGGGCGCTGATAGCCGTCGAGAAAGGTGCGGTCGGCCGCTAGTGCCGGACCTTCCCGAGACTTGCTGTGTTCTTCCCGGCACGAGCGAGAACAAAACATCTCCTCGGCTGCAACATCCTCGACGCGGCAGTCCTCACAAAAGGGCCTTCCGCAGTGGTCGCATCGGGCGACTGCCGAGCGGTCAGGGTGATTCGCACAGTAGGAAGTTGCATCCGTTTGAAACACCCGTGCCTCCTTTGTGTCAAGGACTTCAACAATCCACCCGATCAGGAACGCTATCCGCCTCGCAAGTGACGCATCGGTAGGTTTCGGCTGCTACGGGCTGCGGATGCGCCCCAGCGCCGCCCGGGCCGCTTCGGCTACATCATGATCATCGCCATGCATGAGTCTCGCCAGGGCATCAAGCGCCTTGGGGTCTTTGCGGCGGCCGATCGAATTGATCACGCCGATCAGCAGGTTGCCTTTGAGGTCGCCTAGCGCGTTGCGCAGAGCTTCGCCCGCTGACGGATCGCTGATCGGCTCCAGGCCGAAGCGGGCGTAGTGAGAGAGTTTCGGGTCCCCTAGCAGCGCGGCGAGTGCGGGTACGGCGGTTTTGTCTCCCACGACGGCCAGCCGCTGGCAGGCCTTAGCCTTGGCGAACTCCGATGCGTTGGAGTCCTTGAGGATCTCGATCAGCTTGGGCGCCGGCAGGGACATGATCTCGGCGGCTTTATAGGGCGTGGCGGCTCTGGCCTCGGCTTCCTTGGCGACCATGGCCGCGCGTTGCTGTTGCGCGGGGGTGAGTGGTGTTTGCGAAACAGAGACCACCGGCAAACCGGCCAGAAGAATCGTCACCGCAGGAAGAACGTTTCCGGTCAACTTCATGTCAACCTCCAGGGTTCGCGCATCGCCCTTGACCGCATGGCGTTGGCCTCGTCGTCTCCGATGAATGTGTCTGTTGCCGGGTCGAATTTCAGCTTGCGGCCGAGTTGGAATGCGATGTAGGCCGCGTGGCAACCGATGTGAGTCTGCGCGGCGGCTAGGGCATTGGCGCGCGGCTGTTTACGGGACTTGACCGAATCGAGGAAATCGCGCACGTGGTAAGTGGTGGCCTGCCGCGAGTCGCTGAACTCCTTTCTGAAAGCGCTCAGGCTGTCGGAGGTTTCGACGACTCCGCGATCACCGGTCTGAACCCAGCCCTGCTCCCCTTCGAAACGCACGGCGCAGGAGCCCAAGCCGTCGAAGCCTTTGTCGCGCATGACTAGCTTCAGGCCGTTGGCGTATTTGCAATTGATCGAGTAAGGAGTGTCGCCCTGATCGCCATGCGGATCGAACTCGATCGGCGTGGTCTCATCCGCTCCGGCGGCAAACTGGCAGAGGTCCACTGTGTGTGATCCCCACTCGAGGATTCCGCCTCCGTGAAAATCGAAATACCCCCGCCAGTAACGGGCTACGTAAAGACTGTTGTAAGGCCTCCAGGGACTGGGCCCGAGCCAGCGGTCCCAATCAACGACTTGCTTGGGCGGCAGCGGCTCGGCCGGCAGCCAGTCGTGGGACGTTTTCGGAGGCCAGCGGTCACCGGGGCCGACATTGGCGTGGAGAGTGTGCAGCTTGCCCAGTTTGCCGCTCTCCGCCATGTCGAAAATGTACTTGAAGTTACTGCCGTTTCGCCGCTGTGTACCGGCCTGATAGATGCGTCCCAGCCGCTGGTAGTTGTCCACCAACGTCCGGCTCTCCCCAATCGTCATGGAACATGGTTTTTCGCAATAGACGTCTTTGCCGGACTTCGCGGTCAGGATCGAGAGCAGGGTATGCCAGCGGTCGCCGGTCGCGATCAGAACGGCGTCGATGTCCTTGCGGTCCCACAACTCTTGCATATCGCTATACATGGCGCAATCGCGATTGCCGTGGTGCTTGTCAGCCATCGACTTGATGGCTTCGCGCCGCTCATTCCTGACGTCACAGATGGCCATGAACTGTACGTCTTTCTGGCTCAAGAATGAACCCAAGTCGCGCTGGCCGCGGCTGCCGATGCCTAAGCCGGCAACGGTGATGCGATCGCTCGGGGGGACGGCGCCGGCGAGTCCTAGCGCAGAGCCGGAAACGATCATCGGGGCAACGGCCGCGGCGCTTGCGTTGAGTGCGGTCTTGAGGACGGTTCGTCTAGAAACTACGTTTTGCTTGAGTGACATCATCCCTCCGGGATGCATCTTGCATGCGGGCCGTTGAGGCTCTTCGATCGTCGCAAAAGTTGAGCTGCAACGTCCTGGGGCCATACTAACCGACGAATCGGTTTGCGGCAAGCGTGGACGCTCAGGTCACGGATCAAAGTGGATCACCGCGGATCAGGCGTCTTCGCTGACGGGCGTGATTCTCCCCGCCGCGATGCGAAGCACCCGGTCGCAATGATCGGCGAAGCGCATGTTGTGCGTCGCGACGACGAGCGTGACGCCGTGGTCGCGGGGCAGCCGCACGAGCAAGTCGATCACCTTCTCGCCTGTTTCTTCATCGAGATTACCGGTTGGCTCGTCAGCGAGCAGGAGCTTCGGTCCGGTAACCAAAGCGCGGGCGATGGTGACTCTCTGTTGCTCACCGCCGGAGAGCTCGCCTGCGCGGTGGTGACCCCGATTGGCCAGGCCGACGCGCTCGAGCCACTTGCGGGCTGCCGGTTCGGCTCGCTCCTGAGTCTGCCCCGCGATCAACAGCGGCATCATGACATTCTCGGCCGCGGTGAATTCCGGAAGAAGATGGAAGTTCTGCCAAACATAGCCTGTCTGGCGGTTACGGAAGTCGGCCAATTCAGCCTCGCCATAGCCAGAGATGGGGCTCGACTGAAAGATGACATCTCCAGAAGTAGGAATATCCAGTCCTCCCAGCAAGTTCAACAAGGTCGACTTGCCGACTCCTGACTCCCCAACGACCGCGACGCTTTCTCCCAGGTAGAGTTCAAAGCTCAACTCCGAGAGCACGCAAAGAACCGAGTCGCCGCTGCGATAGCTCTTGGCGAGTTTTTCGACTCGGATCAAAGATTCGGGCATCGATGTCTTCCTACGATCGGGGGCTTGCTCCGATCGGCATGTTGCGGATAGCGGTCTTGACTCTCGAGTCAAAACAGCGACAGCCCGAGAATTTGGTCCACAACTGTCTCAGCTCCATCCGAACCAACCGGAACCGTGAAATCCGCCTTCGCGTATCCCGGACCCCGCTTTTCGAATAGCGCCGCGAAGGCCTCTCGATCCCGTGCCAACGGCCTCTGATCCTCTGTGGCGACCCGCTCCCAAAGCTGCTCAAGAGGGGCATTGAGCCAAATCGAGACACCAGCCGGCTCAAGGGATTCTTGGTTGCCCGGAGCGACGAAAGTTCCTCCTCCCAGAGCAACGACACGGGCCAAGCCACGCCGGACAAAGGAAATCTGTTCCAGGAGCGCTCGCCGCTCCATGGCGCGAAAAGCGGGTTCGCCCAGTTGGTCAAAAATATTCGGGATCTTCATCCCGGACTTGCTTTCGATCTCGTTGTCGAGGTCCACGAAGTCCCATTTCAAGCGAGCGGCGAGACGTTGTCCGACGGTGGTTTTGCCACAGCCCATGAAGCCGACTAGATAGAGCCCGGGAGTCGCTTTCAGCTTGACATGCATATTTGTTACTCGATGTGCGTTTTTAGGAGCCCGGCCGCGGTGGCGCGATCTCAGCATTCATTCTCGCCATTCGCGAGAAGACAGCGCCAGGCAGCAGCCGCGCCAGCACAATCAAGACCCAGCCAATGCGGGGTGTGACGACCGTTCTCTTGCGGCGTCTCAATCCATCTAGTGTCGCTTCGGCGCATTGCTCCGCGGTGATCATGAAACGTTTCTGTCCGGCAACTGGCTCTGGAATCTCACCCTGCAAGACATTCGTGCGAAAGGCGGTATCCACAAATCCAGGACATACACACAACACATGAATGCCGGCCTGGCTGAGCTCCATGCGCAGGCAGTCCGAATAGGCGTTGAGCGCATATTTCGAGGCCGAATAAATGGGAAGCCAGGGGAGCGGCACCTTGCCGGCAATGGAGCTGATATTGATGATCGTGCCGTCCGATGGAATCGAAGGCAATAGGCGGCGCGTCAATTCGACCGGTGCGAGAAAGTTCAAGCTCATCAAGTCGTCGACTAGCTCGGGTGGCGAGAGAAACGATGGGGCATCGAGTCCCACTCCAGCGCAGTTCACGAGAATGTCGATTGTCTGAAATCGTTCGATCGCTTGCTCGCACAAGGACGCCAGTGAGGCGGCGTCGCGAAGATCGGCCGGAATAACGGCGGTTTCGGCGGGGGCGACTTCACGCGCGACGCTATCGAGCGCGTCCTGCGATCTTGCGGTCAGTACTAACCGAGCTCCGTCGCGAGCGAACCGCGTCGCCAGTGCGCGGCCAATGCCCGAGGAGGCGCCGGTGATCAGTATCGTCTTTCTTTTCATCTTCAACAGGATTGCGAGATTGGGGCAGGATTGCCAGCTTCGTGGCGAGAAGCAATAATGTAGCATGACTACGGAAACCTTGTTGCCGCTGTTTCCGCTGGAAGTGGTTATCTTTCCAGGTGCGAAAATACCCCTCCACATCTTTGAAAAGCGCTATCGGCTGATGATCAGTGAAGCCATCAGCGGGTACTCCGCCTTCGGCATCATTTTGATTCGCAACCAGCAGATCGTTGCGGAAGGCTGTACCGCCATGGTGGAAAGGGTGACCAAAAAGCACGAAGACGGCCGGGTGGAGATCGACGCGCGCGGCCAAAAGCGGTTCAAGACGCTCGAGCTTGACGAAAGCTTGCCCTATCTACAGGCCCGCGTGGAGTATTTCGAAGATCACAGTCGCGTCCCGGTCAACAAAACGGTATTGGCAGAGGTTCAGCAGCACGCCGATCGTTTAGCGGGTCTGCTGGCAGTGAGCGAGCGGGACGCTATCGACTCGACATTATCCGAACCCAGTTTTCACATCGCCCATGGATTGCCACTCGAACTCGACTTCAAGCAAGCCTTGCTGAGGAAGCGCTCGGAATCTGGCCGGCTCGACGACTTGGCCGAGTATTTGCCGCACTTGATCGAGCGCATCCAAACCGCCGACCGAGTGAAAAAGCTGGCCGGCAGCAACGGGAAGGGGCAGATGCGGCACTAGTGAACAACGCCGGCGGGTTGCCGCTGGTCCGCGTGAAGATTTGAAATTGTTCAGCCTTTTGATGTTTAACTTTCGATCATTACCGTTGCCAGTATCGACATGGATCCCCTTGTGGGTAGTGGCTGTGGGTATCTGTGGCCGGCCGGCGTTAGCCTCTGACCTAATCGCCCTTGCAGAGATTCACGCGGCCTCGGGCTATGAGGGTGAGGTGGTTGAATACGTACAATCCCAACTCGGCCGGGGCGGGGAAGTCGACAACAATGGTTCGCTGACCTTCACCTACGGGAAAGGGTCACCGCATACGCTGTTCGTCGCGGGCCTCGACGAACCCGGATTCGTCGTTTCTGGAATTAACGACGAAGGCTACTTGCGGCTTGAACGACTGGCGGACCCGCCGCCTCACTACGATTTCGACACATTTTTCCTGGGGCGGCCGGTCCGCATCACTAGAAGATCCGGCCAGCCGGTCTGGGGTGTTGTGGCCGCGCCGTCGGTACATTTCGATTCCGGGCGATCGTATTCTTCCCGTTCCGGCGTTGACGACCTATTCGTGGATATCGGCGCCCGCTCCGAGGCGGAGGTCTTGGCTGCTGGGGTGGATGTGCTGGATTCTCTCACCTTGGAACGAACGCCGTTCAGGTTAGCGGACTCTCACCGCGTGACCGCTCCGTGGATTTCAAGCCGCGCCGGAGCCGCCGTTCTCATGGCGCTGGGCCGTGCAATGGCAAAGTCACCGCCCGATCAAGCCGTGACCCTCGCCTTCGTGACACAACAGTTCTTCCACAATCGCGGCATGCTAAGAGTGCTCGAGCGTTTCGAAGCTGACCGCGTCATCTACATCAAGCCGGCGGGGGGAGTACGCGCCGGCATCTCGGCGGTAGTCGGTGTATCTTCAGACGTTCAAGAAGCGCTGATCGCGGCGGCTCAATCGCTGGACATCAGGTTGGAACGCTCGACGGCGGAAAGGTTGGAATGGGGGCCTTTCGGCGCGCAAGATCCCTGGCCCAAGCCGCAGCACAGCGCGGTACTTACCGTTGGCGTCGAGAATTCCGGCACCCCTGTCGAGGTTGTCGATACCAGGCGGCTGGATCAAATTGCGACTCTGCTGGCCCGGTTCTCGGGCGTGAAATCTGGCGAGTTGCTGGGATCAACAGGATCCGCGGCGACCCCACAGGACTCTGCAAATGACATTCCCCGGAAAGAAAATTCGCCGCAGGCAAGCTTGTCCTTATCACCGTTCGTGAGCTCGATCCGCCTACTCACGCAATCCGCCGGCGTGAGCGGTTTCGAGGGCCCAGTGCGCGACCGCATCCGAGCGCAACTGCCGCTTTGGGCACGTAAGCGCTTGGCCCCTGCCAGGACATCGGTTGATAAAACGAACGATAAAACGATCGATAGCGAGACAGCGGATGCGCCGGAAAACTTGATCGTCCGCCTCGGCCGGGAAGGCCCTCCGGAAACGATCTTCATCGCTCACATGGATGAAATCGGTTTCAAGGTCTCGCGAATCCATTCCGACGGTGAAATCTCGGTCGATACAGTTGGCGGGGGCTCCGCCAAGCTTTTTGCCTGGCATCCCGTTGTACTGCACGGCGCGAGGGGTCCGATAGGCGCGATCATGACGCGGCACGGATCGGTGGACGCGGGTGCGGAATCCGCTGACCAGGCAGCCGCCTTGGGAATCGAGAAAGACACAGCGGCGACCGTCCCGAAGAGGTTTCGCCCGCTGCTAGGGCGCCGTGCCACAGTGCGCTCTTTCGACGACCGAATCGGATGCGCGGTGCTGATTTCGGTACTCCAATCCCTGAATGCCGCCGATCAGCAGGTTAGGGAGGGCCGCCCCACCTGGATCGTCTTCTCCGTCCAGGAGGAAATAGGCCTGGTGGGCGCTAAAGCCATTGCCACCTCGACCGCAGCCAAGCGAGTCTTCGCCATCGATAGCTTCGTTACATCAGATAGCCCGCTGGAGGGGAAGCGAATCGCCAACGCAGCGCTCGGTAACGGTTTTGTCGTGCGTGCGAAAGACAATAGCGGTATCACCCTTCGTCATGCGGTCGAGCAAGTCTTGTCTCTCGCGAAGAAGCTCCAGATCCCGACGCAGCATGGTGTCACCGCCGGCGGTAATGATGGTTCTAAGTTTGTTCGCCGCGGCGCCGTGAATATTCCCTTAAGCTGGCCCCTCCGGTATGCCCATTCCGCCGCGGAAGTTGCCGATCTTCGGGATGCAGAGGCCCTGCGCCAGATCGTGGGAGCCTTGGTCGACGGTGCGCTCGCTGAGGAATCCCCCCATTGACGCTATTCTTAATAAGATGTATTTCATGCATATGGGTTTGGTGCGCTTACTGACTGTCCTGCTCGCCGCCGCGGCCACGCTCGGCGCGGCTGAGCTACAAATTCAGGTCGTGGACGAAAAAGGCAAACCCGTTTGGGCGCGCCTGGAGATACGCGGCCCTGGCGGCAAGACCTTTCAGCCACCGTTCTCGCTTCGCGACCGGACGGCGCGTGCTCGCCCTGGAGGGCGTCAGTGGTACTTGGGCAGTTTCGTTGCTCGTGACCCAAGCTTCATCGAGGCGCCGGCCGGCGACTACACCGTTATCGCGGAGCGCGGACCCGAATACGAGCGGTTCGAAGAAACCGTGGCACTGACGGACGAGCAGCCGGTCGAGCTAACCGTCAACCTCCAGAGGTGGATCGATATGAATGCGCTGGGCTGGTACTCCGGCGATTTTCATATCCACCGAACTGTCGAGGACGCCGAAGTGCTTGCTCTGGCCGAGGACCTCAATCTTAGCGTTGTCTTCACGATGTGGAACAAGCGCGACCTCTGGGAAGGACAGACCTATCCTCGGAACCCCGTGGTCAAAGTAACTCCCAAGCACCTGCTCACAGTCCTCAATGCGGAGGACGAAAGGGGAGGAGGCGCCTGGATGATGCACGGGCTCAGGGAGAAGCTCAATTTAGGGGTGGACGGGCGCTGGTTCCCGCCGGGACTTGATTTCCTCTATTACGCCAAGCAGCAGCGCTACTATCGACGCGGCTTTCCTTGGATCGATGTCGAAAAGCCCTTTTGGTGGGAGGTGCCTGTCGTGATGGCGCTTTCTCCGCCGGATTCAATCGGGGTGCTGCACAATCATTTCAATCAGTATGGAATGCTCAGCAATGAGGCCTGGGGCAAGCCCAGGGACGAAGAGAAGTTTCCCGGCAACCAGGGATTTGCCGACAGCTCGCTGAGTCTCTACTACCGCTACTTGAATCTGGGCATGGACATACCGGCATCGGCTGGTTCGGCCAGCGGGGTCCTGCCCAATCCCGTGGGGTACAACCGAGTCTATGTTCGCCCGCGGGAGCCTTTCTCGGTTAACTCGTTTTACGACGGTCTGCGTTACGGATCGAGCTTTGTCACCTGAATTATGCACAGATTCACTTTGCGAGTGTGGCTGCGTTCGTAGCGGGTTGGCGGTCGTCGTGAGGTGGTAGCTCGGCAACTGGCCTTTTGGCTTCTCCGTGTCCGGTTTCCCTTCCCACCCAGAATCCGCGTCGTCAAAACCTCGCTCGGAAGTGACGTGTTTCCAGTGCGTTACGGCTAGTGCATAAAATTTTATGCATAGCGCATAGCCAGGCTCTCAGATCAGCGCCCTCCCGACCACCGGCAGCAAGCCGCCGTAGGGAGTCGGCTTCCTGCCGCGGAAGTGGTAAGGCGTCGAAGCCCCGATTTTATTGGGCCGCGAGGCCGTCACGGCTGGGTCTTGTTGGACGGGCCTTTGGGAGCTATGCTGTTTTCGTCTGGTAACCATGTGGGTGACCTCCTTGGGGTTGGCTGGCGAAGCTGGGATCTTTGCCAGCCTACCTTTTTACCCCATGTTTTCGGGGGTCCCAAATGGTCTCTTGCGGCTCAGCCCTCCTCAGGTCCACGCCGCAGTGCATAATTCAGGTGTTACGAATGGTCCGATGTTGTTTTTCGACGCAATCGAAGGGCATCGCGAAGTGCGGATGGCGGTTCAGGTTCATAGCCGCGAGACAATTGAACGCGTCGAATTGGTGGCGAACGGCAAGGTCATCAAACAGTTTGAAGTCGAACCGGATCAAACAAATTTTTCGACAGAACTTGTTATGGATAGCGGCGTTCACAGTTGGGTCGCGGCCCGCTGCTTTGTCAAATCGGAAGACACAATCCGGATGGCGCATTCCCGCCCCGTGTTTCTCGTCGATGGTTTTTGGGATGCCCGCGAGGACGCCCAGTACTTTATTGACTGGATCGACGAGTTGATTGCGCAAACACGCGAGGACAAAGACCGATTCAGCAACGAACAAGAGCGCCAGGCAGTGCTGGGAATCTACAACGACGCCCGCCAGTTTTACCAAAGAAAAGCCCGCTAAGCAGAGCCCGGAACGCACACGGAAACCGGGATGCAAGTGGCGGGTCAGCGGTTTGCCAACCACAACTCGTACTGAACACAAGTAGTGCAGGATCTGAAGAAAGAACTGCCCACCGGGACCCTTCAGGCGATGCTGACACAACTGGGCCTTTCGGCAACCGATCTGAACTAGGAGACCGACGAGATCATGTGGAGTTTCACCTACCCGGCCAAACTGCACCCGGAAGCAGGCGGCCATTTGACGGTCCGTTTCGTCGACCTGCCCGAAGCGATTACGAGTGGCAGCGGCCGACTGGACGCCGTGCGGCAAGCAGCCGACTGTCTGGAAGAGGCGATTGCGGGGCGAATCGCTGACGGCCTCGACATCCCGCCGCCCTCGAAAGCCAAGCGAGGCCAGACGCAAATTACGTTGTCTGGATCGATGGCCGCCAAGGCATCGCTCTATCTGTCGCTACGAGAGGCCGGAATCACGCGGACCCAATTGGCAAGGCGGCTCGGCATGGATGAAAAAGAGGTTCGGCGCATGCTAAACCCGCGCCACCCTACAAAGCTCCCGAGAATCGAGCAAGCGCTAGCGGCCCTCGGG
>CBDCYS010000009.1:0-24637 GCA_965224215.1 Bryobacterales bacterium | reverse complement strand
CGGGGAGCGTGCCCTGCCAGCATTCGCGTCGACATGATACCGGCCCGGCTCTCACCCAGTCCAGCCTTGGCTTCCTCACCTTGGCTTCCTCAGGGTGCTCAACGCTCACACGCCAAGCGGCGGCGAGCCGTTCAGCAACGAACGCCCCAACCAACAGCCGAACCGGCTGCCGACGCGCCACCTTGACCCCAAAATAACCGCTCCTCCACAAGAAACCGCAATACCCCCAACTCGTTCACGGATTTATAAGAGAAGTAATCCCTCTGTTATCAACAAATGCGCCTGCTCGGGACTTGACATACGAGAATGCTGCGCTATGCTGAGAGCGGTGAAATGATCGACTGATAGGCGATCATTCAGCCCCGTTCACAAATGCCCGTTCACAAAAGGCCAGTTCACAAATGCCCGTTCACAAAAGGCCAGTTCACAAATGCCCGTTCACAAGAGGCCGTTCACAAAGGCCAGTTCACAAATGCCCGTTCACGAAAGGCCGGTTTACAAAAGGAACGCAAAGATGAGTTGTCTCCCGGAAGGGCAAAAACTCTATTTCATGACAATATCTGCCAAATCCCGCAATCGAGATTGCCCGGTCACTGAAAGAAAAGGACTTACGAGTTTCTTCGAAACCTCAACAAGGCGTGCGGAGTCGACAATTCATGTACATAGTAGTCGCAAAATACAAGAAAACCGTCAAGAAAGACAGGAAACCGCCAAGACGGGGCCTGGCGCGCTGCGTCTGAAGGCGGGCTCCCGCTCGCGGCCCTGTGTCGTGCGCGCCCCTGACGGTGTTCTTGAAAGAATATGTGCCAGGCCGCGCCGTCTGTCTCATTTTGCGACCGCCGAGCGTGGACTTCCGTCCACGCCTCTGTCCGGCCGTGTGAGGTTCCAATCACAGGGCTGCAATCAGACAAACGCTCGCCACAGGACCGCCACAGCGAATGTCACTAGGAAGGCGAACACGAGCGGCATCAGGGCTCCGATGGTGGTCCATTTTGCGCTGCGGGTTTCGCGCCAGATCGTCAGGATGGTCGTGGCGCAGGGGTTGTGAAGGACCGAGAAAAGCATCAGATTGACGGCGGTCAACATCGTCCACCCCTGTTCATCAACCAGCAGGGTTCTGATCTGGTCGAACGAGGTGATGTCGCTCATCATCGTGACGCCCATGTAGACCATCATCATTGTTGGCACCACAATCTCGTTCGCTGGAATCGCGATGACATACGCGAGCAGAATAACTCCGTCCAGGCCGATCGCACGGCCCAGCGGATCGAGGAAGTTCGCCGAATGCAGGGCCAGATTGGTGCCCTGCCACTCGATGTTCCCGAGGACCCAGATCACAGCCCCCGCGGGAACGGCCGTCGCGATGGCACGGCCCAATACGAAAATGGTCCGATCGATTAAGGAGGTGTAGAGAATCCGCAAAATGCTGGGACGCCGGTAGGGAGGCAATTCGAGCGTGAACGCCGACGCTTCGCCTTGCAGCACGGTCCGCGCCAGCAGCCACGAAGCCAGTAACGTGAATCCGACGCCGATCAAGACCACGCCGACCACCGCGCCGGCCGCCGCCACCGAGGCGAAAGCAGGAGGAAAAGCCGCCGCGACGAAGATAACCGCCAGCATGATGAGCGTCGGGAAACGGCCGTTGCAAGGGACAAAGTTGTTCGTGAGAATCGCGATCAGCCTCTCCCGGGGCGAATCGATCACCCGCGTGGCAATGACGCCCGCTGCGTTGCATCCGAATCCCATCGCCATCGACAGCGCCTGCTTGCCATGCGCGCCGGCCTTGCGAAACAGCCAGTCCATATTGAAAGCGACCCGAGGCAGGTAGCCCAGGTCTTCCAAAATCGTAAACATGGGGAAGAAAATCGCCATCGGCGGCAGCATGACGCTGACGACCCACGCCAGACCGCGGAAGATGCCGTGCCACAAGAATCCCGTCAACCAAGCCGGCACGCCTTGCGAAAGGAACCAAGTCGCGGCTTGGTCCTCGAACCAGAAGAAACCGTTGGCGAGCATCTGCGACGGGTAGTTCGCTCCGATGATCGTGAGCCAAAAGATCAGTGCCAAGATCCCCAGCATCATCGGCAGCCCCAGCCAGGGGGACGTCACAAATTGATCAATTTTCTGATCGAAATCCCATTTGCGGTCACCTGTCACGTGTACCGCGCGGTCGGCAATTCGCTGCGCTTCGGTGTAAAGCGAGGAGACCATCTGATCGCGAAAATCTTCGCCCAAGCCGCGGCGAAGCTCGTCACCTCGTTCAAGAACCTCTCGCGGATCAATGACTGCGCCGGTACTCATTGGGCTCCATGAATAGAGATCACCGAACTGAATTCCTCGGCCGGGGCGTCTTGAGCCGCTTCGATCCCGGCCAGCTCACCGGAAAGCAACGCTTGGCGAACCTTGTGGTCGCCGTCGAGCAAACGAAACGCCACCCAGCGGGCATTGGGAAGCCCAGGCGCCAACTGCTCGATCATGGGAACGAGTTCATTGACCGCTGCTCCGACTTCTTCCGGCGGCTTCGGCCTGACCGGCTTTGTCCGTATCTCCCCGGAGATGACGTCGGCGACTATCCGCACCAGGTCCTGCAGGCCTTCCTTGGTGCGGGCCACGGTGGGAACGGCGGGCACTCCCAGATCACGCGCCAAGCTGCGGACGTCCACATCGAGGCCTTTGCGCCTGGCCTCATCCATCAAGTTGACGCAGAGAACGACTCTGTCGGTGATCTCGAGCACTTGCAGAACGAGGTTCAGATTCCTCTCCAGCGCCGTTGCATCCGCCACGACAATGGTGCAATCGGGCTGGCCGAAGAGCAGAAAATTGCGAGCGATTTCTTCGTCCTGTGAAGCGGAAAGCAGCGAGTAGGTCCCGGGCAAATCGACCAGCTTGTAGCGCACACCCTGAAACTCGTAACCGCCCTCGGCACGGGTCACGGTCTTGCCAGTCCAGTTGCCGACGTGCTGGTGCAACCCCGTCAGCGCGTTAAATACCGAAGACTTTCCGGTGTTAGGATTGCCCGCCAGCGCCACGATGTGGTCATGCTTCCCCATCGAAACGCCCATCTGCGCGAGTTGGGCGTGGGCGGGACAGGTCTCGCAGCTGGCATGCGAAGCTGCCGCTGCATTGGAGACAGGAATTCCGCTCATTGAGGTTGCTCCACAATTCTGTCCATGGTCCTGTCCGCCGTCCGGCCGGCACCATCCGTCGACACGCTCACCGTATTGGCGAATTCATCGCCCCTCACCTTTACCCAGACGTGGGCGGCCTGCTCTTCTCGCAGGGCAATCAGCGTCCCGCGAATCCGAAACGCGCGAGGGTCGCCGAACGTGTTTTCTAGTGCCGCCTCGATCTTTGCGTCTCTCGTCAAACCTAGGTCCAACAAACGCCGGCGGCTGAAACCTCGGCACAGCGAATCCAGCTCAACGACTTCAGCTGCCGTGCCGACCGCCAGCTCGGAAAGCCGCTTGACGCCGGCCGGCCTCTCAAGTTGAGGAGCGACGGCGGCCACCTGGATATTCGCGGCCACCACATGCGCCAGCCTGTGTTCCTCTTCACCGTGACTGATCACGAGTCTTTCGGGACTATTCTCGAGAACCCGCAGCACACTGCCGGGACGCATACCGGCGGCCAATATTTGCTGGAAAATCACGTCCGGCTCGTCCTCAATATGAGCGACTCGAGCGGCTTGATCCAAAGGCCAATCGGTCAACGCCACGGCTTCGATCGCGGCCAGGGAGCCATCGGAGCGCGGGATCGGATCGCCATGAGGATCGTGCTCGGGATGGCCCAAATGGGCGTCCAAGGCGTCAAGTTTCTCCGCGCTGAGCTGATGTTCGGCTTTCTCGGCGGCCTGGTGAAGACGCGCCATTGGCATGCCGGCGTCGTCGGCCAAGTAGCGTTCCCAAAGACGATGCGCGCGGACAACGTGCAGGGCCAGCCGCTGGCCCTGAGAAGTCAACCGCAAGCCACCGGCAAACGAGTGGACCAGACCCTTAGCCTCCATTCCGGTGACGAGCCGCAGCGCGCGACTTTGAGATATGTTCAACCCGCCCGCCAGCGACTCCGGCGAAGCGTTTTGAGATCTCTGTTCCCACGCGAAAATGTGCTTCAGCGCGTCTTCAAACAGCTCGCGGCGGCGTAATTCCCGCCAGTTCCTTATCTGAACGAACAGACCGACGTCGGGCCACAGCGCTGCTACGAGCGCCACGAGCGCCCCCAATATCAGCCAGGTAGATGTGCTGTTCTCCATCAGGTTATGAGTTGGCCTTCACTTCAGACGCGTTTACTTCAGCCCCGGCTACTTCGGACCTGGCTGCTTCGGAGCTGGCTGGTGCGGCCCCGCTTGCTTCTGCCTCGCCGGGTTCGGAACCGTCGACCACGTGGATCTGCTTCGCGACGCGTATCCCTATCGCGCGAACTTCCGGCACTCCGTCCACTTTCAGAAGCAGCGGGCCATCGAATGGGCCCCTTTCGCTCAGCACCAGAGTGGTTCCTGGCACAATGCCGAGGCCGAACAGGTAACGCAATATCTCAGGATCGCTATCAGATACTCGAGACACGCTGGCTTCGCTACCGACCGCCAATTCCAATAGCGGAATCTCATCGCGTTGAGGGATCGTACCGTCTTTGCGGGGGATCGGATGCCCATGCGGATCGATCTCCGGGTCGCCGAGTTTCTCCGCGATGCGGTCCTCGAAAGTCTCCGAAATGGCGTGCTCGAGCTTTTCGGCCTCGGCGTGGACCTCGTCCCAGCTATACCCCAGCGAGTCGTGAAGGAACAGTTCGATCAAGCGGTGATGACGGATGATTTCAAGCGCCCGCACACGCCCGGACTCGGTCAGCCTGGCTCCTCGATGCTTCTCGTACGCCACCCAAGGCGGTTCGTGCTCGGCAAGCTTTCGCAGCATACCGGTCACCGAAGCCGGAGCTACCGACAGGCGCTTAGCAAGCGAAACGGTACTCGCCCGGCCCTCGTCGCCAGCGATCTCGAAGATCGCTTTCAAATAGTCGTCTACCGCTTCCGTGGTGCTCATGAAACTTTAATTTAGGCTTGCCTAAATTCTAGTTTACGCCACGTTGCCTAAACGTGTCAATGGTTCCGTCAAACAACTGAAGCGTGATCCGGCCTTGGGTAGATGCATTTGTTTCCGCAGGTCGGGTTCGCTTCGGGCTAGGATCGTTCCGGCGCCGCTTCGCGGCTCTCGGTTTAACGTCTCTTGGTGGACAGTATTTGGGCTACG
This sequence comes from Bryobacterales bacterium, assembly GCA_965224215.1. GTDB lineage: Bacteria > Acidobacteriota > Terriglobia > Bryobacterales > UBA6623 > CBDCYS01. Next base: position 19,397 of record CBDCYS010000009.1, on the reverse strand, counting down.
GGGTGGACGTAGGAACCGCTCCCTCACGTTGGCGGCTCAAGGCTCTAGGCCCGAAAGCCAACAAGGCCAACAAGGCCAACCAGTTTTCAGTACTCTGGGTGGCGTTCGTAGGTCGCGCGGCGCGGGTGCCGTTCGCGGGTCGCCACTAGAAGAATGACGCTGCTCACGATTACAAAGAAACACCACCCGACGATTGGAAGCACAAGTGGTATCTGTCCCAAACCTACCGTGAGGAGAGTCCCCGCCAGATGCCCCATTCCCAGCAGCATAGAAAGCCAAAGGCCGGCTCGCCGCCGCTTGCACACAAGTAGTGCCGTCATTCCCGCCAACCCTAGAACCGCAATGGAGACGAACTGCTGTTCGTTCTGATCAGTATCCAGCCGCCACCAAGTAACCAACACGAGGCACGAAACGATCAGGAATCTAAGAAAGGGTTGCATTTTCGGATGCCAACCGCCCCAACCGGCTCGATCACTCCAAAGAATGGCGGCGGGCGGTATTCAACCTGTTTTTCTTATCGGCCTGCGGATGCATTGTAATGAGGACACCCGAATAGTTGGCTCGACGGCCCAAGCAGGTGATCGGCCACTCCCAATCGCCTAGGGGCTAACGTCTCTTACGGTCGCGCCCTTCCCGCACTTCCCCGCCACAACTTGGTTTGAGGGATTTCCTACCCTGCCGTGCGCTTCAACTGCCCACATGCAGCGTAAATGTCAAGTCCGCGTGGTTTACGCAGGAAACACGGAAAGCTACGCCGCAATATGTCCTGAAAGGCCACAACGCGCTCCGGCTCCGGAATGTCATAAGGAATCTCCGGTCCCGGATTGAACGCAATCAAATTGACCCGGCATTTCAGGTTGGCAAGCAGCCGCGCCACCCGCCGGGCGTCGGCGTCGGTATCGTTGACATCCTTGAGGAGGATGTATTCGAAAGTCAGCCTCTCCCGCAGGCGCAGGGGGTACTGGCCGCAGGCCTCCAACAGCTCGTCGAGATGATATTTGGAAGTGACCGGCATGAGTTTCTGCCGGGTCTCCTCGGTCGACGCATTCAACGACACGGCAAGATGAGGCCTGTCCGCGTACTGCGCCATTTCGAGGATCTTCGGCGTGATACCGGACGTCGAAACCGTGATGCGCCGCAGAGCGACGCCGATGCCCTCGGGGTCGGCGAGCAGCCGCGTCGCTTTGAGTACGGCGTCGAGGTTGAGCAGCGGTTCTCCCATGCCCATCATCACGATGTTGACCGGGCGGGTGCGAGGTTCCAGTTGATGTTCCGCGAATAGACGAAGAACCTGGCCGGCGATTTCCCCAGCGGAAAGATTTCGTTCCAGCCCCATCAGAGCAGTCAGGCAAAACTTACAATCAACGGGACAGCCGACCTGGGTGGAGATACAAAGCGTGTCGCGCTTCTTTTCAGGAATGAAGACGGACTCGATGGTCTTGGCGTCGTCGAGCCGCAGCAGGTAGCGAACGGTGCCGTCCTCGGAAACAAATCGATCGGAAACGCTCGGCACACCGGCGAAGAACTCGCGCTCCAGCGACTCTCGCAGGCCCGCTGGCAGAGAACGAATCTCACCCAGCCTACCCAGCCGCTCGCGATAAAGACCCCGATAAAGCTGACACCCGCGATAGGATGGCTCACCGAGCATTCCCACGATCTGTGAAAGCTCGTTAACCTCTTTGCCTACAAGCGCTTGCCTCACTCCCCTATTGTACCGGATCGAGGGTTCGCGCACCTTTGCTGTGATAGACTAAGGGGTCGTTCAAGGGGGGCCGGCCGCGCTCTCCGAGTTAGTTTGACATTCCGTTTTTCATCCCAAGAGTTCAGGTTCCACCAGAAAAGCGAGCGTATGAGTTCAGCCCAGAGCAGCAATCCAGGTATCGAAAAAACTACCCTGCCGCATGGCATCCGTGTCATCTCTGAGCAGATGTCCCATGTCCGCTCGGTGGCGGTCGGAGTTTGGATCGACGCCGGTTCACGCACCGAAACCGATCAGGAAAGCGGCATTTCGCACTTCGTCGAGCATATGGTTTTCAAAGGTACGAGCACTCGCTCGGCCGACGACATCGCCTGCTCGATCGACTCGATCGGCGGCCAGCTCGACGCTTTCACGACAAAAGAAAACGTTGCTTTTACCGCGAAGGTTCTCGACGAGCACCTGCCGCGAGCGCTCGACGTGCTCTCCGATCTGGTGCTCAACCCGGCTTTCCGGGACGAAGATATTGTGAAAGAAAAAGGCGTGGTCCTCGAAGAACTCAAGATGGAAGAGGACAATCCGGACTATCTGATCCACGAGATGTTCATCAGCAACTTTTGGAAGAGCCACCCCTTGGGGCGCACGATCATCGGGACGAAAGAGACGATCAACAGCTTCCAAAGCCCTCAACTGAGGGAGTTTTTTGGGCGCACCTACTGCCCATCGAACCTGATGATCACGGCGGCGGGCAACGTCGAGCATTCGAAGTTGGTTGAACTCGTCGAAGAACGCTTCGGACACCTGAGCGGGGATCCTTCGCCGGTAACCATATCGGAACCCGAGCCGCACGCGGTCATTTCGTTGCGGGATAAACCTTCGCTCGAGCAGGTACATGTTTGCATCGGAGTCCCGGCATACGCGATCACCCATCCGCGGCGCTACGCGGGTTACGTGCTCAACACGGTTCTGGGGGGCGGCATCAGCTCACGGCTGTTCTTGAAGATTCGAGAGCACGAAGGCTTGGCCTATTCGGTTTTCTCGGACCTCAGTATTTACAGCGACACGGGCTACATGTCGGTATATGCAGGCACTTCACTGGAGACAACCGAGCAAGTCATCGAGCATGTGCTAGCGGAGTTTAAGAATCTGAAAATGAAAGCGGTGGAAACCGAGGAGCTGCGGCGGGCGAAAGATCATCTTAAAGGCAGCATTACCCTGAGTCTGGAATCGACGACCAGCCGCATGTCGAACCTGGCCCGCCAGGAGAGGTATTTCCAGCGCTTTCTTTCGCTCGACGAACTCAACGAGCAGATTGAACAGGTCACGGCGGAGAATCTCCTGGAGGTCGCCAACGATTGGTTCCACCAGGAGCGCATCGCGCTGGCTGTTTTGGGCAATCTCCAGGGCTTCCAAGTCGATCGCGAACAGCTCGTTTTCTAGGCGCGGCTCGTTGCAGAAACTGCAAAGGGCCGGCTGATTTCTTGTGTCTGGGGGGCTGCGCAGCGGTCACTTGCCCAGGGAGGCCGCGCTGATAGTCGTGAAGAGTGTAAACTGTATTGACACCCGCCTACTCGGACTGCTGTTCAGTCCACGACTAACTAGGACCCAATATGTCCACGCCGCAATCTGGTTTCGATGGCGCTCAAGTCTCCCACGCCGAAAAGCTTTCTCGCGTACTCGCGATTTGCCAGGCAATGAATTCGGAGCGGGATCTGTCGACGCTGCTGGACTTCGTCGCCCGGCGATCCGCCGAACTGCTCCAGGCGGAAAGGGCGAGCATTTTCCTGCTCGACCGCGCTAACAACGAATTGTGGTCCAAAGTCGCGTCGCGCTGGGCAGTGATGAAACCCTGCGCTTCGACTCGCGGCTAGGAATCGTTGGGGCCGTGGTCATGAGCGGAGAAGCATCCAACGTGGCGGACGCTTCAACCTGAATTATGCACTGCCGGGGCACCTGGTGAGGGCTGAGCCGCCAGGAACCATTTGGGGACCCCCGAAAACATGGGGTAAAAAGGTAGGCTGGCAAAGATTTCAGCTTCGCCAGTCAACCCCAAGGAGGTCACCCAAATGGTTACCAAACGAAAACAGCATAGCTCCCGAAGGCCCGTCAAACAAGGCCCCGGCGCGAGGGCCCCGCGGCCCAATAAAATCGGGGCTGCCACGCCCTATCACTTCCGTGGCAAGAATCTGACTCCCTACGGCGGCTTGCTGCCCGTCGCCACCCTGCTCGAAAAACTCGGCTTCCAAGCGCTGCTGGAAGAAACCCTCACGACCAAACGGATCACCCGAGCCATGAGCCCCTACCAGTTCGTGCTGGCCCTCGTGCTCGGCCTCTATGTCGGCTTTGCGCGGCTCAACCAACTCCGCTTCATCGCTCGCGACCCCATCCTGACCGGCATCTTGCAAGTGACGCGTCTGCCGCCGCAGTCCACGCTGTGGCGCTTTCTGGCCTCGCTGCACCTCAACGTGGCGAAGCAGATCCTTTCCATTCAGCGCCAGCTGCGGGAACGAGTCTGGGCCGCGGCCCACGTGAAGTTGGAGACGGTGACGCTGGACACCGACACCACCGTGCATACCCTCTACGGCCGCCAGATGGGCGGGCGCAAGAGCTACAACCCCAAGAACAAGGGCAAGCGCAGCTACCAGCCGATACTGACCTTCCTGGCCGAGACGCGCGAATACCTGATGGGCGGGTTGCGCAACGGCGACCGTCCCACGGGCCGACAGATCGCCGCCCACCTCGAGAGCGCTTTCCGGACTTTGCCGGGCGGCGTGAAGAAAATCCTGGCGCGGGCCGATTCCGGCTTTTATTGCTGGGAGGCGGTGGAGGCCTATGAAAAGGCGGTTTGTCAGTTCGTCATCGTGGCGCGCAAAACGCGGCGCCTGGTCGAGCGCTTGCCGCAAGCAGAATGGAAACCCTCCCCCCGCTCCGACGCGGACGCGGAATGCGAATTCCTCTACCAACCGCAAGGCTGGGCGCGGGCCTGCCGTTTCCTGGCGCTGCGTTACGAAAACGAGCCCAAGGCCGGCGCGGCCGAGCAATACCAGTTGTTCGCCACCAGCGCTTACACCTACCGCGTGTTTGTCACCAATCTGGCCGAGCCGATCGCGGCGGTGGTGTGGTTTTACAATCAGCGCGCCGGAGCCGAGAACCTGATCAAGGAGGCCAACAACGACGCCGGGCTGGCGGCCCATCCCTCGCGCCGCTTTGACATGAACCGCAATCACTTTCAGTGGGCCATGCTGGCCTACAATCGCAACTGCTGGCTGCTGCTGTTCAACCGCGAAGCCCAGGCCAGCGTGGAGACGCTGCGGCACACCACCCTGGCGACGGCGCGGCTGCGTTTTCTGTTCGTGGCGGCCAAGATCTGGCGGCACGCCGGCAGAACGGGTGTCAGCTACAGCGATCATTATCAGGAAAAGGGCCTGTTTGAACGGCTGATGCGACGGCTGCGGGCGATAGGGCCGCCGGGATCGAGCTTGGCGCCGGTGGTGGAGGGTGCGCTGAGCTGAGGGGCACTCCATGCATAAAATTTCATGCACTCGCCGCAACGTACTGGGAACACGCCGCTTGCCAGCCCGCTTTTGCCCTGCCGGGATCAGGAGGCGGCTCAAACGGGGAGGGAAACAGCAGAAAAGACGACTTGCGAAATCACTGAGTTGACACGAGTGCCGCTATCGCCACAACTCCATCGACGATGGCTACGCCGAATCTGTGCATAATTCAGGTTCAAACGACCCGCGCTTCTACCCGGCTGTGGACGAGCGGAGCGGCTATGAAACCCGCAGCGTGCTCACCGTACCACTGCGAACACATCAAGGCCATGTGGTAGGGGCCTTTCAGATTCTCAACAAGCGCGGCGGGGCGTTCACATCCGAAGATGAAGAGATCGTAAAAGCTTTGGCGGTTCAAATGGCTGTCACGATCGAAAACGTGCAACTGCTGGCACAACTCCGGCAGCGCAAGGATGAACTCGAAGAGGAGAATACGCATCTTCGGCACGAAGTAGAGGGGCTCTTCTCCACTCGCAACATCATTGGGACCAGTCACCAGATTCAGTCGGTGATCCGCTTGACCGAGCAGATTCGGGACAGCTCGGTCAATGTCTTAATTACTGGTGACAGTGGCACCGGTAAGGAGCTTGTGGCTCGGGCGATCCACTACAACAGCCTGCGCTCCCAGAAACCCTTCATCGCCCTAAATTGTGCCGCTCTGCCGGACGATCTCGTGGAAAGCGAGCTTTTTGGCATTGAGAAAGGTGTCGCAACCGGAGTCGATAAAAGAATTGGCCGTTTCGAAGCGGCAGACGGCGGAACCCTATTCTTGGACGAGATTGGAGATCTGAGTCTCAAGGCACAGGCCAAGATCCTGCGCGCTCTGCAAGAGGGCGTCGTGGAGCGGGTTGGCTCCACTAAACATCCACCGCCTGAAAGGCGGTGGGTTACGTTTCGACTGAAAGTCGGGGTTGCGGCTCAAGCCGCCTGAAGCTGTCCGGCTCACAGCCGGCTCAAGGCTTGGTGGGCGCTGTAATCTTGAATCCTTCCCCGTCCTCATCCCATTTCTGGCTCTCAATGTATCTCTTGATCGTTTCTTCATCTACCGCGCCCACCGTCGCACAAAAGTAGCCGCGTGCCCACAGATGTTGGCCCCAATACCGTTTCCGCAACTCTCCAAACTCGTCCTGTAATCGCCGCGACGACCGCCCCTTCAGGTACTGCACCAGCTTCGACGGCGCTAGTTGCGGCGGAGCCGTCACCAACATGTGCACATGATCCGGCGACACCGCGCCCCGGATCACCGCCACTCCCCTCGCTTCACAGCTCTGCCGGATCAGATCCCGCACCCGCTCTGCCACCCTGCCCCGTAACACCTTGTAGCGGTACTTCGTGATCCATATGAGGTGATATTTGATGTCGTAGACCGAATGCGCTCCTCGCCGATATTCTTCCATCCCCCCATTCTCATCCAGAACTGCTTGAAGCTGACCGCCTGAAAGGCGGTGGGTTTAGACCTGGTGATTGAACTAAACCTATAGCGGTGGATGTTCGTGTCCTGGCGGCAACCAATAAGAACCTTGAATCGGAAGTCGAGAAAAAGTCTTTTCGGGAAGATCTCTATTACCGCCTGAACGTTGTCCGCGTGCGGCTGCCCGCGCTGCGAGAGATAACACGGGATATTCCGCTGCTGGCGGAGCACTTTCTGGCGAAGATCTGCGCCGAGTCGGACAGAACTCCGCCGGTACTGCAGCCCGATGCCATCGCTTGCCTGGGAAACTACGATTGGCCTGGCAACATTCGTCAGCTGGAAAACGAGATGCGGCGATTGATGGCCATGGTACGCCACAAGAGAATTTTCGCGGAAAACTTAGCCGACGAGATACGGACCGCGAGCAAGAATCCGACACGAAAACCGTCACTGGGGTCGGATCTCCACGAGGCGGTGAGCGAGTTGGAAACGACCATGATCAGCGAAGTGCTTGCCTCTCACAAAAACAATCAGCTCAAGGCCGCCGAGGCGCTCGGCTTGAGCCGCCAAGGCCTGATCAACAAGATCAAGCGCTACGGCATCGGATCGGCAGCTCAATCGGCGTCTGGCCCAGAGGCACCCCCGACAGTCTGACCATTCTTGATTCTTTGAACTTTACAAAGGTACGAGATTTGTGAACAGCCAAGAGCACAAGGGTCCGTGCCTGCTCACCGGAAGTGGAGCGGACGAAGCCAGGACCGATCTCGTCACCGGGAGTGTCTGGAAAGTAGGACGTTCAAGAAGCAATGACATCGTTTTGGATGATGAAATGGTTTCACGCAACCATGCCACCTGAATTATGCACTGCGGCGTGGACCTGAGGAGGGCTGAGCCGCAAGAGACCATTTGGGACCCCCGAAAACATGGGGTAAAAAGGTAGGCTGGCAAAGATCCCAGCTTCGCCAGCCAACCCCAAGGAGGTCACCCACATGGTTACCAGACGAAAACAGCATAGCTCCCAAAGGCCCGTCCAACAAGGCCCAGCCGTGACGGCCTCGCGGCCCAATAAAATCGGGGCTTCGACGCCTTACCACTTCCGCGGCAGGAAGTCGACTCCCTACGGCGGCTTGCTGCCGGTGGTCGGGAGGGCGCTGATCTGAGAGCCTGGCTATGCGCTATGCATAAAATTTTATGCACTAGCCGTAACGCACTGGAAACACGTCACTTCCGAGCGAGGTTTTGACGACGCGGATTCTGGGCGGGAAGGGAAACCGGACACGGAGAAGCCAAAAGGCCAGTTGCCGAGCTACCACCTCACGACGACCGCCAACCCGCTACGAACGCAGCCACACTCGCAAAGTGAATCTGTGCATAATTCAGGTGCCATGATCCAGCGAACGGGAGATGAGTTCTTGCTCATCGACCTAGGAAGCCGCAACGGAGCCTATCTCAATGGCCGGCGCGTCTCCGTCCCGGTCTGTTTAAGAGACCAGGACAAGATTGTTTTTGGAGAGAAGGAATTCATCTTTTCCCATCCCGAAGGTGAGTCGAAGATCGTCCAACCAGTCGATCATACGATGGTAACGGGAGCGACGCAACTCCTTTTTTCGGTGAAGAAAATTACCGTTCTGGTGGCCGACATCCACGATTTCACGGGTCTTTCCCAGCTCTTGGACGAAGGCAAGCTGGCCCAGACAATTGGGAGCTGGATCCGCCGGGCCGGCGACATTCTTCAAGACGAACGCAGTTGGGGACAGAAGTACATTGGGGACGCGGTCATGGCAGTTTGGGTTCACCCCCCTGGCGAGCCGGACTTAAGACCAATCCTACATGCGTTCAGCGCACTCTCCAAACTCGTCGAGGCGACCGCCGGATTGCAGGCGGAATACGAACTTTCCCGGCCGATTCAGATCGGCGCGGGAGTCAATACGGACAATGCTTCGATCGGCAATGTCGGCTCCAGCGATTTCGCCGACTATACCGCTCTTGGAGACGGAGTCAATAAAGCCTTTCGGCTCGAAAGTGCGTCAAAATTCGTTGGCCGCGACCTGCTTCTTGGTCCTGCGACGTTTGCCTATATCCAGGAAGCTGCGGGCGACCTTTTCGAAGAGAAGACGGTGGAAATGAAGGGTTACAAGGATCCCACGCTCGCACACGCTTTGATGTATGACAAAATACCTGAGGTGAGCGGGCTGTTGCAGAAGGCAATGGAGAAGCAGAATGACTAACCCGCGCAAACTTCAGGTGAGGTTTTGGGGCGTGCGCGGCTCCATCCCGACTCCCGTTGCACACAATCTTGGCTACGGGGGGAATACGGCCTGCGTAGAGGTCCGTTACGAAGCAGAGCCGCCGTTGATTTTCGATGCCGGAACCGGGGCGCGGCGCCTGTGTACCGCGCTACTGAAGGAGACAGGCAGCAGCCCGTTCTCCGCGAACATATTTCTCACCCACTTTCACTGGGATCATATTCAGGGGATCCCCTTCATGCCGGCCCTCCACGCAGCCTCAAGCCAGTTGACGTTCTATTCGGATCGTCCTGCCGACATGCTCCAAGACACATTGAAGGGGCAAATGAGCAGTCCCTACTTTCCGGTACATTTGCCGGAGGTCCTGGCGGAAGTGCGCCATCGCCAAATTGAGCCGCAAGGACTTGAAATCGGAAGCCTCACCGTAAAACCCTTTCCGCTGTGCCACCCCGACGGAGCCGTAGGCTACCGCATCAGTGCGCGTGGGGAGTGCGTTGTCTATGCCTCTGACCACGAACATGGAGACGACCAATACGATCGCGGTGTCCTCGAAAACGCTCAGGGGGCCGACATGCTGATCTATGATGCTCAGTTCACCCCGGAAGAATATCCGTCCCGTGTAGGCTGGGGACACAGCACGTGGCTCGAAGCCACCAAGGTCGCGCGACAGGCCGGCGTGAACCAACTCGCGCTATTTCACCACGACCCCGGACGCGACGACCAAGCGTTGTCGGCTATCGAGCGGGACGCACGCGGTGAGTTCGCTAACACCGTAGTCGCCAAAGAGGGCCAGTAAACAAGTGGCAAGAATTAGGTTTGGGCCGCAAAGGGTTTCGTTTTTACCGCCGAGACGGAGTACGATGAATCGGACGTCTGTCCGATTGGCGCGGCAAAGTAGCCGAAGGATTGCGTATTCGCAGCGATGAAAAGTTTTCTTATTCTGCTAGCCGCGCAGCTTTTCTGTGCCACGCAAATGTGGTCCGGCCTCAATACGCTGTCGCCCGAAGAAGTCGAGGCCGGCTGGCTCCTGCTTTTCGATGGCGAGACCACCAACGGTTGGACTGGTCTAAACGACACACCGTTTCCCGTGGGGCATTGGGTGGTCGAGGACGATTGCCTCAAGACGGTTAGCGGCTCCTATCGCGCCGATATTGTCACCGAGCAGCTCTTCAACGGCTTCGAGCTCTCCTACGAGTGGAAGGTTCCACCCGGCGGGAACTCTGGCGTCAAATACCAGCTACTGAACTACCCCGGCGGCATTCCCGAGCTGATTCGAAACAATTCCCTCAAGATGGCGGTCGTCTTTCTGGTGGCCTGGCTGCTTGTTCGATCCATGCGGCGCGTCGGAGGTCGGCCGGGAGATGGCCGGCTCAAGCGGGCAGCGGTCATTGTTGGGGTCTTGGCCCTGGTGTCATGGATCGGGTACGACACGAATCGGATGTACGACTACATCCATACGAAAGCCCTCGGCTTCGAGATGCAGGTGCTGGACAATTCCGGGCACGCGGATGGGCAGATTCCGACTCATAAGGCAGGCGCGCTATACGACCTGATCGTTCCATACAAGGATATGGCCAAACCGCCAGGTGAGTTCAACGAGGCGCGCATTGTGGTTCGCGGCACGCACGCTGAGCAATGGCTGAACGGGGTCAAGGTCGTGGAGTTCGAAATTGGCTCCGCCGATCTCGCGAAGCGAATCGCCGCCAGCAAATTCAGTGGCCTCGGAGGATACGGAGAAAAGCACTCCACCTCGATCGCACTTCAGAATCACGGTCAAGAGGCCTGGTTCCGCAACCTCAAAATTCGTCCGCTGTAGACGGTGTGCACCGGATCGGTTCTAAGGCCACTTGAGCGTCGGTTGTTCGGCTTCGCTTAGGGGGTGAACGGGCATTCGCGCGCCTGAGCGACAAGGCACCGTGTGTCCGCTATTGTCCGACGGCTTCAAAATCAGGCCAGCGTCTACGTTTGCGGAATAGCGGCCAATGCCAATCAACGAGCTCTGTATCGCGGGTTATCGATCGATTCGGCAGGTTCGGCTTCCGCTGGGCAAGATCAATGTTCTTGCCGGCCCGAACGGTTGCGGAAAAAGCAACCTCTACAATGCAGTTTTTCTTCTTGCCCGGGCCGCCGCCGGCCGACTGGCCCGGGCGATTGCTCAAGAAGGGGGTGTGCCGTCGGTCCTTTGGGCCGGAGTGCAAAAAAGGCGCAGGCGCGCCAAGGAGCCGAGGCGCGTTGTTCTATCGGTCATCACGGAACTTTTCGGCTACGAGTTGCAGTGCGGGTTAACCCGCGAGCGGCCCTCCTATGGATCCACTTACCGAAGGTCCGTCGCTTTTCCTGTTCGACCCGGAAGTCAAGTTCGAGTCTATCTGGGCGGCTGGCTCGTCGCGCCGCACGGTGCTGATGGACCGTCGAGGGAACTCCGCAACGATCCGAGACACGGAAGGCCGGATGGCGCAGTACCCCCTTTCGCTCTTTACGTCCGAGTCCGTGCTTTCACAAATTCAGGAGTCTCAAATATTCCCAGAGCTTTCCGCCTTGCGCGGAGAATTGCGGCGCTGGCGCTTCTACCACCACTTCCGCACCGACCCCGAGTCGGCGCTCCGACGGCCCCGTGTCGGCTCGATGACCCCAGTGCTCAGTCATGATGGCTCTGATCTGGCGGCTGCGCTCCAGACGATCTTCGAAATTGGCAATGCGGGCGCGCTAACTGAAGCCATTGACCGCGCTTTTCAAGGTGCGCGACTGGAGATCGAGGCCGAGCGCACCCGTTTTCGCCTCTTGTTGCACATGCGGGGCATCCAGCGCCCATTCGAGGCATCCGAGCTTTCAGACGGCACGCTCCGCTACCTCTGCCTTGTGGCCGCGCTGCTGACGCCTCGTCCACCGGAGCCACTGGCGTTCAACGAGCCCGAGACGAGTATTCACCCGGATTTGCTGCCCTCACTCGCCAAACTGTTCAGCGATGCGTCCTGGAATTCTCAGCTCTGGGTGACGACTCACTCGCAAATTCTCGCCGGGCACATCGAGCGTTTCTCCGGGCAACCGTCGATCCGTCTCGAAATGGTCGACGGCGAAACCGGTATCGTGGGTGCGAAAGCGATCCGATCGGAGGAATGAGGCTGTTCCGCTCCGCGCAAGCTGTTCATTGATGCTTCCCTGCCCTGTCGGTTAGAATGAGTCGGACGGGAACGAGGATTTCATGAAGCGCAGAGATGTTCTGAAAACAGCCCTGTTTGGCACGGGAGCCGCTCTCAGCGGTCAGAGCCTTCCTCACGCAAACCACTTGCAGGCAAATGCGGCGGCCACGGCGGCCGCGGCTGACGCCGGCAAGGCTGCAAACTGGAAGCCGCTGCTGTTTGACGCCCATCAGAACAAGACAGTCATCGCGCTCTCGGATATGATCATCCCGGCCACCGATACCCCAGGAGCGAAGGCGGTAAACGTGAACGCCTACATTGACTTGGTTCTCAACGACGGAGAGCCAGAGCCCCGCAACACTTTTCTGCAGGGCTTGGGTTGGCTCGATGGTTACGCCATCCGCGAACACGGCGCGCCTTTTGTCGAATGCACGGAAAAGCAACGGGTTGCAGTGCTCAATTCGCTCGATGAATCCCCGTTTCCTGACCTCAGTGCTGGCGCGGACTTCTTTGACCAAGTGAAGCGTCTCACCATCGAGGGCTACTACACGTCGAAAATCGGCATTGAAGAGCTGAACAAGGGCGGGGTCCCCGAAACCTACGGCTGCACGCACGAATCGCACGCGTAAATCCTCCTGAACATCCGGTCAGCGTCAACTTGGAGCAACTTAGGGCGGCACTCGGGTCAATCGTGTGCGTCCGGCGCAAGCCGTAGGCCGTGCTACGTTATAGTTGCGTTGACGTTGGCATATTGAGGGAGTTTCGAGATGGCTGGTTCGCAGCGGAAGATGAGAATCGCGTTCACTCCGGGGAACATCGGAGTCAAGACAGACCAAAAGAGGGCAATCGAACTCGCACACCATTTCGGTTTCGAGGCGGTGGAACCCTTTCCCGCCGAGCTGGCTCGGCTCTCTGGCGGTGAACGTGACGATTTACTGAAAGAGCTGGAATCCAACCAGTTGGTCTGGGCCGCGGCCGGACTGCCGATCGATTTCCGCGAAGACGACGCCAAGTTTAACGACGGAATGCTGGGCTGGCCTCGGCTCTGCCAGGCTCTGCGCGATGCAGGCGCTTCTCGTGTAGGCACGTGGCTGTTGCCCTATCACGGCGCGCTGACCTACCTCCAGAACTTCAAGCAGACCGCCCGCGGTTGCGTCAAATCGCGCTTGTCGCCCGCGACTATGGGCTGCGGCTGGGTCTTGAATATGTGGGCACGAAAACACTTTGGACTCGTGACCGCTTCGCCTTCGTGCACACGATGGCCGAGACGAAGGAACTCATCGCCGAGATCCGCAGCCCCAATGTTGATTTCGTCCTGGACAGTTGGCATTGGTGGACCGCGAACGAAACAAAAGAGGACATCCTGACGCTCAGGAACGAGGATGTCGTTTCGTGCGACCTCAACGACGCTCCCACCGGCATCAAGAAGGAACTGCAAATCGATGGCCAGCGCGAGCTGCCTATGGCGACCGGAGTCATCGATGTCAAAAGCTTCCTGGAAGGTTTGAACGAGATCGATTACGACGGGCCGATCCGAGCAGAGCCGTTTAGCGCCAAGTTGCGCGCCATGTCCGAAGATCAAGCTTGCGGCGCAACGATCAACGCGATGAAGACAGCTATCGAGCTGATTGGCTGATTGATTCCGCTCGTTCGCCGGGCAGATTGCCAGCCGGTAGAACTTTGCCCGTCAGAACAGCGAGAGCGACAGGAGTCAGGGGGATGAACGTTTGCCGCGAGGGCCCTCCTCCAACTTTGCATCTGAGCGGGCAGCGATTGGGTTCATGCTGTTTCGATGGCAGGCATGGCGGGGACCCGTTGTGTCGCTGCCGAGTGATAATGTCCTAAACGTGCCAAGTAGAAATGTCCTATTGACAAGGTCAGCCTGGAGGGGTGAGCAAGCAAGGACAACTACTAATGACACAACGAGAGCGCGACCGGCTGGTGGCGCTGCGCAAAGCAGACAAAAAACTCATCACGCAAAAGCAGGCCGCCCAGCAGACGGGCCTCAGCGAACGGCATCTGAGGCGGCTGCTGGCGAAGCTTCGCAGCGAAGGCGACCAGGCCGTGGTCCATGCCGCGCGGGGCCGCGTGTCCAACCGCAAGCTCAGCGCCAAGGCGGAAAAACAAGCCGTGGCAATCCTCTCCCAACCCGTCTACGCCGGCTTTGGCCCGACTCTGGCGGCGGAGTATCTCGAGCAGCGCCACGGCGTCCAAGTCGGCCGCGAAACGCTGCGCCGTTGGATGGCCGCCGCGGGCCTGTGGAAGCCCCGCCGCCGCAAGTCAGGACGCCCGCATCCGTGGCGGCCCCGCCGCAGTTGCCGCGGCGAGCTGGTGCAATGGGACACCTCCGAGCACGACTGGCTGGAGGGACGCGGGGAGAAGCTGTACCTGATCGGCATGATCGACGACGCCAGCAGCGAGTTGCTGGCGCGCTTCGTCCGGCACGACTCGGGCGAAGAGAATCGCCGTTTGCTGAAGACGTATCTGGAACAAAACGGCCGACCCGTAGCCTTCTACACCGACCGCGCCAGCCTGTTTGTCAACACGCCCAAAAACAGCGCCGGCGAGGACCCCAAGCTCTTGCCTCCCACGCAGATCGGGCGGGCGCTCCAGGAGCTGGACATCGAATCGATCACGGCCTATTCGCCGCAGGCCAAAGGCCGCGTCGAGCGCAGCTTTGGCACCGCCCAGGACCGCCTGGTGAAGGGTCTGCGGGTGGCCGGGGCCACGACGATCGAACAGGCCAACGCCTACCTGGAAAGCGAGTTTCTGCCCTGGTGGAACGCCACGTTGCGGGTGCAGCCGGCTCACCCCGACGAGGCGCATCGCGAGCTAGGTCCCGAGCACGATCTGGACTCGGCGCTGAGCCAGGTCGAGACGCGGCGGGTCGCCAACGACTACACGATTCGCTTCCGGGGAAAGAGCTATCAAATCGACCGCAAGGCGATTGTGCCGGGTCTGCGAAACAGCCGAGTGCGGGTGGAGAGACGCCTGGACGGCGTCCTGGCCGCGCGCTGCGGCAAGCACGAACTGGCGCTGAAGCGCTGCGGCGCGCAGCCCCAATCGGAGCGCCCGCAGCCCAAGAGCGCCCAGGCGGAACCCGCTGCGGCAGCGGCCGAGAAGGCTGGCGGCAAAGCTGCCGGCAAGCGAAGCAGCGACTGGATGAAGGACTTCGATCTGAAAGACAGCCCGCCTGTGTGGCAAGCGGCGCAGGCATCCGGCGCTCGGCGAGACGATACGCAGGACTAGGAGTCGCTGCCAAACCAAGACTCTATGCGGAGCGCCCATCGGGCCGATGCGCTGAGTTGGCAGTCGCTGCCAAACCAAGACGCTATGGGGAGCGCCGGGCAAACGGCGCCCGGCGATCGTCGCGTTGGCGAAGCCCAAGGCCTCCGCTCCGAAGCTTCACCAAAGCAATCTCTGTCACGAACAGAAAACCCTCTGACCGGGAGGCCAGAGGGTCGTCTGCTTCAGCCGATTGCTTGGGAGTCAGCTCCATCGCTTCGGCCTTGGGCATCAAGAGCAGGCGCGACCCTGCCCTCAACGCCAACCACTCTACCATCGCCTCTCCAGCCACCTGCCCCAAAGCGGACATTTCTACTTGGCGTTGACAGGCGGGGACCCGTTGTTGACCCCGCCTTGTGGCTCTGCTAGGATCAGGCTTGAAGCCCACTAGAGCGCTGCTCCTCGTTTTGGAGCTTGGGTGTTCTCGTGGGGTTCTTTTCGATTGTGCTTGTGGGTAGTTCTTCAACACGTTTGACGCTCTGTCGGGAGAGCTACGTCACGTGGTCGGCGTGTGGGCTCTGTCTGGCTTTGGTTGCTTGTGGCGGCGAGTTAGGACGTCTTACTAGCTCCAACACTCCAGCAACTCCAGAGCCACATCTGGAGCAACGGTCCGATCCGATCCCTGGGCCGCAAGAACCAACCTCCCTCCCCCCGATTGAAGCCGCAAGCACCGAGCCTGGACCGGTTCAGGTAAGCGCGTTCGTTGACGATAAGTCCGGAGGTCAGGCTTCCAACCCTGAATTGTCGGCCGAGCTGGAAACGAAGTCTCCGGAAGAGCAGGAGATGTATGAGCGGCTCCAGCAACTCCAATTCGACGCGGTCCAGCGAGGACCGCAGTTTGACGACTGGGACAGTAACGTTGCGGCAATTGCAGAAAACGAAGAACCCGCCGAGCCGGCTCTCATCGACGAGCTGAACGAAGAGGCGATTCCCGAAGATTTCAACATCGCTCAGAGCCGGGAGGAGCGGCTCAGGGATACCGAGTCTGACCTGCCGCTCGTACTGAACAAGCAGGTCGTCCGGCTGATCAACTACTTCACGAGCAAACGCGGCAGCAAGACCTTCAAGAGAACGCTTGAGCGATCAGGCGCCTACGCTAAGATGATCGACCGCATCTTGGAGGAGGAGGGCGTCCCGAAAGAGCTATTCCATTTGGCGCAGGCCGAGTCCGGCTTTCGTCCCAAAGCTCGGTCCCACGCGCGGGCCAACGGGATGTGGCAGTTCATTTCCTACACCGGCCGGCAGTATGGATTGAGGCGTGACCGCTACATGGACGAACGCTACGATCCCGAGAAAGCAACCCGGGCGGCGGCGCGCCACCTCAAGGATCTTCATATCGAGTTTGGCGATTGGTACCTGGCGATGGCGGCTTACAACGGCGGCCCAGGGAGAGTCTGCAGAAGCATTAAGGCGACCGGGTCAAGGGACTATTGGGAGCTTTCGCGGAGGCGTTTCTTGCGGCGGGAGACGCGCAACTATGTGCCGATCATTCTCGCGATGACCTATGTTGCGAAGAACGACTGGCTGTATGATTCGACCGATTTCGATTGGTCCCCCGAGTTGCGCTACGACACGGTCGAGACGACCTCGGCCGTTCACTTCGATGTGATCGCTGATATTACGGGTACAAACTCGGAAACGATCAAGCAGCTCAACCCGGCATTACTCCGGTCGGCGACGCCACCGCGGGACTACGCTCTTCGTCTTCCAGAGGGAACGAGTAAGCTTTTCGAAAAGGAAATCGCGCTCATTCCTGTTGACAAGCGCCTGTCATGGAGCCGCTACGAGGTCAAGGCGGGCGACAACTTGGCTGCGATCGCAAAGCGATTCAAGGTTCCAGAAGCGCGCGTCGCCGAGCTGAACTCGCTGACGGATGTTGAGTTGGCCCCAGGACTGCGCCTGACGATTCCCGTCGCCACGAGAAAGATGACCTCCTACTACAGCGGGGGCGCGGGCGGCTTCGTCGACGGCGGGAGCGGCCGCTACAAAATTGCGCGCGGAGATACCTTGGGCGCGATTGCCCGCAGGTTCCGGGTCAGCGTCAGCCAATTGAGGCAGTGGAACTCGCTGGCAAGCACTCGAATTCGAGCTGGGCGCTATCTTATCGTGAACCCGAACGGCAAGGTGACCGCCAAGAGCAGCCGCCCGGGTGGCTCGAAGTTAGGCGGCACCGGGAAGTACAAGATTCGTCGCGGAGACAGCCTCAGCCTCATTGCAAGGCGATTCGGAACAACTGTGACCCAACTGAAAGCCTGGAATGGGTTGGCCAGCAATAGGCTCCAAATTGGCCGCTATCTGGTTGTCCAGTCACCGGACGGCCGGACTCAGAAGCCACGGACGGTCCGCGCCTCGAGCGCACCAACCCAGAGCCGCCGGGCCACCGTGCCGATTCCGTCGAACGGCCAGTATCTAATCCGTCGAGGAGATAATCTTTCTAGTATCGCGGACCGTTTCGGCACTACGGTTGGGGAGTTGAAACGTGCCAACGGCTTGCGGAGCAGCCGAATCGGCGCGGGCAAGTACCTGACGGTTAGGCCTGCAACGGCTTCGACCAGCAATCCCAGCGTCACCCGGGCTGCCTCGGCATCGCCGAGCCCGGCTGGCTCGGGGACCAGCCGCTATAAGATTCGCAAGGGAGACACGCTGGAGCGGATCGCGAATCGCTTCGGAACGACGATATCTGATCTAAAGGCCCGCAATGGGCTTCGAACCAGCCGCATTGCGGCCGGCGACTATCTGAACGTGGGTTCCCGGGGCCGGGCCGAGCGAACTGCATCCGCATCCTCAAGCAGCACCCCTTCGAGAGCCGCCGCGAATCCTCCTCGCACAACGCCGCAGCGTGATTCCACCCGTTACAAGATTCGGCAGGGAGACACGCTGGCTGCGATTGCGAAACGTCTTGGCGTCACCGTTTCCGACCTCAAAACTTGGAACGGGCTCGCGAGCAGCCGCATTCGTGCCGGGAAGTATCTTGCAATCCATGGCTCGAATGGCAGTGCCTCCGCCGGCGGGACCAATCGGTACTTGATTCGGAACGGAGACACGCTCGAAGTGATCGCGTCCCGCTTCGGCGTTACCGTCAAACAATTGCAAGCTTGGAATGGGCTGCGCGGCTCAAGAATCCGGGCGGGCAAATATCTTATCGTTAGGCCTGTTGGCCGCGCCAGTGCTGTGTCAAAAATCGCTACTGTCACCGGGTCCTAAATCCCTCTGGTACGAAGTGAAGGTTGGTGATCGCGCCAACAACGGGGGGGGAAACTCTACACCACAGCGCACGAGAGCGCCCACATGAAGCGCCACCGACCGGTTACATTGCGCTGAAGCCGATGATCGCGGTGTAGAGCATATAGACGGTAAACAGCACCGTTATCCCTAGACCCGCGTTCATCAGCTTTCCTGAGGCGTACTCCCCCATTGCTGCCTTCTTGTTCAACAGGAGCGCGAGCAGGATCGTCATCACGGGCATGATGAAAGGACTGAGGGCTTGCGAAGCAATCATGATCGCCACGGGACTGCCGCCAAACAGAGGAATCACCAGTCCGACCGAGGCGCAGGCCAGCACCAGCGCGCGGTAGCCGGGGCGGCGCGTATCCCTTGGCGTGTCGAAGAAGTCAGAGAGCAGCCACAGGCCCAGCAAATAGTTTGGGAACAGAGACGACAAGCCGGCCGAGATGATACCCACCACGAAGAGCGTCGCGGCGAGCTGGCCCGCCAGCGGCTCGAGCGCTTGGATCATGTCAACGGCGTGGTTGACTTCCAGACCGCGGACAAACATCGTTCCAGCGGCCGAAGCCATGATGGCGACGTTAATGACGAGCATCATGGTTACGGACACGAAGGAATCGCGGTGTTCAATCCGGAAGTCTTTCGCTGTCCAGCCTTTTTCGATGACCAGCGTGCTTCGCGTCACGAAGCAGACTCCCGCCATGGTGGTTCCGACCATCCCGGCAATCAGGAGCGCGGCGTTGCCTTCACTGGGAACACTCGGGACCATGCCGCGCAAGAAATCGACCGGCGGGGGGGTCACAATGAACATCGTGACCACGAATGACAGCCCCATCAGCG
>CBDCYS010000008.1:0-242011 GCA_965224215.1 Bryobacterales bacterium | reverse complement strand
GTCCTGCTCCCACAGTAACTTCGCCAATCGAAAGGAGTCACTCGGCTTGGGCGTATCCAGATAATCCGAAACCTTTGGACGAGGTCCGAAGATTTCAGGGAATCCATCCGGCAGTTGCTCAGTTGGGCCAGCTTGGTTCCTCCACGGTTCCTCGGTGGTAAACGGATTGACCATCCACCACTCCCCTCCGAATTCTGCTGGAGCTTGCCTGTAGGGGCCAATTGGCGACCGCCAGTGCTCCGGAACTTCTTTGTAACGTGGTACTCCCATCGAATTTGAGTCTCCTTTTTCAATTACCGTCGCTCACATCTCTCCGATTACGTCGTTGATCGGGTGCATGTGCAGCATTGCGTCTCGCAAGGCACCAGCAATATCCTCCGAGCGATCAAGGAAGGACTGCGTGTCCATTGCGTTTACATTCACGGTGACCTGGGGCTGCGGCGCTGGTGATTCCTGGCGTAGTACCCTGACCTCCCCTGCTGGTTTCCGAGCGAACCGCGGAAATCCCCCGAGAATGTTATCCGTGTTGGCCACTTCGAGTGACAAGCTCGGAGGCAACTCAAACGGCGACAATGGCTGAGGTTCTCCTCCTTTCTTGCGGAAGAGCCCGGCGATTCTGAGTCCCAGTGGAATAAGTCCCAATCCGCTGCCCAATACCCCTGACAACCGACCACTTCGTCCTACCGAAGACGATAACCCTGTCAGCAAACTTTGCCCCGCCCCGATCGTTTGACCGCTCTGTAGCAGAGCTTGTGTGTATTTTGACTCAAGAGCCGCCCAAAGTTCTGGGCCGTCCTTGTCGCCGTGTCGATCGCCTGTGCAAAGTCTTCGCTCCCACTAACAGCGCGCCCGGCTCGTATCTGCAGTTCTGATGGTGCGCCCAACAGGGGATTCGTTTGGGGGAGCACGTTGGCGGACCCCGCGCTGGCTGGTGCTCTCGTAGTCCGGGCGATAAGAGGCCGAAGAACTCGTTCCAGATCTGCCGCCGACGAAACGCTCCGAACCCCAGAACCAGTCCGTGTCCGGTTGCGTTCCAAGCCTGCTAGCGTTCGGGCCCCTTCCGGGCTTGACGTACCCGCGTCGCGCCGCAACTGAACCAGCAAGCTCCGCAGGACTTTTGCCGTCTGCCTTTGAGCTTCAGATAGATCTTGGAAGTTACTACTCGTCACTAGAGTTCATCTCCATTTTTCTTAATTCGTTCGCTAGAACTGCGAATGCGTCTACGCGCCGACCTGGCCAGTCCAGCAGTTCCGTTCCGCCACCTAGTACTTGATGCACCAGAAAATCCTCCACTGCCGCTACGCTGTCACCGCTGACGTAGCTGACAGGACACTCCTCAAGGGAAAGTCGCCCTTCGCCCCGCAGGCGAAGTTTGCTCACCCAGACCGTCGACGGCTGCCCAACTTGCTGAGGTAACCACCCACACCTTCTCTTTTTCTCCAGGCCTAAACGGCGACATTGGTCGCATTTCCACCCGGCCTGCTTTCCTTGGAGGAAGTGGAATGCGACTCGGAGTTTTTTCGCTCTTCCCCGTTGAGCCCAGCCTCTCGATAAACCGCTTCCAAAACCTCGCTAACCAGCGAATCCGGGCCACTGTTTAGCAGACTTTGCGGTGTCGCGGGTTCTCCGTCGATCTCCAGTCCTTCGATCGATGTCAACCCCCACTCCGCGTATTGGCGGTCAATCTCGCAAGCGAGAAACGCCGCCTCTGCCTCGTCAGCCGTTCCTTTTTCACCCGCCGACAAGAACTCTAGGCGGCCTAGCTTGTCCCTGATGCTTCTCGCTAACTCGAGGCGTCGCCCGAAAGACATACGTCTCACAGTAAACTTGACTCCCGAACATTCTTCGGCTTCGATAGTTACAATGCTTTCGTATTTCATGCATATCATCCAAACGCTACGAATATTTCGTCATCCACCTGCCCTTGCGCTCTGGAGCCGGTGAAGCTCCACTGTAGAATTCGTTCCTCGTCGTTAAACTCGGGAACTACCGGCACTACATTGGGCATATAGACTCCCATCAACCGCCCGGAATCATCGCCGAGCTGAAACATCACACCGATCGGCGTTTCCGAGCGGGCAGATGCATAGAGTCCTCGCGTAGCCGCATCATCAGCCTCAAGAAGCTCGAAATTTGCATTGACCCGCCGTATCCCAGCGGCGATGCACTGAGGCGTCGCCGACCCAAATTCTCGATTTCGCAAGTCCAGGCTGTTATCTAGATCTACGAGGGCACTCGTGATCGTTAGAAACTTGTTAGCAGGAGTGCCTAACCAGGCTTGGCCCAAGTTGCCGGGAATAGGTGCCGCTATATCGCCGACTAGGGTGGGTTCTACTGGAAACGAGCCGAGACCACCCTGGCCCGAGGCGAATGACTCTGTATCGATGACATCTTGCGCTTCACCTGAGAACTCAAGCTCGTGATAGTCGGCATTAATTTTGACTTGGAATCGACCGCACGATCCGCCAACCAGAATTCGATCGACCGCCGCCGCGGGGTCCCAGTAGTCAAACACTGAAACACTCGGCAACTCTCCAGCGGGAGAATAAGTCACAGTTCCATCGAGCGGATTACCAGATGAAGGCGCGATTGAAAACGGTGCGTTGGTTTGAACCGTCGTCGAATCGACAACCGTGTCGACGAACCGCAGCTCTCCGCTGAAAACAATCCCCTGGCCTTTCGCAAGCCCGTGGCTACTGCTGAAAACGACTTGGGACGTCGTCGACCCAGTCCCCGCTGTGCCGCCGTTAAACGAGACCGCTGCTCCTCCCATTGCGGCCTCCACCATGGGTCCAAATACGGGAGGAGAGCTGGGCACGGCATTCTCGATGAGGTATGTCTGCAGACTGAATTCAGTCGTCCGTCTACCGCCCGGAGAAACCCCCACGTAGGTCCGCCCTCCCGTTTTGTCTCTCCGTTGGCGCAGTTCGAGCTGCTGCCGGATACCCAGTTTGAGTGCGGAGATCCGGTTTGCCGCCGTTATCGATGGCACGCTTCCGAAACTCGGCTCGCGCTCGACGTAAAAACGATTCTGATTAGAAAGTACACAATTTGCCATTTTCGTTCCTCTCGGTTGAAGCGTCTGCCCTCGCTTTGTTACCCAGGCTGCTACGAGGTCACATCTATTCGTGAGCTTGCAGTTCGATCTCTATTTCGGCCCGCTGGATGAAGTTCTGGCCACCGTGCTCTACCCCATGGAACTCCACCTTGTGGACCCCGCTGTACGCCAAGTTGTCCGTCCACTTTCCCAAGTGTTTTCCAAGCACCGCCGTCACAGCCTCCCCGTAACGGGCAACTTGGCTTTCGAGGCTGATGAAACGCTCTTGACTGACGCGCACATCCGCTACCAGCCATATGCGACCAGAAAACTTCCTGAACTTCTCCAACAGCTCGTTGTCCATCCGAGAGCAGTACAGGTAGACCGCTGGATACGTGGTCAGCTCGTTTTCGTCCGCGATCTTCGCGGAGACGTTCTGGATCAGCGTGTTCTCCTCCGACAACGGCGTGAGGAAAGTCATATCTCTCCCCCCGATTTCCGCGAGCGCCGCGTTGATCCCATCTCCAGCGAGCAGGTAGTCGCGCACTCCAGTCAACGCATCTAAGCACAGGTTTGTCACGTTAATTCGCTTCTCCTTCTCTGGGGCTCGAAAACGGCCACCCGCTCCCGTCGTCTACCGCTAACCGCGTTGCAGAAACCGCGGCACTGTCTTGAAAACTTCCGGTGGTTGCCCATCCTGGATCAGCTCCCCCACGGTCAGCCCTATGTCAGGCATGACCCAGGCAGCTCCCAAATCAAGCGGCTCCACTCCCTGCCGCATAGCCACTCCGCTGGACTCCCCAACGTAAACATTCCACCCGCTCACCCCGGAAGGGGCGGTAGGGGGCGTTACTCGTAGTCCGTTGCCGACAGGTATGGCGATAGCTTGTTCCAAACTTCCGGAACCCTCTATCCCTTTCGTCCCTACCCAAGTAATCCGAACGAACAGCGCCTTACTGGCAAGTGTCGAAGATACCCAATCCAGGGTCGGTTCCTGCGGACGCACAACCGGACAACTGGTAATGCCAATCCCTGTTTGAAACAACAAGTCCGACGCCCAATTCGCGAGTTCTTTGTACTCCTTCCATTTCGGCAGGTACTTGTCGTTTAATTTGCGGTTATATGCATCGCGGTAAATGATCGCCAACGTTTGAAACGTGTGCCAGAGCTTTAGCGGCGGAGTCACCACGACTTGTTGAAGCTCAAATCTAGACAAGTTCGCTTCACCACCCGTCGACTGCCACCCGGCCCCGCGCGCGTGATAGACGTTCCCCGGCCGAGTCGATGCCGCCTCCAGGTGCGTGCGAACCTCCGTTTGGGCCAGTCGTATTTTGGTTTCTAGATCAATTCCCTCCGCACTCGAAACTTCGGGTAGATTAGCTTCGTAGGCAACAAGGTCTGCGACCTCCGACACGCTCTGGTCAGTGAATAGCGCCATAATTATGCCTTCTGGCTAGTACGGGCCGCTTCCTGGACGGCCTTCAGATCCGTATCGGAGAGGACTGTGAATTGCACCTGGGCCGCACGCCGGCGGTTCTCTTCTTGTTTCCTCTCGTCTTCGACCCGCGTCCGAGCGGCCACACACTCTTTAGCACTGGCTAGCTCGGCCGTCCCTTCAACAATCATTCGCGCCGCGAGTGATCGAGATACTTCCACCAGTCGGCCTGCCTTTCCGCCGTCCTCGGTCGGCAGACTCCTGATGAAAGGAAACTCATCCTTAATCGACTGTTCGGTCTGTCCGATTCGTTGATAAAACGCTTTTAGGTCCATTGGTTTTTTACCTGCACGTGTTGATGGTTAACCCGCCCCCGAAGACCGGGGGCGGGTTGTCGCGCCTAGGATTCCACCTGAACGCCAAACTCATTGCGGATGACCGCCGCACCGTAAAGAACGTCAACCGTAAACTGCTGTGCCAGGGTGCTCGGTTGATAGCTCATCACGACCCGCATCCCAAAGTTGCCAAGCTCCGCGTGTTCCGCGATAGCGCCGGTGCCCGGTAAAGGCTGAGGTAGGCGCCGAACTACAAGTCCGATCGCGTCACGAGCGAAAGCAAGGTTATGCGTCGTAACCGGGGCGCCACCCGATTTCGCGACAAACTGTGAACGGAAAACGACAAAGTCCTTTAGCCGTCCCACGGCCCCGTGAATTAGAGCATTGACGCCAGCCTCTCCGGCGCTTTGAAACTCACTAAACCGTGGAATCTGTCGCAATGCCGAATAACTATCAGGATCGACGACTAGAAATCGGGTTTGACTCTGTGGCACTTTTGCCTGAAATAGGGCGGTTTCCGCCGAGTCAACCACCGCTTCCGTCAAAGACGTCCCCGGCGTCCCCAATGTTGGATTCGCCGTCAGCGAGGCATAGAGATTGAACAAATCAGTTTCGATTTTCTCTGCAATCGCCACGACAGCGGGCTCCATGTAGATCCGCAGAAGGTCCGGCACGGCCAAGACTTTGGTAACATCCGGAATCTGGAATGTCGCCTCTGCATGTGTGTTGAGAACAATCTGAGCGTTGCCCAGGCTCGGATTCTGCGTTGTGACCGTCCCTCCTTCGGCGATGTTGTTGGCCACCATGCTTGGAACAATCGGAATATTGACCGTGTCTCCGGCTTGACCGAGGACCGGTTCGTAATTGCGGTTACCCAGGTTGCCCATAATCAGGTTTCCCATTAACGCGGGCAGTGCATCGGCTGCCACCAGTTTCACGATCGCTTGTGCAACGTTCCCGGATGTAATTGCTGCCATATAACTCCTCCCTATCACTCTTAAACAAATGAGGCTTTTCGGGCCCCGCCTTTCTGCGACTGGTTACCACTTGCTCGAGCCATGCCCGGTCAAGCGCGCAACCTCCCTCCATGCATGAGCAGAATCTGCCTGGCTCATTCCCGGGTGGATTCTCTCTAAATCGAAGCCTGCTGACGAGATCTCGCCATCCGAAGCTCCAACGGCCCCGGCCCCTCCCGCAATTCGAGGAGGCAACAATTCGGGATTGTCCGCTACGAACTGACTGAGATACTCGTGGTACCTGAATTATGCACTGCGGCGTGGACCTGAGGAGGGCTGAGCCACAAGAGACCATTTGGGACCCCCGAAAACATGGGGTAAAAAGGTAGGCTGGCAAAGATCCCAGCTTCGCCAGCCAACCCCAAGGAGGTCACCCACATGGTTACCAGACGAAAACAGCATAGCTCCCAAAGGCCCGTCCAACAAGGCCCAACCGTGACGGCCTCGCGGCCCAATAAAATCGGGGCTTCGACGCCTTACCGCTTCCGCGGCAGGAAGCCGACTCCCTACGGCGGCTTGCTGCCGGTGGTCGGGAGGGCGCTGATCTGAGAGCCTGGCTATGCACTAGCCGTAACGCACTGGAAACACGTCACTTCCGAGCGAGGTTTTGACGACGCGGATTCTGGGCGGGAAGGGAAACCGGACACGGAGAAGCCAAAAGGCCAGTTGCCGAGCTACCACCTCACGACGACCGCCAACCCGCTACGAACGCAGCCACACTCGCAAAGAGAATCTGTGCATAATTCAGGTGGTAGGTGATCTGCTTTCCGGCAACCTCACCGTAGAGGTCACCGTCCTCCGCTCGAAAGATGTCATCCTTTACGAGCTTCAGCGCGAGGTCAGCCTTGCGAACTCCAAGACGCTGCAACGATTCGCGTATCTTGGATTGGCGATCCATGAGTTCCGCTTGCTGTCGGCTGCGGCGGCTCTCTTCTCGCACGTCGTTTAGTTGCCGTTCAAGTGATTCCCGGCGACGCCGCTCATCGGTAAGCTTCACAGTCAAGGCTGAATCCTCCTGTTCGGAAGTCTGTCGCGTAAACTCGCGAACCGTTTTTCGCATCAGAGCGTCTAGCTCATCCGGACTTTCGCCGGAGAGTTTCGGATCTTGTATGTTTCTTCTGAATCCCATCAAATTCCTTCCTCAAAACAAATGGCGCCGGTTCCAAGTCCCTAATATCAAAAGAGGACCCAGTTCGGCGCCGATGCAGTCAAGATGAATGTGTTGCTTAGTTTGCTTCTATCTCTCGTGCCACCTCGTTCTTAGTCTCTTGACTTGCGCTTTCGAGATACTTGAGGGCGATCCGCTTCTGAACCTCTTTCTCGAATCGGGGAGATCGAAGCCCTAGCGCCTGTATCCCCTGCGCGTTGGCAAGCTCTTCCGAAAAATCCGGAAGGTGGGTATCCGGTTGACTCAGGTAGCCCCAAGATGTAGTATGCCGGTAGATGGAAGATTACCCTCAGAACCTGACAGAGTTCGAGGCCCGTTTTAGCAGTGAGGAGGCCTGCCGGGAGTATCTGTTCCGGCTGCGCTGGCCGGACGGTTTCCGCTGTCCGGGTTGCGGTTGTGGAAAGTCGTGGCCTTTGCGAAAAGTGCTGCTGCAGTACGCTGCGTGTGGGCGCCAAACCTCGGTGACCGCCGGGACCATCTTTCAGGACACGCGCAGCCCTTTGCCGTTGTGGTTTCGTGCGATGTGGTGGGTCACCACCCAAAAAACCGGAGCCAGCGCTTTGGGACTTCAAAGAGTGTTGGGGCTCAACAGGTACGAAACGGCTTGGACCTGGCTGCACAAAATGCGGCGCGCGATGGTGCGGCCGGGACGGGATTTGCTGGCCGGGACGGTGGAAGTCGATGAAAGCTACTGGGGCGGGCTCGAAGAGGGCCTGCGGGGCCGAAACCTGAAAAACAAAGCATTGATCGCAGTGGCCGCTCAAGAGGATGGGCGGGGTATCGGCCGGATTCGCATGAAGAGAATCGAGGATGCCTCGGGCGAGAGCCTGTTGCCTTTCGTGGAGGAGTGCATCGAGCCGGGCAGCGTGGTGCATACCGACGGCTGGCCCGGTTACTCCGGGTTGAAAAAGGAAGGTTACGTCCATCAGGTCACAGTTGTCAGCAGGCAGGAGCAGTCCGCGTCGGAATTGATGCCCCGCGTCCACCGCGTGATGTCACCTGAATTATGCACTGCGGCGTGGACCTGAGGAGGGCTGAGCCGCAAGGGACCATTGGGGACCCCCTAAAACATGGGGTAAAAAGGTCGGCTGGCAAAGATTCCAGCTTCGCCAGCCAACCCCAAGGAAGTCACCCACATGGTTACCAGACGAAAACAGCATAGCTCCCAAAGGCCCGTCCAACAAGGCCCAGCCGTGACGGCCTCGCGGCCCAATAAAATCGGGGCTTCGACGCCTTACCACTTCCGCGGCAGGAAGCCGACTCCCTACGGCGGCTTGCTGCCGGTGGTCGGGAGGGCGCTGATCTGAGAGCCTGGCTATGCACTAGCCGTAACGCACTGGAAACACGTCACTTCCGAGCGAGGTTTTGACGACGCGGATTCTGGGCGGGAAGGGAAACCGGACACGGAGAAGCCAAAAGACCAGTTGCCGAGCTACCACCTCACGACGACCGCCAACCCGCTACGAACGCAGCCACACTCGCAAAGTGAATCTGTGCATAATTCAGGTGTCACTGCTCAAGCGCTGGCTGCTGGGCACCCATCAGGGCGCCGTGAGCCACAAACATCTGGACTACTACCTGGACGAGTTCACCTTCCGTTTCAACCGCCGCAAATCCAAAAGCCGCGGCAAACTCTTCTATCGGCTCGTCCAGCAGGCGGTAGCCGTGGATCCGGCGACTTACAAGATGATTGTTCACCCGGTTACAGAACCCAAGAAAATCCCCAAACCACAAGATATTGGGGCTACCTGAGTCAACCGGATACCCATCATCCGGAATATCGAACTTGTCCATTCCCGCCACTTCGATCTCAACCTCATCGCGGCGCGCCAGGCGAATGAGATCCAATACTTGGCGGAGAAAATCCTTAACCGTGTTGCCGTAACTGCGAAGCACCTCGTGCGTCACCGCGAAGTCCCTTTGCTTGCTGACCCCCGATTGACCCAAATTCCGTGACTCTCGTCCGCCTGCCTGATTCATCATGTAGCAGACCCGATAGATCTCGTTCTTTAGCCGATCGAGATTGTCAGCGGCAATCTGGAAGACGTGCCCCTCTGGTTCCGTCCATCCGAATCGGTCGTTCGGCCCTAGTTGGATGTAGTAGGCTTCTCCAACAATCTGCTGCCATTCCCTATCGGAGTAGATGACAGGCATCGCGAACAGCCCCATATGCAAAGCCCACGAAAGAGCGTTCGACTTATTAAAGTGCTCCTGTTGTAACAGGGCGGTTTTGTTTGCCAGCCATAGCCCGTCTGTCACGGTCATCTTCACGAGAGGCACCCGGCGGAGATTGGCTAACCCATGCCGCCCTTCGGCAACAAGTGCAACGCCGTCCCCAGCTGTGGCTCCTGGGTTTTCAGTTCCAGGGCCCGACTCTCGCTTTTTGCGAGAGTAGGTCTTGAAGTTTTCTCGATCAAAGTACAGCCAACGCTGTTCCGTGATCGTCTCCGAATCTTCCAGCTTTTCCTGGTAGGTCGATTGTGTTTTTAACACGACCCATTCGAAGTCGCCGTGGCTGTCCAATCGCCAGTTGATCAGTTGCTGTGGTGAGTAGCGCACCAGATAAGCCCGCGACTTGCCAGCGGCATCTTCTTCAGCGAGTGTCTTCACTGGCTGGCCCATGCGAGGAAAATCGATCAGGACATACCCTTCCCGGAATACTAGTGCATCGATAAAGGCCTTCGGCATGTTCGAAACGAGAGAGCTTCCCCGACGATCGCTGTCTGTAAGAAAACCCGAATAGAAGTCCTCAGTCCTCGACACCTTTGTACCTGAATTATGCACTGCCGGTGCACCTGGTGAGGGCTGAGCCGCCAGGAACCATTTGGGGACCCCCGAAAACATGGGGTAAAAAGGTAGGCTGGCAAAGATTTCAGCTTCGCCAGTCAACCCCAAGGAGGTCACCCAAATGGTTACCAAACGAAAACAGCATAGCTCCCGAAGGCCCGTCAAACAAGGCCCCGGCGCGAGGGCCCCGCGGCCCAATAAAATCGGGGCTGCCACGCCCTATCACTTCCGTGGCAAGAATCTGACTCCCTACGGCGGCTTGCTGCCCGTCGCCACCCTGCTCGAAAAACTCGGCTTCCAAGCGCTGCTGGAAGAAACCCTCACGACCAAACGGATCACCCGAGCCATGAGCCCCTACCAGTTCGTGCTGGCCCTCGTGCTCGGCCTCTATGTCGGCTTTGCGCGGCTCAACCAACTCCGCTTCATCGCTCGCGACCCCATCCTGACCGGCATCTTGCAAGTGACGCGTCTGCCGCCGCAGTCCACGCTGTGGCGCTTTCTGGCCTCGCTGCACCTCAACGTGGCGAAGCAGATCCTTTCCATTCAGCGCCAGCTGCGGGAACGAGTCTGGACCGCGGCCCACGTGAAGTTGGAGACGGTGACGCTGGACACCGACACCACCGTGCATACCCTCTACGGCCGCCAGATGGGCGGGCGCAAGAGCTACAACCCCAAGAACAAGGGCAAGCGCAGCTACCAGCCGATACTGACCTTCCTGGCCGAGACGCGCGAATACCTGATGGGCGGGTTGCGCAACGGCGACCGGCCCACGGGCCGACAGATCGCCGCCCACCTCGAGAGCGCTTTCCGGACTTTGCCGGGCGGCGTGAAGAAAATCCTGGCGCGGGCCGATTCCGGCTTTTATTGCTGGGAGGCGGTGGAGGCCTATGAAAAGGCGGCTTGTCAGTTCGTCATCGTGGCGCGCAAAACGCGGCGCCTGGTCGAGCGCTTGCAGCAAGCAGAATGGAAACCCTCCCCCCGCTCCGACGCGGACGCGGAATGCGAATTCCTCTACCAACCGCAAGGCTGGGCGCGGGCCTGCCGTTTCCTGGCGCTGCGTTACGAAAACGAGCCCAAGGCCGGCGCGGCCGAGCAATACCAGTTGTTCGCCACCAGCGCTTACACCTACCGCGTGTTTGTCACCAATCTGGCCGAGCCGATCGCGGCGGTGGTGTGGTTTTACAATCAGCGCGCCGGAGCCGAGAACCTGATCAAGGAGGCCAACAACGACGCCGGGCTGGCGGCCCATCCCTCGCGCCGCTTTGACATGAACCGCAATCACTTTCAGTTGGCCATGCTGGCCTACAATCTCAACTGCTGGCTGCTGCTGTTCAACCGCGAAGCCCAGGCCAGCGTGGAGACGCTGCGGCACACCACCCTGGCGACGGCGCGGCTGCGTTTTCTGTTCGTGGCGGCCAAGATCTGGCGGCACGCCGGCAGAACGGGTGTCAGCTACAGCGATCATTATCAGGAAAAGGGCCTGTTTGAACGGCTGATGCGACGGCTGCGGGCGATGGGGCCGCCGGGATCGAGCTTGGCGCCGGTGGTGGAGGGTGCGCTGAGCTGAGGGGCACTCCATGCATAAAATTTCATGCACTCGCCGCAACGTACTGGGAACACGCCGCTTGCCAGCCCGCTTTTGCCCTGCCGGGATCAGGAGGCGGCTCAAACGGGGAGGGAAACAGCAGAAAAGACGACTTGAGAAATCACTGAGTTGACACGAGTGCCGCTATCGCCACAACTCCATCGACGATGGCTACGCCGAATCTGTGCATAATTCAGGTTGTACGAAACGTCATCTCCGGACAGCTGCGAAATAGCGCGGAGGAATACCAGTCGATACAGGACCCAAGATAGTTCTCATGGAACACCCTCGAAAGACGCTCGGCATAGACATCGTTGGGTTCCTTCTGGCGGCGAACCATGTAGTGACTCGCGTTCCTCCGAAGCTGCTCTCCACCGACGTAGAAATCCCAATACCGCTGCCACATTTCTTTCCGATCGCGGTACTCTGGATGTTCCCGATTCAATTGCTCGATCACAAGTCCCCCGTCAGCTCCTCGCATCAGATCAGCCTCCTACTGCGTTCCCCGACCCGTCCCAATGCGTTTGACCGCTGCCACAGCAGGTACCCAAGCGCGTCCGAAAGATGGGTGCGATGGGAGTCACGTTCCTTGTCGATCTGCCCGCTATCGGGTTTGTAACAAACCTGTTCGAGGGGCCTTGATCAATTCGCGGCATTTGCTGCCTACCGAAAGCCGTTGGTCGCCCCGCGCGTTCCTAAGGTATGCATTGACCGCATTGATGCGACTCCGCACAGCTGGATTGGAACGCGGAACAAGCACTACACCTCTGAGTTCCTGTTTTCTCGCAAGAAACTCCCTGATCAAATCGTAGTCGGATGTTCCCGTTACGGTGTGAGTATTGCCTCCGCTCGCATCACCATAGATCTTTAATCCGGCCCGATGACCGCCATGCCTGCGAATGAACTCGGCGCAAACCTCAGGCGTCGAAGACGTGGGAAGAACAATTTCATCGATCACGTGAACCCTTCCTTCTCTTTCTTGGCAGATCACCGAGCTCATTGGATTAATGTTGAAGTCCCATGACCAAAGAAGAGGCTCGTTCGCATCGATCTCGACCTGTTCCACGTGGACTGCCCGCTCGAAGGCATAATAGACTTGTCCCGCTTGGAGATTGAGGTACTCCCCAAGTCCTTCTTGTCGGTAAAAGTTGTCTCCGTAGCTCGCTTTGAGGCGGTCATAGTAGTCCGGTGTTTCCCGCAGTAGGTACTTGTTTTCACGTGGCACGGCCTCGACCAACTGGTAGCCTTGGACAGGCTCCGATCGAAACCGTCGGTAAACCCAGTCAAAACCCTTCGGAGTCCAAACGCCGAAACCGCACAACCGTTTCGCCTCTGGATCCCTGAGGCGCGCTTCCAAACGTATCCAGGCCCCCTCTTGCGTGTAGGTCATCTCATCCACGCCAAACCATGCTAGGTTGGAGCCACGGAGCCTCTCATATTCCTCCAATGGCCGGAACAAAACACGCGACTGCCAGTCGGTCATTGTCACGGTATTGGTTGCCTTGTTCACCGTGAATGGCAGCTTGCTCCGCTCACACAATTCAAAAAATGTTGTCATTGTCGCATCCCGTAGCATGGGATAGGTGGGAGCTCCAATAACTCCCGTCCTTCCCGGATTTAGATAAGACAATTTGATCGCCTCGTGGCACAGCGCGTAACTCTTCCCTGATCCGACAGGTCCAGAGAACCCCTTAAATCGTGCAGTACTGTTGTGGAAAACAACCTGTGAGGGCAACAACGAATAGCCTGCGTCTCTCAGATCTTCGAACGATTGCTGGCCGATTGCTTCCATAGGGGCCCCGTTTCCTCGCCGGTACTCCCTTTTCGACTTCTTGGTAATTCGATCTCATGCCGGCACCGTCCTCCTACGGTAGTCAACCACTCTCGTCAGCGGGACCCTAGCTCGAATTGCTGAGCAGGCCCCGGCGACAACGAACTCAACGACTTGTTTCTCTGAACTCACGCTACCACAGCCATATGGGGAATTCTGGGAATACCAGAAAAAGGTTGTTGACTTATAAGGGATTAAAAAAACAATTTATCCGTGAACGAGAATAGCAGATCGTCGAAACGGAGAAAAACAGGCGACTGCTCAGCAAATATGCCCTACAGGAAGAAGGCATGAAAACCTTGGCGAGACCGACTTGGCCTCTTCAAAGTTTCGGTATCGTCGTTGCTCAGCGAGATCGTGGAGTCCAGTATGGCTTGAGGGGGTCCGGCCAAATCCGAGGCTGTGTGCGACCTGGATCCGCTCCGAACAAAAGAATGTAGCGAGAAGGCAAGAACGTCGTTGAGGGCTGATTCGTATAGCGATCTGGTGTCGCCCGCCGAACCGGAGCTTCGCCGGTCTCTCCGGCTACCGCTCGGCCCTGTGTTTGGACACTGACGATAATCGACTGGAGAAATCGTCAATAGCGTTGCATGTACGCCGAAATCTTATGATTGTGGGGCGCCGCAATCTTGATGGGAGAGCTCGTTATCCTTTCGTAACGCAAATTAACGATGGACGGGCTTTACTCGACCTCTCTCGGTGCCGTGTAGCCATTCTTAGCCATGATCTGATACTTCATGGACTTGCCCTTTTTGTTGACGATTCTTAGATCTTTGTTGTTGGTGGGGTCAACAAGTCGAACCTGGATTTTGCGCCACTGACCGTCACGCTTGGTGTTCGTCGGACTGTAGGTCATCGAGTACTGGTTGCGCATCGAGTAGTGGATCGCCTGGAAGATGGACGGGAACTCACCGTAAAATCGGGGGAAAAACGACATCCCGCCCGTCTCTTTCGCGAAGGTTCGCATCTGATTGTCCGCCTGCAGGAAATCCAAGCGCTGGATTGGCCCCATGGCTCCTCGCGAGTCATAGTACATCCTCAGGGCCTGCATCAGACCGACGGCATAGACCGTTACCCCGCCGTCCTGGACGATGCGACGCGCCTTGCCAAAGGTTAGCTTACTGAAGGTATCGACTCCAGATGCAATCAGAACAATCGACTTTCGGCCCTCAATGTCCTTCATGCGTGTTATGGTGTCGGTCAAGGCGTCGTATAGGTTCGATTCCGAGAAGGCTGCGATTTGGAGGCGCTGCATAGCCGCCTGAGTCTCGCGCCGATCTTGGGTGAAGTCACTCAGTATCTCGGGTTTTAGATCATACGCCACCACCGCAACCCAATCCTCCGGGTCGAGCGTCGACACAAAACCGTGCGCGGCAGTCAGCGTCTGATACCAGCTTTCCGACCAGTACTGCTGATACAAGTTACTAAACTCGATCACCAGCGCAACCGTCATCGGCGCATCTGAATTGTTTCCGAACTGAAGGATGTTTTGCGGCACTCCATCCTCGACAACCTGGAAGTTCCCTTGCGGGATATTGGGGATGAAATTACCGTTCTTATCAACGACAGCTACATCTACTGTAACGATGTTCGTGTCAGACGTAAAAAGCGGCTGGCCTGCCTCAGGGCCTGCCTGCCGCTTGCGGGTTTCCACTGGAGGCAATTCCGACGGCTGAGTTGGCGGAGCAGTCGATGGCCCTGGCCCACCACGCGGTCGCCCGGACAACGGGCCCGCCTTCTGGGAAAATGCCTGATAACTAGCTCCAAGCAGCAGGCCCAGTAGGACGATGAGTGAAGCTTTGGCGAAGGCGTTTCGGCCAGTCATAGGTCCCCCTTGTTCCGGATTGGTGCGTGATGATCCACCCCACCAAGTTGGACTGCTCGGCGAGATATTTCGTTACCCTCTATCCTATACCTTCCTGTATCCTATACCTTCCTGCCGGTGACCACATCTGTTACGGCAGTGCCAGGATTCAGCCAGGCATAAGCTGACCAAAGCCGTTGTGGTGCGAAACAGTTGAGTGCAGTAAACGGATTGATCGACTCGGTGACCCGTCTCGCGGCCCTTGCGCTGGAAGAGGGTCGGGTGGATCACCAACATCCAAGCGCTTGAGTAACGTCCCTTGGCGCTTTGCCAGAAAGGGTCGCTTCGGCTCCAGGCAATCAACAGAGAACGTTTGATGTTGTAGGGCGATGATAATAATGTCCCCTTGAGAGGGCGATAGAAATTAAGGCTCCGAAGGAGGAGCCAGATAGGAAAGGACATGGATGAACGACAAAGAGTTGAGACGGGGCGAAGTGCTGGGCCGGGTGAAGCGAGGAGTAGAAGCTGAGTGAGGCGGCACAGCTGCTCGAGATCAGTTATCGCCACACCAAACGGATCTGGAGACGCTACGCGGCGGGAGGAACCCCAGCGTTGCGGCACGGCAATGTGGGCCGCATATCGAACCGCGCCAAGCCTGCGGAACTTCGCAAGCGAGTGCTGCAACTGGCGCGAGAACTACTCCGGCGAGGCGCACAAGCGCTTCGAGCCTACTCTGGCGGTCGAGCATTTGCGAAAGGACCACGATCTGCAAGTATCGGTGCGGACCTTGCGGCGTTGGATGCTCGCCGCCGGCCTGTGGAGCCGCCGCCGCAAGCGCAAGCCGCATCGCTCGCGGCGGCAGCGTAAAGCTCACTTCGGCGAGCTGATCCAGGTCGACGGTTCGCACCACGACTGGCTCGAAGGACGCGGGCTGCAAGGTTGCCTGATGAACTTCGTCGACGATGCGATCGGAGTGGCGCTGTGCCGTTTCTCTAGCGAGGAAACGACTTGGGCAGCAGCGGACTTGCTCGAAGCCTGGGTGCGTCAATACGGCGTTCCGAAGGCGCTCTATTGCGATTGGAAAAATGTCTACCTACGCCAGCCGACGTCGTGGGAAGCCATCGAAGGCATCGAGCCCGTGACGCAGCGACGCAGCTCGGACGCATGTGCGCCAAGCTGGGAATTGCTATCATCGCCGCTTCGTCGCCGCAAGCCAAGGGCCGCGTGGAGCGACATGACGGCACGCATCAAGACCGCCTGATCAAGAAGATGCGACTGCAAGGCATGCCGATTACGAGGCGGCAAACTGCTTTCTCGACGAGCAGTATCTTCCAGAGCACAACGCCAAGTTCGCCTGTGAGCTGTCGGCGGGAGCCGACTTTCATCGGCGCTTATCGAAGCGTCTGGACTTGAAGTGGGTGTTCTGTTTGGGGGCCGAGCGGGTGGTATCCAACGATCGGGTGGTACGCTTCGAGAAACCGAAGCGCAATCAGGCCCCGGGCGCGGGCGCCAGAGTGACCGTACAGCAAGCGCGCGAGGGCGAACTGCAAGTGATCTACGAAGGCCGCGCGGTAGCTTTTGAAGAGATCGCCCGGCCGCGGCCGAAGCCACGTCCGGAGCCGAAGCCACGAGCGGTTCGG
Organism: Bryobacterales bacterium; assembly: GCA_965224215.1. Taxonomy (GTDB): domain Bacteria; phylum Acidobacteriota; class Terriglobia; order Bryobacterales; family UBA6623; genus CBDCYS01. The sequence goes on along the minus strand of CBDCYS010000008.1, from coordinate 225,373 downwards.
CAGCGGCAAAAGCCGTCGGCGGACCACCCCTGGCGTAAGTCGCTGCGGTCGAAAAAGCGCGCGGTTACGACATAAAAAACAAGGGGACATTTCTATTGGGCCTTGACACGACAGAGAACGTTTGATTGCGTACGGTAGCGTCAATCGGTTACGATTCCCAGGCGGAATGAATGTGAGATGATGCGGCTTTCCATACCAGCAGTCTACCGTTGGGATCGAGCGATCAGGGACCGGTACCTGATGCCGATCGGAGTCGCCGCCGCATCAACGGTGCTTTGCACAGTTTTTCAGGCGGGCACCCAGCCATCTTCGGCAGAACAGTTCCATCGTGTCGCCGCCGCGGATTCGTCCGCCAAGCGCGTCCAACATGGACCCGAACGAAAACTGTCGGCGGGGAAGTTTCTCGTCGCTAGTCCCGGCCTGCGGGATCCAGGCTTCGCCAAAACCGTCGTCCTGTTGACTGACTACAGCGACCAAGGGGTCGTCGGGCTGATCATCAATCGTGCGACGGATGTACGGCTGGCCGCCGTGCTGCCCGAAACAAACGGACTCAAGGACCGTTCGGACACGATTTATGTCGGCGGTCCTGTCGCACGCCGCGGCATTATGTTGCTGATCCGTGCCGACCAACCACCTGAGAACGCGACACTTGTGCTGGATGGGTTGTACGTGAGCTCCAATCGCACCATGCTGGAAACAATGCTCTCAGAAGCCGATAGTAACCGTTTTCGTGTCTACTCCGGGCACTCTGGCTGGGGGCCAGGCCAACTCGTAGACGAGATGGAACAAGGAGCTTGGCATGTTTTTCCGGCCGATGCGTCAACTGTATTCGATCCCAATGTGTCTGACGTGTGGCAGCGCTTGATCGATCAGACCCAGATGCGCTTCGCGTCAGCTGATCGTATCGATCGCTGACCCGTGGTGCCTCCCAGCCAAGCTCCGGAGGCACCCAGAAACAACGCGGACACTATTCGAGGCACTTAAGACTATGCCAAATACGATACCCGTTCCGCACGTTTTCACGGAGGCTCACCTTAGTCTAAACGCTCCCCGCGAACCAGTCAGGACGCCTATTCAGCCTGACCGCGGCACGCCCCGCCGCTGCAACTCCGACCCGACCCTCTTGCGATGTTCCGCCTTTTCCCACGGCGTACAGTCGGACCAGTCAAAGCCATCTTGCCGCGCCACGAGCGTGCTTGCCCAAGCCTGTGCAAACTCGTAGTTCCCCTCCAATTCCCAGCCATTGATCACTTCGGCCAGGATCTTGACCGTCGGAATTTCGTGCGACTGAACCCGCTCCAAATAGCCATCATTTCGGAACTCGTCGATCAGCTCAACAAGTGAGTTGACCTGCTCGTCGGTGAGACCCCGCAGCACGTCGGCGAACAGAGAAATTGCATGCCGCTGCCGCGTAGAGAGCGGTATTCGACCGCCTTCGACCACTGTAAAGCCTGCCTGATTCGTTACTTGACTTGCCATCAGTTCGAGAGTGTCCCCTATATCTCTATCGGTCGAAGCCGGAAGGAATTGCAGAGGTCGACCACCCACTTCGGCGATCTTGAGGTTTTCACGACCGGGTAGGAGCCGGATGCAGGCGCTACTCTAACGACTCACGGTTCACGGCTCACGAAGGAACAGGCCTTCGAGTACCGCCAGGACAAACGCGTGGACAAGAAACCGGGCCTATCGAAACTCCAACTGGATTCGCACGATTGGACTCAACGCCCGAGACTGCGACTTGTTGTGCTAAGGCCTCGCCTATATTGCCGCGTGGTCCCTGGTAGACGCGATCTTCATGACGGGCCGACTGGAAGGCTCATGCCTTTGATATCCTCTAATTCTGATTTCAAGGGACTTCTCCTTGACTCGCCACAGAATAAGAAACTCGTAAGTCGTGTTCGATCGCCACAAACAAAAGGCCGCGATCCTGTTCGCGGTCGCCGATGTCCTCCTGACCCTCTGCGCGTTTGAGGCCGCTTATCAGACACGGCTTGCACTGCCTCTCGATCGAGTCTTTTTCATCATTGCTCCGATGAAGGCACTACTACTGGGTGCCACGCTTCTGTTTTGGGTCGGGATCGGAAGCTGGATCGGGGCGTACCGCCGATTTTACGGGCAAGATAGCCGAGCGGCGGTCTACGACACGTTTCTCCAGGTCCTATTTGGCACGATCGGATTGGTCACCTTTCAGTTTCTCCTGCGGCTCGATCTGAGCCGTGCTTTTATAGGGTTGTTCGCCGCCTACAGTCTGGCGATGTTACTGCTTTACCGCCTACTTGCCGGGCGCGTGCGCGGCTATATCCGGCGGCAGTTTGGCGCGGAGGTGTTCTACATCGTAGTTGGATCGGGAGAGCGGGCGATCGAGATGGGTCGGCGCCTCGAACAGGCGAGCGACTACGGGACAAGGTTGCTGGCGTTCGTCGATCCGTCATGTTCGGCTGATCGGCAGATCAGGCTCAGCGGAGTGTACCCGGTGAAGGCGCTGTCGGAGCTGCCTGCGATGCTGCGGAGGCAAGTGATTGACGAGATTATCTTTACCGTGAAGGGAGGAGATCTCGCCGGGCTAGAGGAAATCTTTCTGCTTTGCGACGAAGAGGGCGTCAAGACTCGGGTTGTGATGGATCTGTTCCCGCATGTGAACAGCCGGCTTTACTTGGAAGCGTTCGGAGACATTCCTTTGCTTACGTTCTCGACGACGCCGCACGATGAGCTGCGCCTGTTCGTGAAGAGAATTATCGACGTGTTGGCTTCCGGCGCGGCACTCCTGGTGCTGGCTATTCCGATGAGTGTATTGGCGGCGCTAGTGCGGCTCACCTCCACCGGACCAGTCATTTTTCGGCAAGAGCGCTGCGGACTCAACGGCCGACGCTTCGCCTTCTACAAGTTCCGGTCCATGGTCGAGAACGCCGAAGCTCTGAGGACTGACCTCGAGCACCTCAACGAAAAGGACGGACCCGTCTTCAAGATCTCAAACGACCCTCGCCTGACTGCGATTGGTCGCTACTTGCGGCGCTTCTCGATAGACGAGTGGCCACAGCTCTGGAACGTCCTCCGTGGCGACATGTCACTGGTCGGCCCGAGGCCGGCGGTTCCTTCTGAAATTGATCTATACGAGACATGGCAGAGACGCAGGCTGCGTATGCGCCCGGGTCTAACCTGCCTTTGGGCGATCAAGGGGCGAGATGCAATCGGATTCGACACCTGGATGAGGCTGGATCTCGAATACATTGACAGTTGGTCTCTTTGGCTCGATCTGAAGATCATCCTCCAGACGATTCCGAGGGTAGTGGCCGGTCGAGGCGCAAGTTAATCGCCGAATCTGGTTATCCACTTTACTCTAGTGATGAATCAAGCTATCCTTGGACTCGCGCTGTTGGCGGCGAAGACCGAGTCTGTTGAGCGACGATTTTCCAAAACATCTGGTGGAGTTCACTGAACGGTTTGCCAGCGAGCAAGCTTGCTGCGAGTATCTGCTCGGTGTCCGCTGGCCAGCGGGGTTCGTTTGTCCGAACTGCTCGGCCACGAAGGGTTGGACGACCCGACGAGGCACGATGTGCTGTAGCGGGTGCCGACGCCAGACCTCTCCCACGGCGGGAACCATCCTGCACAACTCGCGGGTGCCGCTGCGGAGTTGGTTTCTGGCCATGTGGCTGGCCTGCACTCAGAAAACAGGGCTGAGCGCCAAGGGTTTGCAGCGTGAACTCGGTCTGGGCAGCTATCAGACCGCCTGGCTGATGTTGCAGAAGTTGCGGCAGGCGGATGGTTCGGCTGGGTCGGGAACGGCTGGACGGAAGTGTCGAAGTCGACGAGACTTACTTGGGCGGCAAGGAGAAGCACGTTCGCGGGCGAGAGCTGGTGGGCAAAGCCTTGGTTGTGGTTGCGGTGGAACTGCAGGGCCGCAAAATGGGGCGAATTCGTCTGCGTCATGTCCCCCGACGCATCGGGACCGAGTCTGGTGGGTTTTGTGACCGACTGTGTGGCGTCAGGCAGTCTGGTCCATAGCGACGGCTGGAGGGGTTACCGGGGCTTGAAGAAAGCCGGCTATCGCTATCGGGTCACCCACACAGCGGGAGACTCGCAGATAGCCGCCGAGGAATTCGCGCATGTCCACCTGGTTGCCTCGCTGCTCAAGCGCTGGTTGGTAGCGACGCACCAAGGGAAGGTGAGTAAAGTGCATCTGCAAGGCTACCTCGATGAATTCACCTTTCGCTTCAACCGTCGAAAGTCCCGCCACGTAGGCAAGATCTTCCACCGACTCGTCGAACAGTTGGTTCTCCGTAAGGCCTTGACCTATCGAGACATTATCACCAAGCCCCAGCCCACCAACTAGAGTAAAGTGGATAACCAGAAATCGCCGAATTAAACTTTAATCTGGCTCATGGCCAGGCGACCGAACGCAAGACCCAGCCACAATGGCTATCAGAGCTAGAAAAAAGGCAAGGGCTGAGAGAGGCCCTTGTTTGGGTTGAGGAAAGAGGAGTGTATTTCTCTGCTCACGTTGGAACACACGCCTTGACAAGGCAGCAGTATCCGCTACTCCCAGCCAACAGACGTTCCATGACCAACATACTCCCGTAAGTACCGCCCTCCATTGGGAAAACTACTTATGACTAGAAAGAAGAACGGCTCAACGACATTTGTGTGTCACGCTCTGCAACACATGGATCAATCTAGAAGAGAGGCTTGCGTGATAACGCTCCGTCTTGGATTCAACCCGGACCATCTTAGTCACAGGGCCCGCTTTGCGCGGAGCGACAGCAAGACCTATCAAGCGGACGCCTTTTTGCCGTAGCCGCCTGCCCCGGGAGTCTCGATGCTCAACGTGTCGCCAAGCTTCGCCCGGGAATGGCCTTTGCCGGAAATCAGCCGACCATTCAGGAGGTTGCGTCCCGGATCGCCGGACTCACCTCCTTCAAGACCATAGGGGCCCCGCTCACGGCGCTCCGAGAGAATAGCAATATCGGTGTCGGTCAGCAACTCGAATTCACGAATGACTCCATCACCGCCACGGTGGATTCCCTCGCCGCCCGAGCCGCGGCGGACAGCGTAGCGTCGCATCCGTAACGGCAACAGATGCTCCATCGCTTCGACCGGTGTATTGAGGCTATTCGTCATGTTTGTATGGGTTGCGTCGACGCCATCGGCGTCTGGACGCGCCCCCATTGCGCCTGCGATCGTTTCGTAGTAGGCGAAAGGCCTGCCCGACCGTGGGTCTGTCCCGCCCAAGGTTAAGTTGTTCATTGTCCCCGAACTGGCTGCCGGAATTTGACCGGGCAGCGCTTTCTGCAGGGCACCGAGCAATACATCGGCTATGCGCTGCGACGTTTCGACGTTGCCTCCCGCTACGCTTGCCGGCATCCGCGCGTCGACAACCGAACCCAACCGAGTCACGATTTCGACCGGACGCATCATGCCCGCGTTGAAAGGTATGTCGTCCTCGATGAGGCACCGGAAACAGAACATAGTCGAGGCCGTGGTGACTGGGAGATTGGCATTGACACCGCCGCGTACTTGAGGAGCTGAGCCGCTGTAATCTACCGTCGCCTCCCCGCCACTGACCGTGAGCCGACAGTGGATGCGAATCGGGTCGGCCGAGAAACCGTCGTTGTCAAGAAAGTCTTCGAACTCGTAGTCGCCATCAGGGATCTCGCCGATCCGCGCACTCATCATTCGCTCGGAGTAGTCTTTCAGCTCGGCCATCTGCATCGCGATTGCTTCTGCGCCATACTTACTCGACGCATCCAGCAGGCGGCGCTCGCCCACGCGATGAGCGGCAATCTGCGCGCCAAGATCGCCGCGGCGCTCCTGAGGCGTGCGGACGTTGGCGAGAATCAGCTCCAGAATGTCCTCGTTCATCTCGTTGTTGCGGATCAGCTTGACGGGCGGAATGCGCAGCCCTTCCTGGAAGATCTCGGTTGCGAGCGGCATCGAGCCCGGCATCATCCCCCCGACATCGGAGTGATGGGCTCGCGTCGCCAGGTAATAGGCCGGACGCGATTGATTCTCGGCGAAAACAGCCGAGACCGAGGTGATATCTGGCAGATGAGTGCCACCTCGAAACGGGTCGTTGAGGAGCACCAAGTCGCCTGGATCGAGCGAGTGAGCCTTCAGTGCCTCCGTCACGGAATAGGGCATCGCGCCCAAGTGCGCCGGCATGTGATCACCCATCGCGATCGTCTCGGCGTGCTCGTCATAGACCGCGCAGGAGTAGTCGCGCCGCTCTTTGATATTTGGCGAAAAGGACGTCCGTCGCAGCACGATCCCCATTTCTTCGGCGATCGAGACGAAGAGGTTGCGGAAGATTTCGAGTTCGAGATTCAAAATGTTGTCAGAATAGGTGGACTGGATTCGCTGATGTTGCCGCGCCGGAATCAGCGACTGCCTGGCGCCAGGCCGAGTCGATCGCCCTTGCTCCAACCACAGTCGCAATTATAGATCAGCTCGACAAGGCCGGAGAAAGGATAGCGAACGAACTGCGCGGGCGTGATCAAGCTCCACGAGCTGCCTCTCGCAGTCTCTGTGCCGCTTCTTCCCACCCTGATGTTCTCAAGCGTGGCTCGTAAATCTTGGAATCAAACGACCGCCGCACAACCTCGCGTGCTTCGACACCAGTCGAGATACGGCCCATCGCCATCGCCTGCAAAAGGACGTTTCCAATCGTCGTTGCTTCGACCGGGCCCGCCACGACCGGCACGCCAACCGCATCCGCTGTGTACTGGCAGAGCACTTCGTTCTTCGAGCCCCCGCCGACAACATGAAGCGTTTGCGCTCGATGTCCAGTGATTGCCTCCAAGTCGTCAACCACCAAGCGGTACATCAATGCCAGGCTCTCAAAGATACAGCGAGCGAACTGACCGAGCGTCTCTGGCGCGGGCTGGCCCGACGCAACGCAGTGATCGGCAATCCGTTGAGTCATGCCCCGTGGCGTGACAAATCCAGGATCGTTTACGTTGATGACCGACCGAAAGGCCACCGTTTCTTCCGCTGCGGCAACCAATTTGCCGTAGGTAGTTTCGGTTCCTTGGAGCGCCCATTCACGCCGGCATTCTTCGAGCAGCCACAGTCCGCAAATGTTTTTGAGTAAACGAGTAGTACCCCAAACACCGCCTTCGTTGGTAAAATTGCGATCCAGCACTGTCCGCGTAACAAATGGCTGCTGCGTTTCCGCGCCCAGCAGCGACCAGGTCCCGGAACTCAAGAAAGCCCAGTCACCCTGGCTTGCGGGAACGGCCGCCACGGCCGATCCGGTGTCGTGCGAGGCCGGAGCCACGACCGACATCGCCCCAACACCACAATCCTCGGCAACACTTTGAACCAGACCACCAACCTTTGTGCCAGGCTGAATCAACCCGGGAAAAATATCCACTGGCAGCCCTAACTTGGAGAGTAGCTCAGTCGCCCAATCCTTCTTGCGCGGATCATGAAACTGCGTCGTCGACGCATCGCTGAACTCGCAAGCCTTGACCCCGCTGAACCAGTAATTGAAAAGGTCCGGCATCATCAGAAACGTATGTGCCGCCTCCAGCGCGGGCGACCCTCTCATCGTGTAGAGCTGAAACAGAGTGTTGAGCTGCATGAACTGCAGCCCGGTGTGTTCAAAGATCTCCTCCCGAGGGACGATTTCCATCACCCGTTCCATCACTCCGTTCGTGCGCGAATCGCGGTAGTGATAGGGATTGCCGACCAGCACACCGTTGCGGTCAAGCAGGGCATAGTCCACACCCCAAGTGTCGACCCCGAGCGAGACAGGCATGTGGGCAGCGGCCGCTCGCAGGCCCACCTTCATTTCATCGAACAGCCGCAACGGATCCCAATGCAAGCTGCCCAACACACGAACGCCAGAGTTCGAAAAGCGATGCAGCTCCTCTAAACGCAAGCGGTCGTCTTTCAGCGTTCCCAGAATCGCGCGGCCACTCTCCGCGCCCAGGTCAAAAGCCACGTAACTTTCTGCTGCTGCCACCAGATTCCTCCCACCCGCACGAAAGCCAAATTCTCGCGCATATGGCCTCGCGGATCAAGGGGCGCAAAGCGGCGAGGAGAAATCGCAAGCGCATTTCGTATCAATAACAACTCTTGACCCCTGCGGTAGAATGTGGAATCCTCACCATCCATGCCACTTGAATTTCGCGATGTACAGTACCGGCAAGGTGATCTACACCTCGAGATCAAGCTGTCTTTCACGGACGGGATCATCGTCGGTCTTACCGGGCCAAACGGGGCCGGTAAGTCGCTGCTTCTCGAGCTTGCCGCGGGCCTGATCAAGGCCGACATCGGCGAGGTCCGCGGACCCACAAGTTGGGCGGCTGCAGGGGATAGCTTTCGCTCCGGCAGCCCGAGCGAGGTTCGAGCCTCAATCGATTCAGCTTTGGAACAAGATCCCAGCCTGCTTATTGTCGGCGAATCGTTCGCCCTCACCGACCCGGCATACCAATCCAAAGCCCTGGCGGCTTTTCACCAATTGCGGAGAAAGGGCGCGATCATTCTGCTGGCCTCGCACGACCTTACACTCCTGGAACGCCATTGCGACGAGGTCGTCGTGCTTGACCGGGGGCGAGTGATCGAGCGAGGCGATCCCCGTCTGGTGCTCCAGAATTATCGACACCTCGTTCAGGACTTACTGAGGCGTTCGCCCTCCGCCGCTGATCTGGCGCCCTCCGCGCGCCACGGTGACCAGCGAGCTGAAATCGTCGCTTTACAAATTCTAAACTCCGCAAGCGAGTCGACAACTCTGGTTCAAAGCGGGGAGCAAGTTGCTATCCAAGTTCAACTCCGTTTTAGGGAGGCGGTCAGCGATCCAGTTGTTGGTATCTTGGTTCGGAGCCGGATCGGCGTAACGGTTTATGGAACGAACACTGAGCTGGAAAAAGTCATCCTGGGTCCCTGTGTTGGCGGTGACGAAATAGAGCTAAACTTTCGTTTCAACTGCGACCTCTGCCCGGGCGAGTATACTGTCACGGTCGCTTCGCACGACGCCGACGGCAGCGCTCACGATTGGCTTGAAGACGCCATTCAATTTGCGGTGAGCGACATGCGCTATACCGCCGGTGTAGCCAACCTAAAAGCACAGGTCACCCTCTTGCAATATGGCTTGAACGCCCGTCGCTCGAGGTCAGAGTAGGGGCCCTAAATGAAGCTCGACAGGTTGAGGACCGTTGCCGCACTATTGATTTCTTGTTTCAGCCTTCAAACGGCAGTGGCAGCCGACGCTGCCTTTACTCCCATTTTCGATGGCGAGACCATCGACGGCTGGCGTGTCATCCCGCCGGAGCGACAGACGGCCTGGCCGGTACGCGACGGGCTTCTGGTTGGAAGCAGCGACGGTAAGGGGTCGGATCTCATCTGGAAAGACGACCTTAGTGATTTCGAACTGAAACTCAGCTACCGGTTGCGGACCGACGGGAACTCAGGCATTCACATCCGTGGCCTCCTGGGCGAGTCGTCTACGCATCGCGTGAAGGGCTATCACGCTGACTTCGGTCACGTTGGGATAGGCCCGCGGGTGCTTGGGTCATGGGATTTTCACGGAGCGGCACGGGGCGACTACCTCGTCGCCCGCGGCAGCCGTGTGGTCATCGACAACCACGGAGCGAAACAGTTCACCATGATCGAAGGAGCCTTGACCTCCAGCAACGTTCGCCGGCGAGACTGGAACGATGTCCACGTCGTCGTAAGCGGGCGTCGCATGTATTTCTCGATCAACGGCAAGCGGGCGTCCGAGGTCGTCGACTATGAGGACACCCAATGGATTGAGCGCGGCGTCATCGGGCTCCAGCTTCACAGCGGGCCGCCCATGACCATCGAGTTTCGGAACATCCTGCTAAAGCGTCTCGGCTCCAAAAGCCGCTAGCCCGTCAATGGGCGGCGATCAGGGGTCTTGACCGCAGGCTGGCGCCCGCGGCTCTGTTGTTTCTCCGGGAACAGCGAGCGGATTTGAGCGGATTTGAGCGGATTTCAGAAAAACGGTACGCCCTTTGTTCGCTTTTCTGGCCGGTGAAGCGGCGCTCTTATAAGCCGCCCGTTTGAGCCGGGCGGCGGCGCATGAAGGTTTACCTGACATAACGCGAGTTATCTTGCCGTTGGATTGATTCGCGCGGCATGACCGCTTGGCTGAAGTTTCGGAGACTTTGTTTTTGTTGGGTTGGATAGTTGCTGACCCCTCTCTTGCGTTCGGGGCTCTGTTGAGTTTCGCTCGGGTGGATAGGGCGTTGGGGGGTAACCGCTTCCTTACGCGCACGGCTCTGGAAACGATTAGGCCTTCGATGTCGGGCGGAGGGCCGTCGCCTCGGAACCAGTCGATGTCCGGGCCGGCGACCATCCAAGGGCCGTCGTCGTCCCTCCAGACAAGATAGGCGCGGTTGGGGTATTTTGCCGCTGGGCCGCTTCGAGGCGTTCCAGATAGTTGACGACTCTTGCGTACTGACACCAGTGTTTCATCGCTCGCCCCCTTTAGTATTTGTCCGGCCTTCGGGGTTCCGAGATTCCTGCCCCGCATATTTACGCTATCAGACCGGCTGGGGGTGAACTGGGGGCTCGGTCGCTAACGCGTTGGTTCTATTGACACTATTTTTATGAAGATGGGTATCCGGTTGACTCAGGTAGCCCCAATATCTTGTGGTTTGGGGATTTTCTTGGGTTCTGTAACCGGGTGAACAATCATCTTGTAAGTCGCGGGATCCACGGCTACCGCCTGCTGGACGAGCCGATAGAAGAGTTTGCCGCGGCTTTTGGATTTGCGGCGGTTGAAACGGAAGGTGAACTCGTCCAGGTAGTAGTCCAGATGTTTGTGGCTCACGGCGCCCTGATGGGTGGCCAGCAGCCAGCGCTTGAGCAGTGACATCACGCGGTGGACGCGGGGCATCAATTCCGACGCGGACTGCTCCTGCCTGCTGACAACTGTGACCTGATGGACGTAGCCTTCCTTTTTCAACCCGGAGTAACCGGGCCAGCCGTCGGTATGCACCACGCTGCCCGGCTCGATGCACTCCTCCACGAAAGGCAACAGGCTCTCGCCCGAGGCATCCTCGATTCTCTTCATGCGAATCCGGCCGATACCCCGCCCATCCTCTTGAGCGGCCACTGCGATCAATGCTTTGTTTTTCAGGTTTCGGCCCCGCAGGCCCTCTTCGAGCCCGCCCCAGTAGCTTTCATCGACTTCCACCGTCCCGGCGAGCAAATCCCGTCCCGGCCGCACCATCGCGCGCCGCATTTTGTGCAGCCAGGTCCAAGCCGTTTCGTACCTGTTGAGCCCCAACACTCTTTGCAGTCCCAAAGCGCTGGCTCCGGTCTTTTGGGTGGTGACCCACCACATCGCACGAAACCACAACGGCAAAGGGCTGCGCGTGTCCTGAAAGATGGTCCCGGCGGTCACCGAGGTTTGGCGCCCACACGCAGCGCACTGCAGCAGCACTTTTCGCAAAGGCCACGACTTTCCACAACCGCAACCCGGACAGCGGAAACCGTCCGGCCAGCGCCGCCGGAACAGATACTCCCGGCAGGCTTCCTCACTGCTAAAACGGGCCTCGAACTCTGTCAGGTTCTGAGGGTAATCTTCCATCTGCCGGCATACTACATCTTGGGGCTACCTGAGTCAACCGGATACCCACCTTTATGAATTATCCGTGAACGGCTGCAGGAGTTTTGAAAATGTAACAGTTTTTCGTTGACACGGACTTCACTCAGAGGGTTCACATTTCGCGTGAAAGTGCGGAGATTGGTTTGGTCTGTCATTCGCATTGAGGGCGGGCGGCTCAGGGCGGCCGAGCGCTTGGGCGTAGTCCGCTTCCTTACGGTGCGGCTGAGGGGCGCCGGGCCTGGGGGAGGCGCAGTCGACGCCATTGGGTTTAGACGCGGTTGAAAATCGACCCGCTTAGTGTGGTGGTGCTGTCGGCGAACGAATCCTGTTCGATACCCATGGATCGCAGAATGCTGAGGTACATATTCGACATGCGGGTCACGCCATTCCGCCAATAGGTTCCATGGTTCAGGCCCATGTTGGCTCCGCCGGCGAGCAGAGTGGGCAGGTTGACGGGGGTGTGCGTCGTACTGGCGCCGCTCCCGTAGAGCACGATGGTGTTGTCGAGCACGCTGCCGTTGCGGTCTTGATAGCCATTCATTCTGTTGAAGAAGTGAGCTAGCTGCTGGCTCAAGAACAGGTCGTACTTGGCAAACCCAAGCTGTCCGTCTTTGTCGGTCGCATGCGAAAGGTTGTGGTGCGTCTTTGACAGTCCGAGTTTGAGCGGGAACGTGTCGCTGATGCCCATGCCGTCTTCCCGGTTGAGCATGAACGCAACGGAGCGCGTGATGTCGGCATCAAATGCCAGCGCGATCAAGTCAAACATCGTGCGGTAATACTCGGCAGGCTCTCCCTCAGACGTTGCATCGAGATTCAAATGCGAATAGTCCTGCTCTTTCAGCGGGATGTCGATCCACTGCTCCGATGCGATCAAGCGCGATTCCACTTCATCGAGAGAGGTCAAGTACTGATCCATGCGCTCCCGGTCGGACTTGCCAAGCTGCTGATCGAGGGAACGCGCACTCTCCACCACCGCGTCCACCAATTTGATGCGGCGTTGCAGGTTTTCGCGTTGCGATTGGAGCGAGGCGCGATCACCGCGAAACAGGCGGTTAAACACGCGGCGCGGGTTGTTTTCCGCGGGAATCGGCCGGCCTTCGAGGCTATAGGAGATCGTGCCCGTCCGAGAAAGGAATCCCGTCCCGGCGTCGATCGAGAGCACCAGCGAAGGCTGCCGGCAGTACTGTTTTGTGTGCAGGGCGACGACCTGATCCAGCGCAACGGAGTTGTAGGTACCCGGCTTCGGATTGTGCAGGGGGGCTCCGGTGAGCCACATATCGGAGCACGTATGCGGGTCGGCTTTTGAACCGCTCGGGTGCTGCAGGCCACCCATAAAGCTGAGCTGTTTCCGGAATGGCCTCAGCGGCTCGGTCGACTTGCCGAAGACGAATTCGCCGTGGCTCTCGGCAGCGGGAAACCAACTCCACTCGTCAAGGCCGTTCTCGGTTCTCGGGAGCGACATGCCGTTCGCGGTGTAGAGCGCGCAGAAGCGCCTGCTCGGTCACTTCGGCTCCCATTGCGTCGAGGACCGGCAAGGCCAGTGCAGCGCCCCCCATACCCCGCAGGAAGGCGCGCCGATCGATCTTTACGCTAGTTTTCATTGCTTTCTGACCCGTAGGTTTCTGCCACGTACTCTTTTTCGTATCTGCTTATTTCTCAAGGAACAGTTTGCTGTTGACCACGTACCGGATCATCTCCTGCATACGGTAGCCGTCAGCCTTCAATTTTAGTCCGTCTTGCTTCAGATACTCAAGTTCATTGTAGGTCAGGCTACGACCGTTGGCGTAGATCGCGAGATGCTTGAGGAAACTGAAGGCAACTTGGTCGACACGATCTTGACTGAGGTACCGCTTCAGATCATTTACGCCCGACACCTCTGTGCTGTCGGGCAACGTGGATCGTGCGTCGGCGGGCTGCTGCTTGAGCCGTCCGCCTGCATCGAATTCCTCCAGGGCCACGCCCCAGGGGTCGATCTTGGTGTGGCACTGGAGACAACCGGGCAGGCTGCGATGCTGCTCGAGCCGTTCTCTGAGCGACAGCCCCTCGGTCTCCGCCGAGAGGTCCGGTACGGTGGGAGGGGGATCATCTGGCGGCTCGGCGATGATTTTGCGCGCCAGCCATGCCCCGCGCTTTACCGGGTTCGATTCCCGGCCGTCGGATAGGCCGGCCATCAGCGCCGCCTGAGTGAGCACGCCGCCTAGCTCGGGCCGGCCGTGGCGGATGGGCACAAAGTCGAAACCACTCTCGGTCATGCCGGCGAAATCGTAGTAGCTGGCGACGACTTCATTGGCGACGACGAACTTCGAGTCGATCAGTTGCCCGACGGGCAGGTTGTTCCGGATCAAGTAGTGAAGAAACTCGGCCGGCTCCTGACGCAGTTGGGCGCGGGTGTCGCGCGTGAGCTTCGGGAACTGTTCGCGGTCCGGCTCAAGCACATCGAATTTTTCGAGATTCAACCATTGCGACGTGAATTCCCCGATGAACCGGGCGAAACGAGAATCGCCGATCATCCGCGCGACTTCGGCATCCAATTGGTTCCGCAGCTCGCCGGCGGCGGCGAACTTCAGCGTGGCGCCATCAGGCGGCCCGTTCCACAAGAAGTAGGAAAGCTTCGAGGCCAGCTCGTAGTTGTCGAGTGGTTCCGCTTCGGGTGTGGTGCTCTTCTCGACCAAAAACAGGAACTGCGGCGACGTCAGCGCGACTTGCAGCGCGTCCTTCACACTCCCCTGAAAACCCCTTTTCGCGTCCAGTGACTGCTGGAACACCGCCATCAGCGCGATCTCTTCCATGGCAGTGATGGGGCGGCGGTAGGCACGGGTCGCGAAGCCGCGAATGATTTCTCGGGCATAAGCCGTCGCGTCGAATTTACTCTCGGAATCGATGAAGATACCGCGATGCGACTCCGGTGGCCAGGTTTCGTAGAACGGCCCCTCGAATTCCACCGACTGAACCAGCAACCGCGGCATGTCCCGGCCGTCGGTGTACTCGCTATGCACGGCGATTTCCCGAATGCCGGCGAGATAATTGACGTTGTCCTTTTCGACATCCGGACTGGGAAAATCGCTGATGGCCCCTTCGAAGACAAAGCTCGTGAGCTTGCCATCGGCCACGTTTTGAGGCGCTCCGACCGGAGCGAACGTACTGCCGCAATCGCGCCGAACCCCCAAATGCACGCCGACTCGCGGCACGCGCTTTTCAAAAGCGAGAAATCGTTGGGAGACTTCGTGATCGGTGGCGAGTGGTGTAAAAACGACCCGGTCCAAATCCTTCACGCCGGCGTGCTGGACGCCGACTTGAAGCGGCTCCCCATCCAGCCTGACCGCCAGGAAGGCGGGCTGCTGCAACGTTCCTTCAAATGGCCGGCCGCCCAGCGTCAGCGTCACCTCTTGCGGCGTTTCGGGAGGAGGCACGACAAGCTTCCGGCCAGGTTGCACGAGCGCTTGAACTTCCGCTTCGTCGAGGGCCCGGTTGTAGATCCGAACTTCACCCAACTCGCCACGAAAGAATTCGAAGTAGGAAACACGGCCGAGATGGAGATCGGCCTTCGGGCTGTCCAGATTCGCCGGGCCAATCTCGCCCATCGCGACGGAGTAGCCATTCACGTAGAGCAGCGTTTCGCCGGCTCCGCGGCGAACAACCGCCGCGACGTGCTGCCAAGCATCGGCCCGAATGACGGCTGGCGGGGACATCACAACCCCGTTGCTTTCTTCATCGGGTCCGAGTGTCGAGATCCGCAGGGCGCCTTTGTTTCCGGCCATTTCAAGGCGCCAGCCGGGCTGCTGCTCATAGGCTCCGAGCACAACGATGCCCGCTGCACGGAGCTCGGCCGGGTGGATCCAGGCTGACACGGTAAAGTCGCCGGCGCCGACGTTCGTCACCTCGGCCCGAGGGATCACCACGGAATCGTTATCGCCGTCGAGGGACACGGCTTGGCCAAAAGGTGAATCGACTAGCCGCGCGTCTCCTTCCAGCCGGCTGCCCAAACGCGGGCCTATATCGGCATCGAAATCCCATGACCCGGTGAGCCCGTCGTTTAACCGCGACGGGTCGGCGGCCGGCAACCGCCTTCGGTCCGCCTCGTAGACGTCGACTTGATAGATGCCGGGCCTCTTGATCGTCACAGTTTGAACAGGTTGCGGATTTCGGATCAGGACCGTGTCTGGCCCGCTGGACACCTGCGGTGGTGCGCCCACATCGAGCAACAGTCCGTCGTCGTACTTCGCTGCCCTGACGGTGACCCGAAAGCGCCCGTGGTCTGGCAGTTCACGCAGCGAGATCTTGAAGTTCGCCCTCGGTCCGTAGGTGCCGTCGATTGCGCCGAAAAGCTCGTCATTGGGAATGGCCGGCCGCAGCAAAAGACCCCGCGGGACCGAGCTGTAGGGGCTCCCTTTCGGGTAGCCCTCCATGTCGCGCATGCCCGCGAAGACCGCGTGGTAAATACTGTCATAGTCTCGCCAGCCTCGAACCGTGGAGTTCCCCTTATATCCTTCGATGAAACGATACTTGGTCCGCATATGGAACGGTTCAAAGGCGAAGGGCTTGATGGGTGTGAGCTGCGTCACCATGTAGTCCGCGTTATCGAGCAGCAAGCTAAGCGCTCCCAGAACAAGTTTCTCGGGGAGCGGCTCAGGATTGATGGACGCGCCTAACGCGACACGGAAATTCTGGATCGAGGGCTTCGAGTCTGGGTTAACGATGGCTCGGCCGAGCGCCTCTTCGGAGATTTCCAGGTAGGCTTCCATCAGCAACGGGGAAGTTTGCAGCGTCTCAGCGTTATTGACGAATCCATCTTTGGATACAGCGTCCGGGGGGAGAATATCCGTCAGATCGTCGTCCAGCAGAAGCAATTCGCGCAGAGTGTTGCGGTACTGCGAGACAGTGAGTCGCCGAACGATACCGTTCTTAGGCGTCGGACGTGAGCGAGCCACATGCAAGCCGTGCGTGATCCACTCGACCACCCGCTGACGCTCGCCGTCGGTTGGCTGCGGCGCGTCTTTCGGCGGCATCGTTCCATCGCCGATTTTCCTCCGTACGGCTTCCCACAGGCGAATGTGGCGATCCTCGAGCGCCGCGTCAAGCTGGCCCAGGCGGATCCCGGACATCGCGGTGTCGGCGTTGTGGCATGGAAGGCAGTTTTGTTTCAAGAACGGCCCCACATACTGCCCGAATGATGTTTCGAGTGCGATGGGAGCGGCGTCCGCCGCCTGGGCCCGGACGAAATGCGCTGTCCAGGCAACCCCTAGGACTGAAACAAAGAGCAAGCGTAATTGCGGCTCGGGGCCGTAGCCGATAATTCCTTGAGGTCATACAACGTTGAGAACCGGTGATCTGCCGGCTGGCCCGCCAGGCGTTGCTCAGACGATTCGACGATTCGTCATACGAGATCGCGGGTCGTCAACCAATCGGCTCCGTTGGTTTGATTGTAACCGCTGGATGCAGTAAAGGCGTAGGGCTTGTCGATTGATCTCGTGCGCAAGCGATCCTTCGGTAGGTTCGACTTGACAGTGCAACTCTCAAAACGAGGCTATTCCCCGGACCAGGCGCCGGAGGCGCGAGGCGGTACCGCAGAGTCGTACGCCACGTCAGAACGGCCGAACTCGAGTGGCCCGTAAACGGGCCTCGATTGTGTGGACTCGGCCCGAAGATCGGATGGCAGTCCTGCCCTTGTCGCGAGCGCCTGCCGCGACCGCTTCTAGCACGCGCAGTCAGTTTAGGCCCCGGTCACCTGGCCAATGGCCTCGAGCTTTTCGTCCGTCAGGTAGGCGTAGCGGTTCACCCACATGCCGTGCTTGCCGGCTTTGTGAGCTACCTCGATTCGTTTGCGGAAGTCGTCGATCGGCCCGTATCCGTGGGCTAGAACGTAGATGGGGGTATCTCCGGCCTGGGCTTGAGCTTGGCGGATCTTGCGGGTCTGGGCTTTCGGGCCGACGGGATGTGGTGCGTCAGGGGGCGGGTAGTTGTAATCCTCGAGTTGGGGTAGTCCGTCGTCGTCGGCGATGTCGAGCCATTTGACCAGGGCGCGGACCAGAGCCTGGCTGGAAAGGCCTGGGTTGGCTTTCAGTATCTGGTCTCCATAGAAACGCAAGATCATCGGCCAGTGCATGGTGTAGAGCTTGACGCTGATGGCGGCGCTGTGTCTTGCGACCGAAGCAAAATCCATCCCGGAAACGGCGGTAAAAGGGGGCGGGAAAGCGTTGGGCATTAACTCCATGTGCTGCCCGCCGGAATCGTCCATGACCTTGCGAAATCCCGCCAGCATCTGCTCGACGAGGTGAGCCTTGAATTTCAGCCACTGGCCTACGCCGGGGTATTCCGTCATCAGCCGCAGGAGAGTAAAGCGCCCGCCGTCGGCCTCTGTCCACGGGGCCAAGTCGGCATCGGTCAATCCGCCATGGAGCTTTTCGTACAGCCCACCGACCTCCCGCTGCATCAGATCGAAGTCGAACCCTAGCGTCCGCGCGACACGCTCCGCATGAGGGCCGAAATCAAGAAATACGGAATCGAGAAAGTAGGGCGGGTACTCGGGCCAGTCGACGCGAATGCCATCGATATCGGGGTAGTTCTTGCACAGGTCGCGGAGCAGTGAATGTTCGTATTCCAGAATGTGCGGGCTTGCCAGGCTGCCGTTCTTCGCCAGACGCCGCGGCGGGATGCGCCCGTCCGGCAGCCGCGCGCGGTCATCGTCGACCGGCCCGCCGAATTGCACTCGATAGCCTGGCGGAATGGCGGCCTGAACCTGCAGGTAAACCTTGAGGTGGCGGGCTTGTGCGGCGCGGATGAAGTTGTGGATGATCTGTCCCTGGCGGTGAGTGAGGGCCGTGGGCTCGGCTGGCTGATAGCGCAGTCCTCGGTAGAGATCGCGGTCCGGCACGAAGCTGGGGGCCGTCCGCACCCAGACTTCACGCTTGCCGAAGAGGGGCCGGTCCAGCAGGCGAACCGCTCCGGCGCCCGCATCGGCCGGGGGCTCGCGGGCGCCGGTTTCCTTGTCGGCCTCCTCCATCAGATAGGGAGAGGTCGCGACGGCGTTGGCGCCGACCTTGGTGACTAGGTTGTCGAGTACTCCGTCGACACCTTCGCTCTGGATGTACTCCGGTAAGACTGTAACACCGAGGAAACGCTGGCTGCTCATCAATTAAAGCCCCGCCGCCTGATCCCAGACGTGATAGCGATTGCCTGGATGGCGATTCTGGCCGCGCACGAGGTAGATCGGCCGCTCCGCCCAATGCATGACCATGCCGTTGTTCGTCACGTAGTCGGGAACCGAGCGGTCGTAGAGCGTCGTCGCCGGCATGTAGCGCATCGCAAACGCCGAGCGGGGGTTCGGCGAGCGGTTGGCTTCCGAGCCATGAACGAGGAAGACGTCGTGAAACGAGATCTCCCCGGGCTGCAGCTCGACGTCGATCGCCGACGACTCGTCGAGGGTGGATAGATCGATCGCGGCGTCCAGCGCTAGATCTGTATTCTCGGAGCGGGAGTGCGGCAAGAGGCCGTTTCTATGCGACCCAGGAATCACTCGCAGACAGCCGTTTTCGCTGGTCGACGGGTCAAGGGCAATCCAAACGGTGCAATTGGCGTGAGGGCGCAGAGGCCAATACTCACCGTCTTGGTGCCAGGGGACCGCCATGCCGTCGGAGGGAGGCTTGTGGAACACTTGGCTGCTCCATAGCATGATGTCGGGTCCGATCAACTGCTCAAGGCAGTCGAGGATCTCAGGGGCGTGGGCGTAGGAGAGCAACTCGCCGCGAAGGGCGGGGTCGCTGCGGATGTTGCCTCCGGCACCGCCCGGCACGTGCGGTACGGCTAGTTGTTCAGGGCGGACGTGCGGGTTCGCTTCGATCAGGCGATCGACTGTGCCGCGGATGCGCTTCAACAGGTCTTCAGGCAGCCGCCATTGCGCGGTGAGAAAGCCGGCTTCGTTGTACTGGGCTATCTCGCGTTCGGCGAGGAGGTTGTTATTCGGTTCCACCACCGACTTATTCTAGCCGCTTCTAGCGAGGAAATGGCTGCTGATAGGTTTGTCTAAACTGAGAATGTGAAACCACCTACTGGGCTGGAATTGAAACCGCATATGGGGCGGAAGCTCGACCGCCGCCACTTTCTCGCCACTCTTCCTTTGATGGCTGGGGCTCTTGCCTGTAACCGCTCGGGCAAGAGAATCATCGGCGTCGTCCCGAAGGGGACATCCTCATTGTTCTGGATATCGGTTCATGCCGGGGTGATCGCGGCAAGTCAGCAGTTCGATGTGGAAATCGAGTGGAACGGCCCGACTCTAGAGACCGAATATGCTCGTCAGATCCAGATCGTTGACGCCATGATCAATCGCCGGATTGACGGAATCGTCCTCTCGCCTACCGAGCGCACCGCGCTGGTCAGCGTCGTTGAAAGAGCAGCACGGGAGGGCATTCCGGTTACGATTTTCGACTCAGGAATCGACACAGAAAACTATGTCTCCTACGTCGCGACAAATAACGT
Source organism: Bryobacterales bacterium (assembly GCA_965224215.1). GTDB lineage: Bacteria > Acidobacteriota > Terriglobia > Bryobacterales > UBA6623 > CBDCYS01. The sequence goes on along the minus strand of CBDCYS010000008.1, from coordinate 205,329 downwards.
GGCTGCCGGAGAGATGGCCGCTGAAACCGTTTCCCAACTTGTCGGCGGCGCGGGGAAGGTGGCGCTGGTCAAGCACTCTCCGGGGAGCGATTCCACCGATAGCCGCGAGCGGGGCTTCGAGGCTGCCGTGGCACAGACCCATACGGGGCTTGAAATCGTTGCCCAGCAGTACTGCATGTCGGATCGCGCCAAGGCCCTGGCCGTGACCGAAGACATGCTGACGGCGCACCCTGACTTGGACGCGCTGTTTTGCTCGAGCGAAGCCTCAACCATCGGCGCCGCTCGGGCTCTGGTTGCACGTGGGTTGGCTGGAAAGGTCAAGCTGACCGGATTCGACGCCAGTCCAAGCCTGCAACAAGACCTTCGCGAGGGTGTGATCGACGCCCTGATCGTGCAGGATCCCTTCAGCATCGGGTACATCGGTGTCAGAACCATCGTCGACAAGCTGGACGGGAAAACGCCGGAAAAACATATCGATTCACCGGCGCGGGTCGTTTGGGCGGCGGATCTCGATGACCCTGAGGTAAAGGAACTGCTGAATCCAGACCTGGAAAAATACCTCAAGCCAGGCTAGGCTCAAGAACAATGGCAGACTGCTTGGCAAGAGGCCTTTACCCGACCCGCCTTCACCGAGCCGGTTGTTCACGCTGCTCTGAAAACTCGCCCGTCAATCATGATGCGGCGATCCACTTCAAAAGTTGTAGCTGAGACCCAGCCCCGCGGCCGCGCGCCTACTGATTTAAGAGATACATCCGAAGAGCTTGCTGAATGGCCCCCAGAAAGGCTCAGGGGATCTCGATGAACCAGCGGATCATTCTGCCGACTTCCTCGAAGCCCTCGGATGCATAGAGGCTGTTGGCCTCCGTGTTCGTAAGCAGGCACTCCAGATGAGCGTGATTCGCTCCGTGCTGCTTCATGTAGGCCAGCATCTGGCGCAGGGTTTCGCGGCCATAGCCGTGTCCCTGGAACCGTGCGTCGACGGCGATTATGTCGATGTAGCCCAGCTTGGTTTTCGAATTGATTTCACCGACAACAACGGAGACGACTTCACGATCCGCTTCGCCGACCAGGACGGTTTCCGTATCGAAAGCCTTTCGGAACCGCATGCGCCAGCGCTCCCGCCAGTCGGTTCCGTTGAGCAGTCCAAAACGTTCATCGGCTGTCTTTTGCCAGGTAACGTTTTCAAATCCGGCGACCACGATGAATTCGAGTTGCTCGTAGTCGTCGGCGGTGGCTAGTCGGAAGTGGAGGGGCATAGGGTTACCTGCTGTGTCAGAGCCGGGAACGCAAGTGACGGGTCAAACTGTCTGGGCTTAAGCCGAGTCAGGTGCTCGTGTCGTAACAAAGGGGTCAAGTCGCCCCGCACGAAAGGCCAAGTCGTCACGTTTTGGGCGGGTCAAGCGCCTCGTTCTCAGACGCACCAAACCACCTCGCTCTCGGCCATTCGGTCGCCGGGACGCTTGACCTGTCACTTTCACTCCCGGCTTTGAAGCGACTGCCTTTTTCGGATGTCCTCGATCGTTTCGCGCAGGGTGACCATAGGGTCCCGCGTCTCAAATCCTAACTCCTGTTTTGCTTTGCTCGAATCGCAATACCAGAACATCGCCGACATCTTGATCGACGCATCGTCGAGCTTGAACGACCGCCCCACGAGAGGAAGCGCACGCCGCAAGACTCGGCCGCTGCACAATGCTAACCAGAGCGGCGGTCGAAGTGTCGGGGCCTTCAGGCCTGAGAGCTGCGCCGTGCGCGCGATCCATTCGCGAAAGGTCCAGTTCGGGCCGCCCAGAATATACCGCTCACCCGGCCTGCCTCGCTTCATGGCAGCTATCAACCCGGCTGCCGCGTCGCGGGCATCTACCATGTTCAGTCCGCCGCTGGGGACGGCCATGATCTGCCCTTCGAGAAAGAGAGCAACGTCCCCCGTCGAAGATCCGCGATCATCTCCAGGACCCAGCAGAAGACTGGGATTCACGATCACGATCGGGAGCCGCTCCTTTTCGAAATAGCGTAACGCAAGCTTCTCAGCGTCAATCTTGCTGGTGTAGTAGGGCCATTCGCCGACCACGTCGACCGCGTAGCCGGACTCCTCGTCACGGACTTCCGGCGTGCGCCCAACTGCAACGGTTCCAGACGAAGAGACCAGCACAGCCTTCGATACGCCCTGCTCACGGATCGCCTCGCAGACATTTCTAGTGCCCTCGACGTGCACACGATTCAACAACGCAGGGTCCTTCGGGTCACGCTGAACGACGCCGGCCAGATGATACACCTCCGACACCCCGGCAGTAGCTTCGAGGACGTCTTTCGCCGAGGTTATATCCCCCGAAACGACTTTGATCCGCGAGCTTAGAGCGCCCGCCCGCCCGCTGCGGCAAAGTAGCCGCAGCTTGGATTCGGGCTCCTCGCGGCCAAGCTGATCAACAAGATGCTTACCGAGAAAACCAGTGGCTCCTGTCACGAGAATGGTTTTCATCGCGCTGGCCTGTGCTTCTCAGCTAGACAGATTCGCGTGTTCCGCTGACGTCCGCCATGTTGATCGGGGGGATGTGCATATGAGTGACGCTGGGCACGCGGCCGACGTGTGAGTGGGCCATCTCGAGCGCTTCTTCCATACTCGCGGCGCAGTCCCAACCCATGACCTTGGCGGTGTTGGGATCCTCGGCTCCGACCACAATGACCTTGCCGGCGTGCGCGCGGCCGTTCTCGCCCCAGTACCACATATAAAACGGATGCACACCGTGGTAGGCATGGCCGGTGCGGTACATCTTGATGTATTCCTCGTTGTGAGCGAACTCGGCTTCGTACTTGCGTTGGAGTTCGTGTGAGTTGTTCGTCTCCGGGAGAATGCGGTTGAAGAATTCAATGTAGGAAGGGTGATGCCTGGGATCGAACTCGTTATAGAGCGGGTGCGTCACGATGATCACGCCGTTCTTTTTGACGACCGGCATGCCGCGGTACATGTTGAAGAAATATCCGAGTGCCAGCACCTGCACCAGTATGGGATTCAAAATCGAATTGACGTTGTAGGGCGAGACGAACGGGATGCCGAGAAGCAGCACGTCCGACTGTCCTTCGATCGGCACGCAGTATTGCTGATAGGTGTAGGCCAGTGTCTTGGCGTGAGTCGCATTCGTCGCCCCGGCATGGACAGCGATCAAGTCGTAGGGCGCCGGGATCGAAAACAACAGCTTGCGTTTGGCCGCGCGCGGCAACTTGCTCAGACCAAACTTCGCGGTCTCGAAGGCGATCTTGTCGACCGTCCTCCAATGGTCCTCGTTCTTGACGAAGAACTCCATCATCGGACTGAACATCGCATTGTTGACGACCGTCTCGATGTGGAAGACTTTGAGGTTCTTGTTGACGACTTCGCCGATGCGGTCGGCTGAAGTCGTCAGGGCCGATCGCGTGTGGTCAAAATAGGAATCGCTATCGAGGATGGTCTGAGGGTTGTGGTGAGCCTGCAACGACACGTAGTCGCACAGGCCAATCCCGACCGATTTATTCCCGCCGTCCATCGGAACCAGATTGATGTTGACGTAGATCAGCAGGTCGGACTCGGCCGCACGGCGGTTGATGCGGACCCTTTCTCCCAGCTCAGTTTGTCCCAGCTCGACCATGCCGTCGGGATCTTCCCCATCATGGTTGTAGAGCCTGTCGGGATAGTAGGCATCGTAGATGCGATTGCCCACCGCGTGCTGGATCTCAAACGACTCCATGCGCCGGTGAAAAGACGTAGCGATGATGATGTGGATATCGGTGACTCCACACGCCGCGAGCAAGTCGAGCAGAGTGGTGAGCACTGTCTCGCGAATGTCGGGCTTGCTCATCTTCGGCAGCGGTAGCGAGATGTCATCAATCGCGATCGTCAGGTTCATTCCGGGCCGCAGCAAGGAGGCAAACGCCTCGTACTCGGAAGGGTGGCCCAGCGCGTAACGAACAGCCGAGGCGCGATCACGCAGGCCCGGAATGGACGGCTTGGGATAGACGACACGAGTTCCGGCCGGAAGCTTTACCGATAGCAGGTCCTCGCCATACCACAGCATTCTCTCAGCGGAATTCGCTTCGAGATGGACAACACAATCTTCGTGCGAGACGAGCGCGTTGCGCCCGACGGCGTTTGGCCTCGGGTCGCCGAAATTGAAATCCTTTACGACCTGGGCGCTTTCAAGGGGTGTGGCCATGGTTGACTGCTTTCAGATTTAACACGGGCCAGCCTCGTTGCGAGGCGACTCGTTGGAGGCGGCGGTCAGGGTTAACGGCGGCCGGGAGTCCTACCGCTTCCAACATCGGCACGTCTGAATAACTATCGGAGTAGGCCTTGGATTGGGCCGTGTCCACATTATACTCGCGGCAGAATCGCTCGATCGCGGCGAGCTTCTCTTCTTCGGCGAGTAACGGAGGAGCGATCGCTCCGGTCGCAACCCCATCCTGGTAAACCAGCCGGTTGCAGATGACGTCGTCAAACCCGAAATGCCGCACCGCCGGCGCCAGGGCGAAGTCGAGGCCGCCGCTCACGAGAACGAGGCGAAAACCGGCTTTTCGGTCGGCATCCAGAAGCGATTCGGCCCCTTGGTAGATCTTCGGCACGATGTCACGGTCGAACATTCTCTCGGCCTGCTGCCTGAGCCATGTCTCATCCATTCCGCAGTACTCGCGGTAGAAGACCTGGTTGAAGAGCCGGCGCGAATACATGTCAAGCCCGATCCAAAAGGGGACCGTGATCAGTAGCTTGGTGTAACGCAGACAGGCGCGCAGCTTGGATGGGTGATTCTTCGCAAAAAAGGCGTAGCGCGTGACGACGTTGCTCGATACCAGCGTTCCATCAAAGTCGTAGAAAGCGGCTCGGATGGGCTGGCTCATAGGTCAGGGGAAAGAGCACTGTATCAGAGTGCCAGGACTTCAAGCTGGGGCTGGAATTTCAGCAACCCTCAGGGGACCGGGGTGCCAGTGTCCATGGCATGCCCGGCATGCTGAAGGGCAATTTGATGACCTGAAGACAGTCACTGAAATTACAGCACTTACGGGATAAGGGTATAAAGGTTCTTTACAAAATGTCAGGAAATGTCATGATATGCCATGTTTTGGGGCCATTTTGGGTGCCTCGTATTCCGTGCTGACGGGTAGTGTTTTTGTTTTCAATGGTTTGAGTCGAAAGAGCCGGGCGGGCGAGTGTCAGGGCCGGCGACAAAATAGCTGCTTGCCGCGAGGTTTTCCGTATTGGTTTGCGGTGACTCGTTGGCTGATCTGATGCGGACAGGGTAGACTTCCCCCGGGACTTTCGCTGGCTTCTCGCGTGGGCTTGGGCCAGCTCGGAGCGTGGACTTCCGTCCACGCCTCTGTCCGATCATCTGAAACTTTTCTAGTCGCTCTGCCACGCTGCCACCAGCAGCGCCATCGCTCTTCCCCCTAGACTTTCTGCTTGTATTGTAGCAGGCGAGGTTCGGGTTTTCGGTTCGTTTGGCGGCGGTGGGTGAATGTAAGTGCTTGAAAAGATGGAGTATAAGAATTTTTTCGCTTTACGTGACCGATCACGCGCTTCGAGCAATAATCCCTGCCTCACGCGCATCAGCCTGGGCAAAAGCGCCCCGCTACTGCGGAACAAACTTCTGAGCGCGAGAATCTCGCTGGTATAGATCGCTCCGCTGGCTCCCGCGACGATGTGGTGACAAAAGTTGAACTGACCCGGCAGCTTGCCAGTCGGATGGGCTGGCTCATTTGTCAGGCAGGGCAATGCAGCCGCCGCCGGAATGACGTAGCGCCAACCGACTGCCGGCCTCAGGCGGTGTTCTCATTATGAACAAGACAACCAAAACAGGACCGCAGCCCCACCGAGCCTGCAACCGAGCGATTGGAGAACTAAGGCCTCCGCGGGACGCTTGGTGCCGGTTTTGTTGAAGGATTGCGACAGAATGACGCAATCCTTCTTCTTCACAGGATCAAGAATCAATGGGGTTACGGAGAAGCGAGGCTGGGAAGCGTCGCGATTAAGGGGGAAGGCGACAGCAGACGGCTCGAAGAGTCTCAAGATGCGGGGACTCCAAGGCCAGCAGCACGTAGGGTTGCCTCGTCAGGGCCAGCGCCAGCACAGCAAGCAGCGAGCTGTCCGTCAACGACAACCGCAGGGACAGCGAGGATACCGTAGTCTTTGGCTCTGGCGGCGACAGGCTGCTCCCGCATGTCGAGGACTTCAACATCACAGGATGGGCAAGCAATCGCGTTTACGAGAGCAACGGTGTCCTCACATATGGAGCAACCGGCGCTGAAGATTTCAATTTTGCGTTTGGTGTTCATGATGGTATCTCCTTTTAAGATTTGAGTCGCGAAGGGCCAGCGCGGAGGGCTAGAAGAATGCGCTGGATCGACGGCCATTCGGCGCTTCCGCCATTCTCGCTGTAGATGCGGCAGCCGTAGCCATAGCCCTTTTTCTCTGCGTCGGTACCCTCAACATCAACGCCGTCGATACGAATGGTCGGGGACCCAATGAAACGTTTGGTCTGGGCCTCCTCGGGACCCTCAACGTGGATCATGGCAACGTCTTCCGGCAAGCCTTCGAGCCGGAGCGCCTTCTTGAGGTTGGCGAGCGCTTGTTGGTAGGATGGGCACCCGTCAAAGTAGTAGAGTTCAGTCTTCATGGGTAGTCTCCTGGCAGGTCAGGGCTGGGGTGTAGCTGTAAACCCCAGGTCCCGAATTGCGGTTAATAGTTTGCCGATTGATACGCGTGAGGCGTCGTACTTCACGCGAGCGGTCTTGTCATCAAAGTTGACCTCGACCGAGGTAACGCCTGGCTTCTGCTCCAGGGTGGCTTGGACAGAGACGGCGCAGCCGGCACAGGTCATCCCTTCAACGGCGAATAGCACTTGAGAAAAAGCACCGGTTGAAGTGGTAGTAGATCGTGGGCTGGTAGCGCCGGAGTCTGCACTGGCCAAAAACACACCGGAATAGTAAGGGAAGGCAGCCAGAGGGACCACCACGGCGGTGACGAGCCAGAGGAGGCGTGTCTGGGTTCGCTTCGAGGGCATGACCGCACACGATCCATCAGCACACTGCTCGGCGGGCTGTTTGCGGTAGGTCAGGTAAAAACCTGCCGCCAAAAGAGCAGCAGTGACAATCAACAGGTAGGGCCGCATGCCTTCGAAAAGAGCGGCGGCTCCAAATGTACCCAAGCCGATTCCAACAGCGACAAGAGGCCCGATACAGCACAGCGACGCTAGGCCGGCCGCGAAGACCGAAGCAGCGGTAAGAGTTTTGTTCGTCATGTTTTCTCCTTCACGTTTGGCCGTTGGAGTCAAGCGACTCTAGAATGGGGCACTCACTAAGTGAGCCGTGGGGGACTACGCACTGCTGGACAAGGTTATGGAGCACTTGCTGCATTGACTGAAGCGAGAGAATTTTCTCGTCAATTTCGTTGAGCTTGGCTGTTGCGCGCTGCTGAACGTCCTGGCAGCGTGCGCCGGGGGTGGCTCGCAAGGAGAGCAGCTCTTTGATCTCCTTGAGGGAAAAACCAAGTTCCTGGGCGTGCTTGACAAAGCGCACGCGGCGCACTGTGTTCTCTGGATAGATCCGGTAGTTGGAACGCGTGCGCGGGGGCTTGGGCACCACGCCCTGGCGCTCGTAGTAACGCAAGGTCTCGATGTTGACTTGTGCCTGCTTGGCAACGTCGCCGATGGTTAGGGTGGCCATGTTGGTTTTGCTTCTACGCTCAGTCTAAACCCCGTACCTAAGTACGGAGTCAAGGGCTGTTTGTATAAAAATTCATCGCTGCCGCCTCCTAAGCCGGAGTAAGGCAGAAAATCAACGGGGCTATCGGAAGGATCAGACCCAGGGGTGTCGCAATTTTTAGGCGAAAGACGACAGATCAGTGGGCGCCGCCCGACTACCTTGGCACAAACTTCTGAGCGCGCCAGTTGAGAATCTCGCTGGTGTAGATGGCCCCGCTGGCTCCGGCGGCGATGTGGTGGCAGAAGTTGAACTGACCCGGGAGCTTTCCGAACTCGCCTAGCACGCCCAGGATGCCGCCATCCAAGTCGAGTTTCACGACGCGGTTGTTATGCCCGTCGGTCATGAATAGCTTTTGATCCTCAGTGATGTCGAGACCCCACGGGGAGCCGACATGGTCCCACATCCGCAGAAAATTCCCGTCGGCGTCGAACACTTGGATGCGGAAGTTCTCACGGTCCCCGATATAGACGAGCCCTTCCTTGTCAACGGTCACAGCATGAGGAGTATTGAACTCGCCGTCTCCGACGCCCTTCTTTCCCCAAGCCTTGAGGAACTTCCCTTCTTTGGAAAACTTAACAACGCGCGAGTTGCCATAGCCATCGGTGACATAGAAATCCCCGTTCGCGGCGGTGGCAATGTCGGTGGGGCGATTGAAGCGATCGTTCTTTTCGCCTGCCTCGCCAAGGCGGCCGAGAACCATCTGCACCCGTCCAGTGGAGTCCATCTTCACGACCACGTGGCTGCCGTCGTCGACTGCCCACACGTTGCCTTCCGTGTCGATATGAATTCCGTGGGGACGGCTGAAGATTTCCTTGCCCATCGAGCGAAGGAATTTGCCGCTCTTGTCAATCACGAAGATAGGCTCTTCGCCCCGATGGAACACATAGACGTTTTCTTTCGCATCGACCGCGACGCCTGCTGTTTCGGCGAAGTTTCTGCCGACGGGAAGCTGCGGCCAATCCGGGACCACCTCGTAGGGAAGCTTCGCCAAATGTGAATCAGACAAAGCAACCAGGCTCAAGCAAACGACGAATGCCGCCAATCGATAGACCATTTTGTAAACCTCTCTGAAACTAACGTACGACTTATGCTAAACGCCTGGATCATCTGGCGCAACAAGGGGCTTCTTCACAAGGGGCTATTGGCTTCTTCAGCAAACGACACGTCGGCCTGGAGGCCGACGCTGCCCGCCAGGAGGCGCGCGCCACCTCAGAAAGGCCAAACTCAGGGGACCGGCTTCAGCCGGTCCAAGCGTGGACTTCCGTCCACGCGAGCGTCGGTACGAGTGCCGACGCAAGCCCAGACTTCCGTCTGGGCCTCTGTCCGGCTGTTTGTGGCGCAGCGCAAATTAGGATCGGGACGCCCACAAGACGCGACCGTCGCGACGTGCCGAAACCAGATCTCCGCGGTTGTGCAGGAACTGGAGATGCGCAAGCGCTTCCGCCATGGCGAGCCGCTGATCGACTAGGCTCAGCCTCTGTCTCCAGATTCGAGGGACCATCTCGAACGCGGTATACTCTCCGCCTTCGACCGCCGCCTGCACCCGCCGGAGGCGCTCGTCGTGGTGTCCGCGTGTTGCGGTAATCCATTCGCGGTGTCCTCGAAACGGGCTGCCATGCGACGGCAAGACCAGGTCGATGTCCAATTGATGCAGCCGATCGAGCGATCGGAAATAGTCACCTAGAGGATCGTCATCGTAAAAGGGGTGAACACCGATGTTCGGTGTGATCCCGTTGAGAATCACATCGGACGAGAACAACAAACGCTGCTGGCGGCACTGAAACGACAGAAGCGCGGGAGAGTGCCCTGGCGTCACCATCGCCTCGATCGTGCCGCTGCGGTACGCCAGCGTGTCACCGTCAGCGAGATAGCCGTCCACTACGAGCCGCTCGCTAACTCCAGAGGCCTTACGCGAGGTCTCCCGCAGCCGGTCGATCAGTTCCTCGGGGACCCCGTGCTGCCGCATGTATCGTTCCGCTTTGCCGAAGAACTCCTCTCCCGGTTCTCGCGGCTCAATCAGCTTCGCTTCCGTGCGTTCCATCAGGACAGGCGCTCCGCTTCGCTTACGCACCTCTGCGGCCGCTCCGACGTGGTCCGCATGCATATGCGTCACAGCGATTTGCCGGATGTCTTCGAACGTTTTCCCCAGGGACGCCAGTGCTTGCGAAAGGACCTCAAGCGACTCGTCTGACTTGATACCGCAATCGATCAGCAGTAGCCCATCTCGCTGCTCAAGCAGATAGACATTCACGATAGCGAGGGACCACGGCAGCGGCAGGCGGACCATCCAAACCCCTTCCGCCACGGGCTCGATCGCGGGCGCGGGGCTCTTGTCGGCAACCGGGCTCCCGCGCTCAACCGGGATTTCTTCCGTTTGTGCTCTATGAGTTCTTTTCATCGGCGATTGCGTAGCGCCAGAGCCTAGGCTGCGAGGCGGTTTCTTAGTTGGAATCGGTCTACCCAATGCGTATGAGTTGACGATTTCGTCACCTGGCTGCTTGCCCAAATTCGCTGCATTTTGTCGTCGAAAACCGGTGCCGTCATCGGAGTCACGCGAAGTGGTTCCATCGCCCCTTCAGGGCTCCTGCCCCGGCGGATTGTCACCTAGGGTTCCGCTTCGCTCCACCCTAGGCTACGATCCTACGCCGCTTCGCGGCTCAAACTGCCCCCAAAAAGCGAAAGCTGCATGTCGGCTGGTGCGCCGCTACAAGCACCTGAGCAGGGCACACCCGACAACTACATCGTCGAGTCCTGTTCAAACCCAGCCTCTAAACGTCATTGCGGTTGGCACGCATTTCGCGGTCTAGCGGGCAAGCAGACAGTAAGAAAAACAGTCTATTCAGCTAGGAGCCGGCTACGTCTCCCCGGTGAACGGCGTCGATGCGATTCTCGAGAATTTGGTCGAGCCGGAAACTTGCGGCGAACTCGGCCGAAGCTCCCTTGAGCGCTGCTCGTGGAATCAAGCCGATCAGCTCGGTGCCGGCGAGTGAAGCGCCTAGTTCCCTAGCCCGGGCCCTCACTGCTTCGAACACTTGTTGCGGCGGAGTGCGCTCATAGTCGGTGAGATTCATCGATACCTGGGTGGTGTTTCGGCTGGAAAGCTTGAGCCCGAGCGCCTTGACACAGGCTAAACCACCTGAGGACTCGCGAATTTCGCTCGCGATTCGCTTCGCGATCGAAACGTCTGGAGTTGCGAGCTCAATGTTATAGGCGATCAGAAACTTCCTGACCCCAATCGCGCAAGCGCCCGCCGTCGGATGCAAGCCGGGGCCACCGACATCGGGCCGGCGTTCCTTCTCGCCAGGTAGACACTTCAGCAGCCCCTCAAACCCGCCACGCCGAATCTGTTCCAGTTGTCGCCGGTTTTCAGTCGCGGCGGCGTCTCCGTAGTAGTATACCGGCAGCGCCAGTTTCTCCCAGATTTGCTGCCCGAGCTGTCGCGCGAGCGCCACGCACGCCTGGCTGGTCATGCCCTCCAGCGGCACTAGTGGCACGACGTCGAGAGCGCCGATCCGTGGATGGACACCGTGCTGCTCCCGCAAGTCGATGGTCTCAACGGCCACCTCGGCCGCTTTGAGGACGGCTTGCGCAATGTCCCCCGGGGGGCCGGTCAGCGTGAAAACCGAGCGGTTGTGGTCGGCATCCATCGTCTGATCCAGCAGCAGCACGTCATCGGCCGACAAGATTGCCCGCCGGATTCCGCTGATCACGGCGCGGTTTCGCCCTTCGGAGAAGTTGGGCACGCATTCGATCTGAGGATTCATTTGCGTTCTTTAAGCAGCTGTGAGCCGCGAAACCCGGACCTCAATGCTTTCGCGATTCTAGCGCGCCGAACTCGATTGACGGCCGGGGCCGTCCCCCAGGGCCGCGGACGCAGCTCTCGGCTTTACGTCGACCACTCCAGTTCGGCTGAGCGACATAAATGTGGGGACTTCCTGGAGTTATTGCCGTAGCGAGTTACGGTCTGGCCGAGAACGGGGCTGACTACCCTCTTTCTCCGCGAGTTTCGTGTCTTTTGCGACTACTATATGCGTTAATGTCGACCCTGGGCACCTTAGTCGAGGTTCAGAGGAAATTTGTAAGTTCTTTTATTTCAGTGATTCGATAACCTCGATTGCAGGATTTTGCAGATATTTTCATGATATAGCTTTTTTTGCCCCCCTTCCAGAGCTAGCTCAGCGTGCGCACAAACCGTCCGTAGGGCCTTTCGTCGGGCCCACACCCGGCGGGTGAACGCGGGGAAAGGCCGCAGGTCTCTGACGAGCCCTGCGCTACGGGTATTCAAAACGTTTCGCAGGCAACCAGAGTCCTTAGGGACGGATCTGGGCATTGTCGTTTCCTTCTGTGAACCGGCCTTTCGTGAACGAGCATTTGTGAACGGCGCCTGTGAAGGATTGCTTGCCGGTCGATCATTTCACCGCTCTCAGCATAGCGGAGCATTCACGTTTGTCAAGTCTCGAGCGGGCGCACTTGTTGATAACAATGGGATTAAGGATCTCATGAATCCGTGAACGAAGTTTGGGGCGTTGGGAGTTTTGGGAGATAGGGGGACCGCCGGCGTGGCTCTGACCTGGCGGAGTCGGGTGCGGGGGACTACGGTTGCCAGGCGCCTCACCTCCATGTCGCGCACTCCTGCAACTCCGAAGTCCGCCATCCTGCGCTTGGGAGCGGTTATGATAAATCTGTTTGTCCTTCCCGGGACATTTCCTTTCCTATGATCAATTTGAGCAGTTTGCCGCGCATCTGCGTCGCTCTTGGATGCGAGAAATCAACCCATCTCCAGCGCATGGCACTGAGCACATGCGAGAGCGGCGAGCGTTTTCTCGAACTCCGGCTGGACATGCTGGATCGGCCTGAATCCGGGATCCCGGTGATCCGTCGAGTCATGAGGAAGCATCCGGGAGCGGTCATTGTCGCGACTTGCCGGCGAACTCCAAACGGGGGGCAGTTCGGGGGCGGCATCGACGAGCAGACCGAGTTACTCGGACGGGCTGTATCGGCGGGTGCAGCGCTTGTGGACGTCGAAATAGAAACCGTCCAGGCTGAACCCCAAATGCTCGATCGGTTTCGAGGCAGCGCCCGTGCCATTGTCTCCTACCACGACTTCGACAAGACACCGGCGCTTGGCCCGGTGTTGAGAACGCTGAAAAAGATTCCCGCGGATATTTACAAGATTGCGACGACCGTGCGAAAGCCAACCGATAACGTTCGCCTTCTCGAGTTGGCGTCCGGCAACCAAGGAACACCGCTGGTGATCTTGGGGATGGAAGAAGCGGGAGCGCCCAGCCGTATTCTCGGCCCCGCACGCAGCTCCATTTTCGGTTTTGGAGCCCCTGATGCTCAGCCGTCAGGCGGGAAGCGTGGCGGGCGAGCCGTTGCGCAAACAACCGAGCCTCATGGGGCAACCGCTCCCGGCCAGATGACCGCATCCCTGATGCGCGGCCGTTACCAAGTGCAAAAACGCAAATCCTCGTCCGCGGTCTACGGCGTAATTGCCTCTCCGGTGGGCCATTCGATGTCGCCGGCTCTTCACAATCGAGCCTTTCAGGCCAAACGAGTCGATGCGGTTTATCTGCCGTTCCTGGTTGAGCCGGGACAGCTGGCCGATTTCTTTCGACTTGCGCGGGAGTTGCCAGTGGCCGGCTTCAGCGTCACGATTCCCCACAAGCTGGGCGTGCGGCGTCATCTGCACTCGATCGACCAACTGGCACAACGAATCGGCGCGGTCAATACGGTGTACCGCCGCAGGGGCAAACTGTGCGGCACCAATACGGATGCAATCGGCGTGACAGCGCCCTTAGAGAAAAGAGCGCCCCTCAAGAAAGCGACCGTGCTCATCGCCGGCAACGGCGGCGCCGCCCGTGGCGCCATTTTCGCGACACAAGCAAAGGGAGCCCGCGTGACTCTCACTGGCCGCAATCCGAGGCGTGTTCGGGCGCTGGCTCGTGCTTGTGGCGTCGAGGCGATCGAGCGAGAAAAACTGACCGGTCGGCAGTTCGATATTCTCATCCACACGACGCCGCTCGGCATGTCTCCCAAAATTGATGGCTGCTTTTTCAGCGACGATATTCCCGCCGCCCTCGTCTTCGACATGGTCTACAACCCGCTTGAAACCACGCTTTTGAAGAAGGCACGTTTGGCCGGCAAGAAAACGATTTCGGGCGTGGAGATGTTCCTCGAGCAGGCCGCTGCCCAATTCGAAATTTGGACCGGAGAGACCGCGCCAAGAACCGTGATGAAAAGAACTGTCTTGGAAGCACTGGGAGCCGCCTGATGTCTCCTGACTTCAAGACCTTCGAGAGCTTGGCGGCCCAAGGCAATGTCGTGCCGGTTCACAAAATCCTCACGGCGGATCTCGAAACCCCTGTTTCGGCTTATCTGAAGCTGGCCGCCCGCAAGAAGCACTCGTTCCTGCTGGAAAGCGTCGAGGGGGGGGAGAACGTTGGACGCTACACCTTCATCGGAACCGATCCGTTTCTGACCGTCACGGCAACCGGAAAAAAGATTGCGATCGAACGCTCCAGAAAGATCACCCGCCGCCGCGGCAACATTTTTGACATCCTGCGCGAAATTGCGGGGACGTTTCACCCCGCGCGCGTCGAAGGCTTGCCACCCTTCTCGGCTGGAGCGGTCGGTTTCGCGGGCTACGATATTGTTCGGCTGATCGAGCCGAAGGTGCCGCCATTTCGCAAGGACGACGTCAAACTACCGGACGCCGTCTTTCTTTTCTTTTCGACGCTGCTGGCCTTCGACCACGTCAAGCATCAAATCCACGTCATCTCGAACGTTCGCTGTGATGAATGGAAGGGCCGTCTTCGCCAGGGCTACAACGACGCGAAACGCCGCATCGCCGCAGTCGAGAAGGCGCTCGCGAAACCGCTGCGGGTGCCGAAGAACAATCCGTCGCCGGGTCCCTTGAAAGTGCGCTCGAACGTTGGCAAGGAGTACTACTGTCAAGCAGTCGAGAAGGCCAAGGAATATATTTTGGCCGGCGACATTTTCCAGGTCGTGCTGTCGCAGCGGCTGGAAATGGAACCGCAGGTGGCTCCCTTCCAGATCTACCGCGCTCTGCGCACGGTCAATCCGTCGCCGTATATGTTCTACCTCCATCTCGACGATACGGTGATTCTGGGCAGCTCCCCGGAAATGCTGGTCAAGGTCGAAGGACGCCAAGTCGACTACCGCCCGATCGCGGGAACGCGGCCTCGCGGCGCGACGGAAGCCGAAGACCAGGCATTTGCGAAAGACCTGCTGGCGGATGAAAAAGAGCTGGCGGAGCACGTCATGCTGGTCGATCTTGGGCGCAACGACTTGGGGCGTGTTTGCGACTTTTCGAGTGTTCACGTGCCACAGTTCGAGGAACTCGAATACTACTCGCACGTGATGCACATCGTCTCAAGAGTTCGCGGGCAACTGCGCTCCGATCTGGATGCTTTTGACGCGCTGGCGGCCTGCTTTCCAGCCGGAACCGTTTCCGGGGCGCCGAAGGTTCGTGCCATGGAGATCATTGCCGAACTCGAACCTTATCGCAGAGGCGTTTACTCGGGCAGTGTGCTGTACCTCGACTTCTCGGGCAATCTTGATTCGTGCATTGCGATTCGTACGATGGTTGTGCGAGACAAAAAAGCTTACCTCCAAGTTGGAGCCGGCATCGTGGCTGATTCGCTGCCTGAACAGGAATGGGATGAAACGATGAATAAGGCGCGGGCGCTGCTGAAGGCGGTCGAGCTGGCGCGGACTTGGTAAGGGCCGGGACCGTCGACTGACCCCCGCCCCGCCAGATCGGTCCAGAGACCGGTGGTTGCAGCTTGCAGTTGCTCTAAGTTGTTGTCAACTGACCGTAGCTCGGGGCTCGGACCTCAACTATGATAATGAGGAAAGTGATGGCGAAGAAGAGAAAGCCTTCGGAGCGTGGCCACAGGAAGTTGGCGTGCTTACTCTTGCTACTGATCTTCTTTTGGGTGACCGCCCCAGCAAAGAAGAAACAGGCCGCAGCCCCCGAGGCTCTGGTTGCCGGGACCGTGTTTCACGCGAGCGGGAGTTCAATGCGGGGCGTCAAGGTAATCGTCTTCAACGAGGCTCAGCCGAAACAGAAGCTTCGCGGCGTCACCGACATGCGGGGTGAGTTTGCTATCCGCGTGCCTGCCGGGGAGGCCCACTACCTGGTGCAAGCCAGCGCCAAAGGCTTCGTGTCTGCCGAGAAGAAGGTGCAGATCTATGGCATGGAGAAGATCAACGTCAACCTGATACTCTCGTCCCAGAAACAGGGAGAGAAATGATCAGCGGAAGAACTGATCGGGAATAGAAATGTTCAGTGGGAGAAATCGAAGTAACTGTCTGTTTCCTCACAACGTCCAAGAAACAGGTAAGCGTGCTACAGCCCGGAAGGTGGATTATATGACGCGAAGGAAATGGTTCATTTCACTGCTGGCGATCGTTGCTCTGATCGCGCTGGGAGATCAGGCGCTTGCACAGAAGAAAAAGAAGGTCGAGAGGACGAGAACCGTCAAAGGCCTCGTTACGACGGAGGCGGAAGACCCCATTCGGGGAGCCGTCGTCCAGCTCAAAAACACTCGTACGCTTCAGGTGAAATCGTTCTTCACGACGCCCGAGGGCAGCTATTACTTCCACGGCCTCGACCCCAATGTCGACTATGAAATGCAGGCAAAGTTTAATGACGCCAGCAGCCGGAGGCGAACTGTCAGCAGCTTCGACGACCGCATTGAGTTGATCTACAATTTTAAGCTGAAGGCGCGGCCCTAGCCTCAATCCTGTTCACTTAACGATTTTGGGCCTGGTTGATTGCCCAATTTCATTGCATTTTTTTCGGCTAAAGCCGGCCCCGTCATCAGAGTCATGCGGGCTGTTCTCCTACCGCCTCTTCAGGGCTCCCGCCACCAGGGAGGGTACCCAGGGTTCCGCTTCGTTTCACCCTTATAGTTGTTTGCGGGGTGTTTTCCGGCACTGGCTTGCTGAGGAAAAGTTTTCCACAGGCTCGTCGGCGCGGTGGATTTGTGGAAATCTCCGCTCTCCCTCTGCCATGCTGATACCCCGCCGGCATCCCGCTGCTACGAATGTTCACCCTTGCCACAGGATGGCTGAGTCCAGCTTTTCGAGCAGCGGGAGCCGCTTGGTTTCTCAAACGAATTCTCAGATGGTGTCCGAGATCCGCTCTTAGGACTCTACTATAAGGCTCTCGCGGAAACCAAGTCTGCCGGCTCGCTATTTTCGATTCCACCCTTCCCCTTCAAGGAGATTGATTCCATGGCAGACAACGTTCCCGAGCCCGTCTTTCGCGCTTTCCTCGCACTGGACTGGGCCGACAAAAAACATGCGTTCGCTCTCGAGGACGCCGTGACCGGCCAGCGCCAAAGCGGTTTTCTCGATCACACCCCGGAGGCGGTCCAGGCCTGGGCCTGCGAGCTGACCGCCCGCTTCTCCGCGGCGCCGATCGCGGTTTGTCTCGAACAAAGCCGCGGCCCGCTGCTGTCGATGCTGCTCGAGTTTGAGAATTTCCTGGTGTATCCGGTTCCCCCGCAGGCGGTCGCCAAGCTGCGCGCGGCCTTCTACAGCTCGGGTTCGAAAGACGACCCGCAGGACGCCGAACTGGTGCTGGAAATCTTGCAACATCATCGGCGCCATCTGCGGCCGCTGCGGCTGCTGGTGGCCGACCGCCGGGATCTGGTCGACGAGAAGACGCGTCACAAGAATCGCCTGACCGACCGCCTCAAGCAATACTACCCGCGGGTGCTGAATTGGTTTGACAATTTGGACACGCCCGTGGCACTGGATTTTCTGGAGCGCTGGCCGACGCTGGACCAAGCCCAGCAGGCGCGTCCTTCGGCGCTGCGGAAGTTCTTCGAGCGGCACGGCTGCCACAACCTGCAGCGCAACGAGCGGCGCATCGCCAGTATCCGGCAAGCCGTGCCGCTGACCAGCGATGCCGCCGTCTGCGAGCCGGGGCGGGCGCGGGTGCTCACCGAGGTGGCGCTGCTGCGGCAACTGCTGCGGGGCATCGCCGTGTTGGAGGACCAGATCGCGCAGCTGACTCAAGCGCACCAGGACTATGCTCTTTTCGAGGGGCTGCCGGGCGCGGGGGCGGCTCTGGCGCCGCGATTGCTGGCGGCTTTTGGCAGCCGCCGCGAGCGTTTCCAGAGCGCCGAGGAGGTGCAGAAAACGAGCGGCATCGCGCCGGTCAGGGAGCGCAGCGGCAACAAGGACTGGGTCCATGTGCGCTGGGCGTGTTCGAAGTTTTTGCGGTAGACCTTTCACGAATTTGCGGCTTTTTCGGTGCGGCAGTCGGTGTGGGCGGGAGCTTATTACGAACAAAAACGGGCGCAAGGCCAGGACCATCATGCCGCCGTGCGCGCGCTGGCGTTCAAATGGATTCGGATCTTGTATCGCTGCTGGCAAGACGGCATGCTGTATGATGAGTCGCGGTATCTGGAGGCGCTTGAGCGAAGAGCTTCTCCGCTGGCGCAGTGCCTGCCTGCTGTGGAACGCCTGTGAATTGCCTGTGAATCGCGGACAGAAAAACATGCTCTGCCCTCTTGACAGACCAACTCAGATAGCTGGGCTACTTTCCTGCGCCGCTTCGCGGCTTAACAGCTCTCCACTCGAGGGCTCTAAGTGAACAGTATTAGGTCAAGCCCGCACTTCGCAACAATCTACGGTTTTACTTTCAAGGCCTAATTGTCTCGGGCCTGACTTTCTCCGGCCGAATCTTCTACGGCCTTGCTATGCGTCGAAGAGAATACCGTTCACCGGGGTGGGCGGACGCTTGCCTTCCAACGCGGTGACGACGTTTTCCGCTGCGAGCATGCACATGGCCCGCCTTGTGTTGAACGAGGCACTCGCGATATGGGGCGTCAGGACCGCGTTCTCCAATGCCAACAGGCGCGGCTCAACGATAGGCTCCCGCTCGTAGACGTCCAGCCCCGCAGCGGCGATTTCGCCTTGCTCGAGAGCCTCGGCCAAGGCGGCTTCGTCGATGACCGGACCCCGGGACGTATTCACAAGGACCGCCGTTTTCTTCATCAGCTTGCACTGTGCCGCGCCAACAAGATGTCTTGTCTCTGGCAGCAGCGGAACGTGTACGCTCACGAAGTCGGACGTCTGAAACAGCTCCTCAAAAGTCACGAATTGAAGGTTCAGTTCCTGCTCGACTTCGGCGGGAGCGCGAAACGCATCGTGGTATTGCACTCGCATGTGGAACCCTTGTGCACGCTGAGCTAGCGCTTTTCCGATGCGTCCGATGCCGAGGATGCCGAGCGTGCTGTGATGAATGTCCGGCCCGCAGAATAGATCGATCCCCCACTTGTCCCACTTACCGGCGCGCAGCACGCGTTCGCCCTCGGGGACGCGGCGGGCGGCGGACATCATCAGCGCGAAAGCGAAATCCGCTGTCGTTTCCGTCAGTACGTCAGGGGTGTGCGTGACGACGATTTTGCGCTCGGTCGCCGCCGGAATGTCGATGTTGTCAAACCCTACGGCGATGTTGGCGATGACGCGCAGGTTCGGCAAGGCGTCCATCACTTCGGCGGAAAACCGGTTCGTCAGCATGCTGAGAATGCCGTCTTTGTCCTGGAGTCGCTCCAGGAGTTCAGCGGCGGAGAGATTCCTGTCCGTGCTGTTGTAGTCGAGTTCCACTTTGTCGTGCAAGTAGTCGATTGCCTCGGGAAAGATGCGCTTCGGAACCAAAACTTTGGATTGCATGGTGTAGGCATTGTCTCATAGCCGTCCGTCAGCGTACAATTGAAAACTTCAGGAGAAACTATGGCAAAACTTGGATTTCTAGGACTTGGCTTGATGGGCTACCCCATGGCGCGCAACCTGCTGGACGCTTGTCATGAGGTGGCATTGTGGAGCCACACTACTTCAAAGGCGCGAAAACTGGGCAAAAGACGCAATGCGGTTTTCTGCAAGACACCGAAAGAGGTCGGCCAATTCGCTGACTGTTTGTTCTTGTGTGTCGGCAACTCTGAGATGTCAGAGAACGTGCTGCTCGGCCCGGGCGGTGTGATCGAAGGCATTGGAAAGGGCAACATTGTGGCCGACGCGAGTACGATCGCACCCACCTTGGCCCGCAAGATCGCGAAGGTTTTCGAGAAGAAGGGTGCTTTTTACCTCGACGCGCCCTGCACCGGCTCGACACCCGGCGCGCAAGGCGGCACGCTGACCTTCATGGTCGGGGGCCGCAAGAAGGTGTTTGAGAGCGTCCGGGAATATTTTCTTCCGATGGGCAAGACCCTGTTCTATTGCGGTAAGCAGGGGATGGGTCTGCACGCGAAGTTATCCCAGAACCTGGTGCTTTGCAACATGATGCAGGGGTTCATCGAAGGAATGGTGCTGGCGACCAAGGCAGGGGTCAAGCCGGAGTTGATGTTCGAGGTGCTGGATAAGAGCGCGGCGAAGGCCGGCCTGATCAGTTTCAAGGCGCCCTACATTTTCAAGCGCGACTTCGAGGCGGCTTTTCCGCTGAAGTGGATGCACAAAGATATCGGCTTGATGCTCGATTCCGGCCAGGAGTTGAAAGTGCCGCTGCCGTCAACATCGCTGGTCCATGAGCTTTTTGGCGCTAGCATCGCACGCGGCCAGGGTGATGAAGATTTCTGCTCGGCGATCAAGCTGGTCGAGCAATGGGCCGGCGTGGAAGTGCAGACTTAGCCGGCTTGTCTCACAGCCTGCTTCCACCACGGGACGGGAGAAGTGCAGGCTGTCGCGGGCCCAGCGCCTGCGTCAATGACGCAATTGCGGCAACCACAAAGAAATCGGGAGACCACAATTGACCGACGTCCAAGACGAGCAGGAGCAGCAGACCCCAGCATGGCAGAACGCGGTGGGTTGGACTGCGGCTGCCATCATGGCGCTGCTTTGGCTGGTGGCGGGGCTCTATAAGCTCACCGACATCAGTGGATTCCAGGTCAAGCTGACGCAGTTGCTCGTCCCGGTCTCGCTGAGTCTGCCTGCTACGATCGCGCTGGCCGTTACCGAGACCTTCGCGGGCGTTCTATTGTTGCGGTCCGGCTGGCGAAAACTGGGCGGCTATCTCTCTGTTGGATTGCTGCTGGTCTTCATGGCCTACGTAGGGATCAACTACGTCGCTCTCCAAGGGGAGGACTGCAGCTGCTTCCCCTGGATTGAGCGCGCCGTTGGACCGGGGTTCTTTATTGGCGACGGAATCATGGTGGCGCTTGCCGCGCTCGCTGCGGTTTTCGCGCCGCAGCCGAGGCGCCTTCGCGGAGCCGCTCTTACGCTGGTTGGAATCTGCGTATTCGCGGGTGTCTCCCTCGCTTGGGACCGCTTGGGGCCGGGACCGGAAAGCGATGTTCCCGAGGTGATTCAGGTTGAGGGTGGAGCATTCAATCCGCGCAATGGCGGCGTCTTCCTGTTCTTCTTCAACCCAACTTGCCTTCATTGCTTGGACGCGGGGATTGCCATGGCGGAGCTGGACTGGAAGGCTCAAATGGTCGGCGTGCCGACTCAGGATTTCGAGATCGCGCCCGGGTTCATTGAAGACACTGGACTCCAGAATGTCAGGATCTCATCGGACCTCGAGCTACTCAAAGAGAAGTTCCCGTTCGAAGATGTTCCGTACGCGGTTGCGCTGCAGGACGGGCAGGTCCTTGAGCTTTTTCGGTTCTTCGAAGAGCCCGAATTGAGCGAGGCGCTGCGCAAGATCAAGATGGTTCATTGAACCGTCGCCGGCTCAAGGCCGCTAGGTCCGCTTAGACGCTGAGGCGGTCCCAAGCGTGACCGGGCCGAAACAGAGCCGCGCCCGCAAGGGTGCGGTCGAGCCAAAAGTGCGGTCGAGAATAGTCGCTTGCGTCGCAACGCCCGCCGGGATGCTGTCGCTGTCAGACTCGACCGCACCCTTGCGGGCGCGGCTCTGTTGGAGCGCTCGCTTGCACTGGAAGCTGACCGCCTGAAAGGCAGCGAGTTAGATTTGGCCCTTCCCGAAACCATTCCAACGAAGATCAGCTCCGAGGCAGCGGGGTACGTCAGCATGACTCCGGTCGCGCGGCGTGAGTTGCCGGCCGCTGAGCTAATCGAACACATTCTCTCCGTCATTGGCAAGAACCCCAAGCGGATTCTGGAGATACTTTCCCGAGGCACTTTCGTGGGAGGAGCGTCGCGTTTTCGCTGGGAGATCATCACCGCGACTGAGGCGGAACTGGCAACCCACCTTGCTCGGTTCCCGGACGCCGAGCCGGAGCGGCCGTTTCGTGCTGAGGGATGCAACCTCATTGTGATGCACGGCCATAGGGGCAACGTTTCCCTCTCCCGCGATGTGGCCTCCGAGAAAAGACTATTTAAGAGGCGCAGTTTCTGGGACCTTCTGGTGCCGGCGCTGGGGGCGCTATCGCCCAGCTACCAACGCTACTCCTACTCGGAGCGGGCGGATGTTTATCAGGTCCGCTTAACGCTGGAGTCGGTCAAAGAAATGTTGGAGCACGCCAAGTTGCTCAAGTACAGCAGCATCATTGAACAGCTCAGCTACCTTGACGCGACGAGCGCCGAGCTGTTCGTTGAACGCTAAGCCAGTCACAGAGTCCGCTGGTGGCGTATGGATACAGCCCTACCGCGTTGGGCTCTGGCCACCGCCTGTTGTAGACTCTGAGATCGCGAGGGCTTGGCGAGCCGTGGCCGGGAGGCAATCAGGTCCGATCCTACCCCACACCCGACAACTGACCCCAGATCGCCTGTGCGGAGAAGAACGCACTGAAACAGCCCACGACGAAAAGGAATGCGAACAGCGCATGACCGCCGAGCCCATTGCGATAGCGCACGCCGATGTAATCAACGCGCGTCGTGACGATCCATACGACAGCCACGATCAGGGGAATCAGCAGCGTTTGGGCGGCGTTGATGATCAGCGTTAAGCCGATGAAATCGGGGTTTCCAATCAGCACCCAAAAGACTGGGGAAAGTACGATCCAGGCGATCACCCAGCGATAACTTGGATGCTTCATATAGGCGCCCCGATAGCGGGCCGCCTCGGCCGGGTCTCGCTGGATATACGCATCGATAGCGACATAGCCATAGGCTTTGCCGTTGCCGAGCATCGAACTAAAGATCGCCGCCAGAATCCCGGCGTAAAACATCGTCGCGCCTGCCGGCCCCAGGGTTGCGCTCAGCAGTTGGGCGAGACTGGAGAGATCCGTCACCGCGCCGCCTTCCTTGTAGATGGTCTCCGCGCCCAAGATCCAGACCGAGAGGTCAAGCACGATCAGAACGAGTATGCCGAAGAAAAGATCGTATTGCTGCACGCGGCGATGGGCGGGAGTTGTCCAGCCCTTGGCCTGGGCGAAGTAGGCGTATTGGAGATTGCCGATCCCACCACTCAGGGCGCCCGCGAGCGCCGTGGCCACCAGCAGCGGGTCCCAGCTTCCCTTGGCCACGGGTATGGCGAAACCGAATATGCCGCTAGCAATTCCAGAGGGAGAGGGTTCGGCAAGCACAGCCAGGGTCACGAATGTCGCGGTCAACATCCCGGCCAGCATCCAAAAGATCTTCTCGAGAAAGAGGTAGGCCGACCGAAAAACGACCAAGAAAGTCAGAAGAGCCAGAAAGACGCCCCAGCCGCGGATGCTCCCAACACCCGTCAATTTCGTCATGCAATCGCCCGCGCCAACCAACATGAAAACGCCGACGCCATGGGCCTGGGCCAAGCTGCAAACGAACAGGAGCGGGGCCAGCCAGGGATGCAGCCGACCCATGGCGCTGAGTATGCTCTCGCCGCGGTCGTTGCAGAGTTGGTACCTCGTGACCATCGAGACAAAGAGCGCACGCACCAGCAGGCAGCCGACAAAAGCCCACATCAATGCGTAGCCGTAGTTGCCGCCAGCAGTGGCCGAGCCCACCAAGTCGCCCATCGAGAGCCAAGTGAGCACGGTGACGATGCCCGGACCGAGCGATTTTACATAGGCCCAAGGAGAATCGGGTATTGCGGGAGATGATGCTTGATTCATGCAGCGCGGCCCCTCAGGGATTTTCAAGTGTAGCGGGTCGGCGGCAGAGCGGAGCCAGGGCCAGGTGTGGGGTGCAGGTGTGGCGTGACGGGAGGAGCCTTCGATTGAGGAGAACGGGGGCCTAAAGGCCGCACGGAAGCGCAGGCGTTCGCCTGGGCCTCTGATGTGGCTTTCAGAACTTCATTGGATGCTGGTCTAAATTCAGACGAATCTCACTTGCAACTCTTGTTGCCGCCTCCACGGCATTTGTTCGAACAGCAATCACTGTTTGCGCTGCAAGAGGCCCTTTGGGCATGCACATTGGCGCGCAATCGGAATCGTTGAGATCAATCGATCCGTCGCAATCATTGTCGACGCCATCGTTGCAACTCACTTCGGAACCTTCAGTCGGGTCGCACTCGCAGTCCGAATCAAGAACGTCGGTGAAACCATCGCAGTCGTTATCTACCCCGTCGTCGCAAGTTAGCTCGGGGCTTTCGGTGGGCGTGCAAGTCACTTCACCCCTGCATCTTCGTTTTCTGCCCCCTCCTTTGCAGTTGCCCGAGCAGCATTCACGCGCTGTCGAACAGGCGTCCCCGGTGGGCGTGCAAGCGGTTTGGCAATCTGGGTCGCCGCTGTCGACTAGGTCGTCGCAGTCATTGTCGATGCCGTCTATGCAGTTGTCTTCCGGTCCGCCGAGGCTGCAGTCGATCAGGGTAACCTGATTGGCGTCCGCCAAGGCATTGTTGGTCTCGTTGCTTTCGGGAACGGCGTCGTTGTCGTCGACTATCGCCACCAACGAATAAGGTCCCGGGATAACATTCGGCACCTGGACGGTCGTGCTCACACAGTTGTGGGAGGCACTACCCGCCAGAACAGGAACGGAACATGTTGAACCAGTCGCGACTTGGGCGGGGGCGCCCGCTGGGTCGTCTGAGAAATAGAAGCCGATCTGTGTGGCTGCCGCCCCGACGGTCCCTGCGTTTTGGGCTACGGCGGAAGCAACGTTGATCGTCTGCCCGATTCTTCCTTCAATCGGCCCGACCACCGAAGTCATCGTGAGATCCGGTTCCGAAGGCGAGGAGTGTTCGATGCGATAGACAGCTCCGCCTCGCGTCAAATAGTGCAGCTCGCCGTCCCATACCTGCAAGTCAACCGCACCCCTCCCCAAGTTGGTTCCGAACGGTGTCTGGGTGTTGTAGCCCGGCGCAGGCAGATGGTAAATCCATTGGGTCGTGAAATCGGCATAGAAATACGAATCAGCAAACTGTCCCGGATACTTGTTTCCGGTGTAAAATGCTCCGCCGGTGATGGCGCGTCCGGTTGGAGTTCCGTTGCTGTGGGGATAAGCCACTAGCGGATCGTTGTAAGTTGGAGCACCACCGAAACCCTCGTGAAAGGACCAGCCATAGTTCGCACCAGGGATCCCTTCGTTGACTTCTTCCCATGCCCCCGCCCCGACATCGTTGATGTGCATCCGCCCATTGGCGGGATGAAAGTTAAACGTGAACGGGTTGCGCAGTCCCATGGCCCAGATCGCCTTGTTGAGCCCGGTTGTCTGGGGGGCAAACGGGTTGAGCGGGATCGATCCGTCGGAGTTGATGCGCAGAATCTTCCCGAGCCGGTTGTTGAACGATTGCGCGTTCGCCGTGACTGCGTTTTCACCCGTTGCAATATACAGCATGCCGTCCGAGCCGAAGTGAATGGCTCCACCGTTGTGGTTGGTGGCGCTCAAGGTTTCCAGATCCATAAGGATGTCTTCAGTCCCGGTAGACACATCGCCGTTCGCGGTGAATCGGCTGACCCGGTTGTGGACAGTTGGGCTGGTCGCCGTGTAGTAGATGTACACGAAATTGTTGTTGGCGAAATCCGGATCGAACGCAACACCGAGTAGCCCGCGCTCACCCGATGAATTGACACCGACTGTCAAGAACGGCGTTCCCAAAAGTGTTCCGTTCTTAATGACCCGCAAGGCTCCGCCCTGCTGGCAGACGAACAGTCGTCCATCGGGAGCAAAGGCCATCGCCGTCGGGCTACTCAAGGTTGAAGCGACAAGCACTTCCGAAAACCCGCTGGGATAGGCCCCTCGCAGCAGAACCGCAAAGCAAGGTATCAAAGCGGAATGCCAGGATGTTCTGAACCGTTTCTTTCCCGAGGTAATGATCAATGCGGTAAATCTCGGACTCGTCAAAAACGGTCTGAACCGCCGCGCTCAACTCGTGGGCGCTGCCAAGATCGTGACCGAACGGTTTTTCGACAACGAGCCGCCGCCACCCTCCGCGAGAGGATTTCGCTAGGGCCTGTTAACACTACTCTGGACAAGCTGCTATACTGGTGATGTATGGAAATCACCGAGCAGCAATACCTCCGCATCGAGCCGGTTTTGCCGCGCCAGCGGGGCAACGTGAGCCTGTCGAACCTGGCGGTTTTAAACGCGATTTTATATGTCGCCGAGCAGGGCTGCAAATGGCGCAGCTTGCCCCAGAGCTTCGGCAACTGGCACACCATTTACACCCGCATGAACCGCTGGTCGAAGAACGGCGTGCTCGACGCCGTCTTCGAGAAACTGCAGCGCGAGCAACTGGTCCGCATCAAAATCGAAGCCGTGTCGATGGACTCGACCATCGGGAAGGTTCATCCCGACGGCACCGGTGCGTTAAAAAAACCGGTCCGCAGGCGATCGGCAAATCCCGCGGCGGATGGACCACCAAGATTCATATGGTTGCCGCAGATGCTCGAACGGCGATAACGTTCGCTCTCTCGCCCGGCCAAGCTCACGACGCCCAGCATGGCCGCGAGCTGCTGGGCGGTCTGGGGCCACTGCCCGAGCCGCTGCCGCTGCTCATGGACGGCGCCTATGAGGACGATCAGACACGCCAACTGGCTCTGGATTTCGGATGGATTCCCGTCGTGCCGCCCAAGCGTACCCGCTTGGAGCCGTGGGAGTTCGATCGAGTACTCTATCGCCGCCGCAACGAGGTCGAGAGACTCTTCCGCCGGCTCAAGGGATTCCGCCGAATCTTCTCCCGCTTCGACAAGCTCGACGTGATGTTCCTCGCCTTCCTCCACTTCGCCCTCATCGTCGAGGCTCTTCGTTTCGAGACCCCACGTTAGTGTTAACACGCCCTAGTCCGGCGGCCCCGATCTGCTGGGCGATGGGAGCATATAGGCTGGGCTGGGTGGAAAGGTAGAAAAGGACGTTGTCGCCGGTGTGGCGGGTTTCGGCAATTTCGTCAAGTAGTTTTCCAAGCTGCTCGTAGTAGGCGGGGTCCTTGACGTTTCCCGGCAAATAGTAGAGGCCTTGCGAAAACCCATCCCAGACCTCTTCGTCGAACTCCCCGTTTTCGAGAAACTCTTTTACCGCGGCCTTCATCCGTTCGCGGAAAGCCTCATGACTCATTTCGGTGCGAGAGTTGCCGACGACCGCGAAACCGGCCGAGAGGCGGCGGTCGCGAGCCAGACTGTAAAGGGCGGGTAGGAGCTTGCGTTTTGTCAGGTCGCCGTTGGCGCCGAAGATGACGGCGGTGCATTCGGGCACCCGGCGCTCGAACCGTAGCGGATCGAGAAAAGGGTTTGTGTCTGGCGCGGAGCCGGTGTCAGCCGCGGGTGTGTCTAGGTCCTCGATGGTTGTCGACAAGATCCACCTTCGGGGAAAGGCTTGGGGGCTTAGCCCGGCTTAGCCCTGGCTGACCGCAATTTCTTCAGCTATCGGTTGTGGAACCAGGCGCGGGTCTGGGGCGCCGATCTGCTGTGGCGAATCAAGAAGAATCTGATTCTTCCCTGCGAGAAACGCCTGCCGGACGGCTCCTATCTTAGCCGCATTTATCCTTCCGAGCGGGACCGGCGGCGCGGCGCCAACGGCGTGCGGGTGCGGGTCATCGAATACCGTCTGGAAGGGCTGGAAGACGCCGAGCCGCTCTATCGCCTGTTGACGACGATTCTGGATCCGGAGCAGGCCCGGGCGGAGGAACTCGCCGCGCTCTACCCCGAACGCTGGGAGATCGAAACGGCGCTGGACGAGTTGAAGACGCATTTGCGGGGAGCCCGCATCGTTCTGCGCAGCAAGACCCCGGAGCTGGTCGAGCAAGAGTTCTATGGGCTGCTGCTGGCGCACTTTGCTATTCGGGGGCTGATGCACGAAGCGGCGCTGAAGGCGGATGAAGATCCCGACCGGCTATCGTTTCTGCATGCGGTGAGAGTTGTCCGCCGCAAGCTTTCGCTCTTTGCCAGGATTTCCATTTTGGATCTTGGCCTCCCCGATTCTACGTTCATTCTCTCTTGACCGCAAGCCTTTCTTGACCGCAGGCACGCACCGGGCCGGACCGAAGTGCTTCCACTGGACCCTTTCGTTCTCCGAAGGGGACAATTCGTCGGTCGGAAAGCAGTTTTTCAGACACTCCTCCGAGCTTCAACTCCGCAGCATCCAGATTTCGCACTCGCGAGCGACCGTTCTACCCGCTCGGCAGTGGCAGCGCCCAGATCCTGTGCAGCATGTCGCCGAACAGCTTGCGGTTCAGATGTCCCTCGGCCAAAAGCAGCCAGTAATAGCGCGCATGCTTCACTAGCCGCCCGCCCGTCTTCATCAGCCGCTGCTGCAGGCTCGTCAGCGACCAGCTCTTGATGCGCCGCGGCAGTCCCAGTCGCCGCCAAAGATTGCCCAGGTTGTAGGCCAGAACGGCGAGTTGCAGCCGCACTTGGTTTGCCCGGAAGCGATGGCACGACAGCCGCGTCCAGTGAGTCGCCTGCTTGCCCTCTTTGATCCACTGCTCGGCCGTGCCGCGCTTGTTGTAGAAGCGCACCAGCGACCGGCTGGGCAAGCGCATGTTCGTGACGATGAACCCGACGCGAGGAAACAACTCGCCTTGGTGGTGCTCCACCTTGGCCACAACTCGCCGGGGCTTCGACCAACTCGCGGCCTGATAGCGGAAGCTCTTGTAGCGCACCAGCGGCTTCAGGCTCGGCCTGCCCGGCGGACGGAATAGAATGTCTTCGATTTCCAACTCCAAGTTCTTGTTCGCCGGGATGCGAATGACGTAGTCCACTCCGCGATCCTCCAATGCCTCGTAGATCGCCGGCTTGGCGAAGGCGGCGTCGGCGCGGAACGTCACTCGCTTGCCTTCTCCCTGTTGGCGTTCGATCTCGGGCAGCAGCAGTTCGTCCCAGTCCTCGGCGCTGGACACGTTACCCGGTCGCAGCTTTGCCGCCAGACAATCGCCGTGCTGGTTGAACAGCAACAGCGGGTGATAGCAGGTGGACTCGAAATGGCCGTTGTAAGCGCTGCCTTCCTGTTGGCCGTGAACGGGGCTTTCTGTCGAGTCCATATCGAGCACGACACGCTCGGACTCGTCCTGCGCTTGCGCTTGAGCGACCAACTCGCGGTTGACCGCCATCAGCCCAAGCAGGTTCTCTTCACTGGCCAGCAGCTCTGCCTCGAAGCTTTGCAGACGCGACGTAAGCGCCCCGCCGCGATCCCAGTTCTTTTTCGAGCCGAGCAAGCGAAAGGTCGGATCGGCGGAGACTCGCACGGCATCGTTGAGATCCTGGTAGCCTGCGAGGCGGCTGTAGACCGATTGCCGCACCAGATCGACGAACGGAAACTTCTTGTTTGTGCCTTGTCGCGAATCCGTCAGATGCTCGTCGATCAGCTTGCCCAGTCCGAGCCGCTCGTCCAGTTCCCGAAGGAGAATCAGGCCACCATCCGAGGTGACGCGCGATCCTTGGAAATCGACTTTGAGAAATCCGTTGAAGGTGAGCTGAAACGGCTTGTTTTCTTTTTCACCCATTGGGTGTTGGCCTCCGTGCGTCCTGACAGGGCTCGATCCCCTATCAATAAAGACGCTGAAGACCGCTGGAAGGTCGGGATGCCGAAGTCAAATTGGAAATGCGGGATCAAACAGCACAAAAACAAGCGAGTCAAGGTTCGGCACAACAACGAACGAACTGGGGTAGACAACACGATCATGGCGTCCTCAAATCGATTCCAATCGTTACCGGAATCGCCCGGAGCCATGTCGGGTGGCGTCCGGGCGATCCCATGGTCGCTTCTCGGGCAGTTCTAGCTGCGGGTGAAGCGACTGGTGGAGGGGGGATCCGCTAAAAAGAGACCCGGGCGTGAATCCAGCGCCCCGGATAGCTTTTCAGCGAACGCATTTGCAGACTTTATCATCATGAACTCAGGCCGTCAATAGAACTTTCTTGTAGACCCTTACTACCTTGGTGGTACTCCCGAGGCCCACTCGAAGGCGTTCGGTTTTCGCTGAGCCGCGCAACCACAAAGCAACCGGAGGGCGGGGTGCAGCTTGACCACGGCCCGCCGCTCGCCGCAGTTCTATTTCGTTGCAGCTTTGCGCATCGACTCCAGAAGATTGGATTCAGGCAGAATGAGCTTCTTCCCGCACCTGTTTGGGCATCGCAGCGAGTAGGCGTTTTCCGAAGACTCGCGCTCAAAGATCAATCCGCCGCCGCAGACATCGCAATGCTTGCCCGGGAACGCCTGGCCCAGCCTGCCTTGCAACTGGGAGTGCATTCTGCGGAGCGCTATCATCTGCTGAACATTGTGCTTGAGCTGCAGGTTTTGCGCTTCGACGAAGGTCTTCGCCAGTTTGCGCTGGTTGCGCTTGATCTGGTGTGTATCTTGCTGAACTTTCTCCAGGTCTTGTTCGACGAATTCCAGCCGGGTGGAGATTCCTCCCAATAACCAATTTGCGAGTCCTTTGACGAGTTTTGAATCGCGAAGCATTTTCTCGAACATTGGGTGGGGTCCCCCGAGTTCCATATCGGCAGCTCGGAGTCAGTGTTTGCGTTTCGAGGGGGCCATGGTAGACTGAAATTTAAGTTGATTCAAAGGACAATCTGATGAAAGCCGAAATCCATCCCGCCTACGATGTGGTCACCGTGAACTGCGCCTGCGGGAGTTCTTTCCAAACACGGTCGACCCATAAGGGCGACATCCACGTGGAAATCTGCTCCAGTTGCCACCCCTTCTTCACGGGAAAACAGAAGCTGGTTGACACCGCGGGCCGCGTCGAGCGTTTCCGCAAGCGTTACAAGGACCACAAGCCCGCGGCGACCGCCGCCAGTTGAGTTCCTGGGTGCGGGAGCCACGGGTCATTTGCACCCTAAATCAACTGCACCTTAGATCAACGCTGACCGCAAGGCGAGCGTGGACTTCCGTCCACGCCTCTGTCCGGCCATTTGAAATTCCCTGGACTGGGGGCGGCTACCAGACACCCACCAGCTTCCACCAGGCGAACCCAACCGAGCACCAAACCAGCACGTTCCACACCGAGACAACGAATCCCACTTTCCACCAGGTGCGGAGGCTCACGTAGTCCTGCGAGAAGAACATCGGCGCCGGGACGGTACCGTAGTGCGTCAGCCCGGCTGAGAGACCGGCCAGGCAACCGAAGCCGTAGACGGCCAACCCGGCCGGGGCGCCGCGCGCAACCAACAATGCAACGAACGGCGGGAACATCGAGACCAGGTGCATGGTCGAGCTGGCGAATCCATAGTGAGCGTAGAAATAGACCAGCAACGTCGCGGCCAACAGCAGCACCCACCCGACTCCCGACAAAGAACTACCGACCGATTTCGCAAAAACTTCGGTCACGCCGTAGTCGTTCAGCGCCCCTCCCAGCCGCACCACGCCGCCATACCAGACGAAAACGTCCCAGGCATTGCGCTCACTGATGGCGTCCTCCCAGGTGAGGACGCCACTGAGTAGGAGCACGCAGGCGCCTCCCATGGCCACGATGGCAATGCTGAGCCCGTGCAGACTTGCGGTCAGCCACAACCCGCACACCAGCAGGAAAACGGAGAGCACGATCTTCTGGGCCGAATCGAGAGGCCCCATCTCGGCCAGTTCGCTTGAGGCAAACTCGGCGGCTTTCGGAGTTCTCTTGATCTCGAGTGGAACCAATCGAGAGGTCAGAAACGGAATGCCGAGTATGCTCACCACGCCGGGCACAATTCCCACCAGAGCCCAGCTCGCCCAGCTTACTTCAACACCCGCGATATCCCGCGCGAAGCCGGCCACGAGCGGGTTGCCGGCGTGGCCGGTCAGAAACATAGCCGAGGCCACGCACTCCCCCTGATAGACCGAGGTCATCAGAAAAGCGCCCAGCAACCCGGCGGTCTTCCCTGGCGACGAGCCGTAGAGGTCGGCCAGCCCGCGTGCGATCGGCAAAATCACTCCGCCGGCCCGGGCGGTGTTGGAAGGGATGATCGTGGCCAGCGTCACGTCGCTCAGAATGAGCGCGAACGAAATACCGATCGAGCTGCGGCCAAAGACTCGCACAAGCGTCAGCGCGATTCGACGGGCCAAGCCTGTCTTGATCAGTGCACGCGAGATGAGGAAGGCAGACAGAACCATCCACACAACAGGATTGGCGTAGCCGCTGAGAGCCTCGCGTAGCTCCAGCGCCCCGGTCAAGGCACAGACGGTCAGCGAGATCAGCACCAGCACGCCAACCGGTAGAGGGCGCAGCATCAGCCCGCAGATGGTCGAGGCAAATATCGCGAACAGCCGCCACCCCTGCGGAGAGATTTCTTCAGGGCGAGGCCACAACCAATAAATGGCACACCCGAGGGCGACCAACAACAAGAGCTTGTGGCGTTGCTCAGCCGATGGGGGCTGCCAACCGGTGTGCGATGTGGAATTCACGTCCCCCGGCATCAGGGCGGTATTGTACCGCGTATCGGCCTGGAGCAACGCGAATGGGGATCACGAATGCATGCTAGCGGCTGCTCATCCCAGGCCAGCCGGATCTTCTAAAGCAAGGGTGCGCGAACTTCTAGCTCCGGCGGAGCCACCCGAAGAAAGTCCTTGACGTTCCACGTAAACAAGACGCTCGCCCCGGCGCGAGCAACCGACTGCGCAATCCCGGCATCGTAGACTTTCCCTCCGCTTCCGTCGGCCAGACAGACCTCTTCGATCGCCGCCCAGCCATCGACAGACATCACATCGACAACCTCGATAAGGCCCTCAAGATTGGTGCGGAGCAGATGCTTGGCAACACGGGTTGTCACGCGCAAAGGGGGTGGAAAGCGGGTGATCACCGAGAAACACTCGAACAATGTGTGGACGCTCACGATGTTGCGAACATTCTTTTGGCGTCTAAACTCGTTAACCGTCGGTTCGTGATGCTGATGGTGCATTAGTAGCGCCGCCGCAAGGCAACTCGTGTCCCAAGCGACCTTTTTGATTGGCATCGCGACGCTATAATTTCGGCTCGCGGACTTGCCTCAAGGTTTCGTTTACCAGTTCCACCGTGATGGCCGGAACTCCGGGAATGCGAGCCGCCCAAATGGGTCCATCCCGCACGATTTCCACTGCCGCCGCAACCGGCTCGATCTCGACCCGGCCGTCGCGGTAGCTGATCTCCAGACGTGTCCCGGGAGTCAGCCCAGCTTGTTCACGAACTGATTTTGGAATGACAAGTCGCCCGGCTTTGTCAATCGTGATCTCCATACCATGATTCTACCATATAGAATGGTAAATAAATGGTAACGCCCTTCCGAGGGGCAAACGGATCAGTCAAATCAATAGAACTGATGATTCCAGATAGAGTCTGTGCGCCGACTCAACGCAAGGATTTCCCATTAGGCTAGTGTTGGCGATGGACCGGCAAGATGCCGGTCCCTACGGTTACCGCTTGCCTAATTACCCAGCTCGAACACGGCGCGGATTTTCCTCTTGACGCCGCGGTAGAAGGTTCCGTAGAAAGGGCTGGCAAGATTGTTCTGGACGTCTATCGGGTTGAAGGTATTCAAGACGTTGAAGAGCCGCAGACCCGCCCGGAAGTGTCGATCCTTGCCCTTCCACTTAATTGTGACGTTCTTCGTCAATTGGATGTCCAAACTCTTGTAGATCGGGAAGCGGCCGGCCCGATTGCGCGCCCCTACGAAATCACGGTTCTCGTCAACGTTGGAATAGGGGAACCCGCTGCGAACTTCAAAGACCGGGACGGCGCGAAGTCCCCAAGGAACAGGGAACTCAGTCCAGAGCAGCAGGCGATTCGGCACATCGAAGGTCACGGGCCCGCGTTCGTTCGGGCG
Organism: Bryobacterales bacterium; assembly: GCA_965224215.1. Taxonomy (GTDB): domain Bacteria; phylum Acidobacteriota; class Terriglobia; order Bryobacterales; family UBA6623; genus CBDCYS01. Next base: position 171,601 of record CBDCYS010000008.1, on the reverse strand, counting down.
GATCAGCGCGGAAGCTGTCGGGCCATAGATCGAGCCCAGATCGTTGAGGTCGCCGACAGCCGAGGAGTGGACGTAGGAGCCCGTCACGTGCCCGCTCTGACCCAGCCGGTAGCGCGCAGTGAACTGCCATTCGCGGTAGGTATCCCGGCCGTCGTTGTTCAGAGTTAAATAGTCCTGCCTCAGGTCTGCCTGAGGAATGTCAACTCCCAGCTCGGGCTCAAGGAGGAAGTTCCCCGTCGTTCGCCTTTGTTGATATCCACCCCTGAGGAACAAGTCTCTTACCACTTCGCGGTCGAGCTGAAGACTCCAGCCAAGGCTCCGTGCATTTCGGATCGGGCCACCGAAGCGGTGCTCAAAAAACCGCTCTGACGCAATCTGGCCATCGAATCCGTATCGCGTCTCGGAGCGTTGAGGAAGTTGCAGGAACGTCGGTACAACCAGACTCACCCTGTCATAGAAGAGTCCGGCGCCCCCCCGAATCACGGTCCGGGATTCCTCTCCGACGGCATAGGCGAATCCGGCCCGGTAGGAAGGGTTTGCCTGCGAGGCGATGGAGTCGCGCTCAAGGCGCACGCCAAGATCCAGCGTCAGAGCCGAGAAGACTTTCCATTTGTCCTGAACAAAGACGGCGAAATCGGTCTTCCCGCCACGCACGGCAGCGGGATCTGAAAAATCCGTCCGCAAGACTTGTTGGGCCGCGCTCCCCAGCCAGCGAATCGGATTGAAAATCTGATCGCCACGATAGTCTTCGTCAGCGACCGCCAAACCGGTCGTCACTTGGTGCGTGCCCTTGGCCTCCACCGGCGCGAAATTGTAGAACTCCGACCAGGCACGCCGGACGGCCCGGCGGCGCTGGCGGTTGAAGAAAGCCCCGCTTGTCCGCTCCAGCCCAATTTCCGAGGGTTCGAAAGTCAGCGGCTTCACATCGTTGTCTAAATTCTGAAGAGAAAACCGTGACGAAAGCGCGGCGCCGGAATCGAACTGGTGAGTGTTGGTGACCGTGACTAGCCGTCCCCTGCGCCGCAAGTCGGCGGTAGAGGTTTGCGGAGTGAATGCGTCGAGCCCAAAGAAATTCAGCTTCTCTGGAAAAAACAGTAGCGTCCCGGTGGTGTTGTTGTGTTCGGAATGACGAGCATCGAGCTGTATGAACGAGCTGAGGGTCTCACGTTCGGTGTCTCTTTCCAGCAAGGGGCGGTTGGCGTCTTCCTGATCGGTACGCACGAACTGATACTCGGTGGAGTGCAGAAAGGCAAGTTTATCTTTCTTGATTGGACCGGTAATCGTGAACCGCGGCGTGCTCGACTCGATGCCCATGATGGCGCCGTCCCGCCTGCGTACGCGTGGGGTGAAGTTCTGCAACTGGATTTTGTATTTTTCCCAATTCGAAGGCTTCGTCTCGATCATTGAGACCGCCCCGGCGAAACCTCCGTACTGAGCGTCGTAGGGGTTTGAAAGGACCTCGACGCTCGAGACGGCTTCGATCGGCAAGTTGATCTGGGAAGTCCGCGTGACCGGGTCAGTCACATCGGCTCCGTTGAGCTGTACACCGCTTTGCGAGGCCCGCGCGCCGTTCATATTGATTTCACCGGAGGGCCCCCGCAGCACGCCGGGAATCAACGGCATCACATCCTCGAAACTGCGATTCGCTTTCGGAGCGTCGTGCAGCGTGGAAGCCCCTACTGATCCGGTGGAGGAGGTTTCGGTCGGGTCGATTTCAATCGTCGCCGCAGTCACCTCGACCGTTTCGACCACAATTCGGACTTCCATCCGCACGGTGATGCGGCCAGCGTCTTCCGGCAAGGGAAGGCAGATGATATCGCTTTGGCCCCGCAGCCCTTCGGTCTCTCCGACCACGATATAGCAACCCTCGGCAACGTTCCTGAAGCGAAATATCCCGACTTCATCGGTTTGGGTGAGGATGGGGGGCGCACCCTCAGCGACGGTATCGGAAACCGACGTCAATTCCATGGTCGCCCCAGGCACCGCAAAGCTTTCGCCTTCGGGGCCGGGACTCACCGCTTGACCGGTTAGCGTCAAGCCGGGTTCTGGGTCTTGCGCGCGTGCAGTATTGACACAGAGCAAGACGCCGAAAATCAGCCCAGCATCCAGTAGCAACCGCGGCAGCAAGCGCGAACGGCTCTGCAGTGCGCTTGGCCGTCTGCTTGACGATTGGGGGAAGAATCTCACAGGCGCGAGGGCGCTGCAGAAAATTTGAAAAACTCGTTCAGGAGTTCCCTTAAAGGGTACGAGACGAACCTGAACGATCTCTGAGGAGCAGAGCTCACGGCGTAACGACCGAGTTTGCGCCGATGCCCTGATTATACAAGGGGCTTGAGATGCTGGATTGCTGCGTCTCGATCAGGCCCGGCTGACTGTGACAAACCTACCCAAACAACGTGGCCGAAAGGGCCGCCAAGGTGGTTCCCAAGATACCTGGCTCGCTGCAAAAAGATCAAAAAACTGACAAAAACCGTTTTCGGAAGTCCCTCGATCCTATATCATTAGGTTGGCGGAATTGTCGCCAGCTTCGCGAACCCGCGCGGGGGAGGATATTGTGATGAAATCCAGTGCGCACCGGATGTTGTTGGTGCTGTGTGTTTGCGGTCTGCTACTCTCCGTTGTCCAGGCAGCTCCGCCCACGACAGATCCTTTCACGAAGAGCCAGCGAGAGTACTGGGCGTTCCAAGAAGTTGTCCGGCCGGAAGTCCCCGCCGGTCTGTCCTCCAAGTCCGCCCACCCGATCGACGCTTTCATCGCGCAAAGACTCCAAGACAAAGACATTGCGCTGAGTTCCCGCGCCGACAAAGCCACGCTGATTCGCCGGGCGTCATTCGACCTCATCGGCCTGCCTCCAACGCCTGCGGAAACCAAAGCTTTCCTAGATGACACCTCGCCCCGGGCGTTCGCCAAGCTCGTCGACCGGCTGCTCGCCTCTCCGCACTACGGCGAGCGCTGGGGACGTCATTGGCTTGATCTCGCTCGCTACGCGGAAAGCGAAGGATTCAAGGCCGACGAAACGCGGCCTAACGCCTGGCGCTACCGTGACTACGTCATCCAGGCTTTCAATGACGACAAGCCCTACGACCGCTTTGTCCAAGAGCAGATTGCCGGCGATGAACTTTGGCCCGGTGACCCTTTGGCTCGCATCGCAACGACCTTTAACCGCAACTATCCCGACGAAACCAACGCCGCGAACCTGTGGCTGAGGCGTCAGGAGATTCTCCAGGACATCACGGACACCGTCGGCGCGACATTCCTGGGCCTGACCTACGGTTGCGCCAAATGCCACGATCACAAGTTCGACCCGATTCTGCACGCCGACTACTATCGCCTCCAGGCGTTTTTTGCCAATTCAAAGGCGAACGACCAGGTCCCGATGTGGCCGGACGAGCAGATAGCGGATCACAAGAAAAGGCTCGCGGTTTGGGAAGAGAAGACGCGTGAGCCGCGTGAGCAAATAGAGGCCATTCTGGCGCCCAAGCGGCAGGCGGTCCTCGACGAGCAGTTTGACAGGTACCCCGAGGGGATCCAGGAAATCCTCCTCAAACCCGAGGCGGAACGGACCGCCTTCGACCGGCAGATGCAAAAGAAATATACCTGGCAGATGGAGTACATGATCAATGAGAAGGCGCTTGCCGGCGGTCTGAAGGACGAGGGAAAAGAGCGCTACGAAAAGCTGGCAGCCCAGCGGGACAGTTTCTCCCAGCTGCACCCTGGCGAGATCGCCCTGGGGACCGGCATCTATGACCTGAGTCAGGAAGCGCCTCCCACGCACATCTTGACTGTGGGCAATTATGAAAAGCCAACAGATGAAGTCCAGCCCGGTTTTCTGTCGATCCTTGACGCCGGGCCTGCCAAGTATCAGCCGCCGGAGGGGGTCAATTCGACCGGCCGCCGGTCCGCGCTGGCAAAGTGGCTGACCGAACCAGGGAATCCGCTTACCCCGCGAGTCATGGTCAACCGCATTTGGCATCATCACTTTGGGAAGGGAATCGTCGCGAACCCGAGCGATTTTGGGCTGATGGGGGAACGTCCCACCCATCCGGAGTTGCTGGACTGGCTCTCGGATGAATTTGTGAGCAGCGGCTGGAGCATCAAGCACATGCACCGGCTGATCATGGGTTCGGAAACCTATCAGCAAAGCTCCGCGTTCCGGGAAGCCTCGAACAAAGCCGACCCCTTCAACCGCCTGTTATGGCGCTATCCGCCTCAAAGGCTGGAGGCCGAGGTGATCCGCGACTCAGCGCTTGTCGCGTCCGGTTTATTGAATCCAGCGGTCGGCGGCCCCAGCGTCTTCCCGCCCCTGCCTGCCGGTATGGAGGAACCTCGCGGCGGCTGGCAGGTTTCAGAAGCAGCCGCCGAACCCCAGCGTCGCAGCGTTTATATCTTCGTTCGAAGGAACGCCCGCTACCCGATGCTGGAGGCCTTCGACATGCCCGACACGCACGCCACCTGCGCGCGCCGAGACACCACGATGACCGCGCCCCAGGCGCTGATTCATCTCAACAGCCAGCAAACCGTCGAGTGGGCCCGCGCCTTCGCTGGGCGTCTCATTGAAACCGCCGGACCCGACCGAGCCGAGCAAGTCGACCTCGCTTACCAGATCGCTTACTCGCGGCCGCCGGATGGTCCCGAAAGAGAGGCTGGCTTGTCTTTCCTCGACAAGCAGGCCAAGGTTGTTGAAAAGCGCCAGGCGGCTGGTGAAAAGCTGGCGCTGCCGACGACGAAGCCACCAGATCTCGAGCCCGCCCATGCTGCGGCTTTGGTTGATCTGTGCCACTCCATCTTGAATTCGAACGAATTTGTGTTCCGCTACTAGAAATATTGGGGGGGGATTCCAATGCCGAACGACCAACACCCGCATGTTTTGCCGGCTCGATCCCGGCGTGAGTTCCTTGGCCGTGCAGGAAGCGGACTTGGCGCGCTGGCACTTGGGCATCTGCTCAACCAAGCAGGCTTCGCGCCGCAGGCAAGCGCCGCCTCAACAGGCAATATCCTCACGGCAAAACAACCGCACCATCCACCCAAAGCCAAATCCATCATTTGGTTGTTCATGGAGGGCGGCCCCAGTCATCTCGACTTATTCGATCCTAAACCGGCGCTCGACAAACTGGCGGGCCTTCCCATGCCCGCTTCGTTCGGGAATCCTATCACCGCCACGGGGACCGGAAGGAATACGATTCTTCCCACGCAGCGCAAATGGAATCAGCATGGCGAGAGCGGCACCTGGGTTTCCGACTGGTATCCGAATATTGCCAAGCATGTCGACAAGCTGGCCGTGATTCGGTCCTGTCAAGCGGACGGCCTCAACCACGTGGGTTCGGTCAGTCAAATGAACACCGGATCGATTCTCGCGGGACGGCCGTCGCTGGGGTCCTGGGTGTCATATGGGCTTGGGGCCGCGAACGAAAGTCTGCCGTCCTTCGTCATCCTGACGGACGACAAATCGGTTGTGGGCGGTGCAAAGACCTGGAGTTCTGGATTTCTCCCGGCGACTTACCAGGGGACGCCATTCCTGCGTGAAGGACCTCCAATCCTGGGGCTGGAGCCACCCGATACCGTCGGCGGTGAGCAGCAGCGCGGCAAGCTGGACTACCTTGGCTGGATGAACCGCTATCACGCCCGCACGCGCCCAGAAGACACCGAGCTTGAAGCGCGGATTGAATCCTATGAGCTGGCTTACCGCATGCAAGCCCAAGCGCCGGAAGCCGTTGATCTCACGAAGGAGTCCGAGGCCACCCGCAGGCTGTACGGTGTTGACGACGAGATCACCTCCAAATTCGGGTCCAATTGTCTGATGGCTCGGCGGCTTGTCGAGCGCGGTGTGCGGTTCGTCGAGGTGTATTGCGGCAGCGGTAGCGGCTGGGACGCCCACAAAGACATGGAGGGGCGCCACGGCAAGTGGTGCAAAGTTTCCGACCAGCCCATCGCGGGCCTGCTGACCGACCTGAAAGCTAGGGGGTTGCTCGACGAAACCCTAGTTGTCTGGGGTGGGGAATTCGGCCGCACGCCGTTCAACGAAAAAGGTGATGGCCGCGATCACAATCCTTGGGGCTTCACGATTTGGATGGCCGGTGGGGGCATCAAGGGTGGCCAAACGATCGGCACCACGGACGAGATCGGGCTACGGGCCATCGACAAGCCCTATCACGTCCACGACATCCACGCTACGATGCTGCATCAATTGGGCCTCAACCACCTCGACCTGACCTTCCTGCTCAACGGCCGCTCCGAGCGGGCTACGGTCAACGGCGGCAAGCTCATTACAGAGGCTCTGGGCTAGCACCAAGCCTCGCTGGGCTGGGACCGAGCCTGGAAAGTTCGTTGCGTCTCCATGCGAGCGGGGGGCGAGCGCCGCCTCGCCAGCCGTCGACTCTGCTTCCGGCGTAGGATTTGGCCGTCAAGGGCGCCCATTTTCATTAGCGGGAATGTCGCCGCCCAACACTGAGCATCTCATTCGCGCTTGGAGGGCTGCCGTGCCAACTTTTCGCTGAGCCGATGGCGCAAATCGAGGCAGCGAGCAGAATCGCCCTTCACGGATGCGCACGTTTCGTGAAGGCGGTCGGTGTATCGCCCTATAACACTGCCTCCTTTGACTGATTGTTCAGTCTGAAGACTCCGATTGTGCCTTTTGGCGGCGAGAGATCAATTAAAATTGACTACGGAGGGGCCAAAAGTCTCTTTCAGTTCGTTACCCACCATGATGAAGAAGCTCATGTTCCACGCCATCGGCATCTCAATGAGCCTGGTCAGCGGCCTGTTGGCTACTGAGGTAATCCTGCGCGTTCGCGACGAAGCCGGCGTCGAAGGTGCATGGAATTCACTGTTCGCGCACGAAGTTCCCACCACTCGCGGAACGGAAACCAGCGAGATCGTAGCCGACCCCATCCTTGGCTTCAAGTACAACCCGGCGCTCCCGGAAGTAAACTCACTGGGTATCCGTGAGAATGAGATCCCGCTGGAAAAGCGGCCCGGCGAGCCGAGGATCATTGTCATCGGGGACTCTGTCTCGGTTATGTGCGACTGGGAATGGAGCCCGGAGAAAGGCTACGTCCCGTTTCTTGGCCAAGATCTCGCGGGGCGCGCCGAGGTGATCAACGCCGCGGTCTCCGGGTACACAACTTACCAGGAGCGCCTCATGCTTGAACATTACCTCCTGCCCTACAGACCAGACCTGATCATCCTCCAATACACGGTAAATGACAACGAGAAGTTCCTGCATCGTTTTGACAGCGAAGTGGGGTTGTTGCTGACCGAGGAGGCCCGCCGTGCCTACCTGCCGAAAAAAGGGGACCCGCTGGCGTGGCTCCCCGACTGGAGTTACTTGGCCATACGCCTGCGGTTCCTCATGCTGCAGTGGCGCGTTAAGGACCAAAAGTACCCCTGGGACAAGTATCCCGGCTTCCCGCTCGCCTGGCAGGACGAATCCTGGGGCTTTTTTGAAGAGCAGCTCGTCTCGATCAAAGACCAGATGAAAGGAATCGGAGGCGAAGTACGGGTCTTGATGGTGCCTTTTGGGCCGCAGTTCAGCAAGGAACTGCTCGACGAAAACCGCGACTACGTTCTCAAGCCCCAGTCAAAAATGGCCGAGATCTGCGGGAGGCACGGGGTTCCGCTCATTGACGTCTTCCCCATCATGGAGAAAAACGATGGGGAGTCCCTTTTCTACGATCTGGTCCACATGACATCCAAAGGCCATCGAATCGTGGCGGACGCCGTGCTAGAACACCTAACGGAGAATCAGTTGGTTCCCGCGCTGTAGCCTTTTTGGATCGCGGCTACTGTTGCATATAGCGCTGGAATTCTTCTGGGCGAAAACAATACCGGGAGGCCGTCTCGTAGGTGATGCTGCCGCTGCGGACCAGCTCAGCGAGTGACTCCTCCATCATCATCATTCCTTCCGACCGCCCAAGGCTAAGTTGCGAGCGCAACATGTGGTCCTCGGCTTTTCGGATGATGTGACTCACGGCTGTATTCGCCAAGAGAATTTCAGTAGCGGGGAAGCGGCCGCGCCCGTCAGCCGCCGGAACCAACTGCTGGGCGATGATCGCCAGCAATCCGAGCGAGAGCTGTTGCCGAATCTGGTTTTGCTTCGGGCCGGGGAACGAGTCCACAATCCTTCCAATGGCTTGAATCGTGTCATTCGTGTGGAGCGTCGAGAAAACCAGGTGACCGGTTTCCGCGGCCGTGACCGCCGCCGCCATGGTTTCGGCGTCACGCATCTCGCCGACAAGAATCACATCCGGGCTTTGCCGCAGGATACTGCGTAGCGCCGAGGCAAAGCTCTCGGCGTCGTGCCCGATTTCCATCTGCTCGAAAACGGAGTTCTCGTTGGTGTGGTAGTACTCGATCGGGTCTTCGATCGTGATGATGTGGTGCGGATGGTTGCGGTTGATCATCCCAATCAAGGTCGCCAACGTGGTGGACTTACCTGAGCCCGTGGGTCCAGTGACCAGAACCAAACCTTGCTTCCGATCCGTCAACTCGGCCAATGCCGGGGGCAAATGCCAGCTCGCTGAGTGTGGGGATCTTGTCTGGCAGCAAACGTATCGCTACTGCCAGCGTCCCGCGCTGAAAATGGACGTTGGTTCGGAATCGCCCGATGCCTTCTCGCACGAAACTGAAATCTACGGTGCGGGCCTGCTCAAGCTCCTGCTGTCGGCGCTTGGTCAACAATGGCAGCACAAGCGACTTGATGTCGTCCTCGGAAAATAAGGCGCCTTTGCTCTGGACCAGGCTCCCGTTGACTCGAAGGATCAGACCGGATCCGGCTACGAGAATCAAATCGGAAGCGTCTCGGCGAGAGGCGGTTCGCAGCAGGTCGTCAAGCGAGTCGGTTGGTCCGCTCGTATCTTCGGCACTTTTCACCGGTTGTGGCCCAGGAAGCTCTGAACGGGCGGAATCCGATGCCTTGACCTTTTTGTTCAGCTCCTGAACGATGCTCTCGAGATCTGGATCAAAGCCTGCCATAACCGTATAGCTAAGATTGTACCCTTGCGTGACGCGCCAGTCTTAGGGGCTTCGGCCTAGTCCGTGACGTCAATGTACTGATTGGGACGGGAAGCGGCTAGAGTGCGGCCGGGTTTCATCCTGCTCAGTGGAGGCTACCGTCGACGCTTCTCTCCGCCCGGCCGAGATTCTCAGTGACTCCTGACCTGTGGGCTGCGCGCTCCGCCTAGCTGAGAAGCCTCCGCAAATTTCCGCCCAAGATCGCTCTCGCCCCTTCGGCGTCAACACCGAGTTCGCCGAGAATAGCAAGCTGCGAGTCAGCGACCCCCGAAACCCAGCCCCGCGGGAAGAACGACGAATCCGAGCCGAACAGAACCCTCTTCGGACCGATGATTTCGAGCGCCTTCGCAAAGACTGTCTTCAAATCGACTTCCGGCACTTGATATTTCATCCACGAGTTCGTGCTGGAGGTGTCTATGTAAACATTAGGCGCCAGATCGCAAAGCATGAGGATTTCCTGGAAGAATCCCGCGCCGAAATGGGGGATCACAAAGTTGACTTGCGGGTAGTCGAGAGCTACCGGATGCAGGTCAATCGGGTTGGAAAAGCTGATGTCGAACTTGCAGGGCAGGCCCAGCTTGCTGCGAACCCCGACGCTCAACACGCCCATGTGAATGAAAACCACAACGCCGGATCGCTGTGACGCCAGCTCATACATCGGTTTGAGCCGTTCGTCTTGGACAGAAAATCGCTGCATTGCGGGGAACAAGCAGATTCCCTTCAGCCCCAACTCGTCGACTGCCCACCGCGCCCTCTCAACTGCGTCGGGCGCCAGCGGATTCAGCATGAAGTAGCCGTGGATGCGGTCCGGGTGGGCCTTGACCGCGTCGGCAGCGGCGGACTCATCGCCTGGAACGCTGGCCATCAGTGCTATCTGATCCACACCGTGTTCGTCTAGTTCGACGACCCAGCGGGCAGCCAGTTCAGCGTTATCAGCCGGGGGCAGATCCCAACCGAGTTGCCGCACAAGCGCGGCGGCATCTGTTTCCACTCCGGAGGCGCGCTTCTGCTGGGCCAGTGTCTCGAAGAAACTCCGCGAGAAGAAGTGAGCATGTGCGTCGCTTACTCGGATTGGGCCCCAAGGGGTTTGCATATTTTGTGAATGTTCTCTTGCCTGCCTATAGCCATTTCGCGGCTAGATCGCCGATGACGGGCAGTTGAAACTCTTGATCCTGGTAGGCTTTGATCACCAGAACGACCCAGAGCACGAAGATTCCCATACCAATCAGCGGACCGACCAGCCCCATGATCATTCCAAGACCGGCGAAGCTGAGTGCGATACTTACGATCGTCACAGCGAACTGTAAAACGAAGGCCGTAAGACTGAAGACGATCGACTGCAGCGAGTGGAATCTCACGCATCGAATCGTCTTGAAGGGATCAATCAGTAAAAAGACGATAGCCGGAATCACCGTTACATATGCCAGAGCTCCGGCAACGTTGTCTGAAAGGCCCCCCGCGGCTGGGGTGGCCTGGGGTGCTGCTTGGGGTGCCGCTGCCGCTCCTTCTGAACCTCCCGCTGGTTCTCCAGCGGCTGCGGTTCCACATTGAGGGCAGGCGGCAACGCCTGTTACATCGGCTCCACACTTGCTACAGAATGGCATACGCTATCTCCTTGGACTCGAATTGAAACTGGAAATTGCGCTCGACTATAACACACCGGGTGAGCAGTCACAAGTGTAACCCCAAGATCGTTCGCTATCAGCCAATTGAAATGTAGTCGAAGCTTGCAGGTGCCTGAGGCGGGTCACCTGGGCTGCCGAGAATTGCTTTGTTTGCCAAACGAACCCACTGGAATACGACGCTTAACCGCCTTGCCACGGCGCTGGAAAGGCGCAGACGACAGGGCGAACCGATTGTGGATCTGACCGAGTCCAACCCCACGAAGGCGGGTTTCGAATACGATTACCGGGCAATCCAGCAAGCCCTCGCTGACCCCGCGGCCGCAACCTATGCGCCCCATCCCCTCGGCCTCACGGCGGCGCGCCAGGCCATCTCGGAGTACTACCGGCGGCGAGGTGTCGCAGTTCCCTCTCGTCGCTGTTGGCTGACGACCGGTAGCAGCGAAGGCTACTCCCACCTGTTTCGGTTGCTGGCGGACCCGGGGGACGAGATCCTATCGCCTGCGCCGAGTTATCCTTTGCTCGACCTTCTGGCGGACCTCAACGATGTTCACTTGGTCCGCTACCCGCTGCTCTACGACCATGGTTGGCAACTTGACTTGGACACCCTGGCCGCCAAGATCACCTCCCGCAGCCGGGCTATTGTAGTCGTCTCTCCGAACAACCCGACGGGATCGTTGTTGAGCACCGCGCAGCTTGCCGTGCTAGTCGAGCTTGCACGCGCCCACGGGCTAGCGATCATTGCGGATGAGGTATTTGCCGACTACGGTTGGAATCGCGAGCAGCCGGCGGGTGCGGAGGATGGGGTTGCGCTTTCTCCGGGTCAAGAACCCGGCGACCCAGCACCAAGCCTTGCTACTGTCGATGACTGTCTGACCTTCACCTTGAACGGCCTGTCGAAGATTGCCGCGTTGCCCCAGATGAAGCTCGGCTGGATTGTCGCCAACGGTCCGGACGAGGTCGTTTCGGCGGCGCTGGAGCGAGCCGAAGTCATCGCGGATACCTACCTTTCCGTCGGCACGCCGGTCCAGAAAGCAGCTTCCCAGTTGCTAAAACTAGCGAAGCTGATTCAAGAGCAGATCTTGGAACGCATCCGCCGAAATCTGCAATTCCTTGATTCCTGCCTCGCCGAAGAACCTTGCGCTTGCAGCCGCCCGCGGGCGGAAGCAGGCTGGTATGCGGTCCTGCGGATCCCGAATATCGGCAGCGATGAGGATTGGGCGGTCGAGCTGCTCGAACAGGACGGCGTTTACGTTCATCCAGGACGCTTTTTTGATTTCACGCAGGGCGGGTACTTGGTCATCAGCTTGATCGTGCGGCCCGAAGCTTTTCAACAAGGCATCCGCAAGGTTCTCGCCCGGGCCCAGAAACAAGCCTGAATTGGCGGTCGCCTGGCTGGGGCCGGCCACCCGGCAAGAATCAAGGGCCGGCCAAAACCGCGGGTGACAGCTGATCAGCTGCCGGCAAACTCGCTGTGCTTGCGCCCGTATTGCCAGTAGATCAGTAAGCCGATCGCCAGCCATACAACGAAGCGAATCCAGGTCTCGAGCGGCAGTCCAAGCATGAGCAGAAAGCAGGCTCCGATCGCGATCAGCGGAACCACCGGAACCCAGGGAACACGGAAGCCGCGCTTGCGGTCGGGCTGCGTCTTGCGGAGTATGATCACGCCCGCCGAGACCACGGCGAAGGCGAACAGCGTTCCGATGCTGGCTAAGTCGGCGAACGTCCCGATGTCCCAAACCCCGGCGGGAATGCCGACGAATACCCCGGCCACCCATGTGCTGACATGAGGAGTCTTGTATCTGGGGTGAACGGCGGAGAAGGCTCGCGGCAGGAGCCCGTCCCTCGACATCGCAAACCAAATACGAGCCTGCCCATATTGGAACACCATCAGCGAGGAGATCATTCCCACGACCGCCCCCACTCCTACGATTTGCCGAATCGAGGTGAAGCCCAGCGACTTGAGAGCGTTCACGACCGGAGCCGCGTTGCCCAGCTCCCGCCAGTTCACGATACCCGTCAGAACGACAGCGACCGAGACATACAGGATCGCGCAGGCAGCCAAGGTGCCGATGATGCCGATCGGCAAGTCTCTCTGGGGATTGCTGCATTCCTCTGCGGCCGTCGATACCGAATCGAAGCCAATGTAGGTGAAGAAAACGATGGCTGCCCCGGTCAGCAGCCCTTGAAAACCGTTCGGAAGAAAGGGCTGGTAGTTGGCTGGATCAACCGCGCGAGCCGCGCCGAAGACGAAAATCAAGATCGCGGCGACCTTGATGAGCACCATGGCGTTGTTTGTCTTGGCACTCTCGCGGATGCCTCGCACAAGCAAGACCGTGAGAATCATCAGGACAAGAAACGCCGGCAGATTGAAGATCGCACCGGTCAGTTCCCCGCCTTCGATCGGCGGGTGCGAAAGTGCTTCCGGCAGACGCAGGCCGAACATACTATCCAGCAGATCGTTGAAATAGGCCGAAAAGCCGACCGCGACCGCCATGTTGGATACCGCGTATTCAAGGATCAGATCCCACCCAATAATCCAGGCGATAATTTCCCCCATCGTGGCGTAGGCAAACGTATAGGCGCTGCCGGCGATCGGGATCATCGACGCCAGCTCGGCATAACACAGCGCGGCGAAACCGCACACGACCGCTGTCATCAAGAATGAAAGTGCAATTCCCGGACCTGCCCCAGGACGGCCGAAAGTGGAAACAGCATTGCTGCCGTGCAGAATCAGATCCAGCACCGGGGCCTTGATGATCGAGGGCACGGCAACCGACTCGCCGGCGGCGGCGGTTCCGGTCAGAACGAAGATGCCGGTCCCGATCACGGCACCGATACCCAGTCCGATCAAGCTCCAGGGGCCAAGCACCCGCTTCAGACGATGCTGCGGATCTTGAGACTGCTCAATCAGCCTGTCGATGCTTTTCGTCCGAAATAGTTGGGACATGTTGGGGCCGTCCGCGATGCGAATTCCGACCGACATGGTAACGCAGACCAACCTCTGTTATCGCTGCACAGAGCGACACTCCACAAAGCTGCCGTATTACTTGCTAGCCAGACCGCGGACCCAAGATCGAAACTCCACCCTTGGCAACAGACCCACCGCTGCCTACAATTGAAGAACTCACCTTCCCCAAATGGAGAATCTCCAACAAATCCTAGATCGTTTTCTGGGTTTTTTCCAAAGCTTGCCGGATATCATCGGCCGACTTTGGGAAACGATCGATGAGAACGCCACCGCCATCGGCGTCGTAATCTCTTTCCTGGCCCTACTCGTAGCGGTCGCTGGTCTGATGGGTTGGCGCCGACGCAGCCGAAACCGAAAAGACACCCCCCCAACCAGGCGCCGACCGTGAACGCCAAGCGATGCTGGCCACGATCCGAACCAACTGGATCAAACAGTGGCTCGAAACCGATCTTTACCAGCAGGCCCGAGTCGAACTCCAGCTAAGCGACCGCAGAGACGCCGTCCAGCCCCGCATTCGCCGTTACAGCCACACAAGCACTGAAACCGGCCACGAGATCGCCCGTGACAAACCCATCGAAGAGATCTTCGACGAGCACGGTGGACAGTTGCTGATCCTGGGCGAGCCGGGAACCGGCAAGTCGACCAAGCTAATCGAGCTGGCCAAAGCCCTGCTGGATGGCGCTGCGGACGACTCCACCAAACCAATCCCGGTAATCCTCAACCTTTCTTCCTGGACGGAGTGGACGAAAAAGGCGAAGCAGGCCCCGCTGGGCGAATGGATTCAGTCCGAGCTCGTGCGCCTCTACGGTGTCTCGCGCCCCCGCGCCAAGCAATGGGTCGAGGGCGAGGAAGTCGTGCCCCTGCTCGACGCGCTGGATGAAGTCGCCGCCGAACAGCAGTCCGCCTGTGTCGAGGCCATCAATAGCTGCCGCCGCCAGCGAGGCTTGCAGCCCATGGCTGTCTGCTGCCGCCGGGAGGAATACCGCAAGCTTCCGGCGCCCCTCGACCTCGCCAGCGGTATCGAGGTCGAGCCACTGGGAAGGGCCGACGTAGAAACCTACCTTGACAAGCACGTGTCGAAGTTGCAGCGCGTCCGAGAGGCGCTGCGGGACGACCCGCAACTTTGGGACCTGATGAACACCCCTCTGATGCTGACGGTCCTGTTCCTGGCTTCGAGCGTCGAAGCGGACGAGGCACGCAGCGAGCCAGATCCCCGCCGGCGGCTCTATCTGCGCTTTTTCCGCAAGATATTCAGCGGGCCCAGGAGTCGGCGGTTCGGTGAGAAAAGATCGCTTCGCTGGCTCGGCTGGCTCGCAGCTCAGTTGCTCAACCGCGACCAGACCCTATTCGCACTCGAAAATCTCGATTTTCCGTGGCTGCCCTCCCAGCGCGATGAGCGCGCCGGGTCGATGATTTCCGGGCTATTAGGAGGGCTGGGCGTGGGACTGGGCGGCGGGCTGTTCTTCGGGTGGTACTTCGGTCTGGTCGGCGGGCTGCTCTTCGGGCTGGGCGTCGGGCTGGTCGGTGGGCTGGCTGACCGGCTGTTCTTGCTCTTTGAGCTGGTCGGCGGGCTCCGCGTCAAACTGGTGGGCGGGCTGATCGGCGGGCTAGGCGGTGGGCTGATCGGCGGATTGGAAGGCGGACTGGACGGCGCGCTAGGCGGCGGACTGGGTGCCGGACTGGGCATTGGGGTGGGCTGGGCAAACAGCGCTGTTGACCAAGTCGATGCCTTGAGCATCAACTTGCGCCGGGTGGCTCAAGCTCTGTCACGCGGGCTGATCGGCGGGCTGGTCGGCGGGCTGGTCTTCGTGCTGTTCGGCGCGCAGATCGAAGGGCCGATCGACCGGCTGTTCGGCGGGTTCTTCTTCGGGCTGGTCGGCGGGCTGTACTTCGGCCTGGTCGTCGGGCTGGGCGTGTCAAAGAAATCCCATGACCCAGTCGATGTCTTGAGCATCGACTTGCGGCGGTTGCCTCAAACCCTGTTCTTCGCGCTGTTCTTGGGGCTGGTCGTCGCGCTGGTAGTCGGGCTGATCTTCGGGCTGGTCTTCGCGCTCGTTGGTGGGCTGATCGGCGCGCTGGTCTTCGGGCTGGTCTTCGGGCTGGACGAGATTCTGCGGGAGCGGCCGGCAGCGATGAGCAAGCGCAGCGCCCCGAACGAAGGTACAGCACGCTCGCTTCGATACGCGGCATACATCAGTTCGGCCGGAGTCGTGTTGGCAATTGCGACGGCGTGGCTCTCATCAACACTAGGAGAGGGCGCTTTGCCGGAGGCCATCAGGCAGCTTGGACCAGCGATGGTGGCGGTGGTCGTCATAGTTCTTGCCATGGGGAAAGGTGGTTCTTTCGTCGCCTACCACTGGGCCGTGCGCTTTCAGCTCCAGCGTCTCGACCTAGCCCCCCGCAACTACGTAAATTTCCTCGACGAAGCCGCCGCCCTGCTGTTCCTGCGAAAGACAGGCGGGGCCTACCAGTTCTTCCACGTGACTTTCCGCGACTTCGTCGCCGAAACCTACGGCGCCGAGTGGCTGGCAAAAGACCACCCATTGCGAACCCGCGGCCCCACCCAGTCACCCCAGCCGCCCGAAACTCCCGAAAACCGCAATTCTCCCAACTCAGTCACGGATAAATTGTAAATATAGTCCCTTTGTTTTCAACAAACTTATCCACGACCTGCAAGGAATCTCAAGATTGGCCTGGTATCCTAAAAGCGACAAATCAACAATGACTCAGCTGCAACACAGAGCAAAGGACAACCCCTCCACACTGCCTCAGCGGGGTCAAAAAACCGGAAAACTGTCATTTGCTGTCATTTTAAAACATAAATCCTTATGAATGAACAACTTACAAATAAGCAGCGAAAAGCCATTGAGGCTCTTTTGGTGACGAATACGATCAATAGAGCGGCAAAGAGGGCAAATGTGAGTGATTCGTCCCTCTATCGCTGGATGCGGCTGGAAAGCTTCCAGACTGCCCTAAGAGAAGCTCGCCGGGACATTCTCGTCCACACCACCACCCGCCTCAAAACCGTCGAAGCCAAGCAATCGAGCAATCAGAACCGATGAGCCCCGCCGAAGGTGCGAGCGGTAGCATCAGAGCCGCAGGTGGAAACCTGCGGTCAAGCGCCCGCAAACGCAAAGGTCATAGCAAGCCGGGTCATGTCGACTAACCGGCGATCGAGCAAGCGGCCGGTTCCTCACTCACAGCGCCAGGCCGGGATGGGCTGTCAGATCGAGGCCGGATCGCTCACCGCGCTCAATCCTTGGGTAGGCGGCGGCGGCGATCATGGCGGCATTGTCAGTCGAGAGCTTCAGGCTGGGGAAATAGAGGGGGTAGTGGATAGCCGCGAATCGTTTGCGAAGCCCCGAGTTGGCCGCTACCCCGCCGGAGACGATGACCGAGCGGACCGGTTCCTGTTCGGCGGCTAGCACGGCGCGACGCATCAGCTCCTCGACCGCTGTTCGCTGAAAAGAGGCGATGATATCAAGGGTCTGTTGCGACGTGACGCGAAGCACCTCGTCCAAGCTGGGAGCAGGCGTCTTCGAATACATTTGGCGGCGGATCAAGATCTCGTCGTCCATCCCGGCTGCTTGAACAAGGCGCAAGACAGCCGTCTTCAGACCGCTATAGCTCATATCGAGCTGATTTCCCTTCATGCGAACGGTCGGCAGAGGCACCTTCGAGGGATCGCCCAAAGGGGCCAGCTTGTCGATCAACGGACCACCTGGATAACCCAAGCCCAACAGTTTCGCGACCTTGTCGAAGGCCTCACCGGCGGCGTCGTCTCTCGTGCGCCCGAGCAGGCGATAGTCGTAGCCACCCGTCGCCGGGCGTTCGACCATGAATAGGTGGGAGTGCCCTCCGCTGGCTACTAGAGCCAGTGCCGGAAACTCAATCTCTCGCCCCCTTTGCCGTTCTTCGAGCACAACGGCATGGATGTGTCCCTCAATGTGGTTGACGCCGAGCAGGGGGATGTCGAGCGAAACGGCCAGTCCCTTGGCGTAGGTGATGCCGACGAGCAGTGACCCAACCAGCCCGGGACCTTTCGTCACGCCGATCGCGTTCAGGTCGCGGTAGCCGATGCCCGCGTCTTCAAGTGCCTGACGGACCACCGGGACGATTGCTCGCAGGTGTTCACGCGAAGCAAGTTCGGGGACCACGCCGCCGTAGCGCTGATGCGTGTCCATCTGTGAGGCGACGACGTTCGAGAGCAACTGGTCGCCTCCGCGCACAACCGCCGCTGCCGTTTCATCGCACGAAGTTTCTATGCCGAGCAGGTACATCGGAGGGTCTGAGGGGCTGATCGGCCACTGCCGGCAGCACCTGCAATGCACAAAGCCCCCGGAGAGTTTGGGCTCTCGCGGGGGCTCACTCTAGGGGCCCGAGGGGATTAGCCTCAAGCCGCGAAAAGTGGGAACAACCGACTAGTGAGATGGCCGTTCCACATGAAGTTTGTCCCGTCGCTGAAACGGGCGTCAGAACATTCGAACGGTCGCTCTAAGAGTCGACCACCTCACCAGATCTAGATTCACCACATTCACTCATATTCTGGATCACCTCCTTTTTTCAGCCAATTCCATGATACGTTTCAGCAGATTGCCAAGTCAACAACTTCTTCCCAGAAAGCGGATTTCAAGCAATGGAAGGTGTGAAAAATTGCCGGGGACAGCCAGCCGCGCCAATCGCATCACTGATAAGCAGGGACTTAGGAATGGCCGCTTGTGGAAGTCCCCGATTTTTTCACACCTTCCTGGGGCCAAGTGACCCGTCTGCGGCGACACGATGGGCTCTCCGGAGCACTGGCCTGCGATTCTCGCCACCTGACGGTCGAAGAGCACGGCCAACGCCCGGTCGGCTTCTCTCTCGCGGAGGTCTATAAGCTTTCTCTCAACTTTGGCCTGCGGTCGAGATGGCTGGTTGCCGCCTCATAGGACATCGCAAATTCGAGGAGCGCGATGTCCTCGCCCATGCGCCCAATGAACTGCATTCCCATGGGCAGACCGCCGTCGCTGAAGCCGGCCGGCAATCCGGCTACCGGCAGGCCCGACAAGGTTCCGCCGATGACGACCTCCATCCAGCGGTGATAGGTGTCCATCTCTCGGCCGTCGATCGATTTTGGCCAATGAACGTCCGCCGGGAAGGGGAATACCTGCGCCGACGGCAAGGCGAGAACGTCGTACTTGTCTAATAGCCCCCGCAATGCCTCGTACCACTCGGAACGCGCGACGCCCGCGTCGTAAAGCTGCTCTGCTGTCATCTCCAGGCCGCCTTCGTATTCCCAGACCACCTCGGGCTTGAGCAGCCGGCGTTTGGCGGGATCGTCATAGTATTCCTTCACCCAGCGGGCACTCCAGTGCCGGAAAGTCAGCCACGTTTGCCACAGACGAGCCATGTCGTATTGCGGGCGGCAGAGTTCGACCACGGCGCCGTGGCCAGCGAGCTGTTCAAGGTTTTTCTCGCATACTTCGAGGACACCCGGTTCCATCGCTAGATATCCGTCGTAGCTCCCGAGCCAGCCGATCTTGAAGCCTTGGAGACTGCGCGGCTGGAAGGCTTCGTAGGCGGGTATCTTGTCCGTTCGGCTGAGAGCGTAGCGGGGATCAGGGCCGGCGATCGAATGCAGCAGGCGAATCGTGTCCTCGACGTTACGGCCCATCGGTCCGGCGGTGGCAAGTTGTTGGTAGAACATGTCGCCGGTGGGATGGCGCGGGATGCGGCCTTGGCTGGGGCGGAAGCCAATCACGTTATTGAAAGCAGCGGGGTTGCGAAGCGATCCCATCATGTCGCTGCCGTCGGCGGAGGGCAGCATGTGCGCGGCCAGCGAGACCGCGGCGCCGCCGCTGCTTCCGCCCGACGTCAGTCGCGGGTCGTAGGCATTGCGGACGGGACCAAAGACCGGGTTGTAGGACTGCGAGCCATAGCCGAACTCGGGCGTGTTCGTTTTGCCGATGAAGATGGCGCCAGCCGACCGGATGCGGGAGATGAACAAGTCGTCAGCCTCGGCGACCGAAGCGGTGAGCAGAGGCGAGCCCTTGACCGTGGGAAAGCCTTGAGCATTCGCGAGATCCTTCACCGCGTGCGGCATGCCGTGCATCCAACCGCGGTAGCGGCCTTGTTCAAGGTCGTGGTCGGCCTCGGCGGCGAGGCGAATAAGCTCGTCGTCGTCGAGCAGGCTGACGATCGCATTGTAGACACCGTTGTAGCGGTGAATGCGCGCGAGGTAGGCCTGCATGACCTCCCTGCAACTCGTCGCGCGCGCACGAATGGCGGCGGAAAGCGACGATGCGCTGAGCTCAGTCAGATCGGACGGTTGGGATTGGGCGGCGAGGGGCATGGAAAACCGTGTGAGTAAAGAAGTCGCGCCGACGGCGGCAGCGGCCCCGAGAAAGGTGCGGCGCGGGAGCGGCTGCGCGTTGACAAGCCGGCGGCTAGGGGAAGAATAATTGATCATGCGTTCGTGCAGTCATTCTAGCCGAAACGCAACGATCTAGAGATCCCTGCTTCCCGGGTTGCGCTTGACCTTTCCAGAAGCAAATCACTACGAGTTGCGGTGTGATCGGCGCACGAAACAGGCGACCGGCATTATCGCGCGCCGGTCTGTGGGTCCGTCCCCACGCTGATCGACGTTGGTGGGTGAACACCGGCCAAGGGGAGATTCTCACAGCTCGTTGAACGATCGTTCTTACGCCACTTGTCTTACGAAGCAGACCCCCCTGCTCGTGTTACCGGCAGGTTTGAAACCTAGTGCAGAGGCACGGCGTCTCAAGTTTAGGGATCGTAGTCTGCCATACTAAGAGCAGACTCGCTGGTCCTCGTCAAGCGCCAGGACCGGAATAACAGGAAGGACGCGGTAACAGCCATGGTGACTTATAGCGAATCGGGCGTCGACCTGATCCAAGCTCGCGGCAAGGCTGGAAGATTCGTCTACCAGGGCCACTCGCTTCGGCTGGGCACCTACAGCAGCCCGGACGGCTGGTATCTGGGCGTCCATATGTCCTCGGGTCGGCTGTTCGCTCGTCTTAGCCTGGAAAGCGCCGCAAATCTCAAAGAAGCCACCGACATGCTGCGGTATGGGTTTTTCCTCCATTCAGACGTGGATCCGGAACTAGTCCACCATCTTCGTGGAATCGCATTGCTGTCTGTCCCCAAGCTTGATGCGGGAGCTTGAGTGCCTGCTCATGACAATCTTCCGAGCCTCCGCGACTATCGTTTGACGCGTTCGCCGTCGATTGCCTATGCTGCAGGTGGCGAGTCGATCCCACTTTGCCGCGCGCTGACGCTCGGAAATCTATACGATTGGGAAATCACCGCGCTCGCGAGTTTCGTGGATCGCCCTGATTGGCTCCTGTAGTGATGGGCCGCTGAAATGATCGGCTCCTGTAGCGATGGGCCGCTGAAATGATGGCTCCTGTAGCGATGGGCCGCTGAAATGATGGCTCCTGTGGTGATCGGTTCCTGTAGCTTGATGTGCCCCTGTAACGGGGCGTGAACGTTGTTCTAGCCTGCCAATGTCTTTTACTCAACGCACTCCCGGGGTCAGTTTCGGTCCTGGCGGGAAGCTCCCCTGGGGCGTCAAGTGGCTGTTGATTAGCAATACGGCCCTTTTTGTCGTTTATTTTCTTTCCGTCCAACTGCAAATCACGCCACTGGTGGGGCTGTTTCACGGTCTGAGCTTGATCCCGGACTGGGTCCTCAAAGGCGCCATCCTGTGGCAGCCGATCACGTATTTGTTTCTCCATAGCCCCTACGGATTCAGTCATCTCATCTTCAACATGCTGACGTTGTGGATGTTCGGGGCGGACCTGGAAAGGGACTGGGGCACGCGGCGCTTCCTGAATTTCTACTTTTTCTGCGGTATCGGAGCTGGCCTGTGCGACGTAGCGGCCCGCTACCTCCTCGGGACGCCGCGAGACTTGCTGATCCCGACGATCGGGGCCTCGGGCGCCATCTATGGGCTGCTGATGGCGTTCGGACTCATATATCCGAACCGCATCATTTACTTCGGACTGCTGTTTCCCATCCCTGCCCGGATCTTCGTGGCGATTCTGGGCGGAATTTCTTTCTTGTCGACTTTTGGCGCCAGCGGCAGTGGCATCAGCCACATGGCGCATCTCGGCGGTATGGCGTTCGGCTTTTTCTATCTGCGGTTCCGGCCGGACGTGCTGGACACCGATTGGCTCGGATCTTTCAAGGGCTGGCAGCGGCGGCGTGCCAAGCGAAAGTTTGAAGTCTATATGCGGAAACACAAGCCGCGCGACGGGGACTGGGTCAACTAAGGGCTTCGGGCGGTTGCGGAGCGTTGACCTCCGTCGACCTCGACCTACCTGTAAGTCCGGTCGTTTGGAATTCGAAGCCCGGCGGGGGTATCGGGACAACCAAATACATCTTGACGGTTCCGCGGGCGGCAACTACAATGAAGTCGCAGGAGCGATTATGCCACTACTAAATCTGATGCAGTTTCCGTTTGGGTTGTTTATTCCAAGTCTTGGAGTGCCGGAACTTCTGGTGGTACTTGCGATCGCCGTATTTATGTTCGGCGCCAAGAAGCTCCCCGAGGTCGCCAAGGGTTTGGGGCAGGGCATCCGCGAGTTCAAGACTTCGTTGAAAGCTGAAGAAAAAGCGGATGAAGAGAAGCCTGTCGAGCATCCGACGACCTAAGAACGGCTCCAGGTGCTAGCGCGGAGTTTCGGCCAGCGTAACCTCGTCACGAGATCAATAAAGTCACGGGATCAATAAGACCCCACCCGATTGTGTGACCGGGCGGGGTCTTTTTGCAGCGATCCAGCGAAACTACTTCTTAGGCGGAACGACTGCGTCTTTGGCGGCTTTCGCAACGCGGAACTTCACGACTTTGCGGGCCTTGATCTTGATCTGCTCGCCAGTCGCCGGGTTGCGGCCCATACGTGCTTTCCGCTCCGACTTGACCAGTTTGCCGATTCCAGGGATTGTGAACTGACCGTTCTTCTTCGTCTCCTTCACGGCCAGCGCTGCCAGATTCTCCAAGAACTGCTTAGCAACCTTCTTGTTAAGGTCGGTATCTTCAGCGAGCTTGGTCACAATCTGTGACTGAGTCATTTTGGTTGGTGTTGCCATGTTCCTCCTTCGCCTGCTAGTGAAAACCCTCCGGATGATGAAAACAATCAGAGAGTAAAATGTTTGGTCCGTGGTCTAATCATACGGGACGCTGAGGGGTTTGTAAAGTTATAAATGCGCCGAAACGCCCGTTTTTGGAGGTCTTTCTCACTTTGGCGCCCAGAACCTGCTTCTGGCCGGGGCGGTGCTCCTTAATCGGCGAACTGCCCCGCGCCGCAGCAGCGCCGTGGCATTACAATATGGAGGGTCGTCGGTGGATCGGCCGGCCGAGAACCAAAGCGGCTCCCGCATCTCTAGGGATATCTTGCTCTATCGGCGTCTTGATTCAACCGCTACACCAAAGTCTCTTCTGAGACCATCCGCGAGACACCTTTTCTTTGGAGGGACCCCGATCGGCGCAACCGCCAATCGAACGGATAGTCACGAAGGCGAACGGCAGTCGCTGGCACGCACCGTTAGGCAACGTTAAGTCATGAGATATCAACAACACCTACACGTCATCGGCGGGGGCCTGGCGGGCTCGGAGGCGGCCTATCAAATCGCGCGGCTCGGCAAGCCGGTCCGTCTCTATGAGATGCGTCCGACCGTCGCCACCCCCGCGCACCAGTCCGATCGATTGGCCGAACTTGTCTGCAGCAATTCCCTCAAGAGCGAACGAGAGAATTCCGCCCCATGGCTTCTCAAACAGGAGCTGCGCCGGATGGGCTCGCTCTCCATGGAAGCGGCGCAAGCGGCTCAAGTCCCCGGCGGCAACGCGCTGACCGTCGATCGTCACCTCTATGCCGAGTACGTCAGCCACGCCATCGAAAATGAACCACTGATTGAGATCCAGCGAGAGGAAGTGCGAGAGTTGCCTCAGGACGAGATCGTGATCGTTGCCACGGGCCCGTTGACGAGCGATTCCCTGGCGGCTTCAATCGTGCAGCTCACGGGTAGCGAGAGACTCTTCTTCCACGACGCCATTAGCCCCATCGTTGACGCCGAAACCATTGATATGAATATCGCGTTTCGGGCGTCCCGCTACGGCAGCTCAATCGACGGGACAGATGACTACATCAACTGCCCGTTCACCAAGGAAGAGTACGCCAAGTTTTATGAGGCTCTGACGTCGGCCGAGCAGCACAGCGGACAGGAGTTCGACAAACCCAACTACTTCGAGGGCTGCCTGCCAATCGAAGAAATCGCCAGGCGCGGCGTCGACACCCTGCGCTTCGGGCCGATGAAGCCAGTTGGACTGAGGCATCCTCAAGCCGGGAAAAGCCACTATGCAGTCGTGCAACTGCGTCAGGAAGACCTCCGGGCCGGTTCCTACAACATGGTCGGTTTTCAGAACCATCTGAAGTATGGAGAGCAGAAGCGCATCTTGCGCTTGATCCCAGGACTCGAGAAGGCAGAGTTTCTGCGCTACGGGCAGATTCATCGCAACACCTATATCAATGCTCCCGCGCTGCTGGAGCCCTCACTGAATCTGCGGACGCATCCGAACATATTTTTCGCGGGCCAGATTTCTGGCGTGGAAGGGTACGTCGAAGCGATGGCGACGGGGCTGATGGCCGGCCGCTGCGCGTCCAGAATGGCTGACGGTCTCACCCCGCCGGTGTGGCCACGGGAGTCGGCGCACGGCGCGCTTGCCCACTATATTTCCGGCGCCAACCCGGACAACTATCAGCCTGCCAACATTACGTTTGACCTGCTGCCTCCCTTGCCAGCGGCTGAGCACGAGAGTTTCCGGCGTGACAAGAGGGGCCGGCGGCAGAGACAGTGTGAACGTGGGTTGGAAGGTCTGGAACGGTTCCTGGAGGAGCAGGCCGTTGCCGCATGATAGGCTTCGCCCTAGGCCGTGGGTCAGCGGCTCAAGGCGGATTGGCACGGCATTCGCTGGTTGTCGGCCTTGCGCTGGCTGAGCCTTCGTTTGTTGAATGACACAGCGGTTGTTGAATGACACAGCGGTCGAATGACACAGCCTGAAACCGAGCTAGGCCGTGAAGTCGCGCGCTTCCTCGATTCCCTCAAGAGGGCGAATTTCTCGGCGCATACAATCCGCGGTTACTTGTCCGACCTCGGCGGGTTCATCGAATACTTCTCGCCGCCAGGAGAAGTACCGCCCTCGCCCGCTCAATTTGAACCGCTGCAGATCCGCGAGTTCATGGCTGACTGCTACCAGCGCGGCAACGGCAATCGATCAGTGGCGCGGAAGCTATCGGCGTTGCGCGCGCTGTTCCGGTTCCTGATGCGGGAAGGCATTGTCCCCAAGAACCCGGCCGGATTGGTCGCCACCCCGAAACTGCCGAAAAGAATGCCTGCCGTGATGACGGCAGAGGAGACCAACACTCTGATCGACTCGGTTTCGAGCGTCGGGCTAGCGCAAAATCGAGAAGCGGGCAGCGCCGAAAGCAGTCCACGAAGAAAGGCCAAAGCGGATTTCATTTCAGCGCGAGACCGGCTGATCTTCGAGCTGCTCTATGGTTCCGGTCTTCGCGTCGGTGAGTTGGTGGGCCTGGATATTAGTGATTTTGACCGCATCGAAAGATGGATCCGCGTAGAAGGCAAGGGACGAAAAGAGCGGCTAGTGCCATTCGGCCGAAAGGCTCTCGACGCGCTCGACCACTATCTCTCTCGACGCGCTCAGATCGCTGAGCGTGCCGGGGAGCATTCGGCGCGGACTCCCGCGAGCGTCCCGCTGCTTCTCAACAACAATGGCGGACGTCTCACCGCTCGCAGCGTCCAGCGAATCGTCAAACGCTACGCGCTGCTGTTCTCCGGCGACCCGACCCTTCACCCTCACGCTCTTCGCCATGCCTTCGCCACCCACCTGCTAAGTGACGGCGCCGACCTCCGAGCTATCCAAGAACTCCTCGGGCACGCCAGTCTTTCGACCACCCAGAAATATACTCAACTTTCGCTGCAAGAATTGATGGAAACCTACGACCGCAGCCACCCAAAAGCTTGAGCCGGGTTAATGCGGTCCCAGCGCGCGCCTCCTGGCGGGCCGCGTCGGCCTCTGCGCCGATGTAGGAGCGTAGCGTGCTACGCCCGTGGGCAGGCATCCTTGCCTGCGGCGGGAGTTCCTGCATTTCAAAGCCATGCGGTCCTCTGCCAAAGGCAGCCCGACAAAACGCCTGGGAAGAGTGACTCAGCCCGTCGCATTGCCCGACCGCGTTCTCTATCGATCCAGAGTATCGCTGGTCCTGAGTATCGCGTGGTTCAGCAGCACGTCCGAGATACGCTCGCAGGCATGGCCGTCACCGAAGGGATTGTGCGGGCGGGCCATGGTTTCGTAGTGGGAGGCGTCGTCGAGTAGCCGCACGGACTCCCCCACGATTGCCTGGGTGTCGGTACCCACCAGCCGCGCCGTGCCCGCATCAATAGCCTCGGGACGCTCCGTGTTATCCCGCATCACCAGCACGGGCTTGCCCAGCGACGGCGCTTCTTCCTGAATGCCGCCGGAATCGGTCAAGATAAAGTGGCTGCGCATCATTAGGTCGATCAACGGTACGTAGTCGAGCGGTTGGATCAGCTCGATGCGAGGCAGGCCGGAGAGCTTGCGATAGACCGGGTCCATCACCTTGGGGTTGGGGTGGACCGGGTAAACAAGCTGGATGTCGTCACGCTGAGCGAGCACCGCTAGTGCTTCGCAAATGCGCTCGATGCCGTCGCCGAAGCTTTCCCGGCGGTGCGCGGTTACCAGAATCAGCTTGCGGCCGGGGTCAACGAAAGACCACTTTGGTGCTTGAATTTGTCCTTGTTCCAAAGCGTGCTTCATGAAAAGAAGCGAATCGATCACCGTGTTTCCAGTAACGAAAACAGCTTCGCGGGGGGTTCCTTCGTTCCACAGATTCTCTGCCGCCTGTTTGGTGGCGGCGAAGTGCAGATCACTCAGACGGCTGGTTAGCCGGCGATTCAGTTCCTCGGGGAATGGGCTATAGCGGTCGTTTGTTCGTAGCCCCGCCTCCACGTGCGCAACCGGAATCTTTCGGTAGAACGCGGCCAGTGCTGCGGCAAATGTTGTGTTCGTGTCACCCTGCACGACAATGATGTCCGGCCTTTCTTCTGCCAGAACCTGGCCCATGGCACTCAAGACGCGCGATGTGACCTCGTCGAGACTTTGCCCGGGCCGCATCAGGTTCAAGTCATGATCGGGTTCGATCTCGAACGCCCCCAATACCTGGTCGAGCATCGAGCGATGTTGGGCGGTGACGCACGTAGTCACGTCGAAGCGGTCGGGCAGGCTTTTCAGATGCCGGATCAAGATGCAAAGCTTGATCGCTTCCGGGCGGGTACCGAAGACGACCAACGCACGCAGAGGAGACATATTTCAGTTCGGCTCTATCAATTCGTCGTCTTTCAGTTCGGCGTCTTTTCAGTTCATCATGGCCAACAAGGTTCTTAAACCGGCGATCTGCTTTTCGACTTCTTGGGCGTCTGCGGCGTCCGGACGCAGCGAAAGATAGTGCTCGAGGTCTTGCCGAGTCCGCGGGAAGTCGCGCAATTGATAGTAGAGCATGCCGCGCTCCTTGAACCGATCGGCCGCGTCCGCTGAGAGCGCGATGATCAAATCCAGCGCTCCAATCGCCTTGCGGTACTGACAGGAATGAACGTGGATACCGTGCAGGTTGTTCAGCATTCGTTCAATGATATAGCGCTTTTCGACCGCCGCGAATTCGACATCAGTCAGATCGCGCGGACCGCCGAGCACCGCTGCAACCAGCTTTTGGCAGCCGTCCCGTCCAAGAATCGTTCCTCCGCCGAAAGGGTCCACAAATAGCACTTGATCGCCATCATCGTGTTTCACAACGAAGTGCCCCGGCAGCCCCACGCCAAAAAACGGCAAGCCTAAGCGCCGTGCAATTTCGAGATAGACCACCGAGAGCGTGATGGGAATGCCGCTGCGGCGGTCGATCACTTCGTTGAGGCAGCTATTGCGCGTGTCGTAGTAATCGGCCGAGTCTCCGCGGAAACCTTCGTCTTCAAACAGGAAGCCGTTGAGAGCATCGACGATCTGCGAGGGGGTGGCTCCAGCCGTCAGGCGCTTGGCGGCCCGGGCCGAGAGCTGATCGAGCTTAGCGATATAGTGGGCGGCATCCAGGTTCGGATATTCGAGCCGCGCCACGATGAGCGTCGCCGCCCCCAAGTCGATTTCTGGCTCGGGGCCCCTCAAGATCTCTTGAAGCTGCTTTGCTAGCTGTTCACTCATCCGCGCTCGCGAGTATCCCTGTGGCCGGCAAGGCAACGCAGAGAAGTGTCCTTGCGCGCCGTTGCCAGTATACGGTGGTCGCATCGACCAACTTCAACCTCCTGAGGCTGCTTTTCGGGGTTTCAAAAAGTTATTGAACAAAATAGGTTATGAGTTAAGGATATAACGGTTCTTTACAAAATGTCATGAAATGCCATGGTATGCCATGTTCAGAGGGCATTTTTCCCTGATTTTGAGCCCCTTCAGTCAGTTCATTCGTTTAGTGTTTTTGTTTTCAGTGGTTTGGGTTTCGCTCCCGGCTGGGCCGACGTCAGACTCCTTGACAAAACGGCTGGTTTTCGTTCGATTTCGTGTTTCCTTTGTCGTGACAGCCCGGCTGACTTGGCGGTGACAAGCGGTTAGAGCTAGCCCAATACTCTTCACTTAAGCATCCTGACGCAGGATGCGAAGTCAGTCCGCTCACGGGACAGCGCGCCAGGTGGTCGCAGTTTGTAGCTGCTCATCTTGCGCTTGACGCCACGCGGACGTCGCATCCCCCGGCTCGAGTGCACGCGCTCGTCCAGGAGTTCCCTCAAGACCGCCTCATCAAACGCTTCCTTGTCCCGAGGGGGGGATCGCGACCGCGCGGGACAGCTTGCGTCGTACGACCCGCACCGCATGCAGGTACGATAATCGATCCGGATCTTCGTCGGCGCGCAGCGCCGCCGCGTGCATCAACCCGCGGATCGCGAAATGCGCCATCAGTAATCCGTAGAACTCTTGCCGCACCAACTCCGGCGTCTTGCTGCGCAGCACGATCCGCGCGCCGCGCAGATGCGTCTTGAGTTCGTCGAGCGCCCCCTCAATCTCCCAGCGTTCCGAGTACAGCGCCGCCAACTCCACCGCCGGCGCTTGCGCCGGTCGGCTTCCGAGGCGTAGATCGCGCTGCGGTAGGAGCCATCGGCGAAGCGCTCGAGCACGTCCAAGCGCAGATGTTTCTTGGCTCGCCACAGCAGGTGCGCGCCCGTCTCGCGTGCTTGCCGCCACAGCTGATAGCCGAGGAAATTGCGGTCCGCCAAGCACAGCATGCCCTTCGCGAGCGCCGGCAGAACCTGTTTGGCGAGCGTGATCTCGCCCCTCGCGCAGGGCCCCATGCGGCTGGCGAACAGCACGTGCGTGCCGTTCTCCAGCAACGAGACGAAGCGCAGTTGCGGGAACGCGCTGGCTCCCCGCGAGGCGCCCGGATAGCCGAACGCCGTGCGGTTGGCGGCCTGATCGGCGACATCGAGCGTCGAACCGTCGAGCGAAACCAAACGCCATTCCCGATAAAACAATCCGCACGTCTTTTTCGTCGCCAACGGTCGCACCAACTCGTCGTGCAACTGCTCGACCGGCTCGACCCCCAATCGCGAACGGCCTTGCGAGATCCCCGAATCGCCCGCCACTTTGAGCGGCGCAGCGGGATCCTGCAGCCACTGCAATCCTTCCAGCAGGCAACGCAGCCCCTCGCGGTAGGACGACTGCATATACAGCGCCAGGGCGATGACGTAGTAGACCATGACAGGTGCCGGCAAGTCGCGTTGTCGCCGCGAGGCCCGGCCGCAGTCTCGCAAGACGCGATCGACCGCGTGACGCGGGAACCAGTGCGCGATCACGCCCAAGCTGATGTAGTCGGTAATGCGACTGCCGGGCGGCAGTGCTGCTCTCGTTCGTGCCATCTGAGACCTCCTGTTCTCCGAAACAGTATGCCACAGAAATGTTCTGAAGTGAAGAGTATTGGAGCTAGCCCGCATTTCTGACCGCCTGACGGTCGAGGCACACGATAGGCGCGCCATTACTTCGTTGCGCTTGCTACCCGTGTGGTGGACAAGTGTTCCCGGCGGCTGTTTTCTGATTTCCGTCCTCTGCTTGCATTGTAGCAGGCGAGGTTCGTTTTTTGCGATTGATTGGGCCCGCAGAGATCACAGTAAGTGGTTGATAAAAAAGAACTAGTGAAAAATATTTCGTTCCGTGACCGATTCGTTGATTTTAGGGGTTTGAGCGGTTCACGGCGCTGCGAAGGCGAGGTTGTGTGGGCCGGTCACCGCTTCAGCGCCTTGCGCCAGTTGGTGACCACGGTGAGGCGTGGGGCGGCGGCCTGCTCCGTCAAATTGGCCACGAGGAAGCGCTGCCCGTCGGCGCTGACGTCATAGTTGCGCAAATTCGTGCCGCGGAGGCCAGGCGCGATGCGTATTGCGAATAGCGGCTGGGCGCCGCCGACTTGAGGCTCTTCTTCCGTTGAGATGGGCGCCGTCATCAAGACCCCGTCCGAGGCAATGTAGTACAGCTCTTTGCCGTCGCGTCGCCAAACCGCGACCGAGCCTCCTGATACAGACACCTTGGACTCGCGGCCGGCCTCGGGGAAGGGTCGAATATAGACTTCGGGTTGTCCGGACTTATCCGACGTGTAGGCCATCCATTGACCATCGGGAGAAAAGCGCCCATTCAACTCAGAGAACTCGGTTAACAAATAGGCAAACGGTTCTCGATCCTCCCCGAGCGGCATCGCGAAAAGATCAAAACTTCCACTGGTCGCTTGCCCATAGACTGCGAGAAACCGCCCATCACGCGACCAGTCAGAGACGCGAATGTTGCCGGCCAGCCCGTTCAGCCCCGATTCCAGCGCTATGGCTTCCCCTCCGCCATCCGCCCGCTTCCGATAAACCCGCATGAGGCCATCGCGTTGGGAAGAAAAGGAGATATGAGCCCCGTCGGGCGCCCAGGCAGGCCAAAAGTCACCGGCGGGGTTCGTCGTGAAGCGGGACCGCAGCGCCCGGGCGAATTCGAGCAGCCAAATATCAGCACCGCTCGGGCTCTGGATCATCAAAGCGGCGCTTCGCTGGTCCGGAGATAACGCAATCTGACGAATCTCCGCCGGCTCCCCCACTTTTTCGATCTCCTTGCCCTGCCGGTCGAACCAGGCGAGCTGCGCCTCCCGGTCTGCTCCCCCCGCCCGGTAGACGATGGCAGCTTCGGCTGACGCGGAGAAAGCATAGTTGCCGAGATTGCGCGCGCGGCCCACTGTATCGGCCACTGGAAATAGATCGCCTGAAAGCTCGAGCCTGCCGATGTCGAAGGGCTGTGCCATCAAGGCCCCTTCGCGGACGAACAGAATGAAGCCGTTGTCTGGTCCGGCCCCGGAGGTGTAGACGGCTTTGGTCTCGTCCGGAAGGAGTCGTCTCGGTTTCTTGCCGTCCAATGAGCCGAGGTAGATCCCGGTCTGATCCTCTCCGCGCGCAGAGTCCACATACCGGTCGGACCAAAGCAAATGAGACCCGTCCGGCAGAAATTGTGGAAAGCGGCGGCTCATGCGTTTTTGGGATTCGTCGCGGCGTGTAATCGCGGTCGGCTCGCCGCCGCCCGCGGGCACCCGATGGATCTCGCCGAAGGGCGTCGCCGCGAAGACGATCACGCCGTGTTGGTTCCAGCTTCCTCCTCGCCCGTCCGCGGCGTCGCAGAGCGACTGTGGCGGCCCGCCTGCCAGGGCGATCTTCTTCAGCTTGCCCTCTGCGAAAAAGCCGATGTAGCGGCTGTCGGGAGACCAGAAGGGGTATCGGGCCTCATGGGTTCCCGGCATTTCCCGCTCCTCGCCTGTCTCCAGCGAATGGATCCACAATCGCTGGACACCTCTCATTTGCCCCCTGGCGATCGCTGAACATTGGCGACGACGAGTGAGAATACTGCGGCGACGGCGAACAGGGCCTGTAATACGCGGTGCTTCCTCTTGGGGACCGTCTGCCGAGATGCAGCCGCCGAAGACGATGCCTATTGCGCGGCGGGGCCGGATTGCTCCTCGGCCGAGCCTTGTGGGGGCGCAGCGTGCTGCGCCCGCGAAGCTGCCTGGGACGGTGCGGGCGCAGCACGCTGCGCCCCTACGGGTTCCGCGTGCGTTTTCGCGCCGGTTCTCAGAACGGTCGATCTGCCCGACTTCAACTTCTCGGCCAGGGTTCGCAGGTCGAGCATCATGTCTTCGGCGCGGCCGTAGCGGTCTTCGCGGTCTTTCGCCAGACATTTGCCGACGATCCACTCCAGCTCCATCGGGACACCCGTGCGCACGCTTGTCAGTGGTTCCGGCTCCTGATTGACAATCTCGTAGACCAGCGCCTGATCGTAGACTCCCTGAAAAGGCCGCTCTCCGCGAACCATCTCGTACGTCACGCAGCCCAGCGCCCAGATGTCGGTGCGATAGTCCACCTCCATCCCTTGGGCCTGCTCGGGCGACATGTAGGCCACGGTGCCGACCGTCGTATCGAGCTTGGTCAGCTTGGAGCCTTCGGTCAGCAGCGCCAGGCCGAAGTCGAGAATTTTCAGCCGGCCTTCGGGAGTGACGAGTAAATTGCCCGGCTTGATGTTGCGGTGCACCACTCCTTTGGCATGAGCAGCGGCCAGACCGTCGGCGACTTGGCGCGCCAAGCCCAGAGCATCCTTGAGGGACAGGGGGCCTCGGTCAATCTTGGCGTCGAGGCCTTCGCCCTCGATGAACTCCATGGCGAGGAAGGTCTGGCCACCCTCGTCGCTGATTTCATGGACGGTGCAAATATTGGGATGGCTGAGCCTGGCGGCCGCCTTTGCTTCTCTGTGGAAACGCTTGCGGGCCTCTTCGTCTCGCAGCAGATGCGGGGCCAGGAACTTGAGAGCGACCGTGCGTTCAAGCTTCCTATCCTCGGCCTTGTAGACGACACCCATGCCGCCCTCGCCGAGCTTGGCGGTGATGTTGTAATGGCTGACGGTCTGGCCGATCATCGTTGGATAAATTGTAGCGCTTTGGTCGAGCTTACTAACACCTGAATTATGCACTGCGGCGTGGACCTGAGGAGGGCTGAGCCGCAAGGGACCATTGGGGACCCCCTAAAACATGGGGTAAAAAGGTAGGCTGGCAAAGATCCCAGCTTCGCCAGCCAACCCCAAGGAGGTCACCCACATGGTTACCAGACGAAAACAGCATAGCTCCCAAAGGCCCGTCCAACAAGGCCCAGCCGTGACGGCCTCGCGGCCCAATAAAATCGGGGCTTCGACGCCTTACAACTTCCGCGGCAGGAAGCCGACTCCCTACGGCGGCTTGCTGCCGGTGGTCGGGAGGGCGCTGATCTGAGAGCCTGACTATGCACTAGCCGTAACGCACTGGAAACACGTCACTTCCGAGCGAGGTTTTAACGACGCGGATTCTGGGCGGGAAGGGAAACCGGACACGGAGAAGCCAAAAGGCCAGTTGCCGAGCTACCACCTCACGACGACTGCCAACCCGCTACGAACGCAGCCACACTCGCAAAGTGAATCTGTGCATAATTCAGGTAACAATATTTGGGTTCATCCGCGTTTCTTAGTGCGTGGTGGGGGAAGTACGCGATTGGCCCTCATTGTTTCGTTGCGCTTGCTTGTGGTGCTACAGACTGTATCGAGATTGATGTCGCCAGGATGGCGACACTCTGAGTTTCTACATTTTTGCGCGACTGCGGCGGACACACCGTCGCCGAGCCCGCTTCAGCGGGCTTGATTTTTCCTAGGCCAGTCGTTTTACGGCGGGTTCTCGGGAAACCTGACTGAAACCCGGTTCAGCCCGTTCACGGGCTTCCATCTCCGAATGGCCTTGCGAGCCTCTGAAGCGGTCTTCTCGGCTGTCGGCGAATCCATTAGTAGTTGAAGGGCTGACCTATTGCGATCCAAGCCATCAACCAGGTAGCCTCCGGCGAGCAGCCCGACGCAAGAGCGCGGGGGCGTCGGGAAGCCCGTGAACGGGCTCAACCAAATTGCGGTTGCGTTTCCGCGGAACCAGCCGTAAAACGACTGGCCTGCGGAAAACCAAGGCCGCTGAAGCGGGCTCAGGGCATAGCGGCTGATCGCCCTACAGGACCGAGAACCGGTGGCGACCAATCGCATTTGATACATCCAGGCCCAGAAATGTAGAAACTCCGACCCCAGGCTCACGCCTGGGGCAATGTCGCCAAGATGGCGACGCGGCACGTCTGGAGACGTGCGCCACGTCAGACGGTCGTGGCTCGGCTGCTCTTGGGTGAAGGCTGTCAGTGGACAGCGTTGGGGCTGGCGGGGTTTCAGTCCTACTCGCGGTCGCGGAATTCTTCGAACCAGTTCATCACCACGCGGATCGACGGCACCGGGGCGGCCCCACCCTCTCCCACCGGCTCGGCCAGAATAAACCGCTGCCCGTCGGCCGAGACGTCGTAGGGGGCGTAATTGCCTCCTGGCCTCAAACCCGGATGCTCGAATAGGCGGGTCGCCGAGCCTACCGAAAAGCTCGAACCGCTCGATACGGAAACGGCCACCAACGTCTCCCCCTCGACATAGAACAGCTCTTTGCCGTCCCGGCTCCAGCGCACCTTCGTCCCTCCGTCGCTCGACACCGTTACCTTGCGGCCGCCCTCGGGAAAGGGTTGGACATAGACTTCGTTTTGACCTGACTCGTCCGACACGTAGGCGACATAGCGGCCATCGGGCGAGAATCTTGGCACGACCTCGATGGCCGGTGTCTGCAAGAACGGGTGCGGCTCCCAGCCGCTGCCGTCTTCATTGCGCTCCAGATACCAAAGGTCAGCCCCGGTTTCCAGAGCGCTTAGGTGGGTAGAGGAGGTATTTCCCGTCGCGGGACCAGTCGGATAGCTGCTCGGGCAGGGGTGTCGCCGCCAGCGCCTTCTCCTCTCCGCTGCCATCGGTCTGCCGAAGGAAGATGTCAGGGTTGCCCGCCCGATAGGAAATGAACGCCACCTCGTCTCCGGCAGGCGACCAAACGGGCCGCCGATCGCTCTCCGGGGCGCTGCTGAAGCGAGTCCTCACCCCGCGGGCAATGTCGTACACCCACACGTCTTGATTCGAGCCCTCCGTTGCCGTAACAGCCACCAGCCGGCCATCCGGGGAGAGCGCGGGGGAGCCGATCACCTCCTGAGCTTGGCTGATCTCTTCCGTCTTCTCGCCGCGACGGTCCAGCCAAACCAGTTGCTGCTGCCCCAAGCCAGTCCCGTCGAGGTAAACCAGCATTTGATCGGCCGCAACCGTGGGGCCGCAGCCGTTCTCGGAAATGGGAAAGGCCTCACCGGCGGCCTTCAAGGTGTCCAGAGAAAAAGGCAGTGCCCAAACATCCTGGGTTAGCGTGGCAGATTGGTACACAAGATGGCCATTGGGTGAATAGAACGGCATTGCGCCGGGTCCCAGAGGCTCTCTTTGCCCGGTCTCGACGTTCTGAACCAGCATGGTCGTCTCGGAAGAAGACCCGAAAGCAAACACCAGGACACGGGCCCCGGCTTCGGACGGCAAGAAATGGGGCCAGACGATCCCGCCCGTCGGCCCTCCCGGCGACGTCTCGAACTCCTCCGGCGAGACGATGACATTGGGTGCACCCCCGCGAGCGGGAACTTCGTAGAGCACGTATGGGGAGCCGGAGCTGAAGACGATCACCTCGCCGTCCGGGCTCCAGGGTCCCCCCCAACAAACTTGCGCCCGGCAGCTCGCAAACCCGGATGGCCAAGCCGCCCTGAACCTCGACCTTCTTGAGTTCCCCGCCGGCTGCAAACCCGATGAAATTACTGTCGGGCGACCAGAACGGGTCGTCAGCTCCCTCGGTGCCATCGATGGCCCGCGGTTGCCGCTGATCGAGATCCTGGACCCACAGCTTTCCGTCCGATCTCGCGATGAAGGCGATGTGCTCGCCGTTGGGGAAAATAGCGACATTGGTGCTGCCGGCGGTGGTGCGGACACCTTCCGCCGGCGCAAAGGCAAATCGGCGCAGAGGGGCTTCGGGAGCGGTTTGGCGGAAATAAAGTAACGAGACAGCGAGGAAAGCAAGAGCTGTGCCAGCAAGTAGGGCCTGCAAGATTCGGTGCTTGCGTTTTGGGACCATCTCCCCAGACGCGACCGCCGGAGCCGCGGTCTGTTGCGGCGGAAAGCCCGCTTGCACCCCGGCCGAGCCTTGTAGGGGCGCAGCGTGCTGCGCCCGCGAAGCTGCCTGAGACGGGGCGGGCGCAGCACGCTGCGCCCCTATTGGTTCCCCGTGCGTTTGCGCGGCGGTTCTCAGAACCGTCGACCCGCCCGACTTCAGCTTCTCCGCCAAAGTCCGCAGGTCGAGCATCATGTCTTCAGCGCGGCCGTAGCGATCTTCGCGGTCTTTGGCCAGACATTTGCCGACCATCCACTCCAGCTCCATCGGCACACCCGTGCGCACGCTGGTGAGCGGTTCCGGCTCTTGGTTGACGATCTCGCAGACCGGCGCCTGATCGTAGACCCCTTGAAACGGCCGCTCTCCACGGACATTTCGTAGATCACGCAGCCCAGCGCCCACAGGTCGGTGCGATAGTCGACCTCCATCCCTTGCGCCTGCTCGGGCGACATATAGGCCACCGTGCCGACCGTCGTGTCGAGCTTGGTTAGCTTGGAGCCTTCTGTCAGCAGCGCCAGCCCGAAGTCGAGAATATTCACGCGGCCTTCGGGAGTGACGAGCAAATTGCCCGGCTTGATGTCGCGATGGACAACTCCTTTGGCATGAGCAGCGGCCAGGCCGTCGGCGACTTGGCGGGCGAAGCCCAGAGCTTCCTTCAGTGACAACGGCCCGCGTTCAATCTTGTTGTCGAGGCTCTCGCCCTCGATGAATTCCATGGCGAGGAAGGTCTCGCCACCTTCATCGCTGATTTCATAGACGGTGCAAATGTTGGGATGGCTAAGCCCTGCGGCGGCCTTTGCTTCTCTGTGGAAACGCTTGCGGGCCTCTTCGTCTCGCAGCAGATGCGGGGCCAGGAACTTGAGAGCGACCGTGCGTTCAAGCTTCGTATCCTCGGCCTTGTAGACGACACCCATGCCGCCCTCGCCGAGCTTGGCGGTGATCTTGTAATGGCTGACGGTCTGGCCGATCATCGATAGGGAGATTGTAGCGTTACAGGATGGCTATTGTCGGACTTTATCGCGAACTCCACTCGCATTCTCACGTGAAGTCAAGGGCCGCGCCAGCGTTTCGAAGCATGCCGCCCCCCACCCCAACCCCGTTTGATTGTCCGCCCCGAAGCGCCTGAACCGCCATCGCAAGCAGCCTTGGGGAAAAACCGCACCGAAACAATCACAAAGGCCGTTGTTTCTAGCCTCGGGATAAGGGAGAATAGAAGTAGCTGCCCGCTGCCCCGCGTCTGGCCCTTTTTTCTGGAACTCTTGATGACTTACAAAGCTTATCTCTTATGCCTCACGTTTGCCTCGCTCACTTGTCAGCAGCTAGGGGCGGCGCCGTTCTTGCGGGTCCATGTGCCGGAAGCCACGCCGAATGTGCCCGACGCTCTGGAGCTGGAGAACGGAGATCGGCTGCCGGTCTGGATACCCTCGGGAACGAACGGGCCCGGCAACATTTTCATCGAAGTTTGGAACTCCGGTGACGGCAACCTGAATCTTCAAGTCAGCGGCGGATTCTCTCCCTGGCTACAACCCCGGTTGAGCGGATCCCAGGCGTGCAGCTTCGATCCAGGAAGAAGTTGCCAGATCATCGATGTTCTTTTCGATAGCGCAAGTCTTCCCAATGGAACCTTTCGAGGCAATATTGCCGTCAGCGATCCCAACGCGATGGACTCGCCACAGCGGGTGCCCGTGACGATTCACGTCGGTGGCACGATTCCCGAGCGCATCGATCTGTACGCGGCCGCGAGTCTTGGAAGCACAGACCAGTTTAGCTTCGAAACACCGGTGGGACTGGCTCCAACCGTCAAGGTTTCGCCCGCCGGACAGTATCTCTCGGTCTCTTCTTCCGGGCAGGGGTCGTTCCGGTTTTTTCACAGGCATTTGATTCGCGGGACGGTCCAAGCTGGTATGGGCGCGGGCGACCGACAGGGCCGCGTCGAGATCTGCGGTTCGACGTTTGGGGCGGACAATCGGACTGTTCCGCTCACGATGCATATTACGACCGGCCCGATCGCCAGTCCGAGCCAGTCGACGATTCTGATCAGCGCCATCCAGGGAGGCGATCCTGCGGCTGGAGTACTGGATTTGGGGAACCGCGGTGGTGGCACGATTTCGGTTAGCAGCGTCGATGTCGATACGGCGTCAGGAGGGGACTGGCTTTTGGTGGAAGACGGGGTTGACACGCCTGACGGTATCCGTTTCCGGATCAACGCGGCCACAGGCGCTCTGGAGCCAGGGCTCTACGCAGGTACCGCCACTTTCAATTCGAACGCCGCGAACAGTCCGCTTGCGGTGCCCGTTGAGTTCGAGGTTCACGCAGCCGGACCGCCCGAAGTCCTGTACAACCTGAATTATGCACAGATTCGGCGTAGCCATCGTCGATGGAGTTGTGGCGATAGCGGCACTCGTGTCAACTCAGTGATTTCGCAAGTCGTCTTTTCTGCTGTTTCCCTCCCCGTTTGAGCCGCCTCCTGATCCCGGCAGGGCAAAAGCGGGCTGGCAAGCGGCGTGTTCCCAGTATCTTGCGGCGAGTGCATGAAAATTTATGCATGGAGTGCCCCTCAGCTCAGCGCACCCTCCACCACCG
Organism: Bryobacterales bacterium; assembly: GCA_965224215.1. GTDB lineage: Bacteria > Acidobacteriota > Terriglobia > Bryobacterales > UBA6623 > CBDCYS01. The sequence continues at coordinate 133,229 of CBDCYS010000008.1, read as the reverse complement.
GCGCCAAGCTCGATCCCGGCGGCCCCATCGCCCGCAGCCGTCGCATCAGCCGTTCAAACAGGCCCTTTTCCTGATAATGATCGCTGTAGCTGACACCCGTTCTGCCGGCGTGCCGCCAGATCTTGGCCGCCACGAACAGAAAACGCAGCCGCGCCGTCGCCAGGGTGGTGTGCCGCAGCGTCTCCACGCTGGCCTGGGCTTCGCGGTTGAACAGCAGCAGCCAGCAGTTGCGATTGTAGGCCAGCATGGCCAACTGAAAGTGATTGCGGTTCATGTCAAAGCGGCGCGAGGGATGGGCCGCCAGCCCGGCGTCGTTGTTGGCCTCCTTGATCAGGTTCTCGGCTCCGGCGCGCTGATTGTAAAACCACACCACCGCCGCGATCGGCTCGGCCAGATTGGTGACAAACACGCGGTAGGTGTAAGCGCTGGTGGCGAACAACTGGTATTGCTCGGCCGCGCCGGCCTTGGGCTCGTTTTCGTAACGCAGCGCCAGGAAACGGCAGGCCCGCGCCCAGCCTTGCGGTTGGTAGAGGAATTCGCATTCCGCGTCCGCGTCGGAGCGGGGGGAGGGTTTCCATTCTGCTTGCGGCAAGCGCTCGACCAGGCGCCGCGTTTTGCGCGCCACGATGACGAACTGACAAGCCGCCTTTTCATAGGCCTCCACCGCCTCCCAGCAATAAAAGCCGGAATCGGCCCGCGCCAGGATTTTCTTCACGCCGCCCGGCAAAGTCCGGAAAGCGCTCCCGAGGTGGGCGGCGATCTGTCGGCCCGTGGGCCGGTCGCCGTTGCGCAACCCGCCCATCAGGTATTCGCGCGTCTCGGCCAGGAAGGTCAGTATCGGCTGGTAGCTGCGCTTGCCCTTGTTCTTGGGGTTGTAGCTCTTGCGCCCGCCCATCTGGCGGCCGTAGAGGGTATGCACGGTGGTGTCGGTGTCCAGCGTCACCGTCTCCAACTTCACGTGGGCCGCGGCCCAGACTCGTTCCCGCAGCTGGCGCTGAATGGAAAGGATCTGCTTCGCCACGTTGAGGTGCAGCGAGGCCAGAAAGCGCCACAGCGTGGACTGCGGCGGCAGACGCGTCACTTGCAAGATGCCGGTCAGGATGGGGTCGCGAGCGATGAAGCGGAGTTGGTTGAGCCGCGCAAAGCCGACATAGAGGCCGAGCACGAGGGCCAGCACGAACTGGTAGGGGCTCATGGCTCGGGTGATCCGTTTGGTCGTGAGGGTTTCTTCCAGCAGCGCTTGGAAGCCGAGTTTTTCGAGCAGGGTGGCGACGGGCAGCAAGCCGCCGTAGGGAGTCAGATTCTTGCCACGGAAGTGATAGGGCGTGGCAGCCCCGATTTTATTGGGCCGCGGGGCCCTCGCGCCGGGGCCTTGTTTGACGGGCCTTCGGGAGCTATGCTGTTTTCGTTTGGTAACCATTTGGGTGACCTCCTTGGGGTTGACTGGCGAAGCTGAAATCTTTGCCAGCCTACCTTTTTACCCCATGTTTTCGGGGGTCCCCAAATGGTTCCTGGCGGCTCAGCCCTCACCAGGTGCACCGGCAGTGCATAATTCAGGTACAAGGGTGTTGTGAACGCGGCCGGCTTCGAGCAAGTGCCGGGCATTGCCGCTGGAACGCTTGTTTCGCTCTTCGGCTCGCAATTGGCGCCGTCGGTCGAGGGTGCTGTCTCGATACCGCTTCCGAGGGAGCTGGTGTCCACCAGCGTCAAGGTCAATGGGATCGATGCGCCGCTGATTTTCGTATCGGCGGGACAAATTAATTTTCAAGTGCCTTTCGAAGTGCCGGAAGGAAACGGCTTGGTGCAAGTGACGCGGGAAGGGCAGGCGGGGAACACGATTTCAGCGACGGTTCTGAATCGCTCGCCAGGGATTTTCCGCCTCAACATCGGCGAATACGGCGTGATCGTCAATGCATCTCAGGGGAACTTCCCGATTCCTCCGGCCGTAGCACCGGCGGGCATCAACGCCGCCCCTGCCCGGCCAGGTGATGTCTTGGTCATCTACGCCACTGGTCTGGGACCGGTGACACCGCAAGTGGGGACAGGAGAGGCAGCGTCGGCTAGTCCCTTGAACCGCTCGGTCGACGTTCCGTTCGTGAACTTCAGTCAGTCACCGTTCGGTCTGGTGGGGACGCCGTCGTTTTCCGGCATGGCACCCGGTTTCGTGGGCCTGTTTCAAATCAACATTGCCCTGCCCCAGAATCTAGGCACAAATCAAAGAACGCCGATTACGCTGGAATTCGGCGACGGCCGCCGCAGCAACACGGTCGACGTTGCGGTCGAACGGTAACGCCGACACCCAAGGCGCGTGAACAGAGCCCCAAGCGCCAGCGCGGGGTCAATTCGCCCCGTGCAATATGCCCCAGACGGGTAATTCCGTCGGCTTGCCTTGCGAGCATTGGGGTGGCCACGGGTCGCGACAATCGCTCGTCACCCTTGTCGTGTCTGGACGGGCCGGATCCTGCGGGGGTTCTGGCCTCGCGATGGTCCTTCTTACATCGCGCTCGCGCTTGGGGCTTCGAAAAAAGGGCCCCACCGCTGGTCGCGGCAGGGCCCTGGTTGTTACGTGTGAAATACCGAAACAGCTCTAATCCCAATACTCTTCACTTCAGAACATTTCTGTGGCATACTGTTTCGGAGAACAGGAGGTCTCAGATGGCACGAACGAGAGCAGCACTGCCGCCCGGCAGTCGCATTACCGACTACATCAGCTTGGGCGCGATCGCGCACTGGTTCCCGCGTCACGCGGTCGATCGCGTCTTGCGAGACTGCGGCCGGGCCTCGCGGCGACAACGCGACTTGCCGGCACCTGTCATGGTCTACTACGTCATCGCCCTGGCGCTGTATATGCAGTCGTCCTACCGCGAGGTGCTGCGTTGCCTGCTGGAAGGATTGCAGTGGCTGCAGGATCCCGCTGCGTCGCTCAAAGTGGCGGGCGATTCGGGGATCTCGCAAGGCCGTTCGCGATTGGGGGTCGAGCCGGTCGAGCAGTTGCACGACGAGTTGGTGCGACCGTTGGCGACGAAAAAGACGTGCGGATTGTTTTATCGGGAATGGCGTTTGGTTTCGCTCGACGGTTCGACGCTCGATGTCGCCGATCAGGCCGCCAACCGCACGGCGTTCGGCTATCCGGGCGCCTCGCGGGGAGCCAGCGCGTTCCCGCAACTGCGCTTCGTCTCGTTGCTGGAGAACGGCACGCACGTGCTGTTCGCCAGCCGCATGGGGCCCTGCGCGAGGGGCGAGATCACGCTCGCCAAACAGGTTCTGCCGGCGCTCGCGAAGGGCATGCTGTGCTTGGCGGACCGCAATTTCCTCGGCTATCAGCTGTGGCGGCAAGCACGCGAGACGGGCGCGCACCTGCTGTGGCGAGCCAAGAAACATCTGCGCTTGGACGTGCTCGAGCGCTTCGCCGATGGCTCCTACCGCAGCGCGATCTACGCCTCGGAAGCCGACCGGCGCAAGCGCCGGCGGTGGAGTTGGCGGCGCTGTACTCGGAACGCTGGGAGATTGAGGGGGCGCTCGACGAACTCAAGACGCATCTGCGCGGCGCGCGGATCGTGCTGCGCAGCAAGACGCCGGAGTTGGTGCGGCAAGAGTTCTACGGATTACTGATGGCGCATTTCGCGATCCGCGGGTTGATGCACGAGGCGGCGCTGCGCGCCGACGAAGATCCGGATCGATTATCGTACCTGCATGCGGTGCGGGTCGTACGACGCAAGCTGGCCCGCGCGGTCGCGATCCCCCCCTCGGGACAAGGAAGCGTTTGATGAGGCGGTCTTGAGGGAACTCCTGGACGAGCGCGTGCACTCGAGCCGGGGGATACGACGTCCGCGTGGCGTCAAGCGCAAGATGAGCAGCTACAAACTGCGACCACCTGGCGCGCTGTCCCGTGAGCGGACTGACTTCGCATCGTGCGTCAGGATACTTAAGTGAAGAGTATTGGAGCTAGCCCGCATTTCTCACCGCCTGACGGTCGAAGCACGCGATAGGCCCGCCATTACTTCGTTGCGTTTGCTCGCCGTGCTCAACGTACTGTCCGAGTACGCTTCCGCTCGTCAACCGGCGCGCGCCTCGTACTGACAGGCTTCTCACGCACTTCGTCTCGCCACGCAGTGAGAAAAGCGGGCTAGAAGTCGCCCGACTCCGCCGGCAGCACGCCTGCCAAGTACTGCGCGTTCCAGCCCATCTGGCCGCCACTGCCGACGATTCGCCGCATAACCTTCACCGCGACATCATCGCCCGCCTTGAATCCTTTTTGAGCGGCTTCTATGTCGGATACCTGTTTGATTGGTTTACGATTGATCGCGACAACAACGTCATTCGCCCGCAGACCAATATCGTCCGCGAAAGAGCCCTGTTCGACTTGGGTGACGAGGAGTCCTCCGGGCTCTTCGTAGCCAAGCTGCTCTCGCTCGGCGGCGCTCAGACTGGAGATCGAGAAACCAAGCGTGATCTCGGCTTCCTCTTCGTCGCTGGGGCCGGCCGTTACAGCCGCGCTCTTCTTGAACAGTTTGGCGCGATCAGCGATTTCGACGTCGAGCGTCTCACGTTCGCCGTCCCGAATCACGACAATCGGTACCGTTGAGCCCACCGGAGTCGCCGCGACGATGTCAATCAACTGATCGCCGTTGGCGACCGGCTTGCCGTCGATTTCAACGATAACATCTTCCTGTTTCATTCCGGCCTTCTTGGAGGGCCCATCCGGGATCACGTCGCCCACCAACACGCCGCCATCTTTGGCGCCGTAAGAGCGCAGCAGAGCGGGCGATTGGCTGCTTTGGAACGAAATTCCAATCGATCCGCGAGCTACCTTGCCGTGCTGCACGATCTGGTTGTAAACGTCGACCGCGATGTTGGAGGGAAGCGAGAATCCCAGCCCTTCATAGCCGCCGGTCCGGGAAACGATGGCCGTATTGATGCCCACGATTTCTCCGCGAATGTTGAGCAAGGGGCCACCGCTGTTTCCGGGATTAATGGCGGCATCGGTCTGTAAAAACTTCTGGAAGGGACGCATGGCGCCGCCGACTTCTCTCGACTTGGCGCTGATAATCCCGACCGTGACGGTTTCCCGGAATCCGAAGGGGGAGCCCACCGCGATCGCCCAATCACCGACGTCGATCGCGTCTGAGTTGCCTATCTTCGCGGCCGGCAGTTTGTCGCCAACATCAATCTTGATAACCGCCAGGTCGGTCTCTTCATCGGTCCCGATCAGCTTGGCGTCATAGCGCTTCTCGTTGCCGTTGAACAACGTGACCCGAATTCGGTCGGCGCCCTCCACAACGTGGTTATTCGTAATGATGTAGCCGTTCTCATCGACAATCACTCCCGATCCTTCGCCCGGTCTGCGCCGCCGCTCGGGCTGACCGGGAGCGCCGGGGAAAGGCCCATCCGGCATGCCGAAGAAGCGGCGGAAGAAGTCCTCCGGGTTGCGTTCATCGGGCCGTGCTCGGCGCTCAGACGTTTGCGCTTTCCGCTCGCGAAACTCGACTTGAATGTTGACGACCGAGGGCCTGACTTGCTTTGCGATTTTCGAAAACTCGTTCTCGACAGGGACAGCTTCTGGAATCTTCAGCAGCTTGGCGTCGGTGGCGCGCTGGGATTTCTTGGCGGCATCCACGCCTCCAGAGATGACGGTGCCGATCACGATGCCGATGGCAAGAGTAAATAACACCAGCGTCAACGACAGTAGTTTCCGCTGTCCAAGATTGTTGAGAACGAGTTGGATGTCTTTTCGCTGCATGATCCTCTCCTAAAACGCGGGCGATAAAAGTGTTCAGAACGGTATAGACGCACGACCCCCCGTCTGGGGTGCAAAGATCGACCAATATTATAGCTGGGGCGCGGGCTAGAACGATTTTACAGAATCTCCCGCCGCCGAGCGGGAGAAGGCGTTCGAGCCGTAGCTATTGAGCGCGCGGGAGAGCGCACTGGCGCTGGGCCCCAGCTACCCGTGCCCCACTCCGTTGATAGTTGGCAGCGCTTCACGCTGATGATATACAATGTAGATCGCAGCGAGAGGGCGAAACAAATGAAAGCGCGAGTGTCGAAATGGGGCAATAGCCTGGCGATCCGCCTGCCTAAGGCTGTCGCGGCGACGCTCCAAGTGGGTCAAGGCCAAGCTGTGGATCTCAGAATCCAAGGCGACGTGGTAGTCATGCGCGCGAGCCGGCGGCACTACACGATCGAGGAGTTAGTCGCCGAAATGGATCTCCAGGCTGAGCCCGAAGTGCTCGATGACATGAGGGATCCTTTGGTTGGTCAGGAGTTACTGTGAGCGCTCTCCCCGAGCGGGGCGACTTGGTGTGGGTGGACTTCAAGTCGCAGGCAGGTCACGAGCAGGCAGGCCATCGTCCCGCGCTCGTGATTTCACCCGGAATTTATCACGAATGCTCGAAGACCGCCGTAGTTTGTCCGATCACGTCCAACATCCAGCCTTGGCCCTGGAAGGTGATACTGCCGGAGGGGCTGGGCGTATCCGGCGCGGTTTTGGTCGATCAGATACGTTCGATCGACCGGGCTGGCCGAAACTTGCGCATCGCGGGACAAGCGCCGGATGCTGTCATGGCTGAAGTACAAGCAAAATTGACGGCGTTGTTCGGGATTGCCGCATAACTCCCAGCGCCCCACACGTCCCTACCGGCGCTGCGTCATCAGCAACGACAGCACCAGTAGAATTCTGCGAAGCCCCAGCTCGCGCCCTTCCGGATTGAACCATTCCGCTGTTGTGTGAGCATTGCCGCCGCGGCCGCCTGTGCCGATCGCCACGGCGGGCAGACCAGCCGCGAGCGGCACGTTCGCGTCGGTTGAGGAGCAATCGAGCCGTGAGCGGATATCCAGGTGGGCGTCCACCGCTCGAACGTAATCAAACAGATAATTATCCGGCGACAGCGGAGCCGCCGGGCGGTGGCCAATTTCGCGGATCTTGTAGTTCGACAAGCGCTGAGAGGAACGGCGGTTTTCCATCTCAACACCAAGCCGGACCGCGTCTTCAGTCGTTTTCACGAGATGCTCAATCACCGAACTGCTTTGCGATCGAATGTCGACCTTCGCCCTGGCCACCGGTGGGATGGAGTTCACGCCCGAACCTCCTTCGATGACACCGACGCTGAGGGTCGTTCGAGGATTCGTTGGCAGGTCCGCATCGGCGAGCACGGCAACCGTCCGCCCGAGCGCGTGGATCGGGTTCGCGGTTCCAAAGTCGTTCCAGGAGTGACCCCCATGCCCCTCGATGATGATTTCAAAGCGCCGGCTGCCCAGAGCCTCGGCGGTAATGTGCCCGGTCGAAGCCCCGTCGAGCACCAAATACGCCGTGATTCGCGGGGAGAACGGCGAGTGACGGCAGAGGTATTTCATGCCGTGCAGGTTCCCTTCCCCTTCTTCGGCTACGTTGGCGACGAGGAGTAGGTTTTGAACAGGATCCGGCACCATGGGTCCGTCCTGAAAGAGCCGGGCTAGCGCCACGAGCGCGGTCAGCCCGGATCCGTTATCCGTGACTCCCGGCCCCTCCATTGTGCCGTCGGGACGCACGTAAACATCGGAGATCTCGCGGGGGGCGATGACCGTATCCATGTGCGCGCTAGCAGCGACAAAAGGAAGCTGGTCGTCGAACACGATCGGACAAACAACGTTTCCGGCGTCGTCGAGACGCGCCTGATAACCTAGCTCACGGAAGAGCGCAACCAGATAGTCGGCTCGTTGCTGCTCCCGAAACGTCGCGGACGGTACGCGGCAAATCTCGAGATGCTGTTCGTTAATCCAGCGTTTTTGCTGATCGAAGAAGAGCAAATGCCGCGCCAGAGACGTTTCGGCCAGCCGCGCAATCGTGGCGATCAGGTCCGGAGCCGCGTCCGTTAGCGCGCGCTCGGGCAACATGTCTCGCTTGTGGGGCACAAGGTCTCCAGTTTATCAGTCTTGGGCGCTGATCCCGCCCGATCCGCGGGGAGGAAATGACCGTCTCAGCAGCCTGCTACAGTCACGCTGCTACACCGAAACGTCGATTGGCGGGACACAGGCTTACTGGCTGGCATGGCTTCCCGGCAGCGCGAAGGCGACGTAGCTTCCCCCTGACGGCGAAAGTCCCTTACCACCGCCCGCGGCGATCACGACGAACTGCTTGCCGTTGACTTCGTAGGTCGCCGGCGTGGCGTTGCCGGCCGCGGGCAGAGTTGTTTCCCATAGCAGCTTTCCGGTCGCCTTGTCGAAAACGTGAAACTTGTTGTCGTGGTTCGTCGCGCCGATGAAGAGCAGGCCCCCGGCCGTGACCGCCGATCCCCCTTAGTTTTCGCTGCCCGTGTTACGGATCCCCTGCTCGACGAGTTTGGGAAACTCACCGAAAGGAATCTTCCAGGTGATTTCCCCTGTGTCGAGATTGATCGCGTTGAGCGTCCCCCAAGGCGGCTCAACGGCGGGATAGCCGTCTGTGGATCGAGGAACTTGTTGTAACCGTCACTGCCGTACTTGAGAGCAGGTGGCGCGGCGGCTTGATCAACAGTGGCTTCGGTGTCTTCGCCGAACATTACACCTGAATTATGCACAGATTCACTTTGCGAGTGTGGCTGCGTTCGTAGCGGGTTGGCGGTCGTCGTGAGGGGGTAGCTCGGCAACTGGCCTTTTGGCTTCTCCGTGTCCGGTTTCCCTTCCCGCCCAGAATCCGCGTCGTCAAAACCTCGCTCGGAAGTGACGTGTTTCCAGTGCGTTACGGCTAGTGCATAAAATTTTATGCATAGCGCATAGCCAGGCTCTCAGATCAGCGCCCTCCCGACCACCGGCAGCAAGCCGCCGTAGGGAGTCGGCTTCCTGCCGCGGAAGTGGTAAGGCGTCGAAGCCCCGATTTTATTGGGCCGCGAGGCCGTCACGGCTGGGCCTTGTTGGACGGGCCTTTGGGAGCTATGCTGTTTTCGTCTGGTAACCATGTGGGTGACCTCCTTGGGGTTGGCTGGCGAAGCTGGGATCTTTGCCAGCCTACCTTTTTACCCCATGTTTTCGGGGGTCCCCAATGGTCTCTTGCGGCTCAGCCCTCCTCAGGTCCACGCCGCAGTGCATAATTCAGGTTACATAGGTCTCCAAGGCCCGAATTGCGTCTCCGCCCAGTTGACTGAATCCCGGCATCCGCCCCGCTCCGCGCGAGACGACGGTCCGAACCTCCCGGTTCGAAAGCCGGTCTCCGATATCGACCAGCGACGGGAACTCGGGAGGGGTGCCCTTGAAGTCTTCCCGGTGGCAACTAGCGCAGTGCCGCGAATACAGATTGCGCCCGCTCGGCCGGTCTCCCGACGGCGGCTTCTCGACCAGCCTTAAAATCCAAGGCATTTCGTTTGAGTTGACATAGAGAAGACCGGTCTCCGGGTCAAATGCAGCGCCGCCCCATTCTCCCGCCCCGTCGTAACCCGGGAAGATGACCGTGCCTTCCAGACTCGGCGGAGTGAATTGGTCGCCGCTGTGGATCTTGCGAAATTGATCGAGTACAGCCGCGTGAGCTTCGGGAGTTCGCTGCGTCACCATATCTTCCGTAAAGATCTGGCGCGCGAATGGCGGTGGTTTAAGAGGAAGCGGCTGGGTTTGCGCGAGCACTTCACCGTCAACCGCCGAGGCCGGAACTTGACGCTCCTCGATCGGAAACAAGGGCTCGCCCGTTTCCCGGTCGAACACGAAAACGAAGCCGGACTTGGTGATCTGTGCCACTGCGTCGACAAAGCGGCCGTCCCGTTTCACCTGGACCAGACTGGGCGCCGCGGGCAAGTCGCGGTCCCAGACGTCATGCTGGACGGTTTGAAAATGCCAGATGCGCTCACCCGTTTCGGCTTTCAGCGCAAGCAGCGAGTTGGCGAAGAGGTTGTCGCCGGCGCGGTCGGCTCCGTAAAAGTCGAACGCCGCTGAGCCCGTCGGGCAAAACACGATCCCGCGTTCGGCGTCCAGGCTCATCCCAGGCCAGTTGTTTGCGCCGCCCGTATGCTCCCAAGCGTCCTTGGGCCAGGTCTCGTACCCAAATTCTCCAGGATGGGGAATCGTATGGAAGCTCCAGCGTTGATCCCCGGATCGAATGTCGAAGGCCCGAATATCACCGGGCGCCGACGGCAAGCTCTCGCTGACGCTGCTGCCCAGAATAATTAGATCCTTGTAGATCACGCCGGGGCTCGTTGCCGAGATCGTAATTCGCCGCGGGTCCCGCCCCAACCCCCGCCGCAGGTCAACCTTGCCCGCTTTGCCAAAGGAGGCAACGGGTTCTCCGGTCCGAGCATCCAGCGCGAATAGATAGTGCCGCGCGGTGAAGAAAATGCGCTCGTCGCCCGCGCTCTCCCAGTAGGCCACCCCGCGGTTGCGGTGCTTGCCCATCCCGGCATTGCCGGCAAAGGGGTCGAAGCTCCAGCGTTCTTCGCCGGTCGCGGCGTTGAGCGCGAAAATCCGAAGTTTCGGACTGCTGGCGTAGAGGGTCCCATCCATGACGATGGGATTGCATTGCATTTCGGATCGCTCGAAGCCATCGCCGGTTTCGTAGGTCCAAGCGACTTCGAGACTGCCGACATTGCCGCGATTGATCTGGCCCAGCGCCGAATAGCGAATGCTGTCTGGGCCGCCGCCATGCATCGGCCAGCCGCGGTAGCCGGTTTGCGGCGCCTGGCGCGTAGGCTCGGGTGAGCATTGTGACAGCAGCGCGATCGACACGGTTGCCGTGAACAAGATTCTGACTGCACGGGAACTGCGCGAGAAAGCAAGTGCCAACATCATTGGGGATAGTCTAGCCGCTCGCGACTCCAGACGGGCAGGCGAGAGCGTATTGCAAGAGGGTGTTGCAAATTGACACAGCTCGGCCCAAAGATTATCCTTGGTGCTGCGCGCCGAACTGTTACCCGAATCGCATCCCAGACGGCGATCGCGCAAAACCGGTGCGGCACCAAGCCGGCAGAACAACTGGGGCAGGCAGAGCAAATATCAATGCCAGACGATGTACTTCGGATCGTGGTTTCGCGCCACTCCGCCTTCTATAGCCCGCTCATCTCATCCATCGCGGGCGGATTCCTTTCTGACGAAGGGATTGCGGCTACCTACGCCGTTCTGCAGCCCGGTCAGCGTTCACATCCTCTGCTGCGCGATGGCGAGGTCGACGTCATGCAGTCGGCCGTGGGTTCCAACTGGGGACCCATGGAGAAAGGGGAAACCGGCCTGCCCGTCCACTTCGCTCAAATCAACGGGCGTGATGGGTTCTTTCTCGCGGCCAGGGAACCCGATCCGAATTTTCATTGGAAGAAGCTGGAAGGCGCCACGCTGTTGGCCGATCACGGACGCCAGCCGCTGTTGATGCTGAAATACGCTGCGCACCAGCAGGGCGTGGACTGGAACAAGGTTCAGGCCATCGACGCCGGTTCGGTGGAAGAGATAGACAACGCCTTTCGGGCCGGCCGTGCGGACTATGTCCACCAGCAGGGGCCGGCTCCTCAGCAGTTGGAGCGCGACGGAGTGGGACACGTCGTCGCCTCGGTTGGCGCGTCGATGCCGGCGGTCGCCTTTAGCAGTTTACTGGCGACCCGTGAGTTTCTTGCAACCGATCGGGCAGGGGCGTTCATGCGGGCTTTTCGCGCCTCCCGTGAGTGGGTCAGGAACGCTCCCGCCAAGGAGGTCGCCGCGAAGGAAGCTTCATTTTTTCCGGATATCGACCGGGATGTGCTCGTCGCCACGATCGCCGCCTACCAGAAATTGGGATGCTGGGCAGGGGGCCCGGCGATTCCGGGCGACCTTTATGAACAGGCGCTCGAGGTGTTCCTTCACGGCAACGCCATCGCGAGCCGGCACCCCTACGAAGACGTCGTCGTGCCACCGCCGGGAGAATAATCGTCTTGCTGGAAAACACCAATCGTTTCCGCGCAAACCAACTATGGCGGCTAACCCGCCCATCGATGCTCCTGCTGCTTCCCTGGCTTTTGGCATGCGGGCCGGGACCGGGACCGGAAGCCGGAACTACTTCGGTTTCTACCGGGGCGCCGATCGGATTACCTGATGGAACGACGATCCGTGTGGAACTCGCGACGACCTCCGAGCAAGTCACTCGCGGGCTGATGTTCCGTACAGAGCTTGCGGCAGATCGCGGCATGCTATTCGTTTTTCCCGACCTGCAACTGCGGGCGTTTTACATGTTTCAAACTCTGATCCCACTCGACATCATCTGGATCGATGCCGACCACCGCATTGTCTTCATTTCCAGTGATACTCCCCCCTGTCCCTCACGAAATCCCAGCCAATGTCCAACCTACGGCGGAGGCCCGCCGTCGCAATACGTGCTCGAACTGGCCGCGGGCCAGGCTGCGGCACACGGACTCAAAGTTGGCGATCGCCTGAAGTTTTAGATATCCTCGCGGTAGATGAATCAAAAGCAGCTACGCGAACTCTTAGAGGCCGTCAAGGACGGCACGTCATCCCCCGATCAAGCTCTCGAACAGCTCGAACACATGCCGTTCGAGGACCTGGGTTTTGCCAAAGTAGACCATCACCGCGCGCTTCGCCACGGCATGCCCGAGGTCGTTCTGGCTCGGGGAAAGACCACTGACGAGGTCCGAGAGATTTCGCGGAGTCTGCTCGAAAGATCACCAAACCTGCTGATAACCCGCGCGAACGAAGAGATAGCCGCCGAGATCAAGCAACTCGACGATCAGGCCGAGTATTTCCCTCGTTCCGCGGCGATTCGCGTCTGGCGTGATCGCGAGATCGTCGGCAAGAGCAAGGTCGCCGTGATTTGTGCCGGCACGGCGGATCTGCCCGTAGCCGAAGAAGCGAGAGTGACGGCCGAGGTCATGGGCAATGAAGTCGAGACCATCTACGATGTGGGGGTGGCGGGGATTCACCGCTTGCTCTCCAACATCGAACGACTCAAGAGCGCCCGCGTCATCATCTGTTGCGCGGGAATGGAGGGGGCGCTTCCGAGCGCGGTCGGAGGGTTGGTCGCGGTGCCGATCATCGCCGTACCCACCAGCGTCGGCTACGGCGCCAGCTTCAACGGCTTGGCGGCGCTGTTGGGCATGCTCAACAGTTGTTCCAGCAATGTGTCGGTCGTCAACATCGACAACGGTTTCGGCGCGGCTTACGTGGCGACCATGATCAATCGGGTGTAGAGCAGAGCCCCGAACGCAAGTGAGCGGGTCAGCAAGTGCCCACCGATCCGGCCCAGGGGTTGTCGCGGTCCTATCTGTGAACAGGTCCGCCCCAGGGCTCCTCGAGCCGGTGTCCCCTCGCTCAATTGCACGGCTCACTCGCTTGGCCCGTCACTTGCGTTCTGGGCTCTGAAGGCTCTACCCGAAGGCCGTTTGAACGTGCTTCTTAATAAACGCCAGATCCTTGGCGATCGCCGCCATGGTTTTCTCGTGGCGGGCGGCCTCGGTCGATCCCTCAATTTCGTACTCGAAGTGCAGCGACAGTGGCCCGCGGAATCCGTCGGCGGCTAGCATCTTGAAGAACTCAGCAAACCGCACCATACCTTCTCCAAGCGGGCACATGCGGATTTTCCATTCCCCGTTGTGCTTTTCCCAGTAGAAGTCCTTGATGGAAACCATCGTGATACGGTCAGCGAGCCGGTGGTACCCAACTTTCCAGCCCCATGAGCCGCCCTCGATCGTGGCATGACAGGGGTCGAAATAATAGCTCATCCACTTTGGATCGACGTCGCGCTGGATCCACCAGTTGTCCCACATGACGGCTCCGACCGTGCTGCCCGAATGCGTGTGGAATCCGCCTTGGATGCCGGCGAGCTGCCCCATTGCCGCTAAACCTTCTACATCGCGCTTGATGCGGCCGAGCGTTTCGTCGAGCTTCGTGAGATCTCCGTAGCGGTAATAGCCGAGCTTGTAGAGAGGCACGCCCAGTTTGGCGGCCGTGTAGAGCGTCGGGCGCGCCGCCGGGTCAGTGGCCGAAGTAAGACCGGTGGTGATCATCGGAATAGCGATACCTTCGGCGCGCAATGCTTCGATGGCTTTAGGTAGATCGCGTTCCGCGTTCTCGGGCAGCACGTGGCCCTTGGGACGCACGGTCAAATCAACCCCCGGGAATCCGAAGTCTTTGAGAGCCTTCGCCAACTCGGGATAGCCCAGGTCAGGCAAGTGCTTGGAGAAAAAGCAAATCGTTGGGCGGGAAGTCGCAGCCGTCTTGGCTGGCGAGGCTGCCATTCCCGCGGTGGTTACGGTTCCCGCAACAGCCCCCATCAGCATCTGCCGTCTTGTAACGGCGTGTTTTTCCATCGTTTGCCTCTTGCCCCTTCCCGCCGACCACGATCGCGGCTGAGCGCTGGAGCCGCGCGCGTCAGCAAGCGGTTTCCTTCGAGCGGATCGCTAACCCAGTTTCTTGGTGAGCAGCTCGTTGACAACTTTCGGGTTTGCCTGGCCCCGTGTCGCCTTCATGATTTGGCCGACGAAAAATCCCAGAACTCCTGTCTTGCCGCTGCGATAGGTTTCGACCTGTTTTTGATTGCCGGCGATCATTTCATCGATCAGCTTCTCCAGCTCACCTGTGTCGTTAATCTGCTTCAGCCCCTCCGCCTCGATAATCTCGCTGGCCGCGCGGCCGCTGTCGAACATCTTGGCGAACACGTCCTTCGCAAGCTTGCCCGACAGCGTCCCGTCGCCGATCCGTTTGACCAACTCTCCCAAGTCCGTCGCCGAAACGGGCGACTCCTCTACCGTCTTCCCCGCTGCGTTGAGCGCTCCGCTGAGCTCTCCCTGAACCCAGTTGGACGCTTGCTTGGGCTCGCCTGAAACCTTGGCGGCCTGCTCGAAATAGTCGCCAATTTCCGGCGTCGAGGTGAGAACGCGAGCATCGTAGTCCGAGATGCTGTAGTCCTCGGCAAAGCGCTGGCGCCTTGCCGCGGGCAATTCTGGCATCGAGTCCCGCACCTGCTGCTTCCATTCTTCACTGATGACAAGCGGCATCAAATCGGGCTCCGGAAAGTAGCGATAGTCGTGGGCGTGCTCCTTCGACCTCATCGCCACCGTCACACCCCTGTTGACGTTGTAAAGCCTCGTCTCTTGCCGAATCACGCCGCCGGCTTCGATCACGCCGACTTGCCGGGCGATCTCGTACTCGATCGCTTGCTTCAAGAAGCGGAAAGAGTTGAGGTTTTTCACCTCCGTGCGAGTTCCGAGTTTCTCGGCACCCTTGGGACGAACGGACACATTGGCATCGCAGCGCAAATGGCCCTTCTCCATATCGCAGGTCGACACGCCGACGTACTGCATCGTCAGCTTCAGCTCGGTCAAGTAGCCGACGGCTTCCTCGGAGCTCCGGATGTCGGGCTCACTGACGATCTCGGCCAACGGCATACCGGTGCGATTGAGGTCCACGTAGCTGTAGCGATCGCTGTCGCTAAAGCCGTCGTGGGTGTTTTTGCCTGCATCGTCCTCGAGGTGCAGCCGCGTGATGCCGATGCGCTTCGTTCCCGATTCAAGAGGGGCATCGAGCCAGCCATGCTCGGCCACCGGCTGATCGAACTGCGAAATCTGGTAGCCCTTCGGCAAGTCGGGGTAAAAGTAATTCTTGCGCGCGAACCGTGAAAACGGCTGTACGTCACAGTTCAGCGCCAAAGAGGCTCGGATGGCCTTATTGACGACTTCACGGTTGAGTACCGGGAGGGCGCCGGGCAGACCCAGGCAAACCGGACAAGTCTGGCTATTGGGGGGATTGCCAAATTCGGTCGAACAGGCACAGAAAATTTTCGTATTCGTCGAAAGCTGGACGTGAACTTCCAGGCCAACCACCGGCTCGTACTTCGCGATAGTCTCGGGATCGGCAAGACCCACTTCCATAACTTCCACGCAACTCTCCTGGTTTGGAGCGGATGAATGCTCGAACGGCATTATACCAAGGGGCCTGGAACGGCTCGGTCTTTGACGCGTCAGGCGCAAAGCCCTCGCGGCAGCCGCACGCCGGCCGGTTTTTTCCCGGCCGATGTCCCCATCTGATGAGTCCCTCGGCTCATTCAGCCCGGCTCCGTGTGTTTCATTTTTCGTTCTGACCCTTCGCTCACACGGCCGATAAGACCATCGCGTGCTCAAGTCGTCCGAATCGCGCTCCATCGTCGTCGTAGATGATGAACAGTCCATGCGGGATTACCTTTACGAGGTGATCACCCGCGAGGGCCATCAGTGCCAATGCTTCAAGGAAAGCCTGTCGGCCTTGGCACACTTGAGTTGCGAGGACAGCGCCCCCGACCTTCTGCTGACTGATATCAACATGCCGGGCATGGGCGGGATGGACTTGCTGCGCACCGTGAAAGCGGTCACGCCCGATCTGCCAGTCATCCTGATCTCCGGCCTTTACGAGCTGGGGCTGGCGATTGATTCGCTGAAGCTGGGGGCGGCCGATTATTTGCTGAAACCGGCCAAACCTGACGACATCGTCAAGCTCGTCGCCAAGCATCTCGAGCCGCTTATGCAGAGCCAGCATGCGCTCGCCCGCGAGGTGCTGCGCCGGTTCATGAGCGCGCGAGACCCCCGCCAGCCGGCCTCCGATCAGGTCCACGAGGTATTCCACGCGCTCGGGTTCAAGCGCTACGAAACGATGCAGCACTCCAAGAGGGTGGCCGGATTCGCTCAACTTTTTGGGAAATACTGCGGCTTGACCGAGGAACAGCGCTGCCATCTTGAGCTGGGAGCCCTGTTGCACGACATCGGAAAGATCGCGATTCCGCACAACGTGCTTCTCAAGGACGGCCCGCTCGACAGCTCTGAGTGGGATGTGATGAGGCTGCATACCCGAATTGGCGCCGAACTCCTGGAGGAGTTTCCTGAACTAGTCAAAGAGGCCGAGATCGTTCGCTCCCATCACGAACGCTTTGAGGGCGGAGGTTACCCAGTCGGCACAAAAGGAGAGGCGATCCCGTTGGGGGCCAGAATTTTTAGCATTGTCGACACCTTCGATGCGATTACGTCCGACCGGCCGTATCGAGCAGGTCGCCCAATTGAGGTTGCAAAACAGGTGATTCAGGAAGAGAGTGGCACGCAATTCGATCCTCGGCTGACCAAGGTTTTCCTGACTATCCCCGAGCAGGAACTGGAAGAGATTCGCCAGGCCTTTCCCGACGCACACGCGGAGTAGAACAGCGGTGCAACCCGAGAAATAGGATCTAAAACTGCCCAGACAGGACGATGAGCGTAGATATGAAACGCACCATCGCCGTCGTCGTGTTTTCCATTTTGCTAGCCGCCGAAGCGGGGCTCGGGGCAGTCGTCGCCGGCCGGATCAACATCTCGCGACGACTGACAAAGGCTAGCCTGCGCCCCGTAGCGACAGCGTACAGCCGTGGCGTGTTAGTTGCGCCCGAAAAGGGCCCTAGGAATCTTGCCGTCCGGGAGCTGGAGCGCCTGGCGGTTTACATCGAGAGCGAGCAAGCTCTATCAGCGGCCCCCGTCACCGAAGTCGTCGAGCAACGTGGGCGCCGGTTCGTGACCGAGACGGTTGTGATTCCGATGGGCTCACAGGTTTCTTTTCCAAACCTCGACCCGATCTTCCACAACATCTTTTCGCTTTCCAAGGCACGGACCTTTGACCTCGGCAATTACGCAAAGGGCCAGACCAGAACCGTAAAATTTCCCCAGCTGGGCTTTGTGAAAGTGTACTGCCATCTCCATCCCAACATGAGGGCGATGGTCGTCGTTACTCCGAATGATCGTTCGACGAAGCCTGACGCGAACGGGGACTACTCCATACCGAACGTGCCGCCTGGCGAGCACACTCTGGTGGTTTGGCATGCGTCCGTGGGCTTCTTTAGGAAGACCGTCCGAGTAGGAGAAGCGGATACAACCGTCGTCAACTTCGATATCCCAATCGAGATCGGTGACCGGAACGGACGCTGATGCGTTTTTCCACCAGAGTATTCCTGCTCGCGTTCCTGCCGACCACTGTGCTGCTGCTGGCCGGTTTCGGGGCGCTCCAAATGCTGGTGGCAACCAGGGTGCGGGACCAACTCGGAACATCCCTGCGGCAAACCCACTCGTTCCTTGCTCAGTTGCGGGAAAACTATGAACTCCAAAGTGGCGGGCTGTTGACAACCGTTGCCGATAACTCCGCGCTCAAGGCCGGCTTTGAGCTGGTCGAACTTGAGGGAAACAGTCCCGAAGCTCGCTTCACTCTGGCGGACCAGTTGCTGGTGACTGCAACCGGTGTAGACCTCGACGTGATAGCAGCGGCAAACACCACCGGTGAGCCCATCTTCGGGATGGTTCGGCTCAAGGGAGAGCTGACCGAACTGCCGCTGGCGGACGTGGCAGAGCGCAGTCGGGGCTGGTCTCGCTGGGCGATGGCACCTACTTCGTCAACTCCGCTCCGGTCAACCTACCCTCTGAATTCTTGGGCCAGATCATTGTCGGCCGTGAGTTTGCCCTCTCGGAGTTCAGCTCCCCCGTAGTTTTGACTCGTGGCGGCCGGGTAGTGAAATCCAATCATAGTCGCTGCCGAGTGATAATGTCCTAAACGTGCCAAGTAGAAATGTCCTATTGACAAGGTCAGCCTGGAGGGGTGAGCAAGCAAGGACAACTACTAATGACACAACGAGAGCGCGACCGGCTGGTGGCGCTGCGCAAAGCAGACAAAAAACTCATCACGCAAAAGCAGGCCGCCCAGCAGACGGGCCTCAGCGAACGGCATCTGAGGCGGCTGCTGGCGAAGCTTCGCAGCGAAGGCGACCAGGCCGTGGTCCATGCCGCGCGGGGCCGCGCGTCCAACCGCAAGCTCAGCGCCAAGGCGGAAAAACAAGCCGTGGCAATCCTCTCCCAACCCGTCTACGCCGGCTTTGGCCCGACTCTGGCGGCGGAGTATCTCGAGCAGCGCCACGGCGTCCAAGTCGGCCGCGAAACGCTGCGCCGTTGGATGGCCGCCGCGGGCCTGTGGAAGCCCCGCCGCCGCAAGTCAGGACGCCCGCATCCGTGGCGGCCCCGCCGCAGTTGCCGCGGCGAGCTGGTGCAATGGGACACCTCCGAGCACGACTGGCTGGAGGGACGCGGGGAGAAGCTGTACCTGATCGGCATGATCGACGACGCCAGCAGCGAGTTGCTGGCGCGCTTCGTCCGGCACGACTCGGGCGAAGAGAATCGCCGTTTGCTGAAGACGTATCTGGAACAAAACGGCCGACCCGTAGCCTTCTACACCGACCGCGCCAGCCTGTTTGTCAACACGCCCAAAAACAGCGCCGGCGAGGACCCCAAGCTCTGGCCTCCCACGCAGATCGGGCGGGCGCTCCAGGAGCTGGACATCGAATCGATCACGGCCTATTCGCCGCAGGCCAAAGGCCGCGTCGAGCGCAGCTTTGGCACCGCCCAGGACCGCCTGGTGAAGGGTCTGCGGGTGGCCGGGGCCACGACGATCGAACAGGCCAACGCCTACCTGGAAAGCGAGTTTCTGCCCTGGTGGAACGCCACGTTGCGGGTGCAGCCGGCTCACCCCGACGAGGCGCATCGCGAGCTAGGTCCCGAGCACGATCTGGACTCGGCGCTGAGCCACGTCGAGACGCGGCAGGTCGCCAACGACTACACGATTCGCTTCCGGGGAAAGAGCTATCAAATCGACCGCAAGGCGATTGTGCCGGGTCTGCGAAACAGCCGAGTGCGGGTGGAGAGACGCCTGGACGGCGTCCTGGCCGCGCGCTGCGGCAAGCACGAACTGGCGCTGAAGCGCTGCGGCGCGCAGCCCCAATCGGAGCGCCCGCAGCCCAAGAGCGCCCAGGCGGAACCCGCTGCGGCAGCAGCCGAGAAGGCTGGCGGCAAAGCTGCCGGCAAGCGAAGCAGCGACTGGATGAAGGACTTCGATCTGAAAGACAGCCCGCCTGTGTGGCAAGCGGCGCAGGCATCCGGCGCTCGGCGAGACGATACGCAGGACTAGGAGTCGCTGCCAAACCAAGACTCTATGCGGAGCGCCCATCGGGCCGATGCGCTGAGTTGGCAGTCGCTGCCAAACCAAGACGCTATGGGGAGCGCCGGGCAAACGGCGCCCGGCGATCGTCGCGTTGGCGAAGCCCAAGGCCTCCGCTCCGAAGCTTCACCAAAGCAATCTCTGTCACGAACAGAAAACCCTCTGACCGGGAGGCCAGAGGGTCGTCTGCTTCAGCCGATTGCTTGGGAGCCAGCTCCATCGCTTCGGCCTTGGGCATCAAGAGCAGGCGCGACCCTGCCCTCAACGCCAACCACTCTACCATCGCCTCTCCAGCCACCTGCCCCAAAGCGGACATTTCTACTTGGCAGCGATTAGGACATTTCTACTTGGCGTTGACATAGTGAAATCCAATCTCTCCGCGCCCGATGTGGAGCAATTGGAAGCAGATCTGGCTGGCTGCAAGGCAGCGGCTGACTGCAGGACGACGCTCGGAGACGAAAACTTCCTCGTCGTCTCGCTCGACGGCTTGAAACTAGGGGGCGATGTAGAGCTGCGCAGCCTGCAGTCGGTCGATTCGGCCGGAGCCGAAATACAAGCAGTAGTCGTGAAGGTCTTTCTGATCGTGGGATCGCTCGTTGTCTTTGTGGGATTCGTTCAGTCACGGCTGGTTTCCCGCTCAGTGGTTCGGCCCTTGACGGCACTTGTCGATCACACGAAAACACGTCTTGCGTCCAACGGCAAGACCTATTCGAATCGTGACCCTCAACACGGTGAGGACGAGCTAGATACCCTGCTGGGCGCTTTCAACGAGATGCTGGTCCGAATCGATAACCACAAAGCAGATCTACAAAACCAGGTCGAAACCCGAACAGCCCAACTGACCGCAACCAACATGGAACTCCACGCGGCAAAGGACAAGGCGGAAGAAGGCGCCAGGCTCAAGAGTGAATTTCTGGCCAACATAAGTCACGAGATTCGCACTCCAATGAACATCATCATCGGGATGACCGAGCTGACGCTCGACACCGAGCTCAAACGCTAACAGCAGCGTTACCTCGAAATGGTCAGAACATCAGCCGACTCGCTGCTGGCGATCATCAACGACATTCTGGATTTCTCCAAGATCGAAGCAGGGAAGCTCAGGCTCGAGCCCATCGAATTCGATCTCGGTTTTGTCATGGAGCAGACCATGCGTTCGCTGGCTCTGCGGGCACGAGAGAAAGGTTTGCGGTTCAGCTTCAGAATTGAACCGGCGATGCCGCCGCAATTGGTCGGCGATCCTACCCGCTTGCAGCAAATCGTCATCAACCTCATCAGCAACGCGATCAAGTTCACCGAGCAGGGAAGCGTGGAACTAGCAGTGAAACTGGTTTCCGAAACCGCCTCGGAAGCGCTGATTCACTTTGCCGTCTCCGACACCGGAGCTGCCATCGAGGCAGAAAAGCAGTCATTGATTTTTGACTCTTTCGCCCAAGCCGACGGGTCGATCACGCGCCTGCATGGCGGCACGGGGCTGAGTCTGACCATTTGTCAGCAGTTGGTCAATCTGATGGGCGGCCGCATTTGGGTCAAAAGCGAGCTGGGCCGAGGCAGCAAGTTCCATTTCACCGCCCAACTGCGGCGGGCGAGCGCGGCGAAGCCGCTCGGAAAACCTGGCGGCCTTGATGATGTCCGTGCAATGGTCATCAATCAGGACCCAGACGATCGCCGCAATCTTGCCGCCATGCTGGACAGCTGGCAGGTCGAGTCGGCCCTCCTCGATAGCCTGCCCGCTGCGGCAGAGGTCATGAAATGGTCCTCGAAAGTGGGCAGGCCGTTTTCAGTGGTCTTCGTTGATCAAAATGTGCTCGGGGCGGGAGGGCCAACGATCCTTGATTGCATCCAGCAGAACCCTTCCCCTCCCCTGGCTCCCATTGTGCTCACCACGGACCAATGCATCGACGAAGTTTGGCAAAGCGAATTGGGGATCGCGGCGTCATTAGCGAAGCCTATCTCGCAGTCAAGGCTGCTGGAGGCCTTGACGAAGACATTACGCAAGCCGCAAACGGTCCCGGCCTCCCCTTTCAGCATTGAGAAGCCGGAAGAGGAAATGCGGCGGGGACTGAAGATCCTTGTTGCCGAGGACGTTCCCGGGAACCAAGCTTTGATCGAGGGCTTGTTAGCGCGACTCGGACATTCGGTGCTGCTAGCCGCCAACGGAAGCGAGGCCGTCGATGCTTTGGAAAAAGAGGAGTTCGACGTCATCTTGATGGACCTGCAGATACCCGTCATGGGAGGCCTGGAAGCCGCAACCCAGATCCGGAGCAAAGAGTCCGTGGCGGGTCGTCACACGCCGATCATCGCTCTAACGGCTCACGCCATGAAGGGGGACCGTGAAAAGTGTATCGAAGCTGGAATGGACGACTACGTGACGAAGCCGATTCGCCGCCAGCTCTTGTACCAAGCAATTGATCGCGTCTTGTCCGGCCGGGAAGCGGCGGAATCCCGCAAAGAAACCGCCGTTGCTCTGCTTAGCTGAGATCGCTGTCACTGCTATGAGCCAGAAGGGGGACATAATGAAAACAAGCCTCGGTAGTTGCCTCTGCCTAGCAATGCTGTTTGCCCTGCCGGTGCAAGCGCAAAACGAGTTGCGCGGATTCGAAATGCCGATGACTTTGAGCGGGGCGGCCTTCGCCAGCCACCGGCTCAGTGACCGTCCGGATACAGACTCGAACGCAGCCGGGGGACTGCGGCTGATCGCCTACCCGACCCTGCGCATCAGCGAAAACTGGTTTTTCTCGGGCGCGATACAGATTCATTCGCGACCTTACCTCTTCGAGAAGTTCGAGCTGCAAGGCACTGGTTTAGAGGTAGACACTCTGCAGGCCTATGTGGGATATGAGCGCCTTTGGGGCGAGCGTCCACTTTTCGGGTCCATTCCACCTGAATTATGCACAGATTCACTTTGCGAGTGTGGCTGCGTTCGTAGCGGGTTGGCGGTCGTCGTGAGGTGGTAGCTCGGCAACTGGCCTTTTGGCTTCTCCGTGTCCGGTTTCCCTTCCCGCCCAGAATCCGCGTCGTCAAAACCTCGCTCGGAAGTGACGTGGTTCCAGTGCGTTACGGCTAGTGCATAAAATTTTATGCATAGCGCATAGCCAGGCTCTCAGATCAGCGCCCTCCCGACCACCGGCAGCAAGCCGCCGTAGGGAGTCGGCTTCCTGCCGCGGAAGTGGTAAGGCGTCGAAGCCCCGATTTTATTGGGCCGCGAGGCCGTCACGGCTGGGCCTTGTTGGACGGGCCTTTGGGAGCTATGCTGTTTTCGTCTGGTAACCATGTGGGTGACCTCCTTGGGGTTGGCTGGCGAGGCTGGGATCTTTGCCAGCCTACCTTTTTACCCCATGTTTTCGGGGGTCCCAAATGGTCTCTTGCGGCTCAGCCCTCCTCAGGTTCACGCCGCAGTGCATAATTCAGGTTCCACCATTGTCCCTTCTTTCACGGTCTCACTTTTCGGGTCCATTCCAGCCTGCCCCTATACATAGGAATACATAGGAAGTCACTACTGTCCGGTTAACGACTCACTGGCGAGCGGCAACTGATTGTTCCAGCATAGCTTAGGGCTGTTTTCCCCTTGCCGCGATTTGAACGGCGAAGGACGGCTGGAACGACTTCGGAGGCGGCCGACAATGGTTCATGAACCTCGGCCGCACCGTATTCTCCCAGTTGATCAGCTTCCTTCCGGATCGCGAATTCCGCCGCTGCGTAAGCCGCTACGACGGGGATCGCAGATGGCGCGGCTTTTCCTGCTGGGATCAGTTCCTCTGCATGGCGTTCGCCCAGCTGACCTACCGCGAAAGCCTGCGCGACATCGAAGCGTGCCTGCGTTCGCTCGGCGCCAAGCTCTACCACAGGGGATTCCGCTCCCAGGTGGCGCGCTCCACACTGGCCGACGCCAACGAGTCGCGCGACTGGCGGATCTATGCCGATTTCGCCCAGGTCTTGATTCGCATCGCGCGGCCTTTGTACGCCCGCGATCCGATCGGCGTGGATCTCGATCAAAGTCTCTACGCTCTGGACTCGACCACCATCGATCTGTGCCTCTCGCTGTTCCCCTGGGCCAAGTTCCGCCGGCACAAGGCCGCCCTGAAGATGCACACGCTGTTGGACCTGCGGGGTAACATCCCCACGTTTATCCGCATTACCGCTGGCAAAACGCACGACGTCAACATCCTCGACGAGTTCCTCCCCGAGCCCGGCGCCTTCTACGTCATGGATCGGGCCTACGTCGATTTCGAACGTCTCTTCGTGTTCACCCTCTGCTCGTCGTTCTTCGTCGTGCGAACCAAGAAGAACATCTTGCGCCAACGGCGCTACTCGCATCCCGTCGACAAGTCCACGGGGGTGCGCTCGGATCAGACCGTCCTACTGACTGCCATCGAGTCGGCCCTGGCGTATCCGGACCCGTTGCGGCGGATCAGCTACTTTGACGCCGCGACGAACAAGCGGCTGAAGTTCCTGACCAACAACTTCGCGCTCCCGGCGTTGACCATCGCCCGCATCTACAAGTCGCGTTGGCAGATCGAGTTGTTCTTCAAGTGGATCAAGCAGCACCTGCGGATCAAGCAGTTTTACGGTACCAGCGAGAACGCCGGGAAGACGCAAATCTGGATCGCGGTCTCGGTTTACGTACTGGTCGCGATCGCGCGCAAGAGGTTGGGCCTGGAGGCGAGTCTCTACCAAATTCTACAGATTCTCAGTGTTACCCTTTTCGAGAAAACGCCCATTTTACAGGCCTTGCAGCCGTCCGACTCCCACGAAAACTTACTCGATGACCCTAACCAGCTGATTCTATTCGACTTTTAACCGGACAGTAGTGATAGGAAGTATGTGTGCTGTGAAGAACAAGAATCTCAGAAAGGTCAGATGGATTGCCGAGGTCAGGCTCATGCAGAATACCTTCCCGGCGTTTCAGCCTTTTCACAAAAGCGGCGTGTTAGGAGAATCAATCGGATTCACCGGCGCTCTTCAAGGAGCAAGCGGGCGAGTTTATCGAGTTGAGATCAGAGTGTCGGGCTCAAGCTATCCGGCCCAGGAGCCCAAAATTTACATCCGGCCAGGAGTAGGCTCGAATATGTACCGAGACAACTCACTTTGCGTGAGCCACCGTTGGAATCCCCAGCGCGCACCTTTGCCCAGCAGGTGCTTTATGCTGCTGACTACCTGATGCAGCAGGGGTGATTGTGAAGGCAGGAACAAAAGCGATGAAACTTATGATGTCAGACTGGCTGTATTCGACCATTGAGGAAACGATTGGCCAAACCCCTGAAGGACTCGAAACCGGAGTCACCTTGCTTGGTATCCGGCAAGAGAATTACCGGACCGCCTTATTTGCTCTGGGTCCCGGACCAAAAGCAATTCACCGCACCTGCTTTCACCAGGCTGATACTGCCTATCTGAATGAGGAATTCAACCGGCTAAGGCAAGCCTACCCAAAGCTTGAATGGATCGGATCATT
The DNA here is from genome assembly GCA_965224215.1 of Bryobacterales bacterium. GTDB lineage: Bacteria > Acidobacteriota > Terriglobia > Bryobacterales > UBA6623 > CBDCYS01. Next base: position 107,899 of record CBDCYS010000008.1, on the reverse strand, counting down.
CCATGTTCATCCCTTCGGCATGCCCAGCCTTTCGGGTCATGATACCGCCACCCTTGAGAATCTGTTTAGCGATGAAGAGCTCGGCCTGTCGGACTTCATTGTCGGCATCATCCAACGGCGTAACGGGCGCTTGGCTATCTACCCCTACTACCTCGAAGTGGGTGATTCATTTCCTTGGCTGCTTCCACTGGAAATTGTCTCGGAGGAGACCGACATTATCAGTACGGCTGAAGCGATAGCAGGCAGCAAGGATGCGGGAGATACTGTGAATTCGGAAAACGAAGGTTCAGACCTCGCAGCGGTCAATGATCTTTCGGGGAGATAAAGCAATGACAATCCCTCATGAAATAGCCCAGCGGGTATTCTCCCGCAACCGACAGGAACGAGAACTGCTCAAGGCCAATCACCTGGTTATTGTCGGTCTGGGAAGCGTTGGCAGCGCTCTGGCTCTGATGGCGGCCCGAGCCGGCTTGAACAGATTTACCCTCATCGATATCGATCAGCTGGAACCTGAAAATATCGGCAGGCATTTCTGCGACCTTAACGCCCTGGGAAAATCCAAGGTCAAGGCAGTCAAGGAACTGATTGCCGGTGTCAATCCCGAGGCCGAGGTTGAGGCATTGGCGGAGGATTTCCGAACCATGGATCGATCCGGCATTGCCAGCCAACTCAATGACAATACCCTGCTGGTCGGAGCGACTGATTCATTCCAGCGCCAATCACTGGTCAATCTTTTGTCGCAGGAAACGGGAACGCCGTCTCTCTTTGTTGGCTGCTGGGGAGAGGCTGCGGTCGGAGAGATTTTGTATGTCGTGCCCGGCAAGACCGCCTGCTTTGAATGCTACGCCGGATTCCGAAGGAAAACTGAAGAACTGTCCCTCAATGATCCTCGCAAGTACACCGACCTCGATTTTGATCAGACCAAGATGCCGGCCCAGGCGGGTTTGTGGCCCAACATCTTGATCATCTGCGGTTTTGCCTTCCAGGCAATGCTTGGGCTGTGGGGTCTGGACCGAAAGCGTCAGGAACCATTGATTGATTTCTGTCACACCCTCTTTCTGGTCAACGTCGGTGATCCGAATTCGGAGCTGCCTCTTTGGGCGGTGACTTCGGGCACGGTCAAGCAAGGATGCGGTGTTTGCGATCCAGGCTTTTTGCCGGAAGCTTTGATGAACTGACTGAGTGAACTGGGAGGTAGTTCAAGTCCAACCTCGTCCAAAAACGCCACCAGCTGGCTTGGAAGGAAGACTTTTTTTGTCTCGGGGCCACCCGCTCAGATTCGGTTGATTTGCCCCACCAGACAGCTCTTTGGGAATTCGCCACAACGGTGCCGTCAAGAATCTCTGTCACCTGAATTATGCACAGATTCACTTTGCGAGTGTGGCTGCGTTCGTAGCGGGTTGGCGGTCGTCGTGAGGTGGTAGCTCGGCAACTGGCCTTTTGGCTTCTCCGTGTCCGGTTTCCCTTCCCGCCCAGAATCCGCGTCGTCAAAACCTCGCTCGGAAGTGACGTGTTTCCAGTGCGTTACGGCTAGTGCATAAAATTTTATGCATAGCGCATAGCCAGGCTCTCAGATCAGCGCCCTCCCGACCACCGGCAGCAAGCCGCCGTAGGGAGTCGGCTTCCTGCCGCGGAAGTGGTAAGGCGTCGAAGCCCCGATTTTATTGGGCCGCGAGGCCGTCACGGCTGGGCCTTGTTGGACGGGCCTTTGGGAGCTATGCTGTTTTCGTCTGGTAACCATGTGGGTGACCTCCTTGGGGTTGGCTGGCGAAGCTGGGATCTTTACCAGCCGACCTTTTTACCCCATGTTTTCGGGGGTCCCAAATGGTCTCTTGCGGCTCAGCCCTCCTCAGGTCCACGCCGCAGTGCATAATTCAGGTGTCAGACTACTTGGCGCGGTGTCGTCTAGATGAATATGGAAATGTTTTTCCCAACGATTGTCATGCTCCTTGGCACCAGTTTTGCCCTGGTAGTCGCCATCTATGTATTGAGTCCCCAATATGCCAAGAGGTTGGCGATGTGGATGCTCAAACCGGTTGCCGCCATCTTTTGCGCCATGACCATGATTCAGTTATTGGGCCAGTCTCTGTCTCAACCCTCAGGTCTTCTGCTCCTGGTAGGAGTTATCCTCACCAGCATTGCCGCTTATCTGATCCGCGAGGCTCGCAGAGGCAATCGGGAGGGATTTGACCAGCGAGGAGTTGAGCGGACACCAGTTAACATGCCTGAACTCGGGGAGGATGATCGATGACCAATGCCTTCCGACTAATCAACCTTGCTTTTGGCAGACGCATCCAACGGAAAACTCGGCAGCATTTGGCCAAGATTGTTCAAAGTCAAGTTCGTGGCGCCCGCCGACGCGCTTCAACTCTCCTTGCCAAGCTTGGCCAAGAACCGGGACCTCATGTCCTTTTGGGTCAGACCGAATGGGCTGAAGGCGCGCGTATTCCCTTGTCGGTTCTGGTTCAGGCTCACTCAATCATTACCGGAGCCACGGGCGCAGGGAAAAGCATGAGCGTCATTCCGATTATCCAGAGGATCGTTGATTCCCCAGAGCTGCCATTCTCCTTTGGAATAGTGGATGGGAAAGCCGAACTTTTTGAACGAGCTATCTACCTTATCGACCTTATCGGATCGAAGGTGACAGAACTTCCGCCGACTCAGGCCCAGCAGCTGCTTGATCGTGTCGTGATCATTGATTTTGCCTCCGCAGATCCCGTCACCAGCTACAACATTGCTAACCCCTGGTCCTGCAGCGATCCTGATTTCTTCGCTACCAGCCGGGTTGAGACGTTGCAGGAACTTCTGCCCTCTGGGAACGGAAATGGTTTCTCATTGCGCGGCCTGCCTATGGTCAAGAATCTCATATTGCTGCTTGCTGAACATGGACTGCCTTTTAGCTATTACGACCGAGTTCTATCCTCGGACCCGTTCCGGGCAAAGCTCTTAGCCGCTTCGCAAAACGCGGATGTTCAATATTACTTCTCCCACCTTTTCCCCAATGCAGGACGGGCCACAATTGCCGCCGTGCAAATCAGGTTGGCCTCAGCTCTGTTCAGCTCCACCAGTTTGAAACTTGCTCTGTCAGGCACCGATGCCCCTAGCTTCCGAAACCTGCAGGACACAGGGAAGCTGGTGCTTATTAATTGTGCCGGGCCGAATATTGCCCGGCGGACTGCCCAAACCCTTCAAGCGCTGATTGTGTCCGATTGTGTCCGATATTCGACAGGCGGTTTTTGTCCGAAAGACTAAGACCCCTTTCCTCTGGTTTTTGGATGAGGCCCAGGATCTGTTCTCAACTCCCCGTTTGCGGGACAATCACAGCGAATTGATCTGCAAGTCACGAAGCTATGGCTCGTTCTTCTCTTACTTGACTCAGAATATTTCTTCCGCCATGAGAGACCGGGATCTCCTCCAAAATCTCCAGATTAACATCCGGTGGAATCTATCACTGCGGGGAGACGGCGCGTTTTCGGAAGAAGCCCTCCCGCTTACCGGCCGACTGCCCAAACCCAGATTGAATCCCTACGGGCCTCAAGAATTTTATTCGTTCTCGGAAGAAAAAAAACTCCTTTCTCAAGGCTGTTCATCCTTGCTCGACAGAGTAGCTTGGTTATGGCTGAAATCTCTAACCGGGGAAGCAATCAAGATCAGGACAGCAACTGTCGCGATCCCAGAAACGGGAGATGCCACCTTCCAAGAACAGGTCAATCATCTGCGCCCACTACTGTCCGGTTAACGACTCACTGGCGAGCGGCAACTGATTGTTCCAGCATAGCTTAGGGCTGTTTTCCCTTGCCGCGATTTGAACGGCGAAGGACGGCTGGAACGACTTCGGAGGCGGCCGACAATGGTTCATGAACCTCGGCCGCACCGTATTCTCCCAGTTGATCAGCTTCCTTCCGGATCGCGAATTCCGCCGCTGCGTAAGCCGCTACGACGGGGATCGCAGATGGCGCGGCTTTTCCTGCTGGGATCAGTTCCTCTGCATGGCGTTCGCCCAGCTGACCTACCGCGAAAGCCTGCGCGACATCGAAGCGTGCCTGCGTTCGCTCGGCGCCAAGCTCTACCACAGGGGATTCCGCTCCCAGGTGGCGCGCTCCACACTGGCCGACGCCAACGAGTCGCGCGACTGGCGGATCTATGTCGATTTCGCCCAGGTCTTGATTCGCATCGCGCGGCCTTTGTACGCCCGCGATCCGATCGGCGTGGATCTCGATCAAAGTCTCTACGCTCTGGACTCGACCACCATCGATCTGTGCCTCTCGCTGTTCCCCTGGGCCAAGTTCCGCCGGCACAAGGCCGCCCTGAAGATGCACACGCTGTTGGACCTGCGGGGTAACATCCCCACGTTTATCCGCATTACCGCTGGCAAAACGCACGACGTCAACATCCTCGACGAGTTCCTCCCCGAGCCCGGCGCCTTCTACATCATGGATCGGGCCTACGTCGATTTCGAACGTCTCTTCGTGTTCACCCTCCGCTCGTCGTTCTTCGTCGTGCGAACCAAGAAGAACATCTTGCTCCAACGGCGCTACTCGCATCCCGTCGACAAGTCCACGGGGGTGCGCTCGGATCAGACCGTCCTACTGACTGCCATCGAGTCGGCCCTGGCGTATCCGGACCCGTTGCGGCGGATCAGCTACTTTGACGCCGCGACGAACAAGCGATTCAAGTTTCTGACCAACAATTTCGCGCTCCCGGCGTTGACCATCGCCCGCATCTACAAGTCGCGTTGGCAGATCGAGTTGTTCTTCAAGTGGATCAAGCAGCTCCTGCGGATCAAGCAGTTTTACGGTACCAGCGAGAACGCCGTGAAGACGCAAATCTGGATCGCGGTCTCGGTTTACGTACTGGTCGCGATCGCGCGCAAGAGGTTGGGCCTGGAGGCGAGTCTCTACCAAATTCTACAGATTCTCAGCGTTACCCTTTTCGAGAAAACGCCCATTTTACAGGCCTTGCAGCCGTCCGACTCCCACGAAAACCTACTCGATGACCCTAACCAGCTGATTCTATTTGACTTTTAACCGGACAGTAGTGATCTGCGCCAGAATCCTGCCATCGGCCAGAGAGTGGCGTGAGAGGCATACCTTGCGGAACTGAAAGACCGGGATGCCAAATGGTTCAGCGAAGATGCCCCAGTTCTGATTGACAAGCTGAGTGAAGACTATCGCCAGAATCAGGGTACTTAGAAAGCTTCCGGCCAGACAATTGTCTTCTGTCCGTCAGAAGAGCTGATCTTGCGTCGTCTATTGGAATAAGGAAGCGCGACAAAAGCAATTATGAGCGGCAAGTCATCTATTTTCGATGCCATCCTTTTTGGGCTGGCAATTCCGGTGATGGTGCTGGTGGCGGGGATTCGGCTAATTCGGCGCATGGGCTTTTTTCAGACAGCGATTCGTACTGCCATTCCCTGTTTGACCTGCAGGGGCGAAATTTCGCTGGTCGGCTTCTGGAAATGCAAGTGCGGATATACTTTCCAAGGTCATGTCATGCAGCCATGTCCCGTCTGCGCCTCAGCCCCGAATATGGTCCGCTGCTATCGATGTGGAGCGACAAGGATACTACCGCGGTGAGACTGACTGAACGAGACAAAAAGCTAATGCTGAGACTAGCAGCTGCCCGTTGGCTGACTACTTCCCAAGCGGCAAAGCTGTGTTTTCCGAAGACCAGCAAAGTTGTACCGCAGAGGAGACTGCGGTTCATGCGTCAGGATCGCTATATCCACTCAGTTCAGCTCAACCCCATGGCTGAATCAATTCACTCTCTTGGTCCTCGAGGCAAGGAACTGACGATTCGTCTAGGCTGGCGAAATCGAATCAAGCTTGAGCGAAGGCCCCCCAAGAATCTGGAGCATTTCCTCGGCATCAATGACATCCGTACCGCCGTACTCCAAACCGTAGAAGACCTGAACCTTGAACTGGATTTTTTCTTTGCCTCCTGGGAACTGGCTCAACGGGGATGGACCTATTCACTAATCCCTGATGCTGTGAAAATGGTCTCGCTTGAGAAAAAAAGTACGGAGTCCGGGGTAAACCGATCAGCGTTCCGACGCCATGCCGATCACTGATCCTTCGGTTTCGGAATTGGTGATCGGGGATGTCGGAATCGGGCTGAGGAGACCGTCGGCGACTCCATAAGAGGAACGAGCCAGCACGAACCGAATGAGTCGGAAATCGTTAAAACGAGTCCCTCCTCATTGCTTCCCTGTGAATAGGGCCGCCTTCAATGATGCAAAAGTCACTGGATACACGGGACTTAAAGGTTCCCAACTGTTTCGCCCTGAAAACAGGGCAGAAAACAGGTTCTGTGGCTTTGCGACTGGCCCCTGCCAAAGGTTTTGGAAGTTTCCAGCATCAGTCGGATGAACAAAAAAGGCTCTTCCGGGTTTTTAGTTCAATCACCAGGTCTAAACCCACCGCCTTTCAGGCGGTCAGCTTCAAGCAGTTCTGGATGAGAATGGGGGGATGGAAGAATATCGGCGAGGAGCGCATTCGGTCTACGACATCAAATATCACCTCATATGGATCACGAAGTACCGCTACAAGGTGTTACGGGGCAGGGTGGCAGAGCGGGTGCGGGATCTGATCCGGCAGAGCTGTGAAGCGAGGGGAGTGGCGGTGATCCGGGGCGCGGTGTCGCCGGATCATGTGCACATGTTGGTGACGGCTCCGCCGCAACTAGCGCCGTCGAAGCTGGTGCAGTACCTGAAGGGGCGGTCGTCGCGGCGATTACAGGACGAGTTTGGAGAGTTGCGGAAACGGTATTGGGGCCAACATCTGTGGGCACGCGGCTACTTTTGTGCGACGGTGGGCGCGGTAGATGAAGAAACGATCAAGAGATACATTGAGAGCCAGAAATGGGATGAGGACGGGGAAGGATTCAAGATTACAGCGCCCACCAAGCCTTGAGTCGGCTGTGAGCCGGACAGCTTCAGGCGGCTTGAGCCGCAACCCCGACTTTCAGTCGAAACGTAACCCACCGCCTTTCAGGCGGTGGATGTTTAGTGGATGTCCGGCCGACCCCTGGGCCGTTATGCAGTTTCTGTGGGACCGGTATCGACCATTGCGCTCTCTAGCTTAGCCGCGGACAGGGCTCCGCCATCTCATAAGTCATTGATTCCATTCAATGTTAGCGTAAATCTGAAAGGCAGGCACCATCAGCTTCCCAATGCCGTTGTGATTCTGCTCGACAACAATCCAAGGTGATCGATTGGGCTGCGGGAGTACCGCAACATGCTTCTTCCAGCCCTTCCGAGCGCTTCTGGCCCTTTCGTGGCTGCCATGGGCCCGGCGACCGCTATCCGAATCGGTAGCTGAAAACCCAAATCTGGACATGTGGTTGCTCGCGGGTTCACAGCCGCATTCTTTACATTCATTGAAACGATTCTTCTGGCGTAGGCCCATTTTTATCAACCACTTTGGCAGTAAGGGAGCATCTCCGGCTCTGCCTTCAGCGCCGCCGTGTACAGAGGCGCCGAGGTCCCATCCTCGCCCGAAAGCGCTGGGCTTCAGGATCGGAGCGTCGGCGTATTCGCCGGACGGCAGGCGCATCGTGACGGCCAGTAACGATTGGACGGCGCGGGTGTGGGATGCCGACAGGGGCGAGCAGCTGGACACTCTCAGCCACGAAGGCGAGGTTCACGAGGCGGCGTATTCGCCAAACGGCTAGCGCATCGTGACGGCCAGTGAGGATGGCACGGCGCGGGTGTGGGATGCCGACAGCAGAGCCGAGCTGCATGTGCTCAAGCACAATGGCGAGGTTTACGGGGCGGCGTATTCGCCGGACGGCAGACACATCGTGACGGCCAGTACCGACAGGACGGCGGGGGTGTGGGATGGGGAAAGCGGCCAGCAGCTGCACACGCTCGTAGGGCACAAAGACGCGGTTTTCCACGCGGTGTTCTCACGGGACGGGAAGCGCATCCTGACAGCAAGCGAGGATAATACGGCGCGAGTGTGGGATGCCGACAGCGGCGCGATACTACACACCCTGGAGACGCACCAATTTTTTTCGTTACGCTACAACACGTACTACGCGGCGTTTTCGCCGGAGGTCAAGCGCATCGTGACGGCCAGCGAGGATGGGACGGCGGGGATTCATGCCGTGAATGTGTCGGAGCTGGTTGCTTTAACCAAGAAACGGCTCCCCATAGGGTTTTTCCCCATTAGATGATGCCGTAGACCAGGCTAAGAAAGAACGCAATGCCAAGCTCACGAAGTACGACCTCGCGGTACTCGGCGTTTCAGCAGGCCAAACTCGTGCACAACGCCGGGGACAGAGGATCTGAGTCAAAGAGATGAAATCGGAGGAATCATTTGGCCGTCTACCTGGATGTCAGACCGGGATTCCTCCCGTCGTCTCCGTACATATAGGAAGGGATTTGACCTAACGGGTTTGTCCAAGATATTCCAGTTTGGCCATCAGCGGCTCTTGCGCAAAGAGCGGATGGAAACCAATCAGAGAGATTCTTGGACGAAACAGAAGAGAGCCTTTGGTCTTCTGCTGTCGATCGGTCCGCAACTATTCGCTGTGGAGGATCAGAGCCATCTCTTCATTACCTCAAGTTGGAACACCGACCGGTAATAGTTTTTGGTCAGATTTATGCAGGAAGTGTCGTCTTCAGTTACAGAGGCATTGAAAGCCATGAATGAGTTCAACACAAGATCACCAAATGGCCAGCGCTACCACATCCGGCGTACTGAGGCCAAGAGTATTTTGGCCAAAACTTCCGGCTTCATTGCCAAAGCCGGTTTCAGCCATTCTCTGACTCCGGCGAGAAACTGCACCTTCGGCTGCACCTACTGTTACCTGAATTATGCACTGCGGCGTGGACCTGAGGAGGGCTGAACCGCAAGGGACCATTGGGGACCCCCTAAAACATGGGGTAAAAAGGTCGGCTGGCAAAGATTCCAGCTTCGCCAGCCAACCCCAAGGAAGTCACCCACATGGTTACCAGACGAAAACAGCATAGCTCCCAAAGGCCCGTCCAACAAGGCCCAGCCGTGACGGCCTCGCGGCCCAATAAAATCGGGGCTTCGACGCCTTACCACTTCCGCGGCAGGAAGCCGACTCCCTACGGCGGCTTGCTGCCGGTGGTCGGGAGGGCGCTGATCTGAGAGCCTGGGTATGCGCTATGCATAAAATTTTATGCACTAGCCGTAACGCACTGGAAACACGTCACTTCCGAGCGAGATTTTGACGACGCGGATTCTGGGCGGGAAGGGAAACCGGACACGGAGAAGCCAAAAGGCCAGTTGCCGAGCTACCACCTCACGACGACCGCCAACCCGCTACGAACGCAGCCACACTCGCAAAGTGAATCTGTGCATAATTCAGGTGTTATGTACCCACCATGCGTGTTTACGGGGGCTTGCGGCCCGAAGATTGGAAGCGCTGGGGCCAGTTCACCACTTTCAAGTCCAATGCTCCTGAACTCTTGTACCGGGCAGTCCGTTCAGATCAGAAGATTTACTGTTCTCCTCTGGTTGACCCCTATCAGCCTGCCGAGGAGACCGAGCGAGTCATGCCCAAAATTCTCAGTGTCTTGATCCAGCGGCCGCCGAAGGTTTTTGTTGTTCAAACGCGGGGCCCCTTGATTCTGCGAGATCTGGAACTGCTTCGAGCACTTCAAAAACGAACGGATCTGAAGGTTAGCTTTTCACTGACCACGAATCGCGATGAAGCTAGGAGGCTCTATGAACCTCATTGCGCGTCAATTGCCCAACGGCTGAAAACAATCGAGGAGCTTCGCAGATCTGGAATCACGATTCACGCGACTCTGGCGCCACTACTGCCTTGTGACCCTGAACTCCTGGCAAGGTTAGCTCTTGAGGTAACGGATGAAGCCGTTATCGGTGATCCCTTTCACGTTCGTTCTGTCAGGCCTCACGGCGCAATCACCCGGGAGGCAGCTTATCGTATTGCCAGCCACCATGGCTTTGAACAATGGCTTGAACCGGCTTTCCAGAATCAGATTGTCGAGCGAATCCGTATGACGATTCAGGAAGCTGGACGGAACTTTGGTATTGGGCCGGAAGCTTTTGGTTGGTTGGCCGAGGAGAGGAGGTGAACAATTGAATTTTGCGGATGTCGATTATGAGGAGGACAAACGGCCTTTCTGCTACTTCAAGGCCTACCTGAAGTGGTGGAGCTTCGGCTTCAAAGCGCTGAAGGAGCTTGCCGGAGAGGTGCTTGAGACGCGGGACACTATGGTCAAAAGGTTTTTAGAACTGACTGACCAACACTCTCAGAAGGGTATTCAGTGACAGCTAACTCAGGCTTACCCGGAACCTGGTCATTTGCCTCAGTCACGACAACATGAATCGATTGGGGAACAAGGAAACAAAATTTCACAGACCTAAACGGCGCAGTCCTGTAAGAGCGACTGTTTTTATGTCGTCAGTGTTAAGTAGAGGAACAGCAAATGCCTAAAACAACCATGGAAGTAGAAGTGGTGCGGTACTTTGAGTCTGCGCCGATTGAAGCAGCGGAGATTGTCTACCGCATTATCGCCGACAAGATGGAGGAGCGGCTCAAGGAAAGGTCTCCCTCGCCGAACCGGGCAAGAAGGAGACGTGGGCCCAGGGGAGCGGCAGAGGAATCTCAACACCAAGATGGCGGCACCAAAACTGGTGTTCCGGCCAGCACACCAGTCGTTGAATCCGAAGAGTCCGGTGGAGCAATTTCCCAGACCAAAATCTGATGATTCGCCGTCTCTAAGTGTGACCTAATGCACAGTGACTGCCCCATGACCGTCAGAGGGGCCGCGAAGTTTCTTGGCGTCAGTGCTCAACTGGTGTATCGTTGGGTAGAGCGAAAGCAGATTCCCCATCTCCGCGTGATGGGCCGCAACATCCGGTTCCTCGAATCGGACCTCGTGGCCTTTCGCGCTTCATTCAAACAGAAGGTGGAGAATGGCACGACCAAGTAGACATGACGGTGGCGTGTATCAGCGACCTGGCACCAAATTCTGGTGGATGTGGTACCGAGATCGTGACGGTAGACGCCATCAGGAATCAACATTCTGTGAAGAGTGGCAGGAAGCCCAACAGAGGCTTCGCGAGCGACTGCAAGCTCGTGATCAGAACACCCTTGCGGTTATGCGGAAGGGTGAAAAACTCAGCTTTGGCGAATGGGGGGATTTTTTTCTGGAGCACTACTCTCAGCCGCCGATTCGAGCCGCAAAAACACACGAGGCAAACAGCAACGCATTGAAGCAACTACGACCGGTCTGGGGCAATCGAAAGCTGTCTGAAATCAGTGCTGATGAAATCGAGATGTACCTTCGTCGACGGCTGCAGCAGCCAAAGAGAGTCAGGACCGCTCGGGGATACCGAACCTTGGCACCTTGAAACCAACCATGGTGCATCAGGAGTTTCGGGTGCTAGGCCCAATACTCTTCACTTCAGAACATTTCTGTGGCATACTGTTTCGGAGAAGAGGAGGTCTCAGATGGCACGAACGAGAGCAGCACTGCCGCCCGGCAGTCGCATTACCGACTACATCAGCTTGGGCGTGATCGCGCACTGGTTCCCGCGTCACGCGGTCGATCGCGTCTTGCGAGACTGCGGCCGGGCCTCGCGGCGACAACGCGACTTGCCGGCACCTGTCATGGTCTACTACGTCATCGCCCTGGCGCTGTATATGCAGTCGTCCTACCGCGAGGGGCTGCGTTGCCTGCTGGAAGGATTGCAGTGGCTGCAGGATCCCGCTGCGCCGCTCAAAGTGGCGGGCGATTCGGGGATCTCGCAAGGCCGTTCGCGATTGGGGGTCGAGCCGGTCGAGCAGTTGCACGACGAGTTGGTGCGACCGTTGGCGACGAAAAAGACGTGCGGATTGTTTTATCGGGAATGGCGTTTGGTTTCGCTCGACGGTTCGACGCTCGATGTCGCCGATCAGGCCGCCAACCGCACGGCGTTCGGCTATCCGGGCGCCTCGCGGGGAGCCAGCGCGTTCCCGCAACTGCGCTTCGTCTCGTTGCTGGAGAACGGCACGCACGTGCTGTTCGCCAGCCGCATGGGGCCCTGCGCGAGGGGCGAGATCACGCTCGCCAAACAGGTTCTGCCGGCGCTCGCGAAGGGCATGCTGTGCTTGGCGGACCGCAATTTCCTCGGCTATCAGCTGTGGCGGCAAGCACGCGAGACGGGCGCGCACCTGCTGTGGCGAGCCAAGAAACATCTGCGCTTGGACGTGCTCGAGCGCTTCGCCGATGGCTCCTACCGCAGCGCGATCTACGCCTCGGAAGCCGACCGGCGCAAGCGCCGGCGGCCGCTCGCTGTGCGCGTCATCGAGTATCAGCTCGAGGGCATTGACGACGCCGAGGAGTTCTATCGACTGCTGACGACGATTCTCGATCCCGCGCAAGCGCCGGCGGTGGAGTTGGCGGCGCTGTACTCGGAACGCTGGGAGATTGAGGGGGCGCTCGACGAACTCAAGACGCATCTGCGCGGCGCGCGGATCGTGCTGCGCAGCAAGACGCCGGAGTTGGTGCGGCAAGAGTTCTACGGATTACTGATGGCGCATTTCGCGATCCGCGGGTTGATGCACGAGGCGGCGCTGCGCGCCGACGAAGATCCGGATCGATTATCGTACCTGCATGCGGTGCGGGTCGTACGACGCAAGCTGTCCCGCGCGGTCGCGATCCCCCCCTCGGGACAAGGAAGCGTTTGATGAGGCGGTCTTGAGGGAACTCCTGGACGAGCGCGTGCACTCGAGCCGGGGGATGCGACGTCCGCGCGGCGTCAAGCGCAAGATGAGCAGCTACAAACTGCGACCACCTGGCGCGCTGTCCCGTGAGCGGACTGACTTCGCATCCTGCGTCAGGATGCTTAAGTGAAGAGTATTGGGCCTAGGTCGGATTTTGAACGTCGCAGTCAAGAAGAAGTTGATTCCGGCCAATCCGTGTTCTGGGGTCGAGTTCCCAGTATCGCTGCAGGGTCTGTTTCGACCGCACTATACGACCTGGTCGGAACAGCAGCAGATTGAGTTTCATGCTCCCGAGTATTTGCGCAATGTGATCCGGATCATCACCGAGACGGGATTGCGGATCTATAAGGAGCTGGCACCAATGCGAAAACAGGAACTGGACCTGGGGAATGCGGTGGTATGGATTCCCGATTCCAAAACACCCGAGGGTGTTGCGGAAGTGCCCTTGACGGATATTGCCGTGGAGGCTTTTCGCAGCCAGTTGGGTATTGCGGGCCCCGGCCCATGGTTGTTTCCTAGTCCTCGGAGTCCGGTGGGTTATCAACAGAGCTTCAAGAAGATTTGGGCAGTTACGTTGCAGCGGGCGGGCATTGCTCACTTTCGCATGTATGATCTGCGGTCAACCTATGCCACTCGGCTCAGTGCCGGCGGTGTGGTGGATGAGTGGGTCACCCAAATGCTCAGGCAGACGGATGCCCGCGTATTCAAGAAGTACTCGCAAATGAAGTTGCAGATGAAGCGGGAAGCTCTGGCAAAACTCAACCGGCATACGGGGGAATCCCAATGCGATCCAGCTACAGTTCGACCTAACTGAGGGGTTTTGTTACAGTTCTGCTACAGTACGTAGCCTCGGCTACACTTTTGGCATGAGCGCAAAAATGGAACTGATTTATAATCAATGGAATAATCCCTTGGGGCGCGTAGCTCAGTTGGTTAGAGCGCCTGCTTCACACGCAGGGCCGAATGGTTGCTACCGAGTGCGACCGAGTGCCCTATGTTGCTAGTTTTCAGTGACTTAGACCCGGCTAGCATTGAGACCCACTAGGACCGTTTACTCTGGTTTGTTCTGGTGGGTCTCTACAATTCTCACTACACTTTGGGTTCGCTGCCCGGCCAGACCATTGGCTAGGTTTAGTCGGAGAATAGCACGATATAATCATCGAATCGGAACCTCCGATTGCGCGCTTGGCCGGTTGTCTCACTGACAACGCCCTGCTGCACCAAGCGTTGTACCAGGTCATTGGCAGCGGGATAGCTGGTTTCGATTAGGACCTTTACATTATTCACAGTGATGAGGGGCATCCTGAACATATACTCGAGGACCGTAAGGCCATTCCCGGCAGAGCGGCCCAAATGGGTTGTGATCTGCAAGCGAAGCCTTTCGCGCAACGCGAGGATGGCCCGCGCCATTTTAGCGGCCTCCTCGCTGACCTCCGCCACGCCCCGCAAGAAAAAGGTGAGCCATCCCTCCCATTCGCCGGTATCACGCACTGCCTGAAGACGATCGTAATACTCCTGCTGGTGACGTTTGAAGTAATGGGACAGGTACAGCACCGGTTTGTGGAGCACTTGGCCCTGAACCAGAAGGAATGCGATTAAGAGGCGTCCCACACGCCCGTTTCCGTCGAGGAACGGGTGGATCGTTTCGAACTGAGCATGCGCGAGCCCCACCTTGACGAGCGAAGGCAAATCATCATCGGCGTGCAGAAAGTTTTCCAATTCAGAGAGAGCTTTAGGCACTTCATCCGGCGGAGGGGGAATAAACGTCGCCTCAGGCAGCCCACAACCGCCAGGGCCGATCCAGTTCTGACTTTTCCGCAGTTCGCCCGGCGTCCGGTCACTACCGCGCACGCCCTTAAGCAAGACCCCATGGATCTCACGTATCAGCCGACTTGAAACCGGAAGCGTCGCCAGTCGCTCCAGACCGTAGTTCATCGCGGTGACGTAGTTGATGACTTCTCCGACATCCTTGGGGCGATCGGGCGAAAAGATTTTAGCCTCGGCCGCCAACACATCCTGCAAGGAACTCTCCGTGCCTTCGATTTGGCTGGACAACACGGCCTCCTTGCGCACGTACATCATCACGAAGAGGTCCGGATCTGGCAGGGTGAACACAGAGCCGTCCAGGCGCCCAATTGCGAGGTTGGCTGCCGAAAGTAGCGCCTCGAGCGCGGGTGTCATCCGCAGAGGCGGATCGGGCGGCAGGGACGCTGGCACGAAGGCTTGGTACCCCGTTGGCTGGTTAACGTACGGACCGGCGCGACCCGATGACGAACGGTTCATAGTAAACCCTACCTTTCTCAACGCGGCTATCCCGCTCCTTATTAAAGGGGGGAATTCCGGGTTTGTAGTGGGTGGATGGCGGCCTGCCCAGGCCGGCATGCGACAATTCCGGGATGCAAGATCACGAGTTGTATCGGCGCATCCTCGGAATCGAGGCTCCCTGGCAGGTGGACTCGGTGGACTTAGAGCTGGAGGCGGGAGAGATCCATGTTCATCTGGCTCATCCGGACGGGATGGATTGGCCGTGTCCGGAATGCGGCGCCTCCTGCCAACTCCACGACCATCAGCCCGAGCGGCAGTGGCGACACTTGGATACGTGCCAATATCGTACGATCCTGCACGCCACCCCGCCCCGCAGTGAATGCCCCGAGCACGGAGTGCGCGTGGTGAAACTACCCTGGGCCGAGCCCTCCAGCCGCTTCACGACGCTGTTTGAAGCGCTGGCGATTGAATGGCTCAAGGCGGCCAGCCAGAAGGCAGTGGCCGGGTTGTTGAAGCTAAGTTGGGACGAGATTCACGGCATCATGGAGCGAGCGGTGAAGCGGGGATTGGAGCGCCGACAAGCCGAGCCGGTCACGCAACTCGGTGTCGATGAGAAGGCCTTTCGCAAGGGCCATCACTATCTAACCTTGGTGAACGATCTGGCACGGGGGCGGGTGCTGTACGTGGCTCAAGACCGCAAACAGAGTAGCCTGGACGGATTCTGGGCGACCCTGACGCCGGAGCAAATCGGCGCGGTCGAGGCGGTGGCCATGGACATGTGGAATCCCTACATCGCCTCGGTGCGGGAGCACCTGCCGGAAGCCGACGGCAAGATCGTCTTCGACAAGTTTCACATCGCCCAGCATCTGGGAGGCGCGGTGGACAAAGTGCGCCGGAAGGAGAACAAGATCCTGCGCGCGGCCGGAGACGACACGCTGGTGGGAACGCGCTATGACTGGCTAAGGCACCCGGCACGGATGGAGCCCAAAGACCGGCGAGCGTTTGCGGCCCTGCGGGACAGCGGCTTGAAAACGGCGCGGGCCTGGGCTTTGAAGGAAACGATGATGGCGTTCTTCGACTACCGCTACGAGCGGCCAGCCCGAAAACACTTTCGCTGGTGGCACAACTGGGCGGTGAGGAGCCGCCTGCAACCGATGATTGAAGTGGGCCGGATGCTCAAGCGGCGCTTTGCAAACATCGTGACCTACCTGCGCCACCGCGTCACCAACGCGACCAGCGAATCCTTGAACGCCAAAATTCAGTGGGTGAAGTACACCGCCCGGGGTTTCCGAAACAAACAGAACTTCGTCAATGCCATCTACTTCCACTGCGGTGGGCTGAACCTCGCTCCCTAGCCACTAAAATGCCGGAAGAGCTTTAAAGGTAGCCTTTAGTATGGTGCCGGTTGCGCTATCATATGCAACCTTAGGGTCTACTTGGAGGAATACACATCCCCTCCGGGACCGCACTCGCCCGGCATGCGGGCTGGCAGTTGCGACAGGGCTTGCGAAGCCCCTACCCTAGTCCAAGTACAGAATTGACCGCCTAGCTTTTCGCGAGGTGAAAAGCGGGACTTCCTGACCCGCCTGGCGGTCAACACTTCTCAGGAGCTGCGCCAGGAGGCAGCAGCGGTGCCAAAGGAACTAGCCCTTCATAAACTCGAATCACGGTTGACGCCTGTTTTCTTGGCGCAGCTCAACCAGGCAATGGAAGCCGCTTTCTCGAAACACCGAGCGACCATGCTGAACGTTTCGCGCGGCTTTGAGAAGGCGAAGGCACTTAAAGCCGAAGCCGACCAAATCGACACGCATGAGATTGATCTGGGCTTGGCTCTCGATTTGGATGGACTGAAAGAGAAACGGCATTCGCTCAATGTACAGGCACTTACACTCACTTCTCGTTTGCGCGAGCAACTTGTTGACTCGGAGATAGAGTTGGCTTCGACCTACTACAACGCTAAGGCTACAGCGCTGCTATCTGTATCGCCGGACACGCCAACATTCCTCGCAAGCCTCCCTCACTTAGGCCGGGAAGCTGTCGGCCTCACCGATACTGAGACCGCTAAAGATCATATCGGAGTGCTGGAATCCGAATGGCAGTCCAAGGCGTGGGCTGCCGAAGAAGAACGGCTCAGCGAGACAGCCGAAGCCAACACAGGATTAGGCGCGGAATCGGCTATCGAGGGAGAAGCTCGCGTATCTGAGAATCACACCCCGACCTTGCTAGCAGCCGAGCCCGATCAACAGACACTCGCCAAAGATCGAACGTCTCGATTGAGTGCCTTTTGTAGCAAGCATGGTTGCAAAGAGGCGGATGTTTGGCGCTCAGCCGGGGATAAAGCGGGTGTAGTCGTACACCGCGCAGACGGGACTAGATGGAAAAAAGGCATCCTTCGGGAAGATTCTGCAATGTCCGAGCGCATCGAGAAAGTTCTGAATGGAGAATACCGTCTCAAAATAGGACCGTAAGCCGTCCTATCGTGAATCTTCCTACGTCACCCTACGCCGCTCCTACGCCCTAAGTGGTTGCCAAACAAGGCAGTTATTGTTAAACATTCACTGCTGAATTCTCCTACGTAATCCTACGCCTGCCTACGTTTACTCTTGAATTGTCCCCGTTCAGACAGCGGGCGACACGGAGGTAAAACGTGGGACAAGACCGATTCCTTTCCGACCGCGAAGCACCGACCATCATCCCGATCTCGACGGCGGCTCTGCGGAAGAGACGGCTGCAGGGGCGACCGCCCCGTTATTGCAAAATCGGATCTCGCTGCTACTACTTGGAGAGCGATTTGAGCGAATTCGTACGACAGTGCTTGCACGAACCACGGGACGGACGCAAGTGAGAACCGCAGAGGGACAAATCGTCGGAGCTGGCACTCCGGCGCATAAGGGATTGGTCTATCCCAAAGCAATTGATGTTCGCGACTGCAACGGCCATTGGGTCAGAACGGTAAGCCCGAGTCGCACTAGGGCGTGTTAACACTAACGTGGGGTCTCGAAACGAAGAGCCTCGACGATGAGGGCGAAGTGGAGGAAGGCGAGGAACATCACGTCGAGCTTGTCGAAGCGGGAGAAGATTCGGCGGAATCCCTTGAGCCGGCGGAAGAGTCTCTCGACCTCGTTGCGGCGGCGATAGAGTACTCGATCGAACTCCCACGGCTCCAAGCGGGTACGCTTGGGCGGCACGACGGGAATCCATCCGAAATCCAGAGCCAGTTGGCGTGTCTGATGTCCTCATAGGCGCCGTCCATGAGCAGCGGCAGCGGCTAGGGCAGTGGCCCCAGACCGCCCAGCAGCTCGCGGCCATGCTGGGCGTCGTGAGCTTGGCCGGGCGAGAGAGCGAACGTTATCGCCGTTCGAGCATCTGCGGCAACCATATGAATCTTGGTGGTCCATCCGCCGCGGGATTTGCCGATCGCCTGCGGACCGGTTTTTTTAACGCACCGGTGCCGTCGGGATGAACCTTCCCGATGGTCGAGTCCATCGACACGGCTTCGATTTTGATGCGGACCAGTTGCTCGCGCTGCAGTTTCTCGAAGACGGCGTCGAGCACGCCGTTCTTCGACCAGCGGTTCATGCGGGTGTAAATGGTGTGCCAGTTGCCGAAGCGCTGGGGCAAGCCGCGCCATTTGCAGCCCTGCTCGGCGACATATAAAATCGCGTTTAAAACCGTCAGGTTCGACAGGCTCACGTTGCCCCGCTGGCGCGGCAAAACCGGCTCGATGCGGAGGTATTGCTGCTCGGTGATTTCCATACATCACCAGTATAGCAGCTTTTCCAGCTTAGTGTTAACAGGCCCTAGTCAGATAGTAGCCCTTCGGTCTGGTCGCCCGGTCATCGGCAACAACCGGGTCCGCTATATCGAACTCACTATCCAGACCAGTAACAGCCATACACGCCCGCCGTGCGCGGAGGCGAACTTTACGGTCGAGACGAGTCGGAACCACGCGAACCATTCGCATATTCAACGGCGCTGCGCCCAATACGGAAGGTAATTAAGGATGCAAGAGCGGGCCGCGCTGACGTTGGAGGATAGCCTCACCAGGGCTATCTCTGACCTTCAGCGGCTCGCTGAAACGGCTGGACTCGAAACCGGTGTTGGGCTTGCTTTCTCGACTGTCAAGGCTAACCTACAGCGCATCGAGCAAGGTGCCCCTGTTGACCGCGAACACTGGCTTTCGGTAGGTGAAGCAGTCAAACGAGCAGAGAGGCCGCCACACTGATGCCAACTCGAAGCCCAGCGTTCCTGTTTTATCCCGGTGACTGGTATAACTCGATCCCTATAGCCTTGATGAGTCCAGCAGAAGAGGGGCGTTGATTCGCCTGTGGTGTGTCGCTTGGTTGAGCGGAGATTGCAGCCTGCCGGATGATGACAAGCAGCTCGCTGTCCTGTCACGCATGGGGCCAAATTGGAAACGCAGCGGCGCTAAGCTGCGGGCGGAGTTTCGAGCCGACGGGGGACGTCTTTACCACGACAAGCTTCTAGCTGAGCTTCAGCGGCAAAAGCACTGGCGGGAAAAGAGTTCCGCTGGTGGCAAGAGGTCAGCAGAGAAGAGACGGCAGGGCAAGGGTGGTTCCAAGGGTGCTGCCAAGGGTGGTTCCAACGGTGGTTCAAGCGTGGTTGAAGATTGCTTGCAAGCAAAAGGCAACATTTCCTTACCCCCTAAAGGGGGTATACCACCGTTGAAGTCTGACGACTTCAAACGGAGTTGGGAGTAAGCGACTCATGATCACTGCTGAAGAACTAAAAGCTGTCGTCAACCCTGTCGAAATCATCGGCGGATACGTTCGGCTGAGAAAATCCGGCAAGGAGTGGACCGGTTGTTGCCCCTTCCACGAAGACCGGACTCCGAGCTTCTACGTGAACCCTGACAGCGGTCTCTGGTACTGCCACCCCTGCGGCTTTGGCGGAGACATTTTGACCTTCGTCGAAAAAGTTGAAGGCTTGGATTTTAGGGGAGCATTCGCAAAGCTGGCAGCCATTGCCGGTATTCCCGCTGAATCTCAGACGTACGAACCAACCTTGGAGTTCAAGTTGAGCGGGAATGAAGCGAAACCGTTCGACAACTGGATTTGGCTGAGAAAGCAACGGCTTCTGCACAGGTGGTCTGCTCTCGTAGATGAACTTCAAGCTGCCCAAGTGTTCATCGAAGGGTTTTGGTTTGACGAAAACCCGGACCAGGTGACAATCGGCGCCATTCACCGGCGGATGAATCTGCTCCACGAGGCAAAGGCGGTCATCGAGGCGGAACTCGACAAGCTGGAGTTCGATCCGAGTTCCTTTGTCGAGCCGTTCCTGAGAAAGTTCTATTCGGATGCAACTGTTCGTGAACTCACGGAGGTCGCATGAACCGCAACGATTTTGCCAACGTGCCTTGGTGGAAACGGGTTCCCACGCTCGATGATCTTGACTGTCAGCCGGTCCATTGGCTAGTGGAGGAATTCATTCCCGAAGGGAGCCTGGTGCTACTTGCGGGAAAACCGGGGACGTACAAATCGTGGCTGGCTCTGGACTTGGCGAGAGCCGTGGCGACAGGCAGTTCCTTTGCCGAGATGAAAGCAGGACCCGCTCGGGAAGTTCTCTACTCCGACCGCGAAAATGGCCAAAACCTCATCGCTTGGCGAAAGCGCCAGCTCAACCTTGGCGAGATTCCGAACCTGCGCTATCACGGTCGCTGGGTTTCGTTGCCCATGCCGTGCATCGGTTCGAGTGAACTGCTGCGATACGCCACCGAAGTCAAACCGTTGATGATTTTGATTCCCTTGTCAGGTTCCACAGGCACGAAGAAAACAGCAACCCCGAAATGAGCAAAATCATGAACGCCTTCATCGAGTTGAGCCGCAAGGGTGCGACGGTCTTGCTGCTGCATCACGCGGGAAAAGACGGCACCAAAAACTTCAGGGGCGCTATGGAAATCGAGGCCGCGCCAGACATTGCCTACAGGGTTGACCGGACGGACCGATTGGTCCGGCTCCGGCAGTTCAAGAACCGCATCGGGGAAGAGCGGACCATCGAGCTGAGGTTTACGACGCTGGGGTTTGAGGCAACGTGACACAGGTGTTGAAACTTTGCGCCGTAGCCTTGGTTCAACTAAAGCATCGAAATGCAGAGCGGTGCCGTCATAGTGTCATCAGTATTCTTCGGTCCGTTTCCACTCCAAGTCCCGAGGGTTTTCCACCCCGCTTCCGCAGCGAAAGCACGTACGCCGGTCTTGCCCCGCTCCCCCTCCAATTTTCGGACTGCAGCGGACTTGATCTCCAAGCCGGTCGGGGGAAACGGGTTACTCTTTGCCTGAGCTTTCAGTTCGGCAAGCCCTTCTTCGGTCCCCGCGAATTTCGTATAAAGCCACGTCAGGTATTCACCCACCTTCTGGCGTCCTTCCGGAGCCAGAGCGCCCGGCCCATCGTAGGCTGCCGCTCGGGCGAACAAGAACATAGCCAGCGTGTTCTTCTGTGGTTTCGCTTGGGCTTGTACTACCTGTGCCATCCAGTACGCGACTTGCGCAGATGTCGGGTTCAGCTTGAGCACATTCGTGAAATGATCTTCCGCTTCCTCGTTCTGCTTCCGCTTCATGGCTACCCAGCCGATCGTTTGGTGAGACGATGTTCGCGTCTGCGTCTTGGCAGCGACCCATTGCGCCTCGGAGACTTGCGGCGCGGGTCTCAGGGCCGGCGCGAACTGCTTGTCAATCCCGCCGGCCAGCAGCGCCTTGGCGGCCTTTACGCCATCGTCATAAGTTGCCGCATCATCTGCCCCGAGGAACGGCGTAAGCGAAGCTATGGTGAAATTCGCGCTGAAGTCTCCCTCAAACCTTTTGAGAATTTCCTGGGCCGTTGCCACGGCTTTTGCTCCTTGGTTCGTACCCTGGTAGCTCGCCATGTAAAGCCGAATCCGTTCCTCGTCGAAGGCGGTGGTGGGATACTTCTCCGTCCATTCGTCCAGCAACTGCAGCTTGGCATAAGGGTTCGCTTCCGTGAAGGTTCTATTGATTAGCTCGTACTCCCGTAGATCTATGGGATTCTTCTGTTGTGCTGACAGAACGACTGGACCGGATGATCCGGTCGCCGCTATTAGGATGCAAGCGATTATGAGTCTCATGTTCACCGCCTCCGTTCGTCCTTCCCCATTTCCGCCGCACTCAAGTCGCCTAAAGCGTCCCACACCCGGCCTCAGACTGGCAACCATCCGGGGAGCACGCGAACGCCCCAAAGGAAAGCTGTGGAGAGATCGGAGCCGCCCGGAGCAATGATTGCACAAGAGTGCGGTCTCGATAGGGAAGATCTACAACTCTTGGGGCGTCGAGTAAGTTACATCGGTGGGTCGAATCTTGTGTTCCGTCACAGACTGTGACATGATCTAGACGGCTCCCAGAGGTGCAAGGAACACCCCTGGGAGCCTAACCGTCACACGAAGGGCGAATTCGCATGACGACTGCAACCTATTTTCACACACCGACTCTTAGCCTCCATCGAGAGCCTCGACGCCCCGCATGTGCGGGGCTTTTCTTTTTGCGAACTGTGTCCTTCGTGTGGCTTCTCATCAAAAGGAGAGCCACCCATGACTGACTATTGAACCGTCCCGCCCGGCTTGTCCAGCATCCGGGCAAGCTCTTTCGCTCGCTCCACCTCGGGGTCCTTGCGGTCCGTGAAGTGACCAACTTCGCGGGTAAAGCAATGGTGCCACCAGGCGTAGCAGGCGCGACGAGAAATCTCGTCTTTCAGGTCTCGACCTAGGTGGTAGGTCATCTTGCCGTCTAGGTTCCAGCGAGCATTCTTCCGCTTGCGGGTGTAGTGCTCGTGATGGCTGTACCAGAGGCGGACTTTGCCGCCTTCGCCTTGTTCGAGAAACGCCACGACAATGTCCAAGTTGTAGTCGTGCTTGGGGTCGTCCCAGGCGGTTCTCTCGACGATAGTGAAGCGGTACAAGTACGGTTTGACTTCTTCAAAGCTGTCCTCTGGCATGGGCTGGCGTCTCCCCTGACAGTTTCGCAAACGGGCAGACGCTTCGAGAGTTTAACCCTTAACCAAGAGCCGTCCTTGGGACGGCTCACGAATCACAAAGGAGATTTCGCAATGGCACTTTACAAACGAGGAACAAAAGGCACCTGGTGGTACTCGTTCAACTTCGCGGGAAAGCGGATTCAGGAGTCGGCTAGGACCACGCGCAAGACGCTTGCCAGGGAAGCCGAGAGGCAACGGCGAAGAGAGCTTGAGCAAGCTATTAACGGCTTGCCTACGGAGCAAGCCCGTTTCCGCATTCGCTCGGTTTCCGAGGTCGTCAAGCTGTACGTGGAGACCTACGGGGCCACCCACACACCCAAAGCGCTCCAGTGGAGCACCGACCGGCTGGCGCACGTCAAGCGGCTGATGGGTAGCGTCTTGCTGCCTGACCTGACCGAGGACCGCATCCGTCGATACATCGGCTCACGGAAAGGCGAGGGCGTAGGTAACCGGACCGTCAACATGGAAATGGCGGAACTGAGCCGAGCCATCGGCAAGACGTGGAAGATGCTCTGGCCGAAGGTCAAAAAGCTCGACGAACCGAAGGACATAGGTCGGGCGCTTTCAGACGAGGAAGACAGCCGCTTACTGGAGGCTGCCAACATGAGCCGGTTTCGGTTCATCGGTACGGCTCTTCGGGTTGCTCTGACCACGGGGATGCGGTCTGGCGAAATCACGAACCTGACCTGGGAGCAGGTGGACTTCGGGAAGCGAATCATAACAGTAGGCAAAACCAAGACCGCAGCCGGGACAGGACGCCAGATTCCGATGAATGATGAACTGTTCAACGTCTTGGCGATGCATGCCGCATGGTTTACTGAGCGCTTCGGAGTGGTCAAGCCCGACCACTACCTTTTCCCGTTCGGGTTCCCGAAGGCTCCCGACGTGACGCGCCCGACCCTCTCACTCAAGAAGGTCTGGACGACGGTCCGCAAGAATGCCGGGGTTCAGTGCCGATTCCATGACTTGAGGCACACGGCGGCCACCAAGATGGCGGAGGCTGCTGTGCCTGAGAGCACGATGCTTGCGATAATGGGACACATGAGCCGGGCGATGTTGGAGCGCTACTCGCATATCCGCATGCAGGCGAAGCGGGAGGCGGTCGAGGCTCTGACGACACGTCCGAAAGCTCAAAAGCGGGAGATGATCACTACAAAATCCACTACACTAGAGAAAGTCTCTACAATTCAGTAGCTCTAAGTTATTGAAAACAATACGACGGGCGCGTAGCTCAGTTGGTTAGAGCGCCTGCTTCACACGCAGGAGGTCCCCAGTTCGAGTCTGGGCGCGCCCACCAATGTTTTCAATGAGTTGCAGCATGGCTTGTGGTCCGCAATAATTCCATCTGAGCCTCATGCCGCCACCTGTTCGAGCCAATATTCATGATGCAAGCCCCCGACAACAGTTTTGCTCCGGACAACGTGATTAGCTGGGAGGCGGTGGCGATGTTCACCCTCCGGGGGCGAAGGCTTCAGCGGCACCGGAATTCCAGGCCCGAGACTCATGTGGACCCTGGCATGGTTAAAGTGAGGAATCCAGCTATTGAGAATCTTCTTGAGGTGTCGTTCACCTAGGGGGATGACGAAGTCCAGGCACTCCCGCCTCACAGTACCGATGAGGCGCTCACAAAATGCATTTGCTTTCGGCGCCCGCACCGGGGTTCTCAGTACTCGCACACCCATCTCTGTCACCGCCTTGTCCAATTCCTGTGAGAAGATGGCGTCCCGGTCGTGGATCAGGAAGCGATATGGATGATCGTCCGGCAGGGCCTCGCGGAACTGCTGTAACGTCCATTCGGCCGTCGGGTGTGCGGTGACATTGTGATGAAGGATTTTGCGTGTACCTATTTCCATGATCACGAATACATAAAGGACGCGGAAAGTGGCTGTCACCACGACGAAGAAGTCGCACGCTGTCATCGCCTGGGCGTGGTTACGGACGAAAGTCAACCACCTCTGGCTCGGGTCAGGATTCCGGCCAGGGCATCCTGCTCCCCTCAGGTACTTCTGGACCGTGCGGGGCGAGACCCGGATCCCCAGCTTCAGTTTCAATTCGTTGGCGATGCGGTCCTCTCCCCAAGTGGGGTTCTCAGCAGCCATTTGCCGGATCAACTCCTGGAGATCTTTGGGCAGCCGCGGCCTTCCCTGCCGTCTGGACTTCCACCTCCAGAAAAGACGGAACCCTTGGCGGTGCCATCGGACGAGGGTTTCCGGCTTGACGATCACGAGCGCGCTGCGCCAATCAAAAAGACGGCTCAGGGCAGCCATCAGCCATCTGGTTGAATCGTCCGCCCGATGCGGCCTGACCTTCCGCTCCTGCAAGAGAGCCAATTGCTTTCGAAGGAACAGATTCTCCGCTACCAGGGCGCTGCGAGAACGTGCCGCCAGAAACACCAGCCGAAAGAGGTCCAAGAGGATCCGGTAGAGTGTTCGCAGACAATGGTGAAGGGCGGACGAGACGTTTGATAACACCGACATGAAGGTTCAGGATCGCACGCCGACATCCCATGGAGAAGCAATGAGTTGTCGCCCGGACGGAGTTTTTGCGGAGCACAACCGACTCCGGACTCCATCCTTCGTCTCTAGATCCTTCAGAATCAACAAGCTACGAACCCGGGCAGACGGAGAGACCTCCTGCTTCGCGGCAGGAGGTCTTTGTTGATTCGAAGGCTGTGCCTTTCACCAGACACCGCTCGGGTGGAGAACCACGCGGTGCATCGGCTGGCCAAAGTTGTCGACCAATACTAGGTCCGTCGGTTTTGAGTTTCCCCTTCTTAAATTGACGCAGGATGTGCAAACAGCGGGCTTGGCAGTCAAGCGAGCTTCGGGTCAAGCTCTTCAATCTAAACGGCTACGTAGTTTTGGCGAACGACAGGGGTCGTGTTTCTCCAAGGCGACCTCGAGAGAGCTAAGGACCATATTGAGGGACTGACGCATCTCATGTTCCCAGAAACGCAGGACTGTCCAGCCCTGTCGCCGCAGTGTGTGCGTCACCGTACGATCTCGGTCCTGGTTCCGTTGCAGCTTCGCTATCCAGAACTGCGAGTGTGATAACCGCCTTCTCGCTCTTACTTCTCGACGCGATCTGCGAGTGGCTGTGCTAGTCGATGGCCTGTCTGAGCGAAGGCGTCGGCGAGTTCTTGGGAGCGCTGGAAAGCTGCTTGCGCATCGTCTTGGCGGCCCAGCTTGCGCAACACGGTTCCCAGCAGATAGTGCAGGCGACCCTTCTCGTCCGGGAAACCCTGGTGCTCCGCTGTCCGAAGGAACTCGAGCGCTTTCTCGTACTCGCCAGTCTGGGAGTACGCTGTGCCAAGGAGAAACTGAGCACCGATGTCAGTAGGCTGAACTCGCAACACCTTCTCAAGCGCGGGAATCGCGGCGTCGTAATCGCGTTCTTGCATGCAAACCTCGGCGAGGGTTCGTGACGCGGGGACTCGGTCGGGATCGAACTCAAGCGCTTTGAGGGCCGATTGGCGGGCATCCTCCCAATCGCCTGCCGACAATTCGGCGGCTGCGAGACCAGCCCAGAGCGCAGGATCCCCGGGCGCCAATGCAACCGCCTCCTTGTACTCTGCCACAGCCGCCGCGCCATTACCCGCCAGCCGCAGCAGAATCTCTCCCTTCACGGCATGGAGGATGGGTTGCGCTGATTGAACCCGGCTCAGGGCCGCAGTCTCCTCTTCCGCCAGGCGGGCGTAGGAAAGGGCCAGCCAGTAGTCAGCTTCCGCTTGGTGCTGGATGTCCGTGCGCGCTCTCTCCAGCGGCGCGATCGCGTCCTCGAAGCGTTCGAGTCGGGCCTGCGCAACCCCGAGCCAAAAGAGTTCTTCTTGCTCGGCAGCGCCTACGGAGACCCGAGTCGTCACAGCTTCCCAGCGCTGCGAGACGAAAAGCTCCCTAACGTCCACCGGCGAAGACGGCTCCGGCGGCGTTGATGCACCCACCTGCTCGAAGGCTTTGAGGAGCTCCTCCCGCTGTGGTACATTGTCCGGCCACTCCGCCAGCGCGATGCGCAGGCGGTGAGGCGAGCGGCCGCTCAGCTCGTGAAGCTTCGCTTCCGCGGTCGGCCAGTCGCCTTCGTAAGCGGCTAGGTAAGCTTCGCCCGCGATCAAGTCGAGGTCGTTAGGATTCTTCGCGCGCGCCTCCTGGAGGAACTGCCGGGCAAGATCGAACCGTTGCTGACGGATCTCCGCGTGCGCCAGAGCGCTTGCGATCTCTTCCGAATCCGGCGACAGGGAATACGCTCGGGCTAGCACGTCACGCTCCCTCGGGTCCTTGCTATCTCGCAGAACTTGTGCCTGAAGGCGGTAGGACCGCACCAAGCCCTGCCTGGTCATCCGCAGCTGCTGGGTAATCTTACGAAACCGCTCAAGATAGAAACGAATCAGCGCCGCGCGCCACTGGGGCAACGGATCCCTCCGTTTGGCGGCATGCAATGCCCCGACAGCCAAGTCCAAGCGCCCCGAGGCTGAGTGGGCTTCAGCCGAGTAGCCCAG
The DNA here is from genome assembly GCA_965224215.1 of Bryobacterales bacterium. Taxonomy (GTDB): domain Bacteria; phylum Acidobacteriota; class Terriglobia; order Bryobacterales; family UBA6623; genus CBDCYS01. The sequence goes on along the minus strand of CBDCYS010000008.1, from coordinate 80,431 downwards.
CGGCGTGGCATCCTCGGGTTTCGCTTGACTCGCTGCGTCCAGGAAGGGCAAAGCCTTCGCGGCGTTCCCGGAACGCAGATACTCGATCCCAAGCAGCAGATTTGCGAAATAGTCCTTCGGCTGCTGTCGGTGGGCACGTTCCAGCAGCGGGATCGCCTGGGCAAATTGGCGTCGTTGATGCAGTTCGAACCCCTGTCGCAACAGGCTTTCGAAGCTTTCCTGGGCGGTTGCCACGGGGAGGAACAAGCCCACGCAAGCAACGAAAATCAGGGGAATCGATTGCATTGCCAGCAGAACGCGTGGGGGTCGAAGCGGCGACAAGCGGCTTGTCGCCGGCAACCGGACCCATTATAGTGGCCCCCGAGATCCGGGCAAGGCTCAGGAGCCACTCCGCGTCATGCGGACAACAAGCAACCTAAGAGGTTCGATGGGATCGAGACACGACGCCATGCTGCGCGGACTTCCTGTTCTACTGCAACCGCGGACATGGGCCCCGGGGACCGCGGACTCCCGTCCGCGGCTGTGTCCGGCCATCTGAGATTTCTCCGCCAAGCGTGGGCCGCTAACCTGCCGGCCCGGACATTCGGATTAGAAGAAGAGCCGCAATCCAATTTGCATGATGCGGCTACCATGCTTGCCGCTGACACCGCCGAACACGGGCGAATCCGGGTCCGTAATTAGGTTGCCGTAGTTCGCGTGGTTGAAGAAGTTGAGCGCCTCGAGACGCAGGTTGAAGTAGACATCCTCGGTCACGTAGAAGTCCTTCATGATCGTGGCGTCAGTGAGGAACCGGCCGGGATTGCGCACGTCCGGATAAATGTAGGGCAGGTTGCCGAACGTGTAGTCCGCTGTCCTCGTGTAGGCGCCTTTGTTGAAGGCCCCTTGCGGACTCGGCTCCGTGAAGGCGCCCTGGATCACGAGCGCGCTCGAATCCGACCGGCTCGAGTTCCTGTAGTCCCCGTTGGCGGACCAGCGCACCGCGGCGTTGGGAGCGCTGACCGCGCCGCTTACCGTCGGAACCCGAAGCGGCGTCCCTTGGGTCCAATACGTCGACACTCCGGCCAGCGCCCAGCCGCCGAAAATTTCGTCGAGGATCTTGGCCCCGGTAGAATCCGGCGAGGAGAGGAACCGCCGGCCGTTGCCGAACGGCAGGTTGTAAACGTAGTTGAACAAGAAGGTGTGGGGGCTCTCGTGCAGCGCCAGACCGTACCATTCGTCGAGGTCTTGCGGGTTGTGCAGGCTGCGGCCGAAGAACTGGCCCATCCGCCTCATGTCCCTCGTGCCGCCGTTGGTCTCGGTGCGCCGGAATGTGTAGGAGGCGTCCAGCATCAGTCCTTCGTACTGCCGGGTCTGCAGTTTGAACGTGAGGAAGGTTGAGTTGAGCCGGCCGTTCGTCAGATAGGCGGGTCCCGCGGAGGTGAAGTGCGGCATCGGCGCCAAAAGTTGATGCAGCGGCAGAGTTTCCTGAACGTCGAAGTTTTTCGACTTCCCGAAGAACGGATTCGGAACCGGCTTTAACAAGTCGCCCCCCAGTGAGTAATACTGCGGGTCGATGTTCGTGTACCGATAGTAGGCGCTGCCGCCCGGAGCCACGGGAATCAGCAAATTATTGCTGTGGATGCCGTTGTATTCGAGCGAAGCCACCCAGGCGTCGCTGAGCTCGCGTTGCAGCGATGCGCTCCAAACCGTCTCGAACGGGCTGCTGAGCGGGCTGTTGATTCCGGTGCAGATGCCAAACGTCACGGAAATGCAGGAACCCAGCGTCGCGTCCAGATACTCGGCGTTGTTCGCCGCCGGCGGGAACCAGCCCAGGTTTCCTCCACCGGGGAGTACCGGAAACGTCCCCAATCCATGTTCCAGCCCGATCTCGCTCACCCAGCGCTGTCCATCCAACGTTGGGACCTGGTCGAAGCCGGTGCTGTTGTAGAAGTAGCTCCCGAGGCCCTCGCTGTTGAGGCCGTTGAAGCCTTGATACACGACGCCGAAGCCAGCGTGCAGGACGGTTTTGGAATCGAACGCGTAGGAGACGCCGATGCGGGGCGTGAAATTGGCCCGCTCGGTATCGTAGAGCGACTTCCGCGGGTACTCCGAGGTGCCCATCAGCCCCATCCTGCCGTTTGCTCCCTGCGTTAACCAGGTAGGATCGGGAAAGTCGGACAGAGAGGGCACGGCCGCTTGGACCTGCCCCCAGTTCCAGTCCGAGTTGGCGGTTATGACGTTCTTGGCGTCCAGGTCGAGGAACGCGCCTGAACCCGTGTAACGGGGCGTTCGGCCGGTCTCATAATCCCAGCGAACGCCGAGCTGCAACGTCAGGTCGTTGGAGACCTTCCAGTCATCCATCACGTAACCGCCGTGAGCTTGGGTGATGGGGGTGATGTTCCAAACGCCCCAACTCGACGCCGCGGTCGATCCCAGCAGATATTCGGCTAGCGGGTGCCCGCTCAGCCCGTCATCGTTGTCCCAAAACTCGTTCGAGCCCCCGCCGGCGCGTAGGCTGGTCATGCCTGAGAGACCGCTTCCTTCGTCCACGCTCATTGACCAGAAGTACTGATAGCCGAACTTTATGGTGTGACGGCCGGCGATCTTGGTAAGTGAGAGGGCCCCGTTCAGGGTTTGGCTGGTCATCTTGAACTGCGTGCCCCCGCCGGCGCCGGTGTAACCGGCCCCTCCGACGCTCGGTGCAATCTCGTTGCTTCGCCGATCGCCCGGGCTGAAGATGAACGGGTCAAACCCCCAGTCGTCGGTATTGATCCCGGTGCCGAAGTCCATGCCGGAAATGTTAAGCAACTTGGAGACACTGGCGCCGCCGGTGAACTGAAGGATCGTCGTCGGCGATATCGTCCAGCTGTAGTTCAGACTGGTCTGCCAGTTGTTGTCGTCAGTTGAACCGTGGGACCGTGTCGGGAAAATCGGCGTGTTCTCATTGATGCCGTGGTAACGGGAATAGCGGCCGTAGACACGATGATTCGACCCGAGGTTCTGGTCGAACCGCAGGTTGACTCGGGCGGTCGGCCGCACCTGGCCGGCGACCCCCTCGAAATTGTTCCCGCTGCTCGTGTTGGCGTCGGGCGCGCGACTCGGATCCGGCCACATCAATGATGTGATGTTGCGTCCGACCGCCACTTGCTGGGATTGAGGAACGACGGCATTGGGAAACTCCGGGCGGACCCAACCACCGTCGGGGGTCTCGGAACCATTGAATGGGTCGAAAATCCTGGCGAAAACCGGCTGTCCTTCCTGGAGGTTGATGATGCTCCGCGAGAAGTCCCCTTGTTTCTCCCGCGGGGTGGGCACGGAAGCTCGCTCAGCGCCGGAGCTCCGGAAGCGCTGGTCCTCCCAGCCGAAGAAGAAGAAGGTCTTGTTTCTGCCGTTGTAGACCTTGGGCAACATCACCGGACCGCCGACCGAGAAGCCGTAGTTGTGCTGGCGGAACGGCTGGCGCTCCTGGCCCAAGGCGTTCCGCATATAGCCGTTCGAATTGAACTTCTCGTTGCGGTGATAGTAGAAGAGCCGCCCGTGGGGGTCGTTGGTGCCGTTCTGCGACGAGATCGTGATCACGCCTCCGGAGTAGCGGCCGACATCGGCGGTTAGCACGCCGGTCTGCACGCGAAACTCCGCCACCGAGTCCGGCGACGGGATGGCCCTGTTGACCACGTTCACCTCGGCGTCCTGCACCATCGCGCCGTCGACGCTGATGGCCGTTCCGTTCACCTGGCCGCCGGCGAGCGAATACCCGACCCCGTTGACAGCCATCGCTACGTCCCAACCCTCGCCCAGCAACTGCGGGTCTTCGCCTTGAATAGACGGATTGAGCTGAGCGATCGCCGCGAGAGTGTCGCGCTGGAGCTGGGGCATGTTCGTGATCATGTTGTTGCTGATCACGCTGGAGTGGCTGGCATCGTCCAAGGTCAGCAGTTGCAGCGCCGCGACCACCTCCACCGTTTCGGTAAGCGCGCCGACGTTCAACGCGAAGTTCAACGATTGTCTGTCGCCGAGACGCAGAACAATGCCCGTCTGCCGGACCGTCTCGAAGCCGTCGCTCGAGGCGGTCACTTCGTAGGGTCCCGCAACGAGCTGCGGAATGACGTAGACGCCGGCTTCATTCGACTCCGACCTGTACGTGACGCCGGTCTCTGTGTTGAGAACTTCGACACTCGCGCCCGGAATGGAAGCGCCCGAACTATCGGACACGATCCCGGTGATTTGAGCGTGTGTTGTCTGACCCGGAGCCGGGACGGACGAGAGACAAACTGCTACGGCAAGGCAGCAGGCAAGCGCGATGAAGCGCGGGAAGAAAAGGTGAACCATCATACAGCGGACTCCTGGAGAGGAGACCGCATAGCAAACCCCCCTCAAAACTACAAACAACGACCGTATCACCATCCGAAGCCGGATGTCAAGAGTATATTATACCTGTGTCGCTGCCAAGTGATAATGTCCTAAAAGTGCCAAGTAGAAATGTCCTATTGACAAGGTCACCCTGGAGGGGTGAGCAACCAAGGACAACTACTGATGACACAACGAGAGCGCGACCGGCTGGTGGCGCTGCGCAAAGCAGACAAAAAACTCATCACGCAAAAGCAGGCCGCCCAGCAGACGGGCCTCAGCGAACGGCATCTGAGGCGGCTGCTGGCGAAGCTTCGCAGCGAAGGCGACCAGGCCGTGGTCCATGCCGCGCGGGGCCGCGCGTCCAACCGCAAGCTCAGCGCCAAGGCGGAAAAACAAGCCGTGGCAATCCTCTCCCAACCCGTCTACGCCGGCTTTGGCCCGACTCTGGCGGCGGAGTATCTCGAGCAGCGCCACGGCGTCCAAGTCGGCCGCGAAACGCTGCGCCGTTGGATGGCCGCCGCGGGCCTGTGGAAGCCCCGCCGCCGCAAGTCAGGACGCCCGCATCCGTGGCGGCCCCGCCGCAGTTGCCGCGGCGAGCTGGTGCAATGGGACACCTCCGAGCACGACTGGCTGGAGGGACGCGGGGAGAAGCTGTACCTGATCGGCATGATCGACGACGCCAGCAGCGAGTTGCTGGCGCGCTTCGTCCGGCACGACTCGGGCGAAGAGAATCGCCGTTTGCTGAAGACGTATCTGGAACAAAACGGCCGACCCGTAGCCTTCTACACCGACCGCGCCAGCCTGTTTGTCAACACGCCCAACAACAGCGCCGGCGAGGACCCCAAGCTCTTGCCTCCCACGCAGATCGGGCGGGCGCTCCAGGAGCTGGACATCGAATCGATCACGGCCTATTCGCCGCAGGCCAAAGGCCGCGTCGAGCGCAGCTTTGGCACCGCCCAGGACCGCCTGGTGAAGGGTCTGCGGGTGGCCGGGGCCACGACGATCGAACAGGCCAACGCCTACCTGGAAAGCGAGTTTCTGCCCTGGTGGAACGCCACGTTGCGGGTGCAGCCGGCTCACCCCGACGAGGCGCATCGCGAGCTAGGTCCCGAGCACGATCTGGACTCGGCGCTGAGCCAGGTCGAGACGCGGCGGGTCGCCAACGACTACACGATTCGCTTCCGGGGAAAGAGCTATCAAATCGACCGCAAGGCGATTGTGCCGGGTCTGCGAAACAGCCGAGTGCGGGTGGAGAGACGCCTGGACGGCGTCCTGGCCGCGCGCTGCGGCAAGCACGAACTGGCGCTGAAGCGCTGCGGCGCGCAGCCCCAATCGGAGCGCCCGCAGCCCAAGAGCGCCCAGGCGGAACCCGCTGCGGCAGCGGCCGAGAAGGCTGGCGGCAAAGCTGCCGGCAAGCGAAGCAGCGACTGGATGAAGGACTTCGATCTGAAAGACAGCCCGCCTGTGTGGCAAGCGGCGCAGGCATCCGGCGCTCGGCGAGACGATACGCAGGACTAGGAGTCGCTGCCAAACCAAGACTCTATGCGGAGCGCCCATCGGGCCGATGCGCTGAGTTGGCAGTCGCTGCCAAACCAAGACGCTATGGGGAGCGCCGGGCAAACGGCGCCCGGCGATCGTCGCGTTGGCGAAGCCCAAGGCCTCCGCTCCGAAGCTTCACCAAAGCAATCTCTGTCACGAACAGAAAACCCTCTGACCGGGAGGCCAGAGGGTCGTCTGCTTCAGCCGATTGCTTGGGAGCCAGCTCCATCGCTTCGGCCTTGGGCATCAAGAGCAGGCGCGACCCTGCCCTCAACGCCAACCACTCTACCATCGCCTCTCCAGCCACCTGCCCCAAAGCGGACATTTCTACTTGGCAGCGATTAGGACATTTCTACTTGGCGTTGACAGAGTATATTATACCTGAATTATGCACAGATTCACTTTACGAGTGTGGCTGCGTTCGTAGCGGGTTGGCGGTCGTCGTGAGGTGGTAGCTCGGCAACTGGTTTTTTGGCTTCTCCGTGTCCGGTTTCCCTTCCCGCCCAGAATCCGCGTCGTCAAAACCTCGCTCGGAAGTGACGTGTTTCCTGTGCGTTACGGCTAGCGCATAAAATTTTATGCATAGCGCATAGCCAGGCTCTCAGATCAGCGCCCTCCCGACCACCGGCAGCAAGCCGCCGTAGGGAGTCGGCTTCCTGCCGCGGAAGTGGTAAGGCGTCGAAGCCCCGATTTTATTGGGCCGCGAGGCCGTCACGGCTGGGCCTTGTTGGACGGGCCTTTGGGAGCTATGCTGTTTTCGTCTGGTAACCATGTGGGTGACTTCCTTGGGGTTGGCTGGCGAAGCTGGAATCTTTGCCAGCCGACCTTTTTACCCCATGTTTTAGGGGGTCCCCAATGGTCCCTTGCGGCTCAGCCCTCCTCAGGTCCACGCCGCAGTGCATAATTCAGGTTATCTGGTTATCCACTTTACTCTAGTTGGTGGGCTGGGGCTTGGTGATAATGTCTCGATAGGTCAAGGCCTTACGGAGAACCAACTGTTCGACGAGTCGGTGGAAGATCTTGCCTACGTGGCGGGACTTTCGACGGTTGAAGCGAAAGGTGAATTCATCGAGGTAGCCTTGCAGATGCACTTTACTCACCTTCCCTTGGTGCGTCGCTACCAACCAGCGCTTGAGCAGCGAGGCAACCAGGTGGACATGCGCGAATTCCTCGGCGGCTATCTGCGAGTCTCCCGCTGTGTGGGTGACCCGATGGCGATAGCCGGCTTTCTTCAAGCCCCGGTAACCCCTCCAGCCGTCGCTATGGACCAGACTGCCTGACGCCACACAGTCGGTCACAAAACCCACCAGACTCGGTCCCGATGCGTCGGGGACATGACGCAGACGAATTCGCCCCATTTTGCGGCCCTGCAGTTCCACCGCAACCACAACCAAGGCTTTGCCCACCAGCTCTTGCCCGCGAACGTGCTTCTCCTTGCCACCCAAGTAAGTCTCGTCGACTTCGACACTTCCGTCCAGCCGTTCCCGACCCAGCCGAACCATCCGCCTGCCGCAACTTCTGCAACATCAGCCAGGCGGTCTGATAGCTGCCCAGACCGAGTTCACGCTGCAAACCCTTGGCGCTCAGCCCTGTTTTCTGAGTGCAGGCCAGCCACATGGCCAGAAACCAACTCCGCAGCGGCACCCGCGAGTTGTGCAGGATGGTTCCCGCCGTGGGAGAGGTCTGGCGTCGGCACCCGCTACAGAACATCGTGCCTCGTCGGGTCGTCCAACCCTTCGTGGCCGAGCAGTTCGGACAAACGAACCCCGCTGGCCAGCGGACACCGAGCAGATACTCGCAGCAAGCTTGCTCGCTGGCAAACCGTTCAGTGAACTCCACCAGATGTTTTGGAAAATCGTCGCTCAACAGACTCGGTCTTCGCCGCCAACAGCGCGAGTCCAAGGATAGCTTGATTCATCACTAGAGTAAAATGGATAACCAGATTCAGGTTATATATCTGATGATGGGTATCCGGTTGACTCAGGTAGCCCCAATATCTTGTGGTTTGGGGATTTTCTTGGGTTCTGTAACCGGGTGAACAATCATCTTGTAAGTCGCCGGATCCACGGCTACCGCCTGCTGGACGAGCCGATAGAAGAGTTTGCCGCGGCTTTTGGATTTGCGGCGGTTGAAACGGAAGGTGAACTCGTCCAGGTAGTAGTCCAGATGTTTGTGGCTCACGGCGCCCTGATGGGTGGCCAGCAGCCAGCGCTTGAGCAGTGACATCACGCGGTGGACGCGGGGCATCAATTCCGACGCGGACTGCTCCTGCCTGCTGACAACTGTGACCTGATGGACGTAGCCTTCCTTTTTCAACCCGGAGTAACCGGGCCAGCCGTCGGTATGCACCACGCTGCCCGGCTCGATGCACTCCTCCACGAAAGGCAACAGGCTCTCGCCCGAGGCATCCTCGATTCTCTTCATGCGAATCCGGCCGATACCCCGCCCATCCTCTTGAGCGGCTACTGCGATCAATGCTTTGTTTTTCAGGTTTCGGCCCCGCAGGCCCTCTTCGAGCCCGCCCCAGTAGCTTTCATCGACTTCCACCGTCCCGGCGAGCAAATCCCGTCCCGGCCGCACCATCGCGCGCCGCATTTTGTGCAGCCAGGTCCAAGCCGTTTCGTACCTGTTGAGCCCCAACACTCTTTGAAGTCCCAAAGCGCTGGCTCCGGTCTTTTGGGTGGTGACCCACCACATCGCACGAAACCACAACGGCAAAGGGCTGCGCGTGTCCTGAAAGATGGTCCCGGCGGTCACCGAGGTTTGGCGCCCACACGCAGCGCACTGCAGCAGCACTTTTCGCAAAGGCCACGACTTTCCACAACCGCAACCCGGACAGCGGAAACCGTCCGGCCAGCGCAGCCGGAACAGATACTCCCGGCAGGCCGCCTCACTGCTAAAACGGGACTCGAATTCTGTCAGGTTCTGAGGGTAATCTTCCATCTGCCGGCATACTACATCTTGGGGCTACCTGAGTCAACCGGATACCCATCTATCTGATTATCCATTTTACTCTAGTTGGTGGGCTGGGGCTTGGTGATAATGTCTCGATAGGTCAAGGCCTTACGGAGAACCAACTGTTCGACGAGTCGGTGGAAGATCTTGCCTACGTGGCGGGACTTTCGACGGTTGAAGCGAAAGGTGAATTCATCGAGGTAGCCTTGCAGATGCACTTTACTCACCTTCCCTTGGTGCGTCGCTACCAACCAGCGCTTGAGCAGCGAGGCAACCAGGTGGACATGCGCGAATTCCTCGGCGGCTATCTGCGAGTCTCCCGCTGTGTGGGTGACCCGATGGCGATAGCCGGCTTTCTTCAAGCCCCGGTAACCCCTCCAGCCGTCGCTATGGACCAGACTGCCTGACGCCACACAGTCGGTCACAAAACCCACCAGACTCGGTCCCGATGCGTCGGGGACATGACGCAGACGAATTCGCCCCATTTTGCGGCCCTGCAGTTCCACCGCAACCACAACCAAGGCTTTGCCCACCAGCTCTCGCCCGCGAACGTGCTTCTCCTTGCCGCCCAAGTAAGTCTCGTCGACTTCGACACTTCCGTCCAGCCGTTCCCGACCCAGCCGAACCATCCGCCTGCCGCAACTTCTGCAACATCAGCCAGGCGGTCTGATAGCTGCCCAGACCGAGTTCACGCTGCAAACCCTTGGCGCTCAGCCCTGTTTTCTGAGTGCAGGCCAGCCACATGGCCAGAAACCAACTCCGCAGCGGCACCCGCGAGTTGTGCAGGATGGTTCCCGCCGTGGGAGAGGTCTGGCGTCGGCACCCGCTACAGAACATCGTGCCTCGTCGGGTCGTCCAACCCTTCGTGGCCGAGCAGTTCGGACAAACGAACCCCGCTGGCCAGCGGACACCGAGCAGATACTCGCAGCAAGCTTGCTCGCTGGCAAACCGTTCAGTGAACTCCACCAGATGTTTTGGAAAATCGTCGCTCAACAGACTCGGTCTTCGCCGCCAACAGCGCGAGTCCAAGGATAGCTTGATTCATCACTAGAGTAAAGTGGATAACCAGAATTATATATATTCCACTGCGACAGCCTTGGGCTCGTTCAACCGGGCCTTCCCGCGGGCCTTCCCGCAGCCTGCTAGGGTGGAATCGGGTCGTGCCCCCGAGGCTTGTTGGATCGTGCCCATCCTATTTCAAATCGCCCTGGCTCTGCTTGCAGTTGGCGCATCAGCGGATACTCCCCTGGAAAGGGGCCTGGCGTTGCTGCAAGACGGACGACTCGACCCCGCCCAGGCGGCCTTACGGGAGGCCGTCGAACAACAGCCCAGCTCCGCGGCGGCGCGTAACGCCCTGGGAGTCGCCCTCAGCCGCGCCCGGCGTTGGCCCCAAGCCATCGCGGAGTTTCAGCAAGCGGTGCGGCTCGCGCCCGAGCACGTCGAAGCGCACTTCAATTTAGGGGTCGCCTGTTCAGCAGCGGACCGCCACGCTGAGGCAGCCGGAGCCTTCCGCTCCGTCCTCGCGCTGAAACTCGATTTCGCGGACGCCCGGACCGGGCTGGTCGCCGCGCTGAGAGCCGCGGCCGAGGCGACCCGCAAGCGGGGCGAGTCGCAGGCTGCGATTCGGCTCTACAGGGAGCTGCTTGCGCTCGAGCCTTCTCCGGAAACATTTGCGGATCTTGCCGCCGCGCTGCTTCTCAGTGACGAGCTCCCAGCTGCTCAAGAAGCTCTGGAAAAGGCTTTGCGTCTTCAGCCGGACCTGGCCCGGGCGCACTTCTTGCTCGCGCGACGCTTCGAACTTGCGGGAGACGCCGAAGCGTCTCTCCGCGAGTATCGTGCGGCCGCTCAGTTGGGCCAGCAGAACGTGGAGTTTCTCCTGCTCTACGGCGCCGCCCTGTCACGAAGCGAGCCCCAGCAGGGGGTCGCGATCTTGAGCGAAGCGCTCGAGAAGGCGTCAGCGGATCCCGCGGCCGACAGCAGCGACTACGTAGCGCAGGCTCATTTCGCTTTAGGCGGCCTGCTGGCGCGACTTGGCGGCCGCGAACAGGCCGAACGGCACTTCGAACAGGCGCGCGCTCGGCGAGCCCAGGTTGCCGCCCGCGAACAAGCGCTAGTCCACCTGAACCAAGGAATTGCACGCCTCAATGCAGGCGACGCGCGGGACGCTGCCACGGCGTTCCAACGAACCCTGGCGCTCGCGCCCAGCTTGCCGGAGGCGTTGCACCTGTTGGGAGTTGCGCAGAGTGCGCTCAACAACTGGCCCGCCGCCGATCAGTCCTTTCGGGCGGCGCTGAAGGCCCGTCCCGGAGACGCCTACATCCTGTCGAGTTATGCCACGGTGCTCTACGCGCACGAGCGGACCGAGCAGGCCGTCAGCCGCCTGGAAGCGGCTCTCGAGATTGATCCCAACCGGCCCGACGCTCGCTGCCTGCTGGCGAAAGCGCTCCGTCGCCTGGGCCGGCTGGACGCCTCAGCCCGCGAGCTCGAGCGCGCCCGCCTGGCCGGCGTCTGTAGCCTCGAAGATGAGCCATGAGCCGGACGCCGGCATCGCTGTGGAAGCTCTTCGCGTTCGCCGCTTGCGTGGTCGTCGCCGCCGAGAGCACGAATGCGCCGGACTGGGGCGTGCGCTTTGCGGACGTGGCCCGCCAGGCCGGGCTGACCACGACAACCGTCTACGGCGGCAGAGATGAGAACCACTACATCCTCGAGAGCACCGGCTGCGGGGCGGCCTTCTGCGACTTCGACAATGACGGCTTTTTGGACCTATTTTTGGTGAATGGGGCCGCCTTCGAGCCTTCGGCCGAGCCGGCGCTTCCGAGCCGGCTGCTGATCAACCGCGGGGACGGAACTTTTCGCGACGCGACTCGGACGTCCGGGCTGAATCGAGTGGGCTGGGGACAGGCCGTCTGCGCCGGCGACTTCGACAACGACGGTTTCGAGGACCTCTTCGTAACCTACTGGGGGCGAAACGCCCTCTACCACAATGACGGCAAGGGGCGCTTCACCGATGTCACCGAATCGGCCGGCCTCGCGCTCCCAGGCGTGCACTGGAGCTCCGGCTGCGCCTTCCTCGATTACGACCGCGACGGCCGTCTCGACCTGTTCTACACGCACTATACCGGCATGGACCTCGACGAGACCCCGGATTCGGAGGCCGGCGGCTGCAGCTTCAAGGGCCTGACGGTTGCGTGCGGACCGAACGGACTCCCTAAGACCGGCAGCAAGCTCTTTCGAAATCGTGGCGACGGCCGGTTCGCGGACGAGAGCGAAGCTTCGGGGGTCGCCGGCGCCGAGCTCGGCTACGGGCTTGGTGTGCTCACCGCGGACTTCGACGACGACGGCTGGCCGGACGTCTACGTTGCGAATGACGGCGTGCCCTCTCACCTGTTCTGGAACAACCGCGACGGGACGTTCACCGAAGACGGTCTAGCGTCCGGCGTCGCGACGAGCCTGGATGGGCGCACGCAGTCCGGGATGGGCGTCGCGGCCGGCGACTTTGACGGCGACGGACGCCTGGACATCTTCAAGACAAACTTTTCCGAGGAGTTGCCGAACCTGTACCGCAATCTCGGTGATCGTTTCTTTGACGAAGTGACTACCCAGGCCGGGCTCGGCGTGAACTCCCGCTACCTGGGATGGGGCTGCGGGCTCTTTGACTTCGACCACGACGGACGCCTCGACATTTTCTACGCCAACGGGCATGTCTACCCGGAAGTTGGCCGTTTGAGGTCGAGCGTCGGCTACAAACAGCCAAAGGTGCTCTATCAGAACCTCAGCGGCGGACGATTCCGCGACGTCTCCCGCTTGGCCGGCCAGGCGGTCCAGCGCCCAATTGCCGGTCGCGGAGCGGCCTTCGGCGACTTCGACAACGACGGCGACGTGGACATCGTCGTCAACCCGATGAACGACGTTCCGCAACTGCTGCGAAACGAGGCTGAGAGCCCAGGGAACTGGATCCAGGTCAAGCTTGTCGGGACACGGTCCAATCGCAGCGCCATCGGCGCGCGCGTCATTTGCATCACCGGCGACACGCGCCAGGTCAGAGAAGTGCGCAGCGGCGGGAGTTATTACTCTCACAATGACTTGCGCCTGCACTTCGGCCTGGGTGAGGCTGAAGTCATCGATCTTCTGGAGGTCAGGTGGCCTAGCGGGCATATCGACCGGCTCAGGGACCTTGGAGTGAATCGGATTCAAACGATTGAAGAGCGCCGGGGCGCCGATTCCGAGAGATCGACGGTACGATCCACTCGGCGGTAGCCGGCTTATCTGGCGAGGCAGATGGAGAACCTGTGGTGAGTAAAGTATCTGTGGCACGCGTTAGAGGGAACATTGTCACCTTGATGGTGGCCTTCAGCGTGATGAGCTATTTCGACCGCACCATCATTTCGATTACCGGTCCGGAGATTATTCGCGAGTTCTCTATCACGGAGACCGAGATGGGGGCGGTCTATAGCGCTTTCCTGTTCGGATATACCCTGACGATGATTCCGGGTGGCCGCTGGGCGGATCTCTTCGGGCCGCGGCTGATCGTGACCCTGACGGGCCTGGGAGCAGCGCTGTTCACCGGGCTGACAGCCTTGGGTGGCACCTCCGCTTGGAGTCTGCTTACCGGCGTTGCGGGGTCATTCGTGGTGATTCGGTTCGTCCTCGGTTTAGCGAGCGGCCCGCTGTATCCGTCCTGTGCGCGGGTGTATGCAAGTTGGATCCCGCTGAGGCAGCGCGCTCGCGTGCACGGCTACGTGGCTGGCGGCGCCGGCCTTGGCGGTGCAGTTTCTCCGCTGCTGTTTTCATGGTTGATCGCCGCGGTTGGGTGGCGAGTGTCCTTTGTATGGGCCGCGGTCGCGACGGCGGCGCTGGCTCTGTTGTGGCTGGCCTACGTACGCAACATACCCGCTGAGCATCCGCGGCTTGCCGGCCAGCCAATTGCTCCTGCGGATGTCGGCTCTGCCAAAACGCGAATGGACAGCCCTTCCGCACCGTGGACCCGGCTGCTGAAAAACCGAAACCTCGTTTTCCTGACGCTAGCGTACTTTTGCGTTTGCTACTTCGAATACATCTTTTTCTTTTGGCTCTACTATTACCTGGGCGAGGTCCGCGGACTCGGGTCGAAGGAGGCGGCTGTTGCGACGACAGTTGTGTTCCTGGCCTGGGCAGTGATGTCACCGCTAGGCGGTTGGGCCTCGGACCGTCTCGTCTCCCGCTACGGGCTCAAAGTCGGCCGTCGCATCGTCCCCGTAGGGTGCTTGGCACTGAGCGGCATTTGCCTCTGTGTCGGCATCAACGTTGCCGATCCGGTTGCCGGCGTGGCTCTCCTCGCGCTGTCATTCGGACTTGCCGCCTGCTCTGATGGCCCCTTTTGGGCCGCAGCGATCGACATTGGGGGTCGGCATGCCGGGGCCTCTTGTGGTTTTTTGAACGCTGGAGGAAATGTCGGCGGCATCGCGCCCTTGGTCACACCGTGGATCGCGGGCTGGACGAGCTGGTCGACGGGACTCTATTTCGCTGTGTTCGTCCTGTACCTCGGGGTCGGCGCCTGGTTTCTGATCGATCCGACGAAATCGATTCCCGACGGTCCCACAACCGCGGATGAGATCTCGCCGTCAGTGTCATGTTGACTGCGGCGCGTCGTCTGCTCCGTTGTCTTCCGTGCTCGCCCCCCAAATCTCTTCGTCGTGCTCTTTAACATCGTGACCGAACAAGTCGCGTTCTCCGTTTCGGATATCCGCGATGACAGCACGGCGCGCAGCGAAGGGATCCCGCTCTCGAATCGCGTCCACCGTCGGTCCGTGCAGGGCTCGGATCTCGGCACCCCTGACAAAAGAGGACCGCAACTCAATGTAGGAAAGCCGCTTCGTGCGCTCCAGGATCGTCTTGGCCAGCCGTACTAGCTCGCGGTTTTGCGTCATCTTGGCCAGATGTAGGTGGAACTCGGTATTGGCTTCCACCATTTCCACGTACTCCGCGTCAGTGGCTCTTGCAGACCAGGACCGTTGACCGAGGGCCACAAACTCGCGGATCTGTTCCTCAGTTGCCCTCTTCGCAGCCAATCCGGCGACGAGACCTTCGACCAATACGCGGACTTCGAGCCATTCGCGCACCGTGCGAAAGCTGATTTCGGGCAAAAGTATCCGCGCCTTGAGACAACCTCAAGGATTCGCTCGTGATGCAATCGATTGCAAGCTTCACGGAACGGCGTTCGACCAATCCCGTACTTCTTCATGATGTCGGGTCCGGACAGGAACGAGCCTTCCTCAAACTCTCCTTGGACGATAGCTTGCCGCAGCGTTTCGTACGCCCTTTCCGTGAGAGTAGAGCCTCTTTCCGTGCGGTTTGATTTTTTTCTCTTCGCCACGGAATGCTTTCGGGGCGTCCGCCGCCCCGTTGCGCTCCTCAAGATTGGTAATGGTATGATTCACATTAGCACGAGTCTGCATTTCTCATTGGGTGGCGAGGCAAAGCACATGAGAGGCCCGTCAGTACGAGGCGCCCACCGCTTGGCGCGCGGAGGCCTACTGAAACAGTACGGTTGCCGCGGCGAGCAGGCGCAACGAAGTAACGGCGGGCCTCTCATGTGCTTTGCCCGTCGGCTAGCCTCCAGCTTGCACTTGGGGCAACAAGCACCAGCTGATAAAGGATATACTAGTGATATACTATGGTGGCGGAATGAGTCGGCTGGTATCACCGAGATTAACCGAGTGCCCTCCGCACATTAGTGCGAGGATTGTGGCCTACGTCGCGTTGATGGCTGTTGCTGCTGCGACCGCTCGCGCCGCCGATGCGCCTCGGTTCGAGTCGGATGTTCTTCCTCTTTTCGAGCGCCAATGCCTCGTTTGCCACGGTAGCGACCCGCCGCAGGCTGGACTCGACCTTCGAAGTTCTGAAGGCCTGTTGAAAGGAGGCAAATCCGGACCAGCCATCGTGGCCGGTAACTCCCAGAGCAGCCTGTTGATGGCGAAGATCGCGTCAGGATCGATGCCCCCCGGGAACGACAAACTTGAAACGAATCAGATCGAGCTTATCCGCCAATGGATCGACGAGGGAATCGGGGAAGCGGGAACGAAAGAGGCTAGACTGGTTACCGAGCGCGACGTCTTGCCGGTTTTCCAGATGCGGTGCGTCACTTGCCACGGCAAACGCCGTCAAGAGGCGGGTCTTGACCTGCGGACAAGGGAAAGCCGCTTGCGGGGAGGAAAGTCGGGACCCGCTGTGGTTCCCGGGGAACCCGATGAGAGCCTGCTGCTGAAGCGGGTGGTTGCCGGCGAAATGCCGCCTGCCCACTTACTCATGGAGTACAACGTTCGGCCCCCCAACAGTGCCGAGGTCGAGCTCCTCCGGCAGTGGATCGTGCGTGGGGCCCTGCCGGTGCCTGAAGCGCCCCGCGAGCATGCCTCTTCTGTCACTGATGCCGACCGTTCGTTCTGGTCCTTCCAGAGACCAGAGAGACCGGCCATTCCCGAGGTAGGCGAACCGCACCTCGTCCGCAACGCGATCGATTCGTTCCTTTTGGTGAAATTGGCTGGGAAAGGTCTCTCTTATGCTGCGCAGGCGGAATCGACCACACTGTTGCGCCGGACTTATCTTGACCTGATCGGTTTACCCCCTACCCCTGCCGAGATCGACGCTTTTCTTCAGGACAAGCGCCCCGACGCCTACAAGCGGCTGGTCGACCGGCTGCTTGATTCGGAGCGCTACGGGGAACGCTGGGCCCAAACATGGCTCGACTTAGCGGGATACGCCGACTCCGAGGGCCTCATCGATGAAGACCTTATTCGGCCGAACACCTGGCGATATCGTGACTACGTGATTCGGGCGCTCAACAGCGATAAACCCTACACTCGCTTCCTGACCGAACAGATTGCCGGCGACGAGCTTGAGAACTATAAGGAACTCGATCAGGTTGATCAGCAGGCCATCGATCAACTAGCCGCGACGGGTTTTCTCCGCATGACACCGGACCCCACGTATTCTTTCGCCAACGCCTCTCTGGGCGAAAAGCTCACCGTTGTCGCGAACCAGGTTGAGGTTATCTCCTCAGCGGTTCTCGGCCTGACGATGGGCTGCGCCCGCTGTCACGATCACAAATACGACCCCATCTCTCAGCGGGACTACTACAGGCTGAGCGCGATCCTCCACACTGCCTATGACCCCTACGACTGGGTGGATCCGACGGAGCGTTTCTTGGACGTCGCTCTGGAAAAAGAACGCCGCGATGCTACTAGCCACAATGATCCGATCGATGCCAGGATCAAGACGCTGGAATCCTCGCTCAATGAAAGGACGAAGAGCTTTCGCCTGAGAGCGATCGAATCGAGGGTCGCTGAACTTCCCGAGAAGCTGCGGGGAGACCTGCTAGCAGTCTTCAAAACGCCTGACGATGAGCGGGACGAGATCCAGAAGTACCTTGCAGCCAAATTCCGCGAGGTGCTTGAGATATCCGATGGCGACCTGTCGGCGGCGTATCCCGAGTACGCGGAGGAAGCAAAGAAAGCCAAGCAATCGATGGATGAGCTGAAGAAAACGCTTCTTCCGGTACCAAAGATCCGGGCGCTTTATGACATGGGGGGCGAGCCGTCGGCAGTCTACTTGTTACGCCGCGGCGATCCTCAATTTGTTGAAGAGCAAGTCTTGCCGGGATCCCCCGAGGTTTTCGATGGCGTGGTCGAGCCGATCCAGATCGTCTCGCCCCGTCCCGGTGAAACCAGCGGAAATCGCCTGGCTCTGGCTCGCTGGCTGAGCCAGCAGGATCACCCGCTAACTTCGCGAGTGATGGTCAACCGGATCTGGATGCACCATTTCGGCCGCGGGCTTGTTTCGACGCCGGCGAACTTTGGGAAAATGGGCGCTCGGCCTTCGCATCCCGAATTGCTCGACTGGCTTGCTACCGAGTTTGTCCGCTCGGGCTGGAGCCTCAAACACATGCACCGCCTGATGATGACTTCGCGGGCTTACCGCCAATCCTCGCGTGTGCCGAAGGTGGCTCTTGACAAAGATCCGGAGAACGAGCTTTTGTCCCGGATGCCGATGCGCCGCATGTCCGCCGAGACCCTCTACGACTCCATCTTGCAAGCCACGGGCCGGCTCGATCCGGAGCAATTCGGCCCCCCTGCTGAAGTGGAGGTTCAGGACACGGGCGAGGTCGTCGCCAAGGGATCCCGTGCGGGCTGGCGGCGGGCCGTCTACACGTTGCGCCGCCGCTCCACTCCGGTGACGCTGATGGATGCCTACGATCTTCCTCAACTCAGCCCGAACTGCACGCAGCGCACCCGCTCAACTGTCGCCACACAGGCGTTGCAGTTGATGAACGGAAGCACGGTACGGAATCATGCGCAATATCTCGCCGGCCGGCTGATTGACGAGTACCCGGGTGACGGAAAACAGCAGATTGAACAACTCTATCTGCGGCTTTACTCGCGTCCGCCTACCATCGAGGAGTCCTCCCGAGCGCAAGGGGACCTGGCGCCGCTCCGAGAACGCTGGGTTGCCCAGCTTGAGGAGCACAAGGACTCCCCGCCGCGGGCTTTGACGGCCCGCTGGCGCGCTCTCGGGTCTTTGGCACACGCGATGCTGAACTCCAATGAATTCGTTTATATGGACTAGGGGACTTTGTCTTGCAAACACTGCATAGAGTCGCAGGCCATTCAGAGCCCGCGCCATTGACGCGGCGCGGCTTCTTTTCGAGGATTGGCGACGGGTTGCACGGCGCCGCACTAGCGTCTCTGTTGAGCAGCGACCTCGTCTCGGCGAGTCCGACGCCTCACGGACCGGGCGTGGCCAACTTGCTGACCCGGGCCCCCGACTTCGAGCCCCAAGCTAAATCCGTTATCCATTTGTTCATGAATGGCGGGCCAAGTCAGGTGGACCTGTTTGATCCTAAGCCTGCGCTCCGCAAGTATGAAGGAAAGCAGGCGCCTCGCGATATCCTCAACAAGATCGAGTTCGCCGACGAGATCGGTGGCTTTCTGCCCTCTCCATTCGAGTTCAAGCCTCACGGCCAGTGCGGGATGGAAGTTTCCGAGTTGCTGCCGCATTTTGCTGAGATCGTCGACGACCTGACATTGATTCGATCTACGTGGGGCGAGTCCTTCAATCATGAGCCCTCCCTCTATTTGATGCACTCCGGCCGCATCCTGCCGGGACGCCCCTCGCTCGGTTCTTGGGTCGTATACGGGCTAGGCAGCGAAAATCAAAACCTGCCGGGCTACGTGGTACTCGACGATCCGAAGAAACTGCCTGTCAACGGTATCCAGAATTGGCAATCCGGCTGGCTTCCACCGGTCTTCCAAGGCACGCGTGTGCGTTCCGAGGGCCCGCCGGTACTCAACCTGCATCCCAGCGAGGAGCTTTCCTCGCCGCTAGTCGAAGCGGAACGCGAGCTGCTGCGCAGGCTGAACAGCGCGCATCTCGATCAGCGTCCCTGGCAGCCCGAACTGCAAGCTCGCATATCGACTTACGAACTGGCGGCGCGGATGCAGCTTGCTGCCCCAGAGGCCCTTGACCTCTCACAAGAAACGGACAAGACCAAAGAGATGTATGGTCTCCATCGAAAGGAGACCGCTTCCTACGGCACACGCTGCCTGATGGCTCGTCGACTCGTCGAGCGAGGAGTGCGCTTCATTCAAATCTTCATCGAGTACCAAATCTGGGATGCTCATTCGGACCTGGAGAAGAGCCTGCGGTACAGTTGCGGCAAGACGGATCAGCCTATCGCGGCCTTGGTTAAGGACCTCAAACAGCGTGGGCTGCTTGATAGCACGCTGGTAATCTGGGGCGGCGAATTCGGGCGAATGCCGCTTTCTCAAGTGGGGCGCAGCGGCTCCGCGGGACGCGACCACGGCCCCGATGGCTTCTCGACCTGGATGGCCGGCGGGGGCGTCAAGCGAGGCTACGTCCACGGAGCAACAGACGAGATCGGACACAAAGCCGTGGAAGGCAGGGTGAGCGTTCACGACTTTCAC
Organism: Bryobacterales bacterium; assembly: GCA_965224215.1. Taxonomy (GTDB): domain Bacteria; phylum Acidobacteriota; class Terriglobia; order Bryobacterales; family UBA6623; genus CBDCYS01. The sequence continues at coordinate 60,653 of CBDCYS010000008.1, read as the reverse complement.
GCTACCCTCTTGCACCAACTAGGGATAAATTTCCGGGACCTCACCTATGAAAGGCATGGCCTTGAAGAACGCCTGACCGACCAATACCCGGCCCGCGTCGTTGAGGAACTCCTGGCGTAATCGCTAGTAGTTTTCCAGGCCTGTCTGCTCGCTGACCTCCGGCAGCAGTTAAATCAAATGATTTCCTGAAGCCGGTGTCAATTGGTGTGTCCGCCGACCGCGACTGGCGGCCCAGCTGCTCGTGCAAAGCACAGCGCCGATTCCTATGGGCGTTCTTCGTGAACCGGGCGGACTACCGAGGTCTAGCCCTCAGGGCGATCACGTCAAGAGAACGCTACGGAAGTCTCGATGACCGGGCGCCAGAAACATTTCGCCACCCCCGCACTCATTCTGGTCAACTTTCTCTGGGCGGCGCAATACCCCGCCTACAAGATCGCGAGCGAGCGTATGTCGCCCGCCGTGTTGGGCTTCTGGACTCTCTTGTTCGCGACCCTCCTGCTGCTCCCGTTCTTGTGGCGCGAGTTAAGACAGCTTCCTTCGCGCTCTCGGTCGTTCAGGCCGAGCAAAACCATCCTGCAATTCGTCTTGCTCGCCGTCTGCGGCATCTTGCCGCCCTCGGTGATGATGCCTTGGGGGATCGCTCGATCCACGGCCTCGAACGCCGCCATCCTGTCGCTCACGATCCCTGTGCTCATGACAGGTTTGGCTGTCGTCATGTTGAGCGAGCGGCTTACCTTTCTGCGAGCATCCGGTCTGGCCATGGCCCTCGGCGGCACGGTCGCCATCTCCTGGTCGGATTTCACCTCCGATATCCTCACCGCTCCATTGCTGGCCGGAAACGTCGTTATCTTTCTAGCGGGGCTGGGCAGCGCGTTTTTCAACGCGTATAGTAAAGCGCTTCTCGAGCGCTTCAGCGAACTCGAGGTGCTCGTCTACAGCTATGTTGTCGGCGCCCTGCTGTGCGCGGCTATTGCCTTTGTGAACAACAATCGCTCTTCGTTCGATCTCAGCGATTACTCGCGCTCCACCTGGGCCGCTGTGCTGATATTGGGAACCGTAAGCTGGGGAGGGGCGATGGTTTTGTGGATGTGGGTGCTGAAGTGCCTCGCCGCCAGCCAGGTTTCGGTCTCTATCTACCTGCTCTCCGTCTTTGGTGTGATCCTCTCGGCCGTGACGTTGGGCGAGCGCCCCGGCATCGCGCAAATCGCCGGCGGCCTACTGGTTTTTGCAGCCACCTACCTGGTTTCTGAGTACGAGACCCGCAAGCCCGCTGCGCCCTCGGCGCAAAACTTCAGTGGCCGCGCGCGGTAAGTCCGCCGTCTACGACCAAGTACGTCCCCGTGATGAATGAAGCGGCGTCGGAGGCAAGGAATAGCGCGGCTTCAGCAATATCCTCTGGACGGCCCAAACGTCCGATCGGGTGCAGCGCTTCGATCTCGGCCTTGGCTCGCCTCGGCTCGTCGGCGCGATCGAAGTAAGCCTGCAAAAGAGGCGTCTCAGTATAGCCGGGGCAGATCGCGTTCACTCGGATCCCACTCTCGCCGTGGTCGATCGCCATCGCTCGCGTCAGCGCCAACACACCGGCCTTTGAAGAATCGTATGCCGCCAGCCCGGGATAGGAGGCCAGAGCGTCGATCGACGAAATATTGATGACCGAACCGCCCCGATCCATGTGCGCTATGGCGTATTTTGCAAAAAGAAACATGCTCCTTAGGTTGACTGCGAACACGCGGTCCCACGTTTCGGCGCTCATCTGGGTAACAGTTCCTTCTTTCTCGGTACCGGCGTTATTAACAAGGACATCAATCCGAGAATAGGCTTCCATCGTTCGGTCAACGGCTCGGCGAACGTCTGTCTCCAGACTTGCATCCCCCCCAATAGCAAGGCACTTGCCCAGCAGGGCAATTTGTTGCGCGACCCTCTGAGCCCCTGGCAGATTAACGTCGAACACGACTACGCGCGCGCCTGCCTCTGCGAACCGCCTCGCGATCGCGGCGCCAATGCCCGAGGCCGCGCCTGTCACGAGAGCTACGCGCGAATCCGAGCTTTGGCTGGCCTCAGACATCTCAACCCACTACCACACCGGAAGATCAAAGTGGGGGCGGTATCATCTACTCTTACTCTACCGATTCGACGACCCGCACAATCTGATCGGCCGCAACATCCCGCATCCTCTGGATGACCCCCGATGGCCAGAGGATCTCGATTTCCTTGACTCTCTTCTCTCCGCCCAATCCGAAGTGAACTCGCAAATCACTGGCCGAGGCATAGCCCACGCTGTTGGCGACCCAGGCCACTTGCGAGTAGCCTCCCGAGCGGCACACAATTCGTGCCCCGAGCGCCGAGCGATTGCTCTGGCGGCCCTCCAGCTTCAGCTTCAGCCAATGACCGGCCGAGCTCTCGTTCATCAGTAACGCCGGGCGGTCATTCAAGGCCGTAACGACGACATCGAGACGACCGTCGTTGTCGAAGTCCGCGAAAGCAGCGCCGCGGTGCAGACGGGGCGTGTGAAGATCTTCTCCCGCTTGATCAGAAACGTCAGCGAAGCGCCCGTCACCCGTATTTCGAAAAATGCGGTTCGGCTGCTGGTCATCGACGTCGAGGCCGCCGTTCGCCGTAAAGAAGTCGCGGCTCCCGTCATTGTCAAAGTCGGCAAGACCGCAGCTCCAACCACTCCATCGCCGACTTAGGCTGAGCATGTTGCTTGCGGCGCTGGCGTCTTCGAAGTATTTTCCATCGACATTGCTGAACAGTTCAAAGGTTTCGCGTTTGAGCCCCGTCATAACGATGTCCGGCAGGCCGTCACCATCGAAGTCACGGAAATCGACGCCCATTCCCGAGATATACCGGCCGTCACCGTTGAAAGCGACGCCCAAAGGGATTCCCACCTCTTGGAACTTACCATTTCTCCGATTGTGGAAAAGGAAATTGCGGGCATTGTCATTAGCGATAAAGACATCTTGATAGCCGTCACCGTCGAAGTCCGCGGCAGCCAGGCCCATGCCCTTGCCAACGATGCCGCCGACGCCGGCTTCGAGCGAGACATCGGTGAAAGTGCCGTCGCCCCTGTTGTGGTAAAGCTGTGGAGGCTGCCCGCGGTATGAGTCCGGATGACAATATGTCCGGGCCTCGCTGCTGATGCCGCCACATACAAGATCGGCGCCAGGCGACCACTCGCAGTAGTTCGACACAAGCAGATCGAGGAAGCCGTCGTTGTCGTAGTCGAGCCAAGCAGCGGCGACCGACCAAAGTTTCTTTCCCTCGCGGTCGTGACCGGTCACTCCCGCTTTGTCGGTGACGTCGGTGAACGTTCCATCGCCATTGTTGCGATAGAGGATGTTCTTGTTCACTCCGCAGACGTAGAGGTCTTCCCAGCCATCGTTGTCGTAGTCACCGACCGCAGCGCCCATCGAATACCCTTCGCCCTGCACCCCTGCCGACTGCGTGGCGTCTTTGAACGTTCCGTCGCCGTTATTGCGATACAGGGAATTCCAATACGCCGGTCCGGTCTTCTCCAACGACGGCAACGAGGCGCCGTTGACCATGTAAACGTCCATCCAGCCGTCGCCGTCAAAATCAAGAACAGCTACGCCACCTAGCATTGTCTCGACTTGATACTTGTGTCCTTGGGCGTCGTTACGAGTCATTGCCGTTACGCCGGCTTGCTCTGCCACGTCGCGAAACCGAATGCCGGCCTCAGACGCACGGACAATGTCGTGAGATCCTCCAAGCACCACAGCTACAACGGCTGAAGCGGCCAGTCTGGAGAGGAATTTGGAGCGGGCGAGACGCCCATCCGCACAGGCCTCGTTCTTCAATGTTCACCTCGGCGGAACGCCCCGCCCAGACTCAAGTGAGGATCTCGTTAATAACATTCCCGGCAACATCGGTGAGTCGGAAGTCTCTGCCGTTGTGCCGATAGGTCAACCGCGTATGATCGACGCCCAGTAGATGCAGGATCGTCGCGTGGATGTCGTGGATAGACACGGGATTCACCGCTGCTCGAAATCCGATTTCGTCTGTTTCGCCGTAGCTGATTCCGCCTTGAACGCCGCCTCCCGCCATCCACATGAGAAAGCCGTGCGGATTGTGGTCGCGTCCCTCGCCGCCCTGCGACATTGGCAGCCGTCCGAATTCTCCGCCCCAGATCACCAGTGTCTCGTCAAGCAATCCGAGACGCTTCAAGTCAGCCAACAATCCCGCGATGGGCGCGTCTGTCTCGCGCGCCCTCAAGCGGTGGTTGACCCCGATCTTAGAATGGGAATCCCAGTCTGAGTTCGTTCCTCCACTATAGACCTGAACGATACGCACTCCGCGCTCGACAAGTCGGCGGGCCATGAGCAACTGGGATCCGTACGTCCGGCTCTCTAGCTCTTGCATCCCGTAGAGCCTCTTGGTCTCCTCCGTCTCGTTCGAGAGATCCGCGGCCTCCGGCGCTTCCGTTTGCATCCGGAACGCCAGTTCGAAGCTCTTGATCCGGGCCTCCAAGTCTTCTTCTCCTGGTCGAACGCGACGGTGATCGTCGTTCATCGAGGCGATCAGATCAAGCTGACGTCGCTGGGCGGGGGCACTCACTCCGTCCGGCCGCGCAAGATTCAGGATTGGGCTCGGCCCGGCGCGGAACACCGTTCCCGTGTGGACGCTCGGCAAAAAACCGGACGACCACAGGGGCTCCCCTCCGACCGGGATGCCGCGCGGATCGTACATGACAACGTAACCGGGAAGATTGCGGTTCTCACTCCCGAGTCCGTAGGTGATCCAGGAGCCGGCACTCGGGAAACCGAGCCGCGTTACTCCGCTGTTGAGCTGAAATAAGGCCTGGTCGTGGACATTGGTTTCGACCTGGCACGACTTCAGGAAGGCGATGCTGTCCACGTGCTGAGCGACGTTGGGATAAAGCTCCGAAACCGGCTGCCCGCATTGGCCATAGCGTTGGAACTCAAAGGGCGGCCGCATGAGTGGGCCTACTTTGCCCGAGAACGTCGTCAACTCCGCCGCCCCGGCGTAGGACCTTCCGTGATGCTTCTCGAGCTCCGGCTTGTGATCGAACAGGTCGATGCCGCTGGGGCCGCCATACATGAAACACCAAATCACGGATCTCGCCCGTGGTGCGAAGTGCGTGGCAGGCAGTGCAGCAGAATCGCCCGCCGATTGCGCCGCCTGCGACACTTGCTCGCCGAGCAACGCAGCCAAGCCGAGTAGTCCGAAACCGCCGCCGGTGCAGGCGAGAAACTCGCGGCGGCTCCACGGTTGCGCTTGAGAGTGATCGATGCAACCCATTGCAGCTCTTAATCGACGTAAATGAACTCGTTGCAGGCAAATAACGACTGGCAGAAGTCCGCAAGGGCTCGCATCCGGTTCTGCGAGCGCCTCGCCGCCTGCTCCCCAAGGTCGTTCTCGTACTGAAGCGTCTGGTCCTTCAGGAATGATGCTCCTCTGGTCAGTTCCGCACCGGTGGGCGGTCGGCCCAGGCTCAATCGATACGCGGTTTCTACGCGCGCCGCCGTGGCGGACTCTGATTCGACAAGCACACGCTCGGCTAGATAGCGGCTTTGCTCGCGAACGAACTCGTCATTGAGCAGAGCGAGCGCCTGCACAGGGCCCGTCGAAGCGTCTCGCTTGGTGCAACTCCCGATAGCAAGCGGCGCGCCAAAGGATTGCAGGAATGGGAAAAGGTTGGCTCTTTTCATGAACACGTAAACGCTGCGTCGCCACGTTGCCGGGCTGTCCCGAACGTCCGCAGGCCATCGGTCGTAGTCTTCCACCGGGTTGTAGATCGCCTCTGAGGGAATCCTTGGCTTTACAGAGGGTCCGAACGGAGTCAGGTTCAGCGTGCCGCTGACCGCGAGGATGGCGTCTCGAAGAGCCTCGGCTTCGAGGCGCCTGGCCTCTCGTCGCCACCAAAGGCTGTTGCCCGGATCGATCGCCGCCCGCGATTCGTGCCATGCTCCGGACTGGCGATACGTCGCGCTCGTCACGATGAGCCTGTGGATCGGCTTCAACCTCCAGCCACCGTGCACGAGCTCGCCGGCGAGCCATTCGAGAAGCTTGGGGTGAGTAGGGGGCTCGCCGCGCGTACCGAAGTCTCCGGGAGTTCCGACCAGTCCCCGTCCGAAGTGGTGTTGCCAAAGCCTGTTGACAATTATCCTGGCTACGAGAGACCCGGCGCCGCAATCGACGTCCGTCATCCACTCCGCCAAGTCGATTCGCGAATTCAAGGACTTCTGTTGACCGGACTCGCAAGTCAGAGCTCCAAGGACGTTCGGCGCCACCACCTCCGCCTCCTGGTCCGGATCGCCCCGCACCAGAAGTCGAGTCTCTTTGGAAGCCCCCTCGCGGATTCCGAGCGCCCGAGGAATGTCCGGCGGTCTGGTGGCCTCGATTTCCTTCACCGCCCTCGACAACGAGTCCCATACAGCTCGTTCAGCCGGCCTCAAGAGCCCTCGCAACTCTTCGTCGGTGATCTTCAGGTCCTCGGAGAACCGCACCAGTAACGCAGCCTGCGAGACGTTCCTCTTGTCCCCGGGGGCCCGAAGCAGCGCCTTGTCCTGCTCGGGAATCTCGAGGCTCGATATGCGTTCCAGCCGAATGGGCTCCGTGCGGGCTTCGACCCATTCATCCACCGCGCGCTTGGCAGGCTCGGAGCAGCTAGCGAATTCCATCAGCAGCCTCTCATATCGAGCGCCTTCGGAAGGTTCGAGCGGGTGCCCGTAACGCTCTGTGCCGTCGAAAAACGCTAGGAGCCCGTAGTAGTTGCGCACAGGAATCGGATCGAACTTGTGGTCGTGACAACGAGCGCAGCCCAGCGTCAAGCCGAGCATCACGCCTCCTACCGTTGCGATCATGTCGTCCAGCTCGTCAAAACGGTCCTTCTTGCGGAAGTTGACGAAATCCGGCCGGACCTCAGGCCCTGCCGTGAGAAAGCCGGTTGCAGTAATCAGTTCGGGCTTGTCCGGCTCGAGCAAGTCGCCCGCCAACTGAAGTTGGAGGAACCGGTCGTAAGGCATGTCGTCGTTGAAAGCGCGAATGACGAAATCGCGGTAGTGATAGGCATTGGGCCGCGGCCGGTCTTCTTCATATCCCGCGCTGTCGGCGTAACGTGCGGCATCGAGCCAGTGCCGAGCCCAGCGTTCCCCAAAGTGCGGGCTCTTCAGAAGCCCATCCACCAGCCGTTCGTAGGCTTCGGGCGAAGAATTGCGGACGAAGGCGTCGATCTGGTCGGCGGAGGGCGGTATTCCAATCAGATCGAAATACAACCTGCGGATGAGCTTTGCTTTACCAGCCGCTTCGTTTGGATCAAGGCCTTCTGATTCAAGACGCACCAGGATAAACCGATCTACTGGTGTCCGGACCCATCTCTTGTTGGAGATCTGAGGCAGAGGAACTTCCGGCAAACGCCGAAAAGCCCAATGCCGCAGCGATTCCCCGCCCGCATTCTCTTTCTCAAGGACAGCTTCGTCGGGCCATTGAGCCCCGGCCTCGATCCAACGCCGGATCAATTCGACCTCTTCTGCAGTCAAGGGCGGACCCGTCGGCGGCATCCGCTGGCCCGGCTCGGACGCAGCTATTCGGACGAGTAGGCGGCTCCGGGCCGGGTCTCCGGGAACGATGGCGGGCGTACCCGAAGCGCCTCCCTTGAGAGCTGCCTCGGGACGGTCCAGACGCAGATCCGACATGCGCGTCGCAGCGCCGTGACACATCCAACAATGGCTCGAAAGAATCGGCCGAACGTCCCTGGCGAAGTCGATCTGTGCCAGCCCGGTGCGTGGGGCCAGCAGGAGGCCGAGACAGGCGAGCGTGAGCGAGTTCGCCGCTACTTTGCAGGCCATGGCACGCTTGCGGTTTCCAGGCAAATGGTTCTCCGTCCGCTCCTTGGTGAGTAGAATATACTACCAGTTTCTAGCCTGAAATATTTTCTTTGACGAGAGCGTTTCACTGCCGTACTATCAGAGAGGCCCCCGTATGCCGGGGCCGTCCACCCACATTGAGCCCAGTGAGGCGAGAATTACATGCATATTGACCGCGTAGACTGCGACGTTCTGGTCGTCCCTGATTGCGACGCTGACTACTGCGACACGGCCCAAGACGACGCCGTCGTTCGAGTTTACACTGACACAGGCTTAATCGGCATCGGGGAGGTCGAGTCGAACCCTTGGGTCATAAAGGCGCTTATCGAGTCGCCCAGTTCGAACGCCTACAACCGGAGCTTGGCCGAGCTACTGCTCGGCGAAAGCCCCGCTGAACCGGAAGCCGTCTGGAACCGCCTGTATCGCCAGAGTTTCCTGGTCGGCCGACGTGGCGCCGGAATCTGCGCGCTCGGCGCGTTGGACATGGCGGTATGGGATCTCTGTGGGAAGGCGGCTGGTCAGCCTGTTTGGCGGTTACTGGATAGCCAGGCCCAAAGGTCGAGCGTCACACCCTACGCGAGCTTATTGCCCTCGGGGCGAACACTCCGCGAATATCGGAACAGCCTCTTAGCCAAGACTCAATGGGCGGCTGAGTCGGGATTCAAGGCGGTCAAGCTTGAAGTTCTGATTCGAGGGCCTTTCGCTCAGTACGGGCTGCAGGAGAGCAACGATGCGATCGTGGACCTAGTGGCAGCCGGCTGCGGAGTCGTTGGCCCGAAGATCGATCTGATGGTGGATGTGGGCTACTGCTGGACCGACTGGCAAGAAGCCGCCCAGGTGTTGCAGAGGCTAGAAAAGTACAATCCCTATTTCATTGAAACACCGCTTATGCCGGACGATATCGACGGCTACGCTAGGCTGGCCCAAGCAACCGCCATCCCTATCGCCGCCGGGGAGTTGCTGCAGACCCGATTCGAGTTCGCCGAACTCATGGACCGGGGAGCGGTGCAAATCGTCCAGCCGGATGTCGGTCGTGTTGGCGGCATTACCGAGGCCTTCCGCGTCGCAAAGATGGCCCACGAGCGAGGCAAGATGATCATCCCGCATTGTTGGAAGAGCGGCATCGGCGTCGCGGCGTCGGCTCATCTGGCCGCGGTCTCCCCCAACTGTCCTTACTTCGAACTCCTCCCCGCAGCCATTGCGGAATCGCCCCTGCGGAGAGAGCTCGTCGTGAACGAGCCCAAATCGATAGGCGGCAAGCTGCTCCTGCCGGATCGGCCTGGTCTGGGTGTCGAGCTAAACATGACTGCCTTCAAGCGCTTTGCTCAGGCTGCCAAGGCGAGAGAAGCAGCACAGGCCGATCTCGAGAGCGTCCGCCGATTAACGGTCGTCGGCTGATAGGAGAGGCGGGCAACGGACGAGTTGGGGCCGTTGTCCAATCTCGCAAGGGTCGCCGAGTACGAGGCGGAGTCGGGACCACGAACGCACAACTCCCTTGGCATGAGCGGCGGCAAGGCCGTCGGCAACTTGGTGCGCGAAGCTGTGGCTGGCGAATTCGTAAGAACTTGAGAGATCGCCCGCTGTTCTTGTCGCGTGAGCCGGAGTCATCCTCAACACGGTCAGGATGGCGGGCGTAAGATGTGCTGCTGAAGCACCTCGTCGGTTTCGCGATGGCCGTCACGCGAGGGACATCGAACACGGGCGAGGCGACCCACCAGCCAGCGTCTTCGCTTTCAGATTTCAAGCGGCGATCGGCGTCTGATAGAGTCCGCGGCAGTGCTCTTCCCATCGGTAGCGGTTGAGCGTTGCGACATCCTTCCGTTTCGGGACTGGCGTCCCTCCTTCCAACGACGCATGCGCCCGATGAGCATTGTAGAAGTCCTGGAATTCGAACAGTTTCTGTTCCATGTCGGGCGCGGACCAGAACAGGATCCGATCCAAGCATTCTCGTCGCAGGGTGCCGATCAACCGTTCGACAAACGGATGCGACATCGGAACATAAGGAACACTCTTGACCTCGGTCACACAGAGCACTCGCAGGTTGGCCTGCCATTGGTAGAACCGGTACAGCGGATCGTTGTCGGAGCTGAGGTACTTCGGCGTCGCATGCCCTCGAGTGGCATGGTTGAACATGCAGCACAAGGCTCTGCCATCCACGATGCCGCCATGGATGCCGAAGCCGACGATCCGCCGCGTGCACTGGTCCATGACCAGCAGCACCCAATGGCTTCGCAAGATCGCTGACTCGCACCGAACAGGTCGATGCTCCAGAGGCTTTCTTTCGCATGTCCGAGGAAAGTCAGCCATGAGGGGCCACACGAATCTGGTTCCGGCTGGTACCGAACGGCGAGAATGCGCCGAACAACATCTTTATCGATGGGAATGCCGAAGGCCAGGGCGATCTGTTGCGCGATCCGTGGACAACCCCAGGTCGGATTCCGCTGCTTCATGTCGACGACGGCGGCCATGACGTCCTGGGCGGGTCCCTTTGGGCCAGGCCTCTTCGAGACCTCGGAGGAGAAGAGCTGGCGGTATTTCCGCTTGGTCAGCGCTCGATGGAGCCTCAAGAGCGTCGAGGGTTTCATGACGATCGCAGAACGGATCAACCGGCGGGGACGCATGAGGAGTGCACACAAACCGGCGACTATGCGATCGGAAGGGCGAAGGTTGGGTGAACGTCTCCGGGAGCGATTGAGGATCAGCACTTGCTGCTTGACGAGCACGGATTCGGCCACCACGGAACGGGCGCCGCCAGGACCGGCGAGTCGGGCCACCGTCGCCAGCAGATGGAGAAACAGGACGGCCAGATCGCGCATGTCACGATCCTAACAAGCTCGCGAAATCGAAGAAATGTTCACGGAATTAGCAATTCGCCATGCACACCTGCCGCTTTGCGAATCCACGGCTCGACCGCGGCCCATGTTTGGCGACGAGTAAATGCCTTGTAATACCACCCCACCGGCATCAGCCAACTGCACTTTTGCGCACCGGCCAGCAGGTCGAAGCCGAGCGAAGGGAAGGCGTTCTGATGTTTGACCTCCATCCTGGGCCGGGCTTGCGCTGTACAGACCCGAACGCTTGGAACTCCGTCCACGTTCATGAGGCAGTTCGGGCATTTGCCGGTCATGCAGAACAGGCCGCGCGGGCGATGGTTCTTGAAACTGCGGGTGAAAATCCGAATCCCGGAACGAAACATGGCCGCCGCGATGGTATCGCCCGGCCGGGCTTGGATCACCCGGGATTTGAAGGGACCTGACTTGAAGAGAAACGAGAAGCTCCCGTCAGCCTTTGCCGTGCCCAAGGGGTTCGTTCTCCTTCTCTTCGGGGAAGTAAGTGCGCACGACGTAGTTAGTCTTGGTGTCGCGGAGGGCCTGCAGCCAGCGGCGGCACCCGAGGCGGTGGTACCACCACTCGGTCTGGACGCCCATCTCGTTGCGGCGGACATAGCTGTAGCGAAACCAGTCCTCCGCAGGCGCTCCCGGCTGGGGACGTTGCAGGACTTCGCCGCCGAACCGAAATTCGTAGACGCTTCGCTCGCCGCATTCAGGACAAGTGATCAAGAATGACACGGTGTCGCGCACCCTCTTGGGTAGCTACCCTGTTGTAGCCTAAGTAAAATATCCCCTGTAGCGCCCAATAGAAATGTCCCCTAATCTGAGGCTCCGAAGGAGGAGCCGAGATTGGAAAGGACATGGATGAACGATAAAGAGTTGAGGCGCGGCGAAGTGCTGAACCGAGTGAAACGAGGAGAGCTGAAATTGACCGAAGCGGCCGAGCTGCTGGAGCTCAGCTACCGCCAGGCGAAGCGGCTCAAGAAGCGTTACGGCGAGGGAGGAAGCAAAACTCTCGTGCATGGCAACGTCGGCCGCGCTTCGAACCGAGCCAATGACAAGCGACGCGAGCAGGTTCTCGCGTTCGTGCGCGAGAACTATTCGGGCGAGCCGCACGAGCGCTTTGGGCCGACGCTGGCGTCGGAACACCTGGCGACCGATCAGGGCCTCGAAGTGCCGCGCGAAACACTGCGGCGCTGGATGCTCGCCGCCGGCCTATGGAGCCGCCGCCGCAAACGCAAGCCGCACCGCTCGCGGCGACAGCGCAAAGCACACTTTGGCGAGCTGATCCAGGTCGACGGCTCGGACCACGACTGGCTCGAAGGACGCGGGCCGAAAGGTTGCATGATGAACTTCGTCGACGATGCCACCGGGGTGGCGCTGTGCCGCTTCTCGGGCGAGGAAACGACTTGGGCAGCAGCCGACTTGCTCGAAGCCTGGGTGCGTCAGTACGGCGTTCCGAAGGCGTTGTATTGCGACTGGAAGAACGTCTACCTGCGCCAGCCGACCTCGCGTGAAGCGATCGAAGGCATCGAGCCCGAGACGCAGTTCGGACGCATGTGCGCCAAGCTGGGCATTGCTATCATTGCCGCTTCGTCACCACAAGCGAAGGGCCGGGTGGAGCGCCATCACGGCACGCATCAAGACCGCTTGATCAAGAAGATGCGACTGCAAGGCATTGCCGATTACGAGGCGGCGAACCGCTATCTCGACGAGCAGTATCTGCCCGAGCACAACGCCAAGTTCGGCTGTGAGCCGTCGGCTGGAGCGGACTTTCATCGGCGCCTATCGAAGCGTCTGGACTTCAAGTGGGTGTTCTGCTTGGAGGCCGAGCGGGTGGTATCGGGCGACCGGGTGGTACGATTCGAGAACCGTTTTCTGCAGTTGAAACCGAAGCGGAATCAAGCACTGGGGTCAGGCGCGAGAGTCACCGTGCAGCAAGCGCGCGAGGGCGAGTTGCAAGTGGTCTACGAGAGCCGCGCGGTAGCTTTTGAAGAGATCGCGCGGCCGCAGCCGAAGGCGCGTCCCGAGCCGAAGCAACGAGCGGCTCGGCAGGGCAAAAAGCCACCGGCGGACCACCCCTGGCGCAAGTCGCTGCGATCGAAAAAACGCGCGGCGACGACATAAAAGGGAAGGGCTATGGAAATGACGGGCCGGATGGAAAGCGTGGAAAACCTCAGCGAGCAGCGAAGAGGGTTCGCATCGCAGCGACAGGTTTCCCACCCTTTCCACCGTCCCTTGGAAATCGCTAGAGCGATTCCCACAGCCCCGACGACGGTACTCTCTCACAGACTTACAAACAACAAAACCAAGGGGACATTTCTACTGGGCTACCGAGGGGGACATTTCTATTGGGCTACGACAATCTTGGGTAGCTACCCTTGACTGGTCTGGACGATGATAGTATCATGTTTTGTCCAGACGGAAGTTTTCTGCGGAGTTCAGGTTGCGGACGCCGGATGATGCGGCATCGTCAGAGTGTCTTTTCCTGATTTTCCGGATCCATATTGGCTGGAATTGGCGTCACCTTCTTTCAGGCCGAAGGTGAAAGACCGGCGAGGATCTGAATTCCGATGTGTAAGCGGTGCTCGGCCGCGACGATCAGCGCTTAGTAATCGCTAAGAATCACGAGTTAGCAGGGAAACTGAGTATGCCACGGGATCCGAAACACGACATCCTCTTCGAGCCGATTCAGATCGGACCGAAGACCATGAAGAACCGTTTTTATCAGATTCCGCATTGTATCGGCTCGGGCTCGGAAAAGCCCGGCACGCAAGCCGCTAACCGGGTCACGAAGGCAGAGGGCGGATGGGGCGCCTGCTGCACCGAGTACTGCTCGATCCATCCGGAGTCCGACGACACGCACCGCGTCTCCATGCGGCTCTGGGACGAAGGGGACGTGATCAACCTGCGGCACCTCACCGATTCGCTGCACCAGTATGGGGCACTTGCCGGGGTCGAGCTGTGGTACGGCGGCGCGCATGCGCCGTGCATGGAATCCAGGGCCGTGCCCCGCGGACCGAGCTCCTACGCCTCGGAGTTTGAGCACCTGAGTTACGGTCACGAGGCGGATGAGGACGACATCAAGGACCTGATCCAGATGTACGTCGATGCGGCAAAGCGTGCCGAACAGGCCGGCTTCGACCTCGTTTACGTCTACGGCGGGCACAGCTACCTGCCGTTGCAGTTCCTTTCCAAATTCTACAACCGGCGGACCGACAAATACGGCGGTTCGCTGGAGAACCGCGCCCGCTTCTGGATGGAGAGCCTGGAGGCGGTCAAGAAGGCCGTTGGCGATAACTGCGGCATAGTCACCCGCTTTGCCATCGACACGCTCTATGGCTCGGACGGCATCGAGGTCGACGAGGACGGTCTGAGTTTCATCGAGATGGTGGACCGGGAAGGCCTCGTCGATCTTTGGGACCTCAACGTCGGCGACATCGCCGAATGGGGCGAGGACGCGGGTCCCTCGCGATTCTACAAGGCGGGGCATCAGCGCGCCTGGACGAACGAGGCGAAGAAGCTGGCGAAGGTTCCGGTGCTCGGCGTGAGCCGGGAGACCAGCCCCGACGACATGGCGGCGCACGTCCGCGAAGGGCGGCTCGACATCATCGCCTCGGCCCGGCCCTCGATCTCCGATCCCTTCCTGCCGAACAAGATCGACGAGGGGCGGGTCGAGGACATCCGTGAGTGCATCGGCTGCAACGTTTGCATCTCCCGGTGGGAGATTGGCGGTCCGCCGATGATCTGTACTCAGAACCCCACCGCCAACGAGGAATATCGGCGCGGCTGGCACCCGGAGAAATTTGAGCCGGCGAAGAATCCCTGCTCAGTGCTGGTGGTTGGCGCCGGGCCGGCGGGCATGGAGTGCGCCCGCGTCCTTGGCGAGCGCGGCTACAGCGTGCACTTGCGCGAAAAGACGGCCGAAATCGGCGGATGCGTGAAGGACATCATGCGTTACCCCGGACTCACGGAATGGGGCCGGGTCATCACCTACCGGCAGATTCAACTCGACAAGCTGAAGAACGTCGAGGTGCACACCGGGATTGGCGAGATGACGGCGGAGGAGGTGCTGAACTACGGCGCCGACAAGGTGGTGATTGCAGCCGGGTCACACTGGTCGACAGATGGTGTCGGCAGCGTCACTCACAAGCCGGTTCCAGGCATCGACGCTTCTCTGCCGCATATCTGCACGCCGGAGCAGGTCATGGCCGGCAAGGAGGTCGGCGGCCGGGTGCTGGTGCTCGACGGAGACGGCTATTTCACAGGCGTCTCCATGGCCGAGTTGGTGGCCGACCAGGGAAAGAAAGTTGTCATCATTACTTCGCTTGGATCGGTCGGGCCCTATACCGACTTCACACTAGAGGCCCCGAACCTGCATCGTATGATGTACGAGAAGGGCATCCATGAACACACCGCGCACTGGGTCGAGTCCGTGGAGCCGGGCGTGGCGACCGTCTACTATCTCTATCGCGACGGCTACAAGCGGGAGGCCGGCCCGGTAAAGGGCAAGCTGCCGCGGCGCGCCGGCACCGATGTGCTCAAGCTGGAGTACGACAGCATCATCGTCGCCTCGGGCCGCGTTCCCAACGCGGAATTGTACGGTGAACTCAAAAAGCGCAAGCCGGAGTGGGAGGAGAACGAGATCCAGGCCATCTATCAGGCTGGAGACTGCTACGCGCCGCGGCTGATGGCCGACGCCATCTTCGACGGCCACCGGATCGCCCGCGAGTTCGAATCCCCGAACCCGCAGCTTGCGCAGCCGTGGATCCGCGAACGCCAGATTTGGGGCCACGAGACCTTCCCCAAGCTGAGCGATCGCCAGTCCTAGCCCGGTTTTCTCACCGCGTGGCGAGCCGCAGTGCGCGAGAGCTTTCTCGCGGCGGATGGTGGTGCTTGAAAGCGGCGTTTCGGTGATCCGCCGGCAGGCCGCCTCCGTTGCAACAGGGCGCGCATCCTAACGACAGGCATCCGGGAGTCTTGTGGAAACACGCGAAGTCTTTTGGTCACTGGGAACGCCCGCGGTCGCGCTGTTTTACGTGGCGGGGTTGATAGCGACCGGCGTGTTCGTGTGGGGCTGCTGGCGACATCTCGCCAAGTACACGCGCGGTGCAAAGATTTCCGTACCTTTCGATATTGGGGCCGGGCTTCGGAGCATGGCCGCGGATCTGCTGTCGCACCGCACCCTGGTCCGGCGCGACCATTACGCGGGCCTGGCCCATGCGGGCATATTTCTCGGCTTTGTTGTGTCGGTGATAGGCACGCTCACGATCGCCCTGGAATACGACTTCCTGAATCCGCTCTTCGACATCACCTTCTGGAAGGGCGATTTCTATCTCTGGTATAGCTTGATCCTGGACATCGGGAATCTCGGCCTGATCGCCGGAATCATCATGATGATGGTGCGGCGGGCCGCTTTCAACCTGGACAAGCTTGACTACCGGCGCGCTTATCAGGGCGAGCGCGAACTGCGCCCCGAGGCGGCCGGATGGCGCATCGAGGACTGGATTTTCCTGAGTGTTCTGCTGGTCATCGAACTCACCGGCTTCCTGCAGGAAGGTGTTCGCCTTCTCATGGATCAGCCCGCCTGGGCCGCCTGGTCTCCGGTGGGCCATGCCCTGGCCAAGACGTTCGCCGCCCTGGGCATGGCGCCCGAAACCGCCGCCGCGATCCGGGGGGCGAACTGGTGGCTGCACGGCGTGCTCGGACTGGCCTTCACGGCAGCCATTCCCTGGTACAAGACGAAGCACATGCTGGCGGTAGTGGGCTCGCTTGCGGTGCGCGACGGGAAGGCCTTCCAGCGTCTGCCCGGGGAGCGGGACGGTGGGGCAACGGTGGGCATCGCCACCGTCGCCGACTTCTCCTGGAAGGACATGCTCAATTTCGACGCCTGCACCAACTGCGGGCGATGCCACGAGGCCTGTCCCGCAACCACGGTCGGCTATCCGCTCAGCCCCCGGGACCTGATCCTCGATCTCCGCCTACACAACGACCAGGCCCAGGGTCGGCCCATGGCAGGCGTCGAGCTGATTGGCGACGTGATCGAGCCGGAAACGCTCTGGGCCTGCCAAGGGTGCGGCGCCTGCCAGGAGATCTGTCCAGTCGGTATCGAGCATCCAACGATGATCGTCGAAATGCGCCGCCAGCTGGTTGAGCGCGGCGATATGGATCCGCTGCTTCAGGGAACGCTCGTCACCATCAGCAACACCGGCAACAGCTTCGGCGAAAACGCCCGCAAGCGCTCTGCCTGGACCCGGGAGCTGGAGTTCGAGGTCAAGGACATCCGGAAGGAACCGGCCGAGGTCCTGTGGTTTGTCGGTGATTACGCCTCCTTCGACCCGCGGAACCAGAAGGTCAGCCGGACCGTGGCACGGCTGTTGCGCGCCGCCGGGACCGATTTCGCTTTACTTCACGAGGGCGAACGCACCGCGGGCAACGATGTCCGTCGCGTCGGCGAGGAAGGCTTGTACCAGAGCCTGCTCGACCACAACCTCAAGCAAATGACCGGGTGCAAGAAATTCTCCAAGATCATCACCACGGACCCGCACAGCTACAACACCATCAAGAACGAGTATCCCGAGTTCGGCGAGGTCGCGCCGATCGAGCATTACACGGCCCTGCTGGTCGATCTGCTGCGCGATGGCCGACTCGAGGTGGTCAAGCCGCTCGGCAAGCGGATCACCTTCCACGATCCCTGTCACCTGGGCCGCCTAAATGGCGACTACGAGGCGCCGCGCGAGGTGCTGAAGGCGATCGGCTGCGAGGTTGTCGAGATGCCGCGCAATCGGGACAATTCGTTCTGCTGCGGCGCCGGAGGTGGCCGCATCTGGATTCCTGACACAGCGGGGCTCGAGAAGCCCTCCGATAACCGCATGCACGAGGCGGCGGCGCTCGGCGATATTGATACTTTTGTCACGTGCTGCCCGAAGGATCTGACTATGTTCGAGGACGCGCGCAAGACCAGCGGACACGAAAAGGACTTCGTGGTCGAGGACCTCGCCGAACTGGTGGCCGAGGCCATCGAGCTGAAAAGCCTGTCGCTGAAGGACGTACCTTCCCTTGCTGAACGGATCACGGACGCAGTGGCAAACCGGGTCGCCGAGGTGGTTACGGCGCGCCTGGAGGAGGTGTTGGCCGCACGCCTCCCGCAAGTCCCGGTAGAACATCCGGCGCCGTCCCCAGGGATGCAAGAGCCGCCCCCCGCTGCAGGCGCCCAAGACGCCCCGGAAGCCGTACGAGCGGCGGAGATGCCGGAAGCGCCCGCCGCGCCGCCGGCGGCTCCCCCTGCTCCCCCGGCGGCCAGTTTGGCGCGGATGGACTGGGACCACATCGCGCCGGTCGCACCGGCCGCCCTCGAGACATACGAGCGGCCGGTCAAGGAGGGCGTGCGGATCCTAGTCGCGATCAAGCACGCCGCTGTGCTGGGCGACGAGTACGCCTTCACCGAGGATGGCCGCGATGTACGGCCTGAACACCTCGAATTTGTCCTCAATGAATGGGATGAGGCCGGCCTCGAGGAGGCCTTGCTGACCGTGGAGAAGCTAGGCGGCGGCGAGGTGGTGGCGGTCGCTGTTGGTCCGGAAGACGCCGAGGTCAGCTTGCGCAAGGTGCTGGCCAAGGGCGCCGACCGGGCTGTCCGGGTATGGAACGATGACCTGACCGGCGCCGGTCCGGTTACCATCGCCCGGGCGCTCGCCGGGGTTGCGCTCCAAGAGACGCCCGATCTGATATTTGCCGGCGTGCAGTCGAGCGATCAGGCCCACGGCTCCACCGGCATCGCGCTGGCCCGCATTCTTGGCCTGCCGCACGCGGCGGCCATCGTCGAGATAGACTGGGACGGCGGGCCGAAACTGACGGCGACCCGCGAGCTGGAAGGCGGCGCGCGGCACAGGTTCCAGACGGCGCATCCGGCCGTTCTGACCGTCCAGACCGGAATCAACATGCCGCGCTACGCGACCATGAGGATGATCAAGAAGGCCAAGATGAAGCCGCTGGTGGTGCTTGACGGCGCGCCGGCGATCGACGGCGGCTCCTATGTCGTGCGGCGGATGTACAAGCCGGTGCAAACCAAGGCGCGGATGCTCGAGGGCGGCCCCGACGAGACCGCCGCGGCGATTGTCGAGATCATCCGCGAGAAGCGAGGAGGTTAGGCCATGTCCGGGATTCTCGTCGTGGCCGAACACCTGCAAGGCGAGCTGTGTGACATCACGGGCGAGATGATCGGGGCCGCCGTTGCGATCAAAGACCGGCTCGGCGGGCCGGTCTTGGCCGCCGTGATCGGCAACGGTGGCGCCGAGCTGGCACGGCAGGCCAATCTCGAAGGCGTCGACGAGATCATCACCGTCGATAGCGGCTCGCCCCACTTCGACGCCAGCCTCTACGAGGAGGCCGTCTGCCAGCTCGGCGCCAAGCGCCGGCCGCGGGTCATCCTGATCGGCCACACGGTCAGCGGGATGGCCTACGCCGCGGCGGTGGCCGCGCGCCTGGGCAGCGGCTTCGCCAGCGACGTATCCGCCCTGGACGTCGAGAGCGGCCAGGTGATCGCGACCCGCGGCGGCTATGGCAACAAGGTGAACCTGGAGCTGGGCTTCGCGGGCAAGGGGGTCGTTACCTTGAGCTTGCGGGGTGCTACCTTCAAGCCGCCGGAGGGCGGCGGATCGGCGGAGGTGAACGCGGCCCAAGTCGATCTGTCGGGCGTGGAGCCCTCGACCGTGCACATCGAGTACCAGGAAGCCCCGCCAGCCGACGTCGACGTTTCGAAGGCGGAGTTCATTCTTGCCGTGGGCCGAGGCATCCAGGACAAGGAAAATCTGCACCGGTTTGCCGCGCTGGCCGAGCGACTGGGCGCGACCTTTGGTTGCTCGCGGCCCATCGTGGATTCCGGCTGGTTGCCCAACGCTCATCAGGTGGGGCAGTCGGGCAAGGTGGCATCCAACTGCAAGATTTACATCGCGCTCGGGATTTCCGGAGCCGTGCAACACTTGTTCGGGATGAAGCACGTGGAGACCATCATCGCCGTCAACACTGATCCCGAGGCGCCGATCTTCAACGTCGCCACCCATGGCACGACCCTCGACCTGTTTGAAGTGGCCGGCGCCCTGGAGAATCACTTGGATTGAAGCCAGTCGTGACCGCCGATTGGAACATGGGGGAGGATTGAGATGAGCGAGAGCACGAGAATATCGGCGCTTGCCGGCCGCCACAGGGCCTTGGGATCGGACCTCGGAGACTGGAACGGCATGGGCGCGCCCTGGAATTACGCGACCGATGCGCGCGACGAGCACGATGCCGTGCGCACCGCGGCCGGGCTGTTCGACGTGTCGGGGCTGAAGAAGGTCCACGTGCGCGGGCCGGACTCGCTGATGGTGGTCGAGCACGTCATCACCCACAACATGGCGGCGGTCTATCCGGGCAAATCCCGTTATGGTCCCGTGCTCACCGAACAGGGCACGATCTGCGACGATGCCATCATTTTCAACATGGGTGGCGACAAGTGGCTGGTGGTGCACGGCAGCGGCGAGACCATGGAGCGGCTGGAGGAGTCCGCGCGGGGCAAGAACGCCGAGATCGAGTTCGACGACCTGCTGCACGACATTTCGCTGCAGGGGCCGAAGGGGCTAGCGCTGCTCGACCTACACACGCCAATCGAGCTGGCCAGCCTGAAGTACTTTCACCACCAGGAGACCGAACTGTTCGGGCACAGGTGTGTCATCTCCCGCACCGGCTATTCGGGGGAGCGAGGCTACGAGATCTTCGCCAACGCGGATGCCATCGTAGACATCTGGGACCAGATTCTCGAGCACGGCAAGCCCATGGGCATCATGCCCTGCTCGTTCACCTGCCTGGACAAGATCCGGGTCGAAGCCGCGCTTCTGTTCTATCCGTACGACATGACGAAGGAAAACACGCCCTGGGAGGTTGGCCTGGGTTGGGCCTTGTCGCGCAAGAGCGACTACCGGGGCAAGGGCGCGGTGCTCGCCGCTCAAGGCAAGGAGAAGATCAAGTTGGCGGGCATCGTCGCCGAATACGACGACATTCTGGCGGGCGGTCAGAGGCTGTTCCTCGACGGCCGCGAGGTCGGCGTGGTCAACAGCCCGGCCTATTCGCACCGCATGACGAAGTCTCTGGCGCTCGTTCACCTCTTGCCGGAGGCGGCTGGCATCGGCGTCAGCCTCGAGCTGCGGGGCGACGGCGTTTCGTGCGCGGCGACCGTGGAGCGGATTCCATTCTACGATCCCGAGAAGACGCGGACCCGCGCCTGAGGTCTTGAGAGCCGCTCTTCCGCGGCCGTGATGCCAGAGGCGGGTTCCCGCGAGCCTGCTGGGAATCAGAACTTGCGGTAGGCCTTGTTCAAGTCCACAAGCGGGTGACGCGGGGACATCTGAAACTTGACTAGCAGCTCGCGCGCAGACATGTCTCTATCCTGCTGGTCTTCGGGAAGATTCATGTTCTCCGGCACCCTCACCCAACCGTTAATGTTACGGTCAAAGACCGCCGGATGGCCCTCTTCAAATCCAAGGTGCACGTCTTCCAGCCAATTGAGATCTTTCCAACCCATGATCTCGATGTACTTCTTCAAGAATGGCGTAAGACGGGCGTAATCGGGCAGGAGATTGACATCGTAGCGGTAGCCGATGTGCTGGCCGATCTCTTGGCCGCGCTGGGAGCGGAAGTCCCCAGCCTCCTTTTCACTTCCGCCGGCATTCCACTGCTCGGCCGCGGCGCCCGCCGTACTTTCATCTTTCTTCACCATCGTACGAGTCTCCTTTAGTAGCGCGTCATGTCGGGCCGTCCAACGGTGTATTGCGAACCCGCCAAGGGCACCTGTGCCAAGGCGGAGGCTTCCATCGTGAGGGCGGCCAGATCTTCGGGTTCGAGCGAATGGACGCTGGTCTTGCCGCAGGCGCGCGCCAGCATCTGGCACTCGATAGTGAGCGTGTGCAGAAAGTTGTAGACACGCTCGGCGGCCTCATCCGGGTTGAGCCGTTTGCGCAGCTCCGGGTCCTGGGTCGCCACGCCCACCGGACAACGGCCCGTGTGGCAGTGGTAACAGTAACCGGCCTCGACTCCGACTTCGTTCTCGAAATCGGCCTCGGGGATATCTTTGTTGCAGTTCAACGCCATCAGCGCTGAATGCCCGATCGAGATCGCGTCGGCGCCCAGCGCAAGCGCCTTGGCAATATCACCGCCATTTCGAATGCCGCCGGCATAAATCAGAGAGATCTCTCCTGTTTTGTTGACGTCGTCGAGCGCCTTGCGCGCCTGCCGGATCGCGGCAATACCAGGCACGCCGGTTTCCTCGGTGGCCAAATGGGGGCCGGCGCCGGTCGAGCCCTCCATGCCGTCCACGTAGATGCAGTCGGGATCTGTCTTGGCAGCCATGCGCACATCGTCGTATACGCGCGCGGCGCCCAGTTTCAATTGAATTGGGATCTCCGAGTTGGTCACCTCGCGGATCTCCTGTATCTTGAGCGCCAGATCGTCCGGCCCGAGCCAGTCTGGGTGACGCGCCGGTGAACGCTGATCGATACCGGCTGGCAGCGAACGCATCTCCGCCACCTGGTCGGAAACCTTCTGTCCCATCAAGTGCCCGCCGAGACCGACCTTACAACCCTGACCAATAAAGAACTCACAGCCATCGGCGAGAAGCAGGTGATGGGGGTTGAAGCCATAGCGCGACTGAATGCACTGGTAAAACCACTTTTCCGAGTAGCGGCGCTCATCGGGAAGCATGCCGCCTTCGCCAGAGCAGGTTGCCGTTCCTGCCATCGTGGCGCCGCGCGCCAGAGCTGTTTTCGCCTCGTAGCTCAACGCCCCGAAACTCATGCCCGTGATATAGACTGGAATGTCGAGTTCCAGCGGCCGTTTGCATCGAGGACCTAGCACAGTCTTCGTAGCGCACTTTTCACGATAGCCTTCGATCACGAAGCGCGTCAGCGTGCCGGGCAAGAAGGTGAGATCGTCCCAACTCGGAATCTTCTTAAAGATGGAAAACCCTCGCATGCGATAACGGCCGAGTTCGGCCTTGACGTGGATGTCGTCAATCACCTCGGGAGGGAAGATCGAGCTATGCCCTAAGTTGTGCCTGTCTCGTTTAGAATTTCGCACCTGCTGCTGTCCTTTTGCCCGGCTAGTCATCCCATCTTTCTCCTTACACCACAGTTCAACCTCTGGTGCGCTAAAGCACCAGCTTCTTTTCCGCCGGTTCGAGGCTGTCGTAGTTCCACAACTTCTTGCCAGCCACGATCTTGGTCATGTTTTCGACCCCCCTGGGCGCCTCCAGGCCGTAAAGCGAAAGCTTGCGCCGGAGCCACTCGACATCGAGCTCGGTCATTTCGCCCTCTACCGCATCGACGCCGAGATTGTCAATCCTTCCACCCACATAGATTGTGCCGTCGTACATGGAATCACCCAAATTCGCGCCAGCATCGCCTAGAATGATCATACGTCCGCGTTGCATCATAAAGCCGCTGAAGGCACCGCTGCGTCCGCCGACGATGATGGTGCCACCCTTCATGTCAATGCCGGTTCGACTACCGACATCGCCCTTGCAGACGAGGTCACCACCACGGATGGCAGCCCCGAAGGTGGAACCCGCGTTCTTCTCGATTACCACCGTGCCCGCCATCATGTTCTCGGCGCACGACCAGCCAACACGGCCGGAGATTCTCACGTTGGGGCCATCGATCAGGCCGACCCCGAAGTAACCGAGGCTGCCCTCGAAAGAAAGTTGAAGACGATTGAGGATGCCAACCCCGAGCGAATGCTTCGCACCCGGGTTCTTGACAACGATGCTGCCGTATCCCTCGCTCATTAGTTCCCGGATCTCGGCGTTGATCGTTGTTTTGCTGTCGAGTTTGGCCGCGTCAAGCTCCGCCCGCTTACTGAAATCGACCTCATAGGAAGAAGGATAAGTGAAGTTCTCCTCTTCCTCGGGGGAGAAAAAGATCTGTTGTGTGCGCCCAGCGAGCTGCTCGGTATGCATCCCCATACCGTGCGAGAGTTGTTCCTGTTCTAGCCGTTCCATACGCGTACCTCCGCCTCGTAAGGATCATAGGTGTCTATCTCATGCGGGAAAATAGAGCGGATCGCCACCTCTTCTGACGCGAGCGCGACTAAGGTGTCGCTCTCGTAAAGCACCAGGGGCTTGGCTGCCAGCACGTCTTTCGCAATCCCTAGCTTGTCTTGTGTGGCGACCATATAGGTAAACACCCCATCCAGTTCCGAGATCGACCGATGCATGGCCTCGTTGAGGTCACCGCTGCGGTCCATCTGGTCCGCCAGGTACACTGCGATCAACTCGGAATCACAGTCGGACATGAAGCGGTGGCCACGGCGCTCGAGAGCACGCCGGCTATTCCAGTAGTTTGTGAGTTGGCCGTTGTGTACCACCGATACATCGCTGAACGGATAGGCCCAGTAGGGATGTGCCGATCGAATATCCACGTCCGATTCGGTCGCCATGCGCGTGTGACCGATTGCGTGCGTGCCCTCGAAATCGCGCAGCCCATATTGAGTAGACACGAGATCGGCGTCGCCTAGGTCCTTGATCAGCTCGAGTGAGTGCCCAATCGAAAAAATCTCGACGTCCTCGATGTCTTCAATGTAGTTTGCGAAGCGCCGTAAATCGCCATCGAAGCGGAAGACATAGCGATAGGTGTACTCAGTGACTTTTTCTATGGATTCGATCTCGGCGCCCATCTCCGCCATGCGCTCGTCGACTGCGGCCTTGCGTTTCTCCATCAGGCGGAAAATATTGAAGCCCTTCTTTACGTCTTCCTGTTCCGCCACCTTGAAACGCATGACGTGTTGATCCGCCTTGGGGTCGCCGTAGAGCGCAAAGCCGGCCGAGTCGCAACCGCGATGCTTGAGTGCCTGCAGCATCATGGTCAACTCCCGCCCTATGTTCGCGCTCTCACCCCGATGAACAACTCCGGCAATTCCGCACATTACGCACCTCCTCGCCGGTCAGGGCAGGCAGTCCATATAGTTGTCGACATCCCACTCGGTGGGGGTGGCCAGAAACCGGTCCCACTCGTCACGCTTATATTCCATGAACACCTTGTACATCTCACCTGGCAACGCCTCCCTGACGACCTTGTTCCGCTCAAAGGCATCGAGCGCCTCGCCCAACGACATAGGCAGCGCTGGGTACTTCCCTTTGACCTCATCCATGACCTCGTAGATATTGCGCTGCTCTTGCGGTCCTGGGTCAAGCTTGCGACTGATGCCGTCATCGACGGCCTTGAGCATTCCGGCCACCAGCAGGTAGGGATTATGCATCGAATCGACCACCTTGTACTCCAAACGTCCCGGTGCCGAGTTGCGCACGGCGGTGGTGCGGTTCTGGTAACCCCAGTTCGCGTACAGCGGGGCCCAGAAGCCGAAGTCCAGGAGACGCCGATAGGAGTTGACCGTCGAGCACCCAAGCACGGTGAGGCCTCGCGCATGCTCGAGGAGTCCGGCCACGGCATGGAGGCCGGTCTGACCCGGCTGTCTCGGGTTGGCGGTGTCCGGCAGGAAGGTGTTCTCGCCGCCCTGAGTGAAGCTAAAGCTTTCCTCCATGCCGGGGAGGGGATCGTTGCCGATAGGGTTCAGCTCCCTCTCGCCGCCGCGCCACAACGAGATGTTTGTATGGCACGCGGAGCCCGACACATTCATAAACGGCTTCGCCATGAAGCAGGCGATGATATTGTGCTCGCGCGCCACCTGTGCGCAGATTTGCCGGAAGGTCGTGAGCCGGTCGGCGTTCCGCAGCGCCTCATCGAACATGAAGTTCAGTTCGAGCTGGCCCGGCGCATCCTCGTGGTCTCCTTGGATAATGTCGAGCCCCATCGCGCGGCTATACTCGATGGCCTTCATGTACACCGGGCGCAACGACTCGAACTGATCGATGTGGTAGCAATAGGGCTTGCTGAAACCGCCCGCCGGTTTTCCATTTTCATCGCGTTTTAGCCACATCATCTCGGGCTCGGCGCCAACACGCAGATGCAGGCCGTGCTTCTTGCTGAATTCCTCATGGATGCGCCGCAGGTTGCCCCGGCAGTCGGAGGTGAGAAACGCACCGGGATCGTCCAGGTGTTCGCGGCCGCGGAACAGCGTACAGAACACCCGCGCGACGCGCTTGTCCCAGGGAAGCTGAACAAACGTTTCCGGCTCGGGAATGCCGACCAGTTCCCACTCCTCGGGGCCGTAACCGATATACTTCTTGGAACGGTCAATAAAAAGGTTCGCGGTCGAGCCATAAACCAGCTGGAAGCCACGCTCAGCGAACTTTTCCCAGTGATCGGCGGGCGCTCCCTTGCCCATGATGCGGCCCGTGACGGACACGAATTGGTAATAAATGTAGGTGACCCCAAGTTCGTCAATCTTCTTGCGGACTTCCGCGACGAGCTTGTCCCGGTCTGGCGCGTCAACAAAACTTTCTAAGTCGGTCATGGTGTTATCCTTCCAATGCTCTTGTTCTGCGTAGGAGTACAGGCTAACACAGCCCGGCTCTCAGCTCCACGGAAACGGGCTATTCGACACCGGGTGCGGCTTGCCCTCGGCGTAGCGAGAAAAACGAAACGGCTCGAGCAGTGCGCTGGGCGTTCCGCAGATCTCCGCGGCGACCAGTTTCCCGACGCCGATCATCTTATAGCCGTGGTTGGAATCGGCGATGATGTAACAGTTGTCGCGGAAGACGTCAAAGACCGGGAAGCTGTCGGGACTAAAGGAGCCAATGCCGCCGGAGGGCTCTTTTTTGTAGTGCCTGAATTTCCCTTGAAAGCGCTTCTGGCAGTGGGCCAGCGCGGAACACCACATGTGGGCGAACTCGTCGCCGACAAGGTAATCCAGTGACTTGAGGCCGTAGGGGTCGACCTTCACCGTATCCGGATCACCCGGAATCCTAACCGGCATGGCGCCACCCTGGATTCCGCCGAAATCGAAGTCGGGCTTGTAGTAAACGCCCCACATCTTGTCAGAAATCAGCGATCCGTCCACATCCGAATAGAGTGGTGCATCGCTATCCACGTGCACTACGGCGGGCATGTCGCCGTCATTCGTTTTCTGCAAATCCGGATCGACACCCAGCGTTCCCTCTTGCAGGAACCAGAAGATCCACATGGGGACGTCTTGCCGCGGCGTCCCATCGCGGCCCTTCACGCCAATGGTCCTGGGCAGCTCAAGCATTTCCCAGATTTTCTTTATCCACGGGCCGGCGGCAACGACGATATAGTCGCATTCGATATCGCCCCTGTCGGTCTTGACCGCGGTAACGGCGGCACTGCTGTTCGTGGTCTTGAATCCAGTCACCTCGGCGCCGGTCAAAATGCGCACCCCCTGCACCTCGGCCTTACCGGCTAGACCGCGCATGCTCTTCACGTTGTTGGCATAGCCGCCACGTTTCTCGTGCAGCACGGACGTAATGCCCTTGGCCTGCCAGTCATCGAAGATGGATTTCATGTAATCGGCCGAGTTCTTTTCCCCCTCGATAAAGACCGAGTCATAGCCAATCTCCTTTTGTTGCTCGGCTATGGAGGCGACATCCGAGCGCATGACTTCGGGGCTGATCTGCATGTAGCCGACCGAATGGTAACTGTAGGTTTGGGGGTCGTCCTCCCACACATCGACACTGTGGGCCATCAGCTCACGCATCGCGGGCTGGTAGTAGTTGTTCCGGATGACGCCGCAGGCGATGCCGGAGGCTCCAGCCCCGACGCCTGTCTTATCGATGACGAGGATATCGTTGCCGCTTCCCCGCTTTCGCGCTTTGAGTTCAAGTGCGAGATGGTAGGCAGTGCTGAGGCCGTGTACACCAGCGCCGATGATTACGTACTTGGTTCGACTTGGAATGGCCATAAAGTTATCTTGTCCAAATTAGCTTCCGCCTGGGGGCTGAGCCTCTGGCAGGCTCGGAAGCTTTTCGAAAGCAACCAGATGAACCCAAGGACGCTCAACCCGATGCAACGCTGTAGCATTTTCTCACAAATGCCGCAGCTGTTTCCGCGCCTGGAATTGGAGCGGGCCGTGCGCCGGCATCACAGCGACCGCCAGCTGCGCGTGTTCGCGTGCCAGCTTCAGGCAAGCTCTCCGGTGCCACCGAAATTTTTGGTGATTATGCATTTGACACAGAATGCCGTGTGTAACCGTACAGTTAAAGATGTGACAGGCTGCGCAGTCAGGCAATCAGTTCTTGACGAAGTCGTTCTGGTCAACGACAAGCTCGAATTCGCCGGGTGCGACTTTCTTAAATCTCCCGCTACGCTGAATGACAGAATAGAGAGCGCCCCATGCTTTCTTCGCTTTCAAGATGTCGGCGGCCTTCAGAATACGCACTGCTTCTTTGACTTTCACGTGTCCGTTGTTCCGTTGAGCAATAGCCGCCACCGCCTCGACCTGTTTCATTCCAGAGACATTGGGAACTTCAATATCGCTCAACTCAGATTCAGGACTGTCCGCTCGTTGTTTCAGAAGTTGAACGGTCGTGTTTACTGCCTCGATCTGCTTGTTCAAGACTTCTAGCTTGCGGCTGTACTCTGCCTCGATCTGCTGCTTTTTGCGATCAAGGTCGTGCAGCAGTGCCATGCCTTCGCTTTCGATTTGGCTATCACTGACCATGTCTTCCTCTCGTTGTCTTGCTAGGATGATGGGACTTGACTTCCTCGTATCGTCTTGAGTTACTATCTGAACTGAGCGGAGGGCCTGGGATTCGGACCCAGACGTGTTGGTGCAAGCAACACGATCGCAGGGTATAAACCTGGTGCCTTAACCATTTCGAGCCAGCCCTCCGCTCAGTTCAGATAGAACCAAGGGCGTCGCCAATACAAAAGGCGATTAGCCCTCAATCCAGGATCGGGGCGGCTGTCACTACCAAAGACTCGCCGCCCTGATCTTCTCTCCACCATAGCAGGCTTACTAGGTCGATGCAAGCACACTCCAAAGAGGCACCTGGTAACGGTACACACAAGTCCGATAGCCTGAAGGTGCGAAAGTCGCAATTTGACGACGTGTTGGGGAGTTTACTCGCGTCGCAACCGGCACCGCTGGACGCGATAGAGACGCCTAGAAAGCGGACTCCGACTCCGATACTTGAGAAGAAGTGAGCGCCTTGTAGGGCAACGCTATCCCTATCAGCAGGCGGGTAACCGTCACCCCGAAAAGGTCCTCTTCATTCCTGCGGTTGAATCGATAGGTGAACTCGTCGAGATAGCGCTGAAGGTGCTTTATCGATACCTTGTGGAAGCTGCCTATGATGGCCCTTTTGAACAGCGAGAACGCGCCCTCGATCGTGTTCGTGTGGACATCGCCGCGAACCCATTCCTTGATGGAATGATTCACTGTCCCATGTACAAAGGTCTTGCTTAGCGTCCGATAAACCGAGCTTTCATCGGTTACCACCATTTCTGATTCTGGTGAGACGCGATCTTTGATCACGGCTACGAGCACTTCCGCCTTCGCTGCTGACACATGCCGAGCTTCCAGCTTTCCGCCGCGCTCAATGAGGCCGTGAACGGCGGGTTTCTTCCACGGCTTCCGTTTCCGCCGCTTGTCGAACCGGCCACCGATGAAGGTTTCATCGGATTCGGTGACCCCGGCGAGCTGTGGTCCGCCCTCTTCTTGCATTGCCTTTCTGATTCGATGGGCGAGATACCAAGCGGTGCGGTAGCTGACTCCGAGGTCACGCTCAAGCTGTAGGGCGGAGATGCTCTTTTTCGCGTTGCACAGAAGCGCAATCGCAAGAAACCACTTCCGCAGCGGCAAATGAGAATCGTGGAAGAGTGTCCCTAGCGTGGCGCTGAACTGACGTCCGCACTCCAGGCATTGGTAGAGATGACGGCTAGGGACGCGGACCTCTACATGTTTGCCAAGCTTCTTGCTAAACCGCCGTCGTGTGCTCTCTTTGGTCTGAAACTTGGAGATCCGTTTTGACTCGCAGGCTAGGCACTGGACGCCTTCCGGCCAGCGCATCTTCTCCAGGTAGCCTAAACACTGTTCCTCGGTGGCGAACTCACTCGTAACGTCTATCAGGCTGCGTCCGACCCGTCGTGTCTTTACCATACTTCAATTATGCACTAGAAAGGGTCTCTGTGTCAAGTGTATAATCACCAAATTTTTCCTAGTGGGCAGACTCGGGTACTGGGCTGGCATCTCCAGGATCGAATCCTCTTATATCGGAACAAGACGCTTGTTTGTGACGGAGAGAGACCCAATCAGCGGACCTCCGGGAGCATATTTCCCCAAAACTCTCCGGCAGTCTGTTGAAGATCCGCCGGAAAGCGTCTAGTGTATACTGTTGGAATCCACAGCGCCCGCGGCGGGGTCGCTACGGAGAATTGCGATGCGCGGAATCGCCGGGTATAGTCGGATGTTCACCATTTGGAGCCGGAAGACATGGCGGCGCTGACCCCGGAAGCTTCCGCGGTTTGTGAGTTGCCATTGGTGGGCACGCGGCGCGTGTGGGGGCGCTGATCCCGCTTCAGAAGGGATTGTTTCACCGTGTCATTCTTGATCACTTGTCCAGAGTGCGGCGAGCGAAGCGTCTACGAATTTCGGTTCGGCGGCGAAGTCCTGCAACGTCCGCGGCCGGGAGCGCCCGCCGAGGACTGGTTTCGCTACAGCTACGTCCGCGGCAACGAGATGGGCGTGCAGACCGAGTGGTGGTACCACCGCCTGGGGTGCCGCCGCTGGCTGCAGGCCCTCCGCGACACCAAGACCAACCACGTCGTCCGCGCCTACTTCCCCGGCGAGCCCGAAGAGAAGGAGAACGAACCCCTTGGGCACGGCAAAGGCTGACGGGAACTTCTCGTTTCTCTTCAACTCGGGTCTCTTCAAAGCCCGGACGATCCAAGCCCGGCCGGGCGACACCATCGCAGCGGCCATGTTTCGCTCCGGCATTCGGATTTTCACGCGCAGTTTTAAGAACCATCGCCCGCGCGGCCTGTTTTGCATGACAGGAAAATGCCCGAACTGCCTCATGAACGTGGACGGGGTCCCCAGCGTTCGGGTGTGTACGGCCCAGGCCCGGCATGGAGGTCAAGCATCAAAACGCCTTCCCCTCGCTCGGCTTCGATCTGCTGGCCGCGGCCCAAAAATTCAGTTGGCTGATGCCGGTGGGATGGTATTACAAGACGTTTACGCGCCGCCGGGCATGGGCCGCGGCCGAGCCGTGGATGACAAACCAGCCGAGATCAGCCCCCCTGGGTGAGCCGCGTCCTGTCCGAGGGAATGATCACTCCGACGGGCCGCACCCAGATGTTGCGGAATCGCAGCGCCGTTTCCTGAGCGTCTTCGTGAATGTGATCCTGCAGCAGAATGGGTCTGGGTTCGCAGACATCGCCGCCAAGTCCACCCGGACTCCGCCGCGCTAGTACCCTGAAAGCTTGTCGATCTTTCCGATGAACTGCAAACGGTCGAACCGCAGAACCCGGCTGCTAGTTTTTTCTACTGCGCACGTTCGCAGTAGCTTTTTCTATCGGGCCACCATCGGAGAAAGGGGTCACAAACAAAGTGAGAACGAACCAGTCGAGACGGTGGCATTTCCTGGCCTCATCGGGCCCGTGATTCAAGATATCGACCGACTTCCGCCCGAAGTGATCGACGACTCCAACCCTTCCACAACGTCTGAGATCTTGACGCCCAGTGCCTGCGCAAGAGTATCCAGGCTGCTCAGGGTCGCATTGCGTTCCCCGCGCTCGACTGAACCCACGTAGGTTCGATGCAGCCCGCAAAAGTCGGCCAGCTCTTCCTCAATCAAAGCCGAGCTGTTTGAATGGGTGACGGGATGTCAACCCAACCGCTTCGTACGGGCACCAGCTCACCCGGATTGACTGCGGCCCTTCCCCATCCCCCGACTAGACCGCTCGAACCTCTTTGCGAAGGTCATCAATGAAATACCCACGGCTTGGCAGAGTTCTTCGATTTCCAACAGATCCAGGCGGCGCTCTCCGGACTCGTATTTGCTCACGAACGATTGGGGCTTGCCGAGGCGTTGGGCAAGATCTATTTGGCGGAGCCCCGCTTTCTGCCTGACTTGCCGGAGCAGCTGGAGCAGGAATTTCTTCCTGTCTCTTCTTTGGATCGTCCTGCTGCCGGCCGGGGCCATGAGCAGCAAGCATAAGGGGCCGTTGACTGGTATCCCAAAGTAGGATATGATCGCTGCGGGCAGTTCAACCGGATTACAGGGTTCCTGATCGAACCAGAATCGTTTACAAGCTTGAGGTCTCTGTGGTTCGTCATCTAGTCGGATTCAGTGAGAGGATGCTCGTGCGAAGGCTCTTATTGACGTCGGCGTTTCTTACACTGCTCGTCGCCACGGTGGGCCTTGAGCAACCACCCGCACAAGCCCAAGGGGGGTGCACGTATTCGATCTCAAGTACTACTCGAGCATTCCCAGCAATTGGCGGATCGGGGATGGTTTCGGTTGAGTCGGGGGCAGGATGTCAATGGACCGCTTCCGTGACGGGTGAGTGGATCACCGTCATAAGAGGCAGTACTGGAGAGGGCAATGGGACGGTAGAGTTTTCAGTCGCCCAGAATACGGGAGACCAGAGGACGGGAACTATTGACGTCGAGGGGAAATCGATCTCAGTAGTGCAAGCCGCGGCGTTGGGAAGTCGACCCCAACCGCTGATTCCCGAGATATAACCAGAAGTTGTGGATGAGTAGCAGAGGGGGGCGGCGTATCCTGACGATTGAGGAATCAATTCAATCGTTTCCTGGAAAGGAACAAGGAGGATACGCCATGAGTCAGTGTGATGCTGCTGAAAGCAGCAGTCAAGTCGAGCCCCAAGTCATTGATGGAAAGAAACGCTCGCCGTTAGACGAGGTATTGTGCCCAGGAGCGCGCCAGATGCTCGCCAAGGCCGTCGAAGCCGAAGTGGCCGCTTACATCGAAGCGCATCAGCACGAAGTCGGCGAGGACGGCCGGCGGCTGGTGGTGCGCAACGGCCACGCCTGCGAGCGCACCATTGTCAGCGGCGTGGGTCAGCTCAAGATCCAGGCGCCGCGGGTCGACGATCGCCGAGTCGATGAGCACGGCCGGTGCTTCCGATTCACTTCCCAGATTCTGCCGCCCTACCTGCGGCGCACGAAAAGTGTGGAGGAGTTGATCCCCTGGTTGTACCTGAAAGGGATCTCGACGGGCGATTTCAGCGAAGCGCTGGAGGCCTTGCTGGGGCCCGACGCTCCGGGCCTGTCGGCGACGACGGTGGTGCGGCTCAAAGAAGTCTGGCGACGCGAATACGAGACCTGGTCCAAGCGCGACCTCAGCGGCAAGCGGTTTGTTTACATTTGGGCCGACGGCATCTACTCCAACGTCCGTTTGGACGATGAACGGCAGTGTTTACTGGTCGTGATGGGAGCGCTCGAAGACGGCCGCAAGCAACTGCTGGCGGTGCACGACGGCTTTCGCGAAAGCGAGCTGTCGTGGCAGGAGTTGCTCGAGGACTTGAAACGGCAGGGGCTCGATCTGCCGCCGAAGTTGGCGGTGGGCGACGGCGCGCTGGGCTTCTGGGCGGCTTTGAGGAAGGTCTTTCCAGCCACTCGCGAGCAGCGCTGCTGGGTCCACAAGACGGCGAATGTGCTCGACAAGCTGCCCAAGAGCATGCAGGGCAAGGCCAAGCAAGCGCTCCATGATGTTTATCTTGCCGAGAGCCGGGAGACAGCGCAGGACGAGCTGGACCGGTTCAAGAACTTATATGAAAAGAAGTACCCCAAGGCGGTCGAGTGCCTGGAGAAAGACCGCAAAGTGCTGCTGGCTTTCTACGACTTTCCGGCCGAACACTGGGTGCACTTGCGGACGACGAATCCGATCGAGTCGACGTTCGCGACGGTTCGATTGCGGCAGCGGCGAACGAAGGGCTGCGGCAGCCGGGACGCATCGCTGACGATGGTCTTCATGCTGGCCCGCCAGGCCGAGCGCCACTGGCGGCGCCTGAACGGTTCAGAAGTGATTGTGCATGTCTTAAATGGAAAGAAATTCAAGGATGGTTTGATGGTTCAGGAGAACGTCGCTTGACCTCGCCCATCCACAACATTTGACAATATCTCCTGATTCCCCTCAATGGCGCCGTCAACGCTGCGAGCTTCGTTCCCGGCCTGGTACCTGGAAGTCTGGCAAGTGTGTTCGGGTTTAACTTCTCTCAAGGGATCAGTGGCACAGTACTTCCAGGAGGTAGCACATCGTTTCGCGGCATATCGGTTTCGATCGGGGGGGTGCTGGCACCGCTGCTTAGCCTCAGCAACGTAGACGGCCACGAACAGATCAACCTACAAGTGCCTTTTGAACTCACCTCCGGCACCACCTGGGTGGAAGTCAACAACAACGGGAGCCGGGGGCGCCGTGACGACATCCCGGTGTTCGACGCTCAACCGGGAATTTTTGAGATTCCACTTGGTCCGGAAGGGAGCCCAGTGGGTGCGGTGATTCATCTAAGCGGAGAGGTAGTCTCGCCGAACCGCCCTGCCCAACCCGGCGAAGTGGTTTCCCTGTTCCTGACGGGAGCGGGACGAGTTCAGCCGGAATTGCCGACAGGGGTGCTAGGCCAGTTTCCACCCCCTATCACTGTGTTGCCTGTAGTTGTCGGTGTGGGCAACGTCGGCGCCCGCGTGTTGTTTAGTGGCTATGCGCCAGGGTTCCTCGGGCTTTATCAGGTGAACTTCGAGATCCCTGGGACGGTCCCACCTGGGCGCTTGCTTGACTTAACGGTTAAGGTCGGAGATGCGTTCAGTCAGACTACCGCAACTGCCGTTTTCTCGTCGACACCCCAAATCACATCCGAAGGCGTCGTTAACGCTGCGAGTCTTCTGCCAGGCCCAGTTGCCCCAGGCGAACTCATCACGATCTTCGGCTCGGGCTTCGGACCACCGGAGGTGGTTGGTGGCGAGTTGGACGCATCTGGCCTAGTGAAGACCGAAATTACAGACACGAGAGTGATCTTTGATGGTATCCCGGCTCCATTGCTTTTCGTCCAGGCGAACCAAGTGGGTGCCGTGGTGCCATTCGCTATTAGCGGCCGCACGACCGTGCAGTTGGTGATAGAGTACCTGGGCAAGAATTCCAACTCGGTGCAACTTCCGGTTGTTGATGTTGCTCCCGGAATTTTCACTGAACTCCTCCCGGGCTTCCCCCCTGGGATTGTTGCTTGCTGCCCGATCGTCGACGTGAACTCTAAAATTAACTCTGCCTCAAATCCGGCAAAGATCGGAGAGGCGCTGATCTTCTTTGGCACCGGTGCGGGCCAGACCGCCCCCCCGAGCGTTGATGGAATGATAACGGGATTATCCCCACCATTTCAAATACCAGTGGCTCCAGTATCACTAAGGATCGATGGGTTGCCCGCAGAAGTCTTTTTCGCAGGCGCTGCTCCAGGTTTGGCTGCCGGGGTCTTACAGGTAAACGCGGGCGTGCCTCGCGGGGTACGCACAGGTGACGCAATTCCGATCACACTGATCGTTGGCGGCATCACCAGCCCACCTGGGGCAACCTTGGCGGTAGAACCCGGACGCTGAAACGCAAGGGATGTATGCTTCGCGAAACTTGCGGCGTAATGTAAAGTCTTGTGCGGGGCGGACCTGCCCCCCTTTCCTGCCGACGTTCCCCTCAGGCTCCGTACAGACGTCGCTGTTTCAACTGATTGCAGTGTCCCCCAGGAGCTTGCCAACATCCAATAGTCTCCAGCGCTAGTTTTTTCTCATGTCTCCTTGGAGCTCCTCTCAAGTTTTTGCTACAGACCTAAAGCCCGAGCTAGCATGCCTACCTTCCAGTGGAGCAGTGTAAAGCTTTTACTAGCAGTTGTCTTGAGTGGGTCATCCTTCGGCGCAACCAGACGCCAGGCGGGTGTCGCTTACTCACTTCCCTTGATCCACCGTGAGTGCGCCTCACCATCCCCGCGGGTAGTCGTCCAACAGGATCGGCAAAGACCGCATTCGGGACAACGATCCGCTATAGAGGCAGACGACCGCACGAGGGAAACGTGACTGCAGCACTCTTCAACACTTCGCCGTCAGGGAGGAGCTATCCCCGTTGTCTCCTGGCCGAGTGGGTCAAATGCCTCGGACGAGCTGTCGGAACAGAAGCATCCGCTGTCTATACAATTGGAAACTGGCTCTGTTTATCTTGACTCAAATATGCTCGGCTCTGGGTGGCTTTGTGTGAGCTGGATCTGTGACAGGGTGAACCTGGTTGCGCGAGGATTGCATGAGTACGTTAGCCGTCCGATCGGTTAGTCTGCTGTTGATTGTGGCTATGGGAGCTCTTGCTCAGGAAGAGCGTCCACGGGCGCGGGAATTGGGTATTGCGCCAGGTGTCATGTCGCCGGGGCCGTTGAACGCGATCACAGATGTAAAGGGCGTGAAGGTGGGGCAGCGGACGGTGATCCGTGGCGATAGCGTTCGGACCGGGGCAACGGCCATCCTCCCGCACGACGGGAATCTTTTCCAGGAGAAGGTACGGGGTGCGGTCTATGTCTTCAACGCGTTCGGGAAATTGATCGGGTCGACGCAGGTGGAGGAGCTGGGCGTGATTGAGACGCCGATCCTGCTAACGAACACTTTGGCGGTTTGGGAAGCGGTGGACGCTCTGAAGCGCTACACACTCGATTTGTCCGGGAATGAGGATGTACGTTCGGTGAACCCAGTTGTTGGCGAGACGAATGATGGACGGCTGAACGATATTCGGGGGGAGCACTTGAAGCAGGAAGATTTTCTGGCGGCGATTCGGGAAGCGAAGGGAGGGCCGGTCGAGGAAGGCGCGGTAGGCGCCGGTACCGGGACGACGGTGTTCGGGTTCAAAGGCGGAATTGGGACGAGCTCGCGGCTTCTGACGGAGAACCAGGGCGGCTACACGGTCGGCGTTCTCGTGCAGTCGAATTTCGGCGGGGTTTTGATCGTGGATGGCGTACCGGTAGGCGAAGAGCTCGCGGCCGAGCGCGGTAGGGCGCTGCTGGAAGGGGAGGAAGACCTCGATCTCGCCGACGGGTCGATCATGATGGTGGTGGCGACGGATGCTCCGGCGGATGCGCGGCAGCTCAAGCGGATTGCACGGCGGGCGAGCTTCGGATTGGCGCGTACCGGGTCGTCAGGCGGGCATGGAAGCGGGGATTTCGTGATCGCGTTCTCGACGGAGCGCGACGCCGCGGCGCAGATGGAGGATCTCCGGTTGCAGCCGTCGTTTCAGGCGACCATTGAGGCGACGGAAGAGGCGATCCTGAACTCGATGCTGCGGGCGACGAGCATGGACGGACACCAGGGGAGCCGCGCGGACGCGCTGCCGATTGGGCGCTTGCGGAAAATCCTGAAACAGTATGGACGGTAGAAAGACGGCCAAGAGTTGGCCGAAGTACGGGCCGTGCCCCTAGGATTCCGGTTCGAGGTGATGGTTGTGTCCTCATACGCTGGTGCGGCTCTTTCCTGTGGCGCATGGAACGTAATAAGGAGCCGTTGATCGTCAACATTGATCAGACGAATTACGCCCTAAACTCTAGTGGCTCAGTCCTGCGCTAGACGTTTCATTCCGCCTGCGGAAGGTTCCTGTTGCCACTCATCCTGCCCCTGCACGCCAGGCGGAAAGTCCGGCCAAGTTTTTTCTAGCGTAAGGGACCCAAGGATTTTCTACTGCGCGCGCGCGCAGTAACTTTTCCTTGCGAACGTTCCCCACTGTCGCCCAGGGACCTGCCAAGGCCCGATGGACTCCGGGCCAAGTTTTTTCTTCTGAGTCTGTGGAACTCCTCCCAAGTTTTTGCTACAGACCTGGAGCCCAACTCCTCTACAGGCCAGTGGTTCATAGTTTCTGCTTGGGGTTGTCTTGACAGGTTCAGCTTTAGGGCGACGCGAGAGTGCCGGGCCGGTGTCGCCTGCTCGCTTTCCTTGACCTCCTGTTCCGCTGACCAACGGTTTCCACAACCCCGCTCGTTTGGACAACTATCCTGTGGAGGACCGGCACGCGATCTCACGGTTCGGTAAACACAGCCTGACTTCGGGACAGCGATCTGCTATTGAGGAAATCAACCTACGAGGGAAACGCGACCGTAGCCATTCCTCGGTGCTGCGCCGTGGGAAAGGATCTATCCAGATTAGGGCTCTACGCTCGAGCCAATGGGCAAGACGGAGACCTTTTCATTCCCCAGCCGGCGAAATCAGGCTAAGTGGCTTGGTTGTAGTATTTTACGAACCAACAACCACTGATTGTTGGTGGTAAGGGGATTAATCAACAGTTATCGGACCACAGGCGCTATCTAGTTCGTTTCTGGGGACTTAGTGGAGTGAACCCCAGAAGTGAGACACGATAAAGTGGGACAGAATTCAGCGGGCGGCGTTCGAAGCATCGTTGCCGCCCTGCGAACAGCTCAGAAATCCGAGGTTTGAGTTTTCCGAGGCATGAGACAATCTATCGAGACTTCGCTTGCGCCCGGAGCGGGACACATGTCCCACCTGTCCCGCCCCGAGGCTCATCGTCTCGATGAGTTGTCGGCCGGGTATTCCTTGGCGGGTTGCTCTCCAGCAGCGCCTGCCTCTGCTTTCCCGGCTGTTTCAGAGTATTGCAACCTGAATTATGCACTGCGGCGTGGACCTGAGGAGGGCTGAGCCGCAAGGGACCATTGGGGACCCCCTAAAACATGGGGTAAAAAGGTCGGCTGGCAAAGATTCCAGCTTCGCCAGCCAACCCCAAGGAAGTCACCCACATGGTTACCAGACGAAAACAGCATAGCTCCCAAAGGCCCGTCCAACAAGGCCCAGCCGTGACGGCCTCGCGGCCCAATAAAATCGGGGCTTCGACGCCTTACCACTTCCGCGGCAGGAAGCCGACTCCCTACGGCGGCTTGCTGCCGGTGGTCGGGAGGGCGCTGATCTGAGAGCCTGGCTATGCGCTATGCATAAAATTTTATGCACTAGCCGTAACGCACTGGAAACACGTCACTTCCGAGCGAGGTTTTGACGACGCGGATTCTGGGCGGGAAGGGAAACCGGACACGGAGAAGCCAAAAGGCCAGTTGCCGAGCTACCACCTCACGACGACCGCCAACCCGCTACGAACGCAGCCACACTCGCAAAGTGAATCTGTGCATAATTCAGGTGCAATAGTGTCGCTCGTAAGTCTACAATCTTTCAGCGAACGGTTACTGTCTCACTTTGTCGCTGTCTCAGCCTAGGGGTGCATACCATAGTCCAATTCCAATCTGTCCCTACTTTCTTGTGTCCCTACTTTCTTGGAGTGAGGGCTGCTCGTGAGCTCCAATGCAATCGACAGCCGAAATTCACCAAAAGACTCGAAGTCATAATGTCGAACTATTGAATGTTGACGGTGACAGGATTGGCCGAAAAGCCATCAAAGATGAATCTAACCTCGACATCGCCGCGGCCGGCGAGCGCAGCAGGCAACGGACCTACTACGGCCTGATCTAACCCGTCGAACTGACCCTGGGCGACCGCCCCCAGTACCGGCAGTTCGACCCCATCGATGCTTGCGGACACCGACGACTGAAAGCGGAACCCAGTTCCGAAAAAGCTCAGAAAGACCTGATCAACTCCCGCGTTAAGCGCGATCGGGATGTTCGGGCGCTCCGCGGTGTCCGTCGCGAATGTGAGACCTTCCGTTCTCACGTCGTCCGCAGCCACCCTCAGGAAAGTAGCTGCCGCCGGCCCTCGTCCGCTGGAATTCACCGAAAACAGCCCCGGCGCGACGCTCTCGATTGGTACTTCCGCCGATGCTGCTTCACCCTGGGCATTCGTGACCAAGACGGTCGCGGGACCGAGGGCCGTCCGTTTTGGAATCAGGAAATTAAGGCGGTTCGGTGCAACGAATTGAAGCTTGGCGCTGCGTCGACTTCCTGCGCTGTCGGTCACCGTTACGGTCGTGCCGCCGAGCGACGTCGGCAGTCCGCCGGTCGGGATCCACAGCTTGTCCGCTAGGTTTTCGCCGAATACCGCCACCCACATTTCGGCGGCGAAACGGTCTCCCGCGAAATCCGCCGCGCTGACGATCCCGGCCGCGGTGAAAGCCGGCATTGGGGGGCGGCGCGAAAAAGCTTCCGATTACGGGAATGGTGATCTCAGGACGAT
Organism: Bryobacterales bacterium; assembly: GCA_965224215.1. Classification (GTDB taxonomy): domain Bacteria; phylum Acidobacteriota; class Terriglobia; order Bryobacterales; family UBA6623; genus CBDCYS01. The sequence goes on along the minus strand of CBDCYS010000008.1, from coordinate 20,935 downwards.
TGGGATCGTTGCTGCGAATCGTCAACGTACCTTCGAATTCACCCGCTGTCTCAGGCGTGAACGTCACCGAAATGAAACTGCTTTCCCTGCCCGCGAGTGTGAAGGCTGAAGACTCCGCTACTACCGAGAAGGCTCCCGCACCCGCGAATTCCCAGTTGATTTCCAAGTCCACTCGACTGCCGTTTTCGATCGCAAGGGGAAACGCTTGCGTGGCGCCCGCGGCGACGCCAAAGAAACCGATTGTCTCGCTTGCTACTAGCAGGCGAGGAGTTTGGCCGTCCGCTCCAATCCCGGAAATCGGTACGGGTAGTTCCGACTGTTCGGTCGAATTGCTCTCTATCGTCAGCGTCGCCGTGTGCATTCCAAGTGTGTCCGGCGCGAATCGCAGTAAGATGTCGCGGCGACTCCCGGCGCTAACCGTGAGCGGGAGGTTGACCGGCAAGATCTCAAACAGCGGGGAGTCGCTCTTGAGCGCCTGGATCTCCAAAGGTCCGCTCCCGCTGTTGCGAACGGTCACCGCCCCTACGATCGGCCTGCCGACGATTGTCTCGCCCAAGTCCAACGGCATAGTCCGCACTTCAATCCGCGGGCTCTGGATGACCTCAATCGGTCCGACGATCGCATCGCCCGAGTGGAAGCCGTCATTGGCGATGACCCGCCGGCGCACGCCGGCGCCACACTGAATGAACGCGGGGTCGAAAGTAAGTTGGGTGTCTGTCAAACCGACTTCCAGAACGTGCCAGTTTTCCGTGCCGCCTTGGGCGTAAAACACGGAGTATTGGAGTGTGTCTCCGTCTGGGTCGTTCCCTACCCAGCTAACGGTTTGCTCGCGGGAGTTCTCCCATCGCTCGCCCGCGGCCGGCGCTAGGATTCCAATTTCCGGCACATTCGGCGAGGCGGTGACCGAATCCAATTCAGCTTCTCGGTAACGGAGCGAGACATTCGAGGTGCCGGCCAGCAGCTCGACCAGTCTCGAGAAGTATTGTTCGTCTACAGCCTCGAAAACTCACGGAGAAGCAGTTGTCCGCGAGCACGATTCCTACGGTGGCTGAAAACTGCAGGCAGTAGTCACCTGCCGGGTCGGGTGGATTGGGTTCGGCAACGCCGGAGAATACCTTAACGGCATTCAGCACTCCGCTAGCGCCGTCTTCAGTAACAGTGCCGCTGATGAATGCGAACCTGTCCGTCGTAGCCGCCTTCATAAGCTCGCTTTTCAATGGGACCGGCTGATCAAGCATCGGCGCCATTTCGCCGGCGAATAGCCAGATGTAGTGCCACGGAGAAATCCATCGATCTCGGCAAGAGGACATGACGTCGTGGCTCACATCAAGTTCTGTGAAGATGTCCGGTAGCTTTCCAATCTTGATTTCGTTAGCCAGGACGTCGTACCCGTGTTCTTGAATGTGGGATCCCGAGAACGGCCACAAACTGCCTTCCCTCTTCGCGAAAGGGTTGCACCTACCGTCGGCGTGCCGCAGACCGAAGTTGTGGCCGAGTTCATGGGCCACGATTGAAGATGTATACCACGGGCCGACCTTGGGATTCCCGGCCAAATCAAGAACGAGTGAAACTCTCCCTTGTTGACCGTTCCACAGGGGGGCGGCGGCTCCCAGGAAGAAAAACCCGTCGCCGGGCTCGCTCGGAGTCTTCTCTCCCATCACCCTCTCAGGCACGCTCTCAGGGAGGAAGCCAACCAATTGGTCGTATGTAGGCGCCCCGGAAGCTGATAGTTTGGAAAAAAAGATTTTCTCCAACTTACTTCCCAATGTCGTCAGCTCTTGCTCCGTACCCGGAATCTCAGGCCAGACCAGCTTTTTCATCCCGCTGAAGCTGGGAGAATTCGAATTCCTCGTTGGCCACTGGAAAGATCCTCCGCGGGAATTCACCCAAGTCGCCCAGGTTGTCGCTCGGGCACGTCTCGGGCTGTCCGGGCGGCTGAATACACACCGGCAGGTACCTCACGCGGAACCCGGGCTTTTGGTAGAACCGAACCGTGGTCGGTTCGCTTGCATTGTTTTCGCAGTCGGATTCTTCGACAGCATCGGTCTCTTCGTCCCCGCAGCCAGGATTAATCTCGGCCGTCACTGTCATCTCACCTACCTCCTCGTCTACGGCAAACCGAATGTTGTATGAGTGCCGCTGGTTTCCGCGGTCTGGTTGCTCGACGATGACAGTGTTGCCGCCGTTGATCTTCGTGTCCCCTAAAGGGCCCTCGTCACTTTCGATGCGCACCTGAATCGAGACGTTCGATGATTTCGGTGTAACCGGCGGGAATACGTCACCCGACTGCAGGGGATCTCCTTCTATTACCTTCGGAAAAATACGTACCACCACGGGTTTTCCACGAATCAGCGGGATCGTGTTTCCTTCGTCCTGCACGACCTGCACCACCTCTATGTGGTCGATCGCGAAGTCCGGCACTTCGGATCCTTCCTGGTTGACGGTAATGGAAAGAATGGCGGTTGCAGGATCAAGCGGGAACTGAGGACTACTGTAGACGTCGCTAAGCGCTGTCCTCGGAGCGCCGTCATTCGGTGCGATCGTCCACTGGGTAAACGTGGTGCAGTGATCCGGTTCCCGCATCGGTGGATTGGGCGAAAAGGAATTTTCACCCAGGAAGTCAAGGGACATCCAAAGATTTCTGATCCTCTCCGCTACGAAGGCCCCGCAGGCGCAAAAAGAGACCACTGGGGTCTGGATCGGAATCAGGATGGTTCCACCCTCCGGCCCCAGGTTGTACTCCGTAGGCGCTTGATAACTCACCGCCTCGCGCGGCAATGGGCACTGGCTGTACAGCGCCGGCGCATCGAATATCACCACAAGTATAGGTATGAGCAGCACACGCGTGGCCGCACGGTACTGTCCAAGAGTCACCTGAAGAATCGATCTGTTGTCCACTGGAAGTCGTACCTTTCCTAGGCGTCTTTCCGAATACAGCTTAACATTTAGTAGATCTTGCGCCTCGCGAAGGAAACGATCCTTGTGCTCCTCGTCTTCGAGCACGTCGGAGCGAAGGAATTTCAGGGCGACAGTGCGCTTGAGTTTGAGATCCTCGGCCTTGTAGACGACACCCATCCCACCCCGGCCGAGTTCTCCGGTGACCTTGTAATGCGAGATGGTTTGGCCTACCATGACGCTCCGATTCTATTGCAGACAGGATTACCGATGATAACAAGCCTTCACACCAACAAACCGATTCTTGCAGGTCCAGGTGCTTGAGCCGACTCGGTTTCCGTCTGCTTCGACCGCCGACCTAGGCTCCAGGCATCGACGATTGTTGGTGGCAACGAAATTTCTTAGTAGCTATTCGCAGTCCCCGTTGTCTGGACAAATGTACCGCTGAACCCACCGCGTGTTGGATTGCGGCTGAAGCGCCCCCTTCTCAGGGAAAGTCCCTTTAGTTAGAATGTCGTCAGGTCAACTTGATAAGTCTACTTGTTGCCGAGTTGAGGGGAAACACTAGCTATGGGACTTGACGTTGCATTCGTAGACCTCGAGCCGGAACTGCCGCATTTGACAACCATGCCGTTGATGCCGCGCCACGATCTTCTCTCGGTCGCAACGGTATCAAGCCAAGCCGGTCACCGCGTATCGGTCTTCATCGAGTGCCTAAACGGTTTGCCGGTGTCAGTGCTGAAGTCCAAGGACGTGATTGGTGCCTCCGTAACCGTGTGTTGTCACAATCGCGTCCGAAAGCTGTTGACTGATCTACGGCGCGAGAATCCAAACTTGAAGTTGATCGTCGGTGGACCTCACGCGACGCTGATCCCGACCGACGTGCTGGAGTTCGCCGATGTGGCCGTGCGCGATGAAAACGTTGCACCGCAGCCGTGTCTCGGATATCCTGATCGCGGCCAGTGGGCCAAAGAGAAATCCTAGGCAGGGCCCATCACCGGGAGGGCGTGCAGGGTTCAGCGCGAAAAGACGTCGTATTCGGGGCAGCGCGGATGTATACTGTTGCCGTGCCAAGGCCCCAATGGGAATCCTTCATATCAGAGTCGAGAGACCAGATCAAAGTCGATCTGGAAAAAGGTTCCGATTTGCTGGATGGACGGAAGCAGGACGGCGACCCGAGCCAGGACGCCAGCGAAGAGGTGCTCTACACGGGCGATCCCGTGCGGGTCTATCTCCGGGAAATGGGCGCCATACCGCTGCTGACCAGGCAGCGTGAGCTCGATTTGGCCCGCCGTATGGAACGGGGCAAGGATCGGATGCTGCGCGCCATCTCGCGCTCGCCCCTCATCCTCGCCGAAGTGCTTGAAATCTACGACCGCATCAAGCGGGGCGGCCTGGAGTTGGAATCGGTTGTCGATATTGCTCACCGAGACGATACCGAGGCACAACGGAACAAGAAACGCGCCGACGCCAAGCAGAGGTTCACGCGTGTCACGCGGGCTCACAAGCAGGTCGTCTCGGCCCAGCAGAAGCTAGACCTCACGCCGAAGAGGAACGTGCACGTCGCCCGGCGCCTCAAATGGAAGCGCAAACGGCTGCTGGTGAAACGGTCCCGAACCATTCAGGAAGTGCCTTTCTCGCAAGCATACTGGGACAAGTTCAGCGACGAACTCGAGAAGGTCCAAGCCAATCTCGCGCCTCTCTACTCCGAACTCGACCGCCTAAAAGCTCAGAGCACACGCAAAACGAACTCCAGCGTCGCCGCCCAGCGCGAGATCCGCCGCGAGATTCGAAAGTCCGAAGCCTCCTACAATCTGACGCTCAAGGACGTGCGGCACACCACCCGCCGCATCTACGACGGCTTCTGTGAGTCCGAAAGAGCCAAGAGAGCGCTCGTGGAGGCCAACCTCCGCTTGGTCGTCTCGGTCGCCAAGAAGTACGTCAACCGGGGATTGCACCTGCTGGATTTACTCCAAGAGGGCAACCTTGGGCTGATGCGGGCGGCCGAGAAGTTCGAGTACCGCCGGGGCTACAAGTTCTCCACCTACGCCACTTGGTGGATTCGTCAGGCTATCACCCGCGCTATCGCCGATCAGTCCCGCACCATCCGCATTCCGGTCCACATGAACGAACGCATAAACAAGTTCCTGCGAGCCCTACGAGAACTTGAGAAAGAACCGGGTCGCACGCCGACGAACGAAGAGATCGGCAGTCGGATGGAGATCTCCGACGAGAAGGTGCAGCAACTCAAAACCATCTCGCGGGATCCTGTTTCGCTCGAAACACCGGTGGGCCGCGATGGCGAAGCCGCCCTGGGAGACCTACTCGAAGACCGGTGGGTTGGCTCGTCCGTGGATGCTGTCATTGAGTCAAACGTTCAAGAAGAAACAGCCGACGTGCTCAAGACCCTCTCTCCGAAAGAAGAAACAGTCATCCGCATGCGGTTCGGCATTGGCTGCGACCGGGAGCATACGCTCGAAGAGATCGGTCAGGAGTTCGCCCTCACTCGTGAACGCATCCGGCAGATCGAGCACAAAGCGTTGCGGGCCTTGCGCGGTCCTGACCGCGCTCGCCGGCTGCGGGCCTTGATGGTTGCCAAGCACTAGACGAGGGCGCATTCCTGCTCCGTAAGTGGGCAAACCGGCCTGTTGATAGAATCGGCAATCCCAAAGCAGCCCCCCCTGCTTCCCTCCCTTTCCGTTCGTCGTCCCGGCCGGCAACGAAGAATAACGGCTACCCACTACGCTCGAAAAGGTGGCGGCTTTCCTGCGCGAAAACGTCGACGGTCCCTCGGAGGTTCTCGTGGTCAACGACGGTTCCACCGACGGCACCGGCTTTCTCGCTCAGAACGTTTGCGGATCTCGGGATCTGAAACCAAGTGAGCCGCAAGAAACTTGAGTGTGACATGACGGCCCAGCCTGAGGTCTTCTGCCATAGACCTCACCCAGGCCACAAGAGCCGATGCGTTCGAGGATCTTGTATTGGCTGATGGTCTGGCCGATCAAGACAGTCCAATTCTACCGTTTCGCGGATAGCTGTCGATAACGCAGAGGGTTGTATCGCCAGTGCCCGGCGGGCAGGGCTGGTCGGGAGAGGGCTATGAGACTACATGGCGGGCATTGGTGATACAACTTGTTGAACCTAGCCGCGGGGCTGGGGACGGGTAGGGATTTAAATGTTGGTGGGTATCCGGTTGACTCAGGTAGCCCCAAGATGTAGTATGCCGGCAGATGGAAGATTACCCTCAGAATCTGACAGAGTTCGAGGCCCGTTTTAGCAGTGAGGAAGCCTGCCGGGAGTATCTGTTCCGGCGGCGCTGGCCGGACGGTTTCCGCTGTCCGGGTTGCGGTTGTGGAAAGTCGTGGCCTTTGCGAAAAGTGCTGCTGCAGTGCGCTGCGTGTGGGCGCCAAACCTCGGTGACCGCCGGGACCATCTTTCAGGACACGCGCAGCCCTTTGCCGTTGTGGTTTCGTGCGATGTGGTGGGTCACCACCCAAAAAACCGGAGCCAGCGCTTTGGGACTTCAAAGAGTGTTGGGGCTCAACAGGTACGAAACGGCTTGGACCTGGCTGCACAAAATGCGGCGCGCGATGGTGCGGCCGGGCCGGGATTTGCTCGCCGGGACGGTGGAAGTCGATGAAAGCTACTGGGGCGGGCTCGAAGAGGGCCTGCGGGGCCGAAACCTGAAAAACAAAGCATTGATCGCAGTAGCCGCTCAAGAGGATGGGCGGGGTATCGGCCGGATTCGCATGAAGAGAATCGAGGATGCCTCGGGCGAGAGCCTGTTGCCTTTCGTGGAGGAGTGCATCGAGCCGGGCAGCGTGGTGCATACCGACGGCTGGCCCGGTTACTCCGGGTTGAAAAAGGAAGGCTACGTCCATCAGGTCACAGTTGTCAGCCGGCACGAGCAGTCCGCGTCGGAATTGATGCCCCGCGTCCACCGCGTGATGTCACTGCTCAAGCGCTGGCTGCTGGGCACCCATCAGGGCGCCGTGAGCCACAAACATCTGGACTACTACCTGGACGAGTTCACCTTCCGTTTCAACCGCCGCAAATCCAAAAGCCGCGGCAAACTCTTCTATCGGCTCGTCCAGCAGGCGGTAGCCGTGGATCCGGCGACTTACAAGATGATTGTTCACCCGGTTACAGAACCCAAGAAAATCCCCAAACCACAAGATATTGGGGCTACCTGAGTCAACCGGATACCCATCTAAATGTTTTTCGGCGACTGTAGCCGTGCTCCGGTAGGTCGTCGAGAGTGTTTGGAGAGCTTGTTTTGGGGCGGTCGGGCGAGGTCGGATGGCTGGTGAGGGGCGACCCGGCGCTTGGATTTGCTGCCGAAGGGTCCGCCCTTGCCGTAGATCATCAGGCGGTGAGTCTGCCAGTCGAGATTGGCTCGTTTGAGGTTGGCCAGCTCGGAGACCCGGAGTCCCGTGTCGAGAAGGACCCAGACAACGAGTTTTTCTTCGTGGGGGTTGCAGGCGTTGGCCAAGCGGGTTGCTTCATCTCCGGTAAGAGGTTCGCGTTTGTACTGGTAGCGCATAGAGGCGTTGTGCGGCTGCCGTAAATTCTCTAGGATTGCGGCAGTCTGTCGCAATCTTACACGGGCATCGTACAGGAAATAAAGAACTTAGGGAAGAGTCGGCTTTGGAAACGTCGCGATTAAGGGGGGAAGGCGACACCTTGGAGCGAGCCGCCAGCGTAGTCGGACTTCAAAAAACATCTTCTTCGTGTCTTCACACTCAGCCTGCCTTGCCGGCTGCTGTTTTAAAAGCAGTCGTGAAGGAGGAATCCACCGATCTGCCGCCCGAGGCCTCTTCGAATTCCTCGTCAGAAAGTTCGGACTGCTCCGCCTCAACTTCGAGCTTGCCTTCTTTCTTCTTTGGCTCTTCCTTGGATTCCTTCTGCGTTTCTTCCTTGGACATGATGATTCTCCTTGTTCCTGTATTCGATAGTTCGTGTTGGTAGACAATCCCACGGATCAGAAAAAGGATGCGGCTAGAAATTGTTGGCTGTCCGCGCTAGATCTCTGCCAAAGAATCTTACCAGCCTGAAGTCTGAGCGGCAAGACGTTAGGTCTGCGGTGTGTCGCAATTTTTAGCCGAAGGGCGACAGCTAGCGGCCGAGGCGTTTGCGGCGTGTCAAGATAATTAGCACGCGCAAAACCACCGCCAAAATTCCGTAGATGACCCGGAGTGTTGCGGGATCCATGGGTTTCAGTCTCCGGTCGGCAGCATAGCAGGTCTGGTGACAAAAAACTCGCTCAACGGGGCGCTCTGAGCGGCTGTCTCGCGTCGAGGAAGAGGCAAAAGCTCGGCGGTCCCGGACCCGAACGGGATGTTGGCCGCCCATTGGCCATCAACGGAAGAAGAAAGCGCGGGAACCGCGCTCGTTAGAAGCAGGCAAAGGACTCGCCACCGCATATGCTCGAAAGCAGTATTGCAGAATTCACGTCGCAGGGAAGGTTTGCGCGCCCGTTGGACAGCACGCTCCGTGTGCGTGCCGATGGCCTAGTCTGCCAGCTTCAATGAAAGTCCTGCATGCTGACTTTACCCGCGCCGAGACCCGTGCCGAGCCCTTCGCCTTCCAGACCAGTTGTTACCGATTGCTCCTCATCCACCAGCTCTTCTGTCCGGCTTGCGTCGTCTTGGGGCACGGTGTTGACAATAACCATTCCGCCCGAAGCTTCCTCCAACTGTTCGTTGGAGAGTTCCTGCCCCTCCTGATTTCCGGCTTTGACTTCTTCGTTCTTTGCTTTGTCAGACATTGTCTTGAATCTCCTGGTGGATTGTGAGGCCTGCCGTCTCACTTGGGGCGCTGCGCTCCTCAGTGTGTTTTGCCTGGCAGTTCCGATTTCGTCCTATCGTGACACGATTGTACGCTGTCGATCCGCGGAACGCAACTATTTGACGGCGCAAGGAAAGCGTCGCAGGAGGCGGCGAAGTGTCGCGATTTTTAGGCGGAAGACGACAGCTAGCGCGGCGCTCGTTTTGCGCGTCGCCAAAAACCCGCTAGCAAGCCAAATCCCCGCCTCTGGCGGAGGCGCCCGTGTACACGCGCTAGACAGATTTGCCCAACCAATGGACACTCACACCGGATCTGCTCATGGTACAGCTACTGCCTCGTGGGCGAAGCGGCCCGCGGCACGGATGGGCACCGCGTCCCCAGTCTTCGCTTCGTCGGTAAGATCGACGGAGCAAAGGGTAGCCTGGGGAACGTTATCGGTGGCGCATATCTCGCCCCCCGCTACCTCATCGAGTTGGTCGTCAGTGAAGTTCTGTGACGTTCTCCTGTTTCATGCCCTTCGCCTGTTCCTTGTTCACTTGCTCTGACATTTTCAAATCCTCCTTAATGGGTTGTCTTCCGAACGACCGTGTGGGTAGCAATTGCCCCTCCAAACACGAGAATACAGCTAACGCTCTTTTAAATCAAGAACTGTCAACTTAGACGCAGGGTGTCGCAATTTTTAGGCGAAAGACGACACCTCGGAAGGGGGCCTTTGGTAGCCGCGTAATTGGTCGCTGAGCGGTTGTTCGAGCTCAGGTCCGGGAGGCGATTGAGGCGTTCTGATCGGCCGGGCTGGTCGACTTCACACCCTCCTGCAGGAAGAGGAACTTCACGCGCTTGACGAACCCCGAAATTGTCATCTTCTTGGAGAGCCTTGTTGAGAGCTGGAATGGCGTCTTTGGCGTCAACGCCGAGTTGGAGAAGGGCCCCCGCTGCACCACGACGAAGTAGGACGTTGTCATTCCGGAGAGCGTCGACGAGGGCGGGTACGGCGTCGGAACCGATGTCGCTGAGGCTCTTAGCGGCGAAATAGAAGAAGTCGCGGTCCCGTAAGGCCTCAACAAGGGCCGGAACTGCGTCTTTGGCGGCAGGGCCCATGTCTCCTAGAACGAGAGTAGCGGAGAAGCGAAGGGACTCGTCCCCATTCCGCAGAGCGTCGATGAGGGCCGGGACGGCCTCAGGGCCAATCTCTCCTAGGACAGAAGCAGCGCTGAGCCGAGTCTTTCCGTTGTCGTCTTGGAGGGCCTTAATTAGCGCGGGTACGGCATCGGAACCCATGCTGCTCAGGGCGGCTTTGGCGGAGCGACTGACATCCTCGTCGTCGCTTGTGGCGGGAATGGATCAACGCCTGCAAAGGCGACCTCAAAACCTCCTGCGACTTCGTCTATGGCGGCAACCTGATCGAGCAGATGCTCTTGGGCCTCGTGTCTTACCGCGTCGGCCGGAAGATCGAATACGACGGCACCGCCGGCCGCGTGACCAACATTCCCGAAGCGAACCAATACCTCAGCCGCGAGTACCGCCCCGGCTGGACCCTGAATGGCTGAGACGAGCGGGACAATTTAGAGCCATCGTTTCATCTCAGTTCTCCTTGCCGACCGAGTCGTGCTTTCGCGTGAGGCTCTTCGATCTCTTCAGGAGTCAATTGCTTTGGTTCTTCGCCTCGGCTCCAGTACATTTCCCGGAAGAAGCTGTCCAGGCCGGGCCGGGATGACGAACCACAATAACCGCACATTCATCCCGCCTTCGCCGAGCTTGGAGAGGACGCGGTAGTGAGAGATGGTTTGGCCAATCATCGCCGCGAATATTGTAGCTCTACCGGATAGCTGGTGATAACAAGCCTTCCGTCCAACAATCGGATTCCTTCAGCGGCAGGGATTGAATACAAGCCGTTTTCGGCGTCGCTGGGAGGTCGTGATCGTTCAGAAGCGCGGATTGCTGGCGCGAAGGGGATTAATCAACAGTTATCGGCCCACAGACGCTATGTCGTTCGTTTCGGGGGACTTAGTCCTCTTCGCGGTCGCGGAACTCGGCGAACCAGTTTTGGGCCACGTGGATCAGCCGGGCACCAACAGCGCTATATGAGCGAAGAAGCCTTCCTAGCGGGCTTGCTCCAGCCGCCAGGCAGGCAGCAGAGCAGGAGGGTCAGCGCTTGATCACCAAGAATCCTCCCGGCGGAGTCGAAAAAGCCCCAACTTGAACGACTACGGAGAGGTCTCCATCGGGTACCGTGTCCGGAATCCGAAGGTTGAGCTGATACAGGCCCGCTGAACCCGGGGTGACTCCGGCGTAGAGGACATCCGCATCCGATAGTTGGATCTCTCCGACGGTGACTAGGGCCTTCTCGACCGTCGAGCCAATTTGATCCGGCAGTATTCCCGCTTCAAAAGGCGGGTCTGTTACTCCAAAACCAGTAGCAAACAACGTAAGGATATCGCCTGGCTTGGCCGCGGTGAATCCCGGGCCAACGAATTCACCGGTGACTGCATTGACAGCAGCGACCGGGTTGTTGCCGTCTGGGTTCTGGACAAAATAGAAAAACTCCGGGGTGGCCGCCTGAATTCTCACGTTCTCGATGTTGCTCTTCATTTCGTTCTCCGCCAAGCAGTCCAGAATCACTTGCACAGGCAGTTCATCGCCGGTTTGGATGGTTGGAACCTGAACGTTGAGTTGTCCGGGGAAAACGTGGAAGATACGAGCTAAAGCCGGTCCAATTTGGACACACACTCCGCCCAACCGGGTGGGCAAGCGGCCGTCAACCAGATCGTCCGGCGATATCAGTTTCGCGGTGCCCTCCGGTGCGAAGTTGGCTCCAAAGATGCTAATGATGGCGTTGGGCGAAACTGCCGTGACTCTCGGGACGCTCAGACCGCCTCCCACCACTCCGCCCGCACTAATATGTGGCCCTGCAAACAAAATGAACTCCACCGGTGGCGCGCCAGGTACGGAAGCTCTGACTACGACTCTCCCTGCCTCGTCGCCGAGCGTAATGGCTACACCGGCTCTTCCGTCTTCGTCGGTGACAGTCTCGGTGGCGCTTAGCGTGGCGGAACCTTCGACAACCGCGAAAATAACCACGACTCCAGGAACTCCCACTCCAGTAGCGTTAACGACTCTGACAACCAATGCTTCTGGCAGAGTTTCGCCTAGCGCACCGACCTGGTTGTCGCCGCTCACGATAGGTATGGACGCGGGCACGAGCGGCACCATCTTGCGGACTCGATGATTATTGGTGTCGGCTATGTATACGTTTCCTGCCCCGTCTATCGCCACGTCTCGAGGGTCGTTAAAATCAGCCGCTGTGGCGAACCCTCCATCGCCGCCAAAAGCAGCCTTGCCCGTACCAGCAACCGTGTGAATGATACCGGAGGGGCTTATCTTTCGAATCCGGCTGGAATTCCTCTCGGCTACATAAAGGGCTCCTGTCTCGTCAAAAGACAGGCCCGCGGGGATTACAATAGTCGCTGATGTCGCGGGCCCGCCATCATTTCCGCCGATCGTAGTGCCTCCTGTGCCGACCACTGTTGTGATGACGCCGTCGGCACTGACCTTTCGAACTCGGCTATTGTCGGTATCCGCTATGTAGAGATCGTCCGCTCCATCGACGGCAATCCCCAGGCGGAAGCCAAGTTGCGCCGCTGTTGCGGGGCCACCGTCTCCCCCAAAGCCGATCTCACCAGTTCCCGCCACGGTCGTGATCACACCCGATGTCGTCACTTTCCTAACCCGGCTGCCGCTGCCGCCGTTGTCTGCAATAAACAGGTTTCCGGCGCCATCCACTGCCACGCCAACGGGGACTAGCTCCGCGGAGGTCGCAGGCCCACCGTCACCACTCGAACCGAAGGTCCCATTTCCCGCCACTGTGCTAATCACGCCGCCAAGTGTCACCTTGCGGACTCGCCGGTTGCCGAGATCCGCGATGTAGAGATTCCCATCGGCATCGAAGGTCAAGTCTCGCGGTGCAAATAGATCGGCCCCGCGCGCCTGTCCGCCGTCCCCGGCGAAATCAGGATCTCCCGTGCCGGCGACCGTTGTAATCGTGCCTGAAACATTGACCTGTCGGGTGCGGTGGTTCCTGCTATCGGCAATATAGAGATCGCCCACGCTGTCAACGGCCACGGAAAGAGGAAAGAACAGAAGTGCGTCCGTTGCGGGCCCGCCGTCGCCGCCAAAGTTGTTGCTGCCGGCCAGTGTGATAATGATGCCCGTGGCCAGAACTCTCCGAATCCGATGGTTGCGACTATCGGCGATAAACAGGTCTCCACTGCCGTCGACCCCTATCCCCAGGGGAAGGTCTAGTTCCGCTGATGTAGCCAGTCCTCCATCGCGGCGGAAGCCGCTGCTCCTGGTTCCAGCTACAGTGCTAATGTCACCCGCGGGGTTGAGCTTCCGAATGCGGTGATTGCCGCTGTCGCTGATATATAGACTCCCATCGGCAGCGACCGCAACGTCCCTCGGAGCGGCCAAAGTAGCTTCGATTGCAGGCCCGCCATCGCCACTGAACCCTCTGTCGCCGGTGCCGGCCACACTGCTGATCCGGCCTGAGGTGTCCACCTTCCGGATTTTGTTGTTGCCAGTGTCGGCTATATACACGTTCCCTAGGCCATCAACAGCCGCTCCGAGAGGAGAACGTAACAGCGCGAACCTGGCAGGGCCTCCGTCGCCTCTAAACCCACCATTTCCGGTGCCGGCGAACGTGCTGATTTCACCAGTTGGGCTGACCTTTCGGATCCGGTGGTTCCCTCGGTCAGCTATATAGAGACTCCCGTCGCTTCCCACGGCCACAGCCCGAGGGGAGGCTAGCAGTGCCTCCGTGGCCGGTCCGCCGTCTCCGCCGAAACCAGACTCCCCAGTTCCCGCAACCGTGCTGATCTCTCCAGAAGACGCAACTTTTCGGATTCGATGCGCGTTCCTTTCCGCGATGTAGAGATTTCCCGCGACGTCAACAGCTACGCCGGCGGGACCGAACAACGGCGTATCGATCGCAGGCGCTCCATCAAAACTAAACTCCGCGGTACCCGTTCCGGCCACGGTACTGATCTCGCCACCGGGTGACACCTTCCGAATGCGATGATTCCCTTGGTCGGCAACATAAACATTTCCATCCTGGTCAACGGCGACATCGCTAGGGAATGCCAGCTGTGCCTCTGTAGCGGGTCCACCGTCGCCAATGGGATAGTCGCCGGCAACGGTGTCGATGACATACAAGGGCTCGTTCGGTTGGGCGAAGCCAACGCAGGCGGTCGTGAAGAGAATGAGACATGTAAAGACGATTTTCATTGGAGCCATGATTTCTATTTTGGCCCTAGCGCGGCAAATAGTATACACGTGTCAGCGCAATGAACAGCATGATGTCCCAAGCCGTGTCAACGCCAAGTAGAAATGTCCTAATCGCTGCCAAGTAGAAATGTCCGCTTTGGGGCAGGTGGCTGGAGAGGCGATGGTAGAGTGGTTGGCGTTGAGGGCAGGGTCGCGCCTGCTCTTGATGCCCAAGGCCGAAGCGATGGAGCTGGCTCCCAAGCAATCGGCTGAAGCAGACGACCCTCTGGCCTCCCGGTCAGAGGGTTTTCTGTTCGTGACAGAGATTGCTTTGGTGCAGCTTCGGAGCGGAGGCCTTGGGCTTCGCCAACGCGACGATCGCCGGGCGCCGTTTGCCCGGCGCTCCCCATAGCGTCTTGGTTTGGCAGCGACTCCTAGTCCTGCGTATCGTCTCGCCGAGCGCCGGATGCCTGCGCCGCTTGCCACACAGGCGGGCTGTCTTTCAGATCGAAGTCCTTCATCCAGTCGCTGCTTCGCTTGCCGGCAGCTTTGCCGCCAGCCTTCTCGGCCGCTGCCGCAGCGGGTTCCGCCTGGGCGCTCTTGGGCTGCGGGCGCTCCGATTGGGGCTGCGCGCCGCAGCGCTTCAGCGCCAGTTCGTGCTTGCCGCAGCGCGCGGCCAGGACGCCGTCCAGCGTCTCTCCACCCGCACTCGGCTGTTTCGCAGACCCGGCACAATCGCCTTGCGGTCGATTTGATAGCTCTTTCCCCGGAAGCGAATCGTGTAGTCGTTGGCGACCCGCCGCGTCTCGACGTGGCTCAGCGCCGAGTCCAGATCGTGCTCGGGACCTAGCTCGCGATGCGCCTCGTCGGGGGGAGCCGGCTGCACCCGCAACGTGGCGTTCCACCAGGGCAGAAACTCGCTTTCCAGGTAGGCGTTGGCCTGTTCGATCGTCGTGGCCCCGGCCACCCGCAGACCCTTCACCAGGCGGTCCTGGGCGGTGCCAAAGCTGCGCTCGACGCGGCCTTTGGCCTGCGGCGAATAGGCCGTGATCGATTCGATGTCCAGCTCCTGGAGCGCCCGCCCGATCTGCGTGGGAGGCAAGAGCTTGGGATCCTCGCCGGCGCTGTTTTTGGGCGTGTTGACAAACAGGCTGGCGCGGTCGGTGTAGAAGGCTACGGGTCGGCCGTTTTGTTCCAGATACGTCTTCAGCAAACGGCGATTCTCTTCGCCCGAGTCGTGCCGGACGAAGCGCGCCAACAACTCGCTGCTGGCGTCGTCGATCATGCCGATCAGGTACAGCTTCTCCCCGCGTCCCTCCAGCCAGTCGTGCTCGGAGGTGTCCCATTGCACCAGCTCGCAGCGGCAACTGCGGCGGGGCCGCCACGGATGCGGGCGTCCTGACTTGCGGCGGCGGGGCTTCCACAGGCCCGCGGCGGCCATCCAACGGCGCAGCGTTTCGCGGCCGACTTGGACGCCGTGGCGCTGCTCGAGATACTCCGCCGCCAGAGTCGGGCCAAAGCCGGCGTAGACGGGTTGAGAGAGGATTGCCACGGCTGGTTTTTCGCCTTGGCGCTGAGCTTGCGGTTGGACGCGCGGCCCCGCGCGGCATGGACCACGGCCTGGTCGCCTTCGCTGCGAAGCTTCGCCAGCAGCCGCCTCAGATGCCGTTCGCTGAGGCCCGTCTGCTGGGCGGCCTGCTTTTGCGTGATGAGTTTTTTGTCTGCTTTGCGCAGCGCCACCAGCCGGTCGCGCTCTCGTTGTGTCATTAGTAGTTGTCCTTGCTTGCTCACCCCTCCAGGCTGACCTTGTCAATAGGACATTTCTACTTGGCACGTTTAGGACATTATCACTCGGCAGCGACAGCAGTGCGAAAAACGTTGCACCGCAGCCGTGACTCGGCTATGCTGTCGGTGCCGGGATGGCCAAAACGGTAATCCTGGCTAAGCCGGTGTTTCTTGAAATGCGCGAAAATGGGTGACAGTCCCCGAAACGGGCCGCAACGAATTTGCGCCGGAAAGTAGCTAGCCCGATTCGGAGTTCCGACCGTAAGGGAGGGGTTACCGCGCATGTTCAATAGGCCCGGTCAAGAAAACAAAGTTGCAGCAGTCAAAGGCGGCTCGCCCGCGTTAGGAGAAAAAATGATACAGAGAAAAACCGCGCCACTACTGCTTATCTTGCTTGTGGGCCTTTGGTTCGGTTCTGCCACGCAACTCACGACGCGACAGGCGGCCGCCGCGCAGCACGCCGGCCGCGACTTCTCATCAACGATCACGAAGGCTCGCGAAGTCGTCAAAGCGTCGCTGGCCGAGCACGATGCACCCGGCCTCACTGTCGCCGTCATGGTCGGCGGTGAGATCGTCTGGTCGCAGGGCTTTGGCATGGCGGATCTGGAAAACCGCGTGCCAGTCCGGCCTCACACCAAGATGCGAATCGGAAGCGTGTCGAAGTCGCTAACCTCGGCCGCTGTCGGTCTGCTTTACGAACAGGGCAAACTGGATCTGGATGCCCCGGTGCAAAGGTACGTTCCTTCGTTTCCGAAAAAGCGTTACCCGATAAGCGTCCGCCAGCTTGGCGGACACCTAGCCGGAATCCGTTCCTACTTGCCCGGCGGGCGGTCGGAAATGTTCAATACGCGCCACTACGACTCGGTCTCGGCGGGATTGGAGCTGTTTCAGGCCGACCCGCTGTTGTTCGAGCCGGGAGAAAAGTATAGCTACTCGAGCCATGGATTCAACCTGCTCAGCGCCGTAGTCGAGGGGGCGTCAGGACAGGATTTTCTTTCCTACATGCAAGAGAATGTGTTTGATCCTCTGGGCATGAAGGACACAAGTGCTGACCACACAGACCAAGTGATTCCGCACCGGACCCGTTTCTATGAACGCAACGGCGCCGGGGTCTGGGAAAACGCGCCCTACGCGGATAACAGCTACAAGTGGGCCGGCGGCGGCTTTATCTCGACAGCCGAGGACCTTCTGCGATTTGGCCGGGGAATCATCAGCGGCGGACTCCTGAAACCCGAGACCGTGGAACTATTGCTCACTCCGCAGCGAACGAAGGATGGCAAATCAACCGGCTACGGCATCGGCTGGCGCAGCAGCGAGGACGGCCGGGGCCGCCGCCAGGTTGGACACGGAGGCAGTTCTGTCGGAGGGAAGACGCGGCTTGTGATCTATCCCGATGCCGAGGTGATTCTGGCAGTGATGATCAACACCGGTTCCCTCGATTTGGGAGAGATACCCTTGGAGGTTGCCGGCCTCTTCATCGAGTAAACGCCCACCCCGAGGGTGCCAACGAACGTACGAGCGGCGCGCGCCGACTCGTCTGGCCTCCAATCAGAATTTCGCCGAGAGCCCGCCGTCCACGAGCAGTTCGGTCGCCGTGACGTATTTCGCCTCATCCGAGGCCAGGTAGAGCGAAGCATAGGCAACGTCCCAGGCATCTCCCATCTTTCCGCTCGGGCACGTGGCATCCCGCTGTGCAATGGCTTCATCCACGTTGCCGTCACCGTACTGGTCGGCAATTCGATGGGCGACAAGCGGCGTATGCATGAGTCCGGGGATGACGCAATTACAGCGAATTCCTTGCTTGACGTAGCGCATCGCCATCGCTTTCGTGAATTGAAGCAGACCGGCCTTGGCGGCGTAATAGGCGGCCATGTCGCGGCCCAGATATTTAACGCCCGCAATCGAGCTAACGTTGACGATCGCTCTCAAGATCATTCGCGTTGGCAATCAGAAGTCCCTGCGGTACGAAGACATGACCGTCGTGGTTGAGGACGGCAAGGTTGTGGATGTAAAACTTCGCTAGTCATGACTGCCCCCCTCCGGGGGGGCAGCTCGGGGCTCGGGGTTTTTTTCTTGGCCTTTTAGCTCAATCCCCACTCCACCGCACGCAGGGCTCAGGACGCAAGGCTCAACTCGGGGGCTCGCGAAGAAATCACTTCCTTGCTCACAGGTTTTGGAATTGTACCGAAAATTTTTCTCCTTCTGATCAAGCCCCTATCGGTGCAATGGGGGCTTGATGCTTCTTTATCCTTCCCCCCTCGACTCCGCTCGGGGTGAACATAAATCGCACTACGCCCCAGCCCGCCTCCGGCGGGAAGGAAGCCGAGCGGCTTGACAGTGAAAAATTTTCGGTTTGTTTGACCCGTAGTGAGCAAGCCAGCGAAAGCCACTGCCAAAGCATTCAACGCTGGAGAAAGGCACTTTAGCCGGAATCCTGCGTCCATAGGAATTCTTGCCATAGCTTACTTGATCCGCCCAGGCCCGGCGGCTGACAAAGGCGCACGAGGCGAAGTTCGGAAAGGAGGGGTCAGAGTCCGACGAAGAGACAGGCCAGTGGCTTCGTTTCTAAAGTGGCCCTCGCTCATTTCTCAGCCATGCACAGATCAATGAACTCGATCGGAATGCGCATAGCGGCCTCGCCTCCCCACTCGATCTTTTGGGACTGCGGAGGAAGCCCGTGACCCCGGTTAAGAATGGCCGTCGCTGCGGCGACTATTGCCCGTTCGTTCGATCCGGTTTCGCAGATCTTGAGAAGGGCATTTAGGGCTGCCTCGGTGTGTTGCCGGGCCATTTCTGAGACGTGTTCTTTTTGCTCGGCGGTTGCCCGATCGCCCGAACCCCTAGGGCGTCCGGGTTTCTTCCAATCACGCTTTTGACAGCTTGGGCAAGGGTTGCCGTCCCGACGCGGAATCCACTTGTGCTCACAGTGCCGACATGTCACGAGACGGTCGGTCTTCTTCTGGAGAACCTTGTTGGCCCCCTTCTTCGGCCGACCGGCACCGGGTCTTTTGCCGCCGCGGGTTTTCACTTTTTGATTATCTCCCGTAGCTCTGGTGACCAAGAACACTGCTCAACAAGCGTCAAAAGCGGCTGTCTCGGGTTGAGAAGTGGCGAACGGATCGGGCCAAGTCAGTCTGGACTCAGATCGAGGAGATCTACTTGACTTGCTGGTGCAGTAGGCCCCCCTTCTTCAACTTTCATCGCCCTCCCTTTGCCAAAACCAACTGTTTGTTGGCAGGCTTGAGAAGCCCTGCGAAGTCCTTTGTTTCGCCTGTTGTTGGTGGCGGAGCCCAGCAGGGGGTTTCGGCAGGGTCCGTTGAAGGGGCTTTTCCTAGGAAGGGCAATCTTCAGCTGCAATCCGATCGGCCTGTCGGGGCCATCCTTAAACCCCCAGCTGACCAAGGTACAGTTCGAGAATGACAAGGTTCGCCTGCTCCACATTACCTATGGTCCAAAAGAGAAGTCTGGGCTAAGCACAACGAATCAACAGACAAGGGAGTTCATTTTTGTTGGGGTTTCCACACCCAGCCCGGAACTCGTTTAAGCTTGCCAATTCGTTCCTCGCTGAGTTTCCCCTTCTTGCGGAACTGGCGTTGAGTGTCAACCCAGTCCCCCAAAGGTTCGCCTTCCTCAAGACGTCCCTTACCCACTCTGGCATGCCCTTCGCGTCTTGCGTATGCCCATAGAAGCTCGTACAAACGATTCCATCTGGCTTCCAAGGCGTCAAAGGCAAAACCAGCATCATTCAAGCGTTGGATCCTGTCACGCGAGAGTTTGCCTCGCTTCCGATCCTGCCGGAGACCATCCACCCATGTTCCGAGGGTGTGTGCCGTCTTCTGCATGCTTGGCGGAAACCAGCGCATGTCCTTCTCTGTCAGCGTATCTCTTCAGACCCTCAAAGCCCTCCTCCCAGCCCGCTTCCCGAGTATCCCAAGTCCAACCGGGAAGCCTTTCCAAACGGGTTTCTCTGTCCTTCTGGAGTACTCCTTTCTTGTATCGTTGACGCTGGAAATGCACCCAACTTCCGAGTCGGAAGCCGTCTTCAGCAACGTAGTCCTTTCTCACTCGCGCATGCCCGTTGTGATCGCAAAATTCCCTTAGCTGACGGAAGCCTTCCTCCCATTTTTCATCCCTCGCATCCCAGACGAAACCAAGCTGTGACAATCTCCTGATTCGATCTTCGGAGAGACGTGGCGGCTTCGCTTTGTAGAACTCCCTCTGGTGTTTTACCCAACTCCCCAATGGGAAGTCTCCTTCCAGGTGATCATCAGGTACGAGACAGTGGCCCTCTCGTTGGGCAAAAGTTTTCAGCTTCTTCAGACCTTCGTCCCATCGATATTCCCTCGCATCCCACAGCCAGCCAGGAAGGGCTTCCAGGCGGTGGATTCGTTCCTTTGAGAGTCTTCCGCTCTTGAAGCTCATCCGTTGGTTATTGACCCACCCTGCAAGCTTGTGTCCTTTTTCCTGGTGACCAGTGGGCACTCCAGCGTGACCCGTTCGATCCACAAATCGCTCCAGCAAACCGAAAAAGAAGTTCCACGAAGGAGTTGTTGCCTCAACCAAACGAGGCACAAGCGCTTCAAAAAACTTAGGCGTGACTTTATCAGGGAGATCAATCAGGATCTTCTTGGGTAGACGGCACCTACCCCTTCTTCCAAGCTCTCGGCGGATGCTGTCCAGCTGCGCCGCTAACAGCTCGTCATGAGAACGCAGCGCTTTCAAGACTTCCCAGACGGGCCCGAATTCTGAGCCCTCTAGGACTTCCTCCTGATCATCCAGCGACCCGATGAATACAGGTATCAGAACCGTACCGACCGTTTTGTCCTTTGCCTTCCGAATCGCGCGGCCCACCGCCTGCACGATATCTATCTAGGAGTATTTGGGGTCAATGAACACTACACCGTCTAGTGTCGGGACATCGATGCCTTCCGACAAACATCGAGCATTCGTGACCAGCCCCCGCTCTCCAGGTTGCAGCTCTCGAAAGCGCTGTAAATGTACACCGCGTTTCCGGCATCCATCTCCCCAGTAATGCACTGGGTCCATAGCTTTCCTTTTGCCGAAATCTGAATCCTCGCCCACCTTGCTTACAGCGGGAAATTCTCTCGCGAATTCTCGTGCTCGCTTGACGCGCCCGTGAAAACTCAGCACCCGCCGCAGGTTGAAACGCTTCATCGTCTTGGCGAGCGCGATGTGGCTTGCGAGAGTT
>CBDCYS010000007.1:0-25723 GCA_965224215.1 Bryobacterales bacterium | reverse complement strand
GCTATTTAGACCAGTTTGAGTCCGCCGAGTAACGTTATCGCTCTGCCCCCAGATTTGAGGGTGGTGTTACTTGCTCTTCCGCGTGCGCAGTCGTCCCGTGAAGCCGGTTGCAACATGGGCCTTCCGTACTTGACTCTCTAACCAAAACAGTTTAGGATATAGACATGACCAAAACGGAACGCCAGCGCTTCACCTCTTGGCTCGGCAAGCGTTCCTACAAGTCCCGTCTCGAACGACTGGGCCTGGAACGCCTCCAGGAGATCGCCCGCGAGAACGGAAAGAAGGGCGGACGTCCAAAGGGAAGCGGCAAGAAGGTCGCGAAGGTCAACCGGAAGGGAGGCAAGTAAGATGGCCGTCTACAAGCGAGGCAACGTCTGGTGGTACAAGTTCAGCTATCGCGGAGAGCTGATCCGAGAGAGTACCCGGCAGCGCAACAAGCGCGTGGCCGAGCAGATAGAGGCCGCGGACAAGACCGGGCTCGCCAAGGGAGAGGTCGGTATACGGGATCGGAAGCCCGTTCCGACGCTGGCCGGATTCGCTCCTCGCTTCGTTGAAACTATCGAAACGCAGTGCGCCGAGAAACCGGCGACGATCTCGTTCTACAAAGCCAAAGTTGACTGTCTGCTGAAGTACCCGCCGTTAGCATCTGCCCCGCTCGACGCGATTGACGAATCCATGATCGATGCGTACAAGCAGAAGCGGTCAAGGCAGACGTCGCGCCGGGGGAAGCCCTATTCTGTAGCCTCCGTTAACCGAGAGCTAGCCACGCTCAGGCGTCTCCTGCGGCTTGCCCACGAGTGGAAGATCATCAACCGGGTACCCCGAGTCCGATTGTTGCGGGGCGAGAAGAACCGCGAGTTCGTCTTGAGCCACCAGCAAGAGAAGCTCTATCTTGATTCCGCTCCGCAGCCGCTTGACGACGTTGCACTCATGCTGATTGACACGGGGTTCCGAGTTGGGGAGGCCGTTTCGCTGGAATGGCCGGAGGTCCACCTAGAGCCCACGAACGGAGCAAAGTTGGGCTATCTGACCGTCCGGGCCGGGAAGAGCAAGAATTCCAAGTTCCGCCACGTTCCACTGACGGGCCGCGTTCGGAAGATGCTGAAGCGGAGGGGGCCGCACAAGACAGGACACGTGTTCCTGCGGACCGATGGCCGACCTCTGTCCCAAACACGGCTCGACCAGCAGCACAGCGAGGTGAGGGAGCTTCTGAAGCTCTCACAAGAGTTTGTGCTACATTCGTTGCGACACACCTTTGGCACGCGGCTAGGTGAGTCTCGGGCCGATGTCTTCACTATCATGAAACTGATGGGGCATAGTAGCGTAACGGTGTCCCAACGCTACGTGCATCCGTCGCCCGAATCGATCGAGCGGGCGTTCGAGCGGCTCGAAACCCTTAACACAGAAAACGGTCCAGACGGAGAAAAATGGCAGAAACAGGGCACAGAATCGGGCACAGCTCCAGATCCCGTCCTTGTTTCTGTCCAGTAAGTCTTTTTTTTCAGTATGCCCGGGTGGCGAAATCGGTAGACGCAAAGGACTTAAAATCCTTTGGTGCTAGGCACCGTGTGGGTTCGAGTCCCACCCCGGGTACCATGCTAACCCCCTTTGTTTACTATCAGTTGACAGTTTCATTTTTCCCGTGTACCTCTGGTGTACCCTTCGTTTGAGAAAAGGCAATCGGATCTTTTGCCCATGCCCGCTCTAAATCGGCATCGAGCCGCTCTTGGCGAGCGCGGACCCATGGGCTGTAGTGCTGCTCCGTGGTCCTCACGCTGCTGTGCCCGAGCAACACCGCAACCTGCTCGATCGGAACCCCGGCGAGCAGCGACTCGACCGAAAATGTATCTCTGAATCTATGCGGATGGCCGCCTTTAGCCCCGGCCAGTTCGAATAGCCGATTCAGTCTCCGCCGCCATGTCTCGGTGTTGTTGTCGATCTTACCGGCTCCCGACCAGAACCAGTAGTGCTCGCTTGTTCTCGGGATGGACCGCAGGACCTCCACGACGAAAGCAGGCAATTTCAGATAGACCGGAGTGCCAGTCTTGTGCGTGTAAAGGAAGAGCTTGTCTCCTTGCAATCGATCGACGGGGCACGAAGTGGCGTCCCCGATCCGCAAACCGGCGTAGCGAAGCAGAAGCACGAGTCCCCGCAGCCGCTTCGCGTTGGGTTGCCCGGTTCGTCCGCGAGAGTCAAGGTAACGATCGCAGGCGGCAAGAATCCGAATAACTTCCTCCTGAGCGAATGGCATTGTCGGGGCTCGCAGGGCGGCTTCAGCTTCGGTGCGGGATTTTCACCGATCCAATCGGACTCCTCAGCGAAGCGGAAGAACGCCCGCAGACGCTCCAGCTTTTTCCGCGCCGAGTTGGGACCGTCCCTCCACGAGGAGCGGAACTTCCTCAAGACACTCAGATTCCATTCCTGGAGATGCGGTCGTCCTGTGTCGTCGGCGAAGGTTTTCATCTGCTTCGTGAGCTGCCGATATTTCTTGACGGTTGACTCGCACAACTCTCTCGCCTCGGCTTCGCGAATGAAATCTTCACAGGCCTCCTTCACGCTGATAGGTGGTTCCTCTTCCTCCGCCGCTGGCCCTTCGGCCTCCCACTCGCGGATTAACGTCTGCGCTTTCTCCCAATTCCGAAGGCCAAGCGACTTGCGGATCTCTTTCCCATTCAGAGTGCCGTCAGCCCAGATTGGGCACCGGCAACGGCGATACTTGCGTCCTTCGTGCCGGTGTGGGCAGCGTTGGGTGTGTCTGCGGTAGTTTGTCAACATAGTGCCGCTGATTCTACAACTTCTCCGCTATCTGCTCAACTGCCGCCGGTAAACCCGCGCAACGGCGTGTTCCGGGATCCGCAAAGTCTTGTACGAAGTTCGCTTGCTGCCGCCTCCAGTCAAAGTCAAAACGCCTGGCTCGTTCTCGAACAATCTTCGCACCGCGTCCGACGAAAGATTCCACATCCCGGCCACCTCCGCAACGCTGTAGTGACGCTGTGAGAAGTCCGGCGAAACCAATTCCGGCCGCGGGATTGAAGCAACTGGCGCCCGGCGCTCGCGCATTTGGCGCTGTCGGTCGGCCAGTGTGGTCGCGGCGTTCATCAGGTTCTTGGTTCGCTAGAAGGCACGTCGCCGGCTCTCTTGTGCCCGGTGTGCCGCCTTACTCAAACGGCACGTCGGCCGAGTCGTCGGGCAGCGCAGCCGTTTTGCATTGGTACTCTCCGAGATCCAGTTCCATGGGGGGCTCCTTCTGGACCGAATCAGCAATCAGCCTCAAGCAGTCGCCGATTGCTTTTTGGTTGGACAGATCGCCGTGCAGGTACACATCAACCGAGTCCCGTATTGAATCTCACTCCTGCCGTCCGGCGTGGTGAAGACGGTTCCCTGCCAGGCGCTGTAGTCTCTACCCCCTTTCAAAGTTGGGATCGATGAAAAAACACCGTTCCGTCTCGTTTGTGGTCGTCTTGGTTTCTTCCATGGTTTTTCTCCTCGGAAATCCTGTTCTTGAATTGCGCCAGCCGTACCAGGTGCTCCCCGGCCCCAAGCCTGTCTGTCCCAGCCCCAACTACTCGCAGATAAGTGTCCTGTTTTCATCGAATCTTCCGGGAGTGCGGGGATGGCGGTAGTGTTCGTGGCTACTACTCATATGTTTTCTAAACTCTTCTCACACGTGGCATAAAAAACTCCCGCAACTACTCGCACCCCCGCAAAACTCAATCCTTCCTCACCAGCCACAACTTTACGTTGGCATGCGTATCCTGCTCCTGAACCAGCCGATAGTTCTCGTCGCCGTAGCGGACACCGACATGCTTGCCGAGTGTTTTCCCAAGCTTGATGCGAAAGCTTCCATTCTTGGATTCGAGGGCGTCGGCAAGTGTGTCTGGCAACACTTCGCGTAGGACGGACGATTCAAGGTTGATCTGCCCAATGATTTGATTCGTGGACATGGGGTCCAAGCCGTACTTCTCGTGCCACGTTCGAAGAAACGTCTCCCACTGTGGCGTTTCCTCGTCGGCTAGGTCGTAAAGCGTCTGCTGGTTGCCCAAGAACCCCTCAACCCCGGCGTATTCGAGTATGCCGCTGACGGTTCGCGTCCACTGTTCAAAGGACCCCATGGGGGCGGGAATCTTTTGCGGCGGGGGGCAACCCGCTACAAACCAGGCTCGCGCCATCGTCAGCATCGCTGCCAATATTTTGCCTCGGTGTTCGCGCACCCACGAATGCAAGTCGTCGTGCCGGAAGTCCGCTCGCTCATAGGGGCGCGGCATTTTCGCGTCGAGCCGAATCCAATAGCATCGGCGCGGAAGGTCACCACGCAAGCGGATGTTGTTGCCAGTCACGAGCCACATCGTGTGATTGCGAAGCGTCACCATTTCCGACTTGCCTAGGATGCGGTCCGTCCACCGATCCGACGTCACCATCGCCGCCAGCGCCGCGCTTTGTAAGGGTTGTTCAATGTTGTCGATCACGTTGACCGTAGTCCCTCGAAGCAAGCACGAAGTCATGACTTTCTGCCATTCCTCTTCTTTGCTCGGTGCCGGCATCATTTCGTCGCGTCCCGTGGCGACGATCGAGACCACCGCCGCTAGCAGGCTTTTGCCGCTTCCCATCTGCGGTGCATCCGACAGCGCTATCGGCACGTTGCCCTTGACAGCCATCCGAACGACCGGTGTCAACATCGCCGCCATTGCGTTCGCTTTACTCGCGCCGTCCGCGAAAGGAAACTCAGTAATCGGCTCCAAGGCTTGAGTAAGTGCTGCTTGGGCGTCTCGCGGGCCCGGTGAGTCGGGGATGTCGGGGGCGCTTAACTCGGGGCCACGATGATAGAAGAGTTTGGTTGCCACGTCATAGCCGACGCGAGAAAGAATGCTCCCGTTCGCCCTCAGTACAGGACTCTCGGTCACCGCTTCCAAGGGCGGAAGCTCCCACTCGCCGAGAGCCGCCACGTAGCGGGTGACATCTGTGGGTGGGCTGACGGATGACAATCGGAATCCCTTAGCTTCTTTGTCTTTGCCGACCCGTACAAAGTTTGCTCGCTGAGCCAAAAGTACCCGAACTTCAGCCTCCCCGAGGTTGTCGATGATGGGCTGCTTATTCTCGTCCAGACGTACCCGTACAAGACGTCCGCCGCGAACGAACACTGACGGTGGGCGGTTCCCCGAGACCAGCGCCCTCGACGCTTCTCCGCCGACGTCCCGCAACTGGCGGTTGTTTGTCTTGATTTCGGGGCGGGGCTTTTCCGGCTCAATAGCACCGTCCGTTTCGTAGCGCTGGGCGATGTCTTCGGCGAGCTTACGAACTCCGGTCTCGGTCTTCGGCGGTATGTAGTCGGAAGCGGCAGCCGCCAACTCACGCAACTGCTCGGCGGTCCCACCCGCTCCGATCCAGTCGGACACGTCCTTACCAGTCGGCAGGGAAACGATGCGCACTGAAGCCGCGACGTCCTGCAAGCTCTGGGCAACGAACTCCGCGTGCTTGCGTCCCGGCCCGTCAGCGTCGGGGATCACATAGACTGTTTTGCCCTGGAAGTGCTCGCGGTACTCGTGACGCCACTTGCCAGCGCCGCCCGGGTTGCAGGTCGCGACAAGTCCGAGTTTCTCGAGTGAATGACAGTCTTTTTCCCCCTCGACGATGAAAACTATTTTCGATTTCAGAACGGCGGGCAACCGATACGGGACAACTCGAAGACCGCGAACGTTCCATATCCAATCACCCTGACTGTCTGGACGCCGCTGCCGAAAGTCCTTGGGGTCAAATCGGACAACTTGAAACAGTAGCTTGCCTTCAGCGTCGCAATAGTCGTACTCGCAGACAATGCGCCGCTCAGGCTGTGTGCCGTTGTTAGAAAGATCGCGGCCAACGATCTGTGATATATGCTTTACGGCGGTCGGGAAATCGCAACTGAAGAGTGCCTGCTCGAAACCGGGGATGTCCCAACCGCGACTGCAAGTTGAGTGGCAATACGCCCAGCCCGTCCCGGCCTGGACGGCAAGGCTATCGCGTTTACCGCCGTGGATTGGGCACGGCCCCCGCCACTCATGGTCGCGCTGGGGCAACTTGGGCAGGCGGGTCTTGTAGTAATCGCGGATGTCGTGCGGGGACAATTTGATCACCAGCTCCCCCTTACGAGGATCCAGTGAACGACCGCGTAGAATGCCCGCCAACGTAGTGGGGGGACCTTGCGGCCTTGTTGTTCGTAGCAATAGGACACGCCTTCCCATAGCGTCCCGAGATCTGAATCCCGAGCTCTCATTGGCCCTCGTTCGACGCAGTGGCCAGCCGCTCTCCGTGGCGTGCGCTGCCGCAGTGATTGACCGCAGAGTGCGTAGCGCACCTGCGGGGGTAGTCGCGGCGCTGGTCTCGCGTCAGTAGTCGGTCCAGCGGCACGCCTACCATGTGGCTCAGCCACCGCAATGCCCCTTCCCGATCAAATCCATGCACGGCTTGAACCAGGTCGAGAACGCCGCCGCCGGCTCCACACCGAAAGCAGTGCCAGACACCACGCTCTGAGTCGAACGAAAAGGTCGTTCGATTGGTGGCCCCACACAGGACACAGGCTGTCCGCCTCGCTCGTGCACGGTCGAAGCCCAATGCCGCCAGCAGACTCGGAAGCTGGACGATCGCGTGCCCAACAATTTCGCGGGGTGTAGCCGTCATGTTTCCGGCCCCTCCCGCCGCCAACCTCCCGGAAGTGCTTGTCCTCCGCTTTCAATCCACTCTCACCTGTCGCCCCACGCGAACAGTTGGGATTAAGCCCTCCCGGGCAAGCTCATATGCCCGGGATTCGGGAACCTGCAGAATCCGAGCGACATCGGGAATTCGCAATAACTGGGAAAACATGCCCCCAAGTATGGAGGCCTCTTGTATACTCAGCCCAGGACTTAGGTGGGGACAAAAGAAAGTCGGGGGTTCTTTCTACGTCGGGGACTTGCGCGGATGACCGCCCTTATCCGGTGGGCGTAGCGTCAAGCCCATTCGATTGGCCAGTCGATTTAAGGCCTTGGAAACTGTATCTTCGCCGAGAATCTTTGCGTCGGTGGAGTACTCATCGGCAATCATTCGATGCGTCCACCCTTGAACCTGATAGCGTGCCAACCATTCAAAATGGTCCTCTCGCCGTTTCTCGGGAGTCCGCTCCCAGCCTTGACACTCAAATTGGTGTGTCACCGCTGCTAGGTAAACCTGAAGGCGTTCCTCAAAACGGTCCCCTATTCGCGTCACAAATGTCTTTTTGGTCTCCAACGCTGGGTCCCAACCTGGATCCGAGAATGTGAACTCCCGATCGGCGTCAGAAACAGGCGGGATCCAAGTCACTGAAGGCAACGAGATCTGGAGAAGGTCTCTAGCTTCTTGGCTCGCTATCCAGCGGTCGAGCGTTTGCCACGCGATGGATTCCGCCCATTGATCGGTCAAGTAAAAGCTATTGGCCCAGCCATCGAATGCTCGTTTTAAGGGCACTAACCCCTCGTCGGATATTGGGTCGGCCTGTTTAACCTTTCGGAGTGTCAGAGGACTCGATTCTGCGCGTGCCTCCTCAAAGCAAGGGAGTACATCGTCGCGCAAGCGCTCAAGAACCTCGGGTGCCACGCGACGGATTGCCTGAAAAAGCTCTGTCCAGGCATCCGCCGCTGTACGATCCCCAGGTTGATGTCGCTTGGAATACTCACCTTCTCCTAACCGCATGGCAGCTACCACCTCCCAGTACGCAGGCTGGGCCTTCAATAGGACTTCAACCTGCGAGACATAATCTCAGCCTATCTGAGTACGCGTCGTTTCGAGCGTATCTTCTCCCACGGTGCGCCCCTTCCGACCAACTCTGGATCGCAGTGGATTTGAGCCCTGGCCAGAGATTGAGACGAAGGCGGCGGTACCGACTACGCGAGCTGTGTCGTGAGCGCCCCCGGAATGCTTATCCGGCATCGCCAGGCGCGTAAGCAGCGTCCACCGGATGTACGGAGAAACTGAGTCTGCGAAATCCGCAGATTCGGTCACCAGGTCAATTGCTTGGAACGCCGAACTTTCTGCTACGGGACTGGGCATCTCTCCTTGTCCAGTTTTCTCAGTTCGACTTTGGCCAATTCGAGGGTAGGTGGGAAAGCGCCAGCGGGGGGAGGGAACCGGGGCGAGACTCCTATTCTGCTGGCGGCATGGATTCAGCGCTCGAAACCTACCGAGTTGATGACGACCGGCTAGCCCGTGAGAAACTCGGCGCGGCAGAGATGGACGCTGAGCCGAAGGCTGGAGTCTTCAGCCCTTGCAGTAGGTCACAGCAGCGTTGGAAAAACTTCGTCCATTGTTCTTCAGGCACAAACGGGGAGGCACAGACCCAAGCTGTTCCACAGCAGCACCTGGGAGAACAACGGAAGGCGTCAGAGCCAGGTGGAGGTCATTGCTGGTGAAACCCTAATGCCTGTTTTCTCCCCAATACCTTCAGCCTGTCCTCCTTTTCTCGATCGAGGCGCCACACGCCTTACATCTTCTCCTTCTTCCCACCACATGTCCCCGCCATTGAGACGCTACAATAGCCGTTCAATGGTTCTTGGTATGGTGCTTGGCGATCGCCACAGAATCGCGAAACCGTCTGACACCCGTGACCTGCCTCGATGGCAGTAGACGGTGCCGACCACCAACCTTCTCTTCCTCACCGGAAGCCGTCGAAGTTCTTGAGGGCCTCCCTCTATTTCATTGAAAAGTCGTAAAAAAATAAAAAAAATGGACCCGGCTGGGCAAGTCCCACGTAACTGCCCCCCCCGTTGCCCTCGGACAATTCCCGCCAACACGCCTTCTCCGAACTGCGCACCCCCCCCGCGGGCGGCGCCACGTCGACTTCCGCTGTCAGACGGGATCTTCGGCGACGTTCAAAGCTCCTCGGGCAGTTCCTCACTGTTGCTAGAGCCCATGCGGGGCGGACCTTAAAGCCCAGTCAACAGGGTATCTCGCACCCCTCGGCCATTTCCGACGCATACAACACGTGTCGATTACAAGAGGTGCGTCCCTCTGGCGTGCAGGTGTTTCCGGCTCGAAGGGATGGCTGCAACCTGAATTATGCACTGCGGGTGCACCTGGTGAGGGCTGAGCCGCCAGGAACCATTTGGGGACCCCCGAAAACATGGGGTAAAAAGGTAGGCTGGCAAAGATTTCAGCTTCGCCAGTCAACCCCAAGGAGGTCACCCAAATGGTTACCAAACGAAAACAGCATAGCTCCCGAAGGCCCGTCAAACAAGGCCCCGGCGCGAGGGCCCCGCGGCCCAATAAAATCGGGGCTGCCACGCCCTATCACTTCCGTGGCAAGAATCTGACTCCCTACGGCGGCTTGCTGCCCGTCGCCACCCTGCTCGAAAAACTCGGTTTCCAAGCGCTGCTGGAAGAAACCCTCACGACCAAACGGATCACCCGAGCCATGAGCCCCTACCAGTTCGTGCTGGCCCTCGTGCTCGGCCTCTATGTCGGCTTTGCGCGGCTCAACCAACTCCGCTTCATCGCTCGCGACCCCATCCTGACCGGCATCTTGCAAGTGACGCGTCTGCCGCCGCAGTCCACGCTGTGGCGCTTTCTGGCCTCGCTGCACCTCAACGTGGCGAAGCAGATCCTTTCCATTCAGCGCCAGCTGCGGGAACGAGTCTGGGCCGCGGCCCACGTGAAGTTGGAGACGGTGACGCTGGACACCGACACCACCGTGCATACCCTCTACGGCCGCCAGATGGGCGGGCGCAAGAGCTACAACCCCAAGAACAAGGGCAAGCGCAGCTACCAGCCGATACTGACCTTCCTGGCCGAGACGCGCGAATACCTGATGGGCGGGTTGCGCAACGGCGACCGGCCCACGGGCCGACAGATCGCCGCCCACCTCGAGAGCGCTTTCCGGACTTTGCCGGGCGGCGTGAAGAAAATCCTGGCGCGGGCCGATTCCGGCTTTTATTGCTGGGAGGCGGTGGAGGCCTATGAAAAGGCGGCTTGTCAGTTCGTCATCGTGGCGCGCAAAACGCGGCGCCTGGTCGAGCGCTTGCAGCAAGCAGAATGGAAACCCTCCCCCCGCTCCGACGCGGACGCGGAATGCGAATTCCTCTACCAACCGCAAGGCTGGGCGCGGGCCTGCCGTTTCCTGGCGCTGCGTTACGAAAACGAGCCCAAGGCCGGCGCGGCCGAGCAATACCAGTTGTTCGCCACCAGCGCTTACACCTACCGCGTGTTTGTCACCAATCTGGCCGAGCCGATCGCGGCGGTGGTGTGGTTTTACAATCAGCGCGCCGGAGCCGAGAACCTGATCAAGGAGGCCAACAACGACGCCGGGCTGGCGGCCCATCCCTCGCGCCGCTTTGACATGAACCGCAATCACTTTCAGTTGGCCATGCTGGCCTACAATCTCAACTGCTGGCTGCTGCTGTTCAACCGCGAAGCCCAGGCCAGCGTGGAGACGCTGCGGCACACCACCCTGGCGACGGCGCGGCTGCGTTTTCTGTTCGTGGCGGCCAAGATCTGGCGGCACGCCGGCAGAACGGGTGTCAGCTACAGCGATCATTATCAGGAAAAGGGCCTGTTTGAACGGCTGATGCGACGGCTGCGGGCGATGGGGCCGCCGGGATCGAGCTTGGCGCCGGTGGTGGAGGGTGCGCTGAGCTGAGGGGCACTCCATGCATAAAATTTCATGCACTCGCCGCAACGTACTGGGAACACGCCGCTTGCCAGCCCGCTTTTGCCCTGCCGGGATCAGGAGGCGGCTCAAACGGGTAGGGAAACAGCAGAAAAGACGACTTGCGAAATCACTGAGTTGACACGAGTGCCGCTATCGCCACAACTCCATCGACGATGGCTACGCCGAATCTGTGCATAATTCAGGTGCAACGTAGCTCACCCGCGTCGTCGCCGGTCACGGTCGTCGAGGAATCTCTTCAGAGCCCTCGATGTGATGTCCGACATTTCGCGTTCGTCCTCGGCCGCGGCGATCTTCAGCCTGCGGTGCAGGTTGCGGCTGATGCTTAAGGTCACCTTCCGTCTCTCGATAGCCTTGTCCGCCGATGTCCTTTGAGCCATATGACCTCTATGGTCCAGCAACGCGAAGTTCGATGTCAATCCCACCCTCAATAAACTTCTGTACATCTAGCAGTCTGAATGGTAATATTTAGGTAGTGATAAGGGAGTGTTATCAATAGCCAGCCGGGAGGAAGCACCCGTGGACGATACGACTTCAGTAGTTCCGCAACCAGGATCGGGCAGTATGACTGAGGCGCGCCGGCAGGCCGAGCAGTTCATCGCCCAATCGAAGAGCGCCAACACTTTGCGAGCCTATCGCAGCGACTGGCGACACTTCGAGACCTGGTGCCGTCAGCACGGTGTAGCATCCCTACCCGCCCACGTTGAGACCGTCGCCAGCTATCTCTCGGATCTGGCCGCAACCTCGAGGGTCAGCACCCTGCAGCGTCGGGTTGCGGCCATCTCGGTCGCGCACAAGATGGCAGGACATGAGTCGCCTACCAGCAGTGCGGCGGTTCGGGCTCTATTGGCGGGAATTCGCCGCTCGCTGGGGACAAAGCCAGGGACTAAGAAGCCCGCCCTGACCGAAGACATCCGGTCAATGCTGGACTGCTTGCCCGATAGCCTGCTGGGAGCACGTGATCGGGCTCTTCTGCTACTCGGCTTTGCCGGCGCATTTCGTCGCAGTGAGTTGGTCGCATTAGATGTTCAAGACCTCGAATTCACCGATGACGGCTTGGTTGTCACCTTGCGACGCTCGAAGACCGACCAGGAAGGCGAAACCCGGAGAGTCGGTATCCCTCGCGGCTCAGGTCCAACAACCTGCCCTGTTCGAGCACTGAGGAACTGGTTGGATGAGGCAGATATCACCGACGGACCTGTCTTCCGTTCCGTGAACCGCCACGGCAAGCTCCAACCACGCAGGCTCACGGCACAAAGCGTTGCCCTCGTGATCAAGAAGTACGCCGCACTGATTGGCAGGGACCCCGCGGTTTTCGCCGGTCACAGCCTGCGGTCCGGTCACGCCACTCAGGCCGCCGCCAATGGCGCCAGCGAACGCTCCATCATGAATCAGACCGGTCACAAGTCGTTGAAGATGGTGCGACGGTACATCCGCGAAGGCTCGCTGTTTCGCGAGAATGCGGCGGCCAGATTGGGACTGTAGAGGAACCGACTTCGACTGGTAACGGAGCGCCCAAGCTTGTCCGTCTCGAGGATCCGGGAATGACGAGCCTAGCCGAGATCAGCCCGCCTGGTTAAGCTACGTCCTGTCCGAAGGGAATAATTACTCCAACGGCTGCACCCAAATATTACGGAATCACAGCGCCGTTTCCTGAACGTCTTCGTGAATGTGATCCTGCAGCAGAATTGGTCTGGGTTCGCAGACATCGCCGCCAAGTCCACCCGGACTCCGGCTGCTAGTTTTTTCTACTGCGCGCGCGTGCAGTAGCTTTTTCTATTGGTCCACCATCGGAGAAGGGGGTCACAAACAAAGTGAGAACGAACCGGTCGAGACGCTGGCATTCCATGGCCTAATCGGGCCTGTGATTCAAGATACCGACCGACTTCCACCCGAAGTGATCGACGACTCCAACCCTTTCACAATGTCTGAGATCTTGACACCCAGTGCCTGCGCGAGAGTGTCCAGGCTGCTGATGGTCACGTTGCGTTCCCCGCGCTCGACTGAACCGACGTAGGTTCGATGCAGCCCGCAAAAGTCGGCCAACTCTTCCTGAGACCATCCCCGGCGTTGACGTAGCTCCCGTACTCGCCCGCCGAGTCTCCGCTGAAGTTCGAGTTGCCGGTCAGGGTCTTGCACCCCAACCAGTGTGGGTTTATGATGCCTAAAGGTCTACAGACTTTGGGTAGACACACTATGAGTAGATATACTGTGTGTGGCTAGAGCTTTCCCTCGGGCTTCACGCTGCCTACTAGGTTCACAGCTGGGCCGTGAAGGCCTCACGGCCATCGGCACAGATTCATCGAAGAGTGCCTCAGGAGGGATGACAACGTGAAACCTCAATTCTGGGTTTTGTGCATCGTCGTACTTTGTTGCTCTCTTCTGGCTAGAGCTCAAGATTTCGAAGCTGGCCTCGCCGCTTACGAGCGAGGGGACTACCAGGTGGCTCTGAACGAGTTGGCGCCGCTGGCAGAGCAGGGTGATGCCCAGGCGCAGTATAGGATCGGTCAGATGCATCGGGATGGGAAGGGCGTCCCACGCGACGCTCAGAAAGCGGTGCAGTTGTTTCAGGCTGCCGCCATCAGTGGTCACACTGATTCTCAGCAGGCACTGGAGATGATTCTGCTGCTTGGCTATGGTGTTCCCGCAGACGAATCGGAAGCTTTCAAGTGGCTCAGCTTGGCTGCTGAACACGACCCATCCAGGCAATATTTGCTGGGTGGACTCTACGAAAACGCGGAGCACTACGCTGAGGCAGCAAATTGGTACCGCAAGGCAGCCGAAAAGGGGGAGTCGGCAGTGGCTTCTGATGATCTCGGGTGGAAAGCGACGACTGGTCTTGCTCAGTACTCTCTTGGAGGCTTATACGAACGCGGCAGAGGTGTTCCCCAAGATTACACGCAGGCGGCAGAGTGGTATCGCTTGGCCGCTGAACACGGGCTTAGGGAGGCCCAACTCATCTTGGGACGGATGCTTTGGGAAGGAGACGTTGTCCCTCAAGACTTCGCCAAAGCTTCCCATTTTTTCCAAGAGGCCGCGAAGGGATATCGTACGTGGGCCGAGGTAGGCAACTTGGAGGATCAATTTGTTCTCGGAACGATGTACGAACGGGGAGAGATCTGGGAGGTTGATTATAGAGAGGCAGCTAAGTGGTATCGACGAGCCGCCGACCGGGGCCATGCGCAAGCTCAGTATCGCTCGGCCTCATTTACACGATGGGAGCTTCTGAGGGTGGGGCACCTAAAGACTTTTCCGAGGCGCAAAAGTGGTTCCGCAAGGCCTCCGAGCAGGGGAACTCTGGAGCGGAGATTGAGCTTGGTGTTCTTTACGAGGAAGGCAACGGCGTGCCACAAGACCATGCTGAGGCAGCAAGGTGGTACCGCAAAGCAGCCGAAAAAGGGAACGCACTTGCTCAGATATTACTCGCAAACCTATATCTCGAGGGAAGGGGACTACCACAAAGTCTTGTCGACGCGCACATGTGGTACAACTTGGCCGCAGCAGCGGGAGTCTCTCTCGCCGCGGAGTATCGGGATCTCATCGAAAAGCGAATGACCCCAGACCAGATAACCCGCGCTCAGGAGCTGGCCCGGAATTGGCACGCAAGAAGCGAAACCGTCACAGAGTCGCCAGAGCGTCACACTCTTGGGTCTATTGGCTCCGGCCTCAGGCTAGCGGTTTCTGGCACCGGCTTTGTCGTAGGGCCCCCGGGTTTCGTGGTTACGAATGAGCATGTGGTCGAAGGGTGCCGCAGTGTACGAACGCAGATCGCTGGCAGACCGCGCACTCTTGCGACCGTGACGGCCGACCAATCGAACGACCTCGCCCTTTTGGAGCTGGCCGGCGGTAGCAACCGGCCAACCGCAACCTTTCGAGCCGGGCGAGGGCCACGCGTCGGAGAAACCGTGGTCACGGTGGGTTATCCCTTGTCCGGCCTCTTAGCTGACTCCCCCACGGTCACGACGGGTGTCTTGAGCGCTCTGGCTGGCCCCGGCAACGACGCCAGGCTGATGCAGATCACTGCACCCATCCAGCAAGGCAGTAGCGGAAGCCCACTCTTGGACGCAAGCGGAAACGTGGTTGGCATCGTGGTCTCAAAGCTCGACGCACTGCGGGTGGCCTCGCTGACCGGAGACGTCCCCCAGAATGTGAACTTCGCAATTAAAGCCTCGGTGGTGCGGGCCTTCCTCGAGGCAAATGGTGTGGAGTTCCAAACCACCGCCTCGACCGCTGAGCGTGACACTCCGGCCCTCGCCGATCAGGCACGAAAGTACACGATTCCCCTCGAGTGTTGGAAATAGAAGGAAAGTGACCGGCCTGTCCGATTCTAGGCTGACCGAACCAGCCGCACCATTAGCGCCGAGAATTTTTCTCGAGAGCAACGTGAAGAGCTGTGCCGCCCCGACCTGGCCCCCCTCTCCCGACGGCGTTCCCCTCAGGCTCCGTACAGACGTCGCTATTTCGACCGATTCCAATTTTCGCCTAAGAACTTACCAACAGCCCATAGTATCGAGGTCAAGTTTTTTCTTTTGTCTCCTTGGAGCTCTTCTCAAGTTTTTCCTACAGAACTGAAGCCCGAGCTAGCGTGCCCACATTCCAGTGGAGCAGTAGATAGTTACTGTCGGTTGTCTTGAGTGGGCCATCCTTAGACGCAACCAGACGCCAGGCAGGTGTCGCTTACTCACTTCCATTGATCCACCGTGAGTGCGCCTCTCCATCCCCGCGGGTAGTCGTCCAAACAAACGGGGTTGTGGGTACCGTAGGTCAGTGGACCAGCATCGGCGAACACCACATTCGGGACAACGATCCGCTATAGAGGCAGACGACCCACGAGGGAAACGTGACTGCAGCACTCTTCAACACTTCGCCGTCAGGGAGGAGCTATCCCCGTCATCTCCTGGCCGAGTGGGGGGCAAATGCCTCGGACGAGCTGTCGGAACAGAAGCATCCGCTGTCTATACAATTGGAAACTGGCTCTGTTTGTCTTGACTCAAATATGCTCGGCTCTGGGTGGCTTTGTGTGAGCTGGATCTGTGACAGGGTGAACCTGGTCGCGCGAGGATTGCATGAGTACGTTAGCCGTCCGATCGGTTAGTCTGCTGTTGATTGTGGCTTTGGGAGCTCTTGCTCAGGAAGAGCGTCCGCGGGCTCGGGAATTGGGCATAGCGCCAGGCGTCATGTCGCCCGGGCCGTTGAACGCGATCACAGATGTAAAGGGCGTGAAGGTGGGGCAGCGGACGGTGATCCGAGGCGATAGCGTTCGGACCGGAGCAACGGCCATCCTCCCGCACGACGGGAATCTTTTCCAGGAGAAGGTACGGGGCGCGGTCTATGTCTTCAACGCGTTCGGAAAATTGATCGGGTCGACGCAGGTGGAGGAGCTGGGCGTGATTGAGACGCCGATCCTGCTAACGAACACTTTGGCGGTTTGGGAAGCGGCGGACGCTCTGAAGCGCTACACACTCGATTTGTCCGGGAATGAGGATGTACGTTCGGTGAACCCAGTTGTTGGCGAGACGAATGATGGACGGCTGAACGATATTCGGGGGGAGCACTTGAAGCAGGAAGATTTTCTGGCGGCGATTCGGGAAGCGAAGGGAGGGCCGGTCGAGGAAGGCGCGGTAGGCGCCGGTACCGGGACGACGGCGCTCGGGTTCAAAGGCGGAATTGGGACGAGCTCGCGGCTTCTGACGGAGAACCAGGGCGGCTACACGGTCGGCGTTCTCGTGCAGTCGAATTTCGGCGGAGTTTTGATTGTGGATGGCGTACCGGTAGGCGAAGAGCTCGCGGCCGAGCGCGGTAGGGCGCTGCTGGAAGGGGAGGAAGACCTCGATCTCGCCGACGGGTCGATCATGATGGTGGTGGCGACGGATGCTCCGGCGGATGCGCGGCAGCTCAAGCGGATTGCACGGCGGGCGAGCTTCGGATTGGCGCGTACCGGGTCGTCGGGCGGGCATGGAAGCGGGGATTTCGTGATCGCGTTCTCGACGGAGCGCGACGCCGCGGCGCGGATGGAGGATCTCCGGTTGCAGCCGTTGTTTCAGGCGACCATTGAGGCGACGGAAGAGGCGATCCTGAACTCGATGCTGCGGGCGACGAGCATGGACGGACACCAGGGGAGCCGCGCGGACGCGCTGCCGATTGGGCGCTTGCGGAAAATCCTGAAACAGTATGGACGGTAGAAAGACGGCCAAGAGTTGGCCGAAGTACGGGCCGTGCCCCCTAGGATTCCGGTTCGAGGTGGTGGTGTGTGTCCGCATACGCTGGTGTGGCTCCTTCCTGTGGCGCATGGAACGTAATAAGGAGCCGTTGATCGTCAACATTGATCAGACGAATTGCGCCCTAAACTCTAGTGGCTCAGTCCTGCGCTAGACGTTTCATTCCGCTTGCGGAAGGTTCCTGTTGCCACTCATCCTGCCCCTGCACGCCCCCGCGGAAAGTCCGGCCAAGTTTTTTCTAGCGTAAGGGACCCAAGGATTTTCTACTGCGCGCGCGCAGTAACTTTTCCTTGGGTTCGGAGTTCCCCACTCTCGCCGAGAGACCTGCTAAGGCCCCATGGACTCCGGGCCAAGTTTTTTCTTCTGAGTCTGTGGAACTCCTCCCAAGTTTTTGCTACAGACCTGGAGCCCAACTCCTCTACAGGCCAGTGGTTCATAGTTTCTGCTTGGGGTTGTCTTGACAGCACTACTGTCCGGTTAAAAGTCGAATAGAATCAGCTGGTTAGGGTCATCGAGTAAGTTTTCGTGGGAGTCGGACGGCTGCAAGGCCTGTAAAATGGGCGTTTTCTCGAAAAGGGTAACGCTGAGAATCTGTAGAATTTGGTAGAGACTCGCCTCCAGGCCCAACCTCTTGCGCGCGATCGCGACCAGTACGTAAACCGAGACCGCGATCCAGATTTGCGTCTTCACGGCGTTCTCGCTGGTACCGTAAAACTGCTTGATCCGCAGGTGCTGCTTGATCCACTTGAAGAACAACTCGATCTGCCAACGCGACTTGTAGATGCGGGCGATGGTCAGCGCCGGGAGCGCGAAGTTGTTGGTCAGGAACTTCAGCCGCTTGTTCGTCGCGGCGTCAAAGTAGCTGATCCGCCGCAACGGGTCCGGATACGCCAGGGCCGACTCGATGGCAGTCAGTAGGACGGTCTGATCCGAGCGCACCCCCGTGGACTTGTCGACGGGATGCGAGTAGCGCCGTTGGCGCAAGATGTTCTTCTTGGTTCGCACGACGAAGAACGACGAGCAGAGGGTGAACACGAAGAGACGTTCGAAATCGACGTAGGCCCGATCCATGATGTAGAAGGCGCCGGGCTCGGGGAGGAACTCGTCGAGGATGTTGACGTCGTGCGTTTTGCCAGCGGTAATGCGGATAAACGTGGGGATGTTACCCCGCAGGTCCAACAGCGTGTGCATCTTCAGGGCGGCCTTGTGCCGGCGGAACTTGGCCCAGGGGAACAGCGAGAGGCACAGATCGATGGTGGTCGAGTCCAGAGCGTAGAGACTTTGATCGAGATCCACGCCGATCGGATCGCGGGCGTACAAAGGCCGCGCGATGCGAATCAAGACCTGGGCGAAATCGGCATAGATCCGCCAGTCGCGCGACTCGTTGGCGTCGGCCAGTGTGGAGCGCGCCACCTGGGAGCGGAATCCCCTGTGGTAGAGCTTGGCGCCGAGCGAACGCAGGCACGCTTCGATGTCGCGCAGGCTTTCGCGGTAGGTCAGCTGGGCGAACGCCATGCAGAGGAACTGATCCCAGCAGGAAAAGCCGCGCCATCTGCGATCCCCGTCGTAGCGGCTTACGCAGCGGCGGAATTCGCGATCCGGAAGGAAGCTGATCAACTGAGAGAATACGGTGCGGCCGAGGTTCATGAACCATTGTCGGCCGCCTCCGAAGTCGTTCCAGCCGTCCTTCGCCGTTCAAATCGCGGCAAGGGGAAAACAGCCCTAAGCTATGCTGGAACACTCAGTTGCCGCTCGCCAGTGAGTCGTTAACCGGACAGTAGTGTCTTGACAGGTTCAGCTTTAGGGCGACGCGAGAGTGCCGGGCCGGTGTCGCCTGCTCGCTTTCCTTGACCTCCTGTTCCGCTGACCAACGGTTTCCACAACCCCCGTTCGTTTGGACAACTATCCTGCGGGGGACCGGCACGCGCTCTCACGGTTCGGTAAACACAGCCTGACTTCGGGGTAGCGATCCGCTATTGAGGAAATCAACCTACGAGGGAAACGCGACCGTAGCCATTCCTCGGTGCTGCGCCGTGGGAAAGGATCTATCCAGATTAGGGCTCTACGCTCGAGCCAATGGGCAAGAAGGAGACCTTTTCATTCCCCAGCCGGAGAAATCAGGCTAAGTGGCTTGGTTGTAGTATTTTACGAACCAACAACCACTGATTGTTGGTGGTAACGGGATATATCAATAGTTATGTGCGGACGGGCTACTATCTCTCTTGTTTAGTTCAATCACCAGGTCTAAACCCACCGCCTTTCAGGCGGTCAGCTTCAAGCAGTTCTGGATGAGAATGGGGGGATAGAAGAATATCGGCGAGAAGCGCATTCGGTCTACGACATCAAATATCACCTCATATGGATCACGAAGTACCGCTACAAGGTGTTACGGGGCAGGGTGGCAGAGCGGGTGCGGGATCTGATCCGGCAGAGCTGTGAAGCGAGGGGAGTGGCGGTGATCCGGGGCGCGGTGTCGCCGGATCATGTGCACATGTTGGTGACGGCTCCGCCGCAACTAGCGCCGTCGAAGCTGGTGCAGTACCTGAAGGGGCGGTCGTCGCGGCGATTACAGGACGAGTTTGGAGAGTTGCGGAAACGGTATTGGGGCCAACATCTGTGGGCACGCGGCTACTTTTGTGCGACGGTGGGCGCGGTAGATGAAGAAACGATCAAGAGATACATTGAGAGCCAGAAATGGGATGAGGACGGGGAAGGATTCAAGATTACAGCGCCCACCAAGCCTTGAGCCGGCTGTGAGCCGGACAGCTTCAGGCGGCTTGAGCCGCAACCCCGACTTTCAGTCGAAACGTAACCCACCGCCTTTCAGGCGGTGGATGTTTAGAGTGACTTAGTCCCGCTAGCGCTCGCGGAACTCTTCGTACCAGTTCTGCACCACGCGAATGACCGGCTCCTGGGCGCCCTCAATCAGCTCGCGCATCAGAAAGCTCTGCCCGTCAGCCGAAACGTCATAGGCCGAAGCAAAAATCCCCGAGGACAGGAACCGGTCCTGAAACAGGGTAGCCGGAGACCTGGCGGAAAAGTTCGGATCAAGCGTGACAGGAACGGAAATCAGCTTATCCCCGCTGACGTAAAACAGCTCCCCGCCGTCCTTCCCCCAGCGCGGATAATTGCCGCCGTTACGTGACACCTGCCATTTGCCCGTGCCTTCAGGAAACGGGCGAACATAGATTTCAACCCGGCCCGACTCATTCGAGCTATAGGCAACGAAGCGGCTACCTGGCGAGAATTGCGCGCGCTGCTCATCGAACGGAGTTTGTAAAAAGGGAACCCTTTCTCCGCCGCTGTTTTCCCCGCCGAGCTTCATATACCAAACGTCGAGCCTGGTTTCCGCCCCTGCTGTGTGGTAGAGCAGGTAATCCCCATTGGGGGACCAATCGCTCACCCACTCATCCAGGGGAGTGGATACCACCGCCTTCGCCTCGCCGCTACCGTCGGCGGACTTGACATAGATGTCCGCGTTTCCGTCACGGCGTCTTGAAAGGAGGGAATTCCGGGTTTGTAGTGGGTGGATGGCGGCCTGCCCAGGCCGGCATGCGACAATTCCGGGATGCAAGATCACGAGTTGTATCGGCGCATCCTCGGAATCGAGGCTCCCTGGCAGGTGGACTCGGTGGACTTAGAGCTGGAGGCGGGAGAGATCCATGTTCATCTGGCTCATCCGGACGGGATGGATTGGCCGTGTCCGGAATGCGGCGCCTCCTGCCAACTCCACGACCATCAGCCCGAGCGGCAGTGGCGACACTTGGATACGTGCCAATATCGTACGATCCTGCACGCCACCCCGCCCCGCAGTGAATGCCCCGAGCACGGAGTGCGCGTGGTGAAACTACCCTGGGCCGAGCCCTCCAGCCGCTTCACGACGCTGTTTGAAGCGCTGGCGATTGAATGGCTCAAGGCGGCCAGCCAGAAGGCAGTGGCCGGGTTGTTGAAGCTAAGTTGGGACGAGATTCACGGCATCATGGAGCGAGCGGTGAAGCGGGGATTGGAGCGCCGACAAGCCGAGCCGGTCACGCAACTCGGTGTCGATGAGAAGGCCTTTCGCAAGGGCCATCACTATCTAACCTTGGTGAACGATCTGGCACGGGGGCGGGTGCTGTACGTGGCTCAAGACCGCAAACAGAGTAGCCTGGACGGATTCTGGGCGACCCTGACGCCGGAGCAAATCGGCGCGGTCGAGGCGGTGGCCATGGACATGTGGAATCCCTACATCGCCTCGGTGCGGGAGCACCTGCCGGAAGCCGACGGCAAGATCGTCTTCGACAAGTTTCACATCGCCCAGCATCTGGGAGGCGCGGTGGACAAAGTGCGCCGGAAGGAGAACAAGATCCTGCGCGCGGCCGGAGACGACACGCTGGTGGGAACGCGCTATGACTGGCTAAGGCACCCGGCACGGATGGAGCCCAAAGACCGGCGAGCGTTTGCGGCCCTGCGGGACAGCGGCTTGAAAACGGCGCGGGCCTGGGCTTTGAAGGAAACGATGATGGCGTTCTTCGACTACCGCTACGAGCGGCCAGCCCGAAAACACTTTCGCTGGTGGCACAACTGGGCGGTGAGGAGCCGCCTGCAACCGATGATTGAAGTGGGCCGGATGCTCAAGCGGCGCTTTGCAAACATCGTGACCTACCTGCGCCACCGCGTCACCAACGCGACCAGCGAATCCTTGAACGCCAAAATTCAGTGGGTGAAGTACACCGCCCGGGGTTTCCGAAACAAACAGAACTTCGTCAATGCCATCTACTTCCACTGCGGTGGGCTGAACCTCGCTCCCTAGCCACTAAAATGCCGGAAGAGCTTGAAAAGAAGGCAATATCGTTGCCGGAGGGTGACCACACCGGCGAACCATCGGTTCCATCCGTGAACGTAAGACGCGTGTTGACGCCGCTTGCTCGATCCTGAATCCAGACGTCCAAATTCCCTTCGACCCTGGCCTCCAGCGCGGCAAGTTGTCCATGCGGAGAAAGTGAGATTCCCGCGATTACGCCCTCAATCCGGCCGATTTCCCTAAGTTCCTTCCCGCGCCGGCCTCGCGACAGCAGTTTATACTGCTGCGCCCCGGAACCCTCCCTGAAAACCAGCGTGCCGTCGCCCGCCACGCTCGGGAAATCGCCTTTCGGACTCACCGCAAACGGGTCTCTCGTCAGATTGAGTGTTTCGAGGGAAAAGGGCGCCGCCCAAAGCCCGGGCGTCCCAAACCTTCGGAACAAAATATGCCCGCTTCGGGAATAGGCCGGCTGGCGCGCGTTCGTCAGCAGGGTCTCGCCCTCTCCCGTCTCTAGGTTTCGGATAGCGAGTCCTCCTTGTGTGCCGAACAAGACTGGACGACCCTGCCGGGCGAGCGGCAGAAAATGTGGGAACTGCCCTCTATTCACCCCCGAATCCACGATCGACGGCAAAGGCTCCGGGTCGCCCCCGCCGGCGGAAACTTGAAACAGCATCGGCGGGATACCCTCGCTGAATACGATCACTCGTCCATCCGGACTCCAAGCGCCGCCCCGAACTAGCAAGCCAGGCACTTGGCACACACGGATGGCCGGCCCCCCGTCGAGTGAAATTCTTTTAAGTTCAGATTCCACAAAGAAGGCAATGGCGTCACTGCCAGGCGACCAAAACGGGGACCGGCTCCCCTCGGCGCCGTCGATTTCGCGGGGCTCATTCCGCGCGAGATCTTGGATCCATAGTTTGGCTTCCGGTCGGGGGTCCCCAAATGGTTCCTGGCGGCTCAGCCCTCACCAGGTGCACCGGCAGTGCATAATTCAGGTAGATGGGTATACGGTTGACTCAGGTAGCCCCAATATCTTGTGGTTTGGAGATTTTCTTGGGTTCTGTAACCGGGTGAACAATCATCTTGTAAGTCGCGGGATCCACGGCTACCGCCTGCTGGACGAGCCGATAGAAGAGTTTGCCGCGGCTTTTGGAGTTGCGGCGGTTGAAACGGAAGGTGAACTCGTCTAGGTAGTAGTCCAGATGTTTGTGGCTCACGGCGCCCTGATGGGTGGCCAGCAGCCAGCGCTTGAGCAGTGACATCACGCGGTGGACGCGGGGCATCAATTCCGACGCGGACTGCTCCTGCCTGCTGACAACTGTGACCTGATGGACGTAGCCTTCCTTTTTCAACCCGGAGTAACCGGGCCAGCCGTCGGTATGCACCACGCTGCCCGGCTCGATGCACTCCTCCACGAAAGGCAACAGGCTCTCGCCCGAGGCATCCTCGATTCTCTTCATGCGAATCCGGCCGATACCCCGCCCATCCTCTTGAGCGGCTACTGCGATCAATGCTTTGTTTTTCAGGTTTCGGTCCCGCAGGCCCTCTTCGAGCCCGCCCCAGTAGCTTTCATCGACTTCCACCGTCCCGGCCAGCAAATCCCGTCCCGGCCGCACCATCGCGCGCCGCATTTTGTGCAGCCAGGTCCAAGCCGTTTCGTACCTCCTGAATTATGCACTGCCGGTGCACCTGGTGAGGGCTGAGCCGCCAGGAACCATTTGGGGACCCCCGAAAACATGGGGTAAAAAGGTAGGCTGGCAAAGATTTCAGCTTCGCCAGTCAACCCCAAGGAGGTCACCCAAATGGTTACCAAACGAAAACAGCATAGCTCCCGAAGGCCCGTCAAACAAGGCCCC
The DNA here is from genome assembly GCA_965224215.1 of Bryobacterales bacterium. Classification (GTDB taxonomy): domain Bacteria; phylum Acidobacteriota; class Terriglobia; order Bryobacterales; family UBA6623; genus CBDCYS01. The sequence goes on along the minus strand of CBDCYS010000007.1, from coordinate 2,218 downwards.
GGCGCGAGGGTCCCGCGGCCCAATAAAATCGGGGCTGCCACGCCCTATCACTTCCGTGGCAAGAATCTGACTCCCTACGGCGGCTTGCTGCCCGTCGCCACCCTGCTCGAAAAACTCGGCTTCCAAGCGCTGCTGGAAGAAACCCTCACGACCAAACGGATCACCCGAGCCATGAGCCCCTACCAGTTCGTGCTGGCCCTCGTGCTCGGCCTCTATGTCGGCTTTGCGCGGCTCAACCAACTCCGCTTCATCGCTCGCGACCCCATCCTGACCGGCATCTTGCAAGTGACGCGTCTGCCGCCGCAGTCCACGCTGTGGCGCTTTCTGGCCTCGCTGCACCTCAACGTGGCGAAGCAGATCCTTTCCATTCAGCGCCAGCTGCGGGAACGAGTCTGGGCCGCGGCCCACGTGAAGTTGGAGACGGTGACGCTGGACACCGACACCACCGTGCATACCCTCTACGGCCGCCAGATGGGCGGGCGCAAGAGCTACAACCCCAAGAACAAGGGCAAGCGCAGCTACCAGCCGATACTGACCTTCCTGGCCGAGACGCGCGAATACCTGATGGGCGGGTTGCGCAACGGCGACCGGCCCACGGGCCGACAGATCGCCGCCCACCTCGAGAGCGCTTTCCGGACTTTGCCGGGCGGCGTGAAGAAAATCCTGGCGCGGGCCGATTCCGGCTTTTATTGCTGGGAGGCGGTGGAGGCCTATGAAAAGGCGGCTTGTCAGTTCGTCATCGTGGCGCGCAAAACGCGGCGCCTGGTCGAGCGCTTGCAGCAAGCAGAATGGAAACCCTCCCCCCGCTCCGACGCGGACGCGGAATGCGAATTCCTCTACCAACCGCAAGGCTGGGCGCGGGCCGGCCGTTTCCTGGCGCTGCGTTACGAAAACGAACCCAAGGCCGGCGCGGCCGAGCAATACCAGTTGTGCGCCACCAGCGCTTACACCTACCGCGTGTTTGTCACCAATCTGGCCGAGCCGATCGCGGCGGTGGTGTGGTTTTACAATCAGCGCGCCGGAGCCGAGAACCTGATCAAGGAGGCCAACAACGACGCCGGGCTGGCGGCCCATCCCTCGCGCCGCTTTGACATGAACCGCAATCACTTTCAGTTGGCCATGCTGGCCTACAATCTCAACTGCTGGCTGCTGCTGTTCAACCGCGAAGCCCAGGCCAGCGTGGAGACGCTGCGGCACACCACCCTGGCGACGGCGCGGCTGCGTTTTCTGTTCGTGGCGGCCAAGATCTGGCGGCACGCCGGCAGAACGGGTGTCAGCTACAGCGATCATTATCAGGAAAAGGGCCTGTTTGAACGGCTGATGCGACGGCTGCGGGCGATGGGGCCGCCGGGATCGAGCTTGGCGCCGGTGGTGGAGGGTGCGCTGAGCTGAGGGGCACTCCATGCATAAAATTTCATGCACTCGCCGCAACGTACTGGGAACACGCCGCTTGCCAGCCCGCTTTTGCCCTGCCGGGATCAGGAGGCGGCTCAAACGGGGAGGGAAACAGCAGAAAAGACGACTTGAGAAATCACTGAGTTGACACGAGTGCCGCTATCGCCACAACTCCATCGACGATGGCTACGCCGAATCTGTGCATAATTCAGGTGCCACTAATAGAGCCACTGTTTTCGAGACTGATAATCTTTGCCTCGGGCCAATTGCGGCTGGCCTCCTCTGCATCGGCCGTAAAGACGGTATTTGCATCACGGATAAGATCGAGGTTAGCGATGTACTTCCTCTCATAATCCGCTCTCTTCATTCCCCTGTATTGTTTAGCTCGTTCTCTTAGCCTGTCCAAATGAGTTTTCTCACCCTTCAAGTACAAGTTGACAGACAGCACGCGCGAACCAGCTCGGGGTACAATTCCCTCTTTGTCGCCGTACAACAAACAGTTGAGCACACTCACCCCTTCGAAGATGGCTACGCCGTTCTTTTCACGGATTCGGGCTATCGATCCTCGCAAGATCGGCCAAACTGCCTTGCACTGAGCCTCAATCCCGTCTTGTACCGAGTGTGGAACACCTGTCAGCGTCGTGAGTTCTTTGCCCACAAGAAAAGAGGATATCTTGATGGCGGGCTCTCGGTCAGCAACTTCTTCGACCGAGCGAAGTACTTCCCGAAGCATATCAATACCTATGACACCTGAATTATGCACTGCCGGTGCACCTGGTGAGGGCTGAGCCGCCAGGAACCATTTGGAGACCCCCGAAAACAT
>CBDCYS010000006.1:0-61554 GCA_965224215.1 Bryobacterales bacterium | reverse complement strand
GGGCCGCACAGTTGCGGCTGTCCACCTGGCATACTCTGAAGCGCGCGGCGAAAGTCATCACGATCAGCGAGTTTTCCCGGCGCTGCATCTCGACGGCGTTCGACCTGGATCTTGACAACATCGCGGTCACGCCGCTCGCGGCTCAGGACTGCTTCCGGCCAATGAATCGGGCGCACGCGATTCAGAATGCCTCCGAGCGGCTGGGAATTCGCCAGCCCTTCGTGTTGAACGTGGGAGATTTGCACCCGCGCAAAAACCAAATTGGGTTGATACGGGCGTTCAAGGAACTGGTGACGACTTATCCGCGGTTACCGCACGTTCTGGTGCTGGCCGGGAAACGAGCTTGGTTTGCGCCGCGGGTGGTCGAGGAAGCGAAACGCTCGGGACTCGCCGAGCGAATCATCATGACCGGCTTCGTGAACGACGAGGTGCTGCCCGCCCTTTACAACGCCGCCGATCTGTTCGTTTTCCCTTCCTTCTACGAGGGCTTTGGACTGCCGGCAATCGAGGCCATGGCCTGCGGCCGCCCGGTTGCTTGCTCGAACGCAACGGCGCTGCCGGAAGTCGTCGACGGGGCGGCGGTCTTGTTTGATCCAGCGTCGGTTGGTGACCAGATGAGAGCGATGCGAGACATCCTGCTGGATAAGGAGTTTTCACGCCGCCAGGAGAAAAAGAGTCTTCAGCGTGCCGCTTGTTTCGGGTGGGAGGAGACCGCGCGAAAAACCCTTGACGTCTACCACTCAGTTGCCGGTCAGCACCCCAGCTTCGAAAGAAGGAAGGAGCTAGTGGCTCCGTGAGGCTATGGCTGACTAACCGGATCCCCGCTTTTCGTTCTATACTTCCGGCGGCGATATTCCCGGCGGGCCGCCGTCTGTTCGCTGTCTACCCGCTGCTGTTGCTGGCGTGTCTTTGCGTCACACCGCTATTCCCGCAGGCCTCCCCGTTCGCCGACGGCGAGCGGCTGACTTATGAGGTCACCTGGCCGAGCGGATTGAGCCTTGGCGAGACTCAGTTCTTGGCTCGGGCAACCGCGGCGGGATGGGCTTTCGAGGCGACAGTCAGCGCGACGCTGCCCACTCTGGAAATTAGCGACGAGTATCACTCCAAAGCCGATGCGATGCTCTGTTCAAGCGAGTTTGAGAAGAACGCCAAACACGGCGACAAGAAGATACACGAAGCCGTCGAGTTTGATCAAACCAAGCACCGGGCCACACGCAAAAGCCTGGGAGGCCGCGGCGAGAGCGAGATCGATATTCCTCCCTGTGCCCGCGACGGTCTTACTTTTCTCTACTACCTGCGCCAGCAGCTCGCCGCGGGCAGAATCCCGCCCCCCGACGACATCAACTTTGGTGCACAATATCAAATCAGCGTCACCTATCTTGAGGCCGTGGATACTATGGTCGCAGGCGAACAGCGCAAGGCCGACCGCATTCTCGTTGACCTGACGGGTCCGAAATCCCAGCATGGATTTGAGATCTTGCTCGGACAAGATGACGCGCGGACACCGCTGCTGATGCAAATCCCATTCGAGATGGGGACTTTTTCGCTGCGGCTTTCACAATGAAGCTTGCCGTTTTCACGCCGCTCAACCCGGCGCGCTGCGGGGTCTCGGATTACTGTGAAGCGCTGCTGCCTCACTTAGCGGATCACCTCGAGGTCACGGCGTTTGTGGCCGATCATCCCGCCACTGGTTTTGCGGGTGACGCGAAAGTCGCTATCCAGCCGGCCGCCGAGTACGTTGCGGATCAGTTCGACGCCGCGCTCTACCACATCGGCAACAACCCTTACCACCTGCACGCCTTTGACGCTGCTCTAGGGCACCCCGGCATTGTCGTCCTTCACGAGTTGAACCTGCATCACCTTGTCGCCGCGGCCACGATCACGCGCGGCGACTGGCCCGCCTACCTGCGTGAGGCGGAGTACAACGGCGGTGCGGAGGCGCTCGCCTACGCGAAGAGGGTGCATGCGCTGGAAGTGGGACCGGATTACGATGGCCTGGCTATGAACAAGCGGCTGCTGGAGGGGGCTCGGGCCGTCATTGTTCACAGCGGATTCTTGGAGCGACAAGTTCGGGAAGCAGGTTTCGAGCTCCCCGTTGCGCGGATTCCCCACGGCGCCTGGATTCCGGAAGCCGATCGCAACCGCCACCGCCACCGGCTAGGGGTAGACGAGACCACTCCTCTGATTGGGATCTTCGGATTCCTCAAACCCTACAAACGCATCGCCGAGTGCCTGCGAGCCATGCAGCGTCTGCTGCGGCTCAATCAGCGGGTCAAGATGATTCTGGTCGGAGAGGAGCATCCGGACTTTCCCGTTCGCCGGCTGATCTCGCAACTTCAGTTGGAGAAGTACGTGCGCGTCATGGGACACGTGCCAATCGAAGAGTTCGAACAGTTGATTGGCGCGGTTGATATTTGTCTGAACCTGCGCTATCCGACAGCCGGCGAGACCTCGGGGACTCTCTTGCGGGCCCTGGGGCTAGGGCGGGCTGTGGTTGTCTCTGACGTGGGCGCCTTTTCGGATTTGCCGGACGAGATTTGCATGAAGGTTCCAGTCGGTGCCGGCGAAACGGACCTCGTTTTTCACTATCTGGACTTATTGGTCTCACGGCCTGAGATTGCGCGATCGATGGGGGGGCGGGCGCGAGAGTATGTGGCAAGCGAATGCAGTTGGCCCAAAGTCGCCGAACTCTATGCCCGGTCGATCGAGGCCGTTGCAAATGGGACTCTCCAGGGAATTTGGGAACTATCTGGCACCGAAGCTACCGAGGACCTCGCCAAGTCAGAGGGACGTTCGATTGATGCAGGAAATTCGGGGCGTGACGGCCCGGCCCTGGCCGAGGCAGAATTTTCCGGTGATCCCCGCGACGATCAGCCCCACGACGCTCAGTCCGAGAACGCTCAGCCGCGGAACGAAGTGCAGGATTCGTTTCAGTCCTGGCGTTCCGATATAGCCAACTACCTCACCGGACTGCGAGGCGATCCGTCCGCCCAGCCTTACATCGAAATGCACCTGACTCGGTTTGTGCATACCCTCGAGATCACTCCGCGCGGCTCGCCCGGCGATTCGGTGCTGGAGATGGGGGCCTACATGCAAATGACCCCTGCCTTGAAGCACAAGCTGGGCTACGGTAACGTGCGCGGCTGCTACCTGGGAGAGCCCGGCAAGATCGAGCACCATAGCGTCGAGACCGCTGATCGCGAGATCTTTGAGTGTGATGTGGATCTGTTCAACGCCGAAACGGATCCCTACCCTTACCCGGACGAGTCGTTTGCTACTGTCCTCTGCTGTGAATTGCTCGAACATCTCTACGATGACCCCATGCACATGATGGCCGAGGTCAATCGCATCCTGCGGCCCGGCGGGCATCTCGTGCTTTCCACTCCGAACATCTGCAGCCTGCGGGCCGTAGCCGCGGCATTGCTGGGGTATCACCCGGGGCTGTTCCATCAATACATCAGGCCGAATGAACAGGGAGAGTGCGCCCCACGTCATAGCCGTGAATACGCCCCCCGCGATATCCAGGTACTCTTCGAAGCCGCCGGTCTCGAAGTAGTGAATCTTCACACCGATGCGTACAAGGACAACGGCACCTCGGAGCATGATTGGGTAAAACACCTGCTCGGGCGGTATGAGTTGCCGAACGAGTTGCGCGGGGAAGCGATCTACGCGGTCGGGAAAAAGGTGGGTTCCGTGGTCGAGCGTTACCCCGCTGGGCTCTACAGCGGGGGCGAGGCCTGACATGCGCGGCCAAAAAATGAAGTGCGGAGCCAAGGAATGAAGGCCGGCGTCGAGGAGCCTCGGGTCACGGAGTCTTCCCTGCCCGGGCAGCTCGATGTGGAGCTTCGTTTTCGAAACGACGGCCCGGATGCCTGGTCGTCGAGCGGCGGCTACTCGGCCAGCTACCAGGTGTTCGACGCGGAAACCGGCGTTTTGATTCACGACGGAGAGAGGACGGATTTCAGCGATCCGGTTGGGCCCGGAGATGCGGCCACCTTCAACACCCGGGTGGAACTGGGTGCAACTCCCGGGTGCTTTCTCATCTTCCTTTCTCCGTTGGCCGAAGGCGTTGCCTGGTTCTTCGATCGCGGGTCTCCTTTCTTGTTGATCGACGCCGAAGTAACCGAAGCCGGCACGACGGTCCATCGCTCGGAAGTGACATCGATGCGCGCGGTGCGCCTGCGGCGGGCCATGCGTTCAGCGGGTCGAGCGTTCACCTACCCGGTCGCTACTTTGGTTCGGAACGGGCCATTGATTCGCTCCTTGGCTCGGCGAGAAATCGCGGGGCGCTACCGGGGTTCCTATGGCGGCGTGTTCTGGACGTTGATCCATCCGCTGCTCATGATGTTGACGTACTACTTCGTCTTCGGCCTCGTTCTCCAAGCGCGTTTTGGGGCGGACGACCGTCCCAGTGACTTTGTAATGTATTTTCTGGCCGGCATGCTGCCTTGGCTGGCGTTCAGCGAAGCGGTCGGCCGAGCGCCCACGACGGTGATCGAGCATGGCAGTTTCGTCAAGAAGCTGCTCTTTCCCGTCGAGGCTTTGCCTGTCACTTTGGTGCTGGCCGGCTTGGTCACCGAGGCCTTCGGAGTCGCGATTTTCATCGCGGGGATGCTGTTTTTCGGGTACACACCGACGGCCGCTGTCTTCTATTTGCCGCTACTACTCATTCCGCAATTTCTCTTCACCCTGGGATTGAGCTGGCTGCTTGCGGCTCTCGGAGTGTTCTTCCGCGACCTGGGACAATTAATCGGGTTCCTGCTAACGGTCTGGTTTTTTACGACCCCGATTTGCTACGGAGAGGCTTCTCTGCCACAGGGGTATTTGTGGTTGTTCGAATTGAATCCGCTCTACGTATTGGTGAAGTCTTACCGGGCGATTTTCTTGGAAGCCTCGGCCCCACCTTGGACCGAGCTGGGCTACCTGACAGCCGGATCTTCCTTCTTGTTTATTGCCGGCCACGCCTGGTTCTATAGACTGAAGAAGTCCTTCGCGGATGTGATTTAGGTGTTGAGCCGCTGTTTTGTTGAGCCGCTAAATCGTTGTTCTGCTGAGCCGTTGAGCCGCGAAGCGGCGCAGGATCGTAGCCCTGGGTGGAGCGAAGCGCAACCCTGGGTGCCCCCCCCCAAGGCGAGAGCCCTGAAAGGGGCGGAGGAGCAACCCGGCCTGTTCGTCGGGTCATCGGCTCAACAGATTCGGCTCAACAGATCAACCGCTAAATCGCTCAATGGAAAATGCTCCTCGCCCAAAACATCTCCAAGCTCTACGAGATCTACAACCGTCCGATTGATCGCTTCAAAGAAGCGATGCTGTTCGGACGCCGGTCCCTTCATCAGGATTTCTGGGCGTTGCGGGATATAAATTTCTCCGTGGAAAAGGGCGAAACCTTTGGCATCGTCGGCCCCAACGGCTGCGGCAAGAGCACGCTGCTGCAGATTCTGTGCGGGATCTTGCAGCCCACCACGGGGCGCGTCGTGCGGCGGGGACGGGTGGCCGCCTTGCTGGAGCTGGGCGCGGGCTTCAACCCCGAGTTCAACGGCCGTGAGAACGTTTTGATCAACGCCGAACTAATGGGATTGTCGCGCGCCGAGACGGTCGCGGCAATGCCCGCGATCGAGCGCTTTGCCGACATCGGCGAGTTCATCAATCGCCCGGTGAAGACCTATTCCAGCGGCATGTACGTGCGCCTGGCCTTCTCGACGGCCATTCACGTCGAGCCCGACATCCTCGTTGTGGACGAAGCCCTCGCGGTGGGAGACGCCGCTTTTTCAAGCCGCTGCGTGCGCAAGTTCGAAGAGCTGCAGGACCGCGGCGTTACGATCGTTTTCGTCTCCCACGACCTTGGTCTCGTCAAACAAATCTGCAATCGCGCAATCTTTCTGCTCGACGGCCGCATCCAAGAGGCGGGCGACCCCTCCGACGTGATCAACCGTTACGTCGGCATGGTGCTCGAACGCCAGAAGGCCCGGGCAGCTTCGGAAGCAAACATCGGATCGGAAGCCAACGGCGCGTCTTCTGGCAGTGCGTCGAACACACTCACCTTCAGTCACCGCCACGGCGACCGCCTGGCCGAGGTAGAGAAGGTTGAGATTTACGACTCGAAAAACGATCCAAGCCGAGCGGTCACGACGGGCGAATCGATGCGCATCCACGTCACTTGCCGATTCCACGAAGCACAAACCGAACCGATGGTCGGCCTCCTAATTCGCACCCGCACCGGCATGGACGTTTTCGGGACGAATACCAAGCTCGAAGATCAGCGCACGGGTCCCTGCCGGCCGGGCGATGTCTTGGAAGTAGATTTCGCTTTCGAGTGCTGGCTAACACCTCAGGAATACACCCTAACGATTGCCGTCCAACATCCCGACGGTCACAGTCACGACTGGCTCGACGACGTGATCACCTTCCGCGTCCTGGACCATCGCAAACTCGCAGGCGTTGCCAACCTGCACCCCAAGGTGAGTTGCCGCGTGGTGATGGCCGGCCACTTTGGTTGAACCCGTGAGATGAACCCGCTCGTTATAATTCGCCCCGCGGAAATCGGCGACATCGACTCATTGGTCGAGTTCTCAATGCGCACCATCCGCGCCCGTTACACGTCTTTCCTCGGAGAGAAACCCATCGAGGACTATCTCGCAAGCGGAGCCGTTGAGAATTACTTCCAGGAAGGCCTGCCTCGTTGCTTCGTCATCGAACAGGACGGCACCGTGGCCGGGGTTGGCGCCTACAAGGGCTTCGCGATTGACCTGATGATGGTCGACGCCGATCTCCAAGGCCGCGGGCTCGGAACTCGCTTGCTCAAGCACTTGGAAACTCTTCTATTCGAAAAATCCACGGAGCTGACTTTGGAGAGTTTCGCCGAAAATGAACAAGCCAACGCCTTCTATCGCAAACACGGCTGGATGGCGATCAAAAAATACAAGGACGCGGAGACCGGGATCCCGATGATCCTCATGCACAAGCGCAAGTCCTAGCCCTTTAAGTCGTTCCCGGAGACCGCGTGACATGCAGAGGGAATTTTGAATATCCTAATTGGCAGAAGAATGCTCCGCTCCATGCCCTTGCACATCGAGCACGACAGTTAGTTCTTGGGTATCGTACGCACCGAGCACTCTGTTGGGAGTTCGCCCGCGCCTTGAGTTGGCGGCAGCCGACAGCAGACAGCCAACCAGCATCTTCAAAGGGATGGTAAACATGCCGAAAAACGCTGAGGTCACGCAGTGGCTCAAAGACTTTGATCACCCGCTCAAGAAAGCGATCAATCGGGTCCGCGAAATCGTCCTCGGCTCCGACAAACGTGTTGGCGAGTGCATCAAGTGGAAGAGCCCTACTTTCACGTATCAAGGGAACATCGCCAGCATCAATCCCAATACGAAAAAGAAGGTCAGTCTGATGTTTCACCAAGGCGGGAAGATCCCCGGCAAGCATCCGCAGTTAGTCGGTGGCGGCGGAACGGTGAAGTACATGTACTTCGCGGACCTAGAAGACGTTGACGCCAACCGGTCCGCGATCGAATCGGTCATAGCAGCCTGGTGCGATATGAAGACGGCTAAGCCAGCGGCGAAACCGAAACCGAAAACCCGCGCCGCAGGAAAGAGTGCCAAGTTGTCAGCCGGAATTCCGCTGGAAAACCTGGAACTCTACGAGAAGCTCGTGACTACAAACCCGAGCATCGATCGCAAAGGCGCCGCCAACCCCTACACCTCTCTCAACGGCAATATGTTCAGCTTCCTCACGAAAGAGGAGGGCAAGCTCGCACTCCGCCTACCAGCTGCGGAACGGGAAGCCTTCATGAAAAAGTTCGACACGACCCTTTGTGAGACATACGGAACGGTCATGAAGGAGTACGTGGTCGTGCCCGATAGTATGCTGCCAAAGACCCGGCAACTGAAGCGATATTTTGATCTGAGCTACGCCTATGCCGGCTCCCTCAAACCGAAACCGACCACGCGCAAGCCAGCCGCAAAGAAAGCGCCGGGCCGCCGGCCTACTTGACGGGCAATTCTCGTTCGCCAATCCCAGTCCGGAGCCGCGCACGTCAGTAAGCGGTTTGTCCACCGGCCCTATAGTTGCGGCGGTGCAGCCGAGCCACCGAATAAGCCAGGGGCGATTGCCTGGGCTCCGCGCGCTATGTCGGCTCACCTCGCCTGCTCTCGTACCGGGCAAAACCGTGTATCCTTAGTAGCTCTTCAGAAGCACGAAAGTAGCTCTTGAGAAGCACGAGCAATTCGACCCACCTAAGCCACTTCGCCGTGAAAGCATTCCAGCCACGAATCAGCTTTTGGCATGAGGGCACGCCAGCCACGAGGGCATTCCAGCTATGAACCAGTGGGACCGCATCCATGACTCGCCTGACTATCGGCGGATGATCGCACGGAAGGAGCGTTTCGTCGTAGCCGCGACGGCGTTCTTCGTCGTTTACTATTTCGCGCTGCCGGTGCTGGTCGGCTACTGGCCTGAGTTGATGAAGCGTGAAGTGTGGGGCGTCGTCAACTGGGCCTACCTGTTCGCGTTTTCACAGTTCTTGATGGCCTGGGCGCTGGCGTATCTTTACATGCTTGTCGCCAGGCGCTTCGACCAAATGTCCACGAAGATCTTGGCTGAAGAGACAATCGCGGCCGCCAACGACACGCAAGGGGACGAATAGATGTCGCTGCCGCTTTTGATGTTTCTGGCCTTCATCGCGGCCACCCTTGGGATTACGTATTGGGCCGCTGGGAGATCCTCGGGCGAAAGCGCCTACTTCGCCGCCGGGAGGCGCATCACCGGCTGGCAGAACGGACTCGCTATTTCGGGCGACTACATGAGCGCGGCGTCGTTCTTGGGGATCGCCGGACTAATCGCCTTCTACGGCTACGACGGCTTCATGTACTCGGTGGGTTTTTTGGTCGCCTATCTGACGGTATTGTTCGTCGTGGCCGAGCCGCTGCGCAACGCCGGGAAATACACGATGGCCGACGTCCTCGCATATCGGCTACGGGCGCGCCCGGTGAGAGCGTTGGCGTCACTGAGCACCCTCACTGTATCCACGTTCTACATGATTGCCCAGATGGTGGGTGCGGGCGCCCTGGTCAGCTTGCTGCTGGCCGATTCCGGGATCAGCTTCACCGGCGCGGTAGCCGGTGTGGGCATCCTTATGATTGTCTATGTCGTCTTCGGAGGCATGCTGGCGACGACCTGGGTGCAAATCGTCAAAGCCGTTTTGCTGATGAGCGGTACGTTCCTACTGAGCGTGCTCGTGCTGGCGCACTTTGGATTCGACCTCGGAGCATTCTTCGAGGCCACCAGCCGTGTCACCTACCAGGAAGGGGGCAAAACCGTCACGCAGAATTTCCTGACGCCCGGGCTCTACTACAAGCCGCCCCACGGCGCGATCGACCTGATTTCGCTGGGAATGGCGCTAGTCTTTGGCACCGCCGGCCTGCCTCACATCCTCATCCGCTTCTACACCGTGCCGGACGCCAAGACCGCGCGCGTCAGCGTTTTTTGGGCGATGCTGCTGATCGGCGCGTTCTACATCATGACGACGTTCTTGGGATTCGGCGCGGCGACGATCGTCGGACGCAATGCGATCTCGGAAAACGGCGGCATCAACATGAGCGCGCCTCTGTTGGCACAGGCGCTGGCCGGCGACGTCTTCTTCGCGTTCATCTCAGCCGTGGCGTTCGCTACGATTCTGGCCGTGGTCGCGGGGTTGACCATCAGCGCCTCGACTTCGTTCGCGCACGACTTTTACACGAACGTGATCCACCACGGTAGGCCGCGCTCACCGGGCGAAGAGGTGCGCGTGGCCCGCTGGACGGCGCTCGTCGTTGGCGCGGTATCCATCGCGATCGCCATCGGATTGGGCCCGACGGCGAACGTGGCGTTCCTTGTGGGACTAGCGTTTGCCGTGGCGGCATCGGCGAACTTGCCCGTCATCCTGTTCTCGATTTACTGGAGCAAGTTCACGACGATGGGAGCCGTGTGGGGCATGGCCGTCGGGCTGTTCTCCTCGATCGCGCTGATCCTGGTGAGCCCGAGCTTCATGGGAGTCGACGGCCCGGAAGTTGCCGAAGCCGCCCGCCGCATGATTCAGGCGCCGACGCTCTATCCGCTCAAGAATCCCGGCATCGTCAGCATCCCGCTCGGCTTCTTAGCGGCGTATCTGGGATCCATCTTCTCGAACGAGCCATCGGCCGAGGAGAAATACATCGAACTCAGTGTCCGCGCCAATACCGGGCTGGGCGCCGAGAAGGCGGTCGATCATTAGCCTTGTGCAACTGATGCCAGTGAACGACGATTGACGCAGTGGTGTCTAGGCGGCCCGCGCGTCCATCATCAGCGAATAACATCAACAGCGAAAAACATCAACTGCGAAAAGCATCAAGTGCGAAAAGCATTAACCTCGAAAAGCATCACCGGCTAAAAAGCATACAACGGCGAAAAGCGCGCGGACTCAACGCTGTCATCCTCCTGAGGCCCTGCTGTTCTGGGCCTTCCTGTTGGCGCAAAGTTGCCTTTTCCCGGTGACTTTCTTCGGTTTCGCGGGTACTTTATGCTTAAAAGTTAACCGTGAGCGGTGCAGCTTGAACCGAAGAGTTTCGCGTAAGTCGTTCTTTTTCAGTGACCCGACTTCGGGCTTGGCAGTATTTGGCAGGAAATGTCATGATTTTTGTTTTTTTGGCCGTGCGGAGTGGTCTGGCCAAAGCCCCGTAGTGGCACAGGTGGAGCTGGCGCCACGGCACTAGCGATGAAGCGTTGATCCCTACAAGCATTCACTGATCCGTCGAAGCATTGATCCATCGAAGCATTGATCCCTCGGAACATTGATTCCTCGACGCATTCACTGGCTGCTCTATCCATTCTTCTTGTGATGTTGAGAGGCCTCTCAGTGCTCCGTTTTTTGGACTAAGCCCGCTCCCTGACGGATGCCACGGGGAGGAGGCTTGCTTACGGTCCTTCGTGGCGAAAGCCGGGGATGGTTTACCGCACGCCGCGCTCCCAGTCCCCCCGGATCGGAGGGGCCGGAGTTGGCGCGCGCGGGCCCAATCCGTTGCTTTCACCTGAAGCCGCTTGCGGAGATTCCCCACAGCGGTCGGCAGCGCTAGACTGTCCGCAGAAACTGCTGCGCTGGTCCGGTGGAGATTCTTTCCCGGTCTTTAAATTCATCATATCGGCGATTCGGCATTTGTCAAGCCGAAGTTGGTGAGTTTTTTCTAAATGCCGGCCTTCAAACCCAATAGGAGCGCATCTGGTCGAAGCAATTGTGAGGCGCGCCGGAACCCACCATCCCTCTGCAATCCTTCCTCGCCAAAACGAGATGGAAGGAGTTTGGCCAAGAAACTCAATTCGGATTCAGCCCGCGAAGGAGGAGGAACGGAGGAAGGAGATCCGTTTCCGTGGTAGAACTACGGGGCACTCCTTCGACTAGGCCGTTATACGTCCTTCGACCGCACTTGACTCTACACTGGCCGACTAGGGGGGATTCAGGCCAGCGACAACTTGCCTCCGACTGGCAAACTCGAAAGCGCTGATTTGGAATTGGGAGATCTTTCGCTACTCCGGACTTTGCGATACGCCGCCGTCCAGCCGACAACTTCACCGGACAACTTCGACAGAAAAATACCGATATCACGTTATAGCGGTTGGTATCGCTCTGCTTCTGGCCGCCTTCACGGTTTGGGTTCGCGCTACGAATCAAGAAGCGAGTCATGCTGATGAAGGCGGAATCGGAAGCCAAGCGAAAAGCCGAAGGCGAACGCAAGGAAATCGAGGCGGCGGAGGAGCAGGCTCGGCTCAAGCAGGCGGAAGAAGACAAGATGCTGACGGGTCTGCGCCTGGCGACTTTGCAGAGTTCCAAGGGGCAGGTGCTCAAGAAGCATCTCGAAGAGATGGCCTCCAATGAACCGGAGTCATTCGTCCAGTTGATGCGGTCGTGGATCCACGAGGATGATAAGTAACGCCGAAAATCCCAACGAGGTCTTTCCGGGCATTCGAAAGGCGGCGATCGCAATTGTCACCCTAGGGGACGAAGTCGCCGCTGAAGTCTTTCGTTTCTTGAACGACGACGAAGTTCAGATGGTAGGACGGGAGATCTCCAAGCTCAGCAGGGTTACCCCGGAGCAGGCCGAAAGAATCCTCCAAGAGTTTCATGAGATGTCAATGGCTCAGGACTACTTGATGTCCGGCGGCGTCGAGTACGCCAAGCGTGTTCTCAATAGCGCCTTTGGCCCCGACCGTGCCCGAAGTATCATCGATCGCGTGTTGAAGTCGTTGGGCAATGAAATCCCGACTTTTGACTCTTTACAGAAGGCCGATCCGCAGCAGGTCGCCAAGTTTATTCAATCGGAACACCCGCAAACGATCGCGCTGGTGCTTTCGCATCTGAACAGCTCCTCGGCCGGAGGCATGCTGATGGCGCTGCAGCCCGACGTTCGAGCGGACGTGGCCCGGCGCATGGCCAACCTGGATCAAATTTCACCTGAGATCGTGAGGCGGATCGCCGGTATCTTGGAGCAAAAATTGAAGTCACTGGGGCAATTCAGCCGCGAGTCCTACGGAGGCGTACCGGCGGTCGCGGAAATGTTCAACCGTTTGGAATCCAACTCTGGCCAGGAACTTCTTACACAAATCGAAGAGGCTGATGCGGAGCTCGGCGAGGCCATTCGCAATTTGATGTTTGTTTTCGAGGACCTGCTGCTGATCGATTCGATGGGGATGAGAGAGATCCTCTCCAGGGTAGACAAGAGCACGCTAACGCTAGCTCTGAAAGGAACCAGCGAGCCGCTTCGTGAGCACTTCTTCGACAACATGTCGGAGAGGGGCGCAGCGATGTTGAAAGAAGATATGGACGTGATGGGGCCGGTAAAGATTCGCGATGTCGAAGCGGCCCAACAGCAGATGATCGGGATCGTTCGCACGCTCGAGTCCGAAGGAGTGCTTAGTCTCAAGGGTGCAGTCGGCGAGCAGTATGTTGTCTAGGCTACTCAAAGGGCTGAACGCCGATGAGGCGATCCCCCATTTTTTTTCGGATGTAGGCGGGGAATCGACCGCCGGCGTCCGGTCATTCGAATTGAAACAGGTGGGTTCGAGGTATGCCGAGCACTCGGCCCGTTTCAGCGGCGGGCAGCAAACCGAACCGGGAGCCCTGGGAGTAGGGAGTCACCGCGCGGCGCAAGAGGCCGACTCGAAGACTTCCGCCGCGGAACCGTCCGATGCGGCCCCGCCCAAGCCGGAGATCGATGTGGAGGCCATTCAGCGGGCGGCATTTCAGGAGGGCTATACGGAGGGAGAGAGAGCCGGGTCGGAGACGACTCTGGAACAATTTCGCGGCTCGATTGCTTCTTTTGGGCATACGGTTCAGGAGCTGACCGTGCTCAAATCCAATCTACGGACAGAGGCGGAAAAGGAACTGGTTGAACTCGCTCTCACCATCGCGCGGCGGGTCGTGCGGCGCGAACTGTCGGTCGACCCGACCACGGTGCTCTCGCTCGTTCGGACCTGCTTTGACAAATATCGTCGGGCGGAGATTTATCGCGTAAAAGTGTGCCCTGCGGATTTAGAAGTAGTTTCGGCCTACTTCGAGGAAAACCCGGCACAGAATCTCGAGATCAAGAGCGACTCAAATGTTTCCGGTGGTGGCGCCGTCTTCGAGACGTCACAGGGACAGCTTGACGCGCGGATTGAAACGCAGCTCAGCGAGATCGAGTATGGTCTGGCCGACTATTGAGTGGCAGATCGTTGGGCATGCGTCGGGTCCGCGCGAAATTGTCTGCATGATCTGCGCAGGCCGACGAGCGTTCGACACTTCGCGCGCCGGTCACAATTTAGAGTCGTCACTTGGCAGGAGATGAACAGTAGCACCTGAATTATGCACAGATTCGGCGTAGCCATCGTCGATGGAGTTGTGGCGATAGCGGCACTCGTGTCAACTCAGTGATTTCGCAAGTCGTCTTTTCTGCTGTTTCCCTCCCCGTTTGAGCCGCCTCCTGATCCCGGCAGGGCAAAAGCGGGCTGGCAAGCGGCGTGTTCCCAGTACGTTGCGGCGAGTGCATGAAATTTTATGCATGGAGTGCCCCTCAGCTCAGCGCACCCTCCACCACCGGCGCCAAGCTCGATCCCGGCGGCCCCATCGCCCGCAGCCGTCGCATCAGCCGTTCAAACAGGCCCTTTTCCTGATAATGATCGCTGTAGCTGACACCCGTTCTGCCGGCGTGCCGCCAGATCTTGGCCGCCACGAACAGAAAACGCAGCCGCGCCGTCGCCAGGGTGGTGTGCCGCAGCGTCTCCACGCTGGCCTGGGCTTCGCGGTTGAACAGCAGCAGCCAGCAGTTGCGATTGTAGGCCAGCATGGCCAACTGAAAGTGATTGCGGTTCATGTCAAAGCGGCGCGAGGGATGGGCCGCCAGCCCGGCGTCGTTGTTGGCCTCCTTGATCAGGTTCTCGGCTCCGGCGCGCTGATTGTAAAACCACACCACCGCCGCGATCGGCTCGGCCAGATTGGTGACAAACACGCGGTAGGTGTAAGCGCTGGTGGCGAACAACTGGTATTGCTCGGCCGCGCCGGCCTTGGGCTCGTTTTCGTAACGCAGCGCCAGGAAACGGCAGGCCCGCGCCCAGCCTTGCGGTTGGTAGAGGAATTCGCATTCCGCGTCCGCGTCGGAGCGGGGGGAGGGTTTCCATTCTGCTTGCTGCAAGCGCTCGACCAGGCGCCGCGTTTTGCGCGCCACGATGACGAACTGACAAGCCGCCTTTTCATAGGCCTCCACCGCCTCCCAGCAATAAAAGCCGGAATCGGCCCGCGCCAGGATTTTCTTCACGCCGCCCGGCAAAGTCCGGAAAGCGCTCTCGAGGTGGGCGGCGATCTGTCGGCCCGTGGGCCGGTCGCCGTTGCGCAACCCGCCCATCAGGTATTCGCGCGTCTCGGCCAGGAAGGTCAGTATCGGCTGGTAGCTGCGCTTGCCCTTGTTCTTGGGGTTGTAGCTCTTGCGCCCGCCCATCTGGCGGCCGTAGAGGGTATGCACGGTGGTGTCGGTGTCCAGCGTCACCGTCTCCAACTTCACGTGGGCCGCGGCCCAGACTCGTTCCCGCAGCTGGCGCTGAATGGAAAGGATCTGCTTCGCCACGTTGAGGTGCAGCGAGGCCAGAAAGCGCCACAGCGTGGACTGCGGCGGCAGACGCGTCACTTGCAAGATGCCGGTCAGGATGGGGTCGCGAGCGATGAAGCGGAGTTGGTTGAGCCGCGCAAAGCCGACATAGAGGCCGAGCACGAGGGCCAGCACGAACTGGTAGGGGCTCATGGCTCGGGTGATCCGTTTGGTCGTGAGGGTTTCTTCCAGCAGCGCTTGGAAGCCGAGTTTTTCGAGCAGGGTGGCGACGGGCAGCAAGCCGCCGTAGGGAGTCAGATTCTTGCCACGGAAGTGATAGGGCGTGGCAGCCCCGATTTTATTGGGCCGCGGGGCCCTCGCGCCGGGGCCTTGTTTGACGGGCCTTCGGGAGCTATGCTGTTTTCGTTTGGTAACCATTTGGGTGACCTCCTTGGGGTTGACTGGCGAAGCTGAAATCTTTGCCAGCCTACCTTTTTACCCCATGTTTTCGGGGGTCCCCAAATGGTTCCTGGCGGCTCAGCCCTCACCAGGTGCACCGGCAGTGCATAATTCAGGTGTCAATGAACAGCAGGCTCTCGGAGTTGACGTCACTGGAGCCGCGGGCGAACCGATTTTCCTCTACAAAACCTCTTTCGTCGTCGGTTCAGGACGAACGGCGGGGACGACTGGAGTAGCCACACCCGCGCCGCCCGCGGGGGTCGATGTGACTTTTTCAGGCGGAGTCGCGGGGTCGATCAGCGCCACGCTCGACAGTTTCTTTGTTGCTGCGGCCCCCCCACCGCGGCGTCAGCGGGAGATACGATCTCGGTCACCTTCACCAGCGCCGACGGTGGAATCGAAAGAACCATTACGACGAGCCCCCTTCTAGGCGGCGAATCAACGGCGGATCTGGTGACTCGTCTGAACGACCAGATCGCCGTGGATCCCGAATTAGCCGGACAGATCACGTTTTCAGACAGCGGTGGGAACATCAAGGTTGTGCTGTCAGAGACGGCGGGTCAGGGCTTCGATTTTAACTCGGCCACAAGCAATCCGGCGTTCACCACGAATCTCGAAAGCGGCGGCACGCTAGGGGGACATTCCGCAGCCGAGATTGCCGGCGCTCTCAACGAACAGGTTGCTCTGGACCCGGCCCTAGCAGCGGCGGGCATCCGCTTTGTCGCCGTTTCCGGAGAAGTCAAGCTGGACGGCGACTTGGCGTTCGACTACACCGTCGCCGATAACGATCCCGCAGTTACTGGATTCGCGTCCGGGCTGGCCGGCTCCGGTTCAGCTGGGGGCGGCGTCGCCGCGAACACGCTGCGGCTGGCCGGTTTGACTCCTTCCAAGGTCGCTGCCGGAGCCCCCGGTTCCCCGGGTGGCAACCAGAACGCTCTGGCTTTGGCGGCTCTTGCGGGCGCGGGCATCGTCAACGGTGTGACGCACACCGAAGCCTACGCCGCTCTGGTCAGTGATGTCGGCCAAGCAAGCGCCGGCGCATCCTCGCGACTCGATACGCAAAACCAGATCTTAGCCACGGCGCAGGCTTTGCGGGATAGCTTTTCCGGCGTCGACATTAACGAGGAAGCGATTCAGCTGCTCCAGTTCCAGCAAGCGTTTCAAGCCGTGACGCGGGTGATCCAGGTGCTCGATTCGCTAACGAGCGAGATCTTGGGACTGGTGAGGTAGGCACATGCGAACCACGTTTCTATCGCAAGGGCGTCAAACCCTCACGAATCTCCAATTTGCTCAGGCGCAAGAGGCACGGGCGACGCAACAGGTCTCTTCCGGGCTGCGTGTCACCAAGCCCTCTGACTCGCCCAATGACGCCGCCGGTGTCGTCAGAACCAGAACGGATTTGCGCGTGATCGAGCAGTTTAAGTTGAACCTGCAGCAGGTGCAGTCCGAGTTGAAGGCGGTTGACGGAGCGCTCTCGCAGGCGGGTGATGTGCTGAACCGCGCGGCGACGTTAGCCGCTCAGGTCGCCAGCGACGCTCAGGAATCAGCTCAAGGGAGCCCGGACCTCATCAGCGGCGAGATCGAGGTCATTTTCAGGCATTTGGCGACGATAGCCAACTCGACCCATTCGGGCAAGTTCGTCTTCGGCGGAAGCACGGATAACATCGCCCCGTTCGTCATCGACCCCAGCAGCCCCGACGGTGTTGTTTACCAGGGTGATTCCAGCAGCCGGCAGGTTACCTTTCCGGATGGCCGCCCAGCACAGTTTTCGCTGCCCGGCAACAGCGTTTTTGCTCAGCCGGAGTTCTTCTTGGGCTCGGGCAGAACGGCCTACACCGCCGGGTCCTCGCCGCCCAATCCTCCCGTTGGAATCGGGGTGGCATTTTCCGGCGATCTCGATGCGGTCTTGAGTGTCGATGTGCCCGGTTTCTTCGTCGGGGCGGCTCCCCCTAGCGCTCCCGCGGGAGGGGAAACGATTAGCGTCACACTGACGAGCACGAGCGGATCGATCAACGGCACCATCACCACCGCGCCTCTACCGGCGGGAGCGGACACTCTTCAGATCGCCGCGGCTCTCAATACGGCGCTCGTAGGGGATCCCCAACTCAACGGCAGTTTCACCTTCAGTTCCGCCGACGGGACAGGAACCGGGGCCCTCAAGCTGGTCCAGAGTGACACGTTAGGAGTCGGTTTCTCGTTCACCTCGACGGCCACGGGGGGGCTGACTTCCGGCCTCGAACCTGGAGGTGTGGTGGGAGGGCAATCGGCCGAGGAGATCGCTTCCTTGCTGAACACCGCCGCGGCCGGCAACCCTCAACTCACGACGGCGAATATCCAATTCTCCGTCGTCAACGGAGAGGTTCAAGTCGACGGAAACGTGGACTTTACGATTAACGCCGTCGACTTCGACCGGAGAACTGGCTTCGCCTCGGGCTTGGCCGGCACCCACGACGTGGGCGGCACGCGCGGCTCCAACGTTTTCGGGGTGCTGAACCAACTGATCGAAGACCTAAAGAGCAACAACCAGGCCGGCATCGCGGAAGGCGTTTCGGGCTTGCGGCGCGCAATCGAGCATGTGAGCGGCTCTCAAAGCTTTTACGGCAGCACTCAGCGCCAGGTCGACCTTACTCTAGGAAACCTTTCTTCGCTAAACATAGTCAACCAACAGCGTCTTTCCCAGCACCAGGATGCCGATCTGGTCGAATCAATCGCAGACTTGCTCTCCAGTTCCACCGCCGAGCAGTTTGCTCTTCAGGTCGCCTCGCGACAGCAACCCACGCTGCTTGACCTGCTGGCTTGATATTCCCAAAGATGGGTATCCGGTTGACTCAGGTAGCCCCAAGATGTAGTATGCCGGCAGATGGAAGATTACCCTCAGAACCTGACAGAGTTCGAGGCCCGTTTTAGCAGTGAGGAGGCCTGCCGGGAGTATCTGTTCCGGCTGCGCTGGCCGGACGGTTTCCGCTGTCCGGGTTGCGGTTGTGGAAAGTCGTGGCCTTTGCGAAAAGTGCTGCTGCAGTGCGCTGCGTGTGGGCGCCAAACCTCGGTGACCGCCGGGACCATCTTTCAGGACACGCGCAGCCCTTTGCCGTTGTGGTTTCGTGCGATGTGGTGGGTCACCACCCAAAAAACCGGAGCCAGCGCTTTGGGACTGCAAAGAGTGTTGGGGCTCAACAGGTACGAAACGGCTTGGACCTGGCTGCACAAAATGCGGCGCGCGATGGTGCGGCCGGGACGGGATTTGCTGGCCGGGACGGTGGAAGTCGATGAAAGCTACTGGGGCGGGCTCGAAGAGGGCCTGCGGGGCCGAAACCTGAAAAACAAAGCATTGATCGCAGTGGCCGCTCAAGAGGATGGGCGGGGTATCGGCCGGATTCGCATGAAGAGAATCGAGGATGCCTCGGGCGAGAGCCTGTTGCCTTTCGTGGAGGAGTGCATCGAGCCGGGCAGCGTGGTGCATACCGACGGCTGGCCCGGTTACTCCGGGTTGAAAAAGGAAGACTACGTCCATCAGGTCACAGTTGTCAGCAGGCAGGAGCAGTCCGCGTCGGAATTGATGCCCCGCGTCCACCGCGTGATGTCACTGCTCAAGCGCTGGCTGCTGGGCACCCATCAGGGCGCCGTGAGCCACAAACATCTGGACTACTACCTGGACGAGTTCACCTTCCGTTTCAACCGCCGCAAATCCAAAAGCCGCGGCAAACTCTTCTATCGACTCGTCCAGCAGGCGGTAGCCGTGGATCCGGCGACTTACAAGATGATTGTTCACCCGGTTACAGAACCCAAGAAAATCCCCAAACCACAAGATATTGGGGCTACCTGAGTCAACCGGATACCCATCTTCCCAAAAACTTCTTCAGCGGCAGCTTCACCCGATCCAACTTAATCAAGAAACTCCTCTAACCCGCAAACATCCTGGCCGATAAGAATATCAGCGATGAACCAGCGGATTAGAAATCAGGGGGCCGGCAATCGAGGAGCAACTGCGTCCCGAACCGCCGTCGTCCGCCCTCACTCCACTGAAGGAGGTCTTTATGCCTATCGCTGAAATTCAGGCTTCACAGGTGTCCAGACAGATAGCGCCGCGAGAAGGGCCCCGCGGAACAGGGCCCGAAGAGGCTGCCAAGAACCGCGAATTGATCAAGGCCATCAAGACGATCAATGAGGGTGGGGCGATCGGTCCCAGCAGCGAACTGCGTTTCGCGTTCGACAAGACCACGGGACATGCCCTGATCAAGATTGTCGACCGCGTAACCAATGAGGTAATCGCTCAGGTGCCTAGCGAAGATGCCCTGCGCGCCGCCGAGATATTGAGACAACTAAATCCGGCAGAACGGATCGCCTAGCGCTCCTGCCCAACACTGCCATTGATACGGAGTACCTGCGTTCATGTATGCCGAGGACTACATTCAGAATGACGTCACGGCCAACGACCCGGTGGAGCTTGTTTGCTTGCTCTACGCAAAGGCGATCGAGCGCCTGAACCTGGTGCAAACGCGTCTTGGGGAAGGCAATTCCGCCGGGTGCAGCGAAGCGATTGCTCGCGCCATGGAAATTGTGCTCGAGCTGATCGGCTCGCTCGACATCGAAAAAGGAGGCGAGATCGCCCAGAGCCTAGCCGCGTTGTATCTATTCGTCCAAGAACAGCTAGCAGAGGCAAGCACGGAACAGAAAGCCAAACCCATCGACAACGCGGTTGGAGTGCTGACAACGCTGCTTGAGGGCTGGAAGGATTGCCGCTCGGCGCTGCTGGTCAAAGAGATGGCGGCTCATGCTCAGCCCGAACTCGTTGGCGAAGCCGCCGCCCCGGGCCGGGCCTGGACTTTATAGCGATGCCAGCCGATCGAATATGAAGGCGCTGCTAGCCGTCAATCGATTTCGAGAAGCAACGACAGAGCCCCAGACGGAAGTCTGGGGTCAGCAAAGGTAAAGTTCCCGTCGCTCGGCCAAGCACCGGTAAATCGTAATGAGCCTTACGCCAATCAGTTTCACCGGGGTCAGCAAGTTCGTCGATGACTTCCAGGTCATCCTCGAACGCGCGTTCGAAGTGGCTACCCTGCCGATCAACGGGCTACAAACCGAACAGACAATCAATCTTGCGCAACAACAGCAGCTCGGCACGCTTGCGGCGGCCGTTCAAAGTCTCGGAAGCGCGTTTTCCTCCCTTGGGACACAGGCCCAGAACGGCGCCATTACCGCCTCGTCGTCGGACACCGCCGTGGCAACGGTTACCGTCACCGGATCGGCGTCGCCGGTAGATGTCGACGTGAGCGTAACCTCAGCGGCAGCCGTTGCGCAGGAGACCACCACCACCGCGCTATCGGACAGAAACACCTCCGCGCCAGAAGCCGACGGCATCTACAAGCTGACGCTTGGCGCCGTGCAAACTACGATCGACTTACTCACGATCGGCTCGGGTCGCACCGCCGGAACAACTGGGTCGTCGACCCCTGCCACGCCCGTCAGCGTGCAAGTCGATTTCTCGAACGGGCTGACCGGCAGCATCACAGCCGATCTGAATAGCTTCTTCGTGGCCGCGTCGGCCCCCAGCGGCGCCGGGGCGGGCGACACGGTCAGCGTTACCTTCGCCAGCGCGGACAATCTGATCGACGAAACGATTACCACCGCCGGCCTGGCGGGCGGCGAAGACGCCGCGGCGATCGCTGCTCTGCTGAACGCTCAGATCACGGCCAATGCAAACCTCAACGGCAAGGTCAGCTTCAGCGACGAGGGTGGGAACCTCAAGCTCGTCGTCAGCGACACAGCTGGACAGGGCTTCGAGTTCACCTCGTCGAATACGGGCTCCGTCGTCACGGGCCTCGAATCGGGTGGAACCGTCGGCGGACATTCCGCTGAAGAAATCGCCGCTGCGCTCAACGCCCAAGTCGCTCTCGACCAAAGCTTGATCAGTGCCGGAGTCACGTTCATCGCCCAGGGTGGCGAAGTGCGTGCGAAAGGAAATACCAAGTTCGACATCACCGGGACCGACGCCGCGCAGGCAACCGGCTTTGTCTCCGGGCTGAGCGGAACTCAGACCGTCGAAGGGTATGACAATACACTGGACGGCCTCAACGGCTACATCAACGCCAACTCCACGACACTGGACGTCAAAGCCACGATCATCAACACCAGCAGCGACCCCATCAATCCTAATTACCACCTCACCCTGACGACGACTGAGACGGGCACGACCACGCTCAAACTTGAAAATAGCTCATCGACAAATCTCGTCACCGCGACTGACCAGGGCTCCGACGCGGTTTTCTCGGTCAACGGGTTACCAGACGTCACCAATTCGGGCAACGTGATCACGGACTTTGCTCCCGGCCTGAATCTAACCATCATTGGGGCGGGTGCGGCAACGATCAGCGCTCAGACCAACCGCACCTCGCTTTCGAACTCCTTGTCAGGCCTCGTAGCGAACTACAACATACTGGTCGATGCGGTTCAATCCCAAATCGGTGAAAGCGCCGGGGCGCTTTCCGGCAACGTGACCGTGCGTCAGGCGCAGCAGGTGTTGCGCCTGGCCACTAGCTTTCTCGGCTCCGGAACGATCAAGTCCATGGTGGAGGTCGGGCTGGAGCTCGACAACAAAGGGAAGCTCTCCTTCAATGCCCTCACATTCAACCTTTTGACTGACAGCCAGGTGACGGATGCGATCACCTTCATCGGTGACACATCGACGGGATTCGCCGGCAATGCCGCCACCTTGCTCGACAGCCTGGGAGATCCCGTCAACGGCCAAATTCAAGCGGCCATCGCGAGCTTGCAAGATTCCGACACGAAGCTCACCGGAGAGATCGAAGAAGCGCAGGAGCGGGTCGACGCCTTGATCGCCAACTTGGAGGCGCGGTTCGCCGCCGCCGACGTCTTGCTCAGCCAGCTCGAGGCGCAGCAAAGCCTGCTGACTACCTTGCTTGCGCCGCCAGAATCGCTGAACATCTAGTGGATCTCCTCGTGCAACAACAGAACCGGATCGACGGGCTGCTCGACGAACTAGTCATCTGTACCGAAACCCTGGCCGACGGGACCCAGTCGTCGTTCACAAGTGCCTGGCAAGCACTGCTGGAGAGGCGGGCCAAAGTGTCCCGGAACCTGGCCGACGCAGCCCAAGGCAACGTGCTGACACGCGCCCAAACTGCCAAGCTCAAAAGTGCCATCGAAATTGGCGCCCAAATGCGGTTTCCAATTGCCGCAAAACGCGAGAACCTGCGCTCTCAGCTCTCCGACTTACGCGATGCCCAGAGAGCGCAGCGAGCGCTCAAACCATTTCGCCGCACAGGTGGTCGTCGTCTAAACGTCAACGGCTAGCCTGCAGTCGCAACCCAACCTCAGCGCCTTCCACCCCACCTGCCAAGAAACAGATCCGCCGTTTCGAGGCTTTCTTGCCGGTCGGAAGCCAACACGTAGGTCTTCTTTCGTTTTTCCTTCAGGCGCTCGAGCACTTCAACCTCACGACGTTTCTCGATCAACACCCCCAAATGCTCCCGCCGGTCTTGTTCGAGCTTTCCAAACGTCTCGATCGCGCGCGCTTGCTTGTTAGCTAGTGACTCGACGTAGCGGTGCATCGACACCAATGCCGTGCCAGTCGTTGCCTGAGCCTGGGCCGTTTGTTCACGCAGTTTGAGAGACTCTTGCCCAAGAGTCCGTCCGCGTCGTTCCAGGTAGGCTTGTTGGGTCTTGATCTGCTCCAGCCGAGACTCGGCCAACTCCAACTCTCGCTGCCGAAAGGAGAGCACTTTCTCGAGCGAAAACCGAAAGCGTTTCATAGCTTCAGAGCAAGGGCTTGAAGCTGTCCGATGGTACTCTCCAGTGGTTCCTGGGTGGTAAGGTCCTGCTTCAGGAAGTCAAGGATCTCTTCGCGGGAGCGAATCGCGGAGTCAATACCGGGGTTCGACCCGCCGGCATAGGCCCCGAGATGAATGAGATCTTCGGCCCGGCGATAGGTTGCCATCGAATCCCGCAAACGGCCGGCCGAGTCACGATGTGGCCGTCGAGTATGGCCCGCGAGGCGTCCGCGATCGGGTCGTTCATATCGTCGCCTTCCACCAGGACCGTGTAAAACCCGGTAATGGTCCCACTGGAGAAGTTCCCAGCGCGCTCGAAGATCTTCGGCAGCAATTGGAAACACGACGGCGTGTATCCTTTCTGGCTCCGAGGCTCTCCGCTCGCCAGGCCAATCTCCCTCTGGGCCATCGCAAACCGCGTGACCGAATCTATGATGAGCAGTACATCCGATCCTTGATCGCGGAAATACTCGGCGATCGTCGTTGCCAGAAATGTCGCGCGGACCCGCAAGGGGGCCGGCCGGTCCGAGGTTGCCACGACGACGACCGACTTCGCCAGCCCCTCCGGGCCGAGTGTCTCTTCGATGAAGCTCCTTACCTCCCGGTTTCTCTCTCCAATCAGGCCGATCACATTCACCTGGGCGGAGCTATTTCTCGCCAGCGCTCCCAGCAGTGTGCTCTTCCCGACCCCCGATCCGCCGAAGAGACCGACGCGCTGCCCCTTGCCGCACGTCAGAAGACCGTCGATGACCCGAACCCCCGTGGCCAGTGGCTCCGAGATAGGTTCGCGGTCCATCGGACCGGGCGCCGCCTTGTAGAGATGACGAAACTCGGAACAGCGAAGCGGGCCGGCCCCGTCGATTGGGGAGCCGAAGGCGTCCATCACTCTGCCCAAAAGGCTCGCGCCAACCGGGGCCCGAGCCTTGGCATCGCGTGCAACAATCGGATTTCCGAGCTGCAACTGGCCGCCCTCATCCAGCGGGATCGACAGCACTCGCTTGCCCCGAAAACCGACAACTTGCGTGCGGGTTCTTCCGCCATCTGCCGTCTCGACCTCGCACAGGTCCCCTATCGACGCCAGTGGGCCTTCAGACTCAACCAGGGAACCCACAACCTCTGTGACCACTCCTTGAGCACGAATGGGATTGAGGCCCCGGACCTGGGCTGCTTTGGAGCGAAGAAACTCTTGGATGCTGCTACCTGAATTATGCACTGCCGGTGCACCTGGTGAGGGCTGAGCCGCCAGGAACCATTTGGGGACCCCCGAAAACATGGGGTAAAAAGGTAGGCTGGCAAAGATTTCAGCTTCGCCAGTCAACCCCAAGGAGGTCACCCAAATGGTTACCAAACGAAAACAGCATAGCTCCCGAAGGCCCGTCAAACAAGGCCCCGGCGCGAGGGCCCCGCGGCCCAATAAAATCGGGGCTGCCACGCCCTATCACTTCCGTGGCAAGAATCTGACTCCCTACGGCGGCTTACTGCCCGTCGCCACCCTGCTCGAAAAACTCGGCTTCCAAGCGCTGCTGGAAGAAACCCTCACGACCAAACGGATCACCCGAGCCATGAGCCCCTACCAGTTCGTGCTGGCCCTCGTGCTCGGCCTCTATGTCGGCTTTGCGCGGCTCAACCAACTCCGCTTCATCGCTCGCGACCCCATCCTGACCGGCATCTTGCAAGTGACGCGTCTGCCGCCGCAGTCCACGCTGTGGCGCTTTCTGGCCTCGCTGCGCCTCAACGTGGCGAAGCAGATCCTTTCCATTCAGCGCCAGCTGCGGGAACGAGTCTGGGCCGCGGCCCACGTGAAGTTGGAGACGGTGACGCTGGACACCGACACCACCGTGCATACCCTCTACGGCCGCCAGATGGGCGGGCGCAAGAGCTACAACCCCAAGAACAAGGGCAAGCGCAGCTACCAGCCGATACTGACCTTCCTGGCCGAGACGCGCGAATACCTGATGGGCGGGTTGCGCAACGGCGACCGACCCACGGGCCGACAGATCGCCGCCCACCTCGAAAGCGCTTTCCGGACTTTGCCGGGCGGCGTGAAGAAAATCCTGGCGCGGGCCGATTCCGGCTTTTATTGCTGGGAGGCGGTGGAGGCCTATGAAAAGGCGGCTTGTCAGTTCGTCATCGTGGCGCGCAAAACGCGGCGCCTGGTCGAGCGCTTGCAGCAAGCAGAATGGAAACCCTCCCCCCGCTCCGACGCGGACGCGGAATGCGAATTCCTCTACCAACCGCAAGGCTGGGCGCGGGCCTGCCGTTTCCTGGCGCTGCGTTACGAAAACGAGCCCAAGGCCGGCGCGGCCGAGCAATACCAGTTGTTCGCCACCAGCGCTTACACCTACCGCGTGTTTGTCACCAATCTGGCCGAGCCGATCGCGGCGGTGGTGTGGTTTTACAATCAGCGCGCCGGAGCCGAGAACCTGATCAAGGAGGCCAACAACGACGCCGGGCTGGCGGCCCATCCCTCGCGCCGCTTTGACATGAACCGCAATCACTTTCAGTTGGCCATGCTGGCCTACAATCTCAACTGCTGGCTGCTGCTGTTCAACCGCGAAGCCCAGGCCAGCGTGGAGACGCTGCGGCACACCACCCTGGCGACGGCGCGGCTGCGTTTTCTGTTCGTGGCGGCCAAGATCTGGCGGCACGCCGGCAGAACGGGTGTCAGCTACAGCGATCATTATCAGGAAAAGGGCCTGTTTGAACGGCTGATGCGACGGCTGCGGGCGATGGGGCCGCCGGGATCGAGCTTGGCGCCGGTGGTGGAGGGTGCGCTGAGCTGAGGGGCACTCCATGCATAAATTTTCATGCACTCGCCGCAACGTACTGGGAACACGCCGCTTGCCAGCCCGCTTTTGCCCTGCCGGGATCAGGAGGCGGCTCAAACGGGGAGGGAAACAGCAGAAAAGACGACTTGCGAAATCACTGAGTTGACACGAGTGCCGCTATCGCCACAACTCCATCGACGATGGCTACGCCGAATCTGTGCATAATTCAGGTTACACGGTCCGCTACGGCCTTGGCGATCTGATTCACTCGGGCGAGATAGTCAGGCAGTTTCTGATTCCTGAGTTCGAGGATCGCCCCTAGCGAGCCTCCCTGCGACTCGATGCCGGAAGTAATGTCTCGGCCGTCTTCATCCAAAATGGCGATTGACGGTTCGCTGACACTTGCCGTCAGGCGGCGGACGGTGGTCCCGACGACGAGGGCTGCGCCGCCTCCGGTCACGAGCGTCAATGCACCATCACTCTGGTGGATCAGGGTGAAGTTGATCAGGCCCGACAGCTCGTCCAGAATCTGATTCAAGCGAGTATCCGCCGCGAAATTCTGGCCGGTTGCCGTATTGCTTCCGAGTTCCGCTAGCTGCGAGACCTGCTCGAGCAACCCGTTGATACGCCCGACGGTACTGCGGGCTTCGCCTTCGAGGCTGGCCGATTGGCGAGACAGCGAGGTGAAGGTGGCTTGCACCGAATCGACGACTGCACCGGCGGCGTCTAGCGCCCCCCGCCGGAGATTGAAGTCCCCAGGCGACACAGACAATGCCGAGAAGGCAGAGAACAATCCGTCGACGGCGCCGTTGATGCCGCGCTCACCGCTGAGATCAAAGATGGGCTCGACTTGCTGGAAGATCTGTTGCTGCTTCTCGAACAGCGAGCTCGATTGCCTTCCCAGTAGAACCTGGAAATCGAGCAGGCGATCGCGCAAACCTTGTACCTGGTTGACTTCGACGCCGCGGGCGAGCCCGGAAGGCGTAACGATGGAATTCCACTACTGTCCGGTTAACGACTCACTGGCGAGCGGCAACTGATTGTTCCAGCATAGCTTAGGGCTGTTTTCCCCTTGCCGCGATTTGAACGGCGAAGGACGGCTGGAACGACTTCGGAGGCGGCCGACAATGGTTCATGAACCTCGGCCGCACCGTATTCTCTCAGTTGATCAGCTTCCTTCCGGATCGCGAATTCCGCCGCTGCGTAAGCCGCTACGACGGGGATCGCAGATGGCGCGGCTTTTCCTGCTGGGATCAGTTCCTCTGCATGGCGTTCGCCCAGCTGACCTACCGCGAAAGCCTGCGCGACATCGAAGCGTGCCTGCGTTCGCTCGGCGCCAAGCTCTACCACAGGGGATTCCGCTCCCAGGTGGCGCGCTCCACACTGGCCGACGCCAACGAGTCGCGCGACTGGCGGATCTATGCCGATTTCGCCCAGGTCTTGATTCGCATCGCGCGGCCTTTGTACGCCCGCGATCCGATCGGCGTGGATCTCGATCAAAGTCTCTACGCTCTGGACTCGACCACCATCGATCTGTGCCTCTCGCTGTTCCCCTGGGCCAAGTTCCGCCGGCACAAGGCCGCCCTGAAGATGCACACGCTGTTGGACCTGCGGGGTAACATCCCCACGTTTATCCGCATTACCGCTGGCAAAACGCACGACGTCAACATCCTCGACGAGTTCCTCCCCGAGCCCGGCGCCTTCTACGTCATGGATCGGGCCTACGTCGATTTCGAACGTCTCTTCGTGTTCACCCTCTGCTCGTCGTTCTTCGTCGTGCGAACCAAGAAGAACATCTTGCTCCAACGGCGCTACTCGCATCCCGTCGACAAGTCCACGGGGGTGCGCTCGGATCAGACCGTCCTACTGACTGCCATCGAGTCGGCCCTGGCGTATCCGGACCCGTTGCGGCGGATCAGCTACTTTGACACCGCGACGAACAAGCGGCTGAAGTTCCTGACCAACAATTTCGCGCTCCCGGCGTTGACCATCGCCCGCATCTACAAGTCGCGTTGGCAGATCGAGTTGTTCTTCAAGTGGATCAAGCAGCACCTGCGGATCAAGCAGTTTTACGGTACCAGCGAGAACGCCGTGAAGACGCAAATCTGGATCGCGGTCTCGGTTTACGTACTGGTCGCGATCGCGCGCAAGAGGTTGGGCCTGGAGGCGAGTCTCTACCAAATTCTACAGATTCTCAGCGTTACCCTTTTCGAGAAAACGCCCATTTTACAGGCCTTGCAGCCGTCCGACTCCCACGAAAACTTACTCGATGACCCTAACCAGCTGATTCTATTCGACTTTTAACCGGACAGTAGTGATGGGAGACAGTGAAACCCGTTGCCGAGCATATCCCGGGGTGGCGGCGTTGGCAATGTTGTTCTGAATGACCGAGAGAGCTTGAGAGAACGACGACAGCGAGCGAGTCGCTGATCCGATGGCCGCTGAAAGGTTCCCCATCTTCAGGCCTCCGCGCTCAAACGGGAGGCGGGGGGATTCGCCCCATATCCGTGCTTGGAATAACTTGTCGTCAGAGCCAGCCCGATTTCACGCAGTCCGTACTCCACCATGGAGCCGTGGCATAGCACCTCGGAAACGACATGAAGGCGCTCTTTCAGTTGCTGGCAAGCAGTCTCGACCTCACCAGAATCCCCCGCGTTTCCGGCTGACTGGATACCCGCTCTCAGATCCTCGAGGGCCGCGGTGTGGCGGTTCATCTGGTCGGCGTGGGCCGCGAGGTCGGAGAAGCGAGCCTCTCGAATCAGGAGCAGCGCTTTTTCAAGGTCCCGTTCCACTTCATCAATACTCGAAGTATTCATAAGGCTCCTGCTTGCCGGCCCTTCACCAGGAAGCGTTCTCCATGCACCCTCACGGTCAGCGAGGAGGCCCATTTCGGCGCCAGACAGGATCTTTGAACACAGATGCCGATTGTGGAGCACCGGGCAAGCCCAGTTTCCCCACAGCCTTTCAGCGGAAGCAGTTCAGTCCTCCCGCCGACTACTCTCCATTCACCGCGCCGTTCACTACTGCTTGCGCCACTTGATCAGCCGGGACGTTTAATGTGCCGCTATTGACGGCCTGTCGGAGCTGATCAATCTGCTGGACCACTTCCGGCGGATCGTTATTGATCGCCTGTGCCTCGCTGCCGAACGGCGACAGGCTAACGGAATCTGTCGCGGACTGGGTCTGCTTCTGCTTGGCGCCTTGCTCAACTTGAAGCTGTTGAGCTTTGTCAACTTGGGTCGACTGCAAGCCGCCCGATGATGTCAGATGGTTGTCGATTCTCATAAGGTCTTGTAGACCAATGCAACGGTCTCGGTCATCTTATCGGCAGAATACTGGAAGATCTGAGGACTGGGACCGTTGGGATGCTCATCTGCTGAGCCGTTGAATTGTCGATCCTTGAATCCGCTGAACTGCTGGTCCGCTCGGGTGTCTGCGGTCCTCCCTGGCGTCCTTCAACCCGATCGATGTCTCGCAACAGCATTCGGCTGAAGCCCAGGATTCCGCTATCGGCCAAAGTCTTGGCCAATTGCTGCTCGGCCAGCTCGAGATAGCCTTCTCCCCCGGTCATGCGGTCCTCGGCGTCGAACACGCTTCCTGCCTTACGCGCGCTCTTGAGCAGTAGTCCGATTAGCATCCCCTCAAATTCCTGGGCGGCATCCTCGACGCTGTTCGTCTTGAACTCCGGCCGGGCATCCATCAGCGCCGGAGTAAGCTGTGTTGCAGCCGCGATAGGACTGTGCATCTAAATAACCTCCAATAGGGCGTCGAGCGAACCTGCGGCGGCGATGCTCTGCATGATGGCGATGATGTCGCGTGGAGTCGACCCGATCGACATCAGAGCTTTGACGAGTTCTTCCACGCTGGCTCCTTTCTTGAGCACGACTTGACGGGCCTGCTCCTTGTTGACCTCTACACCCACTTGCGGAGCGACAACCGTCTCGCCGCCTGAGAAGGGCGCCGGTTGCGAGACCACGAAGTCGGTGACGATCTGGACGGTCAGCTTGCCGTGGAGCACGGCCACCGGAGCAATGGTTACGTTGTTCCCGATCACGACCGTACCCGTGCGCTCGTTGAGGACAACGGTGGCTCGGCGATCGGTCGGTACCTCCAGGCGGTCGATCAGTGCGATGAACTTGACCGGTTCTTGGTGGTAGCTCAGAGGCATCGTGACCATCACGGTTGCCGCGTTTTCGGCTCGAGCGACGACCGTGGGGAACTCCTTGTTGAGGACGTCGGTAAGCCGCGACGCCGTGACAAAGTCAGGATGCCGCAGTTGTAGCCGAAATCCCTCGGGATTGGGCTCGATCGTCGGGGCCGCTTTCTCTACTCGCCCGCCTTCGGGGACGCGTCCCACGGTTGGATGGTTCACCTGAACTCCACTCCCTCCGCGGCCAGCGCTGAAACCCCCTATCGAAACGGCGCCTTGGGCGACCGCGTAGACTTCGCCATTCGCCGCCTTGAGTGAAGTCAGCAGCAACATTCCCCCTTGCAGTGTCGCGGCATCACCGAGAGAGGAAACAGTCAAATCAATCTTGAGACCCGGGGTCGCGAAGGCCGGCAAACTAGCGGTGACCATCACGGCAGCGATGTTGTTCACTCGCAGAGCGGTGGGCGGAACGTTGACGCCCATTTTTTGCAGCAGGTTGGAAAGGCTCTGCGTCGAAAACACGGTCTGCTGGCGGTCGCCGGTCCCGTTGAGACCAACGACGATGCCATAGCCGATCAGCATATTGTCGCGGCCCCCTTCGATCGAGACGAGATCTTTGAGGCGGGCGGCTGGGGCGGATTGAGTGGAAGCCAGAAGCACGGCGACAACGGCCAGGAGCAGGTTTGCCCAGGGTCTTGGGAGTTTCGGTTGGATAAGTTCGGTACAGAAAGCCGCCGGGCTGCCGTCGAGATGAGTCTTGACGCGGCGATGTGAGAGCTTGCGCGGTTCCGATCGATTCGCTTGGAACGCGGAAACCGGATTGGCCGAAACTTGGTTGGCTGAAACTTGGTTGGCTGAAACTTGGTTGGCTGAAACTTGGTTGGCTGAAACTTGGTTGGCTGAAACTTGGTTGGCTGAAACTTGGTTGGCTGAAACTTGGTTGGCTGAAACTGGATAGCTTGTTTTCATACAGGCTTCGTTTTCATGCAGGCTCAATTTTCATGCGGGCTCAGCTCTCGTTAGGGCTCAAGGGGGCCACTAGAACGGGAGCACTTTCTTGAAAATGCGCATCAATATGTTGGGCCGGCGAATCGCATCGTTAACGATTCCCTTGCCGTTGATACGCAGCTCCATCATGGCGATGCGGTCCGAGCGCACGCTGTTGTCGGGCAGCAGGTCCACCTGGCGCGCCATGCCGCGAAGCCAGACGACCTGTCTCTCGGAATTGACAAGCACCTCTTTGATGCCCTCCATCACCAAGTTGCCGTTTGGCATCACGTG
This sequence comes from Bryobacterales bacterium, assembly GCA_965224215.1. Classification (GTDB taxonomy): domain Bacteria; phylum Acidobacteriota; class Terriglobia; order Bryobacterales; family UBA6623; genus CBDCYS01. Next base: position 30,041 of record CBDCYS010000006.1, on the reverse strand, counting down.
GGTGACATGCGCCGTAATGGTTGCGGTGACGCTGGTACTGCGGCTGGTAGTTCCCTGTCCATCTAGCGTGCTTTCACCCGACGAGCGGGCCAAGTTCGCCAGTCGCCCTAGGGGGTTGAGGACTCCCAATAACGCTCCGACCGAGTGATCCGCTTCCGAGCTGCGCGCGGACGAGCTTCCACCCGTTGTCCGAGCACTTGCCTGCTCAACGATCCGGATGGTCACTAGATCGCCGACAATCGCGGCTTTCGGATCGCGCCCAAGCTCGGACAAGAAGGACTGATCGGTATAGAGAGAACCTTTGGAGTACTTTCCGCTTCGGGTGGTCGTCAGGGATTCTTCGATCGTGCGGCGAAGCGCGTCCTGGCTCTTTTGCGCGAAAGCGACCGGGAGAGGCGACATACACATGAGCAGCAACGCCGCTGAACTCCGATACCAAGGGCTAGCCTGCATTTCTCTCCACCTGAGGGCCGCAGCACGCAATAGGCCCGCCATTACTTCGGAGCGCTTGCTCGCCGTGCTCAACGTACTGTCCGAGTACGCCTCGTTGATCAAGGTGGAGGGGCGTCAATCGGCGCTCGCCTCGTACGGACGGGCCTCTCACCCACTTCGTCTCGCCACGTGGCGAGACATACAGGCTATGGTTCATGGAATCCACTCCACTTCGGCGTGCTTGGAATCGACGATGACCGCGCTAATCCGCTGTCCGCTCTCCAAGTTGCGGCAGGCGATGGTCTCGCCTCGAGAGCCTGATTGCTCGGCTCGTCCTGGAACTCGCAACTGGATGGAACGGGACTTGAGTTGTAGCTCCCCAAGATCACCACGACGGACAGTATGATGTCTGGCAATCGCACCGCGAAGCAGGGGCTCGCCCGCTCTCAAGGGACGCTTCAGGGTCATCCCCGCGACTTGTTCAGGCGTCGTGATATATTTTTTCGGGTCGCCAGGGAATTGACCTGTTTGAAAGACAAAGTCCTCGGGCCGAAGCGTTGTCCCGACCTCCAGTGATTCCGCCGCCGCGGCGTAGCGACCCATGATCGACACCGTTGCCCTGAGCCAGATCGTGGCGCTTCGGCCTCCTCCGTCCTTCCACCGCAAGGGTACTGATCGCGGCTCGTTGAGCTGGGTGAGAGGAAGATTCGAGTCGAGCCGGAGAGTGCCTGTTGGCACCGGAGTAGCCTCAAAATCATGCAGCTGAATGCGGACTTGATCGGCATCGAGCCCTTGCCGCTCAGCGATGGCCGCAGTCAGCGCCGTTTTGGCCTCAGTCTCGGTGAACTGGCGCATTCGCCGCGAGACAAGTACGAAGTCCGGCATGCTTTCGGGTCGCAGGTCGAGGCCCAAACGCTTCCCCCAGCCAAGCAGTTGTCCCCTTGCTAGCCTGCGGTCGATGCCAGGCAGTGGGGCGAAGCCCAGGGGTTCATGGGGCGCCGCCGCTTTCCACTCGGGAATAACTCGCGCGAGATCGCCGGCGGTGAGACGATCGTGTTCGAGGGCTAGGCGAATGATGCTTGCGGCTTGGGTTGTTGGGACAAAGGTGATTGTAACGGCCAATGTTAGAAGCAGAAACGATAGGAACGCCGCTTTCTGGTTGCAGTCAGTTGCTCGGATGTGGCGGCCAACGGAGTGAAGCTTTTGGTGCGGCACAGCGCCAAGCGTCGAGATGAGTCTCGACGCGGCAAACTGAAAGCTTGCCCCACCTAGCGGGCCAGGGCCTCCTAGGACCACCCGTGGATGTTCTTTTCTTGTGCTCATTTGCCCAGTCCCGTACCGAGTCCCGGTTCCCATTTCTTAGCTCTGTTCATGTCTCGTCATAGAATGGCTACCGGCTGAGACTGTTGGCTTCTTCGTACATCTCGTCGGCTGTTCGGACCACCCTTGCGTTTGCTGCATAGGCCCGCTGACTCAAGATCATCGCGATGAACTCTTCCACCACGCTGACGTTGGAACCTTCCAGGAAGCCCTGCTGGAGCTGCCCCAGTCCCTCCGGGCCACCGGGGAGCCCCAGGGCGAGGTCTCCGGAGGCTTGGGTCGGTTGAAACAGGTTTCGTCCGAGAGCCAGCAACCCGGCGGGGTTTTGGAAACCGGCAAGCTGAATGATTCCCGCTTGTTGAGATTCGGTTTGTCCGACTTGCCGGTAGCTGACAGTGCCGTCAGAGGCAATGGTGACGTCCAGCGCTTCTCGCGGAATCGTAATATTGGGCTCCAGAGGATCACCGGAGGAGGTCACCAGATTTCCGTCTCGGTCAAGATGGAATGATCCAGCGCGAGTAAAGGCCAGATCTCCGCTGGGCTGCCTCACCTGGAAGAAACCCGAGCCCTCGATCACGATGTCGAGAGGGTTGCCCGTCGAGACGAAGTCGCCCTGCTTGAAGATCACTTCGTTGGAGACGACGCGCGTGCCTAGACCGAGCTGCAGGCCGGAAGGAACGACGGTTAGCTGGCCGGCTTGGGTTCCCGGGGCCTGGATGTTCTGATAGAGCAAATCTTGAAATTGCACCCGCCGCTGCTTGAAGCCAGTCGTGTTCGAGTTGGCCAAGTTATTGGCGATGTTGTCGATGCTCATTTGCTGCGCCACCATTCCGCTAGCGGCACTATAGAGGGCTCTAATCATTAGGTATTGCTCCGTTAGCCGTTGCTCTGTTGACGGTTGATCGTTGATCCATTTCGTCCTTGCAGGTTCTTCCATGCGTCGGGAAGGGAGGTGCGTCCCTACGAGCTTCTCCCCAGTTCCTCTACGGCGCGGCCATCCATTTGTTCGCCGACCATGGAGGCAACTCGCCGCATCATTTCGAAATGGCGCGTCGCCATGATGAGGTTCACGGCTTCCTTCGTTGGATCGACATTCGACCCCTCGACATAACCCTGCTTGATCGTCGTCGCCGAAGCAGGCTGGGGCAGGCCCCCCTCCGCCGCCGCAAAGTAGCTATGGCCCGCCTTTGTTGGAGGAGAACTTCCCTGAAACTCAACCACATGGAGCTGCCCGACTACGAGACTGTCGACAGCTACCGTTCCGTCGGGTCGAATATCGATTTCCCCGGTCGCAGGGAGGATAATCTGTTCACCGCGGCTGCCGACGACGGGATGGCCATCAAGCGTTGAGAGCACGCCAGTCGAGGACCGCTGCAAACTGCCGCTGCGAGTGTAGAGATCGGCGTTCGGAGATTGCACCACTAGGAAACCCGGCCCCGAGAGCGCTACGTCGAGCGGTCCGGCAGTCTGGATCAGCGGGCCTTGGGAGAAATCAATCACGGATCCCTCAACAACGGGCATCCACCGACGCTCGCCGAGCGGAGCATCAAGCCGTGCCTCGGCCGTCTCAAAGAGCCGATAGAACTCGCGGTCGGCCTTGTATCCGCTCGTCGGGGCGTTGGCGATGTTATTGCCCATCACCTCCAACGCCTCCATTCGAGCGCGCATTCCGGCTGCAACGGTTAGCAGTGCTTGATCCATTGCTAACAACTGAGCAATTGGGGGACCATGGGAGAGTGAGTTTTAAGCCTTGTGTAATCAGCAAAAGTAGGGGTCGCCCCTTCGCCGTGATCTTGGCGCTTGACATTTTTTCGTCGCTAGCGATCGCCCGTAAGTAGTTGAATCCGTGACGGAATCCGTTTGGCCACTGACATGCCGGAAGAGTTCCGCGATGATGCTCGGCCAAGTTGTTGCGGGGAGCGGAACAGTGGAGTCTAGGGCTGCGTTCGCGTCACCCTCTGAAGCGGTGGGTTTGAATCCGAGAAGGAACCCTGACTTTCTCGATTCCGCTCAGGTTGACCGAAAGCCATTCTCCTTTCATTTCAGGGCGAAGGGCAACGGCGCATCCGTCGACGAGGGCCCCTCTGAACGCAACCCAAGCCATCGCGGAGAAGCGTTCGGCGCATCGCGAGGCAGACTGCAACACAGCGACCGGCAGGATCTAGCCGACGACGCAACGCCAACAGCACCGCTGCTCACTTCGACGACGCTCGAAACAGCCCGCAAGATCATTAGAGCGCTCCAAACACCTACCGTATCCGCAGGCGCTGCTACGACAGATGTCGAGAGCCACCCTGGGACCGAGACCCGATTCGCTGAGCTGGGTTCGACGACGCTCGAAACAGCGCGCAGGATCATTAGAGAGCTCCAAACGCCAGCTGTAGCTGCAGGCGCCGTTACGACAGATGCCGAGAGCCCCCCCGGGACCGAGACCCGATCCGCTGAGCTGGGGGCTCAGTTCGGAAACCTGAAAGGGCCCGGTGAATTCTTCGCCGTTGCCCCTTCCCAAAAGCCTGAATCGCCGAGTCAGGCAGCGACGCCTGAAACCAGAATCGAACAAGCTCCCGCTGTCCTACGAGCGAGCGTCCCAAGCGAGATTCCGCACCTAGAGTGGGGAGTCCGGCATACGTTCTCTGGCGAGCCGGCAACAATACCGGAAACCGCCATCGAGCAAGCCCGGGCTGGCTTGCGGGCCACCATATCCGCCGCTATTTCTCACTTAGAACAAGGAAACGGGCGCGCGTTTTCCGACCATCGGGCGAACGATCCAAGTTCGGAACTGGTCATGCACTCCGGCTTGCCTTATCAGGTGCGGGGAAAACAGCGCAACCCTGTGGAAAATTTGAGGGTTACGGCCGCGGTCGATGCTACTGACCTCGTCACGGCACGGACCCTGATGGCTCTAAAGCCAGACGATTCGACCCACTCTTCCGCCCTGCCCTTGCTAGGCGGCGGAACGCATGGGTCCAATGCTGGCGAGAGTACCCAGCAATACCGAGACCCGGGCTACACAGGGATGAACAGGGTATCTGCGACGACAGACGCAGTGGACGATCATGGGACAGCTAGCGTCGGGACCAGGCGGCTACGGTTGGATGATCTCTCACCTGAATTGCATACATTAAACGTTGATTTTAAAAGTGGTTACCGTGCCGCTCAACCGGCGGGACTAGAAAGCTCGGTAGCCGGAGTTCCCGGTCCATCGACCCATTCCGAGCGGTCGCCGCAAGTGGCAGCGGGGTCCGCAAACACCACGTTCTCCGGGGCCGGCTCCGGCCCGCCACTTTCCAGGGTTGCGGTTCCAACGGGTGCTCAGGGAATTGCCGCTGACAAAGCCTCGCCGCTGCCATTCTCGGCAGCACATTTTTCTCTGCGCCGCGCCGGGCCACGCGGGGACGAGCGTGCCAGCGGCGCAATCTCAACCCGCCGGTTTTCCACAGGTAATCCACAGGCGGAGTTAGCTCGCTTGAGCGCGAGCGTTGACTTGAAGACGGCAGGTATGTCCAGAAAGAACCAATCCAACGACACTGGATCGAGCCGCTCTCCGAGGAGTGTCGGCGCGCCGGCCGCCGAAAACCATTTGCTCGAAGATGGGTATCCGGTTGACTCAGGTAGCCCCAATATCTTGTGGTTTGGGGATTTTCTTGGGTTCTGTAACTGGGTGAACAATCATCTTGTAAGTCGCCGGATCCACGGCTCCCGCCTGCTGGACGAGCCGATAGAAGAGTTTGCCGCGGCTTTTGGATTTGCGGCGGTTGAAACGGAAGGTGAACTCGTCCAGGTAGTAGTCCAGATGTTTGTGGCTCACGGCGCCCTGATGGGTGCCCAGCAGCCAGCGCTTGAGCAGTGACATCACGCGGTGGACGCGGGGCATCAATTCCGACGCGGACTGCTCCTGCCTGCTGACAACTGTGACCTGATGGACGTAGCCTTCCTTTTTCAACCCGGAGTAACCGGGCCAGCCGTCGGTATGCACCACGCTGCCCGGCTCGATGCACTCCTCCACGAAAGGCAACAGGCTCTCGCCCGAGGCATCCTCGATTCTCTTCATGCGAATCCGGCCGATACCCCGCCCATCCTCTTGAGCGGCCACTGCGATCAATGCTTTGTTTTGCAGGTTTCGGCCCCGCAGGCCCTCTTCGAGCCCGCCCCAGTAGCTTTCATCGACTTCCACCGTCCCGGCCAGCAAATCCCGTCTCGGCCGCACCATCGCGCGCCGCATTTTGTGCAGCCAGGTCCAAGCCGTTTCGTACCTGTTGAGCCCCAACACTCTTTGCAGTCCCAAAGCGCTGGCTCCGGTCTTTTGGGTGGTGACCCACCACATCGCACGAAACCACAACGGCAAAGGGCTGCGCGTGTCCTGAAAGATGGTCCCGGCGGTCACCGAGGTTTGGCGCCCACACGCAGCGCACTGCAGCAGCACTTTTCGCAAAGGCCACGACTTTCCACAACCGCAACCCGGACAGCGGAAACCGTCCGGCCAGCGCAGCCGGAACAGATACTCCCGGCAGGCCTCCTCACTGCTAAAACGGGACTCGAATTCTGTCAGGTTCTGAGGGTAATCTTCCATCTGCCGGCATACTACATCTTGGGGCTACCTGAGTCAACCGGATACCCATCTGCTCGAAAATGATCCGAGGTCGGGGCGTGCTGCCCAGCTAGATGTCGAGACGGTGTCAACTCGGAGCCTATCGCCGTCAGCGCCGAAGGGAACCGCCGAAGCCGCGACTTCTGCTCGAACGCTTTCATCCAACACGGCTAGTCGCTCTCCGGGAAGTGTCGGCGTGCAAGCCGCGGAAGGCTACTTACTCGAAAACGATCCGAGGTCAGGGCGTGCTGCCCAGCTAGGTGCCGAAAAGGTGTCAACTCGGAGCTTTTCGCCGTCGGCGCCGGAGGGAACCGCCGAAGCCGCGACGTCTGCTCGAAAGCCTTCATCTAACACGACTAGTCGCTCTCCGAGGAGTGTCGGCGTGCAAGCCGCGGAAGGCTACTTGCTCGAAAACGATCCGAGGTCAGGGAGTGCTGCCCAGCTAGGTGCCGGAAGGGTGTCAACTCGGAGCCTATCGCCGTCGGCGCCGCAGGGAACCGCCGAAGCCGCGACGTCTGCTCGAACGCTTTCATCTAACACGGCTAGTCGCTCTCCGAGAAGTGCCGGCGTGCAAGCCGCGGAAGGCTACTTACTCGAAAACGATCCGAGGTCAGGGAGTGCTGCCCAGCTAGGTGCCGAAAAGGTGTCAACTCGGAGCTTTTCGCCGTCGGCGCCGGAGGGAACCGCCGAAGCCGCGACGTCTGCTCGAAAGCCTTCATCTAACACGACTAGTCGCTCTCCGAGGAGTGTCGGCGTGCAAGCCGCGGAAGGCTACTTGCTCGAAAACGATCCGAGGTCAGGGAGTGCTGCCCAGCTAAGGTGCCGGAAGGGTGTCAACTCGGAGCCTATCGCCGTCGGCGCCGCAGGGAACCGCCGAAGCCGCGACGTCTGCTCGAACGCTTTCATCTAACACGGCTAGTCGCTCTCCGAGAAGTGCCGGCGTGCAAGCCGCGGAAGGCGACTTGCTCGAAAACGATCCGGGGTCAGGGCGCGCTGCCCAGCTAGGTGCCGAAAAGGTGTCAACTCGGAGCTTATCGCCGTCGGCGCCGCAGGGAACCGCCGAAGCCGCGGCTTCTGCTCGAACGCTTTCATCTAACACGACGAGTCCGGCCAGGTCGGCTGGGTCCACTCAGCTGGCGCCTGAAGCGACGCAACCCCCTTGGGGATCCGATTGGGGATCCGACCCCAACTTCCAGGCACTCTAAGACGGTGACGGCTTCCGAACTGGTCCGAGCGGATGCAGATGTTGCCTCTTCCCGCCAAGCGACTGCGCCAACTAGGACAGCAGCAGCGAACCTTGCTGCTTCCGGTCAAGCGACCGTCTCCCTGGCGGGCATCATACGCCGGGAGCGCGGCCAACAGGTCCGTCGATCAGGGCCACAGTCCGCGCAAACCGAAAAAGGCCCCACGCTACCTGAACAGCCCGAAGGCCAATCGCTGCTTCTTGAAGCAGCAGTGTCGAAGCGTCACCTCCGTGCGCCGCAGGGGAATCACCCGGGACAGCCCTTTCCCAACGGCCGCTCTGACTCAGAGAAGCCCGATGCCTCGCGAAGTGCCGCACTCCCTGCGACTCATCGGTCCGCTAGCAACACTTTTGACACCGCTGCTCAACCGATTCCACGTGGCGCCGAGCAATCGCCGCAGGCGCCAAACGCACTCTCGCGGACCTCGAATCTGAACACCAGCGCCCAGGAATCGCATCTTGAGCAAGTCCGGGCAGTCGAGCGGGTTGTGGAGATGGCTTCGCTGCAAAAGAATGCTGATTCGAATCAGATGAACGTTGTGTTGCGAGACAGCCAGCTTGGGCGGATTTCGCTGAGACTGGTGGAGAAGAACGGATTGATTGAAACGCTGCTGCGGACCGATAGTTCCCGCACGGGGCAACTGATCGGGGAGAAACTCCCGCAAATGCTCGAATCACTTTCACAAAGGGGTTTCGACGCTGCTCACGACGGAAGCGGGCAGTGGACCGGATCACAACAGGACCAACGACAAGGCGGTGGACGACAACGGCCACCCCGACCGCCCGCCAGGGTCAGCGCGGGAGCGGAGCTGAGCACGTTTTTCAACTCGAAATTGATTCCTAGAAAAGGAGGATTACCCGTGAATAAAGGAGACTCAAACATCGCCGCTAGCGCGGATAACAAGGGAACAGACGGCGCCGAATGGCTCAGATTCTTGCAGGGCGCTGGGGAGGCCACTCGCGGTGCCCACGATGACGCCGATCGAGTAGGGCCGGACTGGAACCCGGGGGTAGCGTCGCTCTCCGCCGTGGAGAGCGCACAGCCCGCCAAGCAACAAGCCGCCACAGCAGGGTCGGGGTCTCGGGGCCGGGGCGCCAAGACTGGGAAACTCTTCTCAGCCAGGAGGGAGTCCTGATGCTCGTCACCGCACCGTCAGCTTCGCAAACCGTGGCAACTACCGAGGGCGCGGTAGGGCCTGGCGCCACGGCCGCCGCGAGCAAAGATGTGTTTCTGAGACTGCTCGTCGCACAGATTCAGAACCAGGACCCGGTGAATCCGATGGATACCACTCAGTTCGTGAGTCAATTATCCCAATCTGGTTATCCACTTTACTCTAGTTGGTGGGCTGGGGCTTGGTGATAATGTCTCGATAGGTCAAGGCCTTACGGAGAACCAACTGTTCGACGAGTCGGTGGAAGATCTTGCCTACGTGGCGGGACTTTCGACGGTTGAAGCGAAAGGTGAATTCATCGAGGTAGCCTTGCAGATGCACTTTACTCACCTTCCCTTGGTGCGTCGCTACCAACCAGCGCTTGAGCAGCGAGGCAACCAGGTGGACATGCGCGAATTCCTCGGCGGCTATCTGCGAGTCTCCCGCTGTGTGGGTGACCCGATAGCGATAGCCGGCTTTCTTCAAGCCCCGGTAACCCCTCCAGCCGTCGCTATGGACCAGACTGCCTGACGCCACACAGTCGGTCACAAAACCCACCAGACTCGGTCCCGATGCGTCGGGGACATGACGCAGACGAATTCGCCCCATTTTGCGGCCCTGCAGTTCCACCGCAACCACAACCAAGGCTTTGCCCACCAGCTTTCGCCCGCGAACGTGCTTCTCCTTGCCGCCCAAGTAAGTCTCGTCGACTTCGACACTTCCGTCCAGCCGTTCCCGACCCAGCCGAACCATCCGCCTGCCGCAACTTCTGCAACATCAGCCAGGCGGTCTGATAGCTGCCCAGACCGAGTTCACGCTGCAAACCCTTGGCGCTCAGCCCTGTTCTCTGAGTGCAGGCCAGCCACATGGCCAGAAACCAACTCCGCAGCGGCACCCGCGAGTTGTGCAGGATGGTTCCCGCCGTGGGAGAGGTCTGGCGTCGGCACCCGCTACAGAACATCGTGCCTCGTCGGGTCGTCCAACCCTTCGTGGCCGAGCAGTTCGGACAAACGAACCCCGCTGGCCAGCGGACACCGAGCAGATACTCGCAGCAAGCTTGCTCGCTGGCAAACCGTTCAGTGAACTCCACCAGATGTTTTGGAAAATCGTCGCTCAACAGACTCGGTCTTCGCCGCCAACAGCGCGAGTCCAAGGATAGCTTGATTCATCACTAGAGTAAAGTGGATAACCAGATTATCCCAATTCAGCGCCACCGAACAGCTTTTAGAGATTCGCCAGACGTTGGAGTCAATCCATAGCGTGCTGAGCGAATAGCCCGGTGAGGGCTGAGATATCGATTTATTTTTGACGAATGTTCTAAGCAAGAGCGGCCTCTGAAGGCCGGTCCAAGGAGTAATTCATGCCAAGTGCTTTTCTAACAGCTTTATCCGGTCTGCGGTCCCACGCCAAGGCGATCGAGGTCATTTCAAACAATCTCGCGAACCTCAACACGTTCGCTTTCAAGGGTAGCCGGGCGGAGTTTCGCGACCTGTTCTACCAGACGATCGGACTGAGCCGTTCCGGCGTTGCTTCTCAGGCCGGCCTAGGCGTTGCGCCCATCACCGTATCGCGAAGATTCGAGCAAGGAACCGTTCAGAACACAGGCGGATTGCTGGATGCCGCCGTCCAGGGTGAAGGCTTTTTCATCGTAAAAGACGCTGACCTGACCCAGTACACACGGGCCGGGAATTTCCAGCTCAACCTCGCGAGGGAGTTGGTCGGGCTCGGTGGCGAAATCGTACAGGGATGGAGCAGGAATCCTACCACTGGGGTGCTGAACACTAGCCTGCCTATCGGCAATATCAGTTTGGCCGGGAATGATACTCTTGAACCTAAGCCAACGGCTGAAATCAGTATCACGGCAAATCTGTCGAAGAACCTAACCACTGATTTCACGGTACCCCTTCAAGTATTCGATTCGCTTGGAGAGTCCCACATTTTGACGTTGACCTTCAGTCCCGTCATACCGCCCAATCCCGGTGCGGCTGGATCCTTTGCTCTCAGTGCGACGATTCCAGCCGAAGATGTTTTGACAGGCGCTCCCCCGCTGCCCCCCGCCGTTGACCCAAATATCCTGCTCGATAACTTGAATGTGATTGGAACATACCCCGTCGACTTCAACGGGCAGGGCACTTTGATTAATCCGTTTGATCCCGCTCCGTTCAATCTCACATTGGACACGTCCGCCGCAAGCCTTTCGTTCAACAACGGCGCGGACCCATTGCTAATCAATTGGAGCTTGCTCGACTCGATTCTCCAGCCGACGCTGACCAACTTCGCGACGGACTCCTCGGTCTCCGACCTTCAGCAGGATGGCAGTCCGCCCGCCCAGCTCACCTCGATTGCGATCGCCGACGGCGGGGTGATCAACGGGCTTTACAGCGATGGAAGAACGTGCACCCTGGCGCAACTCGCTCTGGCTCGATTCACCAATCCGCAAACGCTGCTGTCAGTGGGCAACAACAACTACGTTCCGACGTCGGCTTCCGGGCAGCCGGTCACCGGACCGGCCAACACTGGCGGCCTGGGATCGGTACTCGCCCTATCGCTGGAGTTTTCCAATGTCGATATTGCTCAAGAGTTTACTAACTTGCTGACGTATCAGCGCGGCTTTCAAGCGAACTCGCGGGTTATCACGACCGCGGACGAACTGAATCAAGAAGCGCTGAACTTGAAGCGGTAAGAACTCGCTGAATTGATGGCGTCGCGACATTCTCCTCGAAGGGACTCTGAGTCCGGCCCTGACGCCGCCAGACGGGCCGGCCCTCCCGTTCTGGTTGCGGCCGGGCTCAGCGAGCTCTCGCGTTCCGCCGGTGAAAATGTCGACCTGCTGATGGACGGCGAGCCGGTTGGGAATGGAGAAATCGTCGTGATCGAAGACACGATGGGTCTTCGTATCACGGACCTTCGTCCTCCAGATGCAGGAGACTTCTTGAAATAAGGCCCTCCGCCGGCAGGGGCCTGAGCTCGTCGCATCGAGCCGGACGGCGAGTTGTCTCGATCTGAACGTTTCGAGCCATACCATTCCTTGGCTGACATATCGCCATGAGTTGAACCATTCTGAGTTCCTTACTTGCTCTTCTGTTTGTTTTCGGACTGCTTGGCGGCGCGCTGTACCTCTTGCGCCGCTGGGGACAGCCGTCCGCCAAAGGACAGCACCTCGAAGTCGTCGAAACCGTGGCACTGGGGCCGGGCAAAAGTCTCTCGCTGGTGGCTGTCGGAAACAAGAGCTTTCTCTTGGCCGCGACGAATGACCGGATTTCTCTCGTTAGCGAGCTACAGGAGAGTGACCTGAAGATTGAGGTTGATCTGTTGGCGAACGACCCAGACAATATTGCTGGTTTCAACTGCGGCTGGTTTCAAGACGCCCGGTTTCAATATCGCCGCCCTAAATACCGCCGCCAAGGGCTCTCGGGGTGCCCGGATGCCCGCGGGCTATTTGCGCTCTTTTCGTGCAGTCCTGTCGAGGCGCCTCCAGCGCCACTCCAATTCTCGCGTGGCTACTGGGAGGACATGATCGGCCCCACTGCCTAGGAGTCTGTCCCACAGAAATCCGGCACGAAGGTAATACGGGGGCGAGATTGGATTTTTGAGGTCGGCAACGCGAGTGTGCGGCTGCGATCCGGATGCGATCCTTCGTTGCGGCAACAGCATCGCCTCTGTGACTCGATAGCGGCTTCCGTGGGCGGCTTTTTTCACGCTTCGCTCCGCTTAGGCCGCCGTCGGGAGCGCCTCCATCCTCGCCATCCGCCGCAGGTTCAACGCCATCGTTACCAAGCTCCATTTTCCTTGTACTTTCTTGAGACCCCGCAGCGAAAATCGCCGGAATCCTAACACCTCTTTCACCCATCCGAACGCTGGCTCCACCATCCCTTTGCGGCGCGCGTATTGTTGCTTGCCGCGCTGCTGCTCGAGGCGCTTCGCCATGCGCTCGCTCGCCGCTTCGGTGGCCTTGTTGTTTTGCTTCTTTTCTTCCTGGGCCGCCTTGCTTTCCCGCCGCAGCGCCACGATGCCCTCGATCTTGCGTTCCTCCATTGCCAGAAAGTTCTTCTCGCTCCGATACCCCGCGTCCGCCAGCAAACACTCCGGTTTGCTCCCCGTGTTTTGCTCCACTTGATCCACCATTTCGATGAGCGACCCGTTGTCGGCCGCGTTCTGTCCCACCTGCCGCGCCACGATCAACTGACGGCCTTCTTCCACCACCGCCTGCGCGTTGTAGCACTGTTGGAAACTCTGCTTCGACTTCATGATGCGGCTCTCGGGATCGCTGAAATTGCGTTGCGCTTGCGGCTTTGGCTCACCGAACTCCCACTTGAATTTCGAACAGCCGCCTTGCGGTCTCGTCTCCGAAGCCACTTTGCCGTCGCCGGGATGGCGCCCTTGCTGCTTGTCTTTTTCGGCCTGTTCGTCTTCCAGCGCCTGCTTGGCTTCCCTGATCTTTTCGAGCCGCTGCTCGCGTTTGTGCAGCTCGGGCGGCAGCTCGTCGCCGCTTTTGCCGGGGCCGTAGAGTTCGTCTTCGGCGGCGTCGGTTTGGTGCGCTTTCTCGAGCAACTGTTGAATTTCTTTTTCGAGCTGTTGCTCTTCTTCCTTCATGCGCTGGTAGCTCATCGCCTTGTGTTTGGAGGCGTTGGCTTTGATTTTCGTGCCGTCCAGCGCCACCGTCCCCAGTTTCACCAAACCCATCTTTTGGGCCAGCTGCACGAGCGCGACGAACAGCTTGCCAAACGTTTCCAAGTGTTGCTGACGGAAGCGATTGATGGTGCGAAAGTCGGGCTGATTGCCCGCCGCAAGCAGGCGTAGTGCAACGTCGTCGATCAGCTTGCTGGCGATTCTGCGCGACGAAAACACGCCCGTCGCGTAGGCGTAGACGAGCACCTTGACGAGCATCGTCGGGTGATAGGGCTGATTGCGCCGGCCGTCGCCCTCGTAGGGCTGGTGCAAGGCGCTCAGATCGAGTTGATCGAGTGTATCGGAGATGAAATAGGCCAGGTGGTCCCGCGGCAGCCAGTCCCGCGGCGACGGCAGAAATAAAAACGGCTGATCAGGCTCATAAGGCCGGTAGTTGGTCCCCATGCCTCTAGTTTCGCCCTTCCATGCAAAACATTCCACTCCTTGCTGGCTTTTTCTGTGGGACAGACTCCTAGCGAGCATTTCTCACCACCTGACGGCTGAAGCACGCGATAGGCCCGCCATTACTTCGTTGCGCTTGTTCGCCGTGCTCGACGTACTGTCAAGTACGCCTCCGCTCGTCAAGCGGCGCGCGCCTCGTACTGACGGGCCTCTCACGCACTTCGTCTCGCCACGTGTCGAGAAATGCAGGCTAGCTTGCCGACGCCCACGCCGCTTTCTTTGGGTCGCGTTTGTACTGCTGCTCCTTGGAAACTACGCCGGAAACTGCGCCGCCCAGGGCCCAACCGCGCCAACCCCTCCCGCTTCTCCAACGTTGAACATCTCTCTTGGCGAGGATCTCGAAAAAATGGGTCTATCGGTGCAGATCCTGCTGCTGCTGACCCTGCTGACTTTATTGCCGGCGGCAATCGCGTCGCTAACTCCATTCTTGCGAATCCTGGTCGTTCTTCACTTTCTGAGGCAGGCCATCGGAACCGAGACCGCACCCAGCAACCAAACCTTGATCGGGCTGACTTTGTTTCTTACGGTGGTTTTGATGCAGCCTGTTGCCGACGAAGTTCACGCCGAAGCAATCGTGCCATTGCAACAAGAAGAGATCGGCCATTTCGAAGCCTTACAGCGCGCGGGCGGCCCGATCAAGAAATTTCTGTCCCGCTACGTTCGGGAGACGGACGTCGCCTTGTTTCTTGACATCACAGGCAAACCCAGGTCAGCGAACCTAGATGACCTGGACCTGATGGTCTTAATGCCCGCCTACGTGCTGTCAGAGCTGAAGACGGCGTTTCAAATTGGCGCCGTCTTGTTTTTGCCATTTCTCGTGATCGATTTGCTGGTGGCCTCGATCACCCTTTCGTTAGGAATGATCCAGTTTCCGCCGATCATGATCTCAGCACCTTTCAAGCTATTGCTATTCGTGCTGGTTGACGGCTGGAACCTGGTGATCGGGTCGCTGGTGAGAGGCTTTTATTGATTCCGCTGAGCCGTGATCCGATGACGGATTGGGATACTCGCGATCAATTCGCAGTGGTGTTGACTGGGTGAGACCAAAACGCGCTGGCCTATGCACCAACCGAGCAAGGGCAACGAAGCAACGTAACGACTAAGCAACGGCTCAACGGCTCAGCTGCTCAGCTGCTCAGCGGAACCAAGGCTTAACGGAACAACCATGACCCCCGATACGGCTGTTGCAGTTATTCGCGAAGCTTTCTGGGTAACCCTCACAGTGGGAGGGCCGATCCTGTTGATCGGGTTCTCGGCTGGTATGTTGGTGAGCATCGTACAGATCCTGACGTCGATGCAGGACCCGGCTTTCAACACCGTGCCCCGACTGCTTGTGTTTGTGGTGTCGGCAATGTTGCTGGCTCCCTGGATGGCTGACCGGCTGATGGCCTACGCGCGGTCCCTGTTCGGAGGGCTGGAGCGATTCGCTCAATGAGCCGGCGTTTCATTGAACGGCGGCAAGGCTGGGATGGCGGCCAGGTTGGAAGCCGGCCAAGCAGTAGCGGCTCGCAATGCCGCCGGTGCTTCGGCACGCAGCGGCGAGACAGCCCATCGAGCAAGCGCCTGTGGATCCAGTAGTCGAGATTCCGATCACTTGGCTGGTCAACGTCGTTCTGTTGCTCGCTCGCACGGCAGGGCTCGTCGTCTTCGTGCCGATTCCTGGGATGAGGCAGTTCCCTGCCCAGCCTAAGATCGTGCTCGCGCTAAAGCTGACCATTCTGCTGGCGCCCCTGGGGTGGGGCCATTCCGGGATCGACATCCTGAGTGGAGCTGCCACGGTCTGGAAGCTCACCGGCTGGATTCTGGCGGAGGCTGTTTTCGGGTTGACAGTGGGGGTGGCAGTATCCCTGCTCCTTGAGGCCTTCGGGTTGGCGGCGCAGATCCTGGGATTTCAGGCCGGATATTCCTATGTCAACATGATCGACCCCACGACACAGGTGGACGCATCGATTCTCAATGTCTTGGTGGCGCTACTGAGCAGCTTGTTGTTCTTTGCATTCGATCTACATCTTCATCTGATTCGCGCAATCGCTACCAGCCTCGAGACCTGGCCCTTAGGGCACTTCTCGACGCGTCCATCTGACGCGATGCTGATCATCAAACTAGGCTCGGCGGTACTTGAGACGGCGGTGCGCTTGGCATTTCCCGTGATGGCGGTGCTGCTGCTGATCGATATCACGCTCGGTCTCCTCAATCAGGTCAACAGCCGCCTGCAGTTGCTCACGCTGGCGTTCCCGGCCAAGATCATCGCCGCTGTCGCTCTCCTCCACCCGGTCGTCCTGCTGGGCCCGCGGCTTTTCTACGACTTGGCGGAAAAGGCGCACCAGGTCATCAATATCTTGGTAACGCGCTAGACAATGCCCGCGGATCAAGCCCAGCGTACCGAGGAACCAACACCCAGGCGCAAGGAAAAGGCCCGCGAAGAGGGCCAGGTCCCATCCAGCCGTGAATTCACGGCGGCAGTGCAGTTCGCAGCGGCGGTCGGTTTGCTGGTGTCTTACGGCGACAGCGTCGCGCAAGGACTTCGCCTCGGGATGAGAGGTTTGTTGCGGGAGGCGTTCCGCCCCGAGATCAGCGTGGAGCAGTTGCTCACCATGGTCTCTTCGGTGGCGCTCGAACCGCTGTCGTTTCTGGGGTACCTGGCGGGAGTTTTGCGGGGGATCGGTCTTTTGATGCAGCTCGTTCAAACCGGCTTCGCATTCACTCCGAAACGCCTTCAGCCTGACTTCAGCCGCCTCAAGCCAGGCCCCAAGCTGGCGCAGTTGCCGGGGGACAATTTCACTCAAACGATGAAAGCCCTCGTCATGATGCCCTTGGTGGGCGTCGTCTTCTGGCTACTGCTCGATGAGGAGCTGGAAGGCTTCCTTCAGTTGCCCAACATGTCGTTGCCGGCCGGCACGGATGCCGTCGGCCGGGTCTTAGGGGAGTTGCTCACCAAAGCCGCTTTTGTCCTCCTTGCAATCGGCAGCTTCGACTTCTATCGCCAGCGCGGCAAGTCGTCCAAGAAGCTGAAGATGACCAAGCACGAGATTAAGCAGGAGCAGAAGGATCAGGAAGGGCACCCCGAAGTCAAGGCTCGCCTCCGCAAGCTGCAACGCGAACTCTCCCGCCGCCGCATGATGAGCCAGGTTCCCGAGGCCACCGTCGTGGTCACCAACCCCACCCACTACGCGGTTGCCCTGAAGTATCTTCCCGAATCGATGGCGGTTCCTGTCATCGTGGCGAAAGGCCTAGACTTTCTCGCGCTGCGTATCCGGAAAGTCGCCGAGGAGCACGGCGTCCCCATCGTCGAGAACCCGCCCCTGGCGCAGGCCCTCTACAAGGGCGCCGAGGTGGGCGGTGAGATATCCCCGACCTTTACCGTGCCGTGGCTGAAATTTTGGCTTACATCTACCGATTAAGTCGAGGGGTGTCTTAAACCAGCCCCTCATGCTGGTCTGACTTCCGTACCGGCGGGGAGATTGGAGCCGCTTGCGACGCGCGTCACTAGGAGGTAGGCACTCGTAGGCGACCTGTTTTCAGACGACTACCCGCCTTGGAACGACGACGCCGGGTTGACAGATCATAGGCCCGGCGAGCGAGAGCAACGACGTAGTGCCGAGCCTCTCATCCGCTTCGGCAGTCAGCCAGTGAGAAAGAGCGCCTAGAACGAAATGGAAGACCGGATCACAAATTCGACCGCTGAACGCGTGAATGCCGCGGTACCGCTGGCGATCATGGTGATCGTATTGATGATGGTTCTGCCGGTGCCGGCCTTTGTCCTGGATCTGCTGATCTCACTGAATATCACGCTCTCGGTGATCACGATGGTGGCGACAATGTATATCGTTCGCCCGGTGGCCTGCAACTCAAATTCATCTTCCAGCACTTGAACCGTATAGGCCCCCGGCGGAATATTCGAAAACGAGAACCGGCCGTCTGCCTCTTGCGTACGCGCCTGGGCAATAGTCGCTTCCTGTTGATGAAGCCGCACGGAAGCACCGCGGACAAACGAACCGCTTGGGTCGAGTACGACGCCAGAAATATTGTAGAGGGCAGTGCTGGGCTGCGCCCTGAGCGAAACCAAAGGCAAGAACAGCATCACTAAGCAGGCCCCAAAAAGAGCACTGGAGCCTGTTGCCAGACGTGATCTGCGGACGTTTCCCATCATTCTCGCGTGCGAATCATCCGGACCCGACACCCCCATTGCCTCGTCCACCTCTCGAACGATGCCAAGAGGACATTCCGTCTGTGGCAGTTGAGGTGAGAAACCGACCGTTGCCCGAGAGCACGCGCGGGCCGGGTAGATGCGATGTTCCATGGCCCAGCCTCAAGAGCCACGACCGTAAAATCCACGCCATAGTCAGAATCCCCTGGCACCATGGTGCGAGCGGCTTGGAACCAAACGGTGGCAGGAAATCGAGATGAAAACCAAGTCCCCCGAAAATCGAGGCCCCGCCTCAACCCGCAATATCCACACCATGTTCGGGCCGTCGATACCCTAGTACTTAACGATCATGGAATGTGTTTAGATTACGGGCATTGAGATAGTCTTGTCAATAGCTTGCCCCCTATCTGGGCTAGAAGTACTAGGACCAAAATCGCGGAGATTCACCCCATCATTGCTTTTTCGGAACGCACCGCTCATTTCATTCTTGCCGCATTCGCAGGAACAAGAACTTGAGAATGCCCGACGTGCCGGGAATCTCAGTTCTGCCGCGACCCACGCTACCATAGGCTCTTCGTGGCTCATCGCGTTGCCATTACCGGAATCGGCGCTGTCAGCCCTAACGGGATCGGGCGGGAAGCGTTTTGGGCGGCCACGAGAGCGGGCGTTAGCGGCGTTCGGGCGATTCAGTCGTTTGACCCGGCGGACTTGCTGGTGCGCATCGCTGGCGAAATCCCCGATTTCGACGAGGACGCCTACGTTGACCCGAAATACCGCCCCCACGTATCGAGGGCCGTTGCGCTGGCGCGGGCCGCTGCCGGCGAAGCGCTCGAGGACTCTGGTATTGACCCAGCAGCGCTGTCGATTGACGAGTTGCGTGGCATCGGCGTTCTGGTCGGGTCTGGCGGTGGAAGCCAAGTTTTCACGGAAGAGCAGTATCGCCGATATTACGAAAATCGAGTCAAGCAGGTCAGCGTCTACACGATCCCTACGTCCACGATCGGTTCGCTTTCGAGCGAAGTCTCGATGGCATTCGGCCTGCGCGGGCGAAGTCACATCATTTCGACCGGCTGCACCTCCTCAACCGACGCTATCGGTTATGCGGCGGACCTGGTGCGGCACGGCACTCTCGATACCGTGCTCACCGGAGGTGTCGATGCACCGATCTCCTACCTGATCATTCGCGGCTTTCAATTGATGCGGATTCTGGCCGCCAAGTGGAACGACCAACCTTCCAAGGCGTCACGCCCTTTTTCGAAGGACCGCGCCGGGTTCGTGCTAGGCGAAGGTTCGTGGTTTTTTGTGCTGGAACCTCTCGAGAAGGCCCAGGCCCGGGGCGCCCCGGTCTATGGCGAGATCGCCGGCTATGGATCGACGTGCGAGGCTTACCATCGTGTTCGGTTGGAAGAAGGCGGCGAGGAACCTGCCCGCGCCATGCAGATGGCGCTCGAAACTGCCGGGCTGCCTCCCGAGGCGATTGACTACGTTAATCTGCACGGAACCTCGACCGAATTAAACGATCGGATTGAAACGCTCGCCGTCCGCCGGTGTTTCGAGGGGCATGCGGACCGGCTGGCAGGGTCGGCGCTGAAATCGCTGATCGGGCATCCGCAGGGAGCCTCGGGCGCAGCCGGGCTTGCGGCGACTTTGCTCGGAATGCGCGATGGTGTCCTGCCGCCGACGATCAATTTGGAAACGGCTGATCCGGCGTGCGATCTTGACTATGTTCCTGATATCGGGCGGTGCGCCGAGATTGAATATGCGCTTTGCAATTGCATTGGTTTCGGGAGCAAGAATTCGGCGTTGGTGGTGCGGAACTTGGGCCTCGCGAAACGGCGTGGCGGGGTTGGCATCGCCGGCAACCGTTCCCGTCTTTGTAATTGAAGACTCCCACAGTACACCCCGTGATATTTGGTTATCTCCACCGGAACACCCCCGACTTCGGGTGCGCGAGGTAGATGCGGGCGACAAGCAACCATAGTCCTCGGCACTTGACTCCGCCAGTCAGAGCCACGTCGGCGGCTCCCCCCCTGTCTCACCAAAATTCCAACGCCCTAAACTTCGTTCACGGATTTGGGAGAGCCTTAATCCCATTGTTATCAACAAATGCGTCCGCTCAAGACTTGACAAACGCGAATGCTCCGCTATGCTGAGAGCGGTGATATGATCGACCCGCAAGCCATCATTCACAGTGCCGTTCACCAACGCCAGTGCACAAATGCCCAGTTCACGAAAGGCCAATTCATGAAAGGACGAAAAGGTGACTTGGCTCCGGAGGGCAAAAACCTGAAGATGGGTATCCGGTTGACTCAGGTAGCCCCAATATCTTGTGGTTTGGGGATTTTCTTGGGTTCTGTAACCGGGTGAACAATCATCTTGTAAGTCGCGGGATCCACGGCTACCGCCTGCTGGACGAGCCGATAAGAGTTTGCCGCGGCTTTTGGATTTGCGGCGGTTGAAACGGAAGGTGAACTCGTCCAGGTAGTAGTCCAGATGTTTGTGGCTCACGGCGCCCTGATGGGTGCCCAGCAGCCAGCGCTTGAGCAGTGACATCACGCGGTGGACGCGGGGCATCAATTCCGACGCGGACTGCTCGTGCCGGCTGACAACTGTGACCTGATGGACGTAGCCTTCCTTTTTCAACCCGGAGTAACCGGGCCAGCCGTCGGTATGCACCACGCTGCCCGGCTCGATGCACTCTTCCACGAAAGGCAACAGGCTCTCGCCCGAGGCATCCTCGATTCTCTTCATGCGAATCCGGCCGATACCCCGCCCATCCTCTTGAACGGCCACTGCGATCAATGCTTTGTTTTTCAGGTTTCGGCCCCGCAGGCCCTCTTCGAGCCCGCCCCAGTAACTTTCATCGACTTCCACTGTCCCGGCCAGCAAATCCCGTCCCGGCCGCACCATCGCGCGCCGCATTTTGTGCAGCCACGTCCAAGCCGTTTCGTACCTGTTGAGCCCCAACACTCCTTGAAGTCCCAAAGCGCTGACTCCGGTTTTTTGGGTGGTGACCCACCACATCGCACGAAACCACAACGGCAAAGGGCTGCGCGTGTCCTGAAAGATGGTCCCGGCGGTCACCGAGGTTTGGCGCCCACACGCAGCGCACTGCAGCAGCACTTTTCGCAAAGGCCACGACTTTCCACAACCGCAACCCGGACAGCGGAAACCGTCCGGCCAGCGCAGCCGGAACAGATACTCCCGGCAGGCCTCCTCACTGCTAAAACGGGCCTCGAACTCTGTCAGGTTCTGAGGGTAATCTTCCATCTGCAGGCATACTACATCTTGGGGCTACCTGAGTCAACCGGATACCCATCAATCGAAAAAACCTGACAATATCTGCCAAATTCCGCAATCGAGGTTGCCGGTTCGCTGAAAGAAAAGAACTTACGAGTTTCTTCGAACCTCCACCAAGGCGCCCAGGGTCGACAGTTAACGCATATAGTCGTCGCAAAAGACACGAAACTCGCCGAGAAAGAGGGTCGATAACCCGTTTTCGCCCGACAGTAACTCGCTACGGCAATAACTTCATGGAAGCCCCCGCATCTTATGTCGCTCACCCCCCGACTTCCGGGACGGATAGCCGCTGGAGTATACTCTGTATAGTCGCTACCCCGGGAGTCGGATGCAACTAAAACCTTCTTCAGCATGGCTGCTATTCTGCGCGGTCGCCACCTATTCGATATGCGCTCCAGCAAGCCCGAAATCAACCTTTGAAACCGAAGTCCTGCCGCTCTTCGAAGAGCGCTGCCTGGCTTGCCACGGTCAATCCCCCTATCAAGGAGAGCTGAATCTCCGCACTGTTGACGGCCTCCTCAAGGGCGGTAAGTCGGGCCCTTCGGTCATTCCCGGATCGCCGGACAACAGCCTGCTGGCGTCACTGGGTCATCGAGGCTTTCAATCGCAACATGGGCTTCGACCAGTTCACGATCGAGCAAATCGCCGGAGACCTGCTGCCGGAAGCGACCGTCGACCAGCGGCTGGCCACCGGCTTCCATCGCAACGCACTACACAACCGCGAAGGCGGCTTCCCGCTGGAGATGGACCGCGTCGGGCGTAACGTCGACCGCGCCAGTACGGTCGCGACCGTTTGGCTGGGACTGACGGCAGGCTGCGCCCGCTGCCACGACCACAAATTCGACCCCATCACCCAAAGGGACTTCTACAGCCTCTACGGCTTTTTCGATACGTCGGTCGAGCACAATATCGATGCGCCGCTTCCGGGAGAACTAGACCCTTACCTGGCAAGCAGGCCGGAATACGAGCGCCGCCGCGACGAGCTGTTCTCCGAGTACAAGATCCAACAATTGCAGGCCTATTGGGAGAAGAATATCCTGCAGGCGGCGAAGAATCCCGACTCCGACCTGGAACCAGTCTGGAAGGTGCTTTGGGACTTGCTCCTCTTTGAGATTGACGGTGGGACGGAGGCTGTCGAGACACCGAGAGATCAGCGTACCCCAAGGCAAGATGATCTGCTTTCTGACTATTTCGTCGGGAGCGTCGCCGGCGGTTACGACCTCGCGACGACCAAGGGCTACGAGGATGTCGATTTCAAAGAACTCAAGACGGCCTACGCGGCGCTCAGAGAAGAGTTCCCGGAGCTGACCAAGGGTTACACGATTATCAAGAATCCGGAGCCGCCGCAAACCCGGATTCTTGTCCGCGGCGACTACAGGAACCCGGGAATTCCAGTCGAGCCGGACGCCCTCTCCGCGCTGCCGCCCCTGCCGCCGGGCAAAGCCGATCGCCTTGCCCTGGGCCGTTGGCTCGTCTCGAACGAAAACCCGCTCACCGCGCGGGTGGCCGTCAACCGCATTTGGCAGCAATATTTCGGCGCCGGGCTCGTATCGACGCCAGAGGATTTTGGCGCGCGCGGCGAAGCTCCCAGTCACCCCGCGTTGCTGGATTGGCTGGCCGTCGAGTTCATGGAGAATGGGTGGGATGTAAAAGCGCTGCACCGGCTGATCGTGACGTCGGCGACGTATCGGCAGTCTTCGGATGTCCGGCCGGAGCTGCTGGAGCGGGACCCGGATAATCGGCTGCTGGCGCGCCAATCTCGCTTCCGTCTGGCCGCGGAAATCATCCGCGACACGACGCTCGCAGCGGCTGGCTTACTCGACACACGAATCGGCGGCAGGAGCGTTCGGCCTTTCCTGCCAGAGGGCGCCACTGAGATCGGCTTTGGAGATTTTGTCAAGTGGCCCCAAAGCACGGGCGGCAAACAGTACCGCCGCGGGCTCTACATATTCCGGCAGCGGACGTTGCCTTACCCGCAGCTCGAGACTTTCGACGCGCCCGATACCGTTCATGTCAACTGTAAACGCGAGACCTCGACGACCCCTCTGCAGGCGCTGACCCTTCTCAATGACCCCGTTTTCGTCGAGGCGGCCGCTTCCTTAGCGCAGCGCTTGCCTCGAGAAGGTTCAGTGCACGAACGGATCGAGTATGGGTTCCGCCTGTGTCTTGCCCGCGCGCCCAGTCCAAGCGAACTCGATCGACTGCTGCAATACCACGATCAGCAGCTGCCGATCGTCGGCGAAGAGGCTACCTGGGAAGCAGTGAGCAGCGTGCTGCTAAATTTGACGGAATTCCTGACGAGGACCTGAGCACGACGACCTGAGCACGACGCCCCGAGCACGAGGACCTGAGCATAGTGATGCTTCGCAACCCCATCCCAACTCGCCGCCGCTTTCTGCGTGACACCGCGTGCGGGCTCGGTAGCATCGCACTCGCCCAGCTTTACGCCGCCGAGACCAACCCGCTCGCGGCACGCAAGCCGCACTTTGCGCCGACAGCGAAGAACGTCATTTTCTTATTTCAGGCGGGAGGGCCGAGCCAGCTTGACCTGCTCGATCCCAAGCCCTCGTTGCTCAAATGGGACGGCCAGTCGTTGCCCGAGTCAGTCGCCAAGAACCTAGAGTTAGCGTTCATCAAGCCGGACGCGAAGATATGGGCCAGGCCCCGCGAGTTTCAGCGCCACGGCGAAAGCGGCATCGAGTTTTCCGACTTGCTCCCGCACACGGCGGCGGTCGCGGATGAGCTTTGCGTGATTCGCTCGATGACGACCGACCAGATCAATCATCACACCGGCCAGCTACGAATGTCCTGCGGGACTCCGTTCGTCGGCCACCCATCGATAGGATCTTGGGTCATGTATGGGCTTGGCAGCGAATCGCAGAATCTGCCGGGCTTTGTCGTCCTGAACTCCGGGGGCGGGGCGGACGCAGGCAGCGGCATCTGGTCGAGCGGATATCTCTCGTCGAGCTACCAGGGCGCTCCGTTCCGCAGCACCGGCGATGCGGTGCTGCATCTCTCAAACCCACCGGCGTATAGCCGCGCCTCGCAGCGGGCTCGCTTGGACGTGTTGCGCGACCTCAACGAGATGCACTTGGAAGAAAGCGGCGACCGGGAAGTCGAAGCCCGCATTGCCTCCTATGAGCTAGCGTTCCGCATGCAGATGGCGACGCCGGAACTGCTCGAGTTTTCGAGCGAATCGAAAGCGACGCTGGAGGCTTACGGCGTCGAGAATGAGGCGAAGAGTCAGTTCGGCCGAAACTGCCTGTTGGCGCGGCGGCTGGTCGAGCGCGGCGTAAGGTTCGTGCAGCTCGTCCACTCGAGTTGGGACCACCATACCGAACTCAAGGAAGGGATTGAGAAGGAGTGTCTGGCGACCGATCAGCCGGCGGCGGCGTTAATCCGGGACCTCAAGGCCCGCGGGTTGCTCGATTCGACACTGGTTATCTGGGGCGGCGAGTTCGGGCGCACGCCGATGGTCGAGGACCGTACGCCCAGCCGAGCGGCCAGCGGTGGGCGCGACCATCACCGACTAGCCTTCAGTATGTGGATGGCGGGTGGCGGCATCCGTCCGGGCCAAGTTGTTGGCAAGACGGACGAGCTGGGCCTCAAGGTCGTCGAGGATTCGATCAGCGTGAATGATCTGCACGCTACGATCTCTTGCATTGCCTAGGCCTGGATCACACGCGGCTGACTTATCGTCATCAAGGTAGGGATTTTCGGTTGACGGATGTGGCGGGGACGGTGGTTGAGAAGCTTTTGTCTTAGCGCCGATGCGCAGTTGGCATGCATCGAGATGGACGGCAAGAACTTCCCCGAAATCAAGACCCTGCTGGACCAGGCCAAGCAGTCCGGCGACCGGCTGATCCTAGCTAGGTGTGGGCTAGGTGGCCCCAAACGACGCGAGTCCGTGGCGTCTCCCTGGTAGATGTCAGTTCGGGTCCACGACTATTCGTGAGATCGGACGGAGTTCCTTCTCAAGGGCGCGATTCCCTGGGAGGATGCCGGTCTCTTCGCGGCTAACCTGGTCTCGACAACCAGCACCGCGAGTAGTACAAACAACGTCAGTGTCGTCACCAAAATCGCCCAGACAGCCGCTTGGACTCCGAATCCGGACACTAGGCTGCTCATAGCAAATGCAGCCGACATGGCCGTGATGACGTATCCCGCAACAAGGACTCGAAACAAAGCTGGATGCTGCCACTCGAGACGGAGAGAGATCCAACCGGTCGCCAATGTTTGGGTTATTCCCAAAGCTGCTCCCAAAACGATACCCCCGACCACGGCCCCCGAGACGTCCGCGGTTTCCAGCAGAAAAGCGCAGCTGACGATGCATCCCAATACGGCCCAAACCAGCCAGCGCAGCCGAGCTTCCAGCGGTGGCAATCGAGCGGCGATCGCTGAGCCAAGAGTGAGCGAGAACCAGTACAGCGACAGAATGATCAGGCCTACCCCAATGCTGAAGCCGAACCGCCGGCTCACATAAATAGCGATCCAATAGACGATCGTCCCGTGGGCGGCCGCGTGAAGGACAATCGACAGTCCGAAGAGAATTCCCATTGGCGTCGCCAGACCCTTCCATCTGACGGGTTCACCCGTATCGACTACTGCCGCCAGCCGTTGATCGCGCCCTTTCCAAATGCAGGCTGAGAAAAGGAGTGGAACCGCTGCAATCAGCAGAGTGGCCGACGACAGCGGCGCAGCACCGACGCTGGCCCACAAAAAGAAACAGACTAGGGTGGCTCCCGTACCGAAAGACACCCAGGCAAGAGTGCGCGAGGCTGGTGCCGCTGCGACAGCTTCGAAAAGAGGTACGGACTCAGTTGTTAGCAGCGCGCCGGCCGACAAGCCCAGTCCCAGCAGCGGGACGAGCAGTTGCTCCGGAATGTACACCCCAGAGAGCGCCACAAGGGACGCGCTGGCCACCACACCAGCGATCGTCGCGAGCAGTTTTCCAGTCGGAAAGCCAGTCTTCAGGCGGCTCGCCGCGATCATGCCAATAGTCGAGCCTGCAGAGAACGCCAGCAATGCTTGTCCGATTTGAGCGGTCCCCAACGCCAGTTGCACGGACCAGATGGGCAGCATTGCCCCGGGCAGGGCGGCCAGCATGCCAAGCAGCATGGCTCCGCCCATTGCCCTGCGGATCACCCACGCATCTGGAGTTCGCCTAGCAATGTTTATGGAGGGCCTCGACACAGCGGAAGCTATCCCGGCATTCTAACAAGTACCAGCAGTACCGGTGGAATCCAGAAATACGGTGCGCAGATAGCTCGTGTATCCATGATCTCGTAGACGCGATCTGGTAGACGCGGTGAACCGCACCGATCCCGCCGGCTCCATAACTCCTCCCCGCTGCCAGATCATCCTCCCGCTGCTAAAAGCTATACTTTGTGTTCGGCGAAGGGTCAGCACGGACCGGCACGGCCAAAACTGATATGACGCATTCCTTTCTCGGCTTTCTCGCGGCGCCACTGCTTCTCCCAACGCCACTGCTTTCAGCCACACCAGGGACGAACTTCTTTTCCGCAAAATCAGCTAAACCAGCTAGACCAGCTAGACCAGCTAAACCAACGATCGGGCGCCTCGCATTGGGCTTCGTTCTCGTGCAAATGCTGTGGTTGCAGCCGACGCCATCAGCCGCCCAAGAATGGCGTTACTGGGGCGGAAATCCCGGGGGCACGAAATACTCGACTCTCCGAGAAATAGATAAGAGCAACGTGAGCGAACTGAAAGTCGCTTGGGTCTACGATACCGGTGACCACAGCGACGGGACCAGCGCGGAGGCCCCGAGTAGCTCCGCTTTTGAAAGCACGCCGTTACTCGTCGATGGGGTGATGTATCTGACGTCGCCTTTCGCCAAGCTGATTGCGTTGGATCCCGAGAGCGGCAAAGAGCTTTGGGTCTTTGATCCGGAGTTGAACAAGATCGCCCGGTTCAGCCTCTATATCAACCGCGGGGTTTCCTACTGGACCGACGGGGAGCGGCGGCGCCTGTTGCTGGCCGACCAAACCGGGCGGCTGTTCTCGATCGACGCGGCCACGGGGAAGCCCGATCCCGGCTTCGGCTCAGACGGAGTGATCGACCTCAGCGAGGGCATGGTAAGCGAAGCCCGGCCTGGCGGCTACGGGTTGACCTCGCCGGTTGCCGTTTGCGGAGATGTGATCGTCGCAGGGGCCCGGGTAACGGACGGCTTGGCGCATGGACCCAGCGGTGACAT
The DNA here is from genome assembly GCA_965224215.1 of Bryobacterales bacterium. Lineage (GTDB taxonomy): Bacteria > Acidobacteriota > Terriglobia > Bryobacterales > UBA6623 > CBDCYS01. The sequence continues at coordinate 2,516 of CBDCYS010000006.1, read as the reverse complement.
TCGCGGTTTCGACGCCTATAGCGGAGAACAGCGCTGGCGGTTCAATGTAGTCCCGCGGCCTGGCGAGTTCGGCCACGATACCTGGGAGGGAGATTCCTGGAAAGACCGCGGCGGCACCAACTCCTGGTCGATTTCGAGCGTCGATGAGGAGAATGGTCTGGTCTTCGTCCCGCTCACTTCGCCGTCAACTGATTTTTATGGGGGAGACCGCCACGGCGCCAATCTCTTCAGCAACAGTCTTGTGGCGCTCGATTGCAAAACAGGCGCGCGCCGATGGCATTATCAGACGATTCATCACGACCTGTGGGACTGGGACCTGCCGGCCCAGCCGATGCTCATCACGGTCCAACGGGACGGCAAGGATGTTGCGGCGGTTGCTCAATTGGCGAAGACCGGGTTCGTGTTTCTGTTCGACCGGCTCACGGGCGAGCCGCTGTTTGAGATCGAGGAGCGCGCAGTCCCGATCGGCGATGTTCCAGGTGAACAGTATTGGCCGACGCAGCCGCACCCCGTCAAGCCGCCGCCTTTCGCGCGGCAGTCGATGACGCGTGACGAGATCACCGACGTCACGCCCGAATCGCGGAAAGAGTGCCTCGAAGCACTGAAGGACGCAGTCATAGAAGGGCCGCTGTTTCGTCCCATCGGCGAGAAATTCACGGTCATGTTTCCCGACACCAACGGCGGGCCGAATTGGGGCGGGGGATCGTACGATCCAACGACGGCAACACTCTACGTCAATTCAATGGACGTCGGGTCTTTGAAACGCATGGTCGAGCGGCCCGAGGGCTCCGAGATCCCCTATCGCGCCCGGAGCGGACCCTACGGGCGATTTTGGGATTCCAACGAGCATCCCTGCGTGGAGCCGCCTTGGGGGACGCTGACCGCGATCGATATGAACAAGGGCGAGCACCGCTGGCGCGTCACGCTGGGTGAGTTTGACGAGCTCACGGCAAAAGGAGTGCCGCCGACGGGAGCGCCTAACCTGGGCGGCTCCATTGTGACCGCGGGGGGGCTGGTTTTCATCGCGGCGACGAACGATGACCGCTTCCGGGCGTTCGACAAAGACACCGGCAAGACGCTCTGGGAAACGCGCCTGCCGGCCAGCGGCCACGCCGTGCCGATCACCTACACAGGCCCGAAGAACGGCAAGCAGTACGTGGCGATTGCCGCGGGCGGTGGCAACAAGTACAACAAGAAGTTTATGAGCAAACTAGTGGTGTTCTCGCGGCGATAAGGAGACCGCGAAGCTTCGAGTTGGGTTTCCCCGGGGGGGAAGAGCTGGGGGCGACGCGAGATGCTCAGCGGTCTCTGCGATGGCCGCCAAATGAGTGTGGTCCCTTGTGGCCGATTGACCGGGGGCGATGGGACTGGCTGTTGCCCAAATGTCTGCCTAGCTTGCGAAAGCCGGCGATAATTTGCTGGTTGCGGCTCCGGGCCAAGCTGTTCACGTTGGAGATGAACCGGCTGCGCTCCCGGTTCCAGGTGTCAAAAGAGTCGGTTTGTTTGCGGTCGAAGCCTTCGACTTCACCCGACCCAAGAAGGATTGATTGGCCGTCGAGTGCGAATGTCTCTGTCCCGCTGTGTTGAAGCCCAGCTTCGCCGCTGAACACCCGCAGCCGATCGGCGCTCTCGGGATTCGCGTCGAGCCGGTAGAGTCCGTGCTCACGCAATTCAATCTCAGAGCCGTCATGAACCAGCCGGATCGGCGTTTCCTCGTCACCCCTATCCCAATCGACGATGGCGGAACCGGCGAGCAACTCTAATCTGAGGTCGTTGATATCGTCGGAGAGCAGGCGAATCGAGCTTCCGGGACCGACTCGCAATACACTTCCGGGTCCTAACAGCACCTCGCAACGCCCGTCCTGCTCGGTGGTCAGGATTTCTCCGCGCACAACCCCGCCGGAACTGGGCAGAATCTTCGCTCAGTTCTTCGGTGTCAATGATTACTGTGCCGTCAAAATGATGAACGAGGCCAGGGCGTGGTGAAATAACGAACTGCGCTTGGGCGGCTGTGGCCACCACCACCAGCGCAAAAGCAATCGGTACGCAGCGTCGGAGCAAGAAATGCATCCTGTTGAGAGGCCCGTCTTGGGGCCCGGCTACCGAACCCATTGTATCCGCTGGTGTTACGCCTTGCAAGGGGGCGAAAACCCCTGTCAACGCCAAGTAGAAATGTCCTAATCGCTGCCAAGTAGAAATGTCCGCTTTGGGGCAGGTGGCTGGAGAGGCGATGGTAGAGTGGTTGGCGTTGAGGGCAGGGTCGCGCCTGCTCTTGATGCCCAAGGCCGAAGCGATGGAGCTGGCTCCCAAGCAATCGGCTGAAGCAGACGACCCTCTGGCCTCCCGGTCAGAGGGTTTTCGGTTCGTGACAGAGATTGCTTTGGTGAAGCTTCGGAGCGGAGGCCTTGGCTTCGCCAACGCGACGATCGCCGGGCGCCGTTTGCCCGGCGCTCCCCATAGCGTCTTGGTTTGGCAGCGACTGCCAACTCAGCGCATCGGCCCGATGGGCGCTCCGC
>CBDCYS010000005.1:0-83460 GCA_965224215.1 Bryobacterales bacterium | reverse complement strand
CGAAGGTCGAAGAGCTCAAACGCCAGATCGGCAAGTTCGAGAACGAGGTCATCACCCTTCGCGCCCGAGCCCGGACTGCCTCGTCCATGCGCAAGATCAACCAGCAGCTCGCCGGCGCCGACGCTTCGGGTACCGTCGCGATGCTCGAGAAAATGAAGAACAAGGTTCAGGAGGAAGAGTCTCTGGCGCAGGCCTACGGCGAACTCTCCGATGTCGGCGGCACCATCGACGAGGACATCGACAAGGCGCTGGCCTTGCCGTCGAGCACGGCCTCTTCCGACTCGTTGGCCGAGTTGAAGAAGAAGATGGGAATGCAGGCCTGAGACGGGCCACTCACCCCACGCCGTGCGCCGGCCGCGGCTCGCCGAAGAGAAACGATCCGAGGCCCGGATTGGAGCTGTCGAACTTCCAGATCCAGGCGTCCAGCACGTAGTGGGTGGCCTGCGGCACGGTGAGCAGGGGTACGACGAGGTGGCGCAGTGCTTCGGGAACCGCGAAGGGAAGCGCTACCTGGCCGAAGGCGGTCGCATGTTCCCGCCAGACAAAGAGATCCCAAAGGCCCTCTTCGAAGCAGGCCAGCACGAGGAGCAGCCCGACGAAGATGCCGGCAGCCGCCGGGCGGTGGATGCGGCGCCTCCATGAGCGTTCGCCGATCCACTTGCGCCGGCCGTAGATCCATACCAGGGCCATGTAGGGAACTCCGTGCGCCACCACGTTGGTGAGAGTGAAGGCGAAGTCGGAGTTGAGCAGCACGATCCCCGTGTACCACACGCACGCGGTCGAGACCACGATCCCTATCTTGCCCCAGTTGACCGCGCCCCGTTCGCGGTAGAGCTGGACCTGCCGCACGAGGAAGACCAGAAGGATCGCCGAATAGATCCAGAGCGCCAGGGGCGAGATCCACACCGGGAGCGACAGGAAGTCTCCTTCGACGAACCACTCGAAGTGGCGATCCGGCGTCGCGTGCCAGAAAGCGAGAGGGTAGAGCATGGTGGAGTAAATCGCCATCTTGTCGAGGCGCCGATCGGCGAGCGAACGCTCCCCGCGGCGGTGACGATAGAGCATCACGAAGCCGAATTGCTGGCGCACGAAGTGGAAGACCGCGATGTAGGCGAGCACGCGCCAGAAGACCAGCGCCCCGAGGCTGTGGAGCACCACTCCGACGGCCAGGCAGACGAGCGGCGTGAGCGTGTAACGGGTGCGGCGGCGGGCGAACTCCTCAGGGTCCCAATACGTGCGATAGAGCGACGCGTAGACGTGCGCCACATCAATACAGACGACGAAGACGAGCCAGCCCCAGAGCGGCACATCGGGGGCTCGCAAAGTCGGAACCGACAGCACGAGCAGGACCGCCAGCAGGGGCGGGCCGAGGATCAACCCCACGTCGAACCGGCGCGACACAATCCACGCCGCACCGTTCGTGCTGTTCCGACTCACCTCACACTCCCTCCGCGGGCCCCAACGAGCTTCGGTACACATGACCTAGATGCCGCATGAGGTCTTCGGCGGCTCGCACGCCCCGATATTGGGCTTCCTCGAACAGCGAGAACCCGCTCATGTCCGAGTGGGCGAAGCGTACGGGGCCATAGGCGTCGTCGGCGCGGCGGCGGGCCTCTCCCCAGAGAAAGCCGGGGACCGGACGGATCATCGCGTGGCCCCAGAGCATGATGTCGATCCGGGTGACGAGCGATTCGAGGCCCACGTGGGCCGGCGCGAGGTCGCCGAGAATGATCGACACCCAATCGTTCCAACTGCGTTCCAGCATCCAGCGGCGAGCGGCCGCCGGATTCGCCGCCGCGATCGGCATGTAGTACGTCAGAACGCTCGGCCCCGGCGCGACCCGCAGGTTCTGGTGCGTGGCCACCACGTAGCCCAGAGACAGGCTGTCGTAGATCACATTGTCCCACGCCGCTCCCTCGGGCAGGCGGTCGACGGTGAGGTTGGCGACCATCCACGGGGCATAGCTAAACGTGTCGATTCCTGGAAGCTCGTAGCCGTCCAGGACATATTGGGCCGTAAAGCGGGGCAGGGCGTAGATGACCTGCCGGGCCCGAAACCGCACGGCGGCATTGGTGCGTGTATCGAGCACGTCCACTTCGACGCCTTCGGCCGAGGCTTCGCGAGCCGCGGGGTCGCCGGTGACCCGGATGCGATAGACCAGCGTGCCCGTGTGCAGATGCCTTTCGAGACGCTTCACCATGTGGCGGACGATACGCCCGTTTCCTTCGGGCCAGGTGAGGTATTCCGCGTCCGCGCCGCGGGAACAGAAATAATGCCAGCCGGCCCAGGCCGAGGTGGTCTCCAGTGTGCACCCGTAGTCGTCGCGGCAGCAATGGTCGACGTACCACCGCAGACGTTCGGACTTCCATCCGGCGCGGTCGAAGTATTCGCGCATCGAGATACGGTCGAGCGCGACGAGATCTGGGTCGTCGCTGCTCAGGGCCATCGGCAGCGCGAATGCGCGGCGGCCGCGGGCATCTCGATAATCCTGATAGCGCTTCATCTGCTGTTCGAATTCCGCCAGCACGGCCCGGTCCCCCGTCGCGGGGGAGGAGCTGAGGAGCTCCCGCGCCGAGATCCCCTCCTGCCAGCGGCCGTCGATGAACAGCCGCTCCTGGGGAGCATGACAGAGGTGGCGCGGGTCATAGATCGGCTCACCGTCTGGTCCAACGTCGTGGACCATGCCCATCTCTTCCAGCAGCTCGCGCACCGCCGTCGATTCCGAGGTCGGGACCGGCAGATAGTGGGCGCCCCAGGGGTAGGCGGACACGCCGTTCTCGCCCCAGCGTGAGTTGCCGCCCGGTTCGGGCTCGAGCTCCAGGATCTCGAAGTCGCGAAAGCCGCTCTTGGCGAGCTTCCAGCCCGCCGATAGGCCCGCGATGCCGGCGCCGACGATGACCAGCGGCACTGTCCGGGTCTCTTGGGGCTCGGGGAGACCGCCGTCACGCAGCCGGTGTCCGGCCTCGTGCGAGGCGCCCACGATAGAGCCAGTGATCCGGCCACTGTCGATCTCGCGGTCCGGGAAGGGTCCCGTTTGTGACCGACAGCCGACCGCCAGGGCCGCGGCGACACTCGGGCCCAGGCGCAGGAGATCGCGCCGGGGCAGGCCGCGGCGTGTGAGCCCTTCCGGCTTACCGATGGGCTTGACGATGGGCTTCGCCGGCCTCTTGCGGGCTGCTCTCACGGCGCGTACTGCTCCCAACCCTCCCCCTGGTGGTATCGAACCAGGATCTGGTTGTTTAGGTGGTTGACCTCGACAGGGACCTGCTCCATGTCCGCGGGAAACCCAAAGAGAGAGGGCATGATCAACGGGTTGAGAAAGCGAAGCTTCCGCGGCAAGCGGCCGGGTATCTGAAAGGGTTCGTGGGAAGCGATGACGTAGCCCCATTCACCGAAGGAAGGGACCGCGACGTGATAGGGCGTGGCTTCGAGACCCGCCGCGCGCACCGTCTCGACGATGCACCAGAAAGCACGACGGGCCATGAGTGGCGACGAGCTCTGGATCACGGCGGCGCCGTCTGGGGCCAGGTGAGCGGCGAGGCGCATATAGAACGTGGTCGTGTAGAGCTTGCCCAGGGAGTAGTTCGAGGGGTCGGGGAAATCGACGACGATGAAGTCGTACCGGCTCGTGTTGTCCTCAAGCCAGACGAATGCGTCGGCGTTGACAACCTCCACCCGAGGCGACCGCAACGCGTAGTTGTTGAGGGCCGCGAACGCGTCGTGATCCGTGAAGATCTCCGTCATCGCCGGATCCAGTTCGACCAGCGTGACGTGCTGGACCCGCTGGTCCTTGAGGATCTCTCGAACCGCCATACCGTCCCCGCCGCCGAGCACGAGGACCTGCCGCGGTGAGGCCACCGCCGCCAGCCCCGGATGGACCAGTGCCTCGTGGTAGCGGTACTCGTCGAGGGAAGAAAACTGGAGTTCGCCGTTCAAGAACAGCCGCAGCTCGCCTTGTGCGTTGGTCACCACGATGCGCTGATATCGAGAGGTGCGGGTGAAGATCACCGGGTCCCGATACAAGCGTCGCTCGGAGAACTCCGACAACACATCGGAGTAAGCCACTCCGACCAGGAGCAGCACGAGGACGGCGTAGGCCTGGACGGTGAGCAAGGGTCGCCGATGCTCCGCGCGAAACAGGTGGCATGTCCAGATCGCTACAAGCACGTTCAGAACGCCAAAGACGAACGACGACCGCATCAGCCCAACCTGGGGGACGAGCCACAGGGGAAACAGCAGCGACGCGGCCAGCGCACCCAGGTAGTCGAGCGACAGGACCTTCGAGATTAGGTCGTGGAACGGGAACTGGTCCTCGAGGATGCGCATCACAAACGGGATCTCCAGCCCGACCAGGATCCCGGTTCCCGCTACCCACGAGTAGAGCACCACCCGGAACGCACTGAGCTCGGTAAAGGCCAGGAAGAGGACCAAGGAGGAAGCCCCGCCGACGAGGCCAACCAGGATCTCAATCTGGATGAAGCTCGCGATCAGATCTTTCCGGAAGTAGCGGGACAGGTAGGATCCTAACCCCATCGAGAACAGGTAGACGCCGATGATGGTGGAGAACTGGGTGACACTGTCGCCGAGCATGTAGCTGGCGATGGTCCCGGCCAGGAGCTCGTAGATCAGTCCACAGGTGGCAATGGCGAAGACCGAGAAGAGGAGGGCCTGGGTCTTGGCACGGTCGTCCTTCGAAGCGGTTTTCTGCTCATCCATGGATGGTGGCTTCCCAGTTGGTCTTGACGCCCGGCTTGCGCTCCTATACGATGACGTTCGTCTGAAAAATACGCCATCGGACCGTTCGAGGGGAGCATGTCCGGATTCCGTTGAAACTCGCGGCTCTCCGGTAGATCTAGTTTACGCTGCTTTGGACCGGGAGGCAGAGGTCTGGGGCCGAAAAGGCCGACTCGCGGTCGATCTGATATCGTTCTTCATAGTGACTCTTCTCTTCAAAAAAGAAAGAACATCATCCCGAGCCTCCCAATCGCTCGGGCGGAGTCGCTACTTGCTGCGAACTATCGGACATTCTCATTTGACGGACACGGTGCTCCACAGTACTTCGACCCTTCGTTACCTCTTGTTGAGTGGACGAGCGCGCTTGGAGCCTTTGCGTATCTTCGAATCTCGGCGAGTGAAATGGCTCGACCATTGGGTCACCTTTTATGCACTGGGCACAAGCCACGCCATACTACTCGAGTATGGAGACGCCGCGCTGACCGAGCTGCTCACCTGTGCCCCCACTGCTGTACAGGTTCACGTTCTTGAGCAAGGCGCGGCGAATTTGCCCTGGACCTTCTCCCGAACGTTCGACAACCTGAGCTACCGCTGCCGATTGACGCCGTTTGAACTTGGCGGTGGAGATCGGCTGCAGGGCGCGTTTCCAAGCGAGGATCAGATCACCTTCAAGTACCACGTGGAGGGGGAACTTGAAGAGCCGATCACGCACATCGGGTGGCGTGGCGGTGAGTCCACTCTCACTGTGGAGACTGTGCACACGTATCCTCACGAGGGGCAGGGGGTCAGAAGCAACAGTATCTTCGAGATCTCTTGCGGGGGATGATGCCGGATAGCCGCTGACCGCGACCGAAGGGCCGCCCTATTTCCGCCGCCTCGCAAATGATGTCCGCCTCGGTGTCTCTGAGGCGTCGGGCGCGACGCTTCAGCATCCGATCGTGCCGCTGTCCGATGTTGACCTGCCAACGAATCATCTGGGACATCGCGCTGATGATACATCACTCTACACATCGGCTTGGACCACAGTAGAGTGACACACACGATCGGTCGCAGACCGGAGCACCGTCGCTTCTCCGCTCATTTCAGCATCGCCTCGGCCATTGCCACGTGCTGTGACATCCCGATCTGGCCGTACAGCTCGACCGCCTCGCCGAGGAGCGTTCGGGCCCTTTGCGACCTCCTCTTTGTCTCGGTGGACGATTCCTTTCTCATGGGCCGCCTGCAAACCTTCACCCATCTGGATTGCAGCAAAGAGCGTTTCGTCGAGTGGCAGCGGACGCTCTCGAACCTAGTCTGCGAGGGTGGGTCCATCGATGTATGCGAACGCAAGGAAGACCACGCCTCGTTCGTCGTGCATGCTGTGAACGGCACGGATGTTTGGGGTGATCGAGCGCCGCCGGGGCCTGCGCTTCGCGAAATGAAGCGTTCTTTTTCTTCCGCAGCACCGATCAGGTGGGAAGCAAGAAACTTGAGGGCGGCAGGATGTTTGAGTTTCATGTCCTGAGCCCGGCAGACGACACCCATGCCGCCTTCGCTGAGCTTGGACACGATCTTGTAGTGGCTGATGGTTCGGCCGACAATGCGGGTCTGATTCTACCTTAAAAAATAACTGGTGATAAGTGTGTCCAGTGAAGGCTGGCATGTTCAGTGGGAGATAGTCCCACCGGGGTAAAAGTCAGAGCCCCGTAGCTTGGGTTGCATCCGTGTGGAGGAAACGAAGCCGATGAAGCCAACTGACAAAGCCATCCTTGGGATGGTAAGCAAGTCACCGGACCGTAACGTGAGTGAACCCACAGGTGGCCTCGAAAAGTTAAAACCCCGGAGGCCGAGCCCTCTTTCCACGGGCGAAGGCAGCATGGCCTGGCGCAGACTGACTGCAGCGCCTGGTCACTCCGGCGGGGTGCTAGGGACAGCACGGTGACAAGGGCATGCTAAGCAACTGGAGAAGCCCTTCTCGTCCCGTCGAGAAATCGGCGGAGCAGGGAAGCCGTATAACTGGCGAAACCAGGAAATCGGTGGAAGGCGAGAGGGTGGCGGCTAGGTCCGTAGTAGCGACGAAGCGGGGTAACGCCCGTGGAGCGAAGGGACCTTGCTGCACATGAAGTCTTGGTCAACACAGTGAGGCAGGGACGAATGATAAAAGCGTCCAGTAGTCTGCAGGATCTGAGACGAAGACTATACGTCAAGGCGAAGGCTGAATCGACTTGGTGCTTTTGGGGGTTGTATGCGCACGTCTGCAAACGGGAAACCCTGCGGGAGGCCTATCGGCTGGCGAAGCGCAATAACGGAGCTCCGGGAATTGACGGGGTGAGGTTTGAGGCGATCGAAGCCGAGGGTGCGGAGGGATTTCTCGAACAGCTTCGCGAGGAGCTGGTGCAGCGCAGCTATCGACCTCAACGGGCACGGAAGGTGGAGATTCCCAAGGAAGAGGGCAAAGTACGCCTGCTTTCGATTCCATCGATCCGGGACCGGGTGGTCCAGGGAGTATTGAAGCTGATCCTGGAACCGATCTTCGAGGCCGACTTTCAAGCAGGGTCGTTTGGCTACCGGCCGAAGAAGTCAGCGCACGCTGCCATCCGGCGCGTAACAGAGGCGATTGTTAGCGGCAAGACCTACGTGATCGATCTCGACTTGCGATCCTACTTCGACACAGTGCGGCATCATATCGTGCTGGAGAAAGTGGCGCGACGAGTGAGAGACGAGGAGGTTTTGTGGCTGCTGCGGTTGCTGCTGAAGGCGTCGGGGAAGCAGGGTGTTCCGCAAGGCGGAGTGATTTCGCCGTTGCTCAGTAAGGTGTACCTCAACGAGGTAGACCAGATGCTGGAGAGGGCGAAAGAAGTGACCCGCCAGGGACAGTGGGTGGGAGTCGAGTATGCCAGGTTTGCTGATGACTTGGTGATTCTGGTGGACTCGCATCCACGACAGCGCTGGCTGCGGCAGGCGGTGGAGAAACGGCTACGCGAGGAGTTTGCCAAACTGCAGGTGGAGGTGAACGAGGACAAAAGCCACCGGGTGGAGCTAGAGCAAGGGGAGAGCTTTGGATTTCTCGGTTTTGAGTTTCGTCGGATCCGCTCAAGGCGGGGACGATGGATGCCGCTGTATGTGCCGAAAGGCAAGAAACGGACGGCCTTGCTGCGCCAGCTCAAGAAGATCTTCCGAAGCTTTCGATCGCAGTCGCTGAACGGGTTGATCGAAACGATCAATCCGATTCTACGCGGCTGGGTGAAGTACTTTGCGATCGGCCATTCGAGCCGCTGTTTCTCGCACATCCGAAACTGGGTGGAAAAGAAGATCCGGCGCCATCTGGGCAGAGCCCGTCAGCGCCAGGGATTTGGGTGGAAGCGATGGAGCCGGGCTTGGCTGTACCGGACACTGGGGCTCTTTAGTGAGTACCGGGTGGCTTACCGACAGTCGTGCACGGTAGTCGCGCCATGTGAATAGGTCCCATAAGCTTTGACACGAAGTGTGCAGGAGCGCGTAGTGCGGGAAATCCGCACGCTGCGTGCGAGGAGGCGGGAACTGGAAACGGAGCCACGGACAGGGCTAAACGGGCACGCAGGGGGAAACCCCGGATACAGCCAAGCCAGCGTCCTGAAGGGCCACCGCGCCAGTTCTCGACCCTACCAAGCGTTCACACTCCGTATCCGTCCAGAATTCAGCTAGCCGCCTGATTCGACTTGGCTTCGAGTTGCCAGGCGGTCGGGTGCGGAAATTCCGGCACCGGATTACTCAATGTGAAATTATTTCTCGGTAGCATCAGACGGTCACGCCTTTCGCGGATCGTTTTCCCGCACTGGGAGCAACGCATGCTGGCCTCCGGCACGTTTCAAGGGATCGGGTTGCGGTTTCTAGTCTAGGACAGGTTAGGCCGATCCTGGCTGCGCGCTGCGCTCTTCCACGCGCCGCTCAGGCGGAAGGTGGCATCGTGTCGTCTGAAAGAGACCTCACAATTTCAATCCGAAATCCCTTAACCTGGATTTCCACTTTAGTTTCGATTCTGCTAACCATCGGGTGGGCTCGGACGCCTTTATTTATGCGGGTAGGAAAGCACTCAAGGCGCTGAGGAGATCAACACCCAAGGGGTGAAAAAGAAAACAAGCCGTTCCAGCTAAGCTTCAACGGCTTATTGAAAGTCGATTTCCAAGGATCGCGTGTCACTTCCGACGGCGGGCTGATCCTGGTTCGGGAGTTGGACGAACGGCTCGGGCTCGGCAAGCTGATCGAGGAGCATCTCAGCGACTCGCGACAAGGCTTGAACAAGAAGTTCCCGCTGGCCGATCTGCTGCGGCAGTCGGTCTACAGCCGACTCGCCGGCTACGAGGACCTCAATGACGCTGTTCGAGTATCCGCCGATCCGACCTTTCGCTTGATCGGCTCGCAGAAGAACTGGGATCGCGGCGGGGCGCTCACCTCGCGGCTACAGAGCTTCGAGACAGGGCTGCTCGCGAGTGAGGAGAATCTGCTGGGATTGATGGCGGTGAACCGCGAGTTGGTCGCGCAAGCTGAGACGACGGACGACTGCGAGCGCGTTGTGCTGGACATGGACTCGACCGAGAGCCCGGTTCACGGACAGCAGGAAGGCAGTGCCTACAACGGGCACTTCGAGTCGGTCTGCTACCACCCGCTATTGCTGTTCAACCAGCATGGTGATTGTCTGGCGGCGAAGCTGCGTCCAGGCAACGTGCACAGTGCTGAGGACTGGAACGAGTTGCTGCTGCCGGAGATCGAGCGCCAACAGGCTGCGGCCAAACAGGTCACCTTCCGGGGCGATGCGGCCTTTGCTAAGCCGGAGATTTATGAGTCTTCCGAGGAACGCGGAGTGCAATACGCCATTCGCATTCCGGCCAATAGGAGCCTGGAGTTGGAGATCGAAGACATCTTGTTTCGTCCACCGGGAAGGCCCTCCCGCAAGCCCTTGGTGCACTACAAGAGTTTTCGCTATCAGGCCGCGAGCTGGTCGAAGGCGCGACGGGTTGTCGCCAAGGTCGAGCATCATCTAGGTGAGCTGTTTCCCCGCATTGGCTTCATCGTCACGAACATGAGCTTGCCAAGTCGCTCAGTGGTGCGTTTCTACAACAAGCGCGGGACGGCCGAGCAGTGGATCAAAGAAGGCAAACAGGCGACACACTGGACACGGCTGTCATGCCATCGTTTCCGGGCCAACGAAGTCCGCCTGCAACTCAGCGTGCTGGCCTACAACCTGGGTAATCTCTGGCGGCGGCTGGGGTTGCCGCAGCGAATCAAAAGCTAGTCGCTAACGAGCTTGCAGCACCGGCTGATGAAGACCGGTGGGCGGCTGGTCAAGCATGCCCGCTACTACTGGTTGCTGCTGGCGGAGGGGCATCTGAACCGGCGGCTGTTCGCTGACATGCTGCACAGGATCTGGGCGCTGCCGCTGCCGAGCGGGTAGCCTTGACCGGGCGAGGATCAACAGCTTTTGGCTCAAAACCGTTTTGCAGGGAACAGTCTCGGCCGGAGCGGGGTTCAACCCGCTCAATCAACGTCTGTGAACGGTGGGACGAGACGCTGGCGGCTACCGGTGACGGTGATGCGCAGTGTTCAGCCTGGGAAAGACGTGTTGTTCGGAGCGGCGTGGTGTATACTGTGCCCGTGCCAGGGTCAAAATGGAAATCCTGGTAGAAATGTCCCCTTGGTTTTGTTGTTTGTAAGTATGTATGAGAGTATCGTCGTCGGGGCTGTGGGAATGTGGGAATCGCTTTAGCGATTTCCAAGGGACGGTGGGAAGGGTGGGAAACCTGTCGCTGCGATACGAACCCGCTTCGCGGTTCGCTGAGGTTTTCCACGCTTTCCATCCGTCCCGTCATTTCCATAGCCCTTGTTTTTTATGTCGTCGCCGCGCGTTTTTTCGATCGCAGCGACTTGCGCCAGGGGTGGTCCGCCGATGGCTTTTTCCCCTGCCGAGCTGCTCGTTGCTTCGGCTCGGGACGCAGCTTCGGCGCCGGCCGGGCGATCTCCTCAAAAGCCACCGCGCGGTCTTCGTAGACCACTTGCAACTCGCCCTCGCACGCTTGCTGCACGGTGACTCTCGCGCCTGTCCCCAGAGCCTGATTGCGCTTCGGTTTCAACTGCAAAAAGCGGTTCTCGAATCGCACCACCCGGTCGCCGGAAACCACCCGCTCAGCCTCCAAGCAGAACACCCACTTCAAGTCCAAACGCTTCGATAAGCGCCGATGAAAGTCCGCTCCCGCCGACGGCTCACAGCCGAACTTGGCGTTGTGCTCGGGCAGATACTGCTCGTCGAGATAGCGGTTCGCCGCCTTGTAATCAGCAATGCCTTGCAGTCGCATCTTCTTGATCAGGCGGTCTTGATGCGTGCCGTGATGGCGCTCCACGCGGCCCTTGGCTTGCGGTGACGAAGCGGCGATGATCGCAATGCCCAGCTTGGCGCACATGCGTCCGAACTGCGTCTCGGGCTCGATGCCTTCGATCGCTTCACGCGAGGTCGGCTGGCGTAGGTAGACGTTTTCCCAGTCGCAATAGAGCGCCTTCGGAACGCCGTATTGACGCACCCAGGCTCCGAGCAAGTCGGCTGCCGCCCAAGTCGTTTCCTCGTTCGAAAAACGGCACAGCGCCACTCCGCTCGCATCGTCGACGAAGTTCATCAGGCAACCTTTCGGCCCGCGTCCTTCGAGCCAGTCGTGGTGCGAGCCGTCGACTTGGATCAGCTCGCCAAAGTGCGCTTTACGCTGTCGCCGCGAGCGGTGCGGCTTGCGTTTGCGGCGGCGGCTCCACAGGCCGCCGGCGAGCATCCAGCGCCGCAGTGTTTCGCGCGGCACTTCGAGACCGTGATCAGTCGCCAGATGTTCAGACGCCGGCGTCAGCCCAAAGCGCTCGTGCGGTTCGCCGGAGTAGTTCTCGCGCACCAACTCGAGAACCTGCTCGCGGCGTTTGTCATTGGCTCGGTTCGAAGCGCGGCCGACGTTGCCATGGGCTTCCTCCCTCGCCATAACGCTTCTTGAGCCGCTTCGCCTGGCGGTAGCTGAGCTCAAGCAGCTCGGCCGCTTCGGTCAATTTCAGATCGCCTCGTTTCACTCGGCTCAGCACTTCGCCGCGCCTCAACTCTTTGTCGTTCATCCATGTCCTTTCCAATCTCGGCTCCTCCTTCGGACCCTAAGATTAGGGGACATTTCTATTGGGCGCTTAAGGGGACATTATCATTGGGCTACAACACCTGTGATCCGGCACCTGTGATCCGGCATCCAATAAAAACAATGGAAACAGCGGGCGGCCCCCCGCTGTTTTCGTTTTGATGGGTATCCGGTTGACTCAGGTAGCCCCAATATCTTGTGGTTTGGGGATTTTCTTGGGTTCTGTAACCGGGTGAACAATCATCTTGTAAGTCGCCGGATCCACGGCTACCGCCTGCTGGACGAGCCGATAAGAGTTTGCCGCGGCTTTTGGATTTGCGGCGGTTGAAACGGAAGGTGAACTCGTCCAGGTAGTAGTCCAGATGTTTGTGGCTCACGGCGCCCTGATGGGTGCCCAGCAGCCAGCGCTTGAGCAGTGACATCACGCGGTGGACGCGGGGCATCAATTCCGACGCGGACTGCTCCTGCCTGCTGACAACTGTGACCTGATGGACGTAGCCTTCCTTTTTTAACCCGGAGTAACCGGGCCAGCCGTCGGTATGCACCACGCTGCCCGGCTCGATGCACTCCTCCACGAAAGGCAACAGGCCCTCGCCCGAGGCATCCTCGATTCTCTTCATGCGAATCCGGCCGATACCCCGCCCATCCTCTTGAGCGGCTACTGCGATCAATGCTTTGTTTTTCAGGTTTCGGCCCCGCAGGCCCTCTTCGAGCCCGCCCCAGTAGCTTTCATCGACTTCCACTGTCCCGGCCAGCAAATCCCGTCCCGGCCGCACCATCGCGCGCCGCATTTTGTGCAGCCAGGTCCAAGCCGTTTCGTACCTGTTGAGCCCCAACACTCCTTGAAGTCCCAAAGCGCTGGCTCCGGTCTTTTGGGTGGTGACCCACCACATCGCACGAAACCACAACGGCAAAGGGCTGCGCGTGTCCTGAAAGATGGTCCCGGCGGTCACCGAGGTTTGGCGCCCACACGCAGCGCACTGCAGCAGCACTTTTCGCAAAGGCCACGACTTTCCACAACCGCAACCCGGACAGCGGAAACCGTCCGGCCAGCGCAGCCGGAACAGATACTCCCGGCAGGCCTCCTCACTGCTAAAACGGGCCTCGAACTCTGTCAGGTTCTGAGGGTAATCTTCCATCTGCCGGCATACTACATCTTGGGGCTACCTGAGTCAACCGGATACCCACCTTCGTTTTTTTGGCGGCTCCCACCCACCCTCAAGAGAGAAGACCCCGGCCATCGCCGGGGCCAGAGTTTTGTACCCGTAGGACAGCCCGGATCTCCTCGGACGAGAGTTGATCGGGCTGCTTGCCGTCAGGTAAGTTTATGACTTGCACGAACATCTGGTACATCAGTCGTCTAGCGACTGACTGGGCCGCCTCTCGGCCGGGCTGATCACCATCAAGGAACAGAATCACTTGCTTGAACTGGCTCAGCAATTCTTGCTTAGCTTCCGACATCATTGATCCCATCAAGGGGGGCATACTCCTCGAACTGGTCGATCTTGGGAAACTCTTCAATCCGGCCTCCGGACTCGATGATCGCCAGGCAACGGCGGGCTTCTCGCTCGATTGACGCCGTGTCGATGCCGCCCCACGTGGGCAGGTAACCCTCGATCTTCTTCAGCCCCTTTTCCAACTGCCGAGTGGCTCCGATAGGGTTGCCTTTTTGGTGATGGTAGAAGCCCACCGCGAAATGGATGAGGCTCTGCAAAAACCACCTTTCCGGCTGCTGGGTCGGGGTCCACACCTCCTCGAGAACCTCGTGACAGTCGAAAAACTCACGGCGATTGAACAGTTCGATCCCTTCACGGAACAAGATTGGGGCTGCGTGCTTCATGCTGATGCCTCATACGGTCGCCTCGTGCTAAACTTATAGTTTACTTAGAGTTAACCCGTCTGTCCTGGTCCCGCCGCGGACCGCCGGCAAGAAACCCCCGATGGCCCTCAACTCAGAGCGCAAGAAACTCGAGCAGGCCAAGAGGCAGGAGGGCCGTTTGCCGCCGGGCCAGTATCTAACATTGAAATGGCCCGTGCTGCATGA
This sequence comes from Bryobacterales bacterium, assembly GCA_965224215.1. Lineage (GTDB taxonomy): Bacteria > Acidobacteriota > Terriglobia > Bryobacterales > UBA6623 > CBDCYS01. The sequence goes on along the minus strand of CBDCYS010000005.1, from coordinate 69,573 downwards.
GGGGTCCGTCCCCAGCTTCGACCCAGTCACCTGGACCCTCAAGGCTCGCGGGCTGGTCGAAAATCCGATCCAGCTCAGCTGGGAGGAGTTCAAAACACTCCCCCGCAAGCGCATCAAAGCCGATTTCCATTGCGTTACCTCCTGGAGCAAGTTCGACAATGAGTGGGAGGGAGTTCCTTTTTCGGTGATCGCCGAAATGGTCCGTCCCAAGCCGCAGGCCGCATTCGTCATGGTCCACGGCGAGAACGGCTACACCACAAATGTGCCCCTTGAGGATTTGATGCGAGCCGACGTTCTTTTCGCTGACCGGCACGCTCCAGAGCCGCTCACGGACATCCACGGTGCACCGCTTCGGCTGGTCATTCCGCACCTTTATGCCTGGAAAAGTGCCAAATGGGTGACCAATCTCGACTTCATGGAACGAGACCGGGCAGGCTTCTGGGAGCAAGTGGGGTATCATATGTATGGGGACTCTTTTCGTGAGGAGAGGTACCGGGGGTAGTCAGCGCCGCCCTGCCACCACAAAGCGCCGGTTGGCGGAGGAAGAAAACCCGGTCTAAGAACCCCATGACTCGTAACCAAATCACTGCAAACAAAGCGCTTAGCCAAAACGGCAAGCTAAAGATCGAGGTATTTGAAGAGCTAGAGTACGTTTGGGTCCCGAAAGGCAGCTTCTGGATGGGGGCCTCCGAGGGCGACAGGGTCGCCGCCGAATCTGAAACCCCGCGGCATAAGGTTCGCCTTACCAAGGGTTTTTGGATGACTCGCGGCCCGGTGACCGTCGAGGCCTATCGGCGGTTCTGCAAGGCGGTTCACAAGGAATTGCCCGAATACGCCGGGTTCGATCAGGGAGAGGACCACCCGGTCGCCAAGGTCAACTGGACAGATGCAGCGGCCTATTGCGAATGGGTTGGCGGGCGCCTTCCGACCGAGGCCGAGTGGGAATACGCCGCTCGCGGCGGCCTGGACGGGAACAACTACCCCTGGGGCACCCGTATCACCCATCTGAAAGCGAACTATTACGGCAAAGGCCAAAACTGGCAGGGCACCTCTCCGGTGGGAAGTTTTCCTCCCAATGCCTTTGGCCTCTACGATATGGTCGGAAACCTGTGGGAGTGGTGTGCTGATTGGTATGAGGACAATTACTACTCAAAATCTCCAAGAATCGATCCAGAAGGCCCCAAGGAGAAGACCAATTCGCGGGTCATTCGGGGCGGATCTTGGGGCAGCAGCGCCCAGTTTCTAAGAGTCTCCGCGCGGGCGCGAGTCGGGCCGCAAATTCGCGGAAGCTTACAAGGATTCCGCTGCGTGCGCGAAGACGGAGCGTCCCCGGAAGTCAAGCCCACCCGCACCCGCCGCAGAAACGCCGGCTGGTAGGTTCCGAGCGCCGCGCGCGCGTTTCGTCCCAGCACCATTTCCCTTCGCCGAGGGAATCCTCAAACTGAATCTCTTCTGCCTTCAGACCGAGGCTTAGCAGGCAGCTTACCGCCAGATTGACAATTGAGGCTCGCCCGAGCACGCAATAGATCGCTGGCTTAGGACTTCAAGCGAACGACAATAATACGCGAAGCTGGTTGTCCACTTTGCTCGCGTTGCGAAACGACTCGCGTGGGGCGATGAAAACGCGCGTGTGCACGTGACAAGTGAATTCCTTGGCTGAAGACCCTGCCGTCTTCCAAGGCGCGAGAAGAGCGGCGGCCAGAATCTCAAGCACTTTCTGCTTGACGCAGAATTTGCATTGGGGTAAGATCTGACGAGGAGTGAAACGAATGGCCGCACCAAGCTCTCATCATCTCCAGAACCGAGTCAATCAGATTTATGACCATCTCTACGCGAATGCCGCCAGCCGCACGCCTGCGGGGATTTGCGCGGAAGTGGGGAAGATTCTGCATGGCGGGATGTTTTGGGAGGAGTGCCAAAAGCATCATCCCGCATTCGACTACGACCGGAACGAAGTACGCTCTGTTTTGGCGCAGAAGGCTGCCGCATGCCGCGTTGTGTCCGGTGCGGTGCGACAGGCATTCGCGGAGATGAATGTGCGGTGGAAACTGTACGCTCCATCTGCGGAAATCACTCTGAACGATTTGAACGTGGCGTACACGGCGGCGCAGCTAAGCGGCGTGTATTTGTCAGACCCAAAACGGGACGTGTTCGGTGATGTGATTGAGATTATCCGGAGCAATTGGGCGAAAAGAATTGGCGGGCAGTTCTTCACGGACCAGCGCGTTACCTCCCTTGCGATGACGCTACTCCAATTTGATCCGCGTCTCGGTGACGATTTGGTGGACATCTGTGCAGGTACAGGGGGCTTTCTGCTAGGGCGTGTTAACACTAACGTGGGGTCTCGAAACGAAGAGCCTCGACGATGAGGGCGAAGTGGAGGAAGGCGAGGAACATCACGTCGAGCTTGTCGAAGCGGGAGAAGATTCGGCGGAATCCCTTGAGCCGGCGGAAGAGTCTCTCGACCTCGTTGCGGCGGCGATAGAGTACTCGATCGAACTCCCACGGCTCCAAGCGGGTACGCTTGGGCGGCACGACGGGAATCCATCCGAAATCCAGAGCCAGTTGGCGTGTCTGATCGTCCTCATAGGCGCCGTCCATGAGCAGCGGCAGCGGCTCGGGCAGTGGCCCCAGACCGCCCAGCAGCTCGCGGCCATGCTGGGCGTCGTGAGCTTGGCCGGGCGAGAGAGCGAACGTTATCGCCGTTCGAGCATCTGCGGCAACCATATGAATCTTGGTGGTCCATCCGCCGCGGGATTTGCCGATCGCCTGCGGACCGGTTTTTTTAACGCACCGGTGCCGTCGGGATGAACCTTCCCGATGGTCGAGTCCATCGACACGGCTTCGATTTTGATGCGGACCAGTTGCTCGCGCTGCAGTTTCTCGAAGACGGCGTCGAGCACGCCGTTCTTCGACCAGCGGTTCATGCGGGTGTAAATGGTGTGCCAGTTGCCGAAGCGCTGGGGCAAGCCGCGCCATTTGCAGCCCTGCTCGGCGACATATAAAATCGCGTTTAAAACCGTCAGGTTCGACAGGCTCACGTTGCCCCGCTGGCGCGGCAAAACCGGCTTGATGCGGAGGTATTGCTGCTCGGTGATTTCCATACATCACCAGTATAGCAGCTTGTCCAGATTAGTGTTAACAGGCCCTAGCTGGAATGAACCATATTCGTACACTGCTGGAGCTCGACGAAGCCGTTGGGCCAGTCGAAGAAGAGGTAATCAAACTCTCGCTCTCCAGTATCAAGGGTCTGGAGGTAGACGAGGAAATCGCGGGCCTAGCAAACGCTTCTCTAAAGGCGCGCTTGGGCACCAGGAATGAGTCTTTGGTAGCGAAGTGTGACTCGTTAAATCCGAGTGCCCTGAAACTGAACGGTTCGCGCGTCAAGTTAGGCACGCACTTGTGTGCTGCGTCGAACCCGCCTTTTGGGACTAAAATTACAGTGAAGGACCCAGAGATCTTGCGGAACTTCGATCTGTCTATCACTCAATCACGGCGCAACCCGTCGTTGCTGGATGGCGTTGGCAGAATGACTCCGAGAGCACCGGATATATTGTTTCTTGAACAGAATATTCGCGTTCTGGAACCGGGACGTGGCCGCCTTGCTATCGTAATGCCGTAACACCTGAATTATGCACAGATTCGGCGTAGCCATCGTCGATGGAGTTGTGGCGATAGCGGCACTCGTGTCAACTCAGTGATTTCGCAAGTCGTCTTTTCTGCTGTTTCCCTCCCCGTTTGAGCCGCCTCCTGATCCCGGCAGGGCAAAAGCGGGCTGGCAAGCGGCGTGTTCCCAGTACGTTGCGGCGAGTGCATGAAATTTTATGCATGGAGTGCCCCTCAGCTCAGCGCACCCTCCACCACCGGCGCCAAGCTCGATCCCGGCGGCCCCATCGCCCGCAGCCGTCGCATCAGCCGTTCAAACAGGCCCTTTTCCTGATAATGATCGCTGTAGCTGACACCCGTTCTGCCGGCGTGCCGCCAGATCTTGGCCGCCACGAACAGAAAACGCAGCCGCGCCGTCGCCAGGGTGGTGTGCCGCAGCGTCTCCACGCTGGCCTGGGCTTCGCGGTTGAACAGCAGCAGCCAGCAGTTGCGATTGTAGGCCAGCATGGCCAACTGAAAGTGATTGCGGTTCATGTCAAAGCGGCGCGAGGGATGGGCCGCCAGCCCGGCGTCGTTGTTGGCCTCCTTGATCAGGTTCTCGGCTCCGGCGCGCTGATTGTAAAACCACACCACCGCCGCGATCGGCTCGGCCAGATTGGTGACAAACACGCGGTAGGTGTAAGCGCTGGTGGCGAACAACTGGTATTGCTCGGCCGCGCCGGCCTTGGGCTCGTTTTCGTAACGCAGCGCCAGGAAACGGCAGGCCCGCGCCCAGCCTTGCGGTTGGTAGAGGAATTCGCATTCCGCGTCCGCGTCGGAGCGGGGGGAGGGTTTCCATTCTGCTTGCTGCAAGCGCTCGACCAGGCGCCGCGTTTTGCGCGCCACGATGACGAACTGACAAGCCGCCTTTTCATAGGCCTCCACCGCCTCCCAGCAATAAAAGCCGGAATCGGCCCGCGCCAGGATTTTCTTCACGCCGCCCGGCAAAGTCCGGAAAGCGCTCTCGAGGTGGGCGGCGATCTGTCGGCCCGTGGGCCGGTCGCCGTTGCGCAACCCGCCCATCAGGTATTCGCGCGTCTCGGCCAGGAAGGTCAGTATCGGCTGGTAGCTGCGCTTGCCCTTGTTCTTGGGGTTGTAGCTCTTGCGCCCGCCCATCTGGCGGCCGTAGAGGGTATGCACGGTGGTGTCGGTGTCCAGCGTCACCGTCTCCAACTTCACGTGGGCCGCGGCCCAGACTCGTTCCCGCAGCTGGCGCTGAATGGAAAGGATCTGCTTCGCCACGTTGAGGTGCAGCGAGGCCAGAAAGCGCCACAGCGTGGACTGCGGCGGCAGACGCGTCACTTGCAAGATGCCGGTCAGGATGGGGTCGCGAGCGATGAAGCGGAGTTGGTTGAGCCGCGCAAAGCCGACATAGAGGCCGAGCACGAGGGCCAGCACGAACTGGTAGGGGCTCATGGCTCGGGTGATCCGTTTGGTCGTGAGGGTTTCTTCCAGCAGCGCTTGGAAGCCGAGTTTTTCGAGCAGGGTGGCGACGGGCAGCAAGCCGCCGTAGGGAGTCAGATTCTTGCCACGGAAGTGATAGGGCGTGGCAGCCCCGATTTTATTGGGCCGCGGGGCCCTCGCGCCGGGGCCTTGTTTGACGGGCCTTCGGGAGCTATGCTGTTTTCGTTTGGTAACCATTTGGGTGACCTCCTTGGGGTTGACTGGCGAAGCTGAAATCTTTGCCAGCCTACCTTTTTACCCCATGTTTTCGGGGGTCCCCAAATGGTTCCTGGCGGCTCAGCCCTCACCAGGTGCACCGGCAGTGCATAATTCAGGTATCAAATTCTCTCCGGGCCTCAAACTCTGTTCGTGCGAGAGTGGCTACTGCGGCAGGCCGAAGTGCTAGCCGTTATTGATCTGCCGATGGAGACGTTTCAGCCGCATACCGGCACTAAAACGACGCTCCTTGTTGTCAAACGAAGAGCGGAGCCTTTATCTAACCCGCAAGAGAAGACTCAGGGAACGGTGTTCATGGCAATGCCGCGATGGATAGGACATGACAGAAGGGGGCATCCGGTATTCAGAAGACATGCAGACGGTTCGTCATCAGAGGAAATCCTGTCCGACTTCGACGAAGTAAAGACAGCATACAAGACCTTCCTGGATGGGGGCAATCCGGGGGATGCTTACGAGCGTTGTTTCACGGTGCCGTATTCCTCCATTGCGCGCGACGCCCTCTTGCGGATGAACGCGCTGTTTCACCAGCCTCTAACCGGAGGCTCCGGCGGCACCGTCGCGGACTTGTCCCTTGAGGTGAAGGTGGGATGGAAGAAAAAAAAGCTACATGATGTAGTGGAACGGATCTTCTACCCTGGCAGATTTCGGCGTGATTATGTTGACCGATCACGTGATGCGGTTCCTTTTTTCGGGGGGTCTAACATCACGGAGTTGATCCCGACAACCGACAAATGGCTTCGGTCAGACGACCCTAAGCTCGAAGCCTTGCGAGTGGAAGCGGGCTGGCTTCTGATTACTCGCAGCGGGTCAACGGGTATCGTATCGTCCGTTCCACCGGCATGGGATGGTTGCGCGATGTCGGAGCATGTAATCAGAATTGTGCCGGACCCGAAGAAACTTGACCCCTGCTACATCCTCGCTTTCCTGCGGACGAATTACGCACGGGAGATTATCAAGCGCGGCGTGTTCGGGTCGGTCATTGACGAAATCACACCGGAATTCATTGGCGAGATTGAAATCCCGATCCCGGAGTCAGAAAAGGCGCTGAGAGAGATCGCCACAAAGGTCAAACAGGCAGAAGGAGCCCGACAAACGGCAATCGAGGGCTTCGGACAGGCGCTTGACCAGTTAAACCGTAGATTGGGTGAGGCTTAAGGAATAGGTTCTCGCTCCCGGTGTCTCTGTAGGATTTGCTCCATGAGTACCAGCAGTTCACTTACCGTAAGGTTGCCCTGTAGCTGGTTGCTTCGGGCGAGCATCAAAAAGGCGTTCGTTGGCTCGTGGTGCCCACCTCGGTCAAGTGGAATGAGGTGGCCTGATTGGATTCTGCGAGCGTCATCGAGGACCCTCAAAAGACTAATCGGGATAAGTTGGATCGGGGCGAAGTATGCGCCGGGCACCACGCGGTGCTCAACCAGCCAGAGAAAGCAGTCTTGGATGGTGTTGGGGGGAAGCTCGGGCGCGTCGTCCATCGAGAGCGCCTGAAGGAAATACCTAACCTCAGTAAGTGTTCCGCCATTCTCGTCAGCGTAAAACTTGTGATCCGGTTTAAACAGCTACCTTAGGCGTCTATTTCCGTCCGCTCCGTCCTGCGGCCTGCCGGGGACCTTTCTAGAAGCCGGCTGCCACGGCGGTGACCTTCTGCCTGCGTCCCGGAACTTTGTAGTGATCCGCAGAATCTGTCTGGCGGGGTGTCCGGCTTCAAGCAAGGCTTGGGTGAATACACGCGAGATGTCCGTAATTGTCCGTAATCATCAGCCGCACGTTCTCCGTCGTGATGTTGTATTCGTCCGTAGCAAGTGTTTGCAGGCGCTCCAATGCAGCGACCCTCACATTCTTTGGCACTGCGTGCCCCCTCTGCGCTTAAGCCGTCAGGAAAACAGAATCTACTATCAGAACAGACTTTGTCTGCCAGACGCAATGGAACCTGAATTATGCACAGATTCGGCGTAGCCATCGTCGATGGAGTTGTGGCGATAGCGGCACTCGTGTCAACTCAGTGATTTCGCAAGTCGTCTTTTCTGCTGTTTCCCTCCCCGTTTGAGCCGCCTCCTGATCCCGGCAGGGCAAAAGCGGGCTGGCAAGCGGCGTGTTCCCAGTACGTTGCGGCGAGTGCATGAAATTTTATGCATGGAGTGCCCCTCAGCTCAGCGCACCCTCCACCACCGGCGCCAAGCTCGATCCCGGCGGCCCCATCGCCCGCAGCCGTCGCATCAGCCGTTCAAACAGGCCCTTTTCCTGATAATGATCGCTGTAGCTGACACCCGTTCTGCCGGCGTGCCGCCAGATCTTGGCCGCCACGAACAGAAAACGCAGCCGCGCCGTCGCCAGGGTGGTGTGCCGCAGCGTCTCCACGCTGGCCTGGGCTTCGCGGTTGAACAGCAGCAGCCAGCAGTTGAGATTGTAGGCCAGCATGGCCAACTGAAAGTGATTGCGGTTCATGTCAAAGCGGCGCGAGGGATGGGCCGCCAGCCCGGCGTCGTTGTTGGCCTCCTTGATCAGGTTCTCGGCTCCGGCGCGCTGATTGTAAAACCACACCACCGCCGCGATCGGCTCGGCCAGATTGGTGACAAACACGCGGTAGGTGTAAGCGCTGGTGGCGAACAACTGGTATTGCTCGGCCGCGCCGGCCTTGGGCTCGTTTTCGTAACGCAGCGCCAGGAAACGGCAGGCCCGCGCCCAGCCTTGCGGTTGGTAGAGGAATTCGCATTCCGCGTCCGCGTCGGAGCGGGGGGAGGGTTTCCATTCTGCTTGCTGCAAGCGCTCGACCAGGCGCCGCGTTTTGCGCGCCACGATGACGAACTGACAAGCCGCCTTTTCATAGGCCTCCACCGCCTCCCAGCAATAAAAGCCGGAATCGGCCCGCGCCAGGATTTTCTTCACGCCGCCCGGCAAAGTCCGGAAAGCGCTCTCGAGGTGGGCGGCGATCTGTCGGCCCGTGGGCCGGTCGCCGTTGCGCAACCCGCCCATCAGGTATTGGCGCGTCTCGGCCAGGAAGGTCAGTATCGGCTGGTAGCTGCGCTTGCCCTTGTTCTTGGGGTTGTAGCTCTTGCGCCCGCCCATCTGGCGGCCGTAGAGGGTATGCACGGTGGTGTCGGTGTCCAGCGTCACCGTCTCCAACTTCACGTGGGCCGCGGCCCAGACTCGTTCCCGCAGCTGGCGCTGAATGGAAAGGATCTGCTTCGCCACGTTGAGGTGCAGCGAGGCCAGAAAGCGCCACAGCGTGGACTGCGGCGGCAGACGCGTCACTTGCAAGATGCCGGTCAGGATGGGGTCGCGAGCGATGAAGCGGAGTTGGTTGAGCCGCGCAAAGCCGACATAGAGGCCGAGCACGAGGGCCAGCACGAACTGGTAGGGGCTCATGGCTCGGGTGATCCGTTTGGTCGTGAGGGTTTCTTCCAGCAGCGCTTGGAAGCCGAGTTTTTCGAGCAGGGTGGCGACGGGCAGCAAGCCGCCGTAGGGAGTCAGATTCTTGCCACGGAAGTGATAGGGCGTGGCAGCCCCGATTTTATTGGGCCGCGGGGCCCTCGCGCCGGGGCCTTGTTTGACGGGCCTTCGGGAGCTATGCTGTTTTCGTTTGGTAACCATTTGGGTGACCTCCTTGGGGTTGACTGGCGAAGCTGAAATCTTTGCCAGCCTACCTTTTTACCCCATGTTTTCGGGGGTCCCCAAATGGTTCCTGGCGGCTCAGCCCTCACCAGGTGCACCGGCAGTGCATAATTCAGGTGGAAAGGCTAACGAAGGGGCGGCGAGGGAATTTTGTACGCGCCGTCCAGATCTTGTCTGACTCCGCGAGCGACATGACAAAATCCGCGTTCTCCTCTCCGGGCACGCCGAAGATGTACTCGATGCCTTCTTCTTCTAGGCATTTCACAAATAGATCCGACGTCTTCATCTGGGTAAGCCACTTGTTCCTGCCGCAGAGGTCGCCAAACAGGCTGAACTATTGAGATGGTTAAGGTCGCTTCACCGCATTTTCGATTGCAGATTCGATCTGCCGCCTGATATCCAGTTGACTTGCGGAGTGCAAGACAATCGTCAAGTTCAACTGCTCACGCAATCGTGTTTCGAGTGAATCAACGCGCTCCTTGAGAACCGCAAAGTCTGTAGAGCGACTGATATCAACCGTGGGTGTCTCGCAGCAAGTTCTGAGCTCACTGATCTCGATTTTCAGGCTGCCGCGTTCTGACGTAACGCTGTTTAAAGCCGATTGGGCACTCCATTCTCGGCTAAGCAATCCATTCAGCAGCGCCACGACTAGAGAAATTGCGGCGACCGCTAGAGCGAGGTCAATGCGCGAAATTCCCCGTTTCAACAGCCCTTTTTCATTCACGACGAACCTCCGCCAGTGCTATGGCATCGACATTCTCCGGGCCTCTATACCTAGCAGACTCCGGCGGTTGAAACTGCAAAAGGTCAAAAAGCCGGAGTAGTTCCGTGACGTCGATCTCTGGGTGTAGTCTGGACATCAATACGACCTGCCCCCTGCTCAGTTCATGTACGCGCAGCAGTGCGCGCCTGGACTGCTCGAGTTGTGTGCGCAGTTCACGATTTTCCGCGGACAGCGCATCAATCGCGTGCCGCGTCGCTGATTGAGGCTCTATCATTGTCATTTTCATAAGAACCGTGCCGATGGAAAACAGCCCTGCAAAGACCGCAATCACAACCGCCAGGTTTTTTACCGTTGGCCGGAAACACTTTGAGAATTCTTTTAGTAAACTCTTGCTTATACGGTTGTTTCAGCAAGCCCCAAGATGTAGGGTAGGGCGTGGCTCGGCCGCCGTTTCCGAAGAGTCTGCGTCAGTTTCAGGTGGAGTTCGCGACCGAGGAGGCTTGCCAGAAGTACCTGGCTGCTTGTCGTTGGCCCGACGGGTTCCTTTGTCCTCAGTGTGGGCATCGGCAGGCCTACATTCTCGAGCAGAAACTACGGTGGCAGTGCGCGGCGTGTCGACACCAGGTCTCGTTGACGTCGGGAACGGTGCTCCACAATACGAAGACCCCGCTGACGGTTTGGTTTTGGGCTGCGTACCTGATGACAACTGATAAACGAGGTGTGTCGGCGCTGCTACTGCAGCGTCAGCTCGGCCTGTCGCGCTACGAAACCGCCTGGATGATGTTGCACAAACTGCGACGGGCCATGGTGAACGCAGCTCGCGAGCCCTTGCACGGAGAAGTAGAGGTCGATGACACCTGGATTGGCGGCCCGCAAGCAGGTTTGCGAGGCAGCCGGCAACTGAAGGGGCGCCGTGCGGCCCTTGTGATGGTCGCTGTTGAGAAACGCGGGAAGTGCTCCGGGCGCGTTCGCATGTCCGTTATTCCAGACTTCAAGAAGGTGACGATCGACAGGTTTCTTGCCCAGAACGTTGTTCCCGGCTCGACCATCTACACAGACGGTCTGAAGACCTTTACCGCCCTCGAAGAGGCCGGCTACAAACACGTCTCTCGTCCGCAACCTCACCGGACTGACTTGCGGAAAGGCGCCAAGTCGGTGGTGCCGCTGGCGGATCGTGCCATTGGCAACCTGCAGCAATGGCTGACCGGAACGTACCACGGCGTGAGCCGCGCTCAGCTTCAGGTTTACCTCGATGAGTTCGTGTTTCGACACAACCGCCGCAAGACCCCAATGGCAGCCTTCCAAACCCTCCTCGGTCTCGGAACTCAACACGCTCCTACGCCTTACGCCCACATCCGCCGCGCGCGTGACCTGGACAAGACGCGATGACCTCCACCCCAACATCTTGGGGCTTGCTGAAACAACCGTATAAGCAGGAGTAAATTAAACATTCTTTCCTCTCTTTCCGAAACCCCGCTTTTGTCTCCCCTCAAGATCTATGTCTCGGAAGAGTTCATGAGATTGGAGCAGTGACTGGATCGGCATTTGAAACCCCGTCTTGGCGCCGGTAAGCGAAACACTAGATGATGCTCTTCTTTGGTATTTGTAGACAAGATGGACACTTCGATAGCCGTCTTCTTTGGGCTTTGTAACGTAGTCGTCAATTTTTGCGGGCTTAGCCGTCGGTGGCGGGTTACTCTTGTATGTTTTGACGAGATGATCAACCTGTTCGATATGTCCAACCACAGCCCTACAACCGCCAAGATCCTGCATCTGCGACAACTGCATGTTCTTGAACAGCTCCAGCTTCTTTACGATTGAAGGAAGCCGCTTGAGACGCTGAGCGCCAATCATCTCTGGATCTAGTTTTTGCGCGCGATTGCGCAGAGTCATATACATCACCGCACTACTGTCCGGTTAAAAGTCGAATAGAATCAGCTGGTTAGGGTCATCGAGTAAGTTTTCGTGGGAGTCGGACGGCTGCAAGGCCTGTAAAATGGGCGTTTTCTCGAAAAGGGTAACGCTGAGAATCTGTAGAATTTGGTAGCGACTCGCCTCCAGGCCCAACCTCTTGCGCGCGATCGCGACCAGTACGTAAACCGAGACCGCGATCCAGATTTGCGTCTTCACGGCGTTCTCGCTGGTACCGTAAAACTGCTTGATCCGCAGGAGCTGCTTGATCCACTTGAAGAACAACTCGATCTGCCAACGCGACTTGTAGATGCGGGCGATGGTCAGCGCCGGGAGCGCGAAGTTGTTGGTCAGGAACTTCAGCCGCTTGTTCGTCGCGGCGTCAAAGTAGCTGATCCGCCGCAACGGGTCCGGATACGCCAGGGCCGACTCGATGGCAGTCAGTAGGACGGTCTGATCCGAGCGCACCCCCGTGGACTTGTCGACGGGATGCGAGTAGCGCCGTTGGCGCAAGATGTTCTTCTTGGTTCGCACGACGAAGAACGACGAGCAGAGGGTGAACACGAAGAGACGTTCGAAATCGACGTAGGCCCGATCCATGACGTAGAAGGCGCCGGGCTCGGGGAGGAACTCGTCGAGGATGTTGACGTCGTGCGTTTTGCCAGCGGTAATGCGGATAAACGTGGGGATGTTACCCCGCAGGTCCAACAGCGTGTGCATCTTCAGGGCGGCCTTGTGCCGGCGGAACTTGGCCCAGGGGAACAGCGAGAGGCACAGATCGATGGTGGTCGAGTCCAGAGCGTAGAGACTTTGATCGAGATCCACGCCGATCGGATCGCGGGCGTACAAAGGCCGCGCGATGCGAATCAAGACCTGGGCGAAATCGGCATAGATCCGCCAGTCGCGCGACTCGTTGGCGTCGGCCAGTGTGGAGCGCGCCACCTGGGAGCGGAATCCCCTGTGGTAGAGCTTGGCGCCGAGCGAACGCAGGCACGCTTCGATGTCGCGCAGGCTTTCGCGGTAGGTCAGCTGGGCGAACGCCATGCAGAGGAACTGATCCCAGCAGGAAAAGCCGCGCCATCTGCGATCCCCGTCGTAGCGGCTTACGCAGCGGCGGAATTCGCGATCCGGAAGGAAGCTGATCAACTGGGAGAATACGGTGCGGCCGAGGTTCATGAACCATTGTCGGCCGCCTCCGAAGTCGTTCCAGCCGTCCTTCGCCGTTCAAATCGCGGCAAGGGGAAAACAGCCCGTGGCTATGCTGGAACAATCAGTTGCCGCTCGCCAGTGAGTCGTTAACCGGACAGTAGTGACATCACCTGTAGCGGGTAGGTGTGTGATGACCGCCAATTGACAGCCGTGTCAGGACTTCTGCCATTCCTCGGAACTGCATTGCTTGCGGCCAGCGAGAACTTTACCAGCATTGACGATTCGGTTACGGCCGAACTCTGGTTTAGTCCATGCCACCTGAATTATGCACGGATTCGGCGTAGCCATCGTCGATGGAGTTGTGGCGATAGCGGCACTCGTGTCAACTCAGTGATTTCGCAAGTCGTCTTTTCTGCTGTTTCCCTCCCCGTTTGAGCCGCCTCCTGATCCCGGCAGGGCAAAAGCGGGCTGGCAAGCGGCGTGTTCCCAGTACGTTGCGGCGAGTGCATGAAATTTTATGCATGGAGTGCCCCTCAGCTCAGCGCACCCTCCACCACCGGCGCCAAGCTCGATCCCGGCGGCCCCATCGCCCGCAGCCGTCGCATCAGCCGTTCAAACAGGCCCTTTTCCTGATAATGATCGCTGTAGCTGACACCCGTTCTGCCGGCGTGCCGCCAGATCTTGGCCGCCACGAACAGAAAACGCAGCCGCGCCGTCGCCAGGGTGGTGTGCCGCAGCGTCTCCACGCTGGCCTGGGCTTCGCGGTTGAACAGCAGCAGCCAGCAGTTGAGATTGTAGGCCAGCATGGCCAACTGAAAGTGATTGCGGTTCATGTCAAAGCGGCGCGAGGGATGGGCCGCCAGCCCGGCGTCGTTGTTGGCCTCCTTGATCAGGTTCTCGGCTCCGGCGCGCTGATTGTAAAACCACACCACCGCCGCGATCGGCTCGGCCAGATTGGTGACAAACACGCGGTAGGTGTAAGCGCTGGTGGCGAACAACTGGTATTGCTCGGCCGCGCCGGCCTTGGGCTCGTTTTCGTAACGCAGCGCCAGGAAACGGCAGGCCCGCGCCCAGCCTTGCGGTTGGTAGAGGAATTCGCATTCCGCGTCCGCGTCGGAGCGGGGGGAGGGTTTCCATTCTGCTTGCTGCAAGCGCTCGACCAGGCGCCGCGTTTTGCGCGCCACGATGACGAACTGACAAGCCGCCTTTTCATAGGCCTCCACCGCCTCCCAGCAATAAAAGCCGGAATCGGCCCGCGCCAGGATTTTCTTCACGCCGCCCGGCAAAGTCCGGAAAGCGCTCTCGAGGTGGGCGGCGATCTGTCGGCCCGTGGGCCGGTCGCCGTTGCGCAACCCGCCCATCAGGTATTCGCGCGTCTCGGCCAGGAAGGTCAGTATCGGCTGGTAGCTGCGCTTGCCCTTGTTCTTGGGGTTGTAGCTCTTGCGCCCGCCCATCTGGCGGCCGTAGAGGGTATGCACGGTGGTGTCGGTGTCCAGCGTCACCGTCTCCAACTTCACGTGGGCCGCGGCCCAGACTCGTTCCCGCAGCTGGCGCTGAATGGAAAGGATCTGCTTCGCCACGTTGAGGTGCAGCGAGGCCAGAAAGCGCCACAGCGTGGACTGCGGCGGCAGACGCGTCACTTGCAAGATGCCGGTCAGGATGGGGTCGCGAGCGATGAAGCGGAGTTGGTTGAGCCGCGCAAAGCCGACATAGAGGCCGAGCACGAGGGCCAGCACGAACTGGTAGGGGCTCATGGCTCGGGTGATCCGTTTGGTCGTGAGGGTTTCTTCCAGCAGCGCTTGGAAGCCGAGTTTTTCGAGCAGGGTGGCGACGGGCAGCAAGCCGCCGTAGGGAGTCAGATTCTTGCCACGGAAGTGATAGGGCGTGGCAGCCCCGATTTTATTGGGCCGCGGGGCCCTCGCGCCGGGGCCTTGTTTGACGGGCCTTCGGGAGCTATGCTGTTTTCGTTTGGTAACCATTTGGGTGACCTCCTTGGGGTTGACTGGCGAAGCTGAAATCTTTGCCAGCCTACCTTTTTACCCCATGTTTTCGGGGGTCCCCAAATGGTTCCTGGCGGCTCAGCCCTCACCAGGTGCACCCGCAGTGCATAATTCAGGTGCCATGAGGTCGCAGTCATCTTCGCATACTGCACCTGATCAGTCAACGATATTGTGGCCATCAACTTTGACAATACATACATTTTTCTCTTGATTTTTATTTCGACTTGGGTTACCACCTTCGAGGTGGTGCTTAGTTCGATAGAGATCCTGACGGACCAGGACCCGACCTCAATGCACCCGTTCAACCTCAAACGAAAAGGAGGAAAGACCAGCAAATGCCATCAAGCATAGGCGATCCAGACGGTTCGATCCTCGCGCGCTTTGAGGCTCATCCTCAGTTCAGATTCCTGAGCTGCTAAACCGCCTGACTTCAATAGATTGTGATCGACCCGAGCGGGTCGATGAAGAACGGTTCTCAGATCCGTAGATGCGCGTGGGACTCCCGCCGCGACCCTTTGCCGGGCTGCGTAGCTCAACAGGAGAGCCACGGGCATCCCCGAACCCTCTCCGAATAACGCCGGCGGCCCCCCAACTCTGCAAAAATCCCACCCGCCCAACTTTGAGTCACCGATTTACAAGAGCACTAATCCCATTGTTATCAACAAATCCACCTGCTCAGGATTTGACATCCGCGAATGCTGTGCTATGCGGAGAGCGGTGAAATGATCGGCCGACAAGCGATCATTCACAGCCCCGTTCACAAACGGCCGTTCACAGACGCCCGTTCAATCAGAATAAAAAGGTGAGCTGGCTCCGGAAGGGCAAAAAACGCTTTTTCATGACATTATCTGCCAAATTCTGCAATCGAGATTGCCGGTTCACTGAAATAAAAGAACTTACGAGCTCTTCGCAGCCGCCACCAAGGCGCGCAGAGTCGATAATTAACGTAAGTTTTAGTCGCGAAATACAAGAAAAACGCTAAGAATAGCAAAAAAACGAGGAAGTCAGGGACAGCATGCTACAACTTAGGGAAAAGCGGGTTAACCCTTGAGGCGGGACATCCGGGAGAACAGGTCGTTGAAGACTGCATCGCGGTCGACGTTGGTCGCCACCCGAATGTTGTGGCGGCCAGCCGCACTTTCCCAGTGCATGTCGTCGGTCAGCACCGGGCTCGGCGCGATCTGGGAGGGGACCCACTCCGGGTTGTTCAGCCAAGCCACTGCCGAGATGTCCCAGATGACTTTCGACCATGGGAACCCTTCGTTGCGGCCCTGCCTGTTCATGCGCACGGCGAAATACTGAAGGAACTGCCCGTAGAGATAGTCTCCCAGTCGCGAGCGCCCGCGCAGGTGCTGCTCTAACTCGGGGATCGTCGTGCGCAAGTGTTCGGCGACGTTCTTGGTCGGGATCTGAACGAGCGGTACGCCGCTGTCGAAGAGCACTTGGGAGGCAATCACGTCCTGCCGCAGGTTGAACTCCGTCGCCGATGGCCAGTAGCTTGGCGTCCCTCCCAGCCAGACCACGACGATCTTGTCTTTGATCTTCGGCTCCATCACGATGGCAGACGAGACGTTCACGGGGCCGCCGATGGTCAGAACATAAAGCGGCCCGTCGCCCGGCTGCATTGCTCTCTCAATCAGATCGCGCGCGGCGGGGCTGTCAACGGGCCGGTCTTTCCGCCCAAAGAAGCGGTCCGAGCCCCGCAGCGCGATGCTCTTGTCGACATGACTGAAGAAATTGAGAAGACGATGGATCTCCTCATAGCTCTTTTCCATTCCGTGCGCAGCGGAGGTTGAACGATTGTTCACAAACGGCGCGGCGTAAATCGCCTCCAGCGAGATGCGCTCGGGAGACAGCACGGTGTAGGCAAGCGCGTACTGGTCGTCGATTTCGTTGTAGGTGTCGGTGTCGAGCACGACTCGCAGTCGACCCGACGCGGGAATCGCGAGAAGGCGATCGCGGCCTGAGGTCTGGGCTGATGCGGCGGAAGCCCCGAGTACGCCGGCTGCAGCGGCGGTTTGGATGAACTGACGGCGGGTTGGCATGGCTAGTGATTTTACCACGTTTGTTTTAGCGGGCTGAATTCCAGATTCGTCCGTAAGGACTCTAGTTGCCTGCAAAAGCGTTTTGAACACCCGTAGAGAAGATGGAGTGACCTGTCCAACCGCGAGAGTCGCGGGTTACGCTTCAAACAGATGCGCAGAGCCGCATCGAGGAGGACAGGTCATGAAAGAGTCTAGCGAGTTCAACAAAGAGATGAACAAGTGCAACAGTTACGACAAATACGTCGGGATGGACGTTCACAAAAACAGTATCTCGGTCGCCGCGGCGGGGCGGGGCGAGGCGCATTTCTACGGCAAGATCGACAACCGGCCTGAAGCCATTCGTCGCTTGATTTCCGCACTCGCCCCGTCTGGCCAGAGGCTGCACTTCTACTACGAAGCCGGCCCCTGCGGCTACGGCATTTGCCGGCAGATTCGTGACACCGAACACGATTGCGACCTGGTCGCGCCGTCGCTGACCCCGCGCAAATCCGGCGATCGCGTCAAGACCGATCGGCGCGACGCGCTGACCCTGGCTCGGCTCGATCGCGGCGGCGAGCTCAGCACGGTCTGGACGCCCTCTCCGGAACACGAAGCGATCCGCGATCTGAGCCGCGCGCGCGGCGACTGCAAACTCATCGACAAACAAACTTCGTCAACGCCTCGGAGCTATGCTGCTGCGCCACGACAAGCGTTTCCCCGGGCGCAAGAATTGGACGCAAGCGCACTTTCGCTGGCTCGAGACGCAACGCTTTGAGCAGCCGGCCTCGCAGATCGCCTACGAAGAATACGCCGAGGCGATACGCCAGGCGCAAAGCCGAACGGCTCGCCTCGAGCAGCAGTTGCATGATCAGCTGGAAGGCTGGAGCCTAGGAGGGCCAGCGCAGGCGTTGACGGCGCTGCGGGGCGTGGACTGGCTGGCGGGGATGACGTTGCTGGCCGAGCTGGGCGATCTCACACGCTTCGACTCCCCGCGCGAGCTGATGGGTTTCGTCGGTGTGACTTCGTCGGAGAACACGAACGGAGCGCGACGCCGTCAAGGCGCGATCACCAAAGCAGGCAACGAGGAAGCTCGCCGTCTGCTGGTCGAATGCTCCTGGGCGTATCGCTTCCCGGCACGCCGCTCGCGGCTGATTCAACGCCGTGCCGAGAAGGCGTCGCCCCCAGTCCAAGCGATCGCCTGGAAGGCGCAGGTGCGGCTTTGCGGCCGCTTTCGCAAGCTGCGCAACAACGGCAAACACGCGGTTGTCGTCGTGACCGCGATCGCGCGGGAACTGCTGGGATTCATCTGGGCAATCGTGATCGAACAGACCCGAACACAACAGGAGAAACAGGGATTGAATGCTTGCTGAACGCTCGAGACGGCCGACAAGGAGACCGACAGGGAGACCGCCAGGGAGACCGCCAGGGAGACCGCCAGGGAGACCGCCATCGCCCTCGATTGACGTCGTAGGCGACCGGCCGAAACCTGTCAAGGGTACGCTTCGCCGCGGTAACCCGCGCCCTTGACAGAACCCGTCCGGCCGCCAAGAGGCACCTTATACGAGGGCGATGGCTAGCTGCCGAGGACGATGGCTGCTGAGGGCGATCGCTAGCTACCAGCAAGCGGTAGCGAAAACGATTTTGGTTGCCAGCTTCGGGCGGCAGCCTCACAAGGTAGGACAAGGAGGACGGCTGACTGGAAACTGAGCCTGCCAGGAGAACCCTCGACTGCGCTAGGAAGCGCTTGATGGAGCGACCTTCGTCAAGGAAGCGCTCGGTTGAACGACCTTCGTCCGTAGAGTGAGGCAGCTCCACGACGCAGACTACTCTGGCGAGAACCCGCGAATATCAGATGGATCCATCGTCGTAAAAGCTCTCTTCCACAGGCTGTTCTTCTTGTCCTCGTTCGTTGGCCAACGCGGAGTTGAGGCTCCGCGCGACAGCAGTCGTGCGCGCAAACTTGACAGGTCACACCATATCAGCGCAGAGCTCGTCAGAGACCTGCGGCTTTTCGCTAAGTTCACCCACCGGCCCGACAACAGGCCGCAGGTCTCTGACGAGCCCTGCGCTACGGAGTTCGCCAACAACTCAGTAGCGCAAAGGTCGTCCTACTCCGCGCTTGGTTCTTCGACTCTGAGGATCTGATTAGCTCTGACGTTCTCTAACTTCTGGACCTGGCCACTTGGCCAGTTGACTTCCAGCAGTTTCAACTGCTTCGCGGCACCGAGGCCGAAATGCACTCGCTTGTCGCCGGATGAAAGGTAGCTGCCGGCAGCTTGCGGGCCGCCAATCCAGGTGTCATCGACTGGAGAATTTGAGCAGCACGTTCTTCCCGTCTCATTCATCGGAAAGCGCAAACGCGCGCCGATACCAGACCACCTCGTGGAATGAAGTGTCAGCGATGCCGCTCATCTCGCTTTCTGGGCAGAAGGGAACAATGATCTTGCGCGAGAGTTTCTGCTTGCCCGACGACCAGTCTTTGTCGAGACCAACGTCGTCGTTGTCGAACTCAAATTCCCACTCGCCATTGAGGTTCACCCACAACTTGCGTTCGAACTGAGGTTGTGGAAATTCAGGGCGAGGGATGTCCTGGGAAAAGCCGGCTTCAGTACCGACCGCGAGCAGGGAAAGAACAGCAAAGAATTGTACGAATGTGCAGTTCATTTCAATTTCCTTTCTTGTGTACCGCCGGAAGAGGACCCGCGGCTCCGACCTTGAAGAGCGGAATTCCGCGCGCACCGCAGTACTAGATCGTTACCTAACGAGTGCCGACCTGGAGCACAATCACGTTCACCGAATGCTTTGCGAACGAAAACGAGAATCGATCGCCGGTTGAAGCGACGGTCCGTTGCCGCGCGGTAATTGCATCCGGCTCCCGAAAACTATTGGCCGCCTCGAGACTCGCGCCGCGAATCGTCACGACTTGCGCTTCTGAGGCGATGCTCCCCTTCGACCCTGCGATCTTGATTTCCGTTGGGATGTCGGTGTCCATCGAGGTGTTGACGACTTTCAACTGAATCTCTTTACCATCTTCGCTGATCGATGCGACAACGTCGAGTGCCGGGATATCTTTTCCGAGTTCCGGGTCGGTTGGTTGGTGCAGAACACTAACTTCCGTGTCCGCCCCGAGCCGCCAAGCGCCGCGGTGCTCATTGTAAGCGCGAATCACCGCGTAGTTCGGTGTCGTGAAAAGCCGCCGGCGGCTCGCCTGAATCACGCCGCCGGGCCAGCCATTGACAAGGTCGGATATCGCGCTCATCTCGATCAGGTCGCCCTTCCGCTCAAACGCATTCATTAGCCTCGCGCCATAAAGCGCCGCTTGCATTGTGTTTTGCCTCGGCAGCGGCAGCGTGGTGGCCCATTCATTGATCGCCAAAGTGATCTTCCTGTCCGGCTGCAATTCCCGGATCAGCTCGCCAACGCGGCCATAGAATTTCTCGAACCAGAGAGGCTTCAACATCAAATTGGCGCGCCCGGCCGGCGAGTCGTCCTGCCCGTAGTAGTGATGGATCGAGATCATGTCGATCTCATCACCAATCTCACGCAGCACGGTTCGGTTCCACTCCATGTCGTTGTGACCGACGGCAATAATCTTGATCGAAGGATCGACGGCCTTCATCGCGCGGACGTAGCGCCGGGCATTCACCACATACGTCGCGGCGTCGGAATAGTCACGTACCCAGTCGCCCCAAATCTCATTGCCGATCTCCCAATACTTGACGCCGAAGGGTTCGGGATGTCCGTGCTTCGCCCGCAGCGCACCGTACTTCGACGTCGCCGGACCGTTGACATACTCGACCCATCCGGCGGCCTCTTGATCGGTTGCTTGGCGGCTTTCCGAGTAAATATCTCGCCCTTCAGCACGCAATGCCGCAGCCTCGGCAACCGTCACGCCACGTCCCTCGACGTTGACGACCATGTTCGGTTCGGCGCCGATGGCCTCACAAAACGCCAGATACTCGAGCGTCCCAAAATCGGACGGTTCGGGGTCTTCGTCCCAGGACATATTCACCCAGGCCGGCCGCCGGTCGCGCGGCCCCACTCCCCATATCCAGTGGTAGTCCTGGCCGACGTTGTCGCCAGGCCAGCGAATGAACGCCGGGCGCAGTTCGCGAATCCTTTCCACCACGTCGGCGCGCAAGTTGTCGACGGCGCTGCCCGGCATCAGTGACACCTGGTCGACCCAGACGATTCCCCGCCCGTTGATTTGGACCGTGAAGCGGGCCTGTGGGTCTTCCACTTCAACGGGAAAGTCGAATTCAAACCGCTTCCACTCCGTGTCGATCGAGCTGAAATCCTGATGAGCATAGACCTTCCCGCCGGTGATGTTTTCTTCGAGGGTGACGCGGATGCGCCCGTGGAATGTCCCGTCGATCGGCGTGCGGTTATCAGGAGCAAGTTCGGCTCCGCGCAGCCAGAGCGAGCCACGATAAGTCACGCCCTTTCGCAGCGGGATGCGGTCTTGATACATTCCATGCTCTTGGAGGTCGTCCCGCGTCGTCACCAGCACCTGGGCGCGGTTGGGAAACTCGGGTGGGTACCCCGTTTCGGCCAGACCTAACTCCGCGCCGCCGACGAAGAACACGTAGTCGTCGTTGCGATTGTCTGGATAGCGGTCCCAGGACTGCGAAAGGCTCGGGGGAGGAGCCGTCATCTCGAACCCGCGGTTCTGCAGCAGCTCAGCCCACAAGCCGCCCTTGATGTCCTCGAACATAAACTCAGCGAAGTGCCCGTAAAGCAGCGGACTGATCGCGTTGAAACGTTTCGAGGCGTCAACACGGATCGTGGCTAAGGGTGGTTTCGTCTGTGCCGCCGCGAGCGAGCAAAGAAGGGTTAGGGCGATGCCCATAAAGATCGGGTGATAGCATGATCAAATTTGATGATTTGCATGTTTCGGTACAGGAGGGCGACCGGCTTACTTCGCTGAATGGCACGGCTCAGGCCAGAATGTCCTTCACCACTTTACCTGCAATGCCGGTCAGGCGGGCATCGAGCCCCTGGAACTTCACCATCAAGCGCTCGTGGTTGACTCCCAACAGGTGCAGCATCGTGGCGTGAAAATCGTTGACACTGACCGGGTTCTCCTGGGCTGCGTAGCCAAGTTCATCTGTTGCACCGTAGCTCATACCGCCTTGGATTCCGCCGCCGGCCATCATGAACGAGAAGCCCTTAATGTGATGATCGCGGCCGTCCGAGCTTTGAGACATCGGAGTCCGGCCAAACTCACCGCCCCAGACGATCAGGGTTTCGTCCAGCATATCGCGGTCCTTCAAATCTTTGATGAGTGCGGCGGTCGCCCGGTCGGTTTCCTCCGCCTTGATGACGACATTGGCCTTGACGACCCCGTGATGATCCCAGTCGCGATGATACAACTGGATGAATCGCACGCCGCGCTCGGCCAATCGCCTCGCCAGCAGGCAATTCGACGCATAAGACCCATCGCCTGGATTGGCCCCGTACATATCTAGAATCCGCTGTGGCTCGCTCCTGGTGTCCATCAACTCCGGCACGCTGGTCTGCATCCGAAATGCCATCTCATATTGCGCAATGCGGGTTTGAATCTCCGGATCCCGCCGCGACTCGTGCTGCAACCGGTTCATCTTGTTGATGGTCTCGATCGACTCGCGCTGCAGTGAGGCGTCCACGCCTGGCGGGTTGTTGACGAAGAGCACCGGGTCGCCAAAAGCGTTGAACTTGACTCCCTGAAACTTGCTGGGAAGAATACCGGCCGACCATTGGCGCTGGGCGATCGGCTGCATCTGCCCGCCGTTTCCAGAGGAAACCAGCACGACAAATCCTGGCAAATCCTCCGACTCGGCCCCGAGCCCGTAGAGCAGCCAAGAGCCCATGCTCGGCCGTCCGGCGATGATCGAGCCGCTGTTCATGAGCGTGTGCGCGGGGTCGTGATTGATCTGCTCGGTCCACATCGACCGCACGATACAGATTTCGTCCGCAACGCTGCCAATGTGCTGGAAGTGCTCGCAGATGTGCTGCCCCGACTTGCCGAACCTCTGAAACTTATGCTGCGGACCGAAGGCAATCAGCTTCTTCCCCTGCAACTGAGCGATCTGCTGGCCTTTCGTGAAGGATTCCGGCATTGGCTGGCCGTGCATCTCGGCGAGCCTCGGCTTGTAGTCCCATGTCTCGAGATGAGACGGCCCGCCCGCTTGATAAAGGAAGATCACACGCTTCGCCTTCGCGGCGTGATGCAGAGGATTCACGACGCCGCGCGAAGAAAGCTCGGGGGCTCCGATCAGGTTTCGGTTCAGGAGAGAGTTCAGCCCGAGCAGGCCAACGCCGGCGACACCCTTAGACAGGAATGCCCTGCGGCAAATTTCACGAGACAGCATTTCACCGGGTTGCATGGCTAGTTCCTTGTAATCGTTTCGTGGAGATTGAGAACTGCTCGCGTCACCGCCGTCATGGCAGCGAGTTGAGCCGTTTCGAATCGGGCGGGAGCCCGAGCTTCGCCGACAGCCAAGAAGGATCGGGCTGCGTCAGGCTGCGATCGGAACCGCGCCAGGCCACTTTCGTAGAGGACCTTCAGGGTCTCGCGTTCTTGTAAGGACGGCGAGCGGCTGAGCGCTCGCACGAAGATCGCATCAAGCTGCTTATCGAATCCTCGCGCCTGGTCAAGAACGTTCTGAGCGAATACCCGTGCCGCCTCGACATAAATCGGGTCGTTCAAGAGCACCAAGGCTTGCAGTGGAGTATTGGATCTCGAACGAGATACGGTGCACTCCTCGCGACTGGGCGCATCGAAGATCATCAGGCTCGGGTGGAGGAAGGTGCGTTGCCATTTGGTGTAAAGGCCCCTGCGGTAGAGGTCCTCGCCGCGGCTTGCCGAGTAGGCGCACTTGGGAAAGTTCATCGCGGCCAAGTATCCTTCTGGCTGATGGGGCCGAACACTCGGGCCCCCAAATTTTTCAACCAACAGACCCGAGATGGCGAGCGCGACATCGCGCACGTTTTCGGCCTCGACGCGAAAGCTAGCCTGACGAGCAAGCAAGCGGTTATCCACGTCTCGCTCATCCAGTTCCGGGCTGGTTAGCGACGATTGCCGATAGGTGTTGCTGTTCACAATCGTCCGGATGATATGTTTTACGTCCCAGGGATGACTTCCTTTGGCGTGCCACGAGGGGTCACGGAATTCAGCGGCAAGCCAGTCGAGCAGTCCCGGATGCGTGGGCCAATCGCCTTGTGACCCGATGTCGTCGAGGACTTTCGACAACCCGCGTCCAAAGAACCTGCTCCACACTCGGTTCACATACACCCGTGGCGTCAGCGGATTGTCGTCGGAGCCGATCCAGTTAGCAAAATCGAGGCGGCTGGCCCGCTGCCCGTTTGTGTCCAGCTTCCCGAGAAAAACAGGAATCGCCGGCTCGACGATTTCGCCGGAATCGTCCATCCAATTGCCACGTGGGAGAATGCGGGTTTTCCGGGGTTCGGTCGTTCGGCTGACAACGACCATCGGAATCGCCTCTTTGAGGGCGCCGAGTTTCGCTTCCAGATCCGCCACCCGAGCTACCAAACCCTCGAATTCCGGCTCGGACCAGGCAAAGTGATCCGTGACAGCTTTCTGCTGCTCTTCCTTGCGCTCGGCCTCGTCGATTTTCAGCGCCCCGAGCACCTTCCCAGGCAGGCCGCGCTCCACTGCTTGGATCAGCGTGCCCTCATCAGAGTCGGGCGGTCTTTGCCCAACCTTGTCGAACGCCAGACCGATCTCGGGTGCGGAGTATGTCCCAGAGCTGAGCGCCACTCGAAAGCGGCCGATCGTCGCACTGCGATAGCTGCTGTCGTGTTGCAGCCGGATTGTGACAACCGAGTCGGCGCTTGTTTTCAGCTTCTCTGAAAAACGCAAAGCCAGGAACGGGTTCACCCCCTCGCCGCGGGAAACTCCCCATCCCGTCTTGGAGTCGCCGTCGATTGCTCCCATCGCCCGATGCTCGGGTTGCTCGGCAAAGAGGCTGCTGGCGGTGGCGAGCACGAAAGACACATCACGCGGGCTTTCACCGCCGCCGGATGAGAGTTCGGCCTCGACCTCTGTCAGGACAAAGCGATCCGCCCCGCGCGAAACTCTGGCGCCCGGCAGGCCCTCATCTTGCATGACGTCGACGCCGAGCGCGGTCCAGACGCCTTCACCGGGCCCGGACGCAACGATCAGCCCATCGCCGCGCCTCCTCTCGGTAACCAGACTGGCCGAAAACGTACCGAAGAAGTCGAAAAGGTAGAAGTTGCTATCGACCGGCTCCTCGTTGTAAATCGTCAGCTTGGCGCCATTTTTCGTTGCAGCCGAAAGAGGCCGCTGATAATGCCCGGCCAAGTTGCCCGCTTCGTGCGCCGCTAGGATCTCCTTCTCCCACTCCATGCGGCGAGCTTCCGCCGCCTTGACCTTTTCCGCTAAAGCGCTTTTGGCGCCGGCCAGTTCCGTGCTAAGCTGCTGCTCCAATTCACGCTGCTCGTTGCTGGGCAGCATCATCTTCGTACCGTGGCCCTTGGGGCCGCTTGTCCCCACAATGCCGTTCTCTTCGAGGTCGGCGAAAACCGCCTTCATCGAGTAGAAGTCCTTCGTCAAGATTGGGTCGAACTTGTGGTCGTGGCACTCGGCGCAGCCGGTCGTGATCCCAAGCCACACCGCGCTGGTAGTCCTGACGCGATCGGCTCCATACTTGGCGAGGTACTCCTTGTCCTGAATGCCTCCTTCGGAGGAAACACGGTGGATGCGGTTGTATGCCGAAGCCGTCCTCTGCTCGAGAGTAGCGTTTGGAATCAGATCGCCGGCCAATTGCTCGCGCGTAAAATCGTCGAATGGCTTGTTGTCGCGGAAGGCGTTGAGGACGTAGTCGCGATAGGGCCAGGCCGGAAACGCGTTGTCGGCGTCAAGCCTGGGCTGATCCAGCACCCGACGGTTTTCCGCAATGGCGCGGTCAGCGTTAACTCTAGGGAATTCCGGTCTTTCACGTTTCGACGTTTTGTTGTTTCGTCCATCAGGATCGTCCTGTCGCGCAGGGGGCGAATGGCGGCTCAGCGAAATCCGCGTAAAACGCAGAGTCTGACCGCGCTTCCCCTCTACTTCAGCCTAGCGGGCTCGTGACCGACTGGGCAATAGCGACCGGCGGATTACTTGTGATTGCAATGGGTGATTGCAGTAGAGGCCACCCGGACACTGAGAGCATTTTCAGCCAGTGTGACTGCGGCCGCTTGCCGCGCGTAGCTGCTACCCGCAAGGCGACAGCGCAGTTCACTGACTCGAAGGATTCCAGCTTAAGATCTTCAAACGTAGGCGAGGGCGGGTAAGCGCGTGTCATCTTCCAGCTCGACGGCTGTCAAAGAGTAGAGTTCGCGCGCATAGAGCGGTCCCAGCACCGCCGATATCGAGAGCCGGCGGGATTTCAGGCTAACCCAGCCACGCCCGGATGCGGCCCCCGGTCCGAAGACCGTGAACGGTCAGCTTGTTCGATGCTTCCGACCCGAAGCTGACAACCGATCGAAACGAGTGCCGAATAGGACACTGGCTGGCTTGACACGGTCTTCTGTCCGTGATAATTAGAAGATATAAGGCATTTTTACAGGGGTGGCCATTGCGCCTTGCCGCCTGTAACTGGGCCCGGATGACCTTGTCCGCGAATTCGTGTCTTGTTGACTTTTCGTCGTTAAAGTTTTCCTCGTTAGAGTTTTCCTCGTTAAGGTTTCAATGACCAGCCGCTGGCTACAGGTTGCTATTCGAGTACCAGCGCTGCTGGCCGTGTTCACGCTACTCGTGATCACGACGTCCGCGGCCGCACCTGGACTCCTTCATGGCGATGACCTGGACCACTGCTGTGAGTTTTGTCACCTCGCGCACGTCCCACTGCTGCGCCCCGCGGCCGCCACCACGTTCCATGCGCCTCCCCGGCTCATCTCCTGGATCTCGGTAGCGGGACCCGCCGCACAAGCCGACCACTCTTGCGAGTTCTCTCACTCGCGCGCGCCCCCGCTCGACGCTTAGTTTTCTTCCGATTGCCGGCTCCGTGCCTTCACGCAAATCCTATTTGCGCAAAGGGCCGACAGCCTATGTTCGCGATTGACCTATTTCGGACGGGGAGCGAAGAGATAAGAACTTCATGCACATCTTGCGAAATGGCCGCCGATTGCCGGCGACCGGGGCCTTCTTGATGGCCTGGGCATTGTCTGGCTGGACCATGACTGGCTGGGTCCTGATCGGCCTGGGAATGCTCGCTACCCAGACCCTCCCTGCGGCCCAGAAGCAAGGTTCAATCGAAGGAATCGTCATCTTGACCGAAACCGGCGAGCCGCTGCACGGAGCCGCCGTCCTGCTGTTCGAGCTTAGCCGCACGACCACCAGCGACGACGAAGGCCACTACCGTTTCGACGACGTGCCTGCTGGGCGCTACAATCTACAGGCCCACCTCGACAGTATCTTTACCGAAGACGCCAAGACCATCACGGTCAGACCGGGAGTCGCATCCAAGATGGACTTCACGTTGGAGCTCGCCGCCGTCAAGTACCAGGTGAATGTCACGGCGGGGGGCGAGCCGCAAACGGCGTTCGAGACCTTCCAGAGCGTCGAGTCGCTTGATTCCTACGATCTCGCGGAGTCGGTCGCTCCTTCACTCGGTGAGGTACTGGGGAATAAGCCCGGCAGTGGAATCTCCAAACGCAGTTTCGGCCCTGGTTCCTCCCGGCCGATGATCCGGGGTTTCGATGGAGACCGCGTTCTGATCATGCAAGACGGCGTTCGCACGGGTTCGTTGTCATCGCAGTCCGGCGACCACGGCGAACTGATCAATACCGCCACGCTGGACCGGCTCGAAGTCGTCAAGGGCCCCGCGACGCTGCTTTACGGCAGCAGCGCTCTTGGCGGCGTCGTCAACGCGATCAGCCGCCACCATGCCATCCACGAGCATCCCCACCAGGGCGTGCGCGGATTCGTCTCTTCCTCGGCCGGGTCCGCCAACGCGCTGGCGGGAGCCGGCACCGGCTTCGAGTACGGCCACGGCAAGTGGATGATCTGGGGCGGCGGCAGTGGGCAGCGAAGCAGCGATTACGACACTCCAATCGGACCCGTGGAGGGCTCCAGCACGCGCTCGCTGAACGGTCAGCTCGGCCTGGGTTGGTACGGGGACAAGACTTTCGTCAGCGTCGGTTTCAAAGCCGACGACGGCATCTATGGAGTGCCCTTCGCCGCTCAGTTTGAAGAAGAGGGAGACGGCGAAAGCCCCTCCCAGGGAACAGCGGGCAATGAAGAGCGAGTCCAGATCGATGCCCAACGACATGCCTTCGATCTCACTTGGGGGCTCCGCAAGGTCGGTCCCGCGATCGAAAGTTTCCGTCTCTCGTTCAATGTCACCGAGTGGTCGCATGACGAAGTCGGGGTTTCCGGTGATGATCGCACGATAGGAACGCAATTTGATCAGGGTCAGTTCATTTACCGAGGCGTCTTCGAGCAAGAGAAACGGGGACCGCTGACCGGCCGCTTTGGCTTTTGGGGCTTGCTGCGCGACTACGACGTAGCAGGAGAGGAGGCCCTTTCGCCCCCGGTCGATCAAGACGCGGTCGCGGTTTTCGGGCTGGAGGAACTGGAGTACGAGAATGTGAAGTTTCAGTTCGGAGGCCGGCTGGAGCGCAATAGCTACGATCCCGTAGGCCTGCCGATGCGCTCATTCACCGGGGGCTCGGCGGCCGCAGGAGTCCACGCCGATATTCGGAAAGGGGGCGCGCTCGTCGTCAACTATGCCCACACCTACCGCGCGCCCGCTCTCGAGGAGCTTTATAACAATGGGCCGCATATTGGCAGTCTCTCGTTCGAAGTCGGTGACCCGGCACTTATTCCCGAGATCGGCAACGGCATCGAGCTGTCTTTGCGCCAGCAGAGCGCCAAGGCACGGGGCGAGCTAAGCCTGTTCTACTACGGTTTCAGTAACTTTGTTTTCCCGTTTGCAACGGGCGAAACGAGAGGCAAACTGCCAGTGATCGAGTTCACCCAGCGAGACGCGCGCTTCGCGGGGGCAGAAGCGAATCTGGGGCTTCGGCTTCGCCAAGATTTCTGGCTGAACCTGGGGATGGATTTCGTCGACGCCCAGGAAACCGCATTCAACACGCCCTTGCCGCGTATCCCGCCCTTGCGCGGTAAACTCGGCTTCGATTGGCGTCGCGGCGCGCTCAGCGTCAAGCCCGAAATCATTCTTGCCAGCAGCCAGCAACAGACCTTTACGACGGAGTCGAAAACCCCCGGCTACAGCGTCGTCAATCTGAAAGCGTCCTACACGATTCCAAGACAGCACCTCGCGCACCAGTTTTCCTGCAACATCTTCAACATCGGCGACCGCCTCTACCGCAACCATTCGTCGTTCATCAAGGACCTGGCGCCAGAGATCGGCCGTGGTGTGCGCGTCACCTACATGGTGCGTTTTTTCTGACTCGTACTTTTTCGAGTGACAGCTTTGGACCTCTCCCTTGGGGCCGCCGATCCTTGCTCTTACCGAGCCTGGGGCGGTCTGCATCGCCGGCCGCTTAACAATCTCGATTCGGGCCGGTACAAGGAGACTAGGTTCATCGAGACCCGGAAGACTCTGCCCCGGCGTTTCAAAGCATTTCTTATATAGGATGGTTCACATGCCAGCGAAAACTGAATCTAAACATCCACCGCCTGAAAGGCGGTGGGTTACGTTTCGACTGAAAGTCGGGGTTGCGGCTCAAGCCGCCTGAAGCTGTCCGGCTCACAGCCGGCTCAAGACTTGGTGGGCGCTGTAATCTTGAATCCTTCCCCGTCCTCATCCCATTTCTGGCTCTCAATGTATCTCTTGATCGTTTCTTCATCTACCGCGCCCACCGTCGCACAAAAGTAGCCGCGTGCCCACAGATGTTGGCCCCAATACCGTTTCCGCAACTCTCCAAACTCGTCCTGTAATCGCCGCGACGACCGCCCCTTCAGGTACTGCACCAGCTTCGACGGCGCTAGTTGCGGCGGAGCCGTCACCAACATGTGCACATGATCCGGCGACACCGCGCCCCGGATCACCGCCACTCCCCTCGCTTCACAGCTCTGCCGGATCAGATCCCGCACCCGCTCTGCCACCCTGCCCCGTAACACCTTGTAGCGGTACTTCGTGATCCATATGAGGTGATATTTGATGTCGTAGACCGAATGCGCTCCTCGCCGATATTCTTCCATCCCCCCATTCTCATCCAGAACTGCTTGAAGCTGA
This sequence comes from Bryobacterales bacterium, assembly GCA_965224215.1. Classification (GTDB taxonomy): domain Bacteria; phylum Acidobacteriota; class Terriglobia; order Bryobacterales; family UBA6623; genus CBDCYS01. Next base: position 39,623 of record CBDCYS010000005.1, on the reverse strand, counting down.
CCGCCTGAAAGGCGGTGGGTTTAGACCTGGTGATTGAACTAAATCTATTGCCGCGAAAAGCCCCGCCAAAGAGGCCAAGCTGGCCAAAGGCGCGACGGCAACACCACGCAAGCGAACCGTAAAGGTGGCATCGACAGCGAAACCGAAAGCAACGGCAGCGCCGAAAAAAAGCATCGCCAAAACATCCACGACGACCGGGCAAGCCGTGAAGCCTACAAACAAGACGGTTCAGCCTGTGGCAGCCACACCGGTCGCGGCTTTTGACCCAGCTGCCTACCACGAGGCTGTAGCCCGCATGGCCTGCCACCTCTGGGAACACAAAGGCCGCCCCGAAGGCTCTAGCGAACTGGACTGGCGCCAGGCTGAGCAGGAAATTGGGACCGCGCCGCAGATGTAGCGCCGTCCCGATTCTTTCTCGATCTCGATCAAAGGTCACAAAGAATGACTAGGCAGTCGGGATCCTTCAGATCGTCAACGGCGAGACTGGGATCGGCGACCGATGCCCTTCGACCACTACGATCCCTGTCGCGTTGACGTGGTAGTTCTTGCGGTCCGCGTCCAAATCGTATCCGATTCGGACCCCAGGGGGGATGTGTGCGTTCTTGTCGATGATCGCCTTCGAGATTTTCGCGCCGGCGCCAATGTAACAGTTATCCATCACGACGGAGTCGGTTAAGGTGGCTCCATTGTCCACGAACACTCTTTGGCCGAGAACTGAATTCACCACCTCCGCGCCAGTGATAATACATCCTTCACACACGATCGAGTTGAGCGCATGACCACGGCGACCTTCCTCATCGAACGTGAATTTCGCTGGGCCAACCGGGTATTGAGCTGTTCTGAGCGGCCACCGGAGATTGTATAGATTCAGCGAAGGGCGCACCGCGCGCAGGTCCATATTCGCTTCGTAATAGGCTTCGATGGTTCCCACATCCCGCCAGTAACCCCGGTTTTCCTGTAGTTCTCCCGGGACAACGTTAGTTAGAAAGTCGTAGGCGTAGATCGGATACTCTTGGACCATCTCGGGAAGCATGTCTCTCCCAAAGTCGTGGCTGCTCTCGGCTTTAGCCGCATCTTGACGCAGTTCTTCAACGAGAACCTCGGTATCGAAAAGGTAATTACCCATCGATGCCAGCGTCCAGCCAGGCCGGCCCGGGATCTGAGGCGGGTCGGACACTTTTTCGTGGAAGCGGACGATCCGCCAGTCCTCGTCGACCTCAATGGTGCCGAACTCCGCCGAGCCTTCGACCGGAACCGGGAGCGCGGCAACCGTACCTTTGGCCCCCTTCTCGTCGTGGTAGGCCATCATCTGCGTTACGTCCATCCGATAGATGTGATCAGCTCCGAAGACGGCGACCACGTCGGGGCTCGCCAGTTCGATCAAATGGAGGTTTTGGTAGATGGCGTCGGATGTGCCTTCATACCAGTGCTCCCCTTGGCGCATTTGCGCCGGAACCGGAATGATGAATTGTTCTTTCAGCACGTAGCCGAATTGCCAACCATCCTGCAAATGTTGAAGCAGCGACTGGGCCTTGAACTGCGTTAGGACGTAGATCGAGTAAATACCCGAGTTAATGAGATTACTCAGGACAAAATCGACGATTCGATACTTGCCGCCGAATGGCACGGCGGGCTTGGAACGCTCCTTCGTAAGGGGATACAGGCGGGTTCCTTTGCCACCCGCAAGTACCATTGCTAAAACTTTCGCTTGCATTCAGACGCCAGCCTTTCGTCAATCAGCAATTCAAAACTTAGGGGCTGGCGCGAGTATAGCACCCCGCCGGAATACGCAGCCTTCTCTGGGTTGTCCAGCTCGACAGAGCACGGATCGATTTCCATCGGGCCGATCGACAAGCTTGATTTGAGGCGGAGCGGCGGCGAGCGGCGTGCACCGTTCAGCACCCTTGACGCCGACATTCGCCAGTAATGGCGGCACTGCGCACAAGAATGCCGGCACCCCGTCAAGCACTTATCTCGTCGATTCGGTGAAGTTTGATCAAGTCGGTCTTGCCGGGGACGCGGAAGGGTGTCCCGGCCACAACGCAAATCAGATCGCCCCGTTGCACCCAACCGAGCTCCTGCATCAGGGCATCGGTCGCCACCACGAGCGCATCCAGATCGGCAACCTGCGGCAGTATTTTCGAGCGGACTCCCCACAACAGCTTCATCTTGCGGCAAACATGCTCGTGACGCGAGAGTCCCAGGATCGGGCACTTCGGTCGATGCTTAGAAACCAGCCGCGCAGTGTAGCCGCTTTCGCTGTAGACGACAATGTATTTCGCTCCCAAGTCGGCGGCCAACTCGGCGGCACTGTGAGCGACGGCGGCGGAGAGATTGCCGTGAGAGTCCCCAATCGCGGCGACCCGTACACTGAACTCTCCGCTCGAGGCTTCGGCTTTCTCAATAATTCGGGCCATCATTTGGACCGATTCGACCGGGTAGCGGCCGACTGCGGTCTCGCCGGAAAGCATCAGCGCGTCCGATCCGTCGAAGACCGCATTCGCCACATCACTGGCTTCGGCACGGGTCGGTGATGGACGGTCAATCATCGATTGCAACATCTGCGTTGCCGTGATCACAGGCTTGCGGGCACGCGTGGCCTCATCGATAATGCGTTTCTGTTCGATCGGAACCTGCCAGGGTGAGAGCTCAACGCCGAGGTCTCCGCGCGCTACCATCACTCCGTCGGAAATATCCAGAATCTCCCTGAGATGGTCGAGCGCCTGCGGTTTTTCGAGCTTCGCGATGACGTGGGCGTGTGCGCCCGGCTGATCCACAATGTCGCGCAAGGCCTGCACATCTTCGGCGCTCCTGACGAACGACAGCGCCAGGTAGTCGACCCCCTGCGACAGCGCGAAATTGAGATCGCGCTTATCCTTGTCGGTCAGCGATGGCAACTGCAGGGCGGCGCCCGGAATGTTAACGCCTTTTCGCGGGAGTATCGTCCCGCCCGCAATCACTTCGGTGAGGACATCGGCTGCTTCGATTCCGGTCACGCGCAATTCGATAGCGCCATCGTCAATCAAGATGGCGTCGTCTGTCTGCACGTCTTCCGACAAGAACGGGTAATCGATGGAGAGCGACCCCGCGCCACCGCCGGGCCGGGTGGTGAGGCGTAGCGTTTGACCGCTGACTACTTCGAGCGCTTCCTTGCCCTCGATCGGGCCCGTTCGGATTTTCGGCCCCTGCAGGTCGGCAATGATGGGGATCAGCCGCTTGCAGGACTTGGCTGCGGCCCTTACACATTCGATAGTTTGAGCGTGCTGCTCGTGTTCACCGTGCGAGAAATGGAGGCGCACGACACCTGTCCCCGCGTCCAGAAGAGCGCCGATGGTATCGACGCTGTTGGTGGCCGGTCCGAGGGTAGAAACGATCTTCGTATTTCTCATGGTGCCGGCCAGTAGAGCAACAAACCTAGGAGCGGGGGAGCGTAGCGAACGGGAGGAAGAATCACTATTGGTGATCATCCCCCACGCTTACACGATCGGCAAGAATTCGGCAAGCAATCAGTCGGGTCACGATTGCAGCTTCCGCGCGATCGCCTCAAGCTTGCCGGCCATTTCCGTGTCACTGGTCGTAATGCCGCCCGCGTCGTGGGTGGTGAGGTCAATTCTCACTTGGTTATAGACGTTGAACCACTCGGGATGATGGCCGTAGGCTTCTATCGCGACGGCTGCCGTGGCCATGAATCCAAAAGCGTGGATGAAGTCAGCAAAGCGGTACTCTCGATGCAGCTTGCCTTCGGCGAGAGTCCAGCCCGGAAGCGCGGCGAGGGCGGACTGGATTTCCGAATCGGTGAGTTTGGTCGGGGTAGGCATGCTTTCAATCTTAGTCGGTCATGCATCGGCCGCGCCTATGGGTTTGGCCATTCTGAAGTGGGGCGGGCATCGTTGTCTGCGATGCGCCGCTCTCTCCGGTCGGCGTCGAGGGGTTGCGTGCTACGCCCGGAGCGTGGACTTCCGTCCACTCCTCTGTCCGGTCACCTGAGCTTCCTGCCCCGGTCGGCAACGATTTAGTAATGCAGGCGCTACGCCACGACGTCGTGGATCACATTACCATGCACGTCGGTCAGACGCATGTCGCGCCCGTTGTGAGGATAGGTGAGTTTTTCGTGGTTGAGCCCGAGCAGGTGCAGAATTGTGGCATGCAGGTCATAAATGGACTTGCGGTCTTCCACGGCCTTGTAGCCGAAATCGTCTGTAGCGCCGACGACCGTCCCACCCTTGATGCCACCGCCCGCCATCCACACAGTGAAGCCGTATTGATTGTGGTCGCGGCCGTCGGCTAGCTGGGAGATAGGCATGCGGCCGAACTCGCCGTGCCAGATGATGAGCGTGGACTCAAACATGCCGCGGCTCTTGAGGTCCTTGATGAGCCCGGCGATCGGCTGGTCGGTCTCTTTACAGTGCGTGCCGTGATTGGTCCTTAGCTTGAAATGCGCGTCCCAGCTCGGCTCAAAGTTTCCGCCGCCAGAGTAAAGCTGCACGAACCGCACGCCCCGCTCCACGAGGCGGCGCGCCATCAGGGCTTGGCGCCCGAAATAGCTGGTGATTTTCTCGTCCAGCCCATACATGTTGCGAGTGGCCTTGGATTCCTTGCTGACGTCGATCGCATCGCTGGCGTGGGACTGCATACGATAAGCCAGCTCATAGGACGCGATGCGCGCCGAGAGATCCGTGTCGGCGGGATTCTGTTCAAGATGCTTGCGGTTGAGGTCGCCGAGCAGATCAAGCCAGCGGCGTTGCCGCTCGTCCGATACGTCCTTCGGAGGGCGGAGGTCAACGATCGCGTCACCGACCGAGCGGAACTGGGTGCCTTGGTAAGCGGCCGGCATATAGCCGTTGCCCCAGTTGGGGGCTCCGCCGATCGGACCACCGCGGTAGTCGGTAAAGACGACGAATCCGGGCAGGTTTTCATTCTCCGTGCCCAGCCCATACGTCAACCAGCTTCCGACGCTAGGATGGCCCGCTAAAACCGTGCCCGTGTTCATCTGGTAGAGAGCCGGGCCATGGTCGTTACTAATGCTGTGCATCGACCGCAACACCGCTAGGTCATCGACGTGCTCGGCCACATGAGGAAACAGCTCGGAGACTTCGATGCCCGACTGGCCGTACTTCTTGAACGACCAGGGTGAAGGCATCAACCCGCCCGGGTTTCCCTGGGAAACCACTACGTCGCCCACTCCAGTCATCGCCTGGCCCTGCCTTTTCATCAATTCGGGCTTGGGATCGAACGTGTCGACGTGGCTGGCGCCGCCGTAGCAAAAAATAGAGATGACGGATTTCGCCTTGCCGTCAAAATGCGGAGCCCGAGGAGAGAGCAACGAACGCGGCGCGGCAAGCAAGTCCTGACGCGCAAGCATGTCGGTCAGGGCGACACTCGCGATGCCACCTCCCAATCTTCCAAGAAGTTCTCGCCGGGAATAGAAGTGCTTTTTCATTGCAGGTATGCGAACTCGTTCAAGTTAAAAAGTGTTTGGCAGAGATCCACTAAACCGTGCGGATCCGAGGTGACGAACTTTAGGGCTTTCTCGCGTTCGTAGTCGTTCGGCGGGCGCGCCAGCGCCAGTTCAAAGGCGCGCTCGACCTGCGCCTCCGGTTCCGTTCCGGTTTCCATTTGCACACGTTGGGCGAAGAACTTCGCCTGCATATTAATAAAGGCGTTGTTCATCAGCAGCAGCGCTTGCGGAGCAACGGTCGAACGGTTGCGCCGGTCACACGACGAGATCATGTCGGGCTGATCGAAGGCTTCAAACATCGGATAGCGGATGCTGCGTTTGGAGAACACATAAATGCTGCGCCGCCAAGTAGAGGGATCGCGATCAGGCTGCCCCGGCCAGGTGCGGCTGGTGCTCGACTGAAACAAATCGGGGTTGATATAGGGGAACACGGCCGGCCCGCCGTGGGTGCGGTCGATTGTCCCGGCTACCGCCAGAATCGAATCGCGCATGGCTTCGGCTTCCAAGCGCTGCCGCGGCATTCGCCACACGAAATAGTTGCCTGGATCCACCTTGTGATTGTCGTCGATGTCGGTGCTAGCCATACGATAGGCGCTCGAGGTCATCATAAGCCTGTGAATCGCCTTGATGCTCCAGCCCTTTTCGATGAACTCGACAGCCAGCCAATCGAGCAGTTCAGGATGCGTGGGCGCTTGGCCCGTTGCGCCAAAGTTGCTGGGAGAGCGCACGATCCCCTCGCCGAAGTGATGCTGCCAAAGGCGGTTGACGAGCACCCGGGCCGGCAGCGGATTTTCCGGAGAAGCGACCCAGTCAGCAAACGCCTTACGCCTCCCGCTCGTGGACGATTGCTCGGGGGCCGGCGGGAAATCAGGGTCGCTGCGACTCGCGACAGTCAGCACGCCTGGAGCCATCAGCGAGCCCTTATTGTCCGGACTTCCGCGATGCAGGAAGTAGGACGGCAGAGCGTCACGGCCGTCTTCGGTAATGGTCATGGCCGTCGGAAAAGGTTCCGGCCGGCTCTTATCGAGTTGCTCGATCTCGAGGCGCAGCTTCTCGTGCTGTTGCCGCTCGGCGTCTGTCGCGCGCGGCAGAACCGTTTTGTCGTCCCTGTAATCTTTGTCAAAGGCGGCCTTGAGCTGGCGGGCGTTGAGCCGCTGGCCGTCAGTGCGCTCGGCCTCGGAAGTATTCCAGGCCGCTTGCATATAGTCGGGCAGCTCCGCGAGGTACTCCTTGAACAGCTGGTCGCGATGAGGCTGCAGAAGAGCCTTGCTTTGTTCCTTGAGCGGTTTCTGGAGATCGTCGATTCGCTTGTTTTCCGTTTCGACGCGCTCTACTTCTTCCGCGCCAACGAGCGGGTGGTCGGTGAGTTTGGTCGAGAAGAAAACCGCCTGCATGCGGTAATAGTCCTTCTGAGGTATTGGGTCGAACTTGTGATTGTGGCAGCGGGCGCACTGCACGGTCATGCCAAGGAAGGTGAGCCCGGTGGTGGCCAGGATGTCATCCAGCTCATCCATGCGGGTGCGCTCGTCCTTGTTGTTGTTGTCGGGGCCGAGACGCAGAAAGGCCGTGGCGATCTGGGCTTCCGCGGAATCGGGAGCGATCTCGTCGCCGGCGATCTGTTCGCGGACGAACTGGTCATAAGGCTTGTCCGTGTTCAGTGAGTCGACGACATAGTCGCGGTAGCGCCACATGCTCGGCCAGTCAAAATCACGCTCGAACCCGCCGGAGTCGGCGAAACGTACCAAGTCGAGCCAGTGCCGGGCCCAGCGCTCACCGTAGTGAGGCGACGCTAGCAGCTCATCCACCAGGCGCTCCCAAGCCTTGGGGGAATCGTTATCGAGAAAGCCCTGTACTTGTTCGCGGGTTGGAGGCAGACCGATCAGGTCGAGGTAGGCTCGCCGGACCAGTGTGCGCTTGCCGGCTTCGGGGGAAGGTTTTAGGCCCTTCTCTTCCATCGCTGCGAGCAGGAACGCGTCGACCGGATTTCGCACCCAGGAGTCGTTTTTGACCTTCGGCAGCGGATGCCGCACCGGCTGCTGGAATGACCAGAACTTCCTCTCCTCGGCGGTGATGGGCCGCTCTTCCATCTTCGCCAGCGCGGCCTTCTTGTCCATCTCTGCGGGTGTCGTGTTTTCAAGAATCGCGCCTGCGGCAATCCACCGCCGCAGCACTTCGAGGTCTGCCTCGGGAAGCTTCTTGCCGGGCGGCATCGTCGGGTTTCGTTTGTGGATGGCGAAATTGTAAAGCAGGCTCTGCTCGGGGTAGTTGGGGATGACGGCAGCGCCGCGTTCGCCCCCGCGAAGGATTGAATCCCTGGTGCGCAAGTCGAGCTTCGACAGTTGCATGGCCGCCCCGTGGCAGACATAGCAGTTTTCTTTCAGGACGGTGACGGCCTTGTCGGAAAGTTCGTTGGCCTGAAGAAACAGGGGGATCAGAAGGGCGAGGAGTGCAATTCGGGCCATGACTAGCTCTCAGTTTAAACCACTTGGATCTGTGCATGAGTCGCAGGGTGAGCGACATAAACGTGCGGGCATCCTTGGAGTTATTGCGGTAGCGGTTGCTGCCTGGGCGAAGACCGGGGCTGTCGACCCTCTTTCTCGGCAAATTTCGTGTCTTTCGCGAAGACTATATACGTTAACTGTTGACCCTGGGCGCCTTGGCGGATGATTCAAAGAAATCCGTAAGTTCTTTGATTTCAGTGAACTAACAACCTCGATTGCAGGATTTTGCAGATATTTTCATGATATCGCGTTTTTTGCCCCTTCAGGAACCAACTCACCTTTTTCATTCCTTTCGTGAACGGGCGTTTGTCAACCGCGCTGTGATCGATCACCTGCTGGCCGATCCGTTCGCCGTTCTCAGCATAGCGGAGCATTCGTGTTTGTCAAGTCTCAAGCGGGCGCATTTGTTGATAACAATGGGATTAGTGCTCTCAGAAATCCGTGGCTCGAAGTTGGGGTTTTGGGGGAGATAGGGGGCCGCCGGGCGTGGCTCCGACTGGCGGGGTCGGGGGCTACGGTGGAGTCGCCCACATCCATTTCGCGCACCCGTGGCTAGCAAGAGGGTGTCCCCGGCCTATGAAAAGAGCCGTTGTCTCATTTTGAGCGGGCGACCTGGGGGATTCACCCTATATGCTGGAAATCGGAAGCAGAGAGTTGAGTGGTCTTCTTGACCGTGTCGAACAAGTCGGCGCGGATCGCGGCAACCAAACTTGCCATGGTCCGCCGGCCTTCCAAATCCTTCTGTGGCTTTGGAACGTCAGGTTTTTGCGTGTTCAGGAAAGCATACAGGTTGTTGATCACATCGTCTGGTGCATACAGCCATGCCAAGCGCGTTTGCTCCAAGAACTGTGCGGCGCCAGCCGAAGTCCCGCCTGCGTAAAAGGCGGATAGGGAGGTCAAGAGTTCACGGTATAACTTCTCCTCGCGGTTATACTCATCCTGGGCTCGCTGCTGTGATTGCGATTTGAGCCACACAAAAGCCGTCCAACACCATGCTCCGATCCCACCAGAGACGCCGACTAGGAATTGCCAATCCATTTCTAGAAATCCTTGCCCATAAGGGGCTTCCTTAAGGGTGAGCTGAGCCTAACCTGCATTTCTCACCACCTGACGGCCGAAGCACGCAAGAGGCCCGCCATTACTTCGTTGCGCTTGCTCGCCGTGCTCAAGGTACTGTCCGAGTACGCCTCGTTGATCAAGTGGGGGGTCGTCAAGCGGCGCGCGCCTCGTACTGACCGCCTCTCACGCATTTCGTCTCGCCACGTGCTGAGAAATGCAGGCTAAGGCTTGGTTTTATCCGTAGCGTGCTTCAGCCGTGCAGGTCGGGTTTAGTGCGACGTCCGGCGACGTCACACAAGAGCTACCCGCCCGATCATTCCGCCGGCTGGCCGTCGGCATCGATCAGGCGCGTTTCACCAAAGCCGAGTTCTCGCAAGCCGCTTTCGATTTCGGCGCGGTCTCCCACGACGATCCAGACCATGTTGCCGGGTTGGATGATTTGTTTGGCGGCCTCGCTGACGTCGGCCAATTCGACCGCCCGGATCCTGTCGGCCAGCGTGGCGTAGTAATCTTCCGACAGGCCGAAAGTGACGATATTGCCAATCGAATCCCGCAGCGCGCGTTTCGTTTCGAACTGCCCGGGCAGCTTCAGCGTCTGACCCTTCTTGGCTTTGTCCAGCTCATCTTCGGTGGCCAGACGGCCGTCGAGAATGCCGCGCAACTCTTTGTCCAACTCAACCATGGACTCCTTGGTCTTATCCGTCTGCACGGACGCATACACCATGAAGGGCCGCTGCCCTTGAGCGTTGGGCAGCATGCTTCGCGCGCCGTAGGACCAATGCTTGTCCTCGCGAAGGTTCATGTTGATACGTGCAGTGAATGTCCCGCCGAGAATCGAGTTCATGGTGTCGATCTTGATGCGGTCAGGACTATTGGTGGGCGAAGCGATCAGCCCACCGATCAGCAGCGACTGCAGAGCGTCCGGCTTGTCGACGACATAAAGGACGCTCTTGGAAGGGTTCTCCACGCGCGCCAGGTTTTTCTCAGGAGGGCGGGCGCCGTCTTTCCAGTTGCTAAAGCGTGATTCGAGCTTGGGCTTGATCTCCTCCATCGTGGTCGCGCCGACCACGATCAGTCTGGCGTTCGAGGGCTGCACCCAGGTCTGATGAAACTTCTCGAAATCATCGCGAGTCATGGCCTTCACCGATTCCTCGGTGCCGGTGCCAGTGAACGAATTCCCGTAGGCATGACCGGTCCCGTAGAGCAGGCCGGGCAATAAACGCTGTGCCGTCGCGAACGGACTGGATTTTTCCTGCCCGATGCGGGCGAGCTGCTGTTTACGGAGCCGATCCAGCTCTGATTCAGGAAAGACAGGGTTCTGAATGACGTCGGCGAAGATGTCGAGCGACGCATCAAGGTTCTGCTTCAAGGCGGAAAGCGTGACGGTCGAGCTGTCCAGATGAGACGACGTACCGAGGTTCGCTCCCAGCATGGCCAGCTCTTTGCTGATCTCAAGCGCTGAGCGCGTTTTCGTGCCCTCGTCCATCATCGACATAGCCAAGCTTGCAACGCCCGGGGACGCGAATTGGTCGGAGGCGAAACCGGCATCCAAAAGCAATTCAAACTCGACAACCGGGGTTTCTTGACGCTCGGCCAAGATGACCTTCAGCCCGTTGGAAAGGGTTGTCTTCTTCAGGTCGGGCCAGACCAGCTCCGGTGGTTTCTTGACCTCGGGAAGTTTGGTCCGGTCGGCTCCATCTTCTTTGTTCGTGTAGGTCGCGTAGGGGTGAACCTCAAGAGCGTAAACACCGTCAGAGAGCCAGCGCCGGGCGGATTCCTGCAGGTCCTCAGCCGTCGCATCCTGCACGCGTTTCAGTGCAATTTTGTAGTGGTCGGGGCGACCGGCGTAGATTTGATTCCGCGCCAGGATGTCGGACTTACCGCCAAAGCCGCCGATACGTTCGACGCCCCGGACGAATCGAGCGACGTGCTGCGTCTTGACCCGCCGGACTTCTTCCTCGGTGGGTCCTTGATCGAGAAAACGCTGCAACTCCTCATCAAGAGCGGCTTCGACCTCGGCGAGGTCCTTTCCGGGCAGAGCCGTCCCGACAACCCAAAACTGTCCGCCGATCTCATTGAGGCTGAGGTAACCAGAGGCATTGGTGGCGATCTGGTCTTCGTAAACCAGGCGTTTGTAGAAGCGCGAGTTCTTGCCCGACCCCAGCACGTCGCTAGCGAGGTCGAGATAGCTGGCGTCGGGCGTCCCCCACTCGGGAACGTTCCACACTTTGTAGATGCGCGCTTGGGGGACGCGGTCTTCCACGGTCTGGCGATGCGAGCCGCTGCGCTTGGCGATCCAGGTTCGGTGCCGCGCAACCGGAGGGCCGGCGGGTATGTCTCCGAAGTAATGCTCAACACGGGCTTTCACTTCTTCAGGGTTGACGTCGCCGGCAACCGAAATGACGGCGTTCGCGGCTCCGTAGTAGGTTTTGAACCACTCTTGCACGTCTTCAACCGAGGCGTCGTCGAGGTCTTCCATGGAACCGATCGTGGTCCAAGAATAAGGGTGCCCGGCCGGGTAAGTGTTCTCAGTCACAAGCTGGCGGACGACGCCATAAGGCGCGTTTTCACCTTGGCGTTTCTCGTTCTGGACGACGCCGCGCTGCTCGTCGAGCTTGGCCTGATCGATGGCTCCCTGCAGGTGCCCCATGCGGTCGGACTCCATCCACAAGGCAAGGTCGAGCGCCGGCGTCGGAACGTTCTGGAAATAGTTGGTGCGATCGACGTTGGTCGTGCCGTTCATGTCGGTCGCGCCAACTTTTTCGAACGGGATGAAGTAGTCGTCGTTGAAGTTCTCTGAACCGTTGAACATCAGATGCTCGAACAGATGCGCAAAGCCGGTCTTGCCTGGCTTCTCATTTTTCGAGCCAACGTGATACCAGACGTTGACGGCTGCGATGGGAGCCTTGTGGTCTTCGTGGACAATCAGGGTCAGACCATTGTCGAGAACGAATTTCTTGAAAAGGATGTCGATTTCTTGACCAAACATATTTAGACCAACCAGTGGCAGCAAAAGCGCAAAAGAGAGGAGCCGAAACCGCCATGCCCCCGGCAGTGAAAACGGCGAGCAGCGCGCAAGATTCCGTGAGGTTTCAGCGGGTGATAGAAAGGCTATAGTTCGCATGTCGGCCACCTGCTATTCAGGCTAGCAGGTGAGTGCGCCATCAAGGCTCAGAAGCACTGTGGCCCATTTTTGAGCCACGTTACGCTTATGTAGGTAGAGAGGTGTCCCGAGATTAGGGTTCCCTCATGGAGGACGGCGATGGCGCTTTACGCATTTGACGGCACGTGGAACGAAGATGAAGAAACCCCTTCGAAAGATTCTAACGTTGTGCGCTTTCGAGATGCCTATGTTGGCAGAACGAACTACGTCGAAGGGGTCGGGACTCGATTCCGTTTCTTGAGACGAGTCATCGGCGGTATTTTCGGAGCCGGCGGACGCACCCGTACTTACGAGATGTACCAAGCATTGGCTGAAAACTGGAAGGCGGGAGATCACGATATCGACATCGTTGGGTTCAGCCGCGGCGCCGCGCTAGCCGTAAACTTTGCCAATGTAATCAACGAGAAGGGAGTGCGTACCGCGGATGGAGCCACCACTATTCCCAATGTTCGTTTCTTGGGAGTTTGGGACGTGGTGGGCTCATTCGGTATCCCGATCGACGTGGGCGAGCTGCACTTCCAGGAACTGAATGTCGGTTGGAACCTGAAGGTTCCCGGCAATGCGGCTTCGTGTGCCCACGCAATAGCTCTGGACGAGCGCAGGCAGACGTTCGCGATAACAAGACTGTGTGAGGACGGAGCCCCAGACAGCGTCGAAGAGCTGTGGTTTCGAGGTGTTCACAGCGACATTGGCGGCGGCAACGAAAATGTCGGCCGGTCAAACATCGCGCTGAGCTGGATGTTCGAGAGGGCTTCGGCCGCGGGCGTGGGGATTCGCCCCAATTCGATCAAAAAGGCCCGGCTCGCCAGCGATCCGGACGCGCCAATCAGCGAGAACCTCGACCCGAAAAAGGACCCTCGCCGGGTCGTAGAGGACGGAGACGATTACCACCCAACGGCTCGTTCGTCTGAACTCGATGTCGGCGAAGAGAGAACCTTCACCGTATACTCGGCTCGAAAAAGTAACTGGTCAGGCGTGCGGATGAAAGCGGGTCATCACTATTGTTTTGAAATTCCGGCCGGCGACACGTGGAAAGATGCCGACATCACCTGCGGCCCAGAAGGCTGGAAGACCAAAGACTTGCCCTTCTTCAAGGAGTCGGTCCTCAAACTTGCCGAGCCCTGGAGACGTTACCCCGAGGCCGACTGGTTTGAAATGATAGGCGCCGTCGGCGACGAGGAGGAATTATTCCGGATTGGGGCGGGCGGGGCTGAGCGCACATTCACCCCGTCGATGGACGGTGATTTTGCCGCTTTTGCCAACGACCTTCCATCCAAATACAGCAACAACTCGGGCGACATTGAACTGGCGGTGAGAAGGGTCGCTGTACCCGCCCAGCCGATCGAGGCTCGCGGAATCTCGTCATAAAAACGAATTCAAGCGTTTCGGCTCAGTGGGTGGCCGCCGGACGAGGCGCGGGCTTTCCTAGCGGAAGAACAAGGTGTTGTAGCCCAATGATAATGTCCCCTTAAGCGCCCAATAGAAATGTCCCCTAATCTGAGGCTCCGAAGGAGGAGCCGAGATTGGAAAGGACATGGATGAACGACAAAGAGTTGAGGCGCGGCGAAGTGCTGAGCCGAGTGAAACGAGGCGATCTGAAATTGACCGAAGCGGCCGAGCTGCTTGAGCTCAGCTACCGCCAGGCGAAGCGGCTCAAGAAGCGTTATGGCGAGGGAGGAAGCAAAGCTCTGATGCATGGCAACGTCGGCCGCGCTTCGAACCGAGCCAATGACAAACGCCGCGAGCAGGTTCTCGAGTTGGTGCGCGAGAACTACTGCGGCGAACCGCACGAGCGCTTTGGGCTGACGCCGGCGTCTGAACATCTGGCGACTGATCACGGTCTCGAAGTGCCGCGCGAAACACTGCGGCGCTGGATGCTCGCCGGCGGCCTGTGGAGCCGCCGCCGCAAACGCAAGCCGCACCGCTCGCGGCGACAGCGTAAAGCGCACTTTGGCGAGCTGATCCAAGTCGACGGCTCGCACCACGACTGGCTCGAAGGACGCGGGCCGAAAGGTTGCCTGATGAACTTCGTCGACGATGCGAGCGGAGTGGCGCTGTGCCGTTTTTCGAACGAGGAAACGACTTGGGCGGCAGCCGACTTGCTCGGAGCCTGGGTGCGTCAATACGGCGTTCCGAAGGCGCTCTATTGCGACTGGGAAAACGTCTACCTACGCCAGCCGACCTCGCGTGAAGCGATCGAAGGCATCGAGCCCGAGACGCAGTTCGGACGCATGTGCGCCAAGCTGGGCATTGCGATCATCGCCGCTTCGTCACCGCAAGCCAAGGGCCGCGTGGAGCGCCATCACGGCACGCATCAAGACCGCCTGATCAAGAAGATGCGACTGCAAGGCATTGCTGATTACAAGGCGGCGAACCGCTATCTCGACGAGCAGTATCTGCCCGAGCACAACGCCAAGTTCGGCTGTGAGCCGTCGGCGGGAGCGGACTTTCATCGGCGCTTATCGAAGCGTTTGGACTTGAAGTGGGTGTTCTGCTTGGAGGCTGAGCGGGTGGTTTCCGGCGACCGGGTGGTGCGATTCGAGAACCGCTTTTTGCAGTTGAAACCGAAGCGCAATCAGGCTCTGGGGACAGGCGCGAGAGTCACCGTGCAGCAAGCGTGCGAGGGCGAGTTGCAAGTGGTCTACGAAGACCGCGCGGTGGCTTTTGAGGAGATCGCCCGGCCGGCGCCGAAGCTGCGTCCCGAGCCGAAGCAACGAGCAGCTCGGCAGGGGAAAAAGCCATCGGCGGACCACCCCTGGCGCAAGTCGCTGCGATCGAAAAAACGCGCGGCGACGACATAAAAAACAAGGGCTATGGAAATGACGGGACGGATGGAAAGCGTGGAAAACCTCAGCGAACCGCGAAGCGGGTTCGTATCGCAGCGACAGGTTTCCCACCCTTCCCACCGTCCCTTGGAAATCGCTAAAGCGATTCCCACATTCCCACAGCCCCGACGACGATACTCTCATACATACTTACACCTGAATTATGCACAGATTCGGCGTAGCCATCGTCGATGGAGTTGTGGCGATAGCGGCACTCGTGTCAACTCAGTGATTTCTCAAGTCGTCTTTTCTGCTGTTTCCCTCCCCGTTTGAGCCGCCTCCTGATCCCGGCAGGGCAAAAGCGGGCTGGCAAGCGGCGTGTTCCCAGTACGTTGCGGCGAGTGCATGAAATTTTATGCATGGAGTGCCCCTCAGCTCAGCGCACCCTCCACCACCGGCGCCAAGCTCGATCCCGGCGGCCCCATCGCCCGCAGCCGTCGCATCAGCCGTTCAAACAGGCCCTTTTCCTGATAATGATCGCTGTAGCTGACACCCGTTCTGCCGGCGTGCCGCCAGATCTTGGCCGCCACGAACAGAAAACGCAGCCGCGCCGTCGCCAGGGTGGTGTGCCGCAGCGTCTCCACGCTGGCCTGGGCTTCGCGGTTGAACAGCAGCAGCCAGCAGTTGCGATTGTAGGCCAGCATGGCCCACTGAAAGTGATTGCGGTTCATGTCAAAGCGGCGCGAGGGATGGGCCGCCAGCCCGGCGTCGTTGTTGGCCTCCTTGATCAGGTTCTCGGCTCCGGCGCGCTGATTGTAAAACCACACCACCGCCGCGATCGGCTCGGCCAGATTGGTGACAAACACGCGGTAGGTGTAAGCGCTGGTGGCGAACAACTGGTATTGCTCGGCCGCGCCGGCCTTGGGCTCGTTTTCGTAACGCAGCGCCAGGAAACGGCAGGCCCGCGCCCAGTCTTGCGGTTGGTAGAGGAATTCGCATTCCGCGTCCGCGTCGGAGCGGGGGGAGGGTTTCCATTCTGCTTGCTGCAAGCGCTCGACCAGGCGCCGCGTTTTGCGCGCCACGATGACGAACTGACAAGCCGCCTTTTCATAGGCCTCCACCGCCTCCCAGCAATAAAAGCCGGAATCGGCCCGCGCCAGGACTTTCTTCACGCCGCCCGGCAAAGTCCGGAAAGCGCTCTCGAGGTGGGCGGCGATCTGTCGGCCCGTGGGCCGGTCGCCGTTGCGCAACCCGCCCATCAGGTATTCGCGTGTCTCGGCCAGGAAGGTCAGTATCGGCTGGTAGCTGCGCTTGCCCTTGTTCTTGGGGTTGTAGCTCTTGCGCCCGCCCATCTGGCGGCCGTAGAGGGTATGCACGGTGGTGTCGGTGTCCAGCGTCACCGTCTCCAACTTCACGTGGGCCGCGGCCCAGACTCGTTCCCGCAGCTAGCGCTGAATGGAAAGGATCTGCTTCGCCACGTTGAGGTGCAGCGAGGCCAGAAAGCGCCACAGCGTGGACTGCGGCGGCAGACGCGTCACTTGCAAGATGCCGGTCAGGATGGGGTCGCGAGCGATGAAGCGGAGTTGGTTGAGCCGCGCAAAGCCGACATAGAGGCCGAGCACGAGGGCCAGCACGAACTGGTAGGGGCTCATGGCTCGGGTGATCCGTTTGGTCGTGAGGGTTTCTTCCAGCAGCGCTTGGAAACCGAGTTTTTCGAGCAGGGTGGCGACGGGCAGCAAGCCGCCGTAGGGAGTCAGATTCTTGCCACGGAAGTGATAGGGCGTGGCAGCCCCGATTTTATTGGGCCGCGGGGCCCTCGCGCCGGGGCCTTGTTTGACGGGCCTTCGGGAGCTATGCTGTTTTCGTTTGGTAACCATTTGGGTGACCTCCTTGGGGTTGACTGGCGAAGCTGAAATCTTTGCCAGCCTACCTTTTTACCCCATGTTTTCGGGGGTCCCCAAATGGTTCCTGGCGGCTCAACCCTCACCAGGTGCACCGGCAGTGCATAATTCAGGTGGTACGGTCAAGCTAATTAGCGTGGAGATAGACAAGGTCGTTCGGGGCAAGTAGCCACGGGGTGACAGACAGACATTTGGCACCTTTTGGCTCGCACAGTAGGGCGGTCACCCACAAACTTTGATCTCCCGCTTCCTGCCAGTTGGTGACTTGCGCTTTCACTCAGCCTCGTCGTGAGTTCCTGGTTCGATTTGATATCGTCGTTTTGCCAGCAGACCCTGCGCAGATCCTCGATGTCCTTCGGATATGCTGCCACTGGGGGCAACCGTGAAGCTCGTAGCAGTTGTGGTCGCAAGTCTCGTTAAGCAGGACGGCACGACGAAGGGAGGTCACGGCACATGGCGAGCAAGAGCATGAGTTGCGCCGCTCAAGAGAATCTCTGAATTGGCCACCGTATTTTCGGGTTTTGCCCCGAAGCCTACGGAGAGGAAGAGATCTGGTCCGTACCTGCTCCTCGGTGGCAGGAACATCAAAGACGGGAGGCTGGTCACCACAGACAGAGACTCGTACATCGATGAGATTGATCGGGAGAGCTTTCGACGCGCGATTGCAAGGTCTGGGGACATTGTCGTTTCCATCCTGGTTTCATAGACTCAGCTTCGGACTGCGTTAGTGCTGTCGCGTGCGGCGAGGCGCTTGATACAGCAAGGTAGAAAAAGAGGTAAAGCAAGTTCCATTCCGGAACATCGACGAGATTGGACCCGCTGGTTCGATCAACTCCAGCATTGAAGACATGGCTCAATACCTGCTGTTCCATCTCAACAACGGCAAGCACGGGCAGAAGCAGATCCTCTCGGTGAGCAACACCGTCCAGATGCAGACTCCACAGATGGCGCTGGCGTCGGGAATCCGGTTCTCCGAACTGGGGCATACCAGCTATGGGATGGGGTGGTACATCTCTGCCTACCGCGGGCACAAACTGGTCCAACACGGCGGGGGGATCGACGGCTTTATCTCGCTGCTCAACTTTCTTCCGCAGGAGAAGATCGGTGTGATGGTGCTAACCAACCTCTCTCCGAATCCGCTGACATCCATAGTCACGCACTATATATTCGACCGTCTTCTTGGGCTAGATCAGGTCACATGGAGCGAACGATTCAAGAAGGATCAGCAGCGCAGTGAGGATGCGGAGGACGAAGCAAAACAGAGAGGACTGACCACACGGAAGCCAGGCACCAAACCGTCGCGTGTACTGGAAGAGTACGCAGCTCAGTATGAACATCCAGGATATGGCCACGTCAAAATCGACGTCGCTGGAGAAGATCTCGAACTTGCGTTCAACCGGATGGTCTCACCGCTCAGGCACTACCACTACGATGTGTTCGAGGTGCCGGACAACCCACTAGATCCGATTGAACATATGAAGGTGCAGTTTCACTCGAACCTCAGTGGTGACATCGAAAAGCTCTCCATGATCCTGGAGCCCAGCGTGTTGCCCGTCTTCTTCGCCCGGTTGCCTGACAGCAAGATGAGGGAGATAAGCTTCCTTCAACCATTCGTCGGGGAATACCAGCTTGCGAGTGCTGTCGCTTCTGTCTCATTAAAGGGTGAGCACGCCCTCGCATGGAGTCTTCCTGGTCAGCCCGTTCGCGAACTCGTTCCCCAAAGAGGCACGACTTTCTCTTTGGAAGGAACCCCTGCTGTCCGCATCGAGTTCCGAAGGAACGCTTCAGACACCTTCAACGAACTAGTCTTGTATTCGCCAGGTCGCACGATCGTTGCCAGGAAGAAGTAGTTGAGGTTGGCCAATTGGACTGCAAGATGGAGTTACTAATCAGGATCGGCTTCAGACCTGACCCTTGCCTTCTCGAGGAATCGTGACATTCGATCAGCCTGCTGCCTTGCCGCTCTGGGTGCTCCCCACGGCAAACCCTGCATGATTCTGGTTCAATCCGAAAATTCTTGTGTGAGGCGGCACAGTTAGCGCTAGAATACTTCAAGCGGGTGGCGCCGTTCGCCCGGCCCTGCCCGATGAGACCGCCCCCTCGAGGAGATTAACCAAATGAGACAACTCGTTGATCGTTTTCTGAAAAGTGACCTTTCCAGACGTGGCTTCGTCGAGCGAATGGTGGGGCTCGGCTTCACCGCCGCGGCAGCTCAAGCCGTTTTGACTCCGCTGGAGGCTTCCGAAAGTGCCGCCACCATCGGGCAAGACACCCCGGGCGTGAGCAAAGCGTCGGGAACGGGTGGCGAAATGGTGATCGCCCAAATGAAAGCGGCCGGCATAAAATATCTCTTCACGAATCCCGGTTCGTTCGAGGTCGGCTTCTTTGACGCGTTTTCGGATCAAACCGACATGCAGCTCATCATGGGGCTGCATGAGGGTATCGTGATCTCGATGGCGGACGGCTACCATCGCGTCACGCAGCAGCCTTCGTTCGTCAACGTGCATGTCATTGCTGGAACAGCCCAAGCCGCCGGCCAGATGTATAACGCCAGCAAGGACGGCTCGTCCATTGTGGTCACGGCCGGTATGAACGACAACGAGCTGTGGAGCGATGATGCCGGGCTGGCCCCGCGTCCCGGGTTCGATCAGAAGGACGTCAATCGGCAGTTCACGAAAATCTCTTGGGAGTCGCGCGATGGGCGAAGCCTGGCCTTGATGGTGCGGCGCGCCCTCAAAGTAGCCGCAACCGAGCCAGGCGGGCCGGTCTACCTGGCCATGGCCCAGCACGCTCTGGAGGCGAAAGGCATCGAAGCAACGATTCTTCCGGCGGAACGTTTCTTGCTGCGCAGTAAAGTGCGCCCCTCCGCGGCGTCCGTTGAAAAGGCCGCAAAGCTTTTGGTTGAAGCCAGAAACCCGGTCGTGGTCGTCGGCGACGAAGTTTGGAAGTCGGGCGCACAGGCCGAAATGGTCGCGTTCGCCGAGAAACTGGGGCTCCCGGTCACCTACACCCGGCAGGCATTCCAGAACTTCCCGATGCGGCACCCGCTCTTCGCCGGGCGCTTCCGGTCAGGTTCCGATCTGCAAAAACCCGGCGTGGACTTGATTCTCTCGATCGGATCGTTCGACTTCGGTAGCTACACCGTTCCCAGCGTCCCCGAGGCTCCTTATGGCGCGCGCTTCGTTCGAATCGGAATCGACACCTCGCACATGGGACGCAACTATCCTACCGATGTAGCAGTCGTTGGCGATGTCAAGGAGTCCCTCAGAGACCTCAGCTCAGCCATCGACGGCATGGTCACCAAGCAGCGCCTGAAAGCAATGGCGGAGCCTCGCAGCGAGAAGGTCCGGGCATTCACGAAAGCTCAACGTGAACGCGTCGAAACGGCGGCCCGCAAGAACTTCGGTAAGTCGGTCATCCACCCTGACGAGTTGGGCGCGGTCATGGCCCGAACGATCGACCCTGACGCGATCGTCGTCAGCGAGAATCTCACCGCCAAACGCGATTTCTTCAACTACGGGTATCGCGAAGACGAGCAGATGTGGATCGACAACACCGGCCACTCGCTCGGCTGGGGCATCGGCGCGGCGACCGGCGCCAAGCTGGCGGCTCCGGATCGCCAAGTGGTTTGCACGATCGGCGACGGCTCGGTCATGTACAGCGCCTCCGGCTTCTGGACCCAGAGGCGTTACAGCGTCCCCGTCTTGACTGTTGTCTCGAACAACCACAATTACCAGACCGTCCGGGGAGCCTATTACCGCTATCAAAATAAGATGGCGTCCAGCGGCCACTACACCGGAATGTATTTGGGCGATCCCGATATCGACTTCGTCAAGCTAGCCGACAGTCAGGGCGTTGCCGGGGAACAGGTGACAGCTTCCAGCCAACTGGAATCGGCACTCAAGCGCGGCATCAAAGCGACCAGGGACGGCAACCCGTACGTTGTCGAAGTCGTGATCGACCGCTACGGCGGAGGCGCCGAGTCCACCTGGCACCAGAAATTCAGCCTAGCCGATACAAGAAAGCGCAAGGTCTAGGTCGGCATATCGCGGAAGTTCGGAAAGAAGCAACAGAGGCGTGGACGGAAGTCCACGCTCAGCCCGAGACGGAAGTCCACGCTCAGCCCAGGCGGAAGCCGTCACTCAGTGCCGTTAAGCCACGCAGCGGCGCAGGAAAGTAGCCCAGCTATCTGAGTTGGTCTGTCAAGAGGGCAGAGCATGTTTTTCTACTCCCGGTCCCGACCCGCGTCATTTTCGGCCTACTCGACATGCTCCCGCGAAGGGGGATTCGCGGAAGTGGCGTACCGACCTGACCTATCCTAAATCCTCTGTAACGGCCAAGTCATCATCCATCCAATCCAGGCGCTGGATCAACCGATGCCGACAAGGGCGGATCTAGGTGCTCCCTGTGCCGGGAGGCTAAGGCGCTTAGCGTGGAGCAGCACGCGGTGGGGAGTTGCCGACAGGCAAGGTCGAGCGGTGTCGGTCATGTGGGTACGAGCGGGGCTGGATCGCCCTGACCAGACCCAATCCAAGTGCCAGATCGACGAAGACGGAAGGCCGAACGTGCAGGCAGTGCGACGTAACGTTGCAGCGCGGGCGTAGCTCAGCTACCCTGTCCGTACCCGCATGGCACCCCAATCAAAAGAGGAAAACGGCGCGTCTGATGCACCGAAGAACGAGCAGGAGTTTGGCACGGGGCGTGCGCCGGGGCAACAAACTGGACCCGTGTGGTGGGGACGGCTCGACCGGACCGCTTGGCTGCAAGTGGTGTTCAGCGCGTGTCTTGTCTTTTTCGCTTACAAAGCGCTCGACATCGCAGACAGACAGGCAGAGATCGCCGACAGCCAAGCAGAGATCAGCCGGATGGCCCTGGAACTAGGCCGCAACCAGATGGCGCTGAGTGTGGATCCGAGCATCTCGTTACCGGACCGAAGGGTCGAAGCTGAGAATGGAGTGTTTTTCCTTGCACTGCGAAATTCCGGGATGTCCGAGATTAGCAGCGTCGAGGTCTACGAAACCTGCTTCTTGATGCACAGGCCCGTTGGCGGGAACCTGACGCCACATTCCTCGGTGCGGTACGTGGTGACATCAAATCAACCCAGAATTGAGCAGCTCCCGGCGGGTGAAACGGCGACGATCGAGGTGGCTTGCAGGGGGTTTCAGGACAAGGTTAACGAGGTACTGAGGCAGGACCCGCCTGGGTCCTTAAGCCAGCTCCTCCTCGTCAGGCTCGTCTACCAACGATCCCTCGACGGGAAGACATTCACCAAGAACAAGTGCTACCGCATGTCGCTGAGCGGAGACTACCTTTTCGCCCCGATCATCGACGACATGAAGCCGTCGGATGGGATCGTAACCTTCGCGGAAATGAAAGCCGAGCTTGGCTGTGAATAACGCTTGGTGTCGATCGTCTACTCCCTGTCCCGCTCGATCTTCGACAACGTTTCAGCGAGGCTCGCCATGTCGAGCAGAATGCTGAAAAGCTTGTCGAAGGACAACTCGCCTGACGAACTAGTGTTTTTCCGAAGCCCACTTCGGAGTATCGAAGCCGAAATGTTTGGCCATAACTTTGACCATGTTTGACACTGTCCTCTGAGCCAGATCGGCACTGTCGACTGTTTCAACGTGTTGCGCCAACTTGCCCGACCAACGAATCTTTTCGGTGATCTTGCCATGGAGGAGAAGATTCCGATAGCTGATGAAGTCTAAAAGGTCTCGGTACGGCTTCGCCGTCTTATCCAGTGGCTTGCCAGTTAAGAGCTTCGGCCACTTCTGGATCGCTTCAGTAATGCCCCCCCTTTTCCCTTGAAGTTCGTCTTCGACCTTAATCAATGCCGCCGGGTTGATGGCCCCTTTGTTCTGCTGAATGTACGCTTGTACTAGGGTCTGTTAACACTAATCTGGAAAAGCTGCTATACTGGTGATGTATGGAAATCACCGAGCAGCAATACCTCCGCATCGAGCCGGTTTTGCCGCGCCAGCGGGGCAACGTGAGCCTGTCGAACCTGACGGTTTTAAACGCGATTTTATATGTCGCCGAGCAGGGCTGCAAATGGCGCGGCTTGCCCCAGCGCTTCGGCAACTGGCACACCATTTACACCCGCATGAACCGCTGGTCGAAGAACGGCGTGCTCGACGCCGTCTTCGAGAAACTGCAGCGCGAGCAACTGGTCCGCATCAAAATCGAAGCCGTGTCGATGGACTCGACCATCGGGAAGGTTCATCCCGACGGCACCGGTGCGTTAAAAAAAACGGTCCGCAGGCGATCGGCAAATCCCGCGGCGGATGGACCACCAAGATTCATATGGTTGCCGCAGATGCTCGAACGGCGATAACGTTCGCTCTCTCGCCCGGCCAAGCTCACGACGCCCAGCATGGCCGTGAGCTGCTGGGCGGTCTGGGGCCACTGCCCGAGCCGCTGCCGCTGCTCATGGACGGCGCCTATGAGGACGATCAGACACGCCAACTGGCTCTGGATTTCGGATGGATTCCCGTCGTGCCGCCCAAGCGTACCCGCTTGAAGCCGTGGGAGTTCGATCGAGTACTCTATCGCCGCCGCAACGAGGTCGAGAGACTCTTCCGCCGGCTCAAGGGATTCCGCCGAATCTTCTCCCGCTTCGACAAGCTCGACGTGATGTTCCTCGCCTTCCTCCACTTCGCCCTCATCGTCGAGGCTCTTCGTTTCGAGATCCCACGTTAGTGTTAACACGCCCTAGCTCAAAGAAGTAGGCCTCGAAGGAAACGAGAGCGAACACAATTGATGCTCGAATGTAAGCCTCAGCAGCGCTGGGGATCGCATCCCCCTCGGCCAACTCCAAGAAGTGTTTTGCCTGACCAAAGAGTGTCGGGGCGAAACCCCAGTCTTTCCAAACCATTCGCCAAGCAAGCATGCGAAAGCCCTCCCAGTTCCGAAAGGAGCACGTCAATCATGCCACATAAATCCACTAGGCGGAGCCTTGATCCAGGCCGCTGGTTCTACACTTGCCGACTACACAGGATCTAGCCGCGGGGGACATTGTGCGGTTTGCGCCCACTCTCGTCTGATTCGCGCCCCATAAGCAGGCCGCCGGTGGCGAGCGTTACTGAGAGGAACACTGATTTGCCGCCGGTGCGGGCCGTATGCCGCACGGCTCCTACGCCGGCGTCGGGGCCAAGCTGTTGCGCTGCAGAGGCAGGGGCGCTCAGCTTAGCCACTGAGCAGACTGGTGCACTCCCTCGACGGGACGCTCCCGCCGTTACCCCATTCTGCAAAAGTCTTTCTGCCGGGATCTGTTGAGCGATTGGGACAATGACGTTAGAGCTGCAGGGGCCTTGGGGCTGCTCCGGGGGGGAGACTACGACCCTGATCTTTGGTTAAGCCTCATTGGATACACAGGGTTTAGAATCCGTGAGACCGTGGAGCCAGGCCTGCGACGCTGGATTGGATCTCGCCTGCGAGAACCTGAAGCGTGCCCGTTGAAATCGGGGAGTTTCCGGGGCTTCGGTGAGGGGTCCTTTCTGAGCTGATGCAGCCTTGAAAAGCCTCTTGGCCTTTCCGGAGAAACGGTATAGATTCCTTCTCGTGGGTCTTGATGTCGCTCTGATTCGCGGATGCGAATACATGCTCGCAAGTCGTGCACCTTGGATTATGAGGCGAGGGCGCCAAGCAGTATGTCGTTGAACACATCCAATGCATTCACAAACGCAGCGATGGCCCTCAATTGATAGAATTATCATAGCAATCAGATGGCGCGAGGCGGTAAAAGAGCTGGTGCGGGGCGTCCCATGGGGAGCCGCAACCAAGTGACCCGTGAAGTCGGGATAGCGATCTCGACTGCTGCGCGGAGCTATGGTGCAGAGGCTCTTGACACCCTTCTAGACGTAGCGCAGAACAGTTCGAGCGATAGTGCTCGAGTGTCCGCGGCCAACGCCCTACTCGATCGCGGTTTCGGCCGCGTGGTACAGGGTTGTGATCTGGTTCCGCTCTCCGCCGTAGATGACCTGCAGCGAGGAATGGCCGATGTGGTGTGTCGCCACGTTGGGGATCGCGCGGTCGCGACGAAGATCGCGGACGATTGGGGCAAGATCCAGGTCGAGTTTTAGAGTCTCGTGGAATTGGAACATTCTGCCGTCTGGCGCAGAGAAGATTCATACACCTCGCGCCGCAACTTGATTCGCTGAAGTTACCTCGGGTCTCAACACCCCTCACTGTTTAAGCTGAAATCCCTGTTACCTGTCCCTGAATCTTCTACCCAAGGCCGACGCGCAGCTGCTTGGGGATGTCCCCGGGATGCTTTTTGGATTTCGAAACTTGTTTCTGTGCCGAGTTCTCCGAAACCGCCATGTACCCGTCACCTTGCCCTCCTTCTACGAACACGAACCGCCCAACCGCATTTCTCAGAACAATACTTAGTCTTTTTGAGTTTGGAGGTAAAGGGCTTACGGCATTTCTCGTTCGCGCAATAGAGGATTCTGCCGCCGCCGCTCAAGTCCTGAAGCGCCATGCGTGCGTAGGCCGATAGGAGAGACGGAAAGATCCAACTTTCGCGCGGCTTCCTCTCCATCTGCTTCTTCTGCCCCTTCTCAACGGCAATGGAGATCCCGACCGGGGCCACCAATGACTCCCAAAAGCCTCGCGCCCAGTTGATGGGTACAACGCCGGCTAACTCTGAGCCATCCATGAACGGTTCCACAGCTTGCTGAAAAATCAGTGCATACCGGATGAACTCGTCGACTGGCTCCGCATATTCCTTCCAAAACTGTTCGGTAAGCGGCCTGGGATACGCGTAGGTTTCAGCTTCCTCGGAGTCCACGTCGGGAAAGAAACCCGTCCAGCTCTCAAGCAGCGTTTCATCCTCAAAAAGCTGCGCGCCAATCCCGAACTTGTCGATGTACCGCAGCTGCGTCCGGGCCGGAACGATCCATGCGCTGAACTCTTGGGCTAACGGCTTTCCCAGTTCGGAGCGCACTGGGCAAAGGTTCGTTTCGACGTCATGTGCCGTTGACGGTGGCTGCAGCCATCGGCCGTTCTGTCGGTAGTAGGTGACCGATTCGGCCACTGGGTTCTCGAAACTGTTCCGCCACCGGTTGAACGCGCGTTGGCGTTCTAATCGAAGCCTAGTACTCGCACCCTCGGGCGGTTGCCGAGGACGCTCTCCCTCTGGCCCGCTACCGATGGCGGGTATGTGCGCCCACCGTGACGAGAGGGTGACGCTTTCGGCTATGTGTGGGAGAATCCCAAGCAGTCCGTGGCAAGACGCCCACTTGCAGAGCAACTCCTCTGCTCCTGGTGGCAGCATCTTCAATTGAGTGAGTCTCCGTTCTGAATTGTCGTCATCTCCGAACTCCCCAAAACCTTTTCTGTCGACTATCGGACTAATCCCAATTCCCGACCGCGGCTCAAACCGCCGCTCGCCATTGCTGTCCTGGAGCCAGTGTGCAGCTAGCCAGTTGGTCTTTGTGTGCTTGACCCCAAGGTCACGCAACAGTTTTAGCAGGGGAAGGTATGAGCCGTTGGGACGGTTGTCGTTCTGGGTTTCCTCGTACTGGTCCCAAGGTTGGTAGCACTCGAACCGGGACCCTTTAGCCGGCCGAAGCCAACCATCCTTGATCTCGTAGCGATCGAACTTCCACCAGCAACCGACGTCA
The DNA here is from genome assembly GCA_965224215.1 of Bryobacterales bacterium. Lineage (GTDB taxonomy): Bacteria > Acidobacteriota > Terriglobia > Bryobacterales > UBA6623 > CBDCYS01. Next base: position 13,147 of record CBDCYS010000005.1, on the reverse strand, counting down.
GCTTTGATCGGTCGGATTGGTGGAATTCCTTTGAGTCCCGGCATTGTCCCGGCCTCCTCGGTCGCGAACTCCACCTGAAACTGACGTAGCGTCCTGATTGTCAACCTGTGGTCCTAAGCCGCCAAATCTGTCTATGTGCTGGATTGTCGTGTGAACTGGATGACCGTACTCCTCGAATCCGTCAGTAACGGGTTTTCCAGCCTTGCCGGAGCTTGCTTTGATCGGAGGATCTCCACCTTCGGTAAGCGATTCCGTGCGCCACCTGCCGTTCTGGCGCCGATGTGTGAACCAAGTCGGTTCGAGGACCGGGTCGTCCTTGATCCATCGCGGAGCAAGGGTCACGTTCTCGGCGATATGCGGCAGAATGCCCAGGAGCCCGTGATTGCCTGCCCAGTCCGCGATTTTTGTCTCCGCTTCGGGAGGCAGGTGGCTACGAGACTCGTTGGCCCATGTAACCTCGTCGTCGAAGCCGTCACGGGCTTGGATCGGGTAGTACCCTATCCCGGCCCGCTGGATAAACTGTGCACCCTGTCCCCTTTTTCTCTTGACGACTGAAGCTCGCCAGTTGCCTTCCGAGTAGTCAACTCCAATGTCGCCCAGGAGCTTGAGGAGCGAAGCGTAGGGTGGAGGTTCTCGATTGTAACGTTTGGATTCGGCGAACTCTTCCCAGACCTGGTAGCAGGTAAGACTAGCATCCCTCGCGGGCCGTATCCACCCGTTTTCGACGACATAGCGGTCGAATCGCCACCAACAGCCAATGTTGGCTTCTAGTGGCTGTGTCCTGGGTCGCGCTTTTTGTTCCGGCATTGTCCCGTTGTACCTGTAGAAATTTCAGCCTAACTTTAAAGAATAACCTTTGTTGCGGAGGTACTATGATAGGTCGCCAAATCAAGCGCAAGCGGACGCTGGCCAGCATACCAGGGGCTCTGCTGGCCAACAGAGCACGGATTCATCGAAGCCGCTTGTCCGAGATCGAGAATGGCCACGTACAACCAACCCAGGAAGAGGTCTCGCGCATTTCGGCAGCACTGAAGGAGCTTGTTCAGGCTCGAACTAGGTTGGTAGAGGTCGCAGACGAAGTCGGGTGGCCCCTATGACTACAGAAATTGGAGGTGGCATTGATGAAAACGACAGGAAAGGGCGAGGGCCCAAAAGTCCAGCTGGAGGATCCCACTCAAATGAAAGAAGAACCCAACTCGGGCCCTGCGCCCGAACCCCAAGAACCAGAGAGCGGTAGCCACACCGCGAAGACCCTTAGTGGCAGGTCTAGGACGGCCGGAGGCGATGACGCCGGTGGCCCCGCCACCGACGATCCATTCGACCCTCTGAATTTACGGCTGGGGCAGGACTTCCGACAGGAATTGGGCCTGCAGCGTGTGCACCTATCGATTCCCGTACGTAAGCCCCGCCGCGATGACTTCGTCCGAGTTAGCCCCGACGAAAACAATCGAATTGAAACAGCGATCTTGGAGATCAGCGAAGAGCGCGAGCCGTACTTAGTTGACCGGAAACTCCGGTCAGAGCTAGTAGCGGAGTTCAAGGCTAAGGTCCTTTTCCTGGCCACCAGCCGTCAAGGGCAACCTTTCCTTTGGCCCATTGGACTGCCCGGACCGGATGGCAAACATCACGAAGCCCATCGTGTTTCGCTTGAGGCCGCCAAGCTTGCCATGAAGCAGTGGATCCGCATTTATTGGGATCCCGGCGAGCACCAATATTTCGTCTTGCAGGCAGAGAACCAGTCCACGGAGCCAGTTTGGCCTGATCTCCCGTTCAAAAAAATACTCAGGATCGCCTTCAAGGATCGTCTGATTGACTCATTCGACCACCCGGTTCTCCGCAGATTGAGAGGTGAAATCTGATGGAACCCGACCTACGCTTTTTTCGAGGAAATCGTCCTCATCGACTTCGAGTTTTCGGCGGCTCCAGGCGAGCTACCAAGGCCGATCTGTCTGGTCGCGTGGGAACTCCACAGCGGCCGCCAGCTTCGGCTCTGGGAAGACGAGATCCAGCGGCTAGTCGACCCTCCGTATCGAATCGACCGGCGAAGCCTGTTTGTTGCCTATTACGCGAGCGCCGAACTCGGTTGCCACTTGGCATTAGGTTGGCCACTGCCTGCAAATGTCCTGGACCTGTTTGTCGAATTTCGCAACATGACCAACGGTTTGCCCACGGCGTGCGGCAGTTCGTTGGTTGGCGCACTCACCCACTTTGGGTTGGACAGCATAGGGGCGGTCGAGAAGGACGAGATGCGGGCGCTGGCTCTGCGAGGCGGACCGTGGACCCAGCAGGAACGCTCCAGCCTGCTCGATTATTGCGAGTTCGATGTCCGCGCGCTCGAGCGACTGCTGCCGTGCATAGAGCGACATCTCGACTTACCCCGAGCCGTCTTGCGCGGGCGGTACATGAAAGCCGTCAGCCAGATCGAGGCAACCGGGATCCCGATCGACATAAACCGCCTAGGGGCACTCCGGGAACACTGGTCCGACGTGAAACTTCGTTTGATCCAACGGGTCGACGCCGAAGGTCAGGTTTACGAAGGGTCGACGTTCAAGCAGGCCAAGTTTCACGCGTGGGTGCAGGGTCGGAACATCGCTTGGCCTCAACTCAGCTCTGGTGCGCTAGCGCTAGACGACAACACGTTTCGCTTGATGGCTCGGCAGTTCCCCGAAGTCGAACCTTACCGCCAGCTGCGAACCACGCTGTCTCAACTGAGACTCGAGAGCTTGGCTGTCGGTCCGGACGCACGAAACCGCTGCATGCTGTCCGCGTTCGCCTGCCGAACGGGCCGCAATGCGCCTTCGAATGCGAAGTTCATCTTCGGCCCCAGCGCCTGGATGAGAAGCCTGATCCACCCGCAGAAAGGCTGGGGTGTCGTCTACGTGGATTGGTCACAGCAGGAGTTCGGCATCGCTGCCAAGCTATCCGGCGACACTGCAATGCTCGAAGCCTATGAGTCTGGAGACCCCTACATGCGGTTTGCGATTCAAGCCGGGTCTGCACCGGATGGTGCGAGCAAGGCTACTCACGGGTGTGTACGCGAGCGATTTAAGGCCTGCGCCCTGGGTGTTCTCTACGGGATGGGTGAGCGGAGCCTGGCGGCCAGGATCGGCCAGTCGCCAGCTCACGCGCGTGCACTACTCGAGGATCATCGCCGAGCCTACCCTCGCTTTTGGGAGTGGTCCGAAGCAGCCGCCAACCGCGCCATGTTGCTCGGGAATCTCAACACGGTCTTTGGCTGGACAATCCACGTCGGGTCACAAGTCAACACACGCTCCTTGCGCAACTTTCCCATGCAGGCGAATGGTGCCGAAATGCTTCGGCTCGCCTGCTGCCTGGCGACCGAGCGAGGGATTCGGGTCTGTGCCCCGGTTCACGATGCTCTCTTAGTAGAAGCACCTCTGAACGACCTGGAGGCTACCGTGCAGCGGACCCAAGATGCGATGGCCGAAGCGAGCGAGATCGTGCTGGATGGTTTTCGGCTGCGAACCGATGCTGAGGTCTTTTGCTACCCGAATCGTTTCCGTGACGAACGAGGCGATGGAATGTGGGCTCTGGTGCAAGACATCCTTCTCGAGATCGGATGACTAGGGTGTGCACCGGTGCAACCGTAGGAGCGCATGGGTGCAACACTTACGTTGCACGGGCGCTCACCCGCTCTATTTCTTTTCTTGTTTCTCTTTAGAGATTGAAAAAGGACTATGGACCACCTGAATTATGCACTGCCGGTGCACCTGGTGAGGGCTGAGCCGCCAGGAACCATTTGGGGACCCCCGAAAACATGGGGTAAAAAGGTAGGCTGGCAAAGATTTCAGCTTCGCCAGTCAACCCCAAGGAGGTCACCCAAATGGTTACCAAACGAAAACAGCATAGCTCCCGAAGGCCCGTCAAACAAGGCCCCGGCGCGAGGGCCCCGCGGCCCAATAAAATCGGGGCTGCCACGCCCTATCACTTCCGTGGCAAGAATCTGACTCCCTACGGCGGCTTGCTGCCCGTCGCCACCCTGCTCGAAAAACTCGGCTTCCAAGCGCTGCTGGAAGAAACCCTCACGACCAAACGGATCACCCGAGCCATGAGCCCCTACCAGTTCGTGCTGGCCCTCGTGCTCGGCCTCTATGTCGGCTTTGCGCGGCTCAACCAACTCCGCTTCATCGCTCGCGACCCCATCCTGACCGGCATCTTGCAAGTGACGCGTCTGCCGCCGCAGTCCACGCTGTGGCGCTTTCTGGCCTCGCTGCACCTCAACGTGGCGAAGCAGATCCTTTCCATTCAGCGCCAGCTGCGGGAACGAGTCTGGGCCGCGGCCCACGTGAAGTTGGAGACGGTGACGCTGGACACCGACACCACCGTGCATACCCTCTACGGCCGCCAGATGGGCGGGCGCAAGAGCTACAACCCCAAGAACAAGGGCAAGCGCAGCTACCAGCCGATACTGACCTTCCTGGCCGAGACGCGCGAATACCTGATGGGCGGGTTGCGCAACGGCGACCGGCCCACGGGCCGACAGATCGCCGCCCACCTCGAGAGCGCTTTCCGGACTTTGCCGGGCGGCGTGAAGAAAATCCTGGCGCGGGCCGATTCCGGCTTTTATTGCTGGGAGGCGGTGGAGGCCTATGAAAAGGCGGCTTGTCAGTTCGTCATCGTGGCGCGCAAAACGCGGCGCCTGGTCGAGCGCTTGCAGCAAGCAGAATGGAAACCCTCCCCCCGCTCCGACGCGGACGCGGAATGCGAATTCCTCTACCAACCGCAAGGCTGGGCGCGGGCCTGCCGTTTCCTGGCGCTGCGTTACGAAAACGAGCCCAAGGCCGGCGCGGCCGAGCAATACCAGTTGTTCGCCACCAGCGCTTACACCTACCGCGTGTTTGTCACCAATCTGGCCGAGCCGATCGCGGCGGTGGTGTGGTTTTACAATCAGCGCGCCGGAGCCGAGAACCTGATCAAGGAGGCCAACAACGACGCCGGGCTGGCGGCCCATCCCTCGCGCCGCTTTGACATGAACCGCAATCACTTTCAGTTGGCCATGCTGGCCTACAATCGCAACTGCTGGCTGCTGCTGTTCAACCGCGAAGCCCAGGCCAGCGTGGAGACGCTGCGGCACACCACCCTGGCGACGGCGCGGCTGCGTTTTCTGTTCGTGGCGGCCAAGATCTGGCGGCACGCCGGCAGAACGGGTGTCAGCTACAGCGATCATTATCAGGAAAAGGGCCTGTTTGAACGGCTGATGCGACGGCTGCGGGCGATGGGGCCGCCGGGATCGAGCTTGGCGCCGGTGGTGGAGGGTGCGCTGAGCTGAGGGGCACTCCATGCATAAAATTTCATGCACTCGCCGCAACGTACTGGGAACACGCCGCTTGCCAGCCCGCTTTTGCCCTGCCGGGATCAGGAGGCGGCTCAAACGGGGAGGGAAACAGCAGAAAAGACGACTTGCGAAATCACTGAGTTGACACGAGTGCCGCTATCGCCACAACTCCATCGACGATGGCTACGCCGAATCTGTGCATAATTCAGGGACCAACAAACCCAGCGATATCTCAAGGGACCGATTTCCTGGAACTGGCTCGTCCGAGCCGTAGCATTGAAAGGTCGTGCGCTTCATACCGGTTTGGCACTGCTTTTCATGGCCGGCATCAAACGGGATTCGGAAGTCACTCTCCCGTTAGGGCAGCTCAAAGAGATGGGAGTTGACCGCCATGCAGCCTACCGAGGTCTTAAACAGCTTGAGTCCGCCGGGCTCGTTGCAGTGCAGAGAGCACCGGGACGCAAGACAAGGGTGCTTCTGCTAGGCCATGAGGTCCAGCTCACAGCGCGTCGAGTGTCGCTGGCAGCTCTTCGAAAGCAAACCGGCCTGGGCTAATCAACAGAGCGTTATGGGAATGCGAGTTGAGATCGACATCCGGGAGGACTGAGGGCAGGAAGATGACAGACTCGATCCAGATCGGTTCTAATAGGGCCGTCGGTAAGCGGCTCCTGACGACGAGAGAGGCTGCAGAGTATCTGGGACTAGCGGAAGAAACCGTCTATAAAAAATCCCGGCTGCGAGAGCTTCCCTCCGTCAAGGTTGGTCGATCGTTACGGTTCGATGTGCAAGCGCTTGAGCGCTATGTCGAACAACACACGATTCAAACCTTGGATTGAAAGGAGCACGTTTACAAATGTCTATTCACAAGCTAGGAGAGAAGAAATGGGAACTACGTTGGAGAGAAGCCGGGCATCACCGCAGCCTGACAGTCTACGGGCCGCGCGAGCTGGCCAAGAAGATCGAGCGGAAAAGGATGTCGGCTCGTGACGAGAACCGCCACCTCGACATCAAGAAGGAGGTTCACTTTCGGATGTCGGAACTGATCGAGCGGTACGAGCAGCAGTATGCCAAGAAGAAGGTGTCCTACAGCCGGGAGAGAAGCATTCTGGAAGGGGTCCGCTCGGTCTTTCGGGGCCGGTTTGTGCGCGAGGTCGATGGTGCCGCGGTAGAACGCTGGTATCACGACCTCACTGCTGTGCGAGGTCTGTGCCCGGGAACTGCCGTTCGCCACTTCAATGTCATGCATCACATGCTGGGGCGAGCCGTTACGGTGTGGACCAAAGACACCGGTCTTACTCGGAATCCTGCCGACGAGATCGAAATACGGCGACCGGATGATCAGCGTGATCGCTTTCTGTTGGCGGAAGAGCTTCCGCGTCTGAAGAAGGCTTTGGACGGGGAAGCTTTCGGGCCACACGGTGACGACGAGTTGCCGTCCGCGCGGGTGATCAGTTGGGATCACTACCGGATGCGGCTAGTCGCTCTCGTGGCTTTGACCACAGGGATGAGGCTGGCTGAGATCTTTGCGCTGTGCTGGACTGACCTGGACTACGGACAGGGGTTGATCGCCGTTCGGTTGCGCTTGAAGAACGGCAAGACACGCTATGTTCCGATGTCTACGGAGTTGGCTGAGGAGTTTCGCCGCTTCCCACAGGTGTTTGGGGAAGAGCGGATCTTTCCTCCCAAGCCGGGAGCGAAGAGTGGACGTCAGCGAGTGGATCGCAGCTTTCGAGGTGTCTTGAAGGTCGCGGGAATCGAGAACTTTCGGTTCCACGATCTACGTCACACTTTCGCTTCCTGGTACATGATGAACGGTGGGGACTTGTACGAACTCGCCAAGATTCTGGGCCACGCCAACATCAAGATGACCGAGAGGTACGCGAAACTAGCCAAGCAATACATCGCCAGGACCGGCAACACGGCCCGTGAGATGTGGCGCATGATAGAAAAGCGTGAGGGAGAAGGCTCGGAGCGGGTGGGCTGAGCCTTCTGGAGTGTACCCTTATTGTTCCCCGCCGGAGTGAAGACGTTCCTGGTGATCGCTAAATTATTGAAGATGGGTATCCGGTTGACTCAGGTAGCCCCAAGATGTAGTATGCCGGCAGATGGAAGATTACCCTCAGAACCTGACAGAGTTCGAGGCCCGTTTTAGCAGTGAGGAGGCCTGCCGGGAGTATCTGTTCCGGCTGCGCTGGCCGGACGGTTTCCGCTGTCCGGGTTGCGGTTGTGGAAAGTCGTGGCCTTTGCGAAAAGTGCTGCTGCAGTGCGCTGCGTGTGGGCGCCAAACCTCGGTGACCGCCGGGACCATCTTTCAGGACACGCGCAGCCCTTTGCCGTTGTGGTTTCGTGCGATGTGGTGGGTCACCACCCAAAAAACCGGAGCCAGCGCTTTGGGACTTCAAGGAGTGTTGGGGCTCAACAGGTACGAAACGGCTTGGACCTGGCTGCACAAAATGCGGCGCGCGATGGTGCGGCCGGGACGGGATTTGCTCGCCGGGACGGTGGAAGTCGATGAAAGCTACTGGGGCGGGCTCGAAGAGGGCCTGCGGGGCCGAAACCTGAAAAACAAAGCATTGATCGCAGTGGCCGCTCAAGAGGATGGGCGGGGTATCGGCCGGATTCGCATGAAGAGAATCGAGGATGCCTCGGGCGAGAGCCTGTTGCCTTTCGTGGAGGAGTGCATCGAGCCGGGCAGCGTGGTGCATACCGACGGCTGGCCCGGTTACTCCGGGTTGAAAAAGGAAGGCTACGTCCATCAGGTCACAGTTGTCAGCAGGCAGGAGCAGTCCGCGTCGCAATTGATGCCCCGCGTCCACCGCGTGATGTCACTGCTCAAGCGCTGGCTGCTGGGCACCCATCAGGGCGCCGTGAGCCACAAACATCTGGACTACTACCTGGACGAGTTCACCTTCCGTTTCAACCGCCGCAAATCCAAAAGCCGCGGCAAACTCTTCTATCGGCTCGTCCAGCAGGCGGTAGCCGTGGATCCCGCGACTTACAAGATGATTGTTCACCCGGTTACAGAACCCAAGAAAATCTCCAAACCACAAGATATTGGGGCTACCTGAGTCAACCGTATACCCATCTTATTGAAAATGTGGTGGCCAGGGACAGAATCGAACTGCCGACGCCAGCCTTTTCAGGGCTGCTTACCGACAATGATAAGTCTCGTGTTTTCAGTACAAGTTGCTGACGCCAAAACAGTTAACCTGCCGGAGTTTTAGTCTCATGTAGTCTCATTTGGTCTGGTGCCGTCTGCTGGATGTACCCTTATTGTTCCCCGCCGTGCTGGACAGGTGCGGGAACGGTACCGCGCTTCCCGCGATTGCCAGGCTGAATCGCGGCGAAGAGGGCGTGTGGATACCCAGTCGTCGAACAATCCGGCGGTTTTGAGGAACTCGATGAAGTAGGGCATCTGCCCGTAGGCGGTTACCGCGGCGTCGGCGTCCCAGCGCAGCTGCACCTTGCCGCCGTAGGTGTCCACCGCCCGGCTGCCACTGCTCTGCTTTTCATAGCGCCGTGGGCGCATGGCCCCTCCTACGGGTTCGACTCGGTGGCTGCGATTCCAATCGACGGCACCGACAACTCACTTCCGACAAGTCCGGTTCTCGGAAGTCACCGTCGCGGGAAGGGTTCAAGCTGGGCTAAATCCTGCCTTGTCGGCAAGTGTTGATCCAGCGGCTTGGATCAAGACTTCGCCGTTACTCAGGATCTGGCAGCTCGGGTGCCATCGGAGCCAGCTACAGTGTGAAGCATGACAGCGGCGGAGCGGTGTTCTTGACACGTATTCCGTTCATCGGCGCTCAGGCCGCAGCGGTTAGCGGACTCGATGGGCGCCGCTATTCGAGGGTTTGAACCGTAGCAGCCTACGTTACGGGTGAGGGCGTCACCCTCGTTGACGACAGGTTCTCAGAGCAAGTCCCGCAGATTCTTGAGCAGCTTCGCACGGTGACTGACCAGCAGCGACATACGGCCCAGCGGATCTACGAGCGGCTGCGGGACGAGCACGACTTTTCCGGTGGCTACACGATCGTTAAGGACTACGTGAGGCTGAAGAGGATGTCGCAGCGGGAGATGTTCGTGCCTTTGAGTCATCCGCCAGGGCAGGCCCTGGCGGACTTCAGCGAGGCGCAGGAGATCGGCGGGGTGCTGGCGAATGCGCACTACTTCGTCATCGATCTACTTGCCAGGCGGTACGGGAATGCTCGCCGCGTTAAGTGGCTTGATCTTTCAGTCAAGATTGCTAGCTGGAAAGGCCGACCGGGATTGCTCGCGCCGTAGCGCCACTACTAGATCGATCTTCCTCCGACTAACGGATCCAGAAACTTGTAGAATTCCTGCGTGGCCGGATCGTCGGGCGTGCCGAGGTCGTTATTCAAGCGGCTGTGGTTGCTGTCACGCTTGCCATACGACCTGGCCGGGATCTCCGCTGCCTTCAGCACGCTCTCAAGACGTCCCGCCTGGGCTCGCGTGTCCGGATTACCGGCAAAATACAGGATGAGGAACGGCGGTATTCCTTTGTCCTTCGCCACATGCGTCACGGCCGAAAAATCAGCGTGCTTCTCCGGGTCGTTTCCGAATTTCTGGCGATGACCAAAGGTAAACATCTTGCCACCGTAGACCGCTTGCCGGTGCTCCGCCGTCATGATGATTTTGGGAATGTCGTAAGTATCGCCGTCCACTGGGACGCAGCCCTTGAGGACATCGAACGACACACCTTCTTTCTTCAGGTAACGATCATCGATGCTGATCAACGCCGCCAACTGAGCGCCGGCGGAATGTCCACCCGCAAAGATCCTTGTGGGATCGCCGCCATACCTGGCGATGTTCCTGTGCACCCAGCCGAGGGATCTGGCGACGTCGCCAATCAGCTCGTCTATTTCCACTTCCGGCAGAAGTCGATAATTCGTCGAGACAAAGACAAATCCTCGCTCGGTGAGCACCTTGGGCTTCAGTGCGACATCGCTCTTGTCCCCAGCCTGCCATCCACCTCCGTGGATCCAAAACATGACGGGCAAGCTCTTCCCGGCCGGTTCTTCCGGCGTGTAGATATCGAGGACGTGGCGTTTGTGACCGTTCTCCACGTAAGGAATGTCAGACGTCAGCTTCTGGGCGGTGGCGCCGTTACTAAAGAAGAGAAACGGGAGAACGAAGGCGGAAACCGGCCTGAAATTCATGGGTTGATCCTCTGTGATCGAAGTAAGGGAAACAAGAGGTCAGGTCTCAATATTTGGCAGCTCATTGCCAAACATGACGATTGCGGTTCGTTCGAGGTTTGCTGCTCATGAGTTCATGCTCAAGTATATTCAAACTCCGCGGGCATCGGTTGATCCAGCGCAGAATCCGCATCTCTGCCTGCTGGATCAGCACTTCCCCGTCAGTGAGGATCTAGCGCCTCCAGGGGTGCGGACTCCCTTCCGACAATCTCCATTGTCGGAAGTAAGTGGATCGTAGATGCCTCTACGCCTCGCCCTATGCAAACGTTGCGTGGCGGGCCGTGGCACGCCTATCATGTCGGTGCAGGGTTAGCAGAGTGGAGGTTTCGGATGCTGCGTGTAGCGCTATGGGCTCTGGCCGTTTTAGCCAGCGTGCCGTGTCACGCTGAAGAGTGGTCACGGTTTCGCGGACCCAACGGCTCCGGTCTCGCCAGTGACTCAGGGTACCCGATAGAGTTCGACAAGACGAAGAACCTCGTTTGGCGGACTCCCGTACGCAAGGGCAAGTCCTCGCCGGTCCTGAGCGAGCGGCACGTCTTTCTCACCGCATACGAGGAAGGCAAGCTCTATACGCAGTGCTTCGACCGCTCGACGGGCGAGTTGTTATGGGAGCGCTTTGAGCCGCGGACGCGCAGCGAGATTGCGCACGGACTCAACGATCCGGCCGCGAACTCGCCCGTTACCGACGGAGAGAATGTCTATGTCTTTTTCCGCGATTTCGGCCTGGTTGCTTACGACGCAGAGGGAGGGGTTCGATGGCGCGTGCCGCTCGGTCCTTTTACGAACTCCATGGGCAACGCTGCTTCTCTGATCCTCTCTGGCGAATCGGTCATTCTGCTCGCCGATCAGGAGGAGGATGCCCACATCGCCTCGTATCGAAGCAGCAGCGGCGAGCTGAATTGGAAGCAGAGCCGTGGCGCGCTGAAAGGCTGGTCCACGCCGGTCTTGTACCAGCCTCAAGGCAGGGAGTTGCAGATCGTTACGGCCACGTCGTTGCAGGTAAACGCGCATTCGGCCGCTACGGGCGGCTCCCTGTGGGTGTTCGCCGGCACGAGTCCGGCGGTGGCCCCCAGTCCCTTGGTGGCCGGCGACACGGTATACAGCCTCGGCTATGGCGTCCCGGTGGCCCTGCCTCTTGCGCCTCGGCTGTCGAAGTTCGACAAAGACGAGGACGGCCAAATATCGCCCGAGGAGTACGGAGACGACGCAATCCTGGCCATGGTAGGCAAGCACTACGGGGAAGCGAACGAATACGTCACCCAGGAGGCCTGGGACAAATACTTTCGCTTTGCCGACAAGCCGTCAGCTCTCGTTGCGGTGCGGCTGAACCCAGAGACCATGGAGCCTCGCGAGCTATGGCGCTACGAGAGGAACTTCGTGGGCGTGGTGCCTTCGCCGATTCTGGTGGATGGCATTCTGTACCTCGTTAAGAACGGCGGCATTCTCACCGCCTTCGATGCTGAGACCGGCGAGGTGATCAAGGCGGGTCGTGTGAATGGGGCCATAGATCCCTATTCGGCTTCTCCCGTGTCGGCCGAGGGCCGCATCTATTTCGCCACCGAGGCGGGCAACGTAGCCGTAGTCGAAGCGGGCAGGGACTGGTCGGTTGAGGCGGTCAACTCGCTAGGCGAGCCGATATACGCGACGCCGGCGCTTTCGCAGGGGCGTATCTACGTACGCACTGAGGCGGCTCTGTACAGCTTTGGAGCCCTACAGTAGACGGGGTTGCACCACCGTCCGACAGTGCGACCCCTCAGATCGACGAGGCCGCGCCGACTCCGCGCTACTTCCGATAAGTCCGGATCGCGGAAGTCACGGTCGCTGACACGATTCACGCTGGGCTAAGTCCGCCCTTGTCGGCTAGTGTTTACCCAACCGCTCCGCTCCTTGGGAATCAGCTAGGGGACCGAGTCGTTCCCGAATGCGTCTAGCTGCAGCCGTCAGTATGCAGAGCTTTTCAAACGCCTCGTCGATAGACGGCGGGCATACGCTGGCCCAAACTTCCGGCACCAGGATCGAATCGCTTCGTAGGATACCGTGAAGCCGGGCTCCGCGAGAAGATCCTCGACATCACGAAGCTCAGAGTGAACCGATCGTACAGCCAAACGGCATGGCTGATGATTTCTGGTGGAAAGCGGTGGCGTCGATACAGCGATTCCATGAGCCGATTGTCGCCGACCGCTGTTTACTTGGCAAAGCCTCGGAGAATGTTTAGATGTCAGAGCTTCCTGTACATTCCGTCGTCGTACGTGTCTAGTGTCAAACGGGTTCCGCGATTCGTGGTCATCCACGGCGGATTTCTCTTTGATGGGTATCCGGTTGACTCAGGTAGCCCCAAGATGTAGTATGCCGGCAGATGGAAGATTACCCTCAGAACCTGCCAGAGTTCGAGGCCCGTTTTAGCAGTGAGGAGGCCTGCCGGGAGTATCTGTTCCGGCTGCGCTGGCCGGACGGTTTCCGCTGTCCGGGTTGCGGTTGTGGAAAGTCGTGGCCTTTGCGAAAAGTGCTGCTGCAGTGCGCTGCGTGTGGGCGCCAAACCTCGGTGACCGCCGGGACCATCTTTCAGGACACGCGCAGCCCTTTGCCGTTGTGGTTTCGTGCGATGTGGTGGGTCACCACCCAAAAGACCAGAGCC
>CBDCYS010000004.1:0-139947 GCA_965224215.1 Bryobacterales bacterium | reverse complement strand
TTCACCGCTCTCAGGATAGCGGCACATTCGCGTTTGTCAAGTCCTAAGCAGGCGCATTCGTTGATAACACTGAGATTACTTTTTTCTTAAATCCGTGAATGGAATATGTCCTGGGCCACAACGGGCGTAGAGGATTCGGGCAGCGTGAACGCTGCTCCTCTGTCGGCCCGGACGTCGGCCCGGAGGCCGACGCCGGCCGCCAGAGGCGCGCGCCACGTCAGAATGGCCAAACTCGAAAGCGTGGACTTCCGTCCACGCCTCGGAAGTGACGCTGTGGGGTTCTGTTGGGGTCGGCTGACACTTACTTCGGGATATCCGCTAGAGGTAGTCGCACGAAGCGCATCCGTGCCGTCTCCAGGTGTAACTGATCAGCAAGTCACCATTGCTTGCTTGAACCATTGCCGGATACGAATATTCGCCGGGCTGATCTTCTAGCGCGTGGAACATCTCGAAATGCTCGCCGTCGCTGCTGACCGCGAGATTCAGCGGAGTGCGGCCGCTGTCGGTGTGGTTGTAGATCAGCACGACCCGCCCGTCGCGCAGCGATACCGCGTCCAGCCCCGAATTGGGGTTGGGCAAGTCGATCGGTCGGGCCTGCGTCCACGTCACACCGCCGTCGGAGGAATCGGCCACGCAAATCCTCCCGGTTCGCGAAGTCGCGCGGACATAGAGCCGCAGCCAGTTGCCGCCCATCGAAACGATCGAGGGCTGGATGATGCCGTCAGTGAGGCCCCACTCGGACGAGCCGGGGACGGCAGGCGGCACGTGGCCCCTGACTCCCCCCTGTAGCAAACCGGCGGGGTATAGTGATCGGCCCGGATTTGGTCCAGCTTTCCCCGCCATTCGTGCTGCGCTCGATCCAGCAGGACCACGACCGGTAACTCTCGACCGACGTGCCGCTGACAATCGTGCCGTTCTCCATCACTAGCGGCTTGGTGCGAACCGGCCCGTATAGGCCGGCAGGGAGATGCTCTGCCGCTGACCAGGTTTTGCCGTCGTCATCGCTCCAGAGGCGGCCGGCGGTCCAGCTTACCGGATGCACACCAAACTTGTAATAGAGCCACAAGCGTCCGTCGTTCGTATAGAAGAGGACCGGGTTGTTGCTGGGAATGTCGGGCTCGCGCACGAGTTCGGCCGGCGCGGACCAATGGTCTCCGACCCGCCGCGATCCCCAGATTGCGACGTCGGGCTCGCCTTCGGCTGAACCGGCGAACCAGGCTGCCATGAGGTCGCTATTTGCGAGCTCGACAATGGTGGAGGCGTGGCAAGACTTAAACGGCGCCGAAGTGAAAATGAACTCACCTTTCGGGGCGGCTTGCAGCGTCGCGAACAGCAGTAACATGACACCTGAATTATGCACTGCGGCGTGGACCTGGGGAGGGCTGAGCCGCAAGGGACCATTGGGGACCCCCTAAAACATGGGGTAAAAAGGTAGGCTGGCAAAGATTCCAGCTTCGCCAGCCAACCCCAAGGAAGTCACCCACATGGTTACCAGACGAAAACAGCATAGCTCCCAAAGGCCCGTCCAACAAGGCCCAGCCGTGACGGCCTCGCGGCCCAATAAAATCGGGGCTTCGACGCCTTACCACTTCCGCGGCAGGAAGCCGACTCCCTACGGCGGCTTGCTGCCGGTGGTCGGGAGGGCGCTGATCTGAGAGCCTGGCTATGCGCTATGCATAAAATTTTATGCACTAGCCGTAACGCACTGGAAACACGTCACTTCCGAGCGAGGTTTTGACGACGCGGATTCTGGGCGGGAAGGGAAACCGGACACGGAGAAGCCAAAAGACCAGTTGCCGAGCTACCACCTCACGACGACCGCCAACCCGCTACGAACGCAGCCACACTCGCAAAGTGAATCTGTGCATAATTCAGGTGACAGTAATCGATTTCATCGACTCTCCTCAAAGATGAATCATACACCAGGAGCGGACCCAGCCTACGTTTCCCACTCCCACGGCCTCAGGGTCGAGGCAGACATTGAGTTCGCCGCTGCTTAGTTAAGTTTTATCAAGGGAGGCGGCGACACGCAGGCGAACATAGTC
This sequence comes from Bryobacterales bacterium, assembly GCA_965224215.1. Taxonomy (GTDB): domain Bacteria; phylum Acidobacteriota; class Terriglobia; order Bryobacterales; family UBA6623; genus CBDCYS01. The sequence continues at coordinate 137,902 of CBDCYS010000004.1, read as the reverse complement.
GACTGTCCATTGGCCCGCCTCGTCGCAGAGGCGGGGCCGGAGGGCTTCACGCAGTCGCTTTAGCGCGCTTGTTCTCTCCGCCGTTGGAATCAGTCGCAGGAAGCTGGTTCCGAAATTCTCCAGCCACAAGATGATATCGCCTGGAATGGGAGTCGGGCGCGGAATCAGCGCGATGGAGTCTACCCCGAAGCCGTTCGTTTCGAGAAGCCTCGTGTACTCTTTCGTATCGGGGAAATACCAGGGGGAGACTTCCTTGAAGGAGATACCGCAGGCAGCCAGCATCTCGGTGACAGCTTCGACGACGGCGGCCACATTGCCCGCGCCCCCAAACTCTGTCACAAAGCGGCCACCCGGCCGCAGGGCTCGCCGCACATTTTTCACAACCTTATGGGCGTCGAGCATCCAGTGCATGGCAGCGTTCGAGAACACCGCGTCGAATTCGGCCTCGTAAGTCATCTCGTAAGCAGATGCGTGGAAGGCCGTTAGACCTCGTCCGCGCGCGGCGGCGACCATTTCTTCACTAGCGTCGATGCAGACGACGTCGGCCCGAACCGCTGCTATTTTTTCGGTGAGCGCGCCGTCGCCGCACCCTATGTCGAGAATTCGTTCGCCGGACCGCGGCGCCAGGAGTTTCAGAACATCCGCACCGAGGTCGGAGACATAGCGAGCGCTCCCGGCGTAAAGGCTGGAGTTCCATGTCCGCGAATCACGTTCGCTTGGCATCGGATTTGCTCACGAATCTCAACCGGTGACGGCAACACGGGATCCAGGAGCCTGTCCCACAGAAATCCGGCACGAAGGTAATACGGTGCCCGCTTCCTGGAGTTCTTGCCGTAGCGAGTTGCTGCCTGGCAAAAAGGCCCTCTTTCTCGACGAGTTTCTTGTCTTTCGCGACTACAATATACGTTAACTGTCGACCCTGCGCGCCTTGGTGGAGGCTTCGAAGGAACTCGTAAGTCTTTTTATTTCAGTAAACCGGAAACCTGGATTTCAGGGTTTGGCAGGTCTTGTCATGATTTAGCGTTTGATGGGTATCCGGTTGACTCAGGTAGTCCCAATATCTTGTGGTTTGGGGATTTTCTTGGGTTCTGTAACCGGGTGAACAATCATCTTGTAAGTCGCGGGATCCACGGCTACCGCCTGCTGGACGAGCCGATAGAAGAGTTTGCCGCGGCTTTTGGATTTGCGGCGGTTGAAACGGAAGGTGAACTCGTCCAGGTAGTAGTCCAGATGTTTGTGGCTCACGGCGCCCTGATGGGTGCCCAGCAGCCAGCGCTTGAGCAGTGACATCACGCGGTGGACGCGGGGCATCAATTCCGACTTGGACTGCTCCTGCCTGCTGACAACTGTGACCTGATGGACGTAGCCTTCCTTTTTCAACCCGGAGTAACCGGGCCAGCCGTCGGTATGCACCACGCTGCCCGGCTCGATGCACTCCTCCACGAAAGGCAACAGGCTCTCGCCCGAGGCATCCTCGATTCTCTTCATGCGAATCCGGCCGATACCCCGCCCATCCTCTTGAGCGGCTACTGCGATCAATGCTTTGTTTTGCAGGTTTCGGCCCCGCAGGCCCTCTTCGAGCCCGCCCCAGTAGCTTTCATCGACTTCCACCGTCCCGGCCAGCAAATCCCGTCCCGGCCGCACCATCGCGCGCCGCATTTTGTGCAGCCAGGTCCAAGCCGTTTCGTACCTGTTGAGCCCCAACACTCTTTGCAGTCCCAAAGCGCTGGCTCCGGTTTTTTGGGTGGTGACCCACCACATCGCACGAAACCACAACGGCAAAGGGCTGCGCGTGTCCTGAAAGATGGTCCCGGCGGTCACCGAGGTTTGGCGCCCACACGCAGCGCACTGCAGCAGCACTTTTCGCAAAGGCCACGACTTTCCACAACCGCAACCCGGACAGCGGAAACCGTCCGGCCAGCGCAGCCGGAACAGATACTCCCGGTAGGCCTCCTCACTGCTAAAACGGGCCTCGAACTCTGTCAGGTTCTGAGGGTAATCTTCCATCTGCCGGCATACTACATCTTGGGGCTACCTGAGTCAACCGGATACCCACCTAGCGTTTTTTGCCCTTCGGCCCCAACTCACCTTTTCGTCCTTTCATGAATTGGCCTTTCGTGAACTGGGCGTCTGTGAACGGCGCCGTGAATGATCGCTTGCCGGTCGATCATCTCACCGCTTTCAGCATAGCGGCACATTCGCAAATGTCAAGTCCCGAGCGGGCGTATTTGTTGATAACAAAGGATTAATACTCTCACAAATCCGTGACTCGATGTTGGCTCGTTGGAATTTTAGAGAGATAGGGGGCCGCCGTCGCGGCTCTGAGCGGCGGATTCGGGTGCGGGGCGTCGCGAAAAAGAACGCAGCTAGCCTTCAGCTAGCCTGCATTTCTCACCACCTCACGGCCGCAGCACGCAATAGCCCCGCCATTACTTCGTTGCGCTTGCTCGCCGTGCTCAACGTACTGTCCGAATACGCCTCGTTGATCAAGTGGGGGTCGTCAAGCGGCGCGCGCCTCGTACTGACGGGCCTCGCACGCACTTCGCCTCGCCATGCGGTGAGAAAAGCGGGCTCGTCTTCCGAGGCGCCTTTGTGGGCCGGCAAGGCCAGGGCGGCAGGGCCACCGTCGCGATTAATCGGGTTTCCACCCATAGGCCGACATCATAATTTCGAAAAGGTGGGTATTGGGGAAAAACCCTTTCACTCGCTCGGCCCCGGGCCCTTCGGCCAACACCAGCACTTCCTCAGCGGTATGTTTGCCCACAACGGTCATCGAAGGCAAGATGTCTTCCACCTTCGTGGCAGCCAAGGGGAATTGAATGTCATAAGAATGGTCAGCGGTAAACACTATCAGCGTTTCGGTACCTTCCAACCGTTTCGCAGTCCGCGCGATGATCTCGTCGAATTGAACCATCAGGTCAAGCGACTTCTCAATGTCGGTGTAGTGGTTGTTCGACTCAACCATCAGGAAGAATCCATTGGGATGAGCTTCGAGAATCGTCAGGGCTTTGGCTACAGCCGCCGCAAGGGGGAAGTCCTGCGGTTCGTTCTCGAATAGTGCGACGAGACGCTTGGTTTCAGGACTGACAACGTCTAAGTTATCCGCGGGTTCAATGAACTCGTAGCCTCGCGCGGGGAGCGCTGCCGCAGGGTCGAAGCCCAGCTCGGCGGTCTCGGCCAAGATGCGCTCGAGTCCCGGTCCGATGATCACATCGACGCCGTCACCGAAACGGGGTTCAGCGATTTGAGAGAAAATCTCGCCCCAGTTTTGGCGGTCATTGTTGTGCGCGTAACAAGCGGCAGGCGTGGCGTCGGTGATGGGGCTGTTGGAAACCACGCCGGTTGCCAATCCGTGTTCCTCGGCGTACTCGAGAATTGTCTTGAGAGGCGGTCCGTCGACTTCGCCGCGCTTGGCCTCGGGTCCCTGGGAGACCACTCCGACATGCGTTTTCTGTCCCGTCACGATGGCGGTCATGCCTGCGGCAGAGTCGGTATTCCAGGTCGATGCCGCGGATGTATCCGACAATCCCATGTGCGGCATGGAATGGATGTAGAGAGCTTGCGGCTTGCCGTGTCCGTGGAGGCTGGCTGCATGGATGGTGGCCAAGCCGGTCCCGTCACCCAAGAAAAGGACAACGTTCTTGGCTAGCTTGGCGGGGGGCGCATCGGCAGCGCTTTGCTCGGGACTGCTGGAGCATGCCGAAGTCCCGAGCAAGAGCGTGGCAGCGACGAGTAGATTCAGAACCCAGGACGGAAGTGACGGGTCAGCCGCTTGCCGTGTCCGACGTCCTTCACGCCAACGAGCGATCCTGCCACAAACGGACCAGCGCCGAATCAACCCTGCATTCGTGACGAACATAGAGGACCCATGATAAAACACCGCTAGGCTACCGCGCGGCTATCCAGTAGTGGAAATCTCCGCAGCCCATTAACGCCCGGTAGTCACGAGAGGTCAGTCATCGCCGGTGTCGCAGCCATGGTCATCATGATGGTCGCCCGGATCGTCCCAAATGTGCCAGGCGTCGTCGCCGTGCTTGCTGGCATCGTAGCCCCTCTTGAGAAGAAACTTGTTCAGGGCGAGGACCATTATCACGATACCAACGGCTCCCACCGCCATCATGAGGGCAATTGTGTCGAGCGACAGTAGCTGGATTTCGTCCGGCATCTGCGACCATCATGAGCGCGGAGACGTGAATTGAAAATGACGCCTTCGCCCGGCTTTTCCGAGATGAACCCTCTTATGCACTCCTCGGCTGATACCTATTTATTGACACGGCAATAAATGAAATTCTGGCAAGATAGCGGAAAACGCGGGATCCAGATGCGCGTGCGTGAACATGGGATTATTTCGATAGGATCAATCAGGAGCCGGCGGATCAATCAGGAGGGGCTGACCGCTTGCTGACGTGCGCGGCTCCGGTGGATCAATCAGGAGCGGGCTGACCGCTTGCTGACGCGCGCGGCTCCGGTGGATCAGTCAGGAGGGGCTGACCGCTTGCTGACGCGCGCGGCTCCGGCGGATCAGTCAGGAGCGGCTGACCGCTTGCTGACGCGCGCGGCTCCGGCGGATCAGTCAGGAGCGGCTGACCGCTTGCTGACGCGCGCGGCTCCGGCGCACGCTGAGGGCGCGCTGTTACCGCGTTCGCGGATGGGATAGGGATATGAAGCCGTCCTTCACGATTCTCGAACATACCGCCGACATCGGGTTCAAGGCCTGGGGCACGACGGCTGAGGAATTGTTCGAGAACTGCGCCAGAGCGATGATGGCAATCGCCGCCGAGGATTGGCGGATCGACACCACCGAAGAACGAGTGGTCGAGGTGACGGGCGAAGACTACGAATCGCTGCTGGTCAATTGGCTGAGCGAGGTGCTCTATCTGTTCGACAGCGAAGAGTTCGTGGTGGGACGCTTTCATGTTGACATCATCGCTGCCGCCAAGACAAACACAGACTCGCAGGACGAACCGGCCCGACTCCGCGCACGCTTGGCGGGCGAGAAGCGGGATCCAGCGCGTCACCCTTGGAGCCTCATTGTCAAAGCCGTCACCTATCATGAAATCGAGGTGATCGAACGCAACGACCGCTGGGAATCGCGGGTTTTCCTGGATATTTAGGTCTAGCCGTTGGCGTCTCGATATATGGATCGCGCCCCATGAGTCTCGCTGAACAACTCGAAAGGCTCGACGACTACCGCTGGCGCATTCCTCGCCATAGTCAGCGCGGCATGCTCACCGACGTTGTTGTCTACGCAACCAAAGCGATCATCGACCAGATCGCACAGGATAAATCCCTCGAGCAAGCTGCCAATGTAGCGTCGCTCCCCGGAATCGTGGGTCCCAGTCTGGCCATGCCCGACATTCATCAGGGCTACGGATTTCCGATCGGCGGGGTCTGCGCCACCGACTATTCTCATGGGGTCGTCTCGCCGGGCGGCGTCGGTTTCGACATCAACTGCGGCGTGCGTTTGGTCCGCGCCAACCTTCAGCAAGGCGATGTCCGGCCTCGCATGCGAGAGCTCCTGAATCAAGTCTTTTGCGACGTGCCCTGTGGCACCGGCGGCTCCGGTTTCGTCAAGATCAATCTCAAGGACCTCGACGAAATCCTCGTTCAGGGCTCACGTTGGATGGTCAACCACGGCTACGGGGATGCCCGCGACGCCGAGTTTACCGAGGCGGAGGGAGCCCTGCCCGATGCCGATACCGGCAAGGTGTCTGATCGCGCCAAACAAAGGGGCCGGCCGCAGGTTGGAACACTGGGTAGCGGAAACCATTTCCTCGAAATCCAATATGTCGAGCGTATTCACGACGAGGCCGCCGCGAGGGCCTTCGGCTTGTCGGAGAACCAGATCGTTGTGCTCATTCACTCCGGATCGCGCGGACTTGGCCATCAGGTATGCACGGACTATTTGCGGGACATGGGCGCGGGAATGAGGAAGTACGGCATTGAGCTGCCCGACCGCCAGCTCGCCTGCGTGCCGATTCAGTCTACGGAGGGTCCAAGCCTATCTTGGGGGCGATGCGAGCTGCGGCCAACTATGCTTGGGCCAACCGGCAGGGCATCACGCATTTTCTAAGGGGCGCGTTCAAGCACGTCTTTGGAGATGCCACGAAGCTCGATCTGGTCTACGACGTTTGCCACAACATCGCCAAAAAGGAGCGCTATCTAGTCGACGGAAAACAGCGCGACGTGCTGGTGCATCGCAAGGGTGCCACGCGCGCATTCCCCCCGGGCCACGCGGAAGTGACGGCGGCTTATAGTGACGTTGGACAGCCGGTTTTCATTCCCGGAAGCATGGGAACGGCTTCGTGGGTACTCGCTGGTCAGCCCGGTTCAATGAGGGAGACCTTCGGCACAGTATGCCACGGCGCCGGGCGATTGTTGAGCCCGAACGGCGGCGCGTAAAAACAGGGACCTCAACCAAGTCGTCAAGGACTTGGAAGCGGCCGGAATTATGGTTCGCAGCGAGACCAAAAAAGGCATTCTGGAGGAGGTCCCGGAAGCGTACAAGGATGTGGACGAAGTGATCGAAGTCGTCCACAACGCCGGCTTGGCGAAGAAAGTGGCGCGACTGCGCCCGATGGGAGTGATCAAGGGTTAGGAGAGCTACTCTCCGGTTGGCTTGCTGAATTCGCGACTTGCCTCGACGCCTTTTCCCTGCCGAACTACGACCCAGCGATTGGTCTCTTGAGCCGGGTAGGAGCTCTCAGCGCCGTCGGGCCAGGCGAATCTTCAGATCCATTTTTGTCGCCGACCCCACGCCGAAATGAACCCGGAAGTCGCTCTGTGAAATGTGGTAGCCGCCGCTGCGGACCTCGTCGATTTGGGTCCGCTCTCCGGAAGTAACCGTGACTCTCGAACCGATAGCCGCCCTGCCGCTTGCCGTCAGAACCTCGATCAATACAGAGTTCGCTTTCGACTCGAAATTCTTGAGTAGAGAGGGACATTCGTGCATATTGACGACCACGATCTCCAGATCGCCGCTATTGTCGAAATCGGCGACAGCGATGCCGCGCGAAGAGTGCAGGGCTTCAACGCCGGGCCCCGCCTCCGCGGCCATGTCGTGGAATTGGCGGTCGCCGCGATTCCAATAGAGCAAACGTTTTTGCTTAAACCGTTCGCCGATATCGGCCTTGTCGATGCCCGGGTAGACGTGACCATTGGCGATGAAAATATCTTTCCACCCGTCGTGATCAAAGTCGAAAAAAGCAGTCCCCCAGCCGAGGAACTGAGTGTTAACGGCCAGACCCGTGGACACCGTTTCGTCGGAGAAAAGGGTGTCACCTTCGTTGAGGTACAGGGTGTGGGTGTCGTTTGAGAAATTGGTCTTGAATATGTCGAGGTCGCCGTCTTGGTCGAAGTCGCCCGCGGTCGCTCCCATGCCAGCTTGTTCTTGCCCGTCGACGTTGTAGGCCGTTCCTGAAATGACGCCGATTTCCTCGAACGTTCCGTCCTTCTGATTGTGGAAAAGCAGGCTAGCGGTGGAATCGCAGGCAACGTAGACATCGATCCATCCATCGTTGTCGAAGTCGGTTGTCAGCGGCGTGAAACCGTAGTAGTTCTTGGCGGTTTCTATTCCGGCTTGGACCGTGACGTCTTCAAAATTGCCATGGCCATCGTTCATATAAAGCGACATTGACTCGCCCGGAAGGCCCTGCGGACCGCACACCACGGCGATCCCCTTCCAGCGGCACTCGGCGCCCTCGCCGGGCGTTGGCGTTTTCTCGGGATCGAATTCCAGATAGTTGGCGACGAAAAGATCGAGATCTCCGTCGCGGTCGTAGTCGAGGAAGGCGCAGCCCGTGCTCCAGTGGTCGCTCTTCGTAGCGAAGCCGCGCTCGCCTGTTTCGTTGCTGAAGGTTCCGTGCTGATGGTTGTGGAGGAGGATGTTGGGACCCCATTGCGGAATCATCACGTCGTCGTAGCCGTCATTGTCGATGTCGCCGGCACAAACGCCTTGAGCCCATCCAGTGTGTTCGATACCGGCCTTTCTGGTCACGTCTTCGAACCGCAAATCTCCCTTATTGCGGTAGAGGTAGTGCCGCGCCTCGGGAACGCGAGGCTCCAAAAAATCGCCATTGACGAGCAGAATATCCTGCAGGCCGTCACGGTCGTAGTCGAAGACCGCCACACCGGTGCCGGTGGATTCGACGATATAAACCTTGTGTTCAGCGTCGCCCGAAACGTTGACCCCGGAGAGTCCGACTTTTGCGGCTAGGTCGCGGAAATCAACCTTTGGTGGCGTCATGCCTTTCGGCAGCGGGCGCTTAGGTTGTGCCCGGGCTCCGTGAGAGGCGGCACCTTGTGGAAAGACCGGACTGACGGTGACGCTGAGCAGGCAGGCCAGAAGGAACGCGCGGCCTAGTGCCCTTGCAGTGAAATTAGTGTGAAGCGTCCCGAAAACTTTCAGACGGTCGGACAGAGATGAAATGAGGAGGTTCGTCATCCGGGGAGTGAGCTAAACTCCCCAAACGGGCTTCGCCGCCTGAGGCGGCGATCCCAGGTTTTTCTTATAGAAGAAAAAAGGAGGATGACGAGCCATGAAAAACAATAGCAAAACTTTCAGAGAAGTGTCGAAGCAAAAGATGATCGAGCAAGGCCTGAACGTGGTGGCCGGGGTGGATCTGGGCGATAAGCACAGCCATGTCTGCTTGATCGATCTGGACGGCAAGATCGTCGAGCGCACGAAGCTGCGCACTTCGCCGGCGGCCTTGGAGAGCTACTTCGGCGGCTGGGCCGCGATGCGGGTGGTGCTCGAAGCCGGTTGCCACGCCAACTGGATCTACCGCTTGCTCGAGCGGCTGGGGCACGAGCCGCTGATGGCCGACACGCACCGCCTGGCACTGATCACTCAATCGCTCTCGAAAGACGATCGCAGCGACGCCGAGCGGCTGGCGGAGTTGGGGCTGCGGATGCCCGAGATGTTGAACGCCGTGCAGCCGCGTTCGCTCGCCATCCAACGGGACCGCGCCGTGCTGAAAGCACGGGAAACGCTGGTCGAGACGCGCACGAAACTGATCAACAGTCTGCGCGGTACGGTGAAGAGTTTCGGTGGCCGCTTGCCGGCTTCGAGCAGCGAGGCCTTCGTGAAGAAAGCCGGCCCCCGGGTGCCGCACGAGCTGCGGGCCGCGCTCGAACCGTTGCTACAACTAATCCAGCAGGTCAGCGTTTGAAATCCGCCGCTATGACAAACAGATCGAGAAACTGGCGGAGGAGAAATATCCCGCGACGCAAAGGATACGATCGATCCGCGGTGTGGGGCCGATCACGTCGCTGGCGTTCGTGTTGAACCTGGACAACGACCCGCAGCGGCTACGGCGCAGTCGAGACGCCGGGCCCCGGATGGGGCTGCGGCCCAAACGCCGCGACTCGGGCGAGCGCTCACCGCAGCTGAGTATTACCAAGAGCGGTGACCGATTATTGCGGCGACTGCTGGTGCAATGTTCGCAATACATTCTGGGACATCACGGCGAAGACTCGGACTTACGGCGCTGGGGTTTGCGCTTGGCGGCGCGCGGCGGCCCCAGCGCGAAGCGCAAAGCGATCGTGGCGGTGGCGCGCAAACTAGCTGTGCTGATGCACGTGTTGTGGCGGCAGGACGTGGCCTTCGATCCCTTTTACCAGACGAACCTGAAACCGGCCATCTAGGATCGGCGCAATGAGTTTTGAAAAGAGTGTTTTGAGAAAAAGCGTTTCAAGAAAGAGCATTCGGGAATGAACATTTTGAAAGAGCGATTTTGAAAGAGCGTTTCGAGAAAGGGCATGTCGAGAAGGGAGCGTTTCGAAAGGAGCGTTTCGAAAAAGAGCAAGGAAGGCGGCGTGAAGCAGGAACGCTGAGTCGAGAGAAGGTTCAGGAAGGCGGCGCGAAGTAGGAACGTTGAGTTGAGGGAGGGTTCAGGAATCGCAACAGCGAAGGGACAGACCGAGTTCGCGGCGACTGCGAGTCCACGCCCGGCCGGGAGAGGCCGAGACAGAGAGAGCAGCGTCGTGAGACCGAACTTCATAGAGCACCGCGTCCAGAGCGACGTCAAACGAGTGCGGATGGAAGCCCGGTCGAACGTCCCATCAGCGAAAACGACTCCCCAACCCTCCCTTGACAACGACGAGCCTCCTCATGGAAGGCGTGGACGGGAGTCCACGTTTCCGCACGCTGAAACTCGCCCATTTTAGAAGTGCTGCGAGTTGCCGCAGCCGCGTCTTCATGCCGAAAGAGTGGTCACTTTCAGGATCGATTCGCCTGTGGAACTGCATGTTTTCGGGAGTCCGCCTCCAAGTGGCGCGTAACTAGCTGTTTACCCGCAGCGGAAATGGCCGGACATTAGCGTTACTCAACGATCCAGATTGTCCATCAAGACAAACGATAGCAAATCGATCCCATGTATGCGGAGCGCTGGTGAGCGCCATGTTGGCTACCTCACTCCTGCTTATACGGTTGTTTCAGCAAGCCCCAAGATGTTGGGGTGGAGGTCATCGCGTCTTGTCCAGGTCACGCGCGCGGCGGATGTGGGCGTAAGGCGTAGGAGCGTGTTGAGTTCCGAGACCGAGGAGGGTTTGGAAGGCTGCCATTGGGGTCTTGCGGCGGTTGTGTCGAAACACGAACTCATCGAGGTAAACCTGAAGTTGAGCGCGGCTCACGCCGTGGTACGTTCCGGTCAGCCATTGCTGCAGGTTGCCAATGGCACGATCCGCCAGCGGCACCACCGACTTGGCGCCTTTCCGCAAGTCAGTCCGGTGAGGTTGCGGACGAGAGACGTGTTTGTAGCCGGCCTCTTCGAGGGCGGTAAAGGTCTTCAGACCGTCTGTGTAGATGGTCGAGCCGGGAACAACGTTCTGGGCAAGAAACCTGTCGATCGTCACCTTCTTGAAGTCTGGAATAACGGACATGCGAACGCGCCCGGAGCACTTCCCGCGTTTCTCAACAGCGACCATCACAAGGGCCGCACGGTGCCCCTTCAGTTGCCGGCTGCCTCGCAAACCTGCTTGCGGGCCGCCAATCCAGGTGTCATCGACCTCTACTTCTCCGTGCAAGGGCTCGCGAGCTGCGTTCACCATGGCCCGTCGCAGTTTGTGCAACATCATCCAGGCGGTTTCGTAGCGCGACAGGCCGAGCTGACGCTGCAGTAGCAGCGCCGACACACCTCGTTTATCAGTTGTCATCAGGTACGCAGCCCAAAACCAAACCGTCAGCGGGGTCTTCGTATTGTGGAGCACCGTTCCCGACGTCAACGAGATCTGGTGTCGACACGCCGCGCACTGCCACCGTAGTTTCTGCTCGAGAATGTAGGCCTGCCGATGCCCACACTGAGGACAAAGGAACCCGTCGGGCCAACGACAAGCAGCCAGGTACTTCTGGCAAGCCTCCTCGGTCGCGAACTCCACCTGAAACTGACGCAGACTCTTCGCAAACGGCGGTCGGGCCACGCCCTACCCTACATCTTGGGGCTTGCTGAAACAACCGTATAAGCAAGACCTCACTAAACCGAAGACAGCAACGACCTGATGTAAAACGACGCGATGTAAATTGTTACCCACGGACAGGTTTTGGATGGACAAGAGCGGGACCGCAAACGCAGGCATGTTCTAAGCTGGATGAATGGTCTCGGTTGTCGTTCCAGTCTGGAATGATGCGTCTTGCCTCGAAAATCTGCTGAACTGGCTGGCCGATGAGCCCGGCGTGTTCGAGACTATCGTCGTCGATGCGGGAAGCATAGATCGCACGATGGATGTCGCATCCAGCTTTCCGGGCGTGAAGCTGATATCGAGCGCGCGTGGACGAGGACGGCAGATGAACGCGGGAGCCGCGCTGGCCAACGGCGATCTGTTGCTGTTTTTGCACGCCGATACGATACCGCCCAGGGGATCGATTGCCGGGTTGCCCGCTCTGCTCAAGGCACGACAAGCTGATTTTGGCGCCTATCGAGTTCGCTTCGATCCGCTGGTTTTCATTCCCCAGCTTTTTGCCTGGCTCAGTCGTTTCCCCCTCTCTTGGACCTGTTTCGGAGACCAAGGGATTTTCGTGAACAGGGAGTTCTTCCAGAAGACAGGCGGGTTCCCTGATATCGCTCTGGTCGAAGACATCCGATGGCTGCGGGCCGCGGCCAAAATGGGCCGGATGACCCGCTCACCGCACACCGTCGTCACCTCAGCGCGGCGTTTCGTGGAAACGGGTACCTTGCGTCAACTCTGGCGCAATTCCTGGATCCTATTGCTGGAGCGATTCGGTCGTGACCCGGCAGCGCTTGCCGCCATTTACCGCGGAAAATATCGGCGCGAGGACTCGGCTAAGCGGCCCGAGGGGAGCCGCCGGGTGCTCGCCGCCAAGGCCGATCGCGGTTAGCTTGCTTCGTGTTCCATCCGCTGGGAGTCAACCTTGCTTCACTTTGACGAGTTTCTGCGTAAGGCCCCCAAGGCCGAACTGCATGTTCACCTGCGCGGTGCGATGCCGGTTGCGTTCTTCGCCGAACAGATCAACAAATACGGATCGAAACTGGCTTTGGGGAATGCCCCTCAGCGCCATTTGGATGCGTTCGAGCGGTGTGATAATATCCGACCCTTCTTGGCTTCGCCCCAAGGGAATGCAATCGAACGACTATTTCGTTATCAGTCGTTCGATCAATTCCTGGCGACCTACCTTTTCACGTCCTACTTCGTGCGAGACATTTCGGATTTTCGTGGTCTTGTTGCATCCGTTCGGGCGTTTCTCGAAAAGCAAAATATTGTCTACGCCGAAATCACGGTGTCGATCTTCGAGTACCTGAATCAGGGCATCGATCTGCCGGATCTTCTCGCCGTTCTGGATGAGGCCGCGGAAACCCCGGGAGTCCGCATTCGGTGGATCGCCGATCTCGTGCGCAATCTGGGCTCGTCGAAAGTTGTCGAACTATTGCGGGACATACTCCGGCATCGTCCCGCGAGTTTGGCCGGCATCACCCTGGGCGGAAGCGAAGACAAATTCCCGCCGGCCCAGTTTGCAGCGCTCTACCAGCTAGCTCGCGAACAGGGATTGCGGCTCACGGTTCACGCCGGAGAGGCACTCGGGCCAGCCAGCGTGCGGGACGCCATTCGCGTTCTTCAGGTGGACCGCATCGGCCACGGTGTCCGAGCGATCGAGGACCCGAGCTTGGTTTCGGATCTCGCCGAGAAACAGATTCCCTTGGAGGTCTGTCCGACGAGCAACTTATGCACCGGCGTTTATCCGTCCTATGAGGCGCATCCACTCAAAGCTCTCTACGACGCGGGAGTGTCGCTCTCGGTCAATACAGATGACCCGACTTTTTTTTCGACGACGCTGGCTGAAGAGTACGGGCACGCGCGGCGTATGGGGTTTGACGAGCAGGCCGTCGTCTCGATCATGAAGAACGGTTTCCATCATGCCTTTCTTCCCGAAGCCGATCGGCGCCGTTATGTCGAGCAACTCGAGCGTCACTGGCAGACCTTTCAAGGAGCAGCGGCGCGATGAATACGCGGGGAAAGCGCGCCGTCTTATAATCGTGGGACCGACTCTTCACCGACGGTTGGTTCGGGGATGATTGGTTCGGCGATCGTTCGTTTGAGTTTGTCCGTGGCCGTGCGGCGCCGGGCAGCCGGCGGGAGGATACGCGCTTCGTGGCAAATCAGGAACAGCTAAAGCTTCTCAAAGACGTAGACGCGTGGAACAGTTGGAAAGAGAGCAATCCCCGCTTGACGCCCGACCTCTCCGGTGGTGACTTGAGCAACCATGATCTCCGCATGGCCAACCTTGTCGGGGTCGACCTGTCGGGAGCCGCTCTTCTGATGGCGAACCTGAACGGAGCTGATTTGAGGGGTGCGAATCTGTCGGGAACCAACCTGGTGGGGGCCCGTATGGTGGGCGTCGATATTGAGGACGCTGATTTGAGCTCGGCCGATCTGCGTACGGCTGAGGACCTCACGCAAGAACAACTTAATGAGGCTCGCGGCAACGAGAGCACCGTTCTGCCGGAAGGGCTCACTATTCCGCAAGGCTGGCTGGCCAACAAGGGTTAGGCAGCCCGTGGCGGAAGTCCGAGGACGCGAAAAAAGGGTACAGCCAGCCAATTTCCTTTCGGTGAACCGCTGTTTTTGAATGGTTAGGAAGAGCGGAGATGGGTGGCAGGAAGGTGTGAAAAAATGCTGGGAACAGCCAGCCGCGGCCATAGTATCACTGATAAACAGGGACTTAGGAATGGCCGCTTGTGGTCGGCCCCGATTTTTTCACACCTTCCAGTCCCCCATCTCCGCCCATGCACGCTTTAGGGAGTTTCAATGAAAGTCGTGGCTGGCTATCTCTAGCGAAATATCTCCTAGCCGCTTTATGTGCTTAGCGCGGACGTGAATCACGCCGTCTTGCTTTTGCAGAACCCCTTCCACCAATAAGAACGGCTCGCTGGTCACGAGGATGCGGTTGTCTTGGAACTTGTCCGGGGTGACCACGACGTTCGAGACGCCGGTTTCGTCTTCCAGGGTGAGGAATACGAATCCCTTGGCGGTTCCCGGACGCTGGCGGGTGATGACGGCGCCGGCCACTTTGACCCATCGTCCGTTGGGATGAGCTTCCAGCTTGGCAGCGGGGAGCACACCGAGAACATCCAGAGGTTCGCGCAGATAATGCATTGGGTGGGGTCCTGTCGTTAGACCGGCTCCGCGATAGTCGGCATCGAGTCGTTCGAAGGGCGTCATGGGGGCTAGGGGGCATTCGGTTGAGCCGTTGAGCGGTTGAGCTGTTGAATCGTTGAGCGGTTGAGTCGTTGAATCGTTTTCTCTGCTCCCATCCCGGACTCTTTGGGACCGGACAGGGCGCGTTTTGCGCTCTTGAGAGATTGTTGCGTTTGGTGGATTTGACCCCTCACTTGCGTTCGGGGCTCTGAAACTTCGTCCCGAATTTTCCTGCATTTTTGGCAAGGATTCAACCATAGCGGCACTGGCGTCAGAGGTGCTGACGTCTTCCAATAACGGGCCCTTTGGACGCCAGGCTTTTTCGATTTGCCATAAGGCTCTGCGGCGGTGCATTGTTTTGCCGATTGAATTCAATGCGCCGATCTCTGCTAAGACGTCAAGTGCGGGCTTGCGCAGATTGGCTCTGCGGACAAAGTCATCGATCGAGGTGAAAGGCCGCTTGAGGCGTTCGCGCTCGATGAGTTCGGCGGCTTCGCTGCGCAGGCCCGAGACGTACCTCAGACCCATGCGGATGGTGTTGTCCGTTGAACCATTGGGCCGCTGAGCGATTGTTCCGTTTTGCGGTTGAGCTGAGCGGACCGCGGAAATTTCGTCGCCTTCGGTTGAGGCGGTTTGCCTGACATCAGCCGCCTTCTTACCCAGACCAGCCAGGTCCGAGGCGAGACTTGTGGCCACTGCCGGATGAGGCGCGCCGGCGTGGCTAACCGCTTCCTTACGGTCGCGGCTCGATTCCACTCTGCAACGCATGTCGGACGTTTGTACGTCAATCGGACGAACCCGGATCCCGTGGCGCTGGGCGTCCTTGACTAGCACCGCCGGGCTGTAAAAACCCATCGGCTGGCAATTCAATAGCGCTGTATAAAACGCCGCCGGATAGTGCGCCTTCAAATAGCAACTGGCATACGCCAGCAGCGCAAAACTCGCGGCATGCGATTCAGGGAAACCGTACAGTGCAAACGACGTGATCGAGCGAACAATCTGCTCGGCTGCTTCGCCGTGGATACCGTTCGAGGACAACCCGTTTCGCAGTTTCCGTTCGATCTCCTCCATGCGCTCGACCGACCGTTTGAATCCCATCGCACGGCGCAACTCTTCGGCTTCTCCTCCGGTAAATCCCGCAGCCACCATGGCCAACCGCAAGAGCTGCTCCTGAAACAAAGGCACCCCCAGCGTGCGTTTCAAAATAGGTTCCAGCGAGGGATGCGGATAGGTCACCGGCTCGCGTCCCAGGCGCCGGTTGATGTAGGGATGCACCATCTTGCCGACGATCGGTCCGGGACGAATGATCGCTACTTCCACGACCAGATCGTAAAAACAATTCGGCTTGAGCCGCGGCAGAGTCGCCATCTGCGCCCGGCTTTCGATTTGGAAGGTCCCGACCGTATCGGCCTTCTGAATCATGGCGTAGGTTTCCGGGTCATCCGGCGGCAAATGAGCCAGGTCGATCTCGCCTCCGCGCGAACGGATGATTTGAATCGACTCCTCGAGCGCCGCCATCATCCCCAGTCCTAAAAGATCGACTTTGATGATGCCCAAATCGGCGCAGTCGTCCTTATCCCATTGGACGACGACACGCCCTGGCATACGCGCGTTTTCCAGCGGAACAACTGCGTCGAGATCACCCTGGCAAATCACCATGCCGCCGGAATGCTGTCCCAGATGACGAGGCCGGTTTTGAATTTGGAGTGAGAGCTGGACCAGATGCTTGACGCGCGGATGAGAGACGTCGAAGCCGGCCGTGCGTATCTGCTGCGCCAATTTATCGGCGTCGTCGGTGTACTCAAAACTGTGGATACACTTTGACAGGCGGGTGATCATTTCTTCCGGAAAGCCGAGTGCTTTGCCCACCTCGCGAACCGCGCTCTTGCCGCGATACGTGATCACGTTGGCGGTCATGCCTGCGCCGCGCGGGCCGTACTGCTGGTAGACGTGCTGCAAGACCTTTTCGCGCTGATCGCCGCTCGGCAGATCGATATCGATGTCGGGCCATTCGCCACGTTCTTCTGAAAGGAAGCGCTCGAACAGCAGCTCCATGCCGACCGGGTCGACTGCCGTGATCCCCAGGCTGTAACAAACCGCACTGTTGGCCGCCGAACCGCGCCCTTGCGCCAGGATTTTGTTTTGGCGACAGAAACGGATCATGTCCCAGACGATGAGGAAATACCCGGGGAGATTGAGTTTTTCGATGACACGAAACTCGTGCTCGATTTGCCGCTGGGCGCGTTCGTGGTAGGGGCGATAACGTTCGCGGGCGCCTTGCTCGGTGACCTGTCGCAAATAGGACATTTCCGTCTCACCCGGCGGGACTGGGTAATGCGGAAATTCGTAACCGAGGTCTTTTAAAGTGAAGCCGAGCCTCGCGGCCAGCTCTTGAGAATTGTGTATCGCATCGGGCACGTCACGGAACAGGCGGGCCATTTCAGCGGGACTTTTGAGGTAGCGTTCCGCATTGGCATCCAGCAGACGGCCGGCGCGGTCGAGAACCGTTTTCTGATGGATACAGGTAAGGATGTCGAATAGAGCGCGTTCCGATTTCTTGGCGTAGCGGACACCGTTGGTAGCTAGAAGCGGCAGCCGGTGACGGCGGGCATATTCGATGCGGAATTGGTTGGCTTGCTCCTGCTCGCGCCGGAAGTGACGCTGGATTTCGATATAGAGATTTTTAGGTCCGAATATCGCTTGGAGGGGGTCGGCGTGATGCAGGTCGCCTGCTAGTGCAACGAGCCCCTCGGCGTATTCTTCCAGGTCGTTCCACGTCGCGTTCCCTTCGCCCTTGGGCGATCGCAAGTGCATACGGGTGAGCAGCCGGCAAAGGTTTTGGTAGCCTCGGCGGTTTTTGACTAGGACGGTGAGGCGGTTTTGGTGAGAATTTCCAGAAGGCCGGATAGGCCGGTCAGAGGCGCGGACGGAAGTCCGCGCTTGATTGGGTAAAGGGTCAATTTCACGATTTAAAGAAGGACTGGCAAGATTGCCGACCCCTACTGGGCCCAGCGAAATTTCACATCCGACTAGCGGTTGCACCCCTGCCGCTAGAGCTGCTTTGTGGAAACGTGGCGTGCCATAGACTCCGTCTCGGTCACAAACCGCCAGCGCTGAATAACCAAGGCGTGATGCTTCAGCAACCAAGTCCTCCGGCAAAGAAGCTCCCTCGAGGAAGCTAAAGCTGGTGGCGGCGTGGAGTTCGATATACATGTTCCGTTGAGCTGTTGTTCCGTTGAGCGGTTGAGCCGTGTTCCTGTTGCTTCGAGTCCTACTCTGGCTAGTTAGCAGGCCAATTACTGCTTTTATGCTAAACTGTTTTTATGCGCACGACAGTCGATCTGCCCGATCCTTTGTTTCGCCAGATGAAAGCCACCGCTGCTCTTCGTGGAACCAGCATCAAAGATCTCATCACCACCGCGATTGAGTCCGAAATCTCAAAAAGGCAGAGTTCAAACGACTATTCAGTTCAGCTCCCCCTTATCAAATCCAAGCATCCCGGAAGGCTCGACTTAAGCAATGCCGAAATCGAAGATCTGCTTACCTGACATCAACGTTTGGATAGCTCTGGCCTCGGATCGGCATTTGCATCATGCTCCCGCCACAGAGTGGTTTCTGTCGTTGGAGCGAGGCTCCGCGGCCTTCTGCCGCGTCACGCAAATGGGCTTTCTGCGGCTCATCAGCAACCCCAAGGTGATGGCGGAAGACACAGTGAGCCAGCAAGATGCCTGGAGGATCTATGAGAAGCTCTCTCGCGACCATCGCGTTTTTTACTCTCCTGAACAGCCGGAACTTGAAAAAACTTGGAAGCAGTATTCGCTGTCGACACTTTCAGGGATCAATCTTTGGACCGACGCCTATTTGGCGGCCTTTGCCAAGGTTCGCTCCTGGAGATTGGTCTCTTTCGACAAAGGCTTTCAGCGCTTGAAAGCAAGCGAATTCGAAACGACCATTCTGAAGTAGCCGATTCCATTAAGCTGTTTGGGCCGTGTGTTTGTCCAGGACTAAGCTTTTCCCATTCGACCGCTCAACTGCTCACGAATTAACGGCTCAACGGATAACCGCTAAATGGAACAACGGCTCTAGTCATACACCCCCGTCACATACCAATTCATTGAAGGCAGCTCGCAGCAAATTCGATACAAGCGGCCTTTAATTTCTACGTCCCACTCTTCGTACTGCCAGCCGTTGGGCGTCCACCACTCGCCGCAAACTTTCCAGGGGCCGGCCCGCGTTCCCACCGGCCCATGGACTTCTTCGGCAACAGCATGACCGGAACTGGCCGTAACGTACACCGGCAACGACCGGCTCAGGATCACTTCGACTTCCGGCGGCGGACGAAAGCAGCGAAAGGCCGGCGAGCGGCGGAGCTGGGTGCGGGCTCCTTCCGTGCGGAGTCGTTCTCTGCGCCCCATTTCTCTGCGGCCACTTTCTGTGCGGTCCTCTCCCGTGCGGCCGCCCGCGGAACGAAACTGTGGCCCGACCGTGAGTCCTTGTGCAGCCAACTCTTCGCCGATCGTAACAGGAGATTTCAGACGGCCGGACAGAGGCGCGGACGGTAATCCGCGCTTCCTCTGTGTCGCGCCGCCATTAAAAGCAGGGCGCTTGGATTGGAGAGTCAAGATGGTGAAAGGAACCTGGTCAGAGGGTTTTTGGGACGGCTTGTGCGCGGACTGACGTCCGCGCGAGCGTGGACTTCCGTCCACGCCTCTGTCCGGCCAGGCAGAAGGTTCCTTGGGAGCCGAGACGAGTCTCGGCATTGTGGCGCCCGGCGCCTTCTTCTCGAACGCCGGTTTTCCCGGTGCAAATCCCGCTACAGCCAGCGCGCCGGGACGATGGCTATCCATCACCACCGGAACCCCGACGCGGTCTTTTCCTACCAGGTTGAACAGCCGGCCCAGCGTCACGGCCAGTTTTTCCGGCTTGGGCACGGCCGGCTCTAGCAATGAAAACTGCGCCATTCGGCGTGGAGTCGACTGCGCTGTAACCTTGACCCCTTCGATAGCTTCGCCAGGCGGATGAGCAGCCAAATCCAGCCGCAGCAGGGTCAGCAAAACTCCTGCATCCGCCAGCGGAGAAGGCAATGCAACAGCGCGTTCGAAACGGGAGCCATCGGTCAGATTCAGCGAAACCCGAATCTGCTCGGCGGCTAGGCCAAACCCTTGGAGCTTTGAGCAGAGGCTATTGAGTAAGCTTGAAAGCAGAAAGGCAAGCGACTCTAAATCAGCAATTTGCCACTCAAAGTCCATCTTTTCCTCGAAGGTTGGTGCGGGCTCATACGGCCGAAGCACCGAATCTTCTTGACCACGGGCTAGCTTCACCAACCGAGCACCCCTTGTGCCGAAACGGGCCACAAGCGAGTCTTCCGGCAGCCGGGTCAGCTCACCTATGGTGCGTATCCCCCAACGGCCCAGGGTCTCCTTTTCCTTCGAATCGAGCGGCAGAACATCGATGGCTAAAGGATGCAAGAAACCCGCTTCTTGTCCCGGGAAAATATGTGTCACGCCCGTGCGTGTTTTCGCGGCGCACAGTGCCACGAAGCGGTTTTGAGAAACGGCCACATTGGCACGCAGGCCGAGCTTTTCGGCTTCATGGGAAAAGTTCTCAGCCGCACCATGGGGATCGGTCAGGCCGTCTAGCTCCAGAACGATGACTCCCGGCGCGGTATCTTCTACCCGGGGAGAAAACGTCAGCGCTAGCTCGATTAGTTGCTGCTGGGTTTGTTGTTCGGCTTCAGGGTTACAGGCGAGGACTTGCAGGTTTCGTTGAGCGGTTGAGCCGTTTGGCCGCTGAGCCCTCGAGCGGGTAGATGGATTGCGGTTTTGGGGTGATGGACCGGCAGGATTGCCGATCCCTACTTTGATTCGTGGCGGAGTCGTGGGACGTAGCCGATAAGGACGACCTCCGCTGCCTCTTCCACTGTCAGGCGACTGTGACTTTTTCCTTTGTGAAAGCTGTTGGGGAGGCTGCGAGGAGGGCTTTGCCATTTGCGAAGCTGCGAAGCGGGCCGTTGCTTCCGCTAGCGGCATGCCCTCCTTGATCCCGGTAGAGCGCGCGGGTTCTGTTGCGGCATAAACGAAGCAGTTCGGTGCCGTGCCGGTATAAACCACCACAGGCGGAACACGCAGGTTTCGCTCATTCCGCAGCAGCACCGCCGCGGGAAAGTCAGGGATATGAAGGCAGGCGTAAAGCATGGTTCTCATCAGTGCCTATTACAAAGTGAAGTTCTTGCCCAACGTGGCGGAAAGTTCGGGAAGCAACATCCGAGCCCCAGGCGGAAGCCTGGGGTGCCAAGTCCAACAATCTTTCAAGAATGTCCCTGCCTCCTGTGGCGTACAACTCTTGCTTGAGTCGAAATGCCGTTCAGTAATAAGGAGACCCCGGCGTCTCCCGTCCAATGTGTTTTCTGGCGCGATAACTCCAGCACAAGAGTGGAAACGCTGGAAGCCAGATGCTGGGCAGTCAGTACGATCAGTGCGGTTGAACTACCCCGGATCAGATGCAGCAGCCGCATCCAAGGCCGGCTCTGCCAAGCGCGGAGCTGGCGGCGAGAAAGTCCTCCCAGATCGAGAACCACGACACCGAATCCCCCGGCGTCGACTACCAGATTGACGGCCCGCCAAGGCTGATCGTGAGCGGTTGAGCGGTTGAGCCGTTGAACCGTCGAGCCGTTATTTCGTTGCTTGCGGTCTTGGTCTCTTATCACTGCTTTCTGAGCCTTGTCTTGGATACCGTGTCGCTGGTCTCTACTGTTCCCGCAGCGGACCCACAGCAACCGCTCCAGCACAATACCGGCCTTCTCTCCCGAAGGAGGGTCAAAGCAGTCAGTGGCGTCGATATAAGCCGCCACCTCGCCACGCGTAGTCGATTCCGCCAGTGTCGACAGCACCAAACTGGTGCAGCCTGAAGAGGCCGGTCCGGCCAGTTCTGTAATCTGTCCGCGTGGGATTCCTCCGCCCAGTAAGTCGTCCAGACCGGCAAAGCCAGTTCCGGCCGGAGGGTAGGGTTGCGGCGCCCCGAGGGGCAAAGAAGAGCCGAAACCCTGTTTGCGGAGCAGGGTCTGGAGATCTTCGATTTGAGGAGATGCGGCCACTTTGTTTGTTCGCTTTTTGTTCGCCTATGTATTGTGTCAGAATCAGGACTCCAATGCAAGAGGTTTGGACCGTTCAGCGGTTGAGGGGTTTATCCGTTGGGCGGTTGATCCGTTGAGGCATGAACGGTTTCATCGCTAACGGTTTAATGTTTTACTGCTCAACGCAATGGCTCAACAGCTCAACGGTCCGTGCTAGAATGACCCTATTCCCGATAGACAAAGTGGGGAATATGTTCGAGAGCAAAAAACGTAGCATCGCCAAGGCCGCCAGTTATCGATTTTTCGGGTCTATGGTGACCGCGAGCATTGCCTACTTCCTCACCAGCAAATGGGAAGTTGCCCTGGGAATTGGCTTGGTCGACGGAGTAGCGAAGATGGCAGGCTACTTTCTCCACGAGCGGGTCTGGGCCCACATCAAGTGGGGCGCGCCCAAGCGTCCCGACTACGAAATTTGAATCCTGCTTAGCGAGAAACGGACTGTTTCACCTGAATTATGCACTGCCGGTGCACCTGGTGAGGGCTGAGCCGCCAGGAACCATTTGGGGACCCCCGAAACCATGGGGTAAAAAGGTAGGCTGGCAAAGATTTCAGCTTCGCCAGTCAACCCCAAGGAGGTCACCCAAATGGTTACCAAACGAAAACAGCATAGCTCCCGAAGGCCCGTCAAACAAGGCCCCGGCGCGAGGGCCCCGCGGCCCAATAAAATCGGGGCTGCCACGCCCTATCACTTCCGTGGCAAGAATCTGACTCCCTACGGCGGCTTGCTGCCCGTCGCCACCCTGCTCGAAAAACTCGGCTTCCAAGCGCTGCTGGAAGAAACCCTCACGACCAAACGGATCACCCGAGCCATGAGCCCCTACCAGTTCGTGCTGGCCCTCGTGCTCGGCCTCTATGTCGGCTTTGCGCGGCTCAACCAACTCCGCTTCATCGCTCGCGACCCCATCCTGACCGGCATCTTGCAAGTGACGCGTCTGCCGCCGCAGTCCACGCTGTGGCGCTTTCTGGCCTCGCTGCACCTCAACGTGGCGAAGCAGATCCTTTCCATTCAGCGCCAGCTGCGGGAACGAGTCTGGGCCGCGGCCCACGTGAAGTTGGAGACGGTGACGCTGGACACCGACACCACCGTGCATACCCTCTACGGCCGCCAGATGGGCGGGCGCAAGAGCTACAACCCCAAGAACAAGGGCAAGCGCAGCTACCAGTCGATACTGACCTTCCTGGCCGAGACGCGCGAATACCTGATGGGCGGGTTGCGCAACGGCGACCGGCCCACGGGCCGACAGATCGCCGCCCACCTCGAGAGCGCTTTCCGGACTTTGCCGGGCGGCGTGAAGAAAATCCTGGCGCGGGCCGATTCCGGCTTTTATTGCTGGGAGGCGGTGGAGGCCTATGAAAAGGCGGCTTGTCAGTTCGTCATCGTGGCGCGCAAAACGCGGCTCCTGGTCGAGCGCTTGCAGCAAGCAGAATGGAAACCCTCCCCCCGCTCCGACGCGGACGCGGAATGCGAATTCCTCTACCAACCGCAAGACTGGGCGCGGGCCTGCCGTTTCCTGGCGCTGCGTTACGAAAACGAGCCCAAGGCCGGCGCGGCCGAGCAATACCAGTTGTTCGCCACCAGCGCTTACACCTACCGCGTGTTTGTCACCAATCTGGCCGAGCCGATCGCGGCGGTGGTGTGGTTTTACAATCAGCGCGCCGGAGCCGAGAACCTGATCAAGGAGGCCAACAACGACGCCGGGCTGGCGGCCCATCCCTCGCGCCGCTTTGACATGAACCGCAATCACTTTCAGTTGGCCATGCTGGCCTACAATCTCAACTGCTGGCTGCTGCTGTTCAACCGCGAAGCCCAGGCCAGCGTGGAGACGCTGCGGCACACCACCCTGGCGACGGCGCGGCTGCGTTTTCTGTTCGTGGCGGCCAAGATCTGGCGGCACGCCGGCAGAACGGGTGTCAGCTACAGCGATCATTATTAGGAAAAGGGCCTGTTTGAACGGCTGATGCGACGGCTGCGGGCGATGGGGCCGCCGGGATCGAGCTTGGCGCCGGTGGTGGAGGGTGCGCTGAGCTGAGGGGCACTCCATGCATAAAATTTCATGCACTCGCCGCAACGTACTGGGAACACGCCGCTTGCCAGCCCGCTTTTGCCCTGCCGGGATCAGGAGGCGGCTCAAACGGGGAGGGAAACAGCAGAAAAGACGACTTGCGAAATCACTGAGTTGACACGAGTGCCGCTATCGCCACAACTCCATCGACGATGGCTACGCCGAATCTGTGCATAATTCAGGTTTCACAGGGTAAGATGTCAACGGTAGCCCGTTTATGAAAACGGCCACTCCAACATTACACGGCCCCTCCAACTTACCCCTCCAACTTACAATGACCCGACGTTCCGCCTTGCACTGTCTCGCGGTGGGCTGGACAGCTTGCCATTGGCAGGCACCCGCAGCGCAAACCCGCCGGCAGGTACAAACCGTGACTGGGCCGGCGTCCGACCTTGGGCCGACGCTGATGCACGAGCACATTGTGACGGACCTTCGGTCGCCTTCCGACCGAATACCGGGAGATTATGACCCCGATAAAGCGTACGAGACTGCCCTGCCTTATCTGCGAGAACTCCATCAAACCGGTTGCCGCTGCCTTGTGGAGCCGACTCCGATCCATATCGGCCGCGACCCCAATGTGCTACGACGCCTGTCGAAGGCATCGAACATCAAGATCGTTGCGGCGACGGGGATCTATGGTGCCGCCAAACACAAATTCGTTCCACAATACGCCCGCGAACAAAACGCCCAACAGCTAGCGGACGGCTACATCCGAGAATACGAGGAAGGTGTTCAATCCACGGAAATTCGGCCCGGCATCATCAAAACGGGCGTAAATCAGGATGTCCCTTTACCGGAGATCGAACAAAAGCTGGTGCTGGCCGCGGTTCTTGCCCACAAAGCGACCCGGCTAACCGTCGCTTCCCACACTGGATCGGGAGCCGCGGCGCTCGCGCAACTTGGAATCTTGGAGTCGGCCCAGGCGTCCCCGTCTAGATTCATTTGGGTCCACGCCCAGAACGAAAAAGATCACATCCTTCACCGCCAACTCGCGCGAGAAGGTATGTGGGTGGAGTTCGACGGAATTGGGCCCTCCACCCTTGATTGGCACTTAGAGTGTGTTCGAGTGATGGCGGATGCCGGACTGCTTGGCCGCGTGCTGATTTCGCAGGATGCAGGCTGGTACCGGCCGGGTGAACCCGGTGGCGGCAAGTTCCGCGGCTACACATATTTACTCACGGATTTCCTGCCTGCTTTGGAGAGAGCGGGCTTCAGCAAGGCCGATGTAGAACAGCTCATCGCAATCAATCCCATGCGAGCGTTGAGTGGCAGTCATTGAAATCTCTCGAGCTATAGGCGAAAGTTCTCGCTAAGAGCCCTTCACTCGTAAACCCTTAGCGCCGATAACATCAATAGAGAACGTCTATTGAGGCGAGGCCGACTAAGGTGAGTGGAGGTTTAGATATGTGGTCTATATCGACGGCTTACTCATACCCGCACAATGAGAGTGTTTTAAAGGCCCAGGCGCGAAAAGGCTCAAGACGCGAGCTGCCTGACGAGGGAAAAGTCACGCGCAGAAAACAGAATCAGCAACAGCAGGAACCCTTCGAAGGCTCTCTCGAAATCGACACCTTCGAGCACACCGAACCCGAGCCGTGATCGCACGGGAGTGGCCAGGGGTCTAGTAGGGACAATCCTTGCCGGTCCTTCGCCGCGCTAGCGGCGACACATCCCGTGAAGTCAGCTCCTTGGACGTCACCAGGCCCAACAAAGAGCTCAGACCAGCCTCCGCCGAGCTCAAGCCAGCGCTTCTTCGATCAACTTACCTCCGTTGACCGTGGGCCGTTCCGAGCGGCCATTGTGGAGATAGGTGAGATCGAGGTGGTTCAATCCCAACTGGTGAAGAATCGTGGTGTGGATGTCGTGTACATGATAGGGCTTCTCAGTCGCTCGAAAACCGATTTCGTCGGTTGCCCCGATCGTTTGGCCGCCTTTCACACCGCCGCCGGCCATCCAAGTAGTGAACCCCCATGGATTGTGGTCGCGGCCGTAATTCTCGGCAGCCTCCGCGAGAGAATTCGTATCACTGAAGGGCGTACGGCCGAACTCACCGCCCCAAACGACCAGCGTATCTTGCAGCAAGCCGCGGGATTTTAGGTCAGCCAGCAATCCGGCGATCGGCTTGTCGGACACTTTGCACCACTTGGTGTGATTCTCCTCCATCTTGGAGTGGGCATCCCAACCGCTGCCGCTGCCGCAATAAACCTCGACGAAGCGAACGCCGTGCTCAACCAGGCGTCGCGCCAGCAGGCAGTTGCCGCCAAACTTTGCGGTTTCCTCTTCGTCCATGCCGTAGAGCCGCTTGGTGGCTTCTGTCTCCTTGTTCAGATCAACGGCGTCGGGCGCGGCCTGCTGCATGCGATAGGCCAGCTCGTAGGACTCGATCCTGGCCTCGAACTCGTCTTCCGAAGGCCAGCGGTCCGCGTGGTGGCGGTTGAGGGACTTGAGCAGATCGAGCCGGCTGCGCTGCTGGCTGTCGGTGACATGGTCGGGCGGCTGCAGGTTCAGAATCGGAGGACCATCCCTTTGAAACTGCGTGCCCTGATAAGTAGCCGGCAGAAACCCGGAACTCCAGTTCGTGGGTCCGCCACGCACGACTTTGTGGTCCGTCAGGACGACGAATGAAGGAAGATTTTCATTGGCCGCGCCTAGGCCGTAGGTTGTCCAGGCACCGAGCGAGGGTCGTCCCGCGAGAATCGATCCGGTATTCATTTGGCGGACCGCTCCCACATGGTTCACCCCGTCGGCCCAGCAGGATCGAATGACCGCCAAATCGTCGACATGTTCCGCGATATGCGGATACCAGTCGGAAACCCACAGCCCGCTCTGGCCATGTTGTCCCCACTTGCGCTGTGAAGCGACGATCGGCATGCGATGCGAACCGGTAGCACTTGTGACAGGGAGTTTGAACGATGGCGGAGTCAGCTCGCCGGCCAGCTTGTCGAGTTCCGGTTTGGGGTCGAACAGATCGATGTGGCTGGGTCCACCCTCCATGAACAGCCAGATGACGGACTTGGCCTTTGGGGTGTGATGTGGAACTTTGGCTGTTAGGGAATGTCCGGTAGCCGCAGCGGATGCTCGCGGAAATACGCCGCTTTGGGTGAGAAGGTGAGTGAGCGCCAGGGCGCTGAGGCCGCTGCCGGTCCGAGCGAGAAATTCGCGCCGTGAGCGGGGGTAGGTGTCGCCAGGCGTTTTGTTTGCCATTTCCCTTACTTTAACCGCATTTGCTAGCCGCCGAATACGCGGCGGGCCAGCAGTTCCCTTACAAGGATTCCACCATTCTCTCTAGAAACCATTCTCTCTAGAACCGGTAGACGAACTCGTTCGAGTTCAACAGCATCAAGCAATAGTCCACTAGGGCGGCCGCTTGCTCGTGCTCAACCCCAGAGGGCAGCGTTTCCGGCACCACCGGCTTTTTCCCTTTCGCGAGCTGTTTGAGGATGATCTTCCTTTGGTGCTCGAAAAACGTCAGCGCGGTATCTTTCTCCCAGGGATCGGGGTCGCGCGAGTAGGCCAGCCGATAGGCCGACTCTACTTGCCCTGACGGGTCGCCGCCCGCTTCGTCTAAGACGCGGCCGGCAAACGCCCGCGCCCACTTCGCCGTCAGGCCGCTGTTGAGCAAAGTCAGTGCCTGGGGAGCGGTTGTGGTTTGATTGCGGCGCGCGCAGGATTCATGCGAGTCGGGAAAGTCGAAGGCATCGAGCATCGGATAGCGGTTGTTGCGCCGCACGAAAATATAGATGCTGCGCCGGTGCTGGTCGGCTTGTTCTTCGTTGAATTCCCAGCCGCCGACCGGTTTCGGCATTCCCGGAGGCAGGGGCGGGAACACGCTGGGTCCACCGGCCGCTGGATTTAGCAAACCGGACACTGCCAGCAAGGAGTCGCGCACGACCTCGGCTTCCAGCCTTTGCGGAGGAAAGCGCCAGAGGAGGCGGTTGAACGGGTCGGCTTCGACGGCTTTTCCGTGAAGATTCGCTGCGATTGGATCGGCGGCGGTAGACGTGGCAGAAACTGATTTGGGCAGGTCGCTGACCCCTCTCTTGCGAGGACCAGCCGCGATCGAAACGGGGAGTTTGGTTGCTGCCGGATGAGGCGCACCGTCGCCAACCCCTCCCTTACGGTCGGGGCCCCAAACCACGGGACTTTGCTCTTGCCCCGCAACTTCTGAGCTTTGCTGGTAGGTGTTCGAGGTCATGATCAGCCGGTGCATGTGTTTCAGGCTCCAGCCGCTTTCGACGAACTCCGCAGTCAGCCAATCCAGCAATTCAGGATGCGTCGGACGCTCGCCCATCACCCCGAAATCACCAGGAGTAGCGACGATGCCCTTGCCGAAATGATGATGCCAAATGCGGTTCACCATCACGCGTCCGGTCAGCGGATTCTCCAGATCGGTGAGCCACTTGGCCAGAGCCGTACGCCGCCCTGTCGAGGGTAAGTGCGCCGGCTTTTCGATCTTGGCGGTCCCTGGATCGAGAATCGACAGAAAGCCCGGTTGCACCTCTTCTCCCGGGTTCGTGTACAGTCCCACGCCGAGGACGTGCGTCGGCGGCGGGTTGTCATTGACGTCGATCATGCCAATGCCGCGGTCAATGTCTTTTGGCTTGAGGTGGGCGAACTTCTCCAGTTCAGCCTCCAACTCCTCGAAGCGTTTCTTGTCTTCCCCGTTGAGCTTTTTGGCCACGCTCCGGAAGGAGGGATCCAAATAGGGCTTCGGCTTCAGCGGACACGTGCCGCAATCTTTCGTTCCGAGCAGATGAGCCATCCAGCGTTGAATCGGTGTCCGGTCACTCTCGGGTTTATTGATCGCCTCGATCACATAATCGGGATAGCGTGCCAGCAGCTGATCCGGCGTATAGGCGCGCTGGGGCATCAACAGCGCCGACATTTCATCCCAAATCGCCTGGGTCTTCTCTTCCCATGCAGCCAGCTTCCGCTCGTACTCTTGCAGCTGATCATGGGGAACGACCGGGAACCGGTCGTCGTGATCGACGTTGGCGAAGAACGCTTTCAACCGGTAGTAATCCTTTTGAAGAATCGGGTCGAACTTGTGATCGTGGCACTGGGCGCAACCGAAAGTCAGTCCCAAGAAAGTCGATCCGACGACATTTGTAATGTCAGCTAGTGTTTCCTGACGAGCGAGCAGCAGGTCCTTCTGGTTGCCTTCCTGGGCGTAGTGGCGGTTGAATGCGGTGGCAATGCGGGCCTCGAAGCTGTCAGGCCACAATTCGTCACCGGCAATCTGCTCCTGGACGAATCGATCGTAGGGCTTGTCGCTGTTGAAGGCGTTGATGACGTAGTCACGGTAGCGCCAGGCATTGGGGCGAGTGACGTCCTGTTCGAAACCGGTGCTTTCGGCGAAGCGAGCCAGATCAAGCCAGTGCCGGCCCCAGCGTTTGCCGTAGTGCGGGGACGCTAGCAGCCGATCGATCACGCTCTCGAAGGCGCGCGGCGACTCGTCAACGAGAAACGCCCGAACTTCCTCCGGCGTCGGCGGCAGGCCGATCAAATCGAAGGACGCTCTTCGAATCAGAGTGATCTTGTCAGCGGGTGGCGAGGGCTCGATCCCTTTGGCTTCGAGCTTGCGTAGGACAAACGCGTCGATGGGATTGGCGGTCCAGTCTTGGTTCGCGGTGGCCGGTGCGTCCGGGCGGATCACTTTTTGAAACGCCCAATAGCCGCGCTGCTGAGGGGTGAAGGGGCCGGTCGAGGTGGACGCGGCTCCAACCAGAGACACCGCGGCAACCGCGGTCAACGCACAAGCTACGAGGAACAATGTATGGAATCGATGAAGCAGACCGCTCATGCTTGATGGGTCGCGCCCTTCTTTAACTAGGGTCTGTGTCCGCCCGAACCTACTTTAACATCCTATTGCGCTATATTTGGTGAATCGGCTTGTGCGGAGATCTCAGATGCTGCTCGTTCACGTTTTGACCCTAGCTGTTGGCCTGTCGGCGCTCGTTCCAATTGCGCACGCCGCGACGGACTGGTCGATGTTTCGGGGGCCGAATGCGTCTGGAATCTCCAACGAGACCAACCTCCCTGTCGAATTTGGGCCCGGCAAGAACATGGTCTGGAAGACGGAACTTCCGCCCGGTCATTCGTCCCCGGTTTTCGGCAAAGACAGCATTTTTGTTACCGGCTTCGAAGAGGGCAAGCTCTTCACGTTCGCGCTCGACCGCAAGAGTGGCAAGATCCGCTGGCGGCGCGAAATCAAACAAACACGTGTCGGCGAACTTCAAGAAGCCAACAGCCCCACTTCCCCTAGCCCGGTCACCGACGGTGAAAACGTCTACGTCATGTTCCAGGATGCCGGGCTGTTCTCCTATGGCCCTGACGGCAATGAGCGCTGGCGTATTCCTCTCGGTCCGTTCAACAATCCAATGGGAATGGGAACGTCGCCGATCATCGCGAACGGTAAGATCATCCAGGTGTGTGATTCCGAGTCCGATTCGTTCATGATCGCGGTCGACAAGGACACCGGCAAGATCGTTTGGCGAAACGAGAGACCCATGGTGGCGCGGGGATTCTCCACGCCGCTGCTCTACGATCCCACCGACGGCAGCGGCCTCCAAGTGCTGGTGGCGGGGTCGTTCCAACTGGTCTCCTACTTGGTTGAAACAGGTGAAAAGATCTGGTGGGTGCGCGGGCTTACCTGGCAGGTCAAGCCCACCCCCGTGATGGACGAGGACACGATTTACATCCAGAACTGGGCGGGCAACGCCGATTTCGGCAAGCAGGAAGATGTGGTTTCGCTCGAGGAAGCCCTCAAGACTCTCGACCAGAACGGCGACGGCGCGATTTCTCCCGAGGAGGCGCCCGATCCCAGCATGGCCAAGGGCTGGGAAAACCACGACCTGGACCGCGACGGAGTCCTGCGGGAGCGCGAGTGGGAGTTCTACCGGAACAGACGGTCGGCCGTGAATGCCGTGCAGGCGATCCGGCTTGGCGGCAAGGGGGACATGACCGAGGGCGCCTTCCGCTGGCGGCACTACAAGGGGCTGCCAAACGTGCCGTCACCGCTGCTCTATCAGAACATCCTCTACATGATGAAGGAAGGCGGCATTCTCACGGCGTTCAACCCAAAGACCGGCGAGATTCTCAAACAAGGCCGGTTGAAAGATGCGCTCGGCCGCTATTTCTCGGCACCGGTCGCCGCTGATGGCAAGATCTTCGTGACGAGTGAAGAGGGCAAACTGACTGTACTCAAACCAGGAGCGGACTGGGAAGTGTTGCAGACGAACGATATAGGTGACCCTTGTTATGCGACACCGGCGATCGTGGATGGGAAGATTTATGTGCGGAGCACGACGGCGTTGTATTGCTTTGAGAAGGGTGATTAGTTAGACAGATTCATCCGCTGCCAGACACAGATCGAATCAAGGACTAAGAGTCTGGAGCTCGGGCCCTTCCGCCGCTGATCGCCGCTACGAAATGGATTTCGCTGGCGTCGTCGACTTCTTCTAGCAAGCCCATGGGGGTGACTACGCCGTCTATTGCTATCGAGATATTCGACTTGAGTTGATTGCCATCGAGAAGCCAGTCTTTGACGCCAGGGTGGATTTGATCCAGGTTCTTGATCACCTGCCGGACCGTGGAGCCTTCCACTTGGGCTTCGTGGGCTCCACCGGTGAGCTTTTGCATCATCGACGGGATGAATACGGTGGGCATTTCGGATTGGGTTTCCTGCGCCCCTACAGGGCTTTCGCGTTGAGGGGTTCCCACCCAGGGTTGCGCTTCGCTGCACCCTGGGCTAAGATCCTGCGCCGCTTCGCGGCTCTACAGTCTTGTGCTTCCTGCGCTTCCTTCCTGCCCTTGCTTACTGTCGATCTTTGGCCCAGATCGCTTCCATTAGCGACGGCGGGTTCATTGGCAGCTTGGACATGCGCACGCCGGTCGCCGCGTGAATCGCATTGGCGATCGCGGCTGGGGGCGGAATGATGTTGGCCTCTCCTACACCGCGGGCTCCGAAAGGGTGGCCGGGGTTCGCGACCTCAACGATCACCGTGTCGATCATCGGCAGATCGAGAGCTGTCGG
Organism: Bryobacterales bacterium; assembly: GCA_965224215.1. Lineage (GTDB taxonomy): Bacteria > Acidobacteriota > Terriglobia > Bryobacterales > UBA6623 > CBDCYS01. The sequence continues at coordinate 106,023 of CBDCYS010000004.1, read as the reverse complement.
CATGCGGTAGTCGAGCAGGCTCGAGTTCGCCATCACGCCGTCTTGGCTCATGTAGTACTCCTCGTTCAGCGCCCAGCCAATGCCTTGGACGCTGCCGCCCTGCATCTGCCCTTCGACGTAGCTGGGGTGAATGGCCTTCCCTGCGTCCTGGACAGCGGTGAACCGCAGAATCGTCACTTTGCCGGTTTCCGGGTCCACTTCGACGTCCACGATATTGCCGGAGAAGGAGCCGCCGACCGCCTTGGGCTGCACCGTAGCGCGCCCGACGATCGGTCCTCCGGTCTTGCCCAGTTTTCCAGCCAGCTCTTTGAAACTCATGGCGGAGTCGCCGTTGGAACTACCATTGGACCCGTTGAGGAAAGTGCCGTCGTCGAACTTGACGGTATCCGCATCCACGTCCCAAATCTTGGCGGCTCGCACGATCATTTGTTGCTTGACGTCTTCGGCGGCCTCGATCGCCGCGATCCCCGTACAGAAGGTGACGCGGCTCCCGCCCGTGACGTCCGTGTAGCCCACCGAGTCGGTATCGACAACGGTCGGCCGGACGTCCTCGGCGCGAAGGCCCAACACTTCCGCCGCCTGCATGGCGATCGACGCTCGACTACCCCCAATGTCGGTCGAACCCTCCACGAGCGCGACCGTTCCATCCACGTTAACGCTGATCGAGCAGCTCGACTGGAGGCCGACGTTAAACCAAAATCCGATGGCCACTCCCCTGCCCCGGTTCGGACCTTCGAGCGGAGCGTTGTAATGGGGATGATTCTTGATTGCCTCGAGTACATCGACACAGCCGATGCTTCGGTACTTCGGCCCGTCCGCCCGGCGCGTACCTTCCTTCGCTGCATTGTTGAGCCGGAACTCCACGACATCGACGCCCAACGTACGGGAAATTTCATCCACCACCGTCTCGGTGGCAAACGCCGCGTTCGTGGCTCCCGGAGCACGGTAGGCCGCCGTGCTCGGCTTGTTCACGACAACGTCATAGCCGTCGACAACAACGTTAGGAATGTCGTAGGCAGCAAAAACGCACATCGCTCCGGGCGTGACCATCGCGCCCGGAAAAGCGCCGGCCTCATACGCCAGTGACGCCTGGGCCGCGACGATCTTGCCCTCTTTCGTGACGCCCATCTTGACCTTGATGTGCGACCCGGGAGTGGGGCCGCTACCTTCGAAGACTTCTTGCCGGCTCATCACGATCTTGACCGGTTTTCCAGTCTTTTTCGATAGAAGAGCGGCCACCGGCTCGAGGTAAACCGGGATCTTCCCGCCGAAGCCGCCACCAATTTCCATCGGCGTCACCCTGATCTGCGACTCCGGCACGCCGAGAACTGTAGCCGTTACATCGCGTACGACAAAAGAACCCTGCGTGCTGCACCAGATATGGATGCGGTCATCGTTGTTCCACAGCACCGTGGCGTTATGAGGCTCGATGTATCCTTGGTGAACCGTGGAGGTATCAAACTCGCGCTCGACAATCGTGTCGGCCGCTGCAAAACCTTCTTCGATGTCACCCAGCTTGAACTGAAAGTGCGTGGAAACGTTGCTGACCTTGTCGGTCTGCTCTCCCAGCTCGTTTGTCTTCAGATCATCGTGCAGAATCGGCGCGCCATTGCGCATGGCATCAGGCGCGGTCAGCACCGCGGACAGCGGTTCGTATTCCACCTCAATGAGTCCCACGGCCTCTTGGGCGACGTGAACATTGGCCGCCGCAACGCCGGCGATTGCATGGCCCTTGTAGTAGACCTTGTCACTGGCGAGAACATTGTCCCGGACATATTTCAGCGGAGTGTCGCCGTCGCCTATGTCAGTAATCTCGTCCCCGGTATCCGGCAGATCGGTCGATACGACGACGGCTTTGACGCCCGGCAAAGCCTCGGCTTTGCTTGTGTCGATCGACTTGATGCGGGCGTGGGCGTGCGGGCTGCGAAGGATGGCGCCATGCAGCAAACCGGCTAGCTGGAGATCGGCTCCGTAAAGGGCGCGCCCGGTCACCTTGTCGGCGCCGTCGTGGCGGACGGGCCGGGTTCCCACAACCTTAAACTGCTTGGTCGACAAGACCATGTTGGGTTCGTAGTTGTTCGTACTCATGCGTTGGTCTCCTGCATCTTGATTGCCGCTTCCTGGACGGATCGAACGATCTTGTCGTAGCCGGTGCAGCGGCAAAGATTATTCGCCAGCCAGAACCGGATTCGCTCTTCGCTTGGATTGGGCTCCTGGTCGAGAAGGGCCTTGGCCGCCACGATGAAGCCCGGAGTGCAAACACCGCACTGCAACGCAGCGCCGTGCAGGAATGCTTTCTGAATCTCGTGCAAAGCGCTGCCTTCGGCGACGCCCTCCACGGTGTTGATTTCGCGCCCATTCGCCTCGACGCCCAGAACCAGGCAGGAGGTAACGATGCGGCCGTCGAACATCACCGTGCAGGCTCCGCAATTGCCGTCGTTACAGCCTTCCTTGGTACCGGTGAGGCCGACGATGTCCCTCAAGCATTCGAGCAAACTCTGGCGTGGCTCACAGAGAAACTCCACCTGCTCTCCGTTGATCGTGGTTTCAACTCTTGTCTTGACTTGCATCTAGACTTGCTCTCCTCTCGCTCGCTTTACGGCGTCATTCAGAGCCCGGCGGGTCAACACTTCACAAAGGTGTTTGCGGTATTCAATCGTCCCTCGCATGTCGGTAATCGGCTTCGCCGCAGCCTTGGCAAGGGCCGCCGCCTTGGCGATGCTCTCGTCGTTCACCGGCTGCCCCTGCAGGGCTTCGCCCGTTTCTTTTACGAATATCGGAGTCGGCGCCACCGACGCCAGGGCGATTCGCGCGGTCTTGAATGTGCCGTTTTCGAGTTCGACGCTCACGCCCGAGCCGGCTACCGCGATATCCATCTCGTTTCGCGGGATAAAGCGAAGGTAGCGGGCTCCGGAGTTAGCCTTGGGCAGGGGGAAATTCATCGAGACGAGCAGTTCGCCGGGCTGCAGAACATTGCGCCCTGGACCTGTGCAAAAGTCCTCGGCGGCGACCTCACGTGTACCGTCGGCACTCGCGATTTTACAGGTCACCGCGTAGGCGATCAACATCGGGATCGAGTCGGCGCTCGGGGCGGCATTGCAGAGATTGCCGCCAATCGAAGCGCGGCCCTGGATTTGGATACCGCCGATCAACGAGGCGCAATCGATGAGCCCCGGATAGGCTTCCTGGATTCCAGCGTCGCCGTAAATCTTGTAGCAGTGCACCGCGGCTCCGAGAGTAAGACCGTGCGCGGGATCGAGCGTCATCTCGTTCAACGCGGAAATATTCTTGACGTCGACGATCAGATCCGCGTCTCCGCCGCCCGCCCTGAGCTGCACGAGCACGTCGGTGCCGCCGGCCAGCATCTTAGCTTTTCTATCCCCACTAAGCAGGCTGATGGCCTCTTGCACGCTGCTGGGACTTTCGTAGTCAACCCACCTCAATGATTTGCCTCCCTCTACTTCGGTGTTGCGGAGGGCTCTAGTGCCGCTGGACTTTCAGGGGTCTGGAGGAGCGGAGATACAGGCAGCAGCGCCGCGCCCTCCTCGAGAGCCATGTTCCATATTAACCCGCCGCTGCTGTCAAAGTCTTTTCCAGGTCAGAAGTATTGTTCGCTAGGCTGATCGTTCCTAGTGCAAAGTGTGCTGATTTCGGGGACTTCCTTCGACTTTTTGATGTACTTTCACATGATTTTTCGGCTTCCCGGGCCAGATCCAAGGGTTTGGGGATTCGGGTAAGAGGTTTTGTTTCAGTGATATAGGAAATTCGATTGCAGGATGTGGCAGGTTTTGGCAGGTTTTTGGAATTTTTGGGTCCTCGGAAGGCCCAGCTAGTCTTTGCATTCGTTTGGGCGGGGGTTTGTGCATGGCCGCTTGTGATTCGATCGATTCACCGCTCTCAGAATAACGGCACTATTGCGAATGTCAAGCCTCGGGCGGGAACATTTGTTGAAAACAGAGGGGATGTTTCTTTTCAGTTCCGTGACTGGCCTTTGGTCTTTGGCGGTATCGGCGTGTTGGGTGCTTGGAGCTTGAGCTGCAGGTCGGCGGAACTGCTTCCTCCCAGAGGACCCGGCGATAAGAAACCAAGGGTGCATAGGCGCTCGTTGTGGCCAAAGAGGAATTTCGGCAAAGCTAACTGAGGAAGCGGCGCGAGGGAGCTACCGAGCTTGAGCTTGGCCTGACCGGCTCGCCACCCCAGATCGGCCAACGCTCCCAGTTACAGATTCGCCCATCTACAATATCCAGTTGACCGGGCTGCCGCCGCACCCGGCGGGTGAACGCAACGAAAGGCCGCAGGTCTTTGACGAGCCCCGCGCTGGCGAGGGCGGGAGTCCACGTTCCGGGCGTAGCACGCTACGTCTCTATGGCGACCGAAGACCGACACATGGCAGGCAAGGATGCCTGCCCCACTTCAGAATGGCCAAACTCAAGCTGCGGTTCTCTGACGAGTGCCCTGCGGTACGAGTATTCAAAACGTTTCGCAGGCAACCAGAGTCCTTGCGGAGAGATCTGGATCAATCCTAAACCCGGATTTCCACTTTAGTTTCGATTCTGCTAACCATCGGGTGGGCTCGGACGCCTTTATTTATGCGGGTTGGAAAGCACTCAAGGCGCTGAGGAGATCAACACCCAAGGGGTGAAAAAGAAAACAAGCCGTTCCAGCTAAGCTTCAACGGCTTATTGAAAGTCGATTTCCAAGGATCGCGTGTCACTTCCGACGGCGGGCTGATCCTGGTTCGGGAGTTGGACGAACGGCTCGGGCTCGGCAAGCTGATCGAGGAGCATCTCAGCGACTCGCGACAAGGCTTGAACAAGAAGTTCCCGCTGGCCGATCTGCTGCGGCAGTCAGTCTACAGCCGACTCGGCGGCTACGAGGACCTCAATGACGCTGTTCGAGTATCCGCCGATCCGACCTTTCGCTTGATCGGCTCGCAGAAGAACTGGGATCGCGGCGGGACGCTCACCTCGCGGCTACAGAGCTTCGAGACAGGGCTGCTCGCGAGTGAGGAGAATCTGCTGGGATTGATGGCGGTGAACCGCGAGTTGGTCGCGCAAGCTGAGACGACGGACGACTGCGAGCGCGTTGTGCTGGACATGGACTCGACCGAGAGCCCGGTTCACGGACAGCAGGAAGGCAGTGCCTACAACGGGCACTTCGAGTCGGTCTGCTACCACCCGCTATTGTTGTTCAACCAGCATGGTGATTGTCTGGCGGCGAAGCTGCGTCCAGGCAACGTGCACAGTGCTGAGGACTGGAACGAGTTGCTGCTGCCGGAGATCGAGCGCCAACAGGCTGCGGCCAAACAGGTCACCTTCCGGGGCGATGCGGCCTTTGCTAAGCCGGAGATTTATGAGTCTTCCGAGGAACGCGGAGTGCAATACGCCATTCGCATTCCGGCCAATAGGAGCCTGGAGTTGGAGATCGAAGACATCTTGTTTCGTCCACCGGGAAGGCCCTCCCGCAAGCCCTTGGTGCACTACAAGAGTTTTCGCTATCAGGCCGCGAGCTGGTCGAAGGCGCGACGGGTTGTCGCCAAGGTCGAGCATCATCTAGGTGAGCTGTTTCCCCGCATTGGCTTCATCGTCACGAACATGAGCTTGCCAAGTCGCTCAGTGGTGCGTTTCTACAACAAGCGCGGGACGGCCGAGCAGTGGATCAAAGAAGGCAAACAGGCGACACACTGGACACGGCTGTCATGCCATCGTTTCCGGGCCAACGAAATCCGCCTGCAACTCAGCGTGCTGGCCTACAACCTGGGTAATCTCTGGCGGCGGCTGGGGTTGCCGCAGCGAATCAAAAGCTAGTCGCTAACGAGCTTGCAGCACCGGCTGATGAAGACCGGTGGGCGGCTGGTCAAGCATGCCCGCTACTACTGGTTGCTGCTGGCGGAGGGGCATCTGAACCGGCGGCTGTTCGCTGACATGCTGCACAGGATCTGGGCGCTGCCGCTGCCGAGCGGGTAGCCTTGACCGGGCGAGGATCAACAGCTTTTGGCTCAAAACCGTTTTGCAGGGAACAGTCTCGGCCGGAGCGGGGTTCAACCCGCTCAATCAACGTCTGTGAACGGTGGGACGAGGCGCTGGCGGCTACCGGTGACGGTGATGCGCAGTGTTCAGCCTGGGAAAGACGTGTTGTTCGGAGCGGCGTGGTGTATACTGTGCCCGTGCCAGGGTCAAAATGGAAATCCTGGCTTAAAGGATGAATTCGGCGTATTCTATGATTACGCGTTTCGATTAGCCTTCGAAGGAGATCCCATGTTGCTGAGCCACCGGTCGAGTTTAGCTCTTATCATTTGCCGAGTCGTGTGCGGAGTCGTGCTGGCCTCAGCCATATCCGACGGCCTGACCGCCGCCAACTGGCCCCGTTTCCGTGGGCCCAACGGCGTTGGCGTGGCCGAGACCGAGGATCTGCCGGTCCATTTCGGCCCCGATCATAACGTGGCATGGAAAACCGCTCTGCCTCCGGGACATTCCTCGCCTGTCCTTAGCGAACAGCACATCTTCGTTACCGCGTCTGAGAAAGGGCTGCTCTACACGATCTGCCTCGATCGCCAAAGCGGCAAGCTCCTGTGGCATCGCCAGGCTCCGAGACCTAGAGAGGAGTCATTCCATCCTAACAATGGTCCGGCGACCCCCAGTCCCGTGACGGATGGAAGGAACGTCTATGTATTCTTCGGGGACTTTGGCCTGCTCTCCTACGGGCCCGATGGAGAAGAGCGCTGGCGGTACGCGGTCGGCCCGTTCAGCACGCCAAACGGCCATGGCACATCGCCCATTCTCGTCGATGGGATGGTGATCCTGATGTCGGATCAGGACCGAGCTTCGTTTCTCTTAGCACTCGATCAAGAAGATGGCAGTGTTCGTTGGCGGACCGAGCGCCCCGAGGCTGTCCACGGCTATTCCACGCCGAGTCTTTACCAACCCGACGGCGGCCCTCCGCAAATCCTGACTCCTAGCTCCTATCAATTGCTTTCTTACTCCGCAAAAACCGGTGAGAAGCTGTGGTCCTCGCGAGGTTTGACCTGGCAAGTCCAGCGCCATCGTGGGAGGCGATACGATCTATGCCGCCGGCGCAGCTCCGGGCGCTGATGCGGGCGAGCGCCAACAACTTCCGAGCTACGAGGAAGCGGTTCAAGAAGGTGACGCGAACGGGGACAAGAAGATCTCCGAGCAGGAGGCAATCGACAACGGCTGGCGTCACAAGGGCGGCTGAGGCTTGGTCGACCTCGATGACGACGGCTTGCTCAACCGGCGCGATTGGGAGTTCTTTCGAGCCCGGCGCGACGCCCACAACACAACTGTGGCAATTCGCCCACCGCAAGGGGCTCGGGGCGACGTGACCGAGAAAGCGGTGTTGTGGAAGTACGAAAAGGCGGTGCCGGTCGTCTCCTCTCCGTTGCTTTATCAAGGGGTCCTTTACACCATCAAGGACGGCGGAATTCTCACCGCGTTTGATCCGGAAACCGGGGCCGTCCTCAAGCAGGGGCGTCTCCAGGGCGCCATCGACACCTATTTTTCCTCACCAGTTGCGGCCGACGGAAAAATCTACATCATCAGTCAGGCTGGAAAAGTCAGTGTCGTGAAGCCCGGCGCGGATTGGGAAACGCTGGCGGTTAACGATCTCGGGGAGGAGTGCTTCGGTACGCCGGCCATCGGCGACGGCAAGCTCTACATTCGGACCGCGGGCGCTCTTTACGCGTTTGCGGACGGGAAATAGCGGCGGCTTCACGGGATGGTCCCGTGACTGAAAAGGGCGTGCTTTGACAGACCGTCGCCCGGGCTGTCAGCATCAGCCAATGGAAGCTTTTGAAATCGGGGACATCACTCGCCGTTTACAGAAATCAGACAAAGCCTATCTCGAATTTCTCAGGTCACCATCGCTAAGCGTCGGCCTCTACGTGCTGCCTCCAAGTGCAGTGGACGAGCAAAACCCGCATACAGAGGACGAGGTTTACTACGTCCTCAGAGGGTCAGCTCAGTTTCGTGCGGGTGAAGAAGACCGAGTGGCTCAAGCCGGCAGCGTGCTCTTTGTCGACTCCGGCCTCGAACACCGCTTCCATTCAATCGAAGAAGAGCTTCACGTCCTGGTATTCTTCGCTCCCCCTGAAGGTTCGTCAGAGCGGACGGATACTTAGAGCCGGAGAACCGCCGGAGAAGGACCGCGAGAGAAGAAAGCCGGTTAGACTACACTGGGCCTGGTAGGCCGAGATAGTCCTGGATAGGTCGAGGAGAATTCGATGAGCTTGAAATCACTTGTGCGCGCGTTTTTCGTCGCGGCCCTGACAATTCAGCTCAGTGCCACGGCTACGGCCAGTGATTGGTCACGCTTCCGTGGCCCCAACGGGCTGGGTGTCTCCGATACCACCGGATTGCCGATTGAGTTCGGTCCGGACCGCAACGTCGTTTGGAAGACCACGCTTCCGGCGGGAAAATCGTCTCCCGCGTTGACTGAAGACCGCATTTTTCTAACTGGGCACGAAGGCGAGAAGCTGCTGACGTTTTGCATGGACCGCTCAACGGGCCGAATCTTATGGCGCCGCGCCGAACCGCCGCGTCGAAGAAATGAACCCTCTCAACGACGAGGCCTCGTCGAGTCCGGTGACTGACGGACAAAACGTCTACGCCTTCTTCGCCGGCTACGGTCTGGTTTCCTATGGCCCCGACGGCAATCAGCGCTGGACCCAGCCGCTCGGGCCGTTTACGAACTTTCACGGCATGGCGGCGTCGCCGGTGCTGGCCGATGGGAAGGTCCTCATGGTTGTGGATCAGGACATCGACGCCTATGTCATCGCGTTCAACAAGGACGATGGCAGCATCGCTTGGAAGACCGCGCGGCCCGAGATGGTATACAGCTTTTCGACTCCGCTGGTCTATCGGCCCAAAGATGGTCCGGCGGAGCTAGTCGTCCCGGGCTCTTACCAAATGATGAGCTATTCGATCGAGGACGGGACGGAGCTGTGGCGAGTTCGCGGTTTGACCTACCAGGTCAAGTCGGTTCCCGTGCTCGCCGGCGACACGCTTTACTTCAATGGCTGGGCTCCGGGCGGGATGCCCAGCGTGCGTCTGGTGCTGCCTCCTTTCGAGCAAACCATCGCGGATTACGACAAGGACAAGGACGGCCAGCTTTCGAAAACGGAAATCCCGCAAGCCTGGCTTCCCGGCAATTGGGAAATGCAGGACCTCGACAAAGACGGCGTGTTCAACAAGCGCGAGTGGTTCTACTACAGCTCGCGGCGCACTTCGAGCAATTCGACCCTAGCGGTTCGGCTCGGGGGACGTGGCGATGTGACTGGCACGCACGTTCTTTGGAAATACCAGAAGTCGCTCCCGGACGTGCCGTCGTTGCTGCTGTATAAGGGCGTCCTTTTCGCGGTCAAGAAGGGGGGTATCGTCACGTCGCTCGACCCTAAAACCGGCGAAGTCCTCAGGCAAGGGCGTCTGAGTGATGCGGTGGACGACTACTATTCCTCACCAGTCGGGGCGGACGGGAAAGTCTACATGGCGAGCCAGACGGGCAAGGTGACAGTGCTCGAGGCCCCGGGCGATTGGCCTGTGCTGGCGACGAATGAGCTGGGCGAGGATATTTACGCCACCCCGGCTATTGCGGACGGGCGAATCTACCTGCGCACGATGGGTTTGCTGTATTGTTTTGGAAAAAAACCGTAGCCGCGTATTGCCCCGAAGTTTCGCGTCTTGGATCTGATCGAAAGGCTGCCACTGCATCGACCCGACCGACACCCTTGTTTTCGGTTCAGCCACGGCGCTTTCGGTATTACAATGAAGCCAGTTTGGAGACACGGCGAATGTCATCGATTCCGATTCACTATAGAGCGTCTGTGTTGGCGACCTTCCTAGCCATAACTGTTTGCGTCTTTACCGTTTTCGGGGCCGACTGGCCTCAGTTCCGTGGCCCTTATGGACTGGGGGTTTCTGACTCCAGCGGGGTACCGCTCGAATTCGGTCCCGATAAAAACGTCGTTTGGAAGACTCCGCTGTCGCCCGGACACTCGTCTCCGGTCCTGACCGAGGACCGTATTTTTCTGACGGCTTACGATGACGGGGCGCTATTGACGTTTTGCCTCGACCGCGAGACGGGGAAAATTCTTTGGCGGCGCGAATCGGCTCGGCCTCGCCAGGAGCACTTCCAGCATACCCATGGGCCGGCGTCCCCGAGCCCGGTCACCGACGGAACCAACGTCTACGTTTTCTTTGGGGATTTCGGGTTGCTCTCCTACGGTCCAGATGGCGAGGAGCGCTGGCGGCTTCCGCTTGGCCCCTTCGACAACGCCAACGGACACGGGTCGTCCCCGATAGTCGCCGACGGCATGGTGATCATGATCTGTGACTCGGACCATGATTCCTACGTCATCGCCGTCGATCAGAAGACCGGCAAGGTGCGCTGGAAAACTGCACGTCCTGAAGTCAGCCGCGGCTACGCGACCGCCGGTATCTTTCGCCCCAAAGACCGGCCCGCTGAAGTGATAGTTCCCGGGGCCTACGTGATCATCTCTTACGAGCTAGCCACGGGCAAAAAGCTGTGGTGGGTGACCGGGATGGCCTGGCAGTTGAAGTCGGTACCGATCGTTGACGGCGACACGATCTATATCAACGGCTGGGAGATTGGCGGCGACCCCGGACAGGAGAAGCCGCCGCCCGCCCCCTTCGCGGAAGTTCTGGCGAAGCACGATGCCAACGAGGACGGCGTGTTGTCTCACGATGAGGCGCCCGATCCCAGTTTGGAGCGAGAGCACAACTGGAACGAAACGGACTTCGATGGCGACGGTGTCCTGGACGAAGGCGACTGGCAGCTTTACATCGCGAAAAGCACGGCACGGAACAACATCATTGCGGTCCGGCCGCAAGGGCGAAGAGGCGACATATCCGAATCCGGCGTTTTGTGGAGGCAGCGGCGAGGGCTGCCGAACACACCGTCTCCGCTGCTCTACAACGACGTCCTCTGGCTGGTGAAAGATGGCGGTATCGCGACTAGTCTCGACCCCAAGACCGGCAAGACGATCAAGCAGGCTCGTCTGCCTGATGCGATCGAAAAGTACTGGGCCTCGCCCGTGGCGGCGGACGGCAAAATCTACATGACGAATGCCGGCTGTCAGGTTAGCGTTCTCAAGCCGGAGGGGGAATGGGAAGTGCTGGCGCTGAACCAGTTCGAAGACCAGTGCTTCGCTACGCCGGCGATCGTTGACGGGCGGATTTATTTTCGGACGATGGGGGCTCTCTATTGCCTGGGGAAGCGGTGAAGGGCCGCATGTTTCGCCTGGCGTGCGGATTGTGACTGGAAGCGGAACTTCAGCGTCCTTCATAATGAGATAGATGGTGGTGGATTCGCCGTCGGTCCTTGGTTTACTTGTAGCGGAGGTTTACTTGTAGCGGAGTTTAAATTACAAGCTCTTCCGGCATTTTAGTGGCTAGGGAGCGAGGTTCAGCCCACCGCAGTGGAAGTAGATGGCATTGACGAAGTTCTGTTTGTTTCGGAAACCCCGGGCGGTGTACTTCACCCACTGAATTTTGGCGTTCAAGGATTCGCTGGTCGCGTTGGTGACGCGGTGGCGCAGGTAGGTCACGATGTTTGCAAAGCGCCGCTTGAGCATCCGGCCCACTTCAATCATCGGTTGCAGGCGGCTCCTCACCGCCCAGTTGTGCCACCAGCGAAAGTGTTTTCGGGCTGGCCGCTCGTAGCGGTAGTCGAAGAACGCCATCATCGTTTCCTTCAAAGCCCAGGCCCGCGCCGTTTTCAAGCCGCTGTCCCGCAGGGCCGCAAACGCTCGCCGGTCTTTGGGCTCCATCCGTGCCGGGTGCCTTAGCCAGTCATAGCGCGTTCCCACCAGCGTGTCGTCTCCGGCCGCGCGCAGGATCTTGTTCTCCTTCCGGCGCACTTTGTCCACCGCGCCTCCCAGATGCTGGGCGATGTGAAACTTGTCGAAGACGATCTTGCCGTCGGCTTCCGGCAGGTGCTCCCGCACCGAGGCGATGTAGGGATTCCACATGTCCATGGCCACCGCCTCGACCGCGCCGATTTGCTCCGGCGTCAGGGTCGCCCAGAATCCGTCCAGGCTACTCTGTTTGCGGTCTTGAGCCACGTACAGCACCCGCCCCCGTGCCAGATCGTTCACCAAGGTTAGATAGTGATGGCCCTTGCGAAAGGCCTTCTCATCGACACCGAGTTGCGTGACCGGCTCGGCTTGTCGGCGCTCCAATCCCCGCTTCACCGCTCGCTCCATGATGCCGTGAATCTCGTCCCAACTTAGCTTCAACAACCCGGCCACTGCCTTCTGGCTGGCCGCCTTGAGCCATTCAATCGCCAGCGCTTCAAACAGCGTCGTGAAGCGGCTGGAGGGCTCGGCCCAGGGTAGTTTCACCACGCGCACTCCGTGCTCGGGGCATTCACTGCGGGGCGGGGTGGCGTGCAGGATCGTACGATATTGGCACGTATCCAAGTGTCGCCACTGCCGCTCGGGCTGATGGTCGTGGAGTTGGCAGGAGGCGCCGCATTCCGGACACGGCCAATCCATCCCGTCCGGATGAGCCAGATGAACATGGATCTCTCCCGCCTCCAGCTCTAAGTCCACCGAGTCCACCTGCCAGGGAGCCTCGATTCCGAGGATGCGCCGATACAACTCGTGATCTTGCATCCCGGAATTGTCGCATGCCGGCCTGGGCAGGCCGCCATCCACCCACTACAAACCCGGAATTCCCAAATTACATTTAGCGGTCCTATGCAGAACGCAACAGCTCGCATCTGTGCCGGAATCTTTCGTGCGCCCTCTTGGGCTCTGAGTGGCATCGCTGCTTTCGCCTTGGGCGCTTCCTTTCTGGCCGCGCAGACTCCACGCGACCGTCCTGCACTTGCTGGGCTTTAACCACGAAAAGTTGACCTACCGCTATTCAGGCCGCGACTTTCGGCTCACCGACGTGGCGGGGGTCGTCGCGAAGAAGATCATCGCGTAGCTCTATGAGTGGCGTGCCGGAAGCCTCTAGCGTTGTTCTTCCGCCCCGTTCTTCCGCCCCATTTTTCGCTTCCTTGATAGACCAAACGTTCACCACATGAAGACCAGTTTCCGTTGAAATCACTGATATTATCCGTAGTGTTTCCGGCCGACCGTTGCCTAACTGTTTCTTCCCCGGCTGGGCACGAACCGCGTTACGGTCTGTCTATCGGACCTCGATTGCGGCGGCTGCGAGGTCCTATGAGGTCCTATAATATTGCCGAGTCCCAATCGCGAGGCGTCGATGGTATATCTCAAACGAAGTGTTTGTTTTGCAGCCGTATTGATTACCTCTACGGCAATCCTTTCTCAGAGTGCCGAGGACCGTCCGGTCTGGCGACCGGTCGTCATGGGCACGCACGGCTTGGTCGCCGCGGAGCACCCGCTTGAAGCTCGCGCCGCCCTTCAGATTCTCGAACAAGGCGGGAATGCCATCGATGCGGCTGTAGCGGCGTTCTACATGACCAGCGTCGTCGAGCAGCATCAGGCCGGCATCGGCGGGGACGGCTTCATCCTGGCCTACATCGCGAAGGAAGACAAGGTAGTCTTCTTCAATGGCACCGGCCCGGCGCCCAAGCTCGCTACTCGTGAGTTTTACGAAAAACATGGCGGCATCCCCGACGCAGGACCGTTGTCAACCGACGTTCCTGGAGCACTCGGCGGCTTCGACTTGGCCTGGAAGAAATACGGGACGAAAGGTTATAAGACTCTGCTTCAGCCTGCCATCGATGCAGCAGCAAACGGGCACCCCTTGTCGTTTTGGTCAGCGTCACAACACGTTAGAAATCTCGAAAAGATCTCGCCGTATCCAAGCTCCATGGCGGTTTGGACGAATGGCGGCAAGGCGCCACCACCAGGGTACCTGCTGATCCAGAAAGATCTTGCGCGGTCACTTGAAACGATCGCCGCCGAAGGAGCGGACGCTTTCTACCGTGGCAGGCTCGCTCGGCTGTCCGCTGATTTCTACGAGAAGCAAGGCGGCTTGCTGAGATATGACGATTTGGCGTCGTACAGAGCCGAGCAGTCCGAGCCGATTAAGACCAGATTCCAGGAACTGGAAGTCTATCAGAGCGCTCCGAACTCGCAGGGGATTGTGATGCTGATGGCGCTCAACATCCTTGAAGGCTACGATCTCAAAGCCTTGGGTCACAACTCGGGCGAGTACGTGCACTTGGTGACCGAGGCGCTCAAACTGGCTTTCGCCGACCGCAACGAATACATCGCCGACCCGCGGTTCGTGAAAAACATTCCGACGGACGAGCTTCTATCGAAGGGCTATGCCGACAAGCGCCGCGAGTTGATACGGCCCGGCCGCGCGTTGAAACCGGCGCCGCCTCCGGGCGATCCGCGAAACATGAAGGCGGTTGCGAAGGGTCGCGAAGTGGCGTACGAAGATGGCCCCCATCCGCTTGAAACGGCCACGAGCGGAGATGACGGAGGCGGTGAGACTTCTTCGTTTTCGATTGCGGACCAGTTCGGGAACTTGGTGTCGGTGACTCATAGCGTGAACGCTGGGTTCGGTAGCGGCATGATTGTGCCGGGCGGTGGTTATGTGCTCAACGACCGCATGCCGTATTTCAGCCTGGATCCGAATGACGTCAATGTGCTCGCCCCGGGCAAGCGCACGCGTCACACGGTCAACCCGGCACTTGCCTTGAAGAACGGCAAGCCCTATCTCGCTTGGAATACGCCCGGAGGGGATAATCAGCCGCAAGCGATGCTTCAAGCGTTTCTCAACGTCTTCGTGTTCGGAATGAACGTGCAGCAGGCGGTCGAAGCCGCGACCGTGACCAGTTCCGCGTTTGGCGCGGCGATGTATCCTCAGCCGGTCAAAGGGAAGCTGACGATGCCTCGGGTACTGGCCGAGCGTCCGGGTCGGGCGTCCGATGGAGACGCAGCTACGGGTAAAGGGTCACAATCAGTCGCGGAAGCCCTAGCCGCCAAAGGTCATCGTGTGGAGATTGTCGAGCGGCAGCAACCGTACGGACAGTCAGCATCCGGCGCGGGAGCCGTCAAGCTGCTCATGATCGACGCAAATGGTGTCATGCACGGCGGAGTGAGCCCAGCGAAAGACGACTACGTCCTCGGCTGGTAGTGAGCTTTTGGTTTACGTTGCCTGCTGACGTGGTGGAACTTCGGAAAGCAGCAGCAGAGGCGTGGACGGAAGTCCACGCTCGGGCGTGGCATCCGTCCCTGCGCCGGCCCAGAGCCGACACCCATTAGGACGCGCCGAGACGTTCGCCAGCCCCGCCGTTTGCTAGCATAGAGAGCTTCGGCTAAGAGCAACCACGCACCCGCCGCTGCATTACCCACAATCTAAGCGAGCACAGAGGACAAATCAAATGCCAATCAATTCCGTCATGAAAAAATCTTTTGTTATCGTGATAGCCGCCGTTGTGTTCGCAACTGCCTCCTGGGGGGCTCAACTAGCCAGCAAGAAAGCTCTGACTCTCGAGAGCAGCAAGCAAGTCGCGGCGGCGGCGGAAGCACACGCGACCAAGAACAAGTGGAATGTCGTCATCGCCATCGTGGATGACGGGGGGCACCTGCTCTATCTGGAGCGCATGGACGGTGCTCAGACGGGAAGCATCGAAGTCGCCCTCCAGAAGGCGAAAAGCGCGACATCGTACAAGCGTCCGACGAAGGTGTTCGATGCTGGAGTAGCGGGCGGCCGTACGGCCTTAGTCGCTTTACCCGGAGCTATCCCGTTTGAGGGCGGCATCCCGCTCAGCGCCGACGGGCAGGTCATCGGTGCGATCGGGGTCAGCGGCGTCACGGGCGCGCAGGACGGCATGATTGCCCAGGCCGGCGTCGACGGGTTCAGTGCAATTGTGAAGTAAGTTCAGAGGCTCGAACGCAAGAAAGGGGCCCTCCGCGCGCTGTCGCGATACCTTCCGCGGGTCGCCAGTCGGGACTCACCCTTTCAATAAATCAAAGACCTTTGCGGGTATCGCGGTCAAGTTCTTGTCGTCGCTCGTTGCGCAAGTCCTCCAGCAAAGGAGAACCCCTGAAAGCGCCTTCCCACTCTCGCCAAGATCCTTTGGACATATTCCCCATTTCATACCCTTACCTCACAGTAGGACAAAAGCGGCGCGTCGACCAGTTCGCGCGAAAAAGCAGCCTCCCTTTTTTGCCCACCAAACTCCCTGCCGATCGAACAAGACCTACCGCCCGGCATGAAATCATGACGCGCTGACACACGATAAATCCGGCTGGCGCTTTGACGGACATTGTCGATGTTTTCCGTATAGGTTCGGTAAGCAAGAGCGTGTTTGGATTCTGCTTCGGCTGCGTTGTAAGATCGCTCGGCTAAGTCCCGTTCCATGGACATCTCCTCACTTGCTTCAAAGCTGTGGGGTAAGAAGGCGTATTTCAAGTCCCACATGCCGTCGAAATCTTCATAGCACCAGGAGAAGCCGTCGAGCAGCACGACGGGCTTTGGCTGCAAAGAGCCAACAGTCTGGACTTTGGGACTGTCCGGGGTCGACCGGTCGTAAACTTTGTTGGCGATGGGTGATCCACCGACGAAGGAAGCCAAATCCGACTTGAGCTGCTGCATGTCGCGCGCTCTACGATCGATGCCGTTAATGCCCAGTTCATCACGCACCCGGCGCGAAAAGAGTTCGCGATCGTCGCAGAGAATCGCAACGGTCTCCTCTCCCAGGCGTGTCTTGATGGCGTTGCAGAGTGTCGTTTTTCCGGAGCCGGGCGGCCCGCAGAGCATAACGACCAGCGCGATGGCACCCGGTGCCATGCGGCTTTCAATTTCGCCCGCTAGTTGAACAGCGACTTGATCGGTGGTCATCTACTCCATCATGCGAACACTCAGCTCGGCCTGTGGCAGGGAAACCAGCCTCTACACTTTCGGCTCGCTTACACTTGCGGCTCGTTGTGAGACACGGCCTCTTGGCGGGCGACCTGGGCCCAGTGGTCATTGCCAATCGATTTGTAAATCGTTTCAGCCTGCTGGAAGCTGCTTCTCATTTGCTCCTGTTTTCCGGTAGCGCGCGCCAGCCGGCCCATGGAAAGCAGCGTATTGGCCTCGCCCAGCCGATCGCCGATTTCGCGATAGATCGGCAGCGCTTGGTTGTAGCTCGCCTCCGCCTGCTCGTAGCGGCCTTGCCCCAGCGCCACATCGCCCAAACTCTGGATGCCGTTGGCCTCGCTCAGCCGAGCGCCGATTTCGCGATAGATCGGCAGCGCTTGGTTGTAGCTCGCCTCCGCCTGCTCGTAGCGGTCTTGCCGCAGCGCCACATCGCCCAAACGCTGGATGCCGTTGGCCTCGCCCAGCCGATCGCCGATTTCGCGATAGATCGCCAGCGCTTGGTTGTAGCTCGCCTCCGCCTGCTCGTAGCGGTCTTGCTGCAGCGCCACATCGCCCAAACTCCGGATGCAGTTGGCCCCGCCCAGCCGAGCGCCGATTTCGCGATAGATCGGCAGCGCTTGCTTGTAGCTCGCCTCCGCCTGCTCGTGGCGGCCTTGCTGCAGCGCCACATCGCCCAAACTCTGGATGCAGTTGGCCTCGCCCATCCGAGCGCCGATTTCGCGATAGATCGGCAGCGCTTGTTTGTAGCTCGCCTCCGCCTGCTCGTGGCGGCCTTGCTGCAGCGCCACATCGCCCGACCTCCTGATGCAGTTGGCCTCGCCACGTTTGTCGCCCAGTTCGCGAAGCAGCGGGAGGGCCTTTTCGAAGTACTGTGCAGCCTGCGAGTCTCTGTCCTCGTAGTAATTCGCTTGGCCGAGCAGGTAGTAAGTGTCGGCCAGCAAGCGGTCATCGGAGTGCCCGGACGCGCTCAGCTCAGCCTCGAGGTGCTCAAGAATCTCACGCCGCTCGCGTTTCTCTCGCAGGTCTATATTCCAGACATCGGCGCCGGGCAACTGCTGCAGCGTCTCGCCTGCGTCGCCTTCTTGCCCGACGAAATGATAGGTCCCCGAGCGCCAGGACCAGAAGTCGGGCGCCTGACGGCTGAACTCGCGCATGGCAAATTCCGGGACCCAGAAAACCACCGGCCAGGGGAAGCGCTTGGCGAAAAAGTCGCGGTTGAGATTGAGGATATCCAACTTGGGAGACTGCTCGAGGCTCGGGTCGAACATTCCCTCCAAGCCGTGGACAAACAACGCGCCGGGATGCGCGTCCCCAAGCCGGTCTTCGAGCTGCGCCACCACGCCCGCTCGCGATTGACGGTCCAACTGGATCTCCTGAATTTGCATTTGAGGCAGCCGCCGCCTGATCTCGTCCACCAGCCGTTCCCGAAGGCCGCTGTGATTGACACGGACGAAGCCCAGGGTGAAGCCGGAGGCCAGCTCAAGCATGTTGCAAAGCGCCCTCAGCTCGACGCGGTTCTCGACCGAGAGTGACACCTCGCTGAGCTTCGCCGGCATCACGAGGCTTCGTTCCGGGCCTGCGGGGACTCGGCCAGCAGCGGATTCCAGTCGTACCAGCGGCCCTGGCCGTCTTCGTACTCCAGCACGAAGAGGTCACGCAACAGGCCGTTCCAGAGGTCCGGATCGTCCTCCACCGGGGCTTGGCCGCAGAAGTCTTCGGCCTCGGCTTGGCGGGCGCGAGTCCGTACGATCTCACATAAGGCTTGGAGGCCCGGTTGAAAGTCGCTGCCGTCGCGTTGCTTGACCGGGATGACCGGAAGAGAAAGAATCTCCGTCGAGTAGGCGGACTTGAGCCGTTCGCGCCGCTGACTATAGGCCAGCTCAATCGGGATGGTGTAGAGGACGTTGCAGCTCAGCGAGCGCAGAGTCGCGGCGTGATCGAGAAAGATGTTGAGGTGATTGGTCAGGCCCTGCTTGTTGATGACCTTTTGCGGGATGCGGTCCAGCTCGTCCACGATGACGAGGATATCGTCGCAGTTCTTCTCCTGTTTCAGCCACTGACGCGCCTCGGCAAGAATGACCTCATTAATCAGGTGGTAAATGGTCGGAAGCTGCCCTTGGAGCAGCTTGCGAAGCTCTCCGCGCGCTCCCGAAACCTGCTTGAAGGCCAGCCCGAACTCCGCCGCCTCGAGCGGGATCTTCATGCTTTTCAACTCGACTTCGGACTGCTGGATGGTGTCCCAAAAGGTTTTGAAAAACTCGGCGAACTTCGTGGGGGCGAAGTTGAAACCAGCCCGCCCCAGGTCTTCGACAAGCTGCCGAACGATGTGGAAGATAATGTCCGGGGGACCGACGTCTTCTAGATCCAGCCATTGTTCGGCTGCGAGAAGCGAAACGAAGTATTTCCGGCCAATGGTAAAGCCCGCACCTTGAGGCCCCTCTAGGATACGCTTGATGCGCTTCAGCTCGGTGGTTTTGCCGACGCCGCGGTGGCCGGTGAGCAGCCGTGTGACCGGTTCGTTGCCGCTGAGTGAGATGCTGTTGGCCAGCCGGGGTTTGAGGTCGTCACGGTCCAGTGCGTCGGCGAGGTCGCGCTGCCAGTCAACGTAGAGGTTGCTGTCGGCCTCCAACGGGCGAGCTGGGTCGAATTGCTGGTAAAGGGCGGCGCGCTTATCCATTCGCCTTGATTATACTTGTCGCCTTGATTATACTTGCGGGTGCAATCGAGCCGATGATTGCGGGGCTCAGGTCATCGCTAGATTTTCGGCGGGTCGTAGACGACTTTCTCTTTGTCGGAATCAAAGTACAGCACGCGGCCCTCGCGGTAACTCTGCACTGCCATTGAAATGGTCACCTGGGCGCGGTAGCCGGTTTCGGCGTCGAGGCGGGGTTGCTCGCGCGTCCGAATCGACTCGAAGAAGTTCGCCATGTGGGCGTCGCGCCCGCAGTCTTCCACCGGAATGTCCACGGATTGATAGCCGAACTTCTTGACGAACTTATCGCGGTAGATGTGCTCGGAGGAAACGGTGATATGGTCGGTTTCGCCTTCAAACCGCCCATGGTCGACCATGACGATGGTACCTTCCTGGCCACGAATCAGGCCCGGGATGTGGGTTGAGTTCGCCATCGACGAACTCAAAATCAGCGAGTGGCCCTTGGCGAAGTCAGCGATCACATTGAACGTATCGGGGACGTCACGGTCCGGGAAGGCGTAGATGCCTCCGCCCGCGCTCACTCGGTAAGGAAACTGCGCCTCGCCCCAGCAGATCTGCAACGGAGCGACGACGTGGTAGAACAGATCGGTGGCGATACCGCCAGAGTAGTCCCAGAACTTTCGAAAGCGGAAGTAGCGCTGGGCGTCGAACGATCTTTTTTCCGCCGGTCCCAGCCACATATCCCAATCAATGTAGTTGACGCCTTTTCCGTCAGGCCCGGCATCGGGATCGATTCGCCAACCGTCGCCGCGGCGCTCGGGAGTCCAATTCCATTCGCCGTTGAGGGAGTTGCGATGGTAGGACCCCTGGCTGGAGATGAGCTTGCCGATCATGCCGTCTTCGATAGCTTTTCGGGCTTTCCACCACTGGTCGGCCGAGGTGGTTTGCGAACCCACCTGCAAGACGCGGCCGTTCTGCTTCACCTTCTGCGCGACCTTACGGGCCTCCTCGATGGTGTGGGTCATCGGCTTTTCGAGATAGACGTCTTTGCCGGCCTCCATAGCGGCCAACGCGATCGTGCCATGCCAATGGTCCGGAGTCGCCACGATCACGGCATCGATGTCGGGACGCGCCAGGATTTCTCGATAGTCGAGCGTTGCGAACTCAGCCTTCGAGCGTTCCTGAGCCAACTGCTTTCGCTTTTCGTAGACGTCGCAAACGGCTACGATCTTCACGTCGCCGCGGCTTTCGGCCATTCCGAGAATGAGCCGCATGAGGTTTGAACCGCGTCCGCCAACGCCAATAATCGCGACGTTGAGGCGGTCGTTGGATCCCTGAGGCTTGGCCGTCGCCTGTGCCGCCGCAATGGGCGCGGCGAATCCAGTCATGGCGCCGACTCCGACGGTGCTACGCACAAAGTCTCTACGATTGACTCCTGATTGATTTGCCATTTTTGTCTCCCGTATCCGCTCAACATCCGTGTCGGCCACGGAAAGTGCCTAATCCCATGCCAAGTGCGACATCGTGGCCGAGTCGCCGACTGATCCCTCCAGGCGTAGTCTAGGCCCGCAATGGCGATTATAGGTCACCCGCCGAGGTCCTCGTCTGCTCGGCGGCTGGAGATACTGTCTGTGAGCGGATGCACCAGGGGATGGCCTGGCTGAGCCCCGCTCCATGCGGCTCGGCCCAGAAGCCGCCGGAGCGCCGAATTGTCTTCCAACGAACATTTGCCTTCGTTTCTTACTGGACTTAGCGCTCATCGTGACCCTTCACGACTGACGCGTGGGGTAGAATAACTAACAAGGTTGTCGGGTCAGATGAAAAAGCGAATCGCTGTAGCGCTGCTCCTCACGTGTCTCGGTTTGACGGCGCAAGAAACCGACCCCGAGGAGACCGAGCCGATCCGCGTCGACGTCAACGTGGTGAACGTGCCCGTGACTGTTTCGTCTGAAGATGGCAAATTCATCGTCGACCTGAACAAAGAGGACTTCGAAGTTTTCGAAGACGGCAAGCGGGTGCAGATTCGCTATTTCACCAAGAGCACGGACACAGAGAATCTGCCTCCCCTTTACGCGGGCTTTCTGATCGATCTTAGCAACACCGCGCGGGTCTACTACAAGACGTATCAGGAGACTATCGGCGACCTGGCCTACATCTTGATTCCTGAGGGAGGGGAGAACCAGGGCTTCCTGATCGGCTACCACACGGAAGTCGACATGCTCGTCAAGATGACGAAGGACCCTTACCTGATCGCTGACAGGATGGGAAAACTCAAACATGGCGGCGGCAGCTCGATGATCGACGCTGCCTTCCAAGCCTGCAAGCAGGTCTTGACGTCCACCGACTATCAGGGTGCCGGAGAGCCTCGCAAGGTGATCGTGATTGTCGGCGACGGGCACGATAACGCCAGCAAGCATACGGTAGACGAGGTCATCGCCGAGGCCCACCGGGCTCAAGTTACGATCTATGGCGTCAGCACGGTCGCGTGGGGCTTCCACGAAAAAGAAGAGAAAAACCTGAAGCAGTTGACCAAAGCAACCGGCGGGCGAATAGTGCATCCGATGGAGGACGTCCACTCCGATATCTCAGGCTATCTTTCCAAGCCTCAAGACGCCGGCAACTTCGCCCGCACGGTCGGAACAGGCGAATACGCCCGCGCCAAGCTGGAAGCGCTTTACAAGGCAATTCTTGACATTTCAGGGGCGGTTCAAAGTCAGTACATCCTCGGCTACGCACCGCCGGTGCCCTTCAGTGACGGCCGCTTCCGGCGCATCGAGGTGAAGGTCAAACTCAACGCCGATACTCAGGTCGACCACCGCGCGGGATACTATCCGCCTGGCACTTGAAGCAAAGTCCGGATTTCCATTCAGCATAGTTTCGCAGCGTCGTCACACCTGAATTATGCACAGATTCACTTTGCGAGTGTGGCTGCGTTCGTAGCGGGTTGGCGGTCGTCGTGAGGTGGTAGCTCGGCAACTGGTCTTTTGGCTTCTCCGTGTCCGGTTTCCCTTCCCGCCCAGAATCCGCGTCGTCAAAACCTCGCTCGGAAGTGACGTGTTTCCAGTGCGTTACGGCTAGTGCATAAAATTTTATGCATAGCGCATAGCCAGGCTCTCAGATCAGCGCCCTCCCGACCACCGGCAGCAAGCCGCGGTAGGGAGTCGGCTTCCAAGCGCTGCTGGAAGAAACCCTCACGACCAAACGGATCACCCGAGCCATGAGCCCCTACCAGTTCGTGCTGGCCCTCGTGCTCGGCCTCTATGTCGGCTTTGCGCGGCTCAACCAACTCCGCTTCATCGCTCGCGACCCCATCCTGACCGGCATCTTGCAAGTGACGCGTCTGCCGCCGCAGTCCACGCTGTGGCGCTTTCTGGCCTCGCTGCACCTCAACGTGGCGAAACAGATCCTTTCCATTCAGCGCCAGCTGCGGGAACGAGTCTGGGCCGCAGCCCACGTGAAGTTGGAGACGGTGACGCTGGACACCGACACCACCGTGCATACCCTCTACGGCCGCCAGATGGGCGGGCGCAAGAGCTACAACCCCAAGAACAAGGGCAAGCGCAGCTACCAGCCGATACTGACCTTCCTGGCCGAGACGCGCGAATACCTGATGGGCGGGTTGCGCAACGGCGACCGGCCCACGGGCCGACAGATCGCCGCCCACCTCGAGAGCGCTTTCCGGACTTTGCCGGGCGGCGTGAAGAAAATCCTGGCGCGGGCCGATTCCGGCTTTTATTGCTGGGAGGCGGTGGAGGCCTATGAAAAGGCGGCTTGTCAGTTCGTCATCGTGGCGCGCAAAACGCGGCGCCTGGTCGAGCGCTTGCAGCAAGCAGAAAGGAAACCCTCCCCCCGCTCCGACGCGGACGCGGAATGCGAATTCCTCTACCAACCGCAAGGCTGGGCGCGGGCCTGCCGTTTCCTGGCGCTGCGTTACGAAAACGAGCCCAAGGCCGGCGCGGCCGAGCAATACCAGTTGTTCGCCACCAGCGCTTACACCTACCGCGTGTTTGTCACCAATCTGGCCGAGCCGATCGCGGCGGTGGTGTGGTTTTACAATCAGCGCGCCGGAGCCGAGAACCTGATCAAGGAGGCCAACAACGACGCCGGGCTGGCGGCCCATCCCTCGCGCCGCTTTGACATGAACCGCAATCACTTTCAGTTGGCCATGCTGGCCTACAATCGCAACTGCTGGCTGCTGCTGTTCAACCGCGAAGCCCAGGCCAGCGTGGAGACGCTGCGGCACACCACCCTGGCGACGGCGCGGCTGCGTTTTCTGTTCGTGGCGGCCAAGATCTGGCGGCACGCCGGCAGAACGGGTGTCAGCTACAGCGAGCATTATCAGGAAAAGGGCCTGTTTGAACGGCTGATGCGACGGCTGCGGGCGATGGGGCCGCCGGGATCGAGCTTGGCGCCGGTGGTGGAGGGTGCGCTGAGCTGAGGGGCACTCCATGCATAAAATTTCATGCACTCGCTGCAAGGTACTGGGAACACGCCGCTTGCCAGCCCGCTTTTGCCCTGCCGGGATCAGGAGGCGGCTCAAACGGGGAGGGAAACAGCAGAAAAGACGACTTGCGAAATCACTGAGTTGACACGAGTGCCGCTATCGCCACAACTCCATCGACGATGGCTACGCCGAATCTGTGCATAATTCAGGTGTACCAAAATGACCAAGGCCGATCAAACAGCGAAAGTGCGTTGAAACCCCAGCCACGATACGGCCACAGTTCTATGCCGTTGCCCAGCTTGGCGCCATAGACCGTATAGGAGATCAGAAAAGAAATACCCAGCCAGGACCAGCGTGACCCGGTGACGCCGCTGAAAAGCAGTCCTCCGAGCGATGCGACAGCCAGCCCCCAGCCGGCCAGGGGAGGCACCGGCGCTCCTGTCTGGCCGCCGCCGAACCACAATCCCACCAGTGCAGTCAGCACAAGCAAAAGCGACTGGACAGGATTCCCGCTCCACTCGTTTTCGAGCCGAATGCCGAGCGACTTCAGAAACTGCGATGGCAGCTCCGCCCCAACCAAAATAAACGCATGCTGGTAAGGAACAGTGCGAGCCGCCGCTTCCCCCTTGACCTGGACGGAAGCCTCGCTCTCGCCGAATCCAGTTACGCCGGCGTTCCAAATGATCTCGATCCGTCCGTCGGCGACAGCCTCGTCCAGCTTGCGCTTGTTGTCTTGAAAGACCAGCCCCAAGCTCTCGCGCCGGTGAATCAGCTGGACGTGATTCTGCTCCGATAGCGTGACCGCGGCCTCGACCGCGCTATTGCCCCCGCCGACGACGATGATGTTCTCGTCGTGGTAGTGCTTCGGGCTGTAGAGGCGGTGATAGACCTGCTCGCGGTCCTCGCCGGGCATTTTGAGCTTGCGGGGATTGCACCTCTGCCCGGTAGCAAGTACCACCCTGCGCGCGCGGTATTTGCCCTGAGCCGTGCGGGCGACAAAGC
This sequence comes from Bryobacterales bacterium, assembly GCA_965224215.1. GTDB lineage: Bacteria > Acidobacteriota > Terriglobia > Bryobacterales > UBA6623 > CBDCYS01. The sequence goes on along the minus strand of CBDCYS010000004.1, from coordinate 81,095 downwards.
TGCCGTCCGTCTGCTTTTCAAGGGACTTGAGCCCCTCGCTCGTATGCACATTCAGCTTGTTTTCTTCGACGATCTGATTCCAGCGCGCGACTAGATCCTCTTTGCGCGCGCCGTCGAGCCACAACTTGCCCTTGGGCAGCGTCTTATCGGGCTCGGCGTAGACCCACTTGCCCTCCGGGAAGTTCTCAATGGTATTGGCAAGCTTTTCTTTCTCAAGAACCAGATGCCGCAGACCCCTCTCCTGCGCGGCCAGAGCGGCATTCAAACCCGAAGCGCCACCGCCCACGATCAACACATCGACGACTTTGGGGTCGCTGCCGATCGCGTCGGATTTGGCGGCGATATGTTCGATGACCTCAAAACCCTGCGCCATCGCCAGCTTGATAACGGGAGCACCCGCCAGGTCGCCAATGATGTAAAGCCCAGAGATATTACTCTCGCGGTCGCTATCTACTTCCGGCCGGCGCTGCACCATGTTGGGGCTGGAGATGATCCCGTCGACAAGCTGCTTTACTTTGGATAGCATTCGGCAGACCAGAGATTTCAATTCGAATTGGGAACGGGCCGGGTTACCTCAGAGGGGCTCTCGGCCGTTAGCGGCGTGTGACAACCCAAACATTCGGTCGCAGAGGGATGGTTGAGGTGTCCGCAATCCGGGCAGGCAAGTGGCTCCGAAGTCGCTGGAACTTTCGTCACGCCCGTGTGCTGGGGCAGCGCCGAGCGCTCCGCATCGGCCCTTCGCAACAGCAAGGCCAGATACCCGAACGCGTTGAATAGAAAACCTGCCGCGAACCAGCGAACCGGCTCTTGCCCCGTGTTAATCGCCCGATGCGCGCAGACCGCCGCGAAGGCCAATCCCATCGTGACGTAGAGCCCTAGCAGGAGCCAGGTGTCTGAGATGCCGCTCGGGGGCGCCGTTTCTCCGCCGAAAAGGCCGCCGCGGGGCTTTAGTCGGCCGATGAAGGTCAAAGGCTCGCTGAAAAGCTGCGCCTCCATCACGTCCATGACGCCGACGCGCTGGCCTTCGACCAAGTAAACCTTGTCACCGGCTTTGAGCAACGTCGAGCAAACGACACAACGGTCGACGCCCTCCCGGACGGGCACGGTCTGGACAAAAATCTGCGCCGACTGCGATTGTGACTGCGAGCTGGGAGGCTGCTCAGCGGGTTGCTGGGGTTGCGCTAAGCCAAGCGGGCACGCAATCAGCAGCAATGCGCCGAGGCGGCTCAGAAGTGTTCGGGATTGGCAGATCACATCCTTCCTCTTTTGTGCCGGCTAGCGCAATACTTCGGCCAGCGCTTCTAGCCGGCCTTTCCTTTTCGCACGGCGGCAAAGAAATTTTCGCCGGCCGTGCAGTCCCGTCTTCATTGATCCACGGCCCGGTTCTTCACAATCTCACCGCCCTTCATGATTACCGCGAGAGTCCTGTCGGCGTTCTCCAGTATCGAAATATCCTCGAACGGGTCCCCCTCGATCAGCAGCAGGTCGGCCAGCCAGCCCTCGCGAATCTCACCGAAGTTGCCGTACCGGTTGAGCTTGCCGGCCATGCGCACGATTTCGGCGCTCTCGGAGGTCGCCTGCCTGAGGATTTCGGCTGGAGTCCAGTAGTCGGTGCGCGCGGTGAACTCCTCGGCAATGCGCGGGTAGGCGCCGAAGACACAGTCGGTCCCGAAGCCCGTCTTCAGCTTGTATTTCTTGATCAGCCGAATCAGGTTGTCCTGGCCGGCCAGCACCTCGCGCATTTTGCGGCGGTTCTCATCGGAATAGCCTTCCACTTCGTCCCCCACGCGGAACACCTTGACCTGCGTGCTGATGACGATCCCTTTGTCGGCGCAGAGGCGGGCCGTCTCATCGTCGATCAGTAGGCCGTGCTCGATCGACTTGACACCTGAATTATGCACAGATTCGGCGTAGCCATCGTCGATGGAGTTGTGGCGATAGCGGCACTCGTGTCAACTCAGTGATTTCGCAAGTCGTCTTTTCTGCTGTTTCCCTCCCCGTTTGAGCCGCCTCCTGATCCCGGCAGGGCAAAAGCGGGCTGGCAAGCGGCGTGTTCCCAGTACGTTGCGGCGAGTGCATGAAATTTTATGCATGGAGTGCCCCTCAGCTCAGCGCACCCTCCACCACCGGCGCCAAGCTCGATCCCGGCGGCCCCATCGCCCGCAGCCGTCGCATCAGCCGTTCAAACAGGCCCTTTTCCTGATAATGATCGCTGTAGCTGACACCCGTTCTGCCGGCGTGCCGCCAGATCTTGGCCGCCACGAACAGAAAACGCAGCCGCGCCGTCGCCAGGGTGGTGTGCCGCAGCGTCTCCACGCTGGCCTGGGCTTCGCGGTTGAACAGCAGCAGCCAGCAGTTGAGATTGTAGGCCAGCATGGCCAACTGAAAGTGATTGCGGTTCATGTCAAAGCGGTGCGAGGGATGGGCCGCCAGCCCGGCGTCGTTGTTGGCCTCCTTGATCAGGTTCTCGGCTCCGGCGCGCTGATTGTAAAACCACACCACCGCCGCGATCGGCTCGGCCAGATTGGTGACAAACACGCGGTAGGTGTAAGCGCTGGTGGCGAACAACTGGTATTGCTCGGCCGCGCCGGCCTTGGGCTCGTTTTCGTAACGCAGCGCCAGGAAACGGCAGGCCCGCGCCCAGCCTTGCGGTTGGTAGAGGAATTCGCATTCCGCGTCCGCGTCGGAGCGGGGGGAGGGTTTCCATTCTGCTTGCTGCAAGCGCTCGACCAGGCGCCGCGTTTTGCGCGCCACGATGACGAACTGACAAGCCGCCTTTTCATAGGCCTCCACCGCCTCCCAGCAATAAAAGCCGGAATCGGCCCGCGCCAGGATTTTCTTCACGCCGCCCGGCAAAGTCCGGAAAGCGCTCTCGAGGTGGGCGGCGATCTGTCGGCCCGTGGGCCGGTCGCCGTTGCGCAACCCGCCCATCAGGTATTCGCGCGTCTCGGCCAGGAAGGTCAGTATCGGCTGGTAGCTGCGCTTGCCCTTGTTCTTGGGGTTGTAGCTCTTGCGCCCGCCCATCTGGCGGCCGTAGAGGGTATGCACGGTGGTGTCGGTGTCCAGCGTCACCGTCTCCAACTTCACGTGGGCCGCGGCCCAGACTCGTTCCCGCAGCTGGCGCTGAATGGAAAGGATCTGCTTCGCCACGTTGAGGTGCAGCGAGGCCAGAAAGCGCCACAGCGTGGACTGCGGCGGCAGACGCGTCACTTGCAAGATGCCGGTCAGGATGGGGTCGCGAGCGATGAAGCGGAGTTGGTTGAGCCGCGCAAAGCCGACATAGAGGCCGAGCACGAGGGCCAGCACGAACTGGTAGGGGCTCATGGCTCGGGTGATCCGTTTGGTCGTGAGGGTTTCTTCCAGCAGCGCTTGGAAGCCGAGTTTTTCGAGCAGGGTGGCGACGGGCAGCAAGCCGCCGTAGGGAGTCAGATTCTTGCCACGGAAGTGATAGGGCGTGGCAGCCCCGATTTTATTGGGCCGCGGGGCCCTCGCGCCGGGGCCTTGTTTGACGGGCCTTCGGGAGCTATGCTGTTTTCGTTTGGTAACCATTTGGGTGACCTCCTTGGGGTTGACTGGCGAAGCTGAAATCTTTGCCAGCCTACCTTTTTACCCCATGTTTTCGGGGGTCCCCAAATGGTTCCTGGCGGCTCAGCCCTCACCAGGTGCACCGGCAGTGCATAATTCAGGTCACACAGTATATTTTCGTAACAGGGAGAATCAATGGGTCAATGCTATAACTCGGTCGTCGTTAACGCGCCGGTTCAAGATGTTTGGAATGCCCTCAAGAAGTTCCACGACATGTCTTGGGCGCCCAATGTCGTTACTCGATTGGATGTGATCGGAGAAAAGAAGGATGGCGAAATTGGGGCTCGACGCAAGCTCAACGACGCCTTTCTCGAAACCCTGACCGAGTTGGATGAAACCGCGCGATCATTTCAGTACACGGTCGATGACGGCCCCGGCCCTGTAGCCGCCGATGTGGTTGAGAGCTATGTCGGCATCGCAAAGGTATTCCCGGTGACCGCGACGGGTCAGACCTTTGTCCTGTGGATATCCGACTACAAGACAAAAGACGACAGCGCAGTCGGTGAATTCTGCAACCCCATCTATCAGGGCCTGCTGAGTGATTTAGCCCGGCATTTTGGCTGAGCCTCACGAAGCTGTTGCGGGCCAGATGCCCCGCTAATTCACGGCGCATGACCTCGGTCGTCGAGTAGCGTCCATCGCCACCCTGGCCTCTTGTATAATCGAATTCGCCGTATGCCGCACCCCGCATGGCGTCCTCACAACCCTCGACGCCGTTGATGCGTCAGTACCATTCGCTCAAGCAGCAAAAGCCGGATCATCTGCTTTTGTTTCGGCTGGGGGATTTCTACGAGCTGTTCTACGAGGATGCCGTCGTTGCGTCTCGTGACCTGGAAATCACCCTCACCTCCCGCAACAAAGAAAAAGGCGAGGCCATCCCGATGTGCGGCGTGCCCGCTCATTCGGTCGATGGCTATATCAACAAGCTGATCATAAAGGGGCATCGCCTCGCGATTGCCGATCAGGTCGAGGAAGCCCAGCAGGGAAAACAACTCGTTCGGCGCGAGATAACGCGCATCATCACTCCCGGCACGACCAGCGATCCGAAGCTGCTCGAGGCAGGCCAAAACAACTACCTCGCCGCAGTGGCAGCCAAAGGAGACCGCGCCGGACTCGCTTACGTCGATATTTCCACCGGCCAGTTTCGCATGACGGAGATTGAGGCTTCGGGCGTCGACGCCGCATTGGCCGAGATAGGCGCGAAGGAAGTCCTGCAAGCTTCGGCGGGCCCTTTATTCGCGGAGGATTCCTCTGGGTCGCAATCCGGCGCAAACTATATGCGCACCGAGATCGAGTCCTGGGTCTTCGATGTGGACTATTCCCAACGGACCCTCTCCTCTCATTTCAAGCTGCACTCACTCGACGGACTCGGCGCGGCAGGACACCCCGCAGCAGTCGCTGCCGCCGGAGCCATCCTGCACTACCTGCGCGACACGCAGCGCGCCGCGCTGCAACACATCGAGCCGCCGAACTATTACACCCAGCACAATTGGATGGTGCTCGACACCGTAACCGTGCGGCACCTCGAGTTAGTCGAGCCCCTCTTTGGGGGCGAAGCAGCCTCCACGCTCCTGCGAATCATCGACAAGACGCAAACACCGATGGGCAAAAGACTGCTGCGCCATTGGCTGTTGCGCCCGTCAATTTCCAGAGAGGAAATCGAATCGCGGCTTGATGGGGTCCAGGAACTGACCCGCCAAACGATTCGCGCCGCCGAGATCCGGCAACAGCTCGCGAAGATCCTCGATATCGAGCGGCTGCTGGCGAAAGTCACTTTGGGTTCCGCCAACCCCCGCGACTTGGTAGGGCTGGGTTCGTCTTTCAAGTCGCTGCCCGTCTTGCGAACCCTGATCTCTGAACTACTCTCGTCGCGAATGCTTCACCTTCATGAACATTTCGACGAGCTGGCCGATCTGTGCGACACGATTCTACTGACCCTCGCCGATGAGCCGCCCTTCAAGCTTTCCGAGGGAGGCGTCATTCGTGAAGGAATCGACGCTGAGCTCGACGAGCTACGCGGTATCCGCCAGAACAGCAGAGCCTACATCGCTCAGATAGAAACGCGCGAACGCGAGCGAACCGGTATCCACTCGCTCAAAGTCCGCTTCAACAATGTCTTCGGATTCTATATCGAGGTCTCGAAAGCGAATTTGGCGGCGGTGCCTGCCGACTACGATCGCAAGCAAACCCTTGTCAACGCCGAGCGCTTCATCACTCCCGAGCTGAAAGAGTACGAAACCAAAGTCTTGCAAGCGGAAGAGAAGATTCTCGAACGCGAGAAAGCCCGCTTCGAAGAAGTGCGTGCAGCCGTGGCCGCCGAGGCTCAGCGCATCCGTTCAAGCGCCGCAACGGTGGCCGAACTGGACGTTCTGCGCGGCATGGCGCAGATCGCCACTGAATGCGATTACGTTCGCCCAGTCTTCAACTCCGGCGGCGTCATTCAAATTGCGGCCGGCAGGCACCCAGTTGTCGAGCGTCTAGCGGACACCTACAACTCAGAGCGCTTCATCCCCAACGATGTCTATTTGAACGACAGCGATCATTTGTTGGCCGTCATCACGGGTCCTAATATGGGAGGCAAATCGACCTACCTGCGTCAGACGGCGCTGATCGCGATCCTGGCACAGATGGGCTCGTTCGTCCCGGCAAGCAGCGCCACTCTGCCGGTCATTGACCGCATCTTCACCCGGATCGGCGCTAGCGACAACCTTGCCATGGGCCGCTCGACTTTCATGGTGGAGATGACGGAAACAGCGGAGATTCTTAACACGGCCACGGCAAAAAGCCTGATCCTTCTCGACGAAATCGGGCGCGGAACAGCCACCTTCGACGGCCTCGCGATCGCCTGGGCGGTGGTCGAGCACATTCACTCCAGGACTCGCGCCAAGACGCTGTTTGCCACTCACTACCATGAGCTGACGGAGTTGGCCGAGTTGCTGACAGGCGTGGCGAATCTGCACGTCTCGGTGAAGGAATCGGGTGACCAGATTGTTTTTCTCCGCAAGGTCGAGCCCGGAAAAGCCGACCGCAGCTACGGTATCGAAGTGGCCCGCCTGGCGGGGCTGCCGCTCGACGTAGTTGAGCGAGCGCGCGCGGTGCTCGCTCGCCACGAAGAGAAAGAGTATTCGGTTTCCGAAGAGCTAGCGAGCGAACTCCCCCCCAGTCCCGTGCAAACGTCCATCTTCCCTGATCCCACCGAGCACGGCATCGCCGAAGAGCTGCAAGCCCTCGACCTCAACGCGCTCCGCCCGATCGAAGCCCTAACCCTGCTAGAAAAGTGGGCTGAACGCCTGAGACGAGAAATGGGGCCCAACGCCGCAAACGAATAAGCAATCCCGAGATGAAACTCAGAGCCGCGGGTGTGAACCCGCGGTCCAAGCAGGCGAGGACAGTACTGTCTACTGAGAGCCCACTTGCCCTCAATCCTCGCGGTCGCGGAATTCTTCGTACCAGTTTTGGACGATGCGGAGTTCGTTGCTGGCGGGCTCGACGGTCTCGAGCGTCACGAAGCGCTTGCCGTCGGCCGAGACATCATAGCGCTGCGGCCCCGTTGTCAAAGCCAGCTCCGGGGTGGAAAAGAGCTTTCTCCTGCGCCCCATCGAAAAGCTCGGCTGGAGTGAGATCGAAACCGACAGCAGCGTCTCGCCCTCGACGTAGAACAATTCCTTGCCGTCGCGGCTCCAGCGTAACTGGCTGCCGCCGTTGGTTGAAACCAGCCACTTGCCGGAAGGATCAGGAAACGACTGAACGTAAACCTCAAATTTGCCTGATTCAATCGACGCATAGCCGACAAAGCGGCCGTCGGGCGAAAAGGATGGAGCAGTCTTGGCGTAAGGTGTCTCCAAGTACGGCGCCGTTTCCTCGACTGTACCGTCTTCGGCAAGCCTGAGATACCACGTGTCCATGCCGCCGGGTGCGACTCTCGCCGCGATGATGTAGCGGCCATCGACTGACCAATCATCCACGAATTCCGCACCGGCTTCGGCGAGCAAGACCCTTGCCGGTGCGCTGCCGTCCACGGATTTAGCAAAGATGTCAAAAGCCTTGTCGGTCAGAGAGCTGTAGGCCACCTGATCGCTAGGACCCCAGACCGGCCGAATGTTGATGCCGCTTTCTCCGAAGGTGAGGCGCAAGTCTGTTGCGTTCTTCGTGTCGTGGATCCAGATGTGAGTGCCTGCCGCCCCGACAACGGGAACCGCGACATAGCGGCCGCTGCGAGACAGCGACGGATAAAGGAGGCTTCCGCGGAGCCCCCCGATTACCTCAGTGCGATTACCGCCGCGCTCCCTCCAGACCAGCGAATAGCTCGGTTGACGGCCCAGCGAGGATAGCAGCGTGCCCTCGTTGGAAACGCTGGGGTATTCTCCCGGCCCGATGAGGAACGGCTCCCCTGTGGCCTTGAGTTCCTTCAAGGAAAACGGCAGCGCCCAAAGCGTCCCGGAGGTCCCAGTGCCCGCATCTATCAGCCGCCCGCCCTGCTGGTAAAGAATATGTCCGCTCGCAACGTAGACGGGATTGTCTCCTTGGGTCAGCGGCCGGCGTTCCGAGGCGTCGAGGTCTTCGACGACAACGTCTTGACCTAGTCGGTACAACAAGGCGCGCCGCCCCGACTCTGGTGGCAACAGCGACGGGTCAGTGAAATCTGTTCCAGCCTCCGATTCGTTGGGTTCGATGAACAATTCCGGCGAGCCGCCTGCCGCGGACACCTGATAAATCCGCGAGGGAAGGCCGCTGGTGAAGAGAACTTTGTTTCCGTCAAGAGCCCAACTCACCCGCGCCTGGGGACTTCTACGCTCGCAGACCGGCGTGACAGACCCGCCCTGTAGCTGCACCTTCTTGATTTCTCCGCGCGTGACGAATGCCAGCCAATTCCCGTCCGGTGACCAACTCAGTCGCACTGCTCCTTCCGTTCCATCCAGCGCCCGGCTTTCCCAACTGTCGAGATCACGAATCCACAACTTCGTCGCGGGCCACGTACCGGTCCTATACGCGATGCGCTTTCCGTCCGGTGAAATCTGAGCCGCCGGCCCCAGGTCGTCAAGCGCAAGCGAGAATTTTCGGACCGGGGCTTCCGCCCGCGAACCGGAACCCATGGTCATCCAAGCAGCAACGAATCCGGTAACGAGGCAGACTAAGGCACCAGCGGCAAGGAGCGGAGCAGATGTTCGCGCCTTGGCAGCGGGCTCGGCGACCAACTCGGCGGCGGCCTGTTGCGCCGCGCTGATAGTGGGTGCTAGCCGCTGTGAGGCAGCCGGCGTGACCGCCCTCGTCTTGCTCGGACCGCTGTCCAATTGCCGCCGCAGAGCGGTCAGGTCGGCGAGCAATTCGTCCGCGTGCTGGTATCGGGTCGCGGCGTCCTTGGCGAGACATTTGCCGGCGATGCATTCCAACTCGATCGGCACGCCGCTCCGCAAGCCGGTCAGCGCCTCCGGCTCCTGGTGGACGATTTCGTAGAGCAGCGCCTGTTCGTATTCGCCCCGGAAGGGACGGTGTCCGCAAACCATTTCGAAGAGCACGCAGCCCAGCGCCCATATGTCAGTGCGGCGGTCTACCTCCACCCCTTGCGCTTGCTCGGGCGACATGTAGGCCACCGTGCCCACGGTCGTGTCCAGCTTGGTGAGCTTGGAACCTTCGGTGAGCAGTGCTAGCCCGAAGTCCATCACCGTGACGTGGCCTTTGTCGTCCACGATGATGTTGCCGGGTTTGATGTCTCGATGGACTATGCCCTTGGCGTGCGCGGCCTCGAGGCCCGTTGCGATTTGGTGGGCTATATCGAGGGCTTGGGCGAGGGGAAGCGGTCCGGCGGCGATTCTGTCGTCGAGGTTCTGGCCCTCGATGAAGGCCATCGCGATGAACGTTTCTCCCTCCGCCTCGGCAATCTCATGAACCGGACAGATATTGGGATGGTGCAGGGCCGCGGCGGCTTTGGCTTCGCGCTGGAAACGCTTGCGGGCTTCTTCGTCGCGCAGAAGGTGGTCCGCCAGGAATTTGAGCGCGACCGTGCGTTCGAGCTTGGTGTCGTCGGCTTTGTAGACGACACCCATCCCGCCTTCGCCGAGCTTGCCGGTAATCTGGTAATGCGAAATGGTCTTGCCGAGCATTTGTGGTCCAATTGTAGCGTTTTATTGAGATACTCCGAGCACGGACTTTGGGCGGGCCTGGAGCGGCGTGGCGCAGGCGTCGACATGGTTGTCGACGCTGCAAGCTGAGAGCTTGCCGACAGTAGGACGCCAACATTCCTTGATCAAACTCCGCTAGATGCCCAATCCTCGGCTGGATAGCCAAACGTGATACCGTTCCTGTTTCATGCTGGTTGCCGGAATCATGAGCGGCACGTCGGTCGATGGAATCGACGTCGCACTCGTCGAAATCAGCGGGGCAGGCTTCAACCAGGCGATCCAGCTTCTGGCAACGCACTCAGTTCCCTACCCTCCCGATGTCCGCGAGGCAATTCTCGGAATCTCAAACTCCTCCACCCACACCTCCCGCATCAGCCAAATGAACTTCCTGCTCGGGAAGCTTTTCGGTGACGCGGTCGTTGCGGCGTGCGATCGGTCAAACATCCCACTCGAAAAGCTCGAACTCGTTGGCTCCCACGGCCAAACGATTTACCACCAAGGACGCCCGAGTGAATTTCTCGGGCACGAGACAGCGAGCACGCTGCAAATCGGCGAGCCTGCTCTGATAGCTGAGCGCACGGGCGTTCCGGTCGTCGCCGACTTCCGCACAGCCGATATGGCGGCCGGCGGCGAGGGCGCCCCTCTTGTCCCCTACGTTGACTACCTGCTCTATCGCGACCCGCAGCTCGGACGAGTTGCGCTCAACGTTGGCGGCATCGCCAACATTAGCGCCATCCCCGCAGCAGCCGCACCCGAACAGCTCATGGCATTCGACACGGGTCCCGGCAATATGCTGATCGACGCCGTGGTCTCGCTGGTATCCAATGGGAGCAAGAGATTCGACGAAGACGGCAAGTTAGCGGCGTCGGGGAAAGTCGAGGAATCACTGCATGCGCAACTGATGGAGCTGCCCTACCTCTGCGAGAAGCCACCGAAAAGTATCGGCCGGGAACAGTTCGGTAGGGACTTCGTCGACAACCTCTTGAGAAAAGGGCTTGAGCCGCCGGATCTCGTGGCTACCGTGACGGCGTTCACCGCATCGAGCATCGCGGACGCGATCCAGCGTTTTGTTGCCCCCCTGATGAAGGTGGATCAGGTGATCGCGTCGGGTGGCGGCGTCCGCAACCCGCTCATCATGAGCGCGCTAAAAGATCTGCTGCCCGGAACCGAGATTCTTACTTCAAATGAATTGGGAATTGACAGCGACGGCAAGGAAGCGATAGCCTTCGCCGTTCTCGCCTACGAAACCTACCACCGCCGTCCGGCCAACCTGCCTTCAGCGACTGGAGCGCGACGCTCGCGCGTGCTGGGAAAACTGCTGTGGCCCTGAAGGCCGCTAGGCGTTGCTGGAAAACCCGCTAGGCGTTGCTTGAAACCCGCTAAGCGTGTGTTTGAAAACCCGCTAGTCGTGTGCTTCCCAGATCGAGATCTGGCCGCCATCGGCCGCAGTGGCCAGCCGCCGAGCGTTGGCACTCAGGGCAATCGAACGGACGGTGTGGTGGTGCTGAAGGGTGCTGATCGTGTCCTTGGTCGCAACGTCCCAAAGCTTTGCGGTATCCGATGGCTGGCTGAGTGCGCTAAGGACCAGGAAACGTCCGCGATTTGTGAATGTCATCGCATGCAGCCAGCCGGGTATCTCGACCGCCTGGCGCTCACGCTGAGACGGGAAATCGAACAGCTTTATTTCGTTGCTGCCCGCGACGGCAAGAGTCTTTCCATCGGGACTGAAGGCCACAGCATTGGATCCCAGCTCCGGACCCGGAAGTTCGCCTCGCGCGCTATCACCCTCGACGCCCCAGAGCTTAATGTCACCAATGTTCGACACCGACGCTAGCATTGCGCTCGTGGGGCTAAACGCCAACGCTTGCGGAGATCGCAGGTGAGAGCGGTAGTCGTGGGTGCGGTCCCTGTCGCGCAAGTTCCAAAGTTTTATCGAGCGATCCGAGCAGCCCGTTGCCACCACACTCCGTCGGGACTGAAGGCAACCGTCGTGACGTAGTCCTTGTGCCCAAACGTCCCCACCTCCTGGCCGGAGGATAGGTCCCAAATCTTCGCCGTGCCATCCCAACTGCCGGTGGCAATTCGATCGTTCTGGGGGCTGAAACCGATGCTGGTCACGCGTGCCGAGTGGCCTTGAAGCGTGGCATGGCGCTTACCGGTTGTCGTGTCCCACACCCGGACGGAGTTGCCGGCCGCACCCGCCGCGGCCCAGCGGCCATTGTTACTCAGGCTCAGCACCTGCACGGATTCTTCCGTCGAGAGCGATTTTACGAGAGTATGCCAGCCCGTCACGGTCGTCGTTCGCGTCGGCATCCGATCGGATGCGGGGACACGGGAAACCGAGAACGTACTGGCGCGTTTCGGGCTGCCGGACCTCCTGGTAGGACTCGGTCGAACTTCAACGATGGCTTGGCGATTTGGCGGTTCTCCGGAGTCGAGCCGCACTCCGGACCGCGGCAATTCAATGGAGGTATCAGGGGCTGCCGAAATCGCTGGGCCAGTATCGGGGCGGACTGCACTTGAGCACAACGACGCTGTTTTCCGGCTCGTCCCGGAATTCCCGGGATTGGGCGGACCCACCAGCCGAAAACCTGCCCGATCCTCTTTCGAAGGGTCATTGGGGCCGGACGGGCTGCTCATCTCCCGGGTGAGCGCGAGCGCCGTGGAACTCGAATCCTCCTCGATGGACTGTGGGGCTTGGATGGCCGAATCCGCATTTTGCTCTGGATCCACTCCTGGCCTGATGACGAGAGCGACCAGGTAAATCAGCAGGAAACCGGCGGTCAGGCCCATGCCTGTGTGGAGAACTCCGGACCGTACCGCGCGGCCGGCCCAGCTAGGTATCGGTATCTTGTCTTGGTCGGAGCCCGGCTCTGGTTGAGTCGCCGACGCCGGCGCTTCTCCGCTTGCAAAGTCAAGGTCGGTAGTCGCAGATACCGGCTGCGGTGCAGTCAGCCCACTGATCGATTGCAAGGCTTGCCGAAACTCCTCGGCGGTCTTGAATCGCCGCTCCGGGTCTTTTTCCAAAGCTTTGAGGATTGCGGCATTGAGAGCGGCCGGGAGTGACGGGTTGAATTCGATCGGGGGGTGAGGCGGTTGCTTAACGTGTGCCTCAAGAAGCTGATATTCGTTCTGACTTTCAAACGGCTTGCGGTTCGTCGCCAACTCGTAGAGCACCGTACCGATGGAATAGACGTCGGTGCGACTGTCAATCTCGTCCTGTCCCTTGACCTGCTCGGGTGACATGTAATACGCCGAGCTCATCACCAGGCCGGTCTGGGTGACGCGGTCGCTGTTGGTTAGGAAAGCCAGCCCGAAGTCGGTAAGCTTCAGAACCCCGTCGGGGGTGACTAGCATGTTCGAGGGAGAGATGTCCCGGTGGGTGACACCTTGGCGGTGGGCGTACTCGAGCGCCGAGAGGGCCTGACAAACGTAATCAATGCCGACCCGCAGCGGAACCTGGCCCTCTTCATGCAGCCGTTCCAACGAGTCGCCGGGGACAAGCTCCATGATCATCACCAGGTTGTCATCCACCCAAAGGGCGTTATGGACGGAGGCGATGTTGGGGTGTTGGAGACTGGCGTGTAGCTGGATCTCTCGCCGAAAGCGCTTGGACTGGGTACTCGAGGCGGTGTAGTCCTCGAGCAGGACCTTTATGGCCTCAATACGGCCGGTGACCGCATGCTTGACTTTAAAAACGCGTCCCACTCCACCCGTGCCAAGGAGTGAAACAATGCGGTAGGGACCTACGGTTTCTCCGACTCGAAAGGTCATCGGGTACCCGGACGCTCAACAAAGGCTGGTCAACAACGGACTCGCTGCCGCGTCGAACTAGCGCAGCTAGAACTAAGATTATACTCCGTTTACAGCCTGCCACCCAATCTATATTGATCGGGACTGGTCGAGACCCCGTCCAACGGTTGCCCCCAAGCGAGGAGCGAAAGCGGTCTGCTCCCGGCCCTACAGCGCATTTGGAAAACAGCGACATGCCATACTACGCAAAGGCGGATTTCAAAAGGTACTGATGAGCGAACACGCATTCGAATTGGTCGAGGAGTGTCTCGAAAGGGAAGGGTCCGGGGCGGGTTTGGATTTCCTTGTGAAAAAGTTTCGGGCCGAGAAGATGTACCCCCAGCTATTCGAGGCTCGGCTGATGAGAAAGCGCCACGAACTGGGGCTTCCCTTGATCCACACGGGCCCCCTCAATGATCTTCCCGAGGAGACGCAGCGAGCCTATGACGAAGGCTCGGCGGAAGTCGCCCGTGAGGTAGGCAACCTGTTCCTGGCCGAAGGGCAGATCGAACGCGCCTGGCCGTACTTTCGGGCGATCGGAGAGGCTGGACCCATTCGAGAAGCGATTGAGAGTCTCGATACAAGAGAAGACTTGGACGGGATCATCGAGATCGCCTATCACGAGCGCGTCAACCCGCGCAAGGGTTTTGAGCTGGCATTGAAGAACTACGGGACTTGCCGGGCGATCACCTACTTCGGACAGTATCCAACAGAGGAGGGCCGCGACGAATCGGCCCGGCTGCTGACCGGGACCCTCTACGACGAGCTGGCCGAAAACCTCAAGCGGACAATCGAGAAAAATATCGAGGCGACCGGCGAGGAGCGGCCCACAACGAACAGGGTCGGTGAGTTGATCGAAGGCCGCGACTGGCTCTTCGAAGGCAACAGCTACTTCGTCGACACCTCTCATGTCAGCTCGATCGTCCAATATGCAGTCGAATGGACGGACCGCGAGACCCTTCAAATGACCGTCGAGCTGTGCTCTTATGGCAAGCGTCTCGGCGAGATGTTTCAGTTCAAGGGGAACCCTCCCTTTGAAAACGTGTTTGCGGATCACGAAATCTACTTGCGGTCGCTGCTGGGGGAGGACGTTGACGGTGCGATCGCCCACTTCCGCGCGAAGGTGGTCGAGAGCGACCCGGACGAAGTCGGCACCGCCCCGGCTCAAACACTGGTCAAGTTGCTCACGCGGCTGGAGCGATACGGCGAGGCCGTCGATGTCTTTCGCGAGTTTCTCGGGGAGTCCGATCCAATGTATCTAGCGTGTCCGAATCCGCGGCAATTGTGCCAGATGGGCGGCGACTACGAAAGGCTCCGGGAACTAGCGCGTGAAGAAGGGGACTTGCTTAGCTTCACCGCTGCTTCTATTCAGGGGTAGCGGCCCCAAATCTCGATGCCGGATTGCAGGTTTTTGCAGGAGACTTGACGCCTCAATCGCCCTGCTTGACCCACTCGGCGTTGAAGCGCGCGTACTTGATCGACTTGCGCGCCGCGTCTTTCGGCAAGTGCATCAGGAAATAGCTGTAGGTCAAATGAATCGCCCCGTCCCGTGCTTGCATGACCGAGGGATAGTGGAACGTAGTCGCCCCTTCGCCGCGCATGTCCCGCTCGATGTGACGGGTCCACTTCCAGCTCTTACCTTCGTCGTCTGAGAGCGAAATGGCGAGAGAGTGCCGCCCCTTCTCCGTGTCGTTGTAGACAAGCAACCAGGTTCCGTCCTGAAGCACGATGGCCTCGCAACTTGAACCAGGATTCATGAACTCTGTGTCCGCCACTCGGCTCCAGGTCATGCCATCGTCGCTCGATGTGCTGGTGGGGATGCGCTTGGGCGCTGGTCCGGCATCGCGCATGTAGGCGACCAAGGTGCCGTCCTTCTTTCGAACCACGCTTGGCTGGATCGGACCATAGCCGACGATGGGCTCACTCGGCTTCCAGGTTTCGCCGCCGTCATCGCTGATCCCCATCAAAGAAAATGAATAGCCGTCGGAGTAGAGCG
Source organism: Bryobacterales bacterium (assembly GCA_965224215.1). Taxonomy (GTDB): domain Bacteria; phylum Acidobacteriota; class Terriglobia; order Bryobacterales; family UBA6623; genus CBDCYS01. Next base: position 65,603 of record CBDCYS010000004.1, on the reverse strand, counting down.
GAACGATGATTCTGCCGCTGGGAAGCTGAATTGGGTGGGTGCGGGTCATCCAGCCGAGTCGCGAAAAGTACTTGTCTCCGGCGCGCTCGACAAGCCGCTGCATACGCTCCCGCCGCCGACCCTCGGGCTCGGTTTCGAGGTCCGGCTCGACGTAGTCTCGAACTTTCTTTTCAAAGCGCTCCAGGTCGTGTTTGAACAGGATGTTTCCTGTCTTCTTCCAAACCGGTGGACCATCGCCCTGGTAGTCCGAAGAGATCTTGTAGTTCAGCAGCGCCGTGTGCCACTCGTTCGCCAGAATCGTCGGCCAGAACAGCCAGAGCCGGTCGCCGCCGTCAATGAAAAGGGTGCAATTCGTGTCGGGGAAGTTGGGCTGGTCCGCTAGATCAAACGGCTTGCTCCAGGATTTTTCGCCGGGGCCGAGGCGGGCGCCGAGAATCCTGACATCGTCTTCCCGTCGTTCTCCAGAACCGTGGAACCAGGTTACAAAGAGACCGCCGTTGGGCATCTCGACGATGGAGGAGGAATGGTTGTGCCAGTGCTCGAGCGGGAAGATGAGCTGAGTGTCGAGAAACGCTTCCTCGGCGGGAGCTAGGGAAGGGGCGAGCAAGAAGGCCAACAGAAGGATAAGGCAACGCAATTTAAGACATCTTCTCATCCATGCGACATTTACTGCTAGACTTGCTGCCTCGGGTCTTTCTCGCAAAAGACCTAGTGCCGGCATCAAAGCTGTGCCAGTCGGAATCTTCGCACCGCCCTCCCCCAACAAGAACGGCGCCTCGTAGCGGACGCTGAAGTGGTAGCTCTTATTTTGGAAAACACTCTGGAGGAACTCTGTCACGGCGGCATCCTGGATAGCAGCCGTGCGCCTAACCAACGCGATGCGAAATTGCCCGACCGCGATGCGCAATTGCCCGACACCCAACCCACGGACCAGGTTGGCGGGCAGTTCATCTAGCCGTGATTCGGCCCTCCTCACGACCTAGCGAACGGACTCGACGTTAATCTTCGAGTTCTCCGGACGCCTGCGATTGCTTGGCACGGCCGCTTCCACGGCAAGGCCCGTATTCAGGGCCGCAAGGTCGGCGTGGAGAGCGAGCGTTTCGCCTTCCTTCACGGTGACCGAGCGGGACCACACTTCGAAGCCCTTTTTCCGCAGCGTGATCGAATACTCGCCGGGACGGACCGCTTTCGCTCGCGGCGTCAAGCCGTTGGGGTTACTGTCGATATCGACTTCCGCGTAGGCGGGCTCCGACGTTATCTTGATGACGCCATCGGCCGGCGGGCGCCGCGACTCGGCGCGCTCAACCTTCTTCGGCTGATCGCCTGCGTCTTCCATTCTCGAATACTTGCCGAGGTTGGCCGGCAGCGCGGCCACGATTTCCGGAGTGGGGGTTTGGCCGGTCACGATCTGAAGGGCTGAGATTTCACGGCCATAGATCTGTTCGTTGGCGTCGTTGTCGGGACGCAGCGTGGAGCCCTCCAGAGAGACACCGGCAAAGACGCCGCGCGATCGTGAGTAGGACAGAATCTTAGCGCGCATCTGAGCATCGGTCTGAGCCTGCGCCGTGCGGCCAATGGGTCCAGCGGCGACGCCCGCATCGGCGCCGAGCGTGAATTTGCTCGAAAGCAGATTTTTCAACCCAGATTCATTCATCAGGAGCAAGATGACGTCGGTTGAGCTGGCTCCGATTTGCAGTCCAAAGCTGCCGCCTTCGATGCGTACAGTGGAGGGGCCGGACCATCCCGTGGAACCCTCGCCGGTACCCTCGACACGGCAGGAGAGCACGCCCTTGCCATACTTGGCGCCGAACCCGAAACCGATCTTCTTGACGCCGGGGATCAGCGCTACGCAATGCGCCTTGTTGAGCAATACTTGCGGCAAAGCCGTATCCGCTGTCGACATGATTTCGTCGAGCAAAGCGCTTGCACGGAGGCAGCGCTCGACGGCATCGCTCGTGGCGGCAAGGGAACTGGAAGTTAACAAAACCGTGAGGACGAGGAGGGGGATCATCACTTCACCTTTCTTTCATTCATCTTTCATCCACAGGAAGTGTATGCGATTATTGAGTTTTCGTCAATCGAGATAACACCCTATTCGGGGGCAAGGCGGGTTAGAAACGGCGGCAAAGCCCGAAGGTGGGAACGCGGCAGCGATCCAGTGCGCAACCCCTTTTACCAAGGAGCTGAAGACACCAGCTTGTGATGCTAACCCGCCGCCGGGTTCCCGTTGATTCCAGGGCGATTCCGCTCCCAAATGATTCTTAAACCCTCCAACGTCAGGTGCTCGCTGACTTCTTGAATGAAGCGTGACCCGGGCGCGATCACCTGAGCGTGGCCGCCGGTGGCGACCACCTTCGTCTTCTCCCCGAGCACCGCGACCATCTTTTCCAGGATCGAGTCCACCATTCCCAGCGTCCCGTGATACAAGCCCGACTGCAGGCTTGCGACCGTGTTGGTACCTATGACCGTGGCAGGTTCGCGAATATCCACCCGCGGAAGCCGCGCCGCGCGCTGAAAGAGCGCTTCCGAAGTAATCCCTATTCCCGCGCAGATCACACCACCCAGGTATTGGGCGTTTTCCGAGATCGCATCGAAAGTGATGGCAGTTCCAAAGTCCACCGCGACGCATGGCCCGCCGTACCTCTCGAATGCCGCGATTCCGTTAACGATCCGATCCGCTCCAACTTCGGACGGGGTGTCGGCGAGAATCGTGAGCCCCGTATCGATTTCGCAGGTGACGAAAAGAGGGCTCGTTGCGAAGTATCGCTCCGCCATCTGCTGTAGCGATGAATCCAGTTGCGGGACTACCGAGGAGACGATGATCCCATCGATCTCCGAAATATCGAGGTCCGCCAACGAGAACAAGTTGCGGAACAGTACGCCCCAGCCATCAATCGTCTGCCCCGAGTCCGTTTCCAGCCGCCAGTGGCCGATCAACTCTTTCTGGCAATAGACGCCCAGGGTCAGATTCGTGTTGCCGACGTCGACCGCCAGTAGCATTTCAGAGCCCTTCCTCGCCCGGCTTGGTCCACGGTCGAACGCTTCCGGCCAGGATCGGCTCAATCGTGCCGTCCTCCCGTTCGAGCAACAGCACGCCATTCGGATCGAGCCCGGCAGTCGTGCCGCATATCTGAGAGTCGCCTAGCTCCACAACAACCTTCTTCCCTTGTACGTAGCTCGACGTGCGCGAGAATGCCTCCACGACGGGCTGAGCGCCACGCTCGATGAACATCTCATAGTAACGCTCGCAGTGTTTCAGAACCGCGTCCAGTATGGTTTGCCTCAGATAGTCGCAGCCGGTTTCGATTCGCAGCGATGTGGCGATCTCCGCCAGGTCGGGAGGCATGGCCGCGTGGTTGACGTTGATGCCGATACCTGCAATCGCGTACCGCAAGAAACCGCTCTCGGCGGCTGATTCCACCAGAATCCCGCAGCACTTCTTGTCATTCAGCAGAACGTCATTGGGCCACCGAATGTCGCATTGAACACCGCACGCTTCAGCGATACCGCGTGCGACTCCCAGGCCGAGCGCCAGAGTCAGCACCGAAGACCGGGCCGGCGTGACCGGCGGCCGAAGCACGAGGGAGAAATACAGCCCGACGCCGGGCTCGGAAACCCAGGTGTGGCCCAGCCGCCCGCGCCCCGAGGTTTGCTGATCCGCCACGATGAGAGTGCCCTCCGGCGCGCCATTCTCAGCACGGGCGGTGGCCTCCTTCATGGTCGTGTCGATCGTTTCGAATCGATAGACCGGCCGGCCGAAGCGCAGGGTTTTGGACTGGGGTGACTTGGGGGAGGTCGCTGTCATTTGAATAAAGGGCCTAATGAATAAAGGGCCCAATTAAATAGAGGGTCCAAACATGTGCCAGGTCTACTCCAGCCGGAAGCTGATATCAACCGCCTGCGCGGAGTGGGTCATCGCCCCGGCCGAAACAAAGTCCGCACCGCTTTCGGCATATTCGCGAACGTTCCCCAGGTTGATGCCGCCCGAAACCTCCACCTTTGCCTGCCCCACAATCCTGGCGCACGCGGCTGCGACGTCGCTAGGAGAAAAGTTATCCAGCAACAGGTGCGTGGCGCCGGCGGAAAGCGCTTCGCCCAGTTCCGCAAAGCTGCGGACTTCGATTTCAATCGGCAGCCTCTGAGCGCGCGCGCGCTCCAGCGCTTGGCGAACACCGCCCGCCGCCGTGATGTGATTATTCTTGATGAGGATGGCGTCGTAGAGTCCAAAGCGATGGTTCGTGGCACCGCCCGCGCGAACCGCCAGCTTTTCCAGCCGACGCAGCCCCGGAGTGGTCTTACGCGTGTCGAGGACCCGGCAGCCGGTGCCTTCGACCGCATCGACAAAGCGTCGCGCCATAGTGGCGATACCGCTCAACCGCTGCAGGAAATTGAGCGCGGTTCGCTCCAGCGTGAGCAACCGTCGAGCCGAGCCCGCAACCCTCGCGAAGATCGCATCGGCAGGGATGGCTTCGCCGCTATGGCTGAGCACCGTGACTTCCCCGCCCTCGTAGATCTGATCGAGCAGTTCCACACCGGCCAAAATCAGGGGTTCGCGGGAAAGGAAAAAGCCTTTCGCAGTCGCGTCCTCCGGGACGCACGCTTCGGTCGTCACGTCACCAGGACCCACGTCTTCTTCCAGCGCGCGCCGAATGGAGTCGCTAATTTCGCGGTGATGCCAGTCGGAGCCGGCTAGTTGGACCGGTAGGTGGGTCATATTTGCTCGCGATTGAACTAAATAAAGGCCACCGAGCCGTCCGCGCGATAGCCTGTGGCCCTCTTCCAGGGCCTTGGCACCATGCTTGGGAAGGCGTCTTCATTCAGCTCTACCCCCCAGCCCGGCTTGTTGGGGATTTCCAGATAGCCGTCTTTCACCATCAGGGGCTCCTTAAGAACGTCCTTGTAAGCACCCGTATCCGGCGCGCGATATTCGAGGATCAGGAAGTTGGGCGTCGAGGCCGCGAAATGCACATTCACCGCAGCCGCTAGCGGGCTCATGGGATTGTGGGGCGCGACGACCATATATTGCGCCTCGGCCATGGCTGCGATCTTCTTCATTTCCATGATTCCGCCGCAGACGCAAATGTCGGGCTGGATGATGTCCACGGCTTGAATGTTGATGATGTCTCGAAACTCGTACTTCGTATAGTTGCATTCGCCGCTGGCCAACGGAATATTCACATGGTCGGCCAGCTTTTTCATGACGTCGAAATTTTCGGGGCGAATCGGTTCTTCAAGCCAAAATGGATAGTAGGGCTCGATCTCTTTGGCGACGCGAATCGCACGTTGCACCTCGAAATAACGGGCGTGGATATCCACGCCAATGTCGACGTCCGGCCCAACCGCCTCGCGAACTGCACGCACGCGCTGACCGGCGATTCGGGTTACTTGGTTATACGGCATGGCGTTGTCGCCAGGGTTGTGCGGTGACATCTTGACGGCGGTATAGCCGTACTTCTCGACGAGCTGGACGGCGTTCTCCGCCGCCTCTTGGGCCGTCGAGCCGCCGATGCTCTGGTAGGTGCGGATTTTGTTTCGAACCCGGCCTCCAAGCAGCGCCCACACGGGCAGTCCGGCCGCTTTGCCGGAGATATCCCACAAGGCATGTTCGATACCGCTGATGGCCGAGCTAGTGATCGACCCCCCTGGAAATCGGGTGGTGTTATACATCAGGTCCCACAGATACTGAATGTTGCGGGGATCCTGCCCGACCAGCCAGAGTTTGTAGTCCTCGATCACCTTCACCGTGGCTTCGTCTGGACCCACCGAATAGGCCTCTCCAATGCCCGAGATGCCCTGGTCGGTTTCCACCTTGACGTAGACCCAGTTGCGGCCACCGCTCCACACAAGGAATGTCTTGATGTCGGTGATCTCGATGGCGGGCTTGTCACCCATTGGAGCGGGAGCTTGCAGCATAGGAGCGGCGCCCAGCGGTACCGCGGCTGAGGCCAGCGCTGTCTTCGTGAGAAATTGTCTTCGTTCCATAGGGGACTCCTATTGATGGCGGACAGTCGATAATCTAGCTGACGACGCGGCGGTTTGCAAATGTGGGGATCTCTGAACGACTGGCCGCGAACCCACCCCGGTCCAACGGCCGCGCTTTTCAGGTGCATCAAGATTCTCGATAATCTTCGGCCAACCGATCTGTATTCTACAGACGGATTTCGGGCTGCCCTTCGGGTGCGGCCCCGCATTTGGGTTTGGTATCCTAGACGACATCAAGCATCATCAGCGCCGTCTTCTCCCGGCCCTACCACTCGAAGTACCCGCCTTTCCTACAGTTCATGACTATCGCGGATCTGAAGCATAAGAACATCACCGAACTCACGACGGTCGCGCGGGAGCTCAACGTCCCCGGCGTCGGTACTCTGCGAAAGCAGGAGCTGATCTTCCGTATCCTGCAAGCACAAGCGGAAAAAGAGGGATTAATCTTCGCCGAGGGAGTGCTTGAAAAACTTCCTGAGGGATTCGGATTCCTGCGCTCGCCCGACTACAACTACCTCCCCGGGCCCGATGATATTTACATTTCGCCGACTCAGATTCGGCGCTTCGATTTGCGGACCGGCGACACGGTCTCGGGGCAAGTTCGTCCGCCGAAGTCAGGTGAAAGCTACTTCGCGCTGGTCAAGGTGGACGCCATCAATTTTGAGCCAACCGAGGTGTCAAAGAACAAGATTCTGTTCGACAACCTGACGCCCTACTACCCCACCGAACGCTTCACCCTGGAAACCACGAAGGAAAATCTCAGCGGCCGCGTGATGGATCTGCTGACCCCCATCGGCAAAGGGCAGCGCGGCTTGATCGTTTCCCCGCCCCGCACGGGCAAGACGATGCTCTTACAGTCAATCGCCAACTCGATCACGGTGAACCATCCGGACGTCACGCTGATCGTTCTGTTGATTGACGAGCGGCCGGAAGAGGTCACCGACATGCAGCGCTCGGTCCAAGGCGAGGTGATCAGCTCCACATTTGACGAGCCCTACACGCGTCATGTGCAGGTTGCCGAAATGGTTATCGAAAAGGCCAAACGCTTGGTCGAGCACAAGCGCGACGTCGTGATTTTGCTCGACTCGATTACACGCCTGGCCCGGGCCTACAATACGATCGTTCCGTCTTCTGGAAAGATTCTCTCCGGCGGCGTCGACTCGAACGCTTTGCAGCGGCCCAAGCGCTTTTTCGGCGCCGCCCGAAAGGTGGAGGAAGGCGGATCGCTTACGATCATGGCAACGGCACTGGTCGACACCGGGAGCCGCATGGATGACATCATCTTCGAGGAATTCAAAGGCACGGGCAACATGGAGATTCACCTCGACCGCAAGCTCGTCGACAAGCGAGTGTTCCCCGCCATCGACATCCACGGCAGCGGTACCCGTAAAGAGGAATTATTGCTCAGCCCAGACGATTTGAGCCACGTCTGGGTACTGCGAAAAGTCCTTAGCCCGCTCTCGGTGAACGAAGCGATGGAGCTGCTTTTGGGGCGCATGGGTAAAACCCGCAGCAACGCCGAATTTCTTGATTCGATGAAGAACTAGCCTGGAGCAGGACGTTTCGCCAATCCTGTGGGCTCTTTCTCTGGCCTGTCCCATATTACTCGTTGAGGTGGTTTCCATGATTCGGTGGAGTGAAGCCCTGGGGTGAGACAGGGTAAAGTGGGACACTGAACCGTTGACTGCAAAAGTGTAGCGTCCAGCGCCGTCGCGGTGCATACTGTGGGGCTGGAACTTCGGCAGCGCGGAGAATGTCGGGCCTTCTCCGGCCGGGGACGTTCTAGTGTAGTGCGCCAGAAATAGCGCAACATACAGACATCGGCCGGGCGAGCGGAAGCCCGTGAAACGGGCTGAAGGACTCTCAGCGGTTGCATGCACCAGCCGTAAACGGCTGGCCTACTAACACCAAGCCGCGTGAACGCGGCTCCAAACAACAGCATCACGCTGCGTATGCCGCCCGCTGCCGCGCCCCCGGCTTCGAGCACGGGGAGGAGGCGGTCCCGCACGAAGCGGGCTTGCGTGTGGCGGTAGCTGACGAAGACTTTGCGCGGCATGACTTCCCGAGCGGCCTCCTGCCGAGGGGTACGCGCGGATTTCTATCGAGGATCTCCGACTTGGCTCCTCGACATCGGCAGTCTACAACTCTAGCGAGGCGAAACACAACCGGTTTTGCACAGCGTGTCGTAGCCCAATAGAAATGTCCCCCTCGGTAGCCCAGTAGAAATGTCCCCTTTTGCGCTAAGCTCTTAAGCCCATTCGCCTTGTTGAGCCGAGTGCTGTTTTCGCGGCGGCGAGGGAGCAGTCAAGGGCGGGCCCCTAGGGCTTGGCTTTGCGGACCCTTGACGGATCCCTCGGCGTCGCCATCATCAGCTTGCTAGGCGAAGGGGCCGACTACGAATCTGATCCAGAGGGGACATTTCTATTGGGCGCAAAAGGGGACATTTTGATTGGACTACAACACCGGTTTTGCACAGCGAAGAGGCGGCGGCCGAGGCGGAACCGAGCGAGTGCCCTTTCTTTCTTCCCCACGGAGACCGATCCGCCCATCCGTCATAATTGAGTCTGCCCCGGTTTCACCCCGGGCTTTCCACTTAGAACATGGAGACTCAAATTGACAAGGACGCTGTCGCCATACTGGAAATCCTAGCGAGGACTCCGAGAGACCAGCATCTCAAAGGAGAGGAAATCGCGGCTCAAGCTGAGCTTGATCCAGGCCGCGTTAATGATGCCGTTGCTATCCTGGTGCAGTCCGGGCAGGCAGAGTGGATTCGCTGGTTAGGCACAGCACCGTTCGACTTCGGCCAAGTCGCCATCACTAGCCGCGGGCGCTACGAAGCCCAGCGGCTCGCTTCTCTCACTGAAGAGCCTACACTCCGGGCTCTGCCGGTTGCAGTTCGTCTTCCAGAGAATCGGGCGAGTATATTGCTTCCCCCATCGCCCGTAGGCTCGCCGTTTGGATTCACCGACGAAGATTGGGAAAACGTCGCCGAACGCAAATCGAATCAGGACACGCTATACACTGTTCTGGGGCACCAGTTTCGGTCAGAGTTCTTCGAAACAGAGCGTCTACGAGAGAACATCGCGCGGATGCTCGAACACGCGGTAAATATCTACAACAAAGACCCGCGAGGCCCGACCGTTACGCTTGAACACAGGGAACTTGGAGCTGGCTACGGCGAACATCTGTTCAACGAGATCGCCAGAGATATCATCGGAGCGGACATAGCCCTGTTCGAAACGTCGGATCTCAATCCAAACGTCATGCTTGAAATGGGGGTGGCGCTGACATGGGGTCCTCGCGTTCTACCAATCAAGGTGGAAGGGCAACCTAAGCCGCCGTCCGATGTCTCGGGTCAAACGTGGGCCGACTACCGAGACAGCGCAGCTGAATTTGTCGACAGCGCTCACGAAGCGAAACTGATCAGGATGATAGATCGGGCCGTTCGAAAGAAGGGCCGGTAGGGCAACTGGCAGAAAGTGGAGAAAGTGGGACAGGAAGGTGTGAATAGATTGATTCCTGCGAAACCGATGGACTGAAGATAAGGGGCTTTGCGAACGAATGGGGCTGGCTGTCCCCTTTTTTTGCTTCCGGGAGCTTCGGTCGCAGGCTACGGATTGACTTACTTCCCTACCTTCATCGTCCCGATGTCTACGGGCTGTCCGGCGGAGTCCACCGCTTGCGGGCTCTTGGAAGGAAGTGTCTCGAGGGACAACCTCTGAAGAGGGGGCAACGCCTCAAACGACTCGTTCAAAGCTGTGCTGCGGATAAATCCTTTTTCATCACGCGCGCCGACATACATAGCCAACAGCGCGCTGCCAAAATCCGTCCCCTTACTGAACTTGGGTGGCTCGGCGAAAGCAGTGACCTTGATCGTATCGGTCAGCCGCTCGGCCCAGATCCTGGCGACCCTCTTGGCGTCCGTGTCACCGGCCAGAGCCAAGTCCTCGGGCGTCATTTGCACGACAACTTCTATTCCCGTGCCGTCATCTTCCGTCAGGACGATGGTCGGCAGTGCCCCCGTTTCGGCTATCGATGCGGAGTGACTTTCCGCGTTCCTCGACGGCTCGATCAACAGAAAGCTGGATCTGTTCGACCAGCTCTTGTGCACGTTTCGCTCCCCCGCCGCCGCTCAGCGGATCGTTGACCATGAAAACAGCAATCTGGTTCAGTTTGATCGCGATCGGGACGCCGGAAGTCCGCCCCTCATTGGGCAGCAGGAGTGTAGGACACCTCGGGAACCGGCAGGCTGACCTCAAGGCTGCCGCTCTCGAGGAACGCCACAAAGACTCCAATGAGGATGACGAGCCCGATGGCGGCCATGGTCACTGGACGCTTGAGAATGGTCTGAAAGGTGGCTGCCTGCGCATGATCGACGAACGTGAAATCAGCGTCGCCCTGCGGGGGCGGCTTCGGAGATGCTTCTGTGCTCATATAAAGATAGAAGTGTTTTGTGGGATGTAAGTTTCATCTCATTGCTATTGTACAACACAAGATGAGCCTGAAGGGGGGGCGTGTTTCCAACACAAGATGAGCCTGAAAGCAATCACGGCGACGACGGCGGGACAGGGCACACTGCGGGGGAATGTCGATTACCATGCAGCATGCCGAACATCTCACGCCGACCCAGATGCAGCAGTTTCTCGAAGCCGGCGCCACGCTCAGCTTCGCCGGGACCGGCCGCAAGCCGGTCTACGCGCTGATCGAACGTACCCTACGCGGCTGCCAATACCCCGCTCTGTCCAAGAAGGACAAAGGCATCGTGCGCCGCTACTTGGCCAAGGTCAGCGGACTCAGCCGCTCGCAAATCACCCGTTTGATCGCCCGTTGGCGCGAGCGCGGCGTCCTCGAGCCGCGCGCTTCGAGACGCCGCCGCTTCCCGCGCCGCTACACGCCCGACGATATCGCTCGGTTAGCCGCCGTCGACGCCGCGCACGAAGGCCTCTCGGCCCCCGCCATCCGTCGCATTCTCGAACGCGAGTGCAAAGTCTACGGCAAGACCGCATACCAACGATTAGCCGCGATCTCGCCCTCCCACATCTACAACCTACGGGCGCACCCGGGCCTATCGCGAACACCATGTACACCACACCAAGACGCGCGCCGCGGCGGTGAGCATCGGCGAGCGGCGCAAACCCGATCCGCGCGGCCGGGCCGGCTGGTTGCGGGTCGACACGGTGCATCAAGGCGACACCGATTCGAGCAAGGGCTTGTATCACATCAATGCCGTCGACACGGTCACGCAATGGGAGGTGGTGGGCTGTTGCGAAACCATCTCCGAGGCCCATTTGAAGCCGGTTTTAGAGGCCCTGCTGCATCAGTTTCCCTTTCTCGTCCGCGGCTTTCACTCCGACAACGGCTCGGAGTTTCTCAACTATCGGGTGGCCCGGTTGTTGGAGAAAATGAGGGTCGAGGAGTTCACCAAATCGCGTGCTCATCGCAGCACCGACAATGCGTTGGTGGAAGGCAAGAACGGCGCGGTGGTGCGCAAGCACATCGGACACGAGCCGATCGCCGCCGAGCACGCCGAAAAGTTGCAACGCTTCTACGCGGCCGATTTCAATCCGTATTTGAACTATCACCGCCCGTGTGGATTCGCGACCGTGGAGACGGCGTCCAACGGCAAGCGCCGGCGTCGTTACCGGCTGGGGGACTACCGCACGCCGTGCGAAAAGTTGCTTTCGCTCGACAAGGTGGCGAGTTGCTTGAAGCCGGGGATCACGGCGGCGTTTCTGGAGCAGCAAGCGGGGCGGATGAGCGACACCGAGTGTGCGTTGCGCATGCAGCGGCGCAAACGAGAACTGCTCGACCACTGTCGCACGCGACGTTGAGCGACGGATTGGCGGCGCGAGGTCGGAGCCGGACCGGGACGGTCCGGGATTCGACAGGGAGCGAGGGGGAAGGGGAAGCTTGTGTTGTTTGCGAGCCCAGGCCCAGCGTTTGCTCAGCTTCCCCCTCCCCCTAGCCCCCCTCCCCACTCGACCATCGCAACCGTTTCAGAAAGGAGTTCCTCGCACCACCTGTCCGCCTTCCTCAGCTCGAACCCTACTTCAGGCTCATCCTTGGATTGGAAAATGCTAGAATTGTACAAAAGGCGCCGGTTGCGTCCTGAGGTGGTTCCGGCATCTGGGCGAGGGATCGAGTCAGTCCTGGAGGCCGAGACTTCAACGCGAGGCGGTGGTCGGGTGTGGAGGACACGCATGGAGTCAGCCCATGGCCTGCTCGACGAACTCGAAAATGGGGAAAGCGGACGGGTCGACGATCCTGGCGCAAGGCCGCAGGTCTCTTTCGAGCCCGGCGCTACGGGTCTTGACGACAACCACCGGCGCAAGGCCGCAGGTCTCTGCGAGCCCTGCGCTGATATGGTGTGACCTGTCAAGTTTGCGCGCACGACTGCTGTCGCGCGGAGCCTCAACTCCGCGTTGGCCAACGAACGAGGACAAGAAGAACAGCCTGTGGAAGAGAGCGTTTACGACGATGGATCCATCTGATATTCGCGGGGTTCTCGCCAGAGTAGTCTGCGTCGTGGAGCTGCCTCACTCTACGGACGAAGGTCGTTCAACCGAGCGCTTCCTTGACGAAGGTCGCTCAATCAAGCGCTTCCTAGCGCAGTCGAGGGTTCTCCTGGCAGGCTCAGTTTCCAGTCAGCCGTCCTCCTTGTCCTACCTTGTGAGGCTGCCGCCCGAAGCCGGCAACCAAAATCGTTATCGCTACCGCTTGCTGGCAGCTCATTGTCCTCGGCAGCTAGCCATCGTCCTCGGCAGCTAGCCATCGTCCTCGGCAGCTAGCCATCGTCCTCGGCAGCTAGCCATTGTCCTCGGCAGCTAGCCATCGCCCTCGTATAAGGTGCCTCTTGGCGGCCGGACGGGTTCTGTCAAGGGCGCGGGTTACCGCGGCGAAGCGTACCCTTGACAGGTTTCGGCCGGTCGCCTACGACGTCAATCGAGGGCGATGGCGGTCTCCCTGGCGGTCTCCCTGGCGGTCTCCCTGGCGGTCTCCCTGGCGGTCTCCCTGGCGGTCTCCTTGGCGGGTCTCCCTGGCGGTCTCCCTGGCGGTCTCCCTGGCGGTCTCCCTGGCGGTCTCCCTGGCGGTCTCCCTGGCGGTCTCCCTGGCGGTCTCCCTGGCGGTCTCCCTGGCGGTCTCCCTGGCGGTCTCCTTGTCGGCCGTCTCCCTGTCGGCCGTCTCGAGCGTTCAGCAAGCATTCAATCCCTGTTTCTCCTGTTGTGTTTGGGTCTGTTCGGTCACGATTGCCCAGATGAATCCCTGCAGTTCCCGCGCGATCGCGGTCACGACGACATTCGCGTGTTTGCCGTTGTTGCGCAGCTTGCGAAAGCGACCGCAAAGCCGCACCTGCGCCTTCCAGGCGATCGCTTGGACTGGGGGCGACGCCTTCTCGGCACGGCGTTGAATCAGCCGCGAGCGGCGTGCCGGGAAGCGATACGCCCAGGAGCATTCGACCAGCAGACGGCGAGCTTCCTCGTTGCCTGCTTTGGTGATCGCGCCTTGACGGCGTCGCGCTCCGCTCGTGTTCTCCGATGAAGTCACACCGACGAAACCCATCAGCTCGCGCGGGGAGTCGAAGCGTGTGAGATCGCCCAGCTCGGCCAGCAACGTCATCCCCGCCAGCCAGTCCACGCCCCGCAGCGCCGTCAACGCCTGCGCTGGCCCTCCCAGGCTCCAGCCTTCCAGCTGATCATGCAACTGCTGCTCGAGGCGAGCCGTTCGGCTTTGCGCCTGGCGTATCGCCTCGGCGTATTCTTCGTAGGCGATCTGCGAGGCCGGCTGCTCAAAGCGTTGCGTCTCGAGCCAGCGAAAGTGCGCTTGCGTCCAATTCTTGCGCCCGGGGAAACGCTTGTCGTGGCGCAGCAGCATAGCTCCGAGGCGTTGACGAAGTTGTTTGTCGATGAGTTTGCAGTCGCCGCGCGCACGACTCAGATCGCGGATCGCTTCGTGTTCCGGAGAGGGCGTCCAGACCGTGCTGAGCTCGCCGGCGCGATCGAGCCGAGCCAGGGTCAGCGCGTCGCGCCGATCGGTCTTGACGCGATCGCCGGATTTGCGCGGGGTCAGCGACGGCGCGACCAGGTCGCCATCGTGTTCGGTGTCACGAATCTGCCGGCAAATGCCGTAGCCACAGGGGCCGGCTTCGTAGCAGTAGTGCAGCCTCTGACCAGACGGGGCGAGTGCGGAAATCAAGCGACGAATGGCTTCAGGCCGGTTGTCGATCTTGCCGTAGAAATGCGCCTCGCCCCGCCCCGCTGCGGCGACAGCGACCGAGATACTGTTTTTGTTTGAACGTCCATCCCGACGTATTTGTCGTAACTGTTGCACTTGTTCATCTCTTTGTTTGAACTCGCTAGACTCTTTCATGACCTGTCCTCCTCGATGCGGCTCTGCGCATCTGTTTGAAGCGTAACCCGCGACTCTCGCGGTTGGACAGGTCACTCCATCTTCTCTACGGAGTTCGGCAGCAACTGCGCAACGCTAGGCCCGGCGAAAAGCTGCAGGTCTCTGACGAGTCCTGCGCTACGGAGCGAAAAGCCGTGCGTTCGTTTGGTTGACGATCGGGGCCCCGAATTGAGCTCAGGGCGCTTCTAGACGAACAGCTCGTCGACGACGCTCCCGAAGACGTCGGAGAGCCGAAAATCTCGTCCCCCGAAGCGGTAAGTGAGCCGCTCATGATCGACGCCAAGGGAATACAAGACCGTGGCCCACAGGTCATAGACGCTCATCTTGTTCTCGATGACGTGGTAGCCGTGTTCGTCGGTTGATCCGTACACGAAGCCAGGCTGGAAGCCTCCGCCGGCGAGCCAGACGCTGAATCCGAACGGGTTGTGATCGCGTCCGTCCTTTCCTTGGGCGAAGGGTGTACGGCCGAACTCACCAGCCCAGATCACCAGGGTCTCGTCGAGCATTCCACGCGCCTTGAGGTCTTTGAGCAGGCCGGCGATTGGCTGGTCGGTCTGGGCAGCCATTTCGGTGTGTCCCTCGATCAACTGGCCGTGCTGGTCCCAGGGATTGCCAATTTGACCTGGATCTTTGGGCCGCATCAGGCAGGTGAGTTCCACGAACCGAACGCCGCGTTCGACCAGCCTGCGGGCGAGCAAGCACTCCTTGCCGTATGCCGCTGTTTCGGGAATCGGAGAGTCCATCCCGTAAAGTTTCTTCGTGGCTTCGGTTTCGTCGCGAATGTCCAGCAAATCGGGGACGGCGGACTACATGCGGTATGCCGTCTCGTAGTTGCGGATGGCCGCCTCGACTGCCGGTTCCCCCGTTGTCTGCTGATAGCGCTCGTCGAGGGAATGGATAAGATCCATCTTCTTTCTCTGCAGGGAATCCGAATCGGCGGGACGGATGTTGTGCAGAGCCTCTTCCTCTTCCGGGTAGAGAAACGAAGCTTGGTTGACCGCCGGCAGGAAGCCGTTGCCATAGATCCCGACGCCGCCGAGCGGAACCCCGCCACTGGCCAAGACGACGAAGCCCGGCAAGTTTTCGCTTTCGGAGCCAAGACCGTACGTCGTCCAAGCGCCTGCGCTGGGATGACCGAGAAAGGGGTGGCCGGTATGGATGAAATAGTTTGCCTGCGCGTGCTCGTTGCACTCGCTGGTCATACTCCGGATGACGCAGAGGTCGTCCGCGCAGGAGGCGATGTGCGGGAACAGTTCGCTGACCGGAATGCCACTCTCGCCGTGGCGGGTGAACTCCCAGGGGCTCGGCATGATATTGCTGACGTCGTTGAACATCGTTGGCTTGACCGCCACGGGCATGGGCTTGCCGGCTTCCTGTTTCAGTCGTGGTTTCGGGTCAAACGAGTCCACGTGTGACACGCCGCCGGACATAAAGCAGAAGATCACGCTCTTCGCCTTAGGAATCAAGTGTGGCTGACGGACGGCTCCCGGCAGAAGTGAGGTAAGCGCCATCGAGCCAAAGCCCGTCGAGCACTGGGCGAGCATCTGACGCCGGGATATCGAAAACGGCACTCTCATCTGAGGTAAATAAACTCCTTCAGATTGAGCAGCGACTGGGCGTAGTCCTTCCAAAGGTCTTGATCGCCCATCAGCTCGGTTTCTGTGACATGGCGTTCCTGTGCGAAGATCTCGATGGACGCCATCAGTAAGTCAAGCTCCGGGGCCTCCGGGTCGCGCCCCAACGCACGGCGGAACATGCGAATCGCTCGATCTTTGGATGAAATAGCGCCATCGGCCAGAGCCTTCTTCGCCCACTTCGCTCCTTGGTCAACCACGAACGGGTCATTGAGCATAGCCAACGACTGCGCGGGGATGTTGGTCACATCCCGTTTCCCGCGAGTCGTTGAAGGCTTCGGTGCGTCGAAGACCTGCAGGAAAGGATTCTGAGAATTTCTCCGCACCCCCTGGTAAACGCTTCGCCTGCCATTGCCGTCGAGGGGTCCTTTCTTGCCGCCGCCTTCGGTCTTGCCTACGTAGTAGACATTGATGCTCGGGCCGTACATGGTCGTGTCCAACTCGCCCGAAATCTCGAGGATCGCATCGCGGATCGACTCCGCGGGCAACCGCCGAAAGTTCTGGTGCTGCAACAGCAGATTGCGCGGGTCGAGGGCGCGCGCTTGGGCGGATCTAGTGCTACTCATCTGATAAGTCCGGGAGAGAACGAGGAACCGGATCAGCTTCTTGATAGACCAGCCGCCGTCGACGAACCTCTTTGCCAGGTAGTCGAGGAGTTCTGGGTGCGACGGCTTATCGCCGGTAGCGCCAAAGTTGTCCACGGTCCCGACGATTCCCTGACCAAAGATATAGCTCCACAGGCGATTGACCATCACCCTCGCCGTCAAAGGATTAGCGGCGCTGGTTAGTGCGCGAGCCAGCTCGAGACGGCACTGCCCTCCGTCTGGAACGGTTCAGCACCGAATAGCTCCAGATACCTGCGCTCAACGGGTTCAGCCGGATTCCTGTGATCGCCGCGTGTGAACAGGGGCTGATCGAAGTTCGTTCCCGGCAAGACGCCCGGCGCTCTTCGGGGAATCGGAGCCGCCTCTTCCAGACGACGATAGTCTTCCGCGTACGTTTGCAGTTCGGTCAGTTCTTTCAGCGCCGTGGGCACCAGACTTGTCCGGATCGCAAAATCGAGAAAGGCGGTTTGGTGATCGTCAAGTGCTGCACTGGACCAAGCTGCCACGGCGTCCTGGATGAGGCGGTCGTAGAGGGCTTCGAGGTCTTCAATTCCTGGCGGGGGTTCCCGGTCCAGCACGTGCAGGACCGCGAGCGGCAGCTCTCGCGGGCTTTCTTCTTTGTCGTGGAAGACCACCTCGACGACTCCGAAGCTGGAGCGGCCATCGTCGGAGGCCTTGCGGTCGGGCTTCTTGGGGTTGAACCAGAATGGCCGGGAACGCTCGTCCAGCGTCTGGAACTCAAGATGGGCGTTCTCCCCCTGGCGGTAAGCAGTGTCGAAGCGAATCCACTGCGGCCGATCGCCGTCGACGCTAACGGCGGGGTGGATACCGCCGTCGCCAATCGGATAGTTCTCGACCACGAGGCGAGCCGATGGATAGTTATCACCGACGACCCGCACGCTGATGTAGTCGCTCGAGACGCGAAAGCGCGGTGAGCCCACGATCCCGCCGTATTTTCGGGAATCGAGCCCCGTATGAATTCCCGCCGGAAGTAAGCCCGCAATGATCTCATCACCATCAGGCAGGACTCGAAACTCGCCGTTCGAAGACACTTTCGCGGGCGCGCCAGGACCGTTCGGGAACCATTCTTCGTAATCGCCAGAGTTCGTTAGATCCCAAGCGGTCCGAAAGCCATCGCGGTTCTTCGCCTGCCTGATTTCCGCCTCGCCGAGCCACACTTCGCGCAAATAGCCCCATTCGCACCGGAAGGCTTCGCCCGCCAGCCCTTGAAGTACGCGCCACGGCTGCAACGGGTCATCTGCTTGCTCGCCGCTCAGCCGTTGCTTCAGATTTTCCAGCCGCGGGTCCTCATCTTCGGATGAAGTGCGCACTTGCTTAAGAAGCTTGGCGGCCGCGCCTTCGCCCTTGGTCCAGTGCTCCGACAAGCGGGCGCGGATTTGCCCGCGCAGCTCTTCCAGGCGGTCTCGGCCTTTCCTCAAGACTTCCGGGGAATCCACGGTCACGAGCCCGTGCCGGCTGCTGGCGAAGACCCCGTAAAGTGCGTAGAAATCCTTCTGGGTGATCGGATCGAATTTATGATCGTGGCAGCGGGCGCACGAGATGGTGAGGCCCTGGAAGGCCTTCGACAGCACATCGATCTGGTTGTCGACGACTTTGACCTGATCGTCGAGCGCATCGACCGGTACGTAGCCGTACTCCACCATGCGGAGGTTTCCCAGGCCCAGGATCGACTCGTTGAGACGCTCTTTTTCGTTCAGTCGAGGGTCGGGGAGCAGGTCTCCGGCTAGGTATTCCAGTAGCATCCGGTCGTACGGCACGTCGGAGTTGAATGCGCGGATGAGGTAGTCGCGGTAGCGCCATGCCTGTGGCAGGGCGAAGTCTCCCTGGCTGCCATGCGACTCCGAGTAACGCACCCAGTCCATCCAGTGGCGTGCCCAATGTTCTCCTAATCGGTCCGAATCGAGCAACCGGCCGACCGCATCGAGGTAGGCAGTTGGCGACTTGCTGTGAACAAAGGCATGAATCTGTTCGGGCCGTGGGGGAAGGCCAGTGAGGTCGAAACTCAGGCGCCGAAGCAGCGTGCGGCGGTCCGCTTGGGGCGCCGGCTCTAGGCCCGCCGCCTCGAGCCTTGACGCGATGAACGCATCGATCTCGTTGAGCACCCAGCTTGCGCCGGAAACGGCCGGGGCGGGCTGCTCTGTCACGGGCTGGAACGCCCAGTGTTTTTCGTCGCCGCCTCCTGCCGTTTTGGACCCTGACGGCCACACGGCGCCGTCATCGATCCATTTTGCGAAGTCAGCGATCTCCTCCTTCGGCAGCACCCCGCCCGGCGGCATTTCGATACCCTCGTGCCGAAGTGCTCGCACCAACAGACTTCCCGCGGAATCGCCGGAGACAACAGCAGGCCCTCGCCCGCCCCCTTTGAAGACAGCTTTACGCGAATCAAGCCGAAGGCCACCTTGCTGCAACTGAGAGCCGTGGCAACTCCAGCATTTGTCCGCAAGAACCGGGCGAATGCGCTTCTCGAATAGCTCGCCGGAAGGGGCGCCCGAGAGCAGGGTGGCCGCCGCTAAGAGTCCACCGAACGAAATCCTGACCAGAATCGGATTGATGAGAGACTTACGCAGAATACCGTCATCGTAGCTGGTTGATTCCTTGGGCCGTGCATGATCAAGGAGGGGGTTGGGAATCGACCGACTCTGATTCGGCCGGACTCAACGCGGCATGACGGGCGCTCCTCGGGCGCTCCTTTAGAAGGGTTCTGAACGGCCGCCATCACGATACGGAACGAACTGTGGTTGACCAGGAGTCGGCAGGTTTCTCGCCCCATCCCACCGTTCGCACCCGTCACCAAAATGCCTCGTCACTACTTAGCTACCGTGTTCTTCAAAAAACTATCGTTCCTGAAGCTTGCAAAAAAGGGCCCAACAGATTCTACGCCGTCCTGCTCGATACCACGAGCAGTCCACTGAGAACTCCTGCAAAGACTCATGTCCGCTCCGAGGGCGACAGCGAGCGCCGCCGGCCAAGCCTTAAAACTCGCCGGGCACATGCCACTGTTCCTGCGCTAGAATGTCATCGCAATGAATCAAGCTATGTACCGGCGCCGCTTCCTCCAGCACCTGATGGCGTCCCCGCTATTTCTTTCCCTGGCGGAAGGGGCGAAGTCGGAGTTGATTAAGGATCCTGACCAAGCGATCAACCTGTTCGATCTGCGCGATGTAGCCGAGAAAAACATCGCCCCGCAGCACTGGGCGTATTTGATGACCGGCTCCGACGACGATGCCACCGTCAAGGCCAACCGCGAGGGTTTTGGCCGCTTCCGCATCCGCCCGCGGCGGTTCAATGACGTGAGCACGATCGACGTGTCGATAGAAATCTTCGGCCGCAAGTACCCGTCGCCGATCTTTCTGTCGCCGGTGGGCTCTCAGGGTGCGTTCCATTCCGAAGGCGAGCTTGCTACCGCCCGCGCTGCCGGCAAGTTGGGGCATCAAATGACACTGTCCACAACTTCAAGCACGCCGGTCGGAGATGTCGCCAAAGCTTACGGCCGTCCGCTCTGGTTCCAGCTTTACCCGACGCCGGAGTGGTCGCTGACCGAGGGACTGATCCGGCGCGCCGAAGACGCCGGTTGTCCTCTGCTGGCCCTTACCGTCGACACGGCAAGTCACTCCAATCGCGAGACTCTCGACTTCGCCGAGCGAGCAAGCGACCTCGACTGCAAGGTTTGCCACCGTTACGAGTTCCCGGAGTCGATCGGTCACAAGGCCAATTTCCGCGGCTTCGATACCTCGATGCTAAAAGCCTTCCAGCGGGCCTACGACTGGAAACTCATCGATCGCATTCGCAAAACCACCAAGATGAAGCTCATCCCCAAGGGTGTTCAAACGCTTGAGGATGCGGAGGCGTGCGTACGCGAAGGCATGGACGGCGTCTGGGTCTCGAACCACGGCGGGCGCCAACTCAACAGCCTCTTCTCAACCATAGAGTCCCTCCCCGAAATCGTGGAAGCCGTTGGAGGGAAAGTCCCCGTTTTGATCGACAGCGGTTTCCGCCGTGGAACCGACGTTTTTAAGGCGCTTGCTTTGGGTGCGGACGCGGTTTGCATTGGCCGCCCTTACGTTTGGGGACTGGGAGCCTTCGGCCAAGCGGGAATCGAGAAGGCGCTCGACCTTTTCCGCGCCGAGATGCGATACGACATGTCCTTGGCCGGAACCGCAACCATAGCCGACATTACGAGCAAGTTCGTTGAGCGGCGGTAGGCTCGAGGCATCCCCAGCACTGCGATGAGACGAGCACCGCCGCATCCCGCTTTCACCTACGTCCAACTGACGCCCGGCCAGCCTCAGGCTGACGGGGGACACTACGGCAGACGCTATGCGCTTCACTACGGCTTTTCTACGACTTGCGGGCGTAGCACGCTACGCCCCTACACAAGAGACAAGAAGACGGAACGCAAATCCTCGAATGGAAAGGAACTTTTATTGAATGACAAGCCCCACCCCCTGTCCCTGACCCGCCGTGGCTTTAACACGGGCGCGCTGGCGGCGCTCGCGGCTCTAGGCGCTTCCGGTCAATCTGTAGAATCCGGCGACAACATTCCGTGGTACCGCCGCACGTTCCGCTGGGGGTAGACCAACCTCAACGAGAAAGACCCGCAGCGCTATGACGCCGGTTGGTGGCGGCGTCACTGGAGGTGGACCCACGTGCAGGGACTGGTGATCAACGCCGGCGGCATTGTGGCTTATTTCCCCAGCAAGTTCCCCCTGCACTATCGCGCGAAGTTTCTAGCCGACCGTGATTTCTACGGTGAAATCACCCGCGCCGCCCATGACGACGGCATCGCCGTTCTGGCGCGAATGGATTCGAATCGCACGACGAAAGACTTCTACGATCAACACCCCGATTGGTTTGTGATTGATGCCGACGGAAAGCCCTATCCTGCCAGGGAACGCTACATCACCTGCGTTGACAGCCCCTACTACGAGCAGTACCTGCAGGACGTTCTGCGCGAAATCATTGCTTGGGAAAGGCCCGAGGGTTTCACCGACAACAGCTGGAGCGGATTGGATCGTAACAGCATCTGCTACTGCAAGTACAGTCAGGAGAGCTTCCGCAAAGCCACCGGCAAAGACCTGCCGCGCCAAAAGGATTGGAACGACCAGACCTACCGCGAGTGGGAGATATTGTCAAATGTTGTGGATGGGCGAGGTCAAGCGGCGTTCTCCTGAACCATCAAACCATCCTTGAATTTCTTTCCATTTAAGACATGCACAATCACTTCTGAACCGTTCAGGCGCCGCCAGTGGCGCTCGGCCTGGCGGGCCAGCATGAAGACCATCGTCAGCGATGCTTCCCGGCTGCCGCAGCCCTTCGTTCGCCGCTGCCGCAATCGAACCGTCGCGAACGTCGACTCGATCGGATTCGTCGTCCGCAAGTGCACCCAGTGTTCGGCCGGAAAGTCGTAGAAAGCCAGCAGCACTTTGCGGTCTTTCTCCAGGCACTCGACCGCTTTGGGGTACTTCTTTTCATATAAGTTCTTGAACCGGTCCAGCTCGTCCTGCGCTGTCTCCCGGCTCTCGGCAAGATAAACATCATGGAGCGCTTGCTTGGCCTTGCCCTGCATGCTCTTGGGCAGTTTGTCGAGCACATTCGCCGTCTTGTGGACCCAGCAGCGCTGCTCGCGAGTGGCTGGAAAGACCTTCCTCAAAGCCGCCCAGAAGCCCAGCGCGCCGTCGCCCACCGCCAACTTCGGCGGCAGATCGAGCCCCTGCCGTTTCAAGTCCTCGAGCAACTCCTGCCACGACAGCTCGCTTTCGCGAAAGCCGTCGTGCACCGCCAGCAGTTGCTTGCGGCCGTCTTCGAGCGCTCCCATCACGACCAGTAAACACTGCCGTTCATCGTCCAAACGGACGTTGGAGTAGATGCCGTCGGCCCAAATGTAAACAAACCGCTTGCCGCTGAGGTCGCGCTTGGACCAGGTCTCGTATTCGCGTCGCCAGACTTCTTTGAGCCGCACCACCGTCGTCGCCGACAGGCCCGGAGCGTCGGGCCCCAGCAAGGCCTCCAGCGCTTCGCTGAAATCGCCCGTCAAGATCCCTTTCCGGTACAACCAGGGGATCAACTCCTCCACACTTTTCGTGCGCCGCAGGTAGGGCGGCAGAATCTGGGAAGTGAATCGGAAGCACCGGCCGTGCTCATCGACTCGGCGATCGTCGACCTGCGGCGCCTGGATCTTGAGCTGACCCACGCCGCTGACAATGGTGCGCTCGCGGGCGTGGCCGTTGCGCACCACCAGCCGCCGGCCGTCCTCGCCGACTTCGTGCTGATGCGCTTCGATGTAAGCGGCCACTTCGGCTTCGACGGCCTTGGCGAGCATCTGGCGCGCTCCTGGGCACAATACCTCGTCTAACGGCGAGCGTTTCTTTCCATCAATGACTTGGGGCTCGACTTGACTGCTGCTTTCAGCAGCATCACACTGACTCATGGCGTATCCTCCTTGTTCCTTTCCAGGAAACGATTGAATTGATTCCTCAATCGTCAGGATACGCCGCCCCCCCTCTGCTACTCATCCACAACTTCTGGTTATATCTCCGCGAGTGGGTCGAATGGGGCTACGCCCGCAGAGTCGAGATCTGGGAGCTGAATAATCGGACGACCAAGTACGCCGGAGGTTCGGATTGTCTTTGGCTCGGCATGATCGGTGGCGACTTCGTTTCCCAAGGCCGGCGCCTCCGCGACCCTGACGCGCTGCTCAAGCGAACCGAGGTTGTGATGCTCGACGACCAAGCGCGAAGCATCGAACTCGGCTTTCAGGAAAATGCTGAAATGGGCAAGCGCTTGCACGGGCTGCTCGGTTGGGAAAAGATCATTCCGGAAAGCATGGCTACCTATTAACGCAACCCGGTGTTCCGCAAGGCGGCGGCTTCGCCCCAGGAGTCGCGCATGTGGATGTATTCCGGATTCGCGGGAGGTATTCAGCCGTGGTGGCACCACGTCGGCGCTTACCAGTGGGACCGCCGACAGTTTGAGACTCCGATTCCGGTTTATGACTGGTTCACCAAGAACCAGCCATACCTCGTGAACCGAACACCCGTCGCATCGGTCGAAGTTGTCTATTCGCAGCGCAACGCGGACTTCTACGGCCGCGACGAGGCCGAAGAGCGTGTCTCCAAACCCTACTACGTCGTCATCCCGGCGTTGATTAAAGCCCGTATCCCGTATCTGCCGGTGCATGCGGACCGAGTTGACGAGAACGCAAGCGCACTCTCCACACTTGTGCTGCCAAACCTTGCCACAATGACCGACGAGCAAATGGCCTCGGTCCGCCGCTATGCGGAGAATGGCGGCAACTTGGTTGCCTCCGGCGAGGTCGCGCTCTACGACAAATGGGGCGAACGGCGCGAGACATCGCCGCTTGCCGATCTCTTCGGGATTCGTTTCAAAGGCGCATTACACGGCTCACTCGGCGAAGCAGAGAGCTGGGGAAATTTCGAAGCAGCCGGCGATCACAGTTATCTGCGACTGCACCCCGATGTCGGCCAGGATGTCTACGGCCCTCTCTCCGGCGCCGAGCCAGCCGTATCCGGCGATCGCCATCCTGTGCTTGCTGGTTTTGAGAAGACGGACATTGTCGCCTTCGGAGGATCGTTGCAGGAGGTCGAGGCGGCTGAGGGTTCCGACATCCCAATTACACTCACTCCAGATTTCCCGGCGTATCCTCCTGAAACGTCATGGATGCGTACCGAACGAACGCAAATTCCAGGATTGGTGGTACGGAATGACGGTGCCTCCCGCCGAGCCTATTTTGCGGCCGACCTGGATCGCCGGTTCGGACGTGACTATCTCCCCGATCACGGCCGGCTTCTGGCGAACACGATTCGCTGGACGGCTCACAACGATGTGCTCCTCAAGGTACGGGGAGCGGGACTGATCGACTGCCACCTCTATCGACAGGAGGATCGAACGATCCTGCATCTCGTCAATTTGAGTGGGGCGGAGTCGTGGCGTTCGCCCTTGCAGGAAACGATCCCGATTGGTCCTTTGGAGATCAGCATCCAGCTGCCTTCCGGGGCGGCCCCCCGGGCGGTGGAGCTTTTGGTGGCCGATCAGGTGCATACGGTTGCGGTCAATGGCCGCTGGGCAAGCTTCGAGATAGAGTCGATCGCGAGTCACGAGGTGGCGGTGCTCGGGTAGGGCGGGGAACAGTGGGCGGCTGGGTCAGCCGATGCCGACGAGGGGGGATTCAGGCCAGCGACAACTTGCCGGCGACTGGCAAATTCGAAACCGCTGGTTTGGAATTAGTAGACTTTCGCTACTCCGGCCTTACGACACGCTGCCGTTGAGCGGTACAATTTCCCTCGAATAGCCACTGGGAACTTTATTTCGCGCCAACAATCGTCGATGCCAAGGGCCTCGGTCGGCTACCGAGGGAAACGGAAACGGAGTCGGCTCAAGGACCTGGGCCTGAGAAAATCGGTTTGTTGGACGGAAGGCTTGTTCCCGACAGGTATCCGACGGAGCTACAATATTCGCGTCGATGATCGACCAAACCATCTCCCACTACAAGATCGCTGAGAAACTCGGCGACGGCGGCATGGGTGTCGTTTACAAGGCGGAGGAGCAGAATAGCGCAAGTTTTGCAGCCTTCACTGATCGGGGGGATTGACCAATGGCATTGAAGCTCATAGGGGCCGGACTCGGTCGCACGGGGACAGCCTCTCTAAATCAACGCAGCCCTAATCAAGGAGATTCGGTTTGACAGTCGCTAGTTGTTTCGACCGATCGCCGATCGTGTTCCGCTTGTTTTCCTTGATTGCAGCCGCCTTGTTCGTATTCGCTCGGGCCACAGCGTCGGATTGGCCGATGTTTCGCGGGCCGAACGGCTTCGGGGTTTCAGAAACAGCACGCCCGCCGAGGGACCCGGGCTCCGAGGGAGCGCTGCTCTGGAAGGTTGCGGCTCCCGCCGGCAAGTCGTCGCTCATCGTCGTGGGCGACCGAATCTTTTTGACGGCGTGGAAGGCTGACGAGCGGCTCATCTTGTGCCTGGATCGCTCGACGGGCCGCGAGCTTTGGCGCCGAAGCATCAACGTTGAGCGGAAAGAAGCTCGGCACGATTACAACGACCCTGCGTCGCCGAGTCCGGTGTCGGATGGCGAGGCCGTCTACTCTTTCTTTTCTGAATACGGGCTGACGGCTCACAGCATAGACGGCAAACCATTGTGGAAAAACGAACTTGGCCCCTTTGAGGCGCTGCATGGTATGGCCGCGTCGCCAATTGTGGCGGGCGACAAGGTTGTCTTGTTGGCTGACCAGGACGAAAACTCCTATCTCGCGGCTTTCGCAAAGTCCGACGGCGAACTTTTGTGGAAGCAAAAGCGGCTTGACCTGGGCGGAGGTTTCGCCACGCCCGTTGTTCACCGCGTCAACGGCTCGCCCTTACGTGTCGTCACATCCGGTCCCAGGGAGGTAGCGGCTTATTCGCTCGACGACGGCAACAAGGATTGGTGGGTAGGCGGCATGCCCTGGCAGCCCTTACAGACGCCGGTCATCGGAGAGGATTCCTTGTTCGTTTTGGCCCGCGGCATCATGGACACGATGCCCTCGTACGAGTCGTTTGTCGCCATGGTGGACGGGAATAAGGACGGGAAACTCACTATCGAGGATTTCCCGGTCGAAGCAGGCGGACCCCGTACCTTCGAAAAGATGGACCTCAACGGTAACGGCTGGGCGCAAGAAGACCATGTCCACGTTGGTCCAAGGTGGAAGCGTTCTGATGACGGTGAAGCTTGGGGGCGAGGGAGATCGCACGGCAGCGAAAGGATGGCTCTTCAAGCGTTCCCTGCCAGAAGTATCCTCACCGCTCTTCTACAAGGGCCGCCTCTATCTCTTCAAGAACGGCGGGATTGTGACCATTCTCGAGCCCTCATCGGGAGAGATCATTTCCCAAGGCCGGCTGCGAGAGGCGCTCGACCAGTATTACTCTTCCCCCGTGGCCGCCGACGGCCACATCTATATCGTCAGTCTGGGAGGGAAGATCTCCGTGCTGCGGGCGGGACCTGAAATTGAAGTCGTGGCGACCCATGACCTCGGCGAGGATTGTTACGCCACCCCGGCCTGGCGGGCGAGGAAATGTACGTGCGAACTACAGAATCGCTTTACGCATTCTCAGCGGCCGGACCGTAAAGGTTCCGAAAGCGAAGTCGAGACTCCATCTCCGGCGGTCCGCGAGCAGGACTAAGTCCCCCGAAACGAACTAGATAGAGCGTGTCGCTCGGTAACTAATGGGAAATCCGGTTCTCAGGCGGCTTCTGCTTGTCGAGGAGTTCTCTGAAAGCGCCTGACCTTTGAGTTCAGCCTGAGTTCAGCCGCCGCCGGAGCGTACGGCGCGGAGGGAACCCAAAAGTGCAGCTCCCGGGCGGTCGGCTGGAACGAAGGGTTAAACCGCATAGCGTGCCTAGGCCGCCCCTGGGCTGCGTTTGGACCTGCCGGGATATTGCTCAACCCCGCGGTTCTAGCCTCTCCACGCGCGCTGGTGTTTAGACAAGAATCTTTCCATGTCGTCGATGAACGCGGCCGTGGCTGTTTCGATGCTTGCGGTCAAGGCATCTGTGTCACTGAAGTCGAAATCCTCGGCCAGATCGCACTCAACAATTGAGTAAACGCCTTTGGCGGGTGTGACAACACAGTATGCGGTCCATTGGCTGTCCCTAAACAGCTCCCAGTACTGTCGGCTCACCTTCCTGTTTCTTCCTGCCAGCCAAGCTTCGAAACGGAACGCTTCGTAGTTGAAGACAATTGCGATTTTCAAGTCGCGATGCTTGAGTCGCGGCGGGAAGATGGCGAAGAATGAAATATTCATGTATCCCTGGTAGAGAGCGGATACGGCAGAATCCGGGTACCTGTTCTTGAAATGCGTTCGCAGACCATTCATGTAGGAGAGCAGTGCACTGTACGCCTTCTGGATAACCCCTTTTCTGAGTTGCCCCTGAAACTCTTCCATGTCTTTCCGTATCGAGTGCATGCTGACCTCCTTTGTTATCGCGGACAGGACTTTGCGAAGGGCGGCTTCACGTTTGATTCAGCCGCTTTGCCGAAGGCAGGCCGGCTGGAGAGAATGGTTGGGCAGCTTACTTCGCGCGGATACGATTGTTCCTTGGGTTGTGCTCCAACTCGCATAAACCGAGTGCTTCCATAAGAGGCGGCACATAGACACCAAAGCGCCCGCGCAGGCCCTTCTTCAGGCCATACCAGCCACCCAGCGGATTGCTTGGTGAGCGACCCCAGGCTTCTACTGTTCCCTGCTTGGCGGGTTTCTGTTCATCCGCGCCGCCAAGTTCGACCCAATCGCCCGCAGCCTTGAGCATCCCGTGAAGATCCTCAATGCACCGAGCGTCATAGAACAGCACCGTCTTTCCAACGGTGCACGCCAGGACGGATGTTCCGTCCTTCTCCTCGACATGCATCGTGTACTCCGATTTACCGGGCGGTGTCTTGAGTTGCCACGGATTCTTTTTGGTTCGATTTAATGTAGCCATCAGTTCTCCTCACGGAAAGGTGGCGCTTGGGAGATGCCTAACGCCTGAGCTGGGTCGCGGCGCCGCGATCGGCGCATTCATGTTCCCAGCCGCCCCATCTTCAAGCTGACAATCGGAAGAACGATTCTACTTCAGAAAGGCCTCGATCCGCTGGAAAGACTCTGCGCGAGTGTGAGCATGTGGCATTGCTCGGAAGTTCGAAGAACTCGCTATTGCTAAGTTGTCGTTTCTAGCACGGCGGCGGTCTCGCGGGCGACGATTAGCTCCTCGTTTGTGACGAGAACGACTACGTCCACCGGACCGGCTTGGGGAGAGATCAAACGGTCGCCTGCACCGTTTTCGTTCGCGGTGGAGTCTATTTGAATTCCGAGGAATTCTAAGCTCTCGCAACACTGTACCCGAAGTCGATCCGAGTTTTCGCCGATCCCGGCGGTGAAGGCTAGGGCGTCGATTCCTCCCATGGCGGCGGCGTAGGCGCCAATGGTTTTTCTGATCTGGTAGGCGAACGTCTTGAGGGCTTGAGTCGCGAGGGCGTTGCCGCGGTCAGACGCGGACTCGAGGTCCCTCACGTCGCCCCCGGCGATGCCGGATAGCCCGGCCAGACCTCCGCCGGCCAACAGCACGTCTCGTGTCTCGGCCGTGGAGTAATGCAAGCGGTCCATCATGTAGAGCACCGCGAATGCATCGAGATCACCGTGGCGTGTCGCGTTTTCCAATCCCGATTGCGCCGAGAAGCCCATGGTGACGTCCACCGATTTGCCACGATCGATGGCGCAGATAGACGAGCTGCCGCCCAGGTGACAGGAAACGAGTCGAAGTGCATCGGGGGGCTTGCCGAGCATCTCGGGAACGCGCTGGCTCACGTAGCGGTGGGACGCCCCGTGGAAACCGTATCGGCGCACGCCGTGCTCTTCGGCCCATGCTCTGGGAACACCGTACTGCGCAGCGTGCTCGGGCATCGTGCGATGGAACGCGGTTTCAAAAACGGCGACCAAGGGCAGCCCCGGCCTAAGCTCCTGGAATGTCTCCATTGCGGTCAGGTAGATGCCGTTGTGGAGCGGCGCCGCCGGCTCGTATTGCCTCATGGCGGCGAGCAGGTTGGCGTCAACCCGGTAGGACCCGCGATAGTCCGGGCCACCGTGAACCGCCTTGAAACCAACGGCGTCGACCGCGTCGGGTAGGGCCAGCGTGTGCTGGATCGCCTCGCGATGACTGGCGGCATCCCCGCCTGGCTGGCCGATTCGCTCGAAGCGCCCCTTGGTGATGACTGTTTCAGCAGGGAAATCGATGAGCTGGTATTTGAGGGAGGTCGAGCCTAGATTCGGAACCAGGATGTTCACGGGAGAGGCTCGTTGTGGGAAGCTCGCACCGACTGGCTGGCCCGTCACTTGCGTTCGGGGCTCTGTTTGGGCTTTATTGCGAACTTTGGATCTTCGAGAGGATGTCCTTGGCGCCCGCTTGGCCCGGACTTTCGATACCGGCGGAAGTGCTCATCCAGCGGGTAGCCTGAGCAATGTTGTCTCCCGCGATGTCGAGCTTCACGTAGCAGATGCCCAGAAAGTAGGCGAGCATCCCGTAGTTTTGCCCGCCCTGCGCCTTCAAAGGTTCCACGGACTGGAGCAGGAACTTGCGCGATTCCCGAAACTTGTCCTTGTTGCTATCGCCAGCCTCTGAGAAAGAAACCTTGCCCAGCACGAAGTTTCCATAGGCGGTGAAGAGGTCCTTTCTATTCTGCCAATCTTCTTCGCTCAGATTCTCAGGCTTTTCTTTCGTTGCCATGACATCCACGAGCTTCTGGCCGTACATCTTGGCTTGCTCAAGTTGTTGCTGACCGAGGGTTGTCTCTCCCAGCGCGTAGAGGTATTCTTCGTTGGCCGGATCTTTCTCGAGCGAGAGCGCCATCATCTCGGCCATTTTGGCGAAGTTGCCTGCTTGGCGATAAGCCACCGTCAGTGGATTGAGCGCCTGAGCCCCGTACTGGCCTTGCGGGTATTGCGCTCTGAGGGTTTCCAGGTATTGGATCTTCGTTGCCGGGTCGGCAATCTTGAGGGCAGAAGTGTAGAGCGAGTACTCCACGTACTGAACCACGCCTTGTGCGTACTCCACTTGAGATTTCCACATCGCAGTTTCTACCTCGTCAGCGTCCTCATAGTTTTCGACGGCAGCCTCGGCGTCGCCAAGAGGCTTGATTTTCAGCAGGTGCGGTAGCAGCGCAGCCCAGTCCTGGGTGCCCTCATAACCTTTGGTCAGATTGTGCAGAACTTCTAAATCTTTCGGGGCGACGTCTAGAATCGCTTTGCCGTGTTCGACGACTTTGGGGAAGTTCTGCGTTTCGAGATAGTGCCCTTGTAACTGCAGCCGAACCCAGTCAACTGCGTAGTCGTCGCCGAATTTCTGAACAAAGGTCTCGAGTAGCTGGATCTTCTCCGCCGCGTCCTCGGATTCGCTCGCTTGGGTGATAAGCTGGCCCTCGGGGCTGCCCGTATTGATATCCACGTCGCGGAAGTTGTCCTCGGCTTCCTGTGCGAACGCAGGAACCAGGAGTAAGCAAACCAGGAGTAAGCAAGAGACGGAAAGGAAAAGCACTAGTTTTTTCATGAGTTCGCTCCCCAGGGCTATCGGCTGCCGTGTTCTCAGCATGTTACGCCAATCGGTGTGCGGGAATCAAGTTTTGGGTGTGTTTTTGTCGCTGCCGAGTGATAATGTCCTAAACGTGCCAAGTAGAAATGTCCTATTGACAAGGTCAGCCTGGAGGGGTGAGCAAGCAAGGACAACTACTAATGACACAACGAGAGCGCGACCGGCTGGTGGCGCTGCGCAAAGCAGACAAAAAACTCATCACGCAAAAGCAGGCCGCCCAGCAGACGGGCCTCAGCGAACGGCATCTGAGGCGGCTGCTGGCGAAGCTTCGCAGCGAAGGCGACCAGGCCGTGGTCCATGCCGCGCGGGGCCGCGCGTCCAACCGCAAGCTCAGCGCCAAGGCGGAAAAACAAGCCGTGGCAATCCTCTCCCAACCCGTCTACACAGGTTGACCGCGGGTTTCCACCCGCGGCTCTGGAGCTTCTGCTTGATATTCAGTGTCCGGACGCTTCTTGTTTCAACGTAAGAAAACGCTTGCTGCGCCCCTACGTCTGCTGCATGTCGGTGTTTGCCAGCAGTTCGAAATAGTGGCTGACGGTCTGGATCGCCTTGTAGTAGTTGTCGACGGAAAACTTCTCGTTGGGGGAGTGCAGTCCGTCGTCGGGCAGACCGAATCCCATTAGCACGGTGGGGATACCGAGATGCTTGGTGATGTCCCCTGCGATTGGAATCGATCCGCCTGACCGGATGAAGACCGTCGGTCGTCCGAAGACGTCTTCCAGCGCTTGCGCAGCCGTGCGAATCGCGGGGTGATCGGGGCTGACCATGCTGGCCGGCGCCGAATGTAGCTCCCTCACTTCCACTTGGATTCCCTCGGGCGTGTTGGCGGCAACAAAATCGCGGACCGCTTCGAGAATTTCCCCCGGGTCTTGCTCGGGCACGAGCCTCATACTCACTTTCGCGGTCGCCTTCGCCGGAATGACCGTCTTGCCCCCGGGGCCGGTGAAGCCGCCGCCAATGCCATGCACCTCGAACGTGGGGCGCGCCCAGGTTCGTTCAAAAACACTTTGATCCCGCTCGCCTGTCAGGGCGGTCGAGCCGACTTCCGAAGCAAGGTATTCTGCCTGGTCGAATGGCAGCTCCCGCCAGCTTTCTTTCTCGGCGGCGGCAGGGGGCTGCACACTTTCATATACTCCGGGTATTTGGATGATACCGGCCGCGTCCTTGCACTTGGAAAGCAACTCGACGAGTCCAAAGACGGCGTTGGGCACGGTTCCGCCGTAGAGACCGGAGTGCAGGTCGCGGGCGGGCCCAGTCGCTTCCCATTCCATGTAGACCATCCCGCGGAGCCCGGTGCAAATCGTGGGCGTATTCGGGGCGTACATCGCTGTGTCGGACACCAAGGCGACGTCCGCGGCCAGCCTGTCGCAATGGGCCGGGACGTAGGCGGCGATGGCCTCACCGCCGACTTCTTCTTCGCCTTCGATCAGAAACTTGACGTTGACGGGAAGGCGGCCGGCGCTGGCTCGAAGCACCTCAACAGCCTTGATGTGAGCATAGAACTGACCCTTGTCATCGGCCGCTCCACGGGCGAAGAGGCTGCCGTTCCTTACGGTGGGCTCAAAGGGCGGCGTCACCCACTCATCGAGGGGATCCGGTGGTTGCACGTCGTAGTGGCCGTAGCAGAGAACGGTCGGTTTGCCGGGGGCTTCGAGGCTCTCGGCGTAGATCAGCGGGTGCCCTTCGCCGGCGATGATTTCCACCGTTTCCATGCCAACATCACGAAGGCTTGAGGCGACAAACTCCGCAGCCCGCAGGCAATCGTCCTTGTGCTCGGGCAACGTGCTGATGCTGGGGATTCGCAGAAACTCGCAAAGCTCCTCTAGGAGGCGGTCGTGGCCATTTTCGATGAAAGATTGGGAGTCTAGAGTCATGAGTATCCGTTATTATGCGCGATCATCATTATGGACGATGAGTGGTCATTGTCCGTCAGCACTGTCCGCGGTCAGGTCCCCGAATCGGGAACGAACTACACATCAAACATCCAAGCCAATTGAGCGCATTAAGTCCAGGGCGTTGCTGCGCTCGACAACACCGGGCCGCATCTTGAAATCGAAGACCATCTTGCCGTTCTCGATGCGGTCCTCGAAATGGACGTTCTTCGCCCTTGAGCCAAGCTGCTCTGTAATCTTCGTCAAGGCTAAATCATGCGTTGTTACGAGTCCGATGGCGCCGCGATCGACGAGAGCCTTCACCACGGCCTCAGCGCCGATGCGACGGTCATGGGAATTGGTCCCGCTCAAAAGCTCGTCGAGGAGAAATATCACGGGCAGCTCGGTCTCCGTTAGCCCGACAACGGCTCGCAGGCTCTTGATCTCGGCGTAGAAGCGGGAGGTGTGCTCACGCAACGAGTCAACGGGCCTCATCGAAGCGCCGATCGCGAGAGGCGAAAGCGTAAGGCGCCGCGCACGGACCGGCGCTCCGGCCTGCGCCAGAGCGGCGTTCAGCCCTACGGAACGAAGCAACGTGCTCTTGCCGGACATGTTGGAGCCGCTGATCACGAGCAAGCGCAGGTCGCCGCCAATGCTCAGGTCGTTGCGGACGAGCTCATTGCGGGCCATCAGGGGGTGTCCCAATCCTTCGGCTTCGAAACAGCTCTTTTCGGCGAGTTCGGGGAAGGGGTCGTCCGGGTTTTCGTAGGCGTACCCCGAGAGGGCGCAGAGCGCTTCGATCTCGCCGATCGCGAGCAGCCACTTTTCAATGTGGGGTCCGTTGTCCTGGCGCCAGGCTTCGATTGCCAGTGCGAACTGTGTGCCCCAAAACAGTATGCGCGCCACGGCGGTGAACATATTGTTACCGCGCCATTCGAGGTATTCCACCAGCCGTTCCAGACTTGCGATCCGCGCCGAGGCAGGCCGATGGCCGGCGTCCAACCGGGCCTGTAAGTCCTTGAGCTTGCTTGAGTCAAACGTCTCAGCCTCGAGGCGGGCAAGGACAGCGGATAGAAGCCCCAGGTCTCGAGCGGGGGAGTCCACGGCTTCGATCACTTCATTCACGCGTGAACGGATTAGCACAGCGAACGCAGCCTCGAGCAACAGAGCGATTACAAAAGGCGTCAGGAGAGAAATCTCCCAGAACGCCGGCACCAGAGACACGAGCGTCAGCGCGGAAAGAAAGAACGCCACCCATCGCGTGGCCTTGGGGAAAACGACCGCCGGAAGAGCCGCCCAGCGGCTGAGCGCTTCCGGGTGCACACCGCTGCGCACGTCGGCACCGAGAAGTGCCAGATCTTCGCGCAGATCGAGCTTGTGGCGCAACTCTTCGACGGCTTGTTGGCGGCTGAGAATTTCCTTGGGGGCCGCCGGCCGGTACAACCAGCCGGCCAGGGCGCCTTCGCCGGCACGTGTCCGGGCGGTACACAGCAGTTGGAAAAGGGACCCTTCTCCGAACACGTCCAGGTCAGCGGCGTAAAGGTGGTTGGGATCGGCAAAATTCTCGCCGCGCTCGCCGATGCCAATCCAACGATCGTCGAGCCGCGCCAATCCGTGGTCGTAAAACCGGGCCGCCCGTTTCGCGGCTTGAATCCGGCGCTCGACGAATTCGTGATAAATGATGAGCGCGACGAACGCTATCAGCGGCACCGCCAACCACCAGGGGTTAAAGAGATCGCGTCCCCACGAGAGCCAGACCATCACGGGCACGGTGAGCACACAGACCAGGCGCCCGTTGCTGACTTTGATGGAAAGTTTCTGGCGGTGCTCAAGAACCAGGTTACGAGCGGCCAAGCGTGCTTCGTATTCCCGTTTGGGCTCGGACCTGAGGAGGACTGGGGGCGAGGATGGCGCGGCAGGGGTGTC
The DNA here is from genome assembly GCA_965224215.1 of Bryobacterales bacterium. Classification (GTDB taxonomy): domain Bacteria; phylum Acidobacteriota; class Terriglobia; order Bryobacterales; family UBA6623; genus CBDCYS01. The sequence goes on along the minus strand of CBDCYS010000004.1, from coordinate 31,041 downwards.
TTCAGTTGCCAAGTCCTATTGTAAAGTGGCGACCCGCCACCGAAACAACAGAGCGGACGGAAGTGGGCGCCAGGCGTGGATGGAAGTCCGGGTCGAGAAGATGGGGGGAGTGTCTGGTTTGCTTGCAGCGCTGCTCTTTGTTGCGGCACAACACGTTGCTGCGGCGTCGGCCGTGGCGGTTGCTGCGGGTTGTTGACCGCGGACTTCCGTCCACGCCTTCCATGAGGAGGCTCGTCATTGTCAAGGGAGGAGTGAGGAACTTTCAGCTGATGGGATGTTTGACCGGGCTTCCATCCGCACTCGTTGGTCGTCGCTGAGGACGCGGTGCTCTATGAAGTTCGATCTAGCGGCGCTGCTCTCTCTGTCTCGGCCTCTTCGGACCGGGCGTGGACTCGCAGTCGCCGCGAACTCGGTCTGTCCCTTTGCGCTGTTACGATTCCTCAACCTCCTTCAATCCGACGTTCCTACGTGCCTGCTTCGATCCGACGTTCCTTTTTGCGCTCGGGGATTTCGCGGCTGACAGCCGCCACACGAGTGGTCGGCAGGCGGCTCGTTCCGGTTATCCCCTTTCCCTCATATAAGTCCTGCTCTCAGATCGGCCCGGAGCAGTCCAGGGCGCGCCGAGCGCGGCGAAGCGAACCCTGGACGGCGAGGACCGATCTGGAATCCTGCCAGCAGAGGGAAAGGGGATTCGCTGCTCGTAGCGGTCTGCTAAGATTCGCATTTCTCAGCGCTAGCCTGCCGCTCGCGGGTTCGTCTGGTAAAACGGATCGAAGTCCACATCCTGACGCCACAGCAGGTGCATCAGCACAGCCAGTTTGCGCGCCACCGCCACGATCGCTTTGCGCTTCGCGCAAGGGCCGCCGCGTGCCGCCAATCCCAGTCCCCAGCGCCGCAAGTCCGAATCTTCCCCGTGATATCCCAGAATGTATTGCGAACATTGCACCAGCAATCGCCGCAATAATCGGTCACCGCTTTTGGTAATACTCAGCTGCGGTGAGCGCTCGCCCGAGTCGCGGCGTTTGGGCCGCAGCCCCATCCGGGGCCCGGCGTCTCGACTGCGCCGTAGTCGCTGCGGGTCGTTGTCCAGGTTCAACACGAACGCCAGCGACGTGATCGGCCCCACACCGCGGATCGAGCGTATCCTTTGCGGCGCGGGATATTTCTCCTCCGCCAGTTTCTCGATCTGTTTGTCATAGCGGCGGATTTCAACGCTGACCTGCTGGATTAGCTCGAGCAACGGTTCGAGCGCGGCCAGCAGCTCGTCCGGCACCCGGGGGCCGGCTTTCTTCACGAAGGCCTCGCTGCTCGAAGCCGGCAAGCGGCCCCCGAAACTCTTCACGGTGCCGCGCACGCTGTTGATCAGTTTCGTGCGTGTCTCGACCAGGGTTTCCCACGCTTTCAGCACGGCGCGGTCGCATTGGATGGCCAGCGAACGGGGCTCGACGGCGTTCAGCATCTCGGGCATCCGCAGCCCCAACTCCGCCAGCCGTTCGGCGTCGCTGCGATCGTCTTTCGAGAGCGATTGAGTGATCAGCGCCAGGCGGTGCGTGTCGGCCATCAGCGGCTCGTGCCCCAGCCGCTCGAGCAAGCGGTAGATCCAGTTGGCGTGGCAGCCGGCTTCGAGCACCACCCGCATCGCGGCCCAGCCGCCGAAGTAGCGCTCGAACGCTGCCGGCGAGGTGCTCAGCTTCTTGCGCTCGACGATGTTGCCGTCCAGATCGATCAAGCAGACATGGCTGTGCTTATCGCCCAGATCCACCCCGGCTACGACGTTCAGGCCTTGTTCGATCATCTTTTGCTTCGACACTTCTCTGAAAGTTTTGCTATTGTTTTTCATGGCTCGTCATCCTCCTTTTTTCTTTTATAAGAAAAACCTGGGATCGCCGCCCCAGGCGGCGAAGCCCGTTTGGGGAGTTTAGCTCACTCCCCGGATGACGAGCCTCCTCATTTTATCTCTGCTGTTACGACCCGACCGTCATCGAGGGACGCCGCCAAACAATGTAAAATGCTCCTTACTGTAACGCCGACATCGATCAACCCCGGAGACCCCTATGAAAATCGGAATGAATCTTCTGCTCTGGACGGATCACCCGACCAAGAAGCATGGCCCGCTGCTCGAGAAGATCAAGAAGTGGGGATTCGATGGTGTCGAGTTTCCCGTGATCTCGATGGAGAAAGAAGACATCACGGAACTGGCCAAGCGCTGCGACGACCTCGGTCTGGGCCGCTCGGCCATTCTTGCGTTCGGCGCCGACCAGGCCGATCCGGTCAACCCCGACCCCAAACTCCGGCAGGCGGCTATTGACCTCCTCAAGAGCAGTATCGACAAGACTCGCGATATCGGGGCGGACATCCTCGTGGGACCCATTCAACAGGGGCTTGGCCGTTTCACCGGCGCGGGCCCCAGCGCTGACGAATGGAAGCGCGCCGCCGATGTGATCCGCACGGCCGCACAGCATGCCTCCACGATGCACGTCGACTTGGCCGTAGAGCCGCTGAACCGCTTCGAAATGTTTCTGTTCAACACCATCGGGAAAGGCGCCGAGTTTTGCCGCGACGTCGACATGTCGAACGTCGGAATCCTGGCTGATACTCACCACTCCAATATCGGGGAGCAGCATACTGGAAGGGCCTGGAGCCGTGCCGCGAAACAGATCTTTCACGTTCACATCTCCGAGAATCATCGTGGTGTACCCGGGCAGGGACGAGCCGTGACACCCGACGTCTTCCGGGCGCTACGAAGGTCGGGCTACGACCGTTGGGTCACTATTGAGGCTTTTAGCCTTGACGTGCCATCGCTCATTCCTCCCCTGCACCTCTGGCACCCCTTGTTTGAGAAGGTGGAAGACGTGCCCGTTCTCGGTCTCAAACATATTCAAGACAGCTGGAACGCGACTGGCTGAGGACTCGGAAGCTCAAGATCACAATCAGGGGCGTTTTCAAAACGTTTCCGAGCATATTTCATCTGCCCTTCCGCCCGTCGATCGCAACCGGCTAGCAGTCACTCCCCAGGCCGAGCGGGATTAGGAAAGATCTGCTTTCCGAAACGCCGCTGATCTATATACATCCTTCGGGTCAAGTGGATAGATCGATCCGGGTATAGATACCCGTCGGCTTTCCGGCAGATGCACGGTGTCCGCGAATCTACCGATTGATCCTTGTGAGTGGACCGGAAGGGCAATTGCGCCTGCTGATGACTTTCCCCTTTGCAGTCGGTCGGGGAGCCGAACGACCTCGACGACATTAGAGTTCGATCTGCCACCGAAGCTTGCTAATAATGCATGACTGAGAACCTCAGCGTCATCCAAGTCGGCCTGCCGCAACTGTTCCTTCAGCGGATCATCCCGCATCTCAGCTCGCTGGGATGCCTGACGAAGTCGTTCCCGACCGCGCGCGACGCTCTGGAGCATCTAATGGACGAGCGCTTCGATGTTCTGCTTTTTGGAACCGATCTGACCGACGTTTCGGCCGGGCGGTTTCTGGAAGAGGCCTTGCGTCAGCAGCCATCGCTGGCGGCGTTGGCGGTGTCGAGCGAGCCCAATTATTCCGAGGCTGTCCGCTTCGCTGGGCTGGGCGCGACAGACTATCTGCCGGCAGACCGCCTCAACTCACTCGACTGGGTTGACGAGCGAATGCGCATCGCCGACTTGCGCCGGGGTTCTGAGCAGTGCCCCGGGATCGACCAATCGGTTCCGCGATTGGTTGGTGAAAGTCGTCCTATCCTCAACATCAAGCAGCTTGTTTACATCATCGCGCCACGCCGTTCAACTGTTCTGATTACAGGCCCCACGGGGACGGGCAAGGAGCTTGTCGCGAAGGCCATTCACGCGGTGTCGCCGAGAGCCGCGAAGGCTCTGGTCGTCGTCAATTGTGGAGCGATTCCCGAGAATCTTGTGGAAGCCGAGCTGTTTGGCCACGTCACAGGGGCCTTCACCGGTGCCGTGGGCGCGCGCGTCGGCCGTTTCGAGCAGGCCGATGGCGGCACCATCTTTCTGGACGAAGTCAGCGAGATGCCGTTGGAGGCTCAAAGCAAACTGCTTCGGGTCCTGCAAGAACGTGAGTTTCAACGGGTGGGCAGCTCTGAGACGATCACGGCGGATGCCCGCGTCATCGCCGCCACGAACCGCGATCTGAAACAGATGGTCCAGAGCGGTGAGTTTCGCGAAGATCTCTTCTATCGCCTCAACGTCGTCCCGGTCAACTTGCCGACCCTGGCCGAAAGGATCGAAGACCTGCCGCTGCTCGTCGAGCACCTCGTCGCGAAGATCTGCCATCGCGAAGGGCTGACTGTCAAACAGGTGAGCGCCGAAGCTCTGCGGCGGCTGATGGAGTACCGCTGGCCCGGCAACGTCCGCCAATTGGAAAACGCGATCGAGAAGGCTGTCGCGCTTTGCGAGGACCGCCATCTTCTCTATCCCAGCGACTTTCCGTTACCCGCCCTGCAAATGCCCACAAACTTCTCGGGCGCCCCGGAGCTGAGAATCCCGGCTTCTGGACTCAATTACGACATAGTGCTAGGCGATTTCGAGCGCGGCGTTCTCTCACAGGCGCTGGAGCGCTCCGGCGGTAACAAGAAGCGAGCCGCTGATCTGCTCGGCATCAAGCGAACCACTTTCGCCGCCAAATGGCGCGTCTTGCAGCAAGCTGCCAGTGCGGGATAGCGGGCGCGACCTTCCATAGGCAGTCTTGCGCGCGGTGTCCCATCCTTTGTCTATGCAGGTGTCTATGCAGGTCACTAGGCCATACAAGGTCAGCGGGCCAAACAAGCTCAACAGGTAAATAACAATGGCGTCTATTAACATGGCGTCGAAGCCGGCATTGGCGGCGCGGCCCAGGAGATTTTTCGGGGCCCGGCGTGTCGATGCCAACACCGGTGGCAATCCCCTGTAATTACAATGGGGACGTGCAGAGAGGCACTGCTGTTCTGGCCTTGTTTCTGGTCGCCACGGGTCCGGTCGTGGCGTCGCGGGTGACCACATTCGCCACGTTGCCCGAGGGTGCCACTGTGTCGGCAATGAAGTCCGATGGGAACCACCTTTATATCGCTGGCGGGTGGAATAACGACGCGTTCGTCGGCAAGTTGAGTCCCGATGGCGCGGAGATGCTCTACTCGCGGGTCATTGGCGGGACCGGGCGCGAAAGCGCGGTGGCGCTGGCGCTCGATGGATCGGGCGCGGCGTACGTGACCGGCACGAGCACGTCGGCGGATTTCCCCACTACGGCCGGAGCACTACAGGCCTCGTTGCAAGCCCCTTCCTCCCAGGCGTTTGTCGTCAAGCTGGATTCCGAAGGCGAGGTGCGATATGCGACCTTCGTGGGCGGCGCATCGAATACGTCCGGACGGGATATAGCGGTCAACGCAAAGGGCCAGGTGCTGTTGACCGGACAGTCCGTCGGCGAGGGGTTTCCCACCGCGCCGGGTGCGGCGGTGGCCAGCGATGCCATCAACACGATGTATACCGTCAAGATCGACAGGCTCGGCGCCACCCTGCTGGCGGCCGTGCGCGGGATCGGCGGCGGCAGGGTCGCCATGGATGCGGCAGGCGACCTGTACGTGGCGGGCGAGGTGCGGGGAGGACGCGATATTCCCATTACCGCGGGCGCATTCCAGACTGAGCATGGACAGCGCGCTTGCGGCGGAACGGGCTTTGCCGGGATTTCCTGTTTCTATGGATTCGTTACACCTGAATTATGCACAGATTCACTTTGCGAGTGTGGCTGCGTTCGTAGCGGGTTGGCGGTCGTCGTGAGGTGGTAGCTCGGCAACTGGCCTTTTGGCTTCTCCGTGTCCGGTTTCCCTTCCCGCCCAGAATCCGCGTCGTCAAAACCTCGCTCGGAAGTGACGTGTTTCCAGTGCGTTACGGCTAGTGCATAAAAGTTTATGCATAGCGCATAGCCAGGCTCTCAGATCAGCGCCCTCCCGACCACCGGCAGCAAGCCGCCGTAGGGAGTCGGCTTCCTGCCGCGGAAGTGGTAAGGCGTCGAAGCCCCGATTTTATTGGGCCGCGAGGCCGTCACGGCTGGGCCTTGTTGGACGGGCCTTTGGGAGCTATGCTGTTTTCGTCTGGTAACCATGTGGGTGACCTCCTTGGGGTTGGCTGGCGAAGCTGGGATCTTTGCCAGCCTACCTTTTTACCCCATGTTTTCGGGGGTCCCAAATGGTCTCTTGCGGCTCAGCCCTCCTCAGGTCCACGCCGCAGTGCATAATTCAGGTGACAAAGCTGAATCCGAGTGGCACGGAGGTGATCTTCTCCACGTGGCTGACTGGGCAGCACGGGTCGCGGGTCAGGGCACTGCACGTGGATCAGGAAGGGAACGTGCTTATCGCCGGGTCGACCAATTCCCGGGACTTCCCCACCACTCCCGGCGTGCTGCTCGAAAACCATATCGCCAGCGCAGCGCGGCCGCCGCAGCCGATCGGTCGTCCGGCTATCTTCCCACCACAAGCGTCGGGGTACGTGGCGAAGCTCAACAATACCGGAACCGATCTGTTGTTCTCGACCTACTTCAGCGGCGCCGAGACCGACACCATCACAGATATGTGGGTGGACTCCGATTCGATCTATTTGGCGGGACGGGCCAGTTCACCGGATCTTCCAGTATTGGATGCGCCGGCGCAGTGCGTGCCATCGGGTTACGTGTCAAGGATCGCGGCCGACGGCGGCAGCGTGGTAGGTACGGAACTTCTCGATCGGACCGGCGGCGCGGGAATCCTGGCATTCCTCGGCGGGCAAGGCCCCTATGTTGCGGCTGGCGGATCGATCCTGCGGCTAGATTTCTATGGGCCGCGCGACCGCGTGGCATGTGTGACGGATGCCGCGGACATAGAACGCATCGGCGAGGTAACTCCCGGACAGCTTCTCTCGCTGTTTGGACGCGATCTGGCGGAGGAAGCGCTGATCGGCCAGCCATCCGAGGCGGGTTTGCTCCCAACGACGTTGGGTGGATTCTCGGCGATGTTCAACGGTACCCCGGCGGCGCTGCTGTACGTCTCGGAGCGGCAGGTGAATCTCCAGGCGCCGTATGAGATCGCAGGTTCGCAGAGCGTCGTTCTGACGATGGGCGGGGAATCGCGGACGTATCGAGTGGCGGCACGGCAGCCGGCGCCGTTCCTGCGGGTGGCCCCAGAGCTGGTCTGCAATCACACGGTGCCGCAGATCGCCGGCGGCGTATCGTATCCGTTGGCTCTGAACGAAGACGGGTTCGTGAACACCTGCGCCACTCCGGCGGAGCCAGGCTCGCTGGTGACCATCTTCTTGAACGGCGTGGGAGTGACCGAAGCGGCGCTGAAAACAGGAGCGGTGACGCCTTTCAACGGGACTACCCCGCTCGATCTGCCGGTAACACTGGATCCCGCCGTGGGTTTGGACTCGGCGCGCTTGCTGCCGGGAGCTGTGTCGAGCGTGTGGGAACTCAGGGTCCGGGTGCCGGGCACGACGGCGGGTTATTCATCGGTAAAGGCGTCGGTAGACGGGGTTCCCGTGGCTCACGGCGCGCTGACGGTGTGGGTGCGCCGGTAGCGGCGGCGATTGGTCAGATCCTCAGTTTCGCGACTTGAGCGTTCCTCCAGCTCGAGCGGAGCGTGGACTTCCGCCTCTGTCATTACGGCTTTGTGGAGTCGCGCGCTGTCAGGACTCGCTAGTTCGCCAGCGAGTTGGTCCCATAATGAACCATTTGGAGGAAGGTGAAGGGCACATGAACGAAGCGCATCGTAAGCTTCTGGCGGACGGCTATTGTGTCATCGAGGGCGTGCTCGAACCAACGCTACTCGATCATGTGCGAAGGGTTTCGGCGGACGCCCTCGCACAAGCTACGCCAGACCACCGAGCAAGGAATCGCTCTCAAGGCAGTCTCATCAACATTGCCGACTTTCCCGGTTATGCCGAGCTGATCGGGAACGCCCGCGCGCGAAACGTCTTCGAGCAATTGAACTTCGCCGACCCGCGTTTCAGCGGCGGCTATTTGATCAGCAAGCCGCCATCCGGGCCGCCGCTGTTCTGGCATCAGGACTGGTGGGGCTGGGATGATCCTCTCTCCTATACGGACGAGATCGCGCAGGTGTTCTTTATGTACTACCTGACCGGCACTTCCCTGGAAAATGGCTGCCTGCGCGTCTTGCCGGGCAGTCACCGGCGGCGACACCGTTTTCACGATGCCATGCAGGCGCATGACGAGGGCCTCTCGCGTGTCGATGACCCGGAACATCCTCTTTATGGCTCATTGGCGGAAGAAACGCCGGTCCCGGTGCGCGCGGGTGATCTCGTGGTGGGTGATTCGCGGCTGTTGCATTCCGCCTATGGCAATCGTTCGGCAGAAAACCGCAGCCTAGTCACGCTGTGGTATCACCCAGGGCTGAGCTTATTGCCGCCGGGCATGCGCGCGCGCATCAGGGAGGTTTTTGAGCGCCGAGGAGTCGATACCGACCCCGACGGCAAGACTTCCTTGACATTGGATGGTTGGCCCGAGGCCGCGAAGAAGCTAGTTTCGGACCTCTTCCCTTCGCCGGAGCCGGGAGTTGAAGCGCATCCCTGGAATCGGGTGCCGAATTGGGAGCTCGTCTCCGGGGCGGGCGGATAGTCTAGATCGTTGGCTATGACTGAGGCAAGTCAGGCGTTGCGCGCAGCCTTGGGCCGAGAGGATTTTTTTTCGCCGGCCTGCTCCTCGGCTCGATCGGTTCCCACCGGAGGCTTCTTTTCGGGTTGCTCCGCGAGACTCCGCTGCAGCGCTTCCATTAAATCGATCACGGGAGCGAGCCGCGGCGCCTGAGAGACCGGCACGGTTTCGCCCTGACGCTTGGCCTCGATTAGCTCGCGGAGCTGCTTCTGGTATTGGTCGCTGTACTTGCTGGGATCGAAAGGCGCGGCCAGGCTTTCCACCAGTTGCATGGCCAGCTTCACTTCTTGCGGCTTGACCTCCGTGTTGCTGGGTTGGCCATATTCCGCTAGCTCGCGGATCTCGTTGGGATAGTGCATCGTGTGGATCGTGAGTCCATGCTTGCGCGGACGCACGAGCACGGTGTACTCGCGCTGGTGCATGCTCACTTTCGCAACGGCTGCGTACCCAGCGTTTTCCATGGTCTCCACGAGCAGGTAGTAGGCCTTTTGTCCGGCATCTTCCGGAACCGCGAAAAACGAACTGTCGAAGTAGAGCGGGTCGACTTCGCTAGCTTCACGAATTCGAGGATCTCCATCGTCGCGCCCGAAGTGGGAGCCATTTTCTTAATCTCTTCGTCTTCGACGAGTACATAGTGGTCCTTCTCGTATTCATAGCCTTTGATCAGCTCGGATCGCTCCACCGTCCGGTCGCATATGGGGCAGTAGAGTTTCTGGCGAATGCGCGAATTGCATTCTTTGTGGATTTGATTGAAGCCGACCCGCTCGCTTCGAGCCGCCACATGCAAGCGAATCGGAACCGAAATCAAACCGAAACTCAAGTACCCTTTCCAAACAGTTGATGCCATGGCGCTCGGTGCCCCCTTCCCACATCCTCAAAAACATCTCACCTGCAAATTGTTCTCAAGTGGGCAAACTGAATGCATGTTAGCGAAGAAAATAGCTCAATGCAACAGGTTTTGAGCTGCTAGGAGCGAGGTGAAACCTCTCAGTAACCCGGAGTGAAGACCCAACCGCGGAAGACTGGTTAGGGTTAGTGAATTGCGTTCGGAAACCGAACACGCAATATGTTGTAGAGATCGAAATAGGCACCCCTTTGACGAGTGACTGTGTCGTCGCGAGGACGGCGTCCTGTGGCAAGACCGGAGACCTTTCCCTGAGAACGAATTTTATTTCGTGTTGAGGTGCTAAGCTATCGGTTTCTTTGGCCTACTGTTGATGCGCCGCCCCGCTTCGCAAGGAGGACGGCATCGTAGTTCCACGTCAGCGCAGGGTTGTCCGGAGAAATTGCAAGGATCATCTGAATGCGAGTCGTTGGCGTCATCCCAGCTCGGTACAAGTCCTCTCGCTTCGAGGGCAAGGCGCTGGCTGATATTCATGGCAAGCCCATGATCCAGCACGTCTGGGAGCGCTGCCGGCGCGTGACGGCGCTCGATCGATTGCTTGTGGCGACCGACGACGCCCGCATCCGGCAAACCGTGGAGTCGTTCGGCGGAGAGGCGGTCATGACCGACCCCGAACACGCTTCCGGCACCGACCGTGTGGCCGAAGCTGTCGAGCAGGTTGATTGCGACGTCGTCGTCAACATTCAGGGTGACGAGCCGATGCTCGATCCTCGGATGATCGACGAGTTGGTGGAACCCTTTGTGAGTGACGCGGCCACCGAGATGGTGACGCTGAAACAATTGATCACCGAAGACGAAGAATTGACGAACCAGAATGTCGTCAAGGTCGCTTGCGACATTCGGGGGGACGCGCTCTACTTTTCGCGGTCGCTGATCCCCTGCCTGAGTTCTCGGGCACAGGACCATCGGGCCTACAAGCATCTGGGACTTTACTCTTATTCGAAAGCTTGCTTGAAAAAGCTTTCCTCGCTGTTACCGGCCCCGCTGGAGCGAATCGAGCGGCTTGAACAGTTGCGGGCGCTCGAGAATGGTGTTCGAATCTGTGTGGTGCTAACGAAGTCGGAGGGACGCGGTGTTTCGGTTGATACTCCGGAGGATCTTGAAACCGCGCGACGACTGATGAGAATGGTCTGAGGCCCTAGCGCGGACTTTCGTCCGGCGCTTGACCGCGGACTTCCGTCCACGGCTCTGTTGGTCCGACTGGAAATACCCTATCGTCTTCATGTTCGCCTCGTGAGGCTGCCGATCATAGACCTGTGAAGGTATCGGTATGCCTCATCCAGCCGGAGGACTATCCTCACTGGCAGGCTTTTCTCGAAGTCGCGCAGTTGCTCTGTGCGTCATTCGAGTCGCTGGGGCATCGTTGTCCGCTGCGCATGAACTGGGTCGAGCCCGGCGCGGTCAACATCGTCATTGGCTATCACTTCCTTGCACCGGGGCACGTCGATTCGTTCGCGCACGCGCCCTGTATCTTCTATCAGCTTGAGCAGTTGTCGGTTCGCCAGGGCTGGCTGACGCCGGATCGTGAGCGGGTTCTGCGAGCCGCAAGCCAGATCTGGGACTACTCTGACGAAAACGTTGCCTTTTTGCGGGCCAATGGATTTACCAACGTCTCGCACCTGCCGCTGGGGTACCATCCGGCCCTTCATCGCATTCAGCAGTTGCCGGAAGTCGAGAAGGACGTCGAAGTTCTCTTTTACGGGGCGCGCAACGAGCGGTGCAGCGCGGTCTTGAATCAAATACGGGAACGGTTTCGGCTGCGGACTCTTTTTGGCGTCTACGGGCAGGCCAGGGATCATTGGATCGCCCGCTCTCGAGTGGTTCTGAGTATTCACTTCTACGAAATGAAAGTCAGCGAACAGGTGCGCTTGTCTTACCTGCTGACAGGTCCTGGTTCCAATAGAGCGCCGAGCGCGGGACGAAGGCGCGCTGGTGGGTGGGATCTTGCCAAGCAGCCTGCGATCTCCCGTCAGGAACGATAATCGTCGCGACCCCGCCAGGTTTGAGGACCCGATAAAACTCATTCAGCACAAAGACGAAGTCTTCGCTCGGCCCATAGTGCGTGCAGCTTCAAGGTTCCGGGCGGAAGGGCACGCTGACTTCGATGGTCGTTTCGGTAGGCTCGCCATCCCCGTCCACCGCTGGTAGGTATCGCCACTGCGACACTGCCTCGCGAGCAGCCGCGACGAGGAGAGGATGGCCCTCTAAGACTTGGGACCTGACTACTCTTCCGTCCTCGCCGACGGCTAGCCTCAGCCGGACTGAACCTTGGAGGCGGGCTTGGCGGGCCAACGGTGGGTACTCGGGTTCGATGCGTTCGAGCAGTCGGGGCTGGTCTGGGCGGCTGAGTGCGCCGCCGTTCATGCCGGGACCACCGAGCTGGACCTTCCCGCGCTCCCCGACTGCCACACGCCGAGCCTGACCGAGCTGCTCCAAGCTGCGTTCCCAGCGGGGTTCGTTCGGCTGCAGTCCCCGAGCACGCCGTAGCAACTCCTCGGCAAGTTCCGTGGAGTCCAAATGTGGCGGCCAAGAGGCCGTCGATATGACCCGCTGAAGTTCCGCGGTGAAACCAACGGGCGGAGTGAGGATCTCGCCAACGCTTCCTACGAGGGCAGCATCAGTCGACATCCTCAGCTCGTCCAGGACCCCGTCGGCAAAGGCCTGCCGCTCGGGTGACGACGGCGTTGTTCGGTTGATGCGGCCATCGGATCGGATAACAGACCCGTAGAGCTGGCGAGAAGAAAGGTCCACTGTTGATTGTCCGGCTCGAGAGTTCGCGCCCGCCGCCAGAACTCTGCCGCCCGCTCCGGATCATCGTGTTCGATCAACCGAGCGGCGTTTGCGTGTACTCTGGGTTCCCCTGGGTACTTCTGGGTCTGCGCGAGCCAAAGTTCTCTGACCTTTTGGAAAGCCTCAGGACCTCCCAACGGAGACTCAAGCGCATGGACGCCGGTGCCTCGAAAATCGAAACTCTGGGAGCCTGGATCGTTCTCAATGATCCAGTAGATGTGGCGCAGGCGCTGTTCACGCTGGGCGTGCTGGAAGTAGTAGGAAACGAGGAGCATCCGAGAGCTCAGATCTCCGGGGTTCTTGGTGAGCCGCCGCTCTAGAACCGCGACCTCGTCAGGTGCCAGCGCCCAACCGTCTGTTAGCAGTTGAAGGTCGGATGGACCCGCCGGAGCGGGGGACTTGCGAGCCGGTTCCGCTGCCCATGCGAGGAGTTGGAGCACAATCGCGGCCATGCACAGGCAGAGCAAGTGGCCGAGAGTGGCCTTCTGCCTGCCGCTTGGTCGGGTTGCGGAAACGCCATCCATCCCAAGCACCTCGGGAAGATACCCGATCGAAAACATTGGACTCCGCACAGTTGCCCCGTAATAGGTTACTGCAAGAGGAGTCGACTAATCGGTTCCTGCACCAATTATACAACTCGGTCTGGTGCCGTTCGGAACCGCAGCACCTGCTCATCACGCCTGTTCTACCTGGGTGCAGGGGTTCCTGCTTGGCCACATGTCGGTCACACGATTGGGTAGCTCCAGAGGGCCAACGACGTACTTTGTGGGACCATGTGGGGTCGATGGAGGGCGATCAGTGGTAGAAACGACGCGTGAGCAGTGGGGATCCCGGAGCGGCTTCCTGATGGCCGCGGTCGGCTCGGCTGTTGGCCTTGGCAACATGTGGCGGTTCCCCTATCTCGTATCCGAGAACGGCGGAGCCGCATTCGTCCTCCTTTACCTCGCGATCATGCTCGTGGTCGGCCTGCCCTTGGTGCTGGCGGAGCTCGCGCGGAGCCCGAAAGAGTCCGATCGGCGCGTTCGTCCACTTCGGAGGTAGAGCATGGGCGCCCCTGGGCATCCTCGTCGTGACCGCCATCTTCCTTGTATCCAGCTACTACTTCGTGATCGCCGGCTGGACCCTGCGCTACGCGGTCGAGTCGATCGCCATCGGCCTTCCAGGAGAGCCGGATGCGCACTTTGAAAGGATCTCGACGGGGGCCACAGCGATCGGCTGGCAGCTCGGGTTTGTGGCGTTGACGGTCTTCGTGGTGCTAGGCGGGGTCCGTGCAGGAATTGAGCGCCTGGGACGGGTCCTCATGCCGCTGCTACTGGTCATCCTCTCGGGCATCGCGCTGTACGCCGCGACGCTTCCCGGCTCCGCCGCGGGCTACGAGTTCTACCTGGCCCCGGACTTTGCGACGCTGTTCAGTTGGAAGGTCCTGTCCGATGCCGCCTCCCAGGTATTCTTTAGCCTGGGCATCAGCTCTGGCATGTTGCTGACGTTCGCAAGCTATTTGGACGAGGGGGAAAACCTCCCCAAGGCTGCTGTCGTGATCGCGATCTCCGACTTTGGCGTGGCTCTTCTCGCGGGCCTTGCGGTGTTTCCGCTTATCTTCGCACTCGGACTCTCGGGCACGCTCACCGAGAGCCCCTTGGGTGCGCTTTTCATCACTCTGCCATCGGCCTTCGCGGAGATGGGCGCCGCTGGTTCATTCGTCGGCCCGCTCTTCTTCCTGGCTCTCGCCATGGCTGCGCTGACCACAACGGTGGCTGCGCTCGAGGTCGTCGTCGCGGCAGCGATCGACGGCTTTGGCTGGCAGCGGCGGCGCGCCGTCCTCGTCATCGGAGCGATCGTCTCCATCATCGGGATCGGTCCGGCACTCGACCTTCGCGTTCTCGACTGGATGGACTGGCTCGTCGGTAACGTGGTGCTGGTGGCGGCAGGTCTGGCACTGGCCATCTTCGCCGGCTGGTACATGAAGGAGCCCGTAGCTGAGGCTTCAAAGGGCGCGGAGGGTATTCGCTGGTTCGTGCTCTGGCGCTGGCTTCTGCGCATTCCCGTACCGTTAGGCCTGCTGCTCGTTTTGTTCGCGAGCCTCCAACTTCTCGGGGAATAGAAGGGCAACTCGGAGCTGGCATCCCGGCTGCGAGGAATCCCTTGCGCCTCTGATGAGTTGCTCGGAAGCTACTCGGCGAAGACCAAGCTTGACGGCGATTCTACCCGTGGTTTCAGCCGAAACTTCTTCGCGGCTTTAGTCCTCCGACGGGCGCCGACTATTTGCCGTGGCGAGGATCGGTCCCGGCCCCTCGAAACAAACCGAGCGCGACCACCGTCCCGGCCCCGAGCAGAACCACTAAAGGTGTTGTGTCCTGGTCAAACCAGCCGAGCAAGAATGCCGGCATGACCAACAGACTGCCAATCACCATGCTGGAGAAAGCGATCCCTGCGTTCAGCGGCCGAAATAGCGACGCCAATATGGCTGGTAAGAGGGTCATCTGCAGGCTGAGGAGCATGAACAAAGCACCGAGGACTGTCGGCCAGTAAATTGCGATCAACATGGCGGGTACCGCGACGCCGACCATGGCGATACGGATCGTCGTGGCCAACTGCTCTGGCGTCAGTTCGCGCCTCCGAGAAACGAAGTCCTTGGCGATCATCGACGCGAGCAGAAAGATTTCAGTGTCGAGTGTACTCATCAGCGCTGCCAGGATTCCGACTACCGCGACGCTGGCAAGCTCAGGAGGCAGAACCTCGAATAGTCCGGAGAATAGTGCGTTCTCGGCTTGGGCGCCTGCACGGCGTGCTGCTATGCCGAGTATGAGCAGGCTGACCGCAAACATGAGCCAGACTGCCGCCGCGAGAAATAGCGATGTCCTTGCCACTCGAGCGCTTCGCGCCGAGTACACGCGTTGCCAGATATCAGAGCCGATGAACATGCTCGCAAAGCCACTGACAAAGAAACTTACTGACCGCAACGGGCCGGGACTGCCGATGTCGAATTGCAGGTCGAGTGCCGCAAAGTCGGTATTCAGCGGTAGCAATACGAGGAAGACCAAGGCCATCGCGGCGAACTGCAGCAGATCGGTCCGGAGGACAGCCTTGAAGCCG
The DNA here is from genome assembly GCA_965224215.1 of Bryobacterales bacterium. GTDB lineage: Bacteria > Acidobacteriota > Terriglobia > Bryobacterales > UBA6623 > CBDCYS01. The sequence goes on along the minus strand of CBDCYS010000004.1, from coordinate 15,638 downwards.
CCGATGAGCACATAAGCTACCGGCCGTCAGGTGGTGAGAAATGCGGAGTAGGATTTTGTCACGACGCTCTCGCGTGCGCGGTTTACTCGCCAGGACGCAAACTGCCTTTTTGCCTGCACGGAAGGCGATTTATCCGGAAAAACTTGACACATGCAATACAATGAGAGCAACAGGGGTTGAACGAATCGCGTACGCCGTAGCGCAAGCGGTGGCCGTGCCGCATTGGATCAGAGGCCCGTCATCGTAATGGTCATATCTGACAAACCTGAGTCAGGCCATTCAAAAAGGCGAACAAAAGGAGCATGGATTTTCTGAAATCCGCTCAAACCCGCTCAAACCCGCTCAAATCCGCTCAAATCCGCTCACAAAAGAGTCCGTGGCGCGGCAAGCAAGAATTTGCCAAGGTTAGGCGTGTGCTAACTGTGGATCAGTAGCCGCCAGCCGACTTTTCGGCCCCGTCCGGGGCTCAACGGAGGGATGGTTCGTTTCCTACATTTCGCGGGCGACCCGGCAGGGTCGCTACAACGATAGCCCACGGCTTCAGCCGTGGGGGATGGTCTAGGTTTCGTCGTACTCAATTTTGTGCTTCTGTCAATTCAATTTTAGGTCGTCGTCGAGAATGGGCCGCTGATCTTTCGTTGAAAACAAGATATGAATCAGCAGGTCAGCGAGGCTGTGCGGCATGGTTGTATCGCCCTTTCCAGGGCTTATCGCAATGGGACCGGTAACCCACGGCTGAAGCCGTGGGTTATTGCTGTTTCGTCCCTGACGGGACGCCGCGGGTGCTTCTTTTGTCCTGTCGCAGCTCGGCCTGGGCCTGGCCCAGCCCTGGCCGGCGGGCAAGCTGTCAGGGACGCTACAACGATTGCCCACGGCTTCAGGGAAGCTTGCCGGGTTACCCGCGAAATGTAGAAACTCTAGACCCCAGGCTTCCGCCTGGGGCTCTGTTGCTGCTTTTCGAAGTTTTTACTGGATTGCTGTGGCGGCGGAATTACTCTCGATGCCGTTGGCGCTGACGATCAGTTGCTGAGTGCCGCTTGGCAGCGTGGCTGGCAGCTTGGCGTTGATTTGGTAGAGCCCGACGAATCCGGGCGTGAGGCCGGAGAACGATACAGTGGCTTGTTGCCCCGCTACCGTTACTTGCGGCAGTCGGAGGGTTCTGGTGAGCTTGTTGCTCGGCGCGGCTAGGCCGGTCTTCCGCGGGGCATCGACGGGGCCGAATCCCGTTCCGTAGATGACGACGGTTTCTCCGGGCCGGGCCGGGTTTTGCGCGGTCACCACATTTCCGTCGGCATGGGTCACGACTCCGTATCGCGTGTCGCCCAGGTCGAACTCGAAGATCCCCGGGGCGTGATCGGCGAGCGCTAGTTCAAACGTAAAGCTGGTTGAGTCCTCGATTCGGACCTTCACGAACGCGAAGTTGAGCCCGGCGAACTCCCAAGGCGCCTGGACGTTCAGTTGACCGCCGCTTGCGAAGATCAACGGGCTGGGAACGCTGATTCCTTCCTCCGGGAAATCGAAGGATACGCTGGTGTGCTTGAGCGCGATCGGCAGTGGCAGGCTGGAAACGGAGCCCAGGAATTCGGCGAGATTCGCGCCGAAGATCGAGATCAGCGACCCTGGGGCAACCGGCCGGCCGGCGGCGAAACCGGCGGCATTGACGATTCCGCCTATCGTTGGTTTCAGGCGCGCGCCGTTGAAGAAGGGAATCGTGAGGCCACCGGCGGTGGCCTCAAAGTCTTGGGCTCCGATTTCCGGGCCCAGGTCGGTGTCGGCGGCGGCTACTCCGAATGGATCTGTATTTGGGTCGGATACGATAATCGCGCCCCCACCGCCGACTACGCTGAATTGCACCGGCAGGCTCGGGATGGCCTGGCCGAACTGATCGATCACTCGGAAAATCAGGAACTCGGGATTGGGTTCGTCGACTGTGCCGATGACTCCGGTGCCCGCTATCGCGAAAGAGTTGGCCGGGACGCCGTCACCGACGAGATAGAAGTAGGGGACGCGTATGTCGGCTCCACCGGAGAGTCGCTGGATTCGGATTTCGCCTTCGTATGCGCCTGGAGAGGGTCGGGACCCCTCCAGCGTGATTTGCAACGTCGCTGCTTCACCTCCGTTCAAGTCGCCGTTGATCGACGCTTCGCCTTCGATCAGCACTCGGGCCGCTGTGTCCTCGTCGTAGGGGATGACGGTGATTTCGTAGGTCACCGTGTCGCGTCCTGGGTTGGTAATGGTCAGCAAGCGCTCGACTGGAAACTGAGTCTCGCCGAGTTCGCCGAAGCTAATCATGGCCGGCTCGGCAGTGCTGGTCGGGTCCAGCGCCGCGGGAACATTCAGCAGCCCGGCTCCTATCGAAGTTGTGCGGGCAATGAACGCATCGTTCTCGGCGTCCGCCTCGAAGACTTCGGGTGTCGCGTTGTTTACCAGCGCCGATTTCACCTGTGCCGGCGTGAACTCGGGATGGCGTTGCATGACGAGCGCCGCCGCCCCGGCTACAAAGGGGGCGGCGAAACTTGTGCCATCGACTGACGTGAACCGCGTCTTGTCAAATGTGTCGCCGTTACGGTCGAAATTCTGTGCGCCCGTGTAGATAAAGGTTCCGGGCGCGACGAGGTCGGGTTTGATGCCACCGCCAGGAGTTGGCCCGCGAGAGCTGAAGGGCGCCACTCGGTCGGGCGCGAAGGGACGCGGCGTCAACTCCGGGTCGAGTGTAGCGGTGGTTCCTGGCGAAAGCTGGACGGCGCGCCGCAGATCGTTTCCGGCGGCGGCTCCAATCATGAAAGCGGGGATGTCGGTTGTTTCGAGCCCCTCCATGACGAATGGCTCGTCCTGTCCGTCGACGTTAGTCACGATGGCGGCGACTGCTCCGGCAGCCGAGGCGGTCTCCACCTTGAGTTCGAAGGCGCAATCTCCTCGCGCGAGGACGGCCGTTTTGCCTCGCAAGGAATCGGACGGGAACAGCGCGCATCCGAAGGAGTCGCCGAGTGTCCCGGTATCAACGGCTTCGGCGGTCAAGGGACTGCTTGGCTTGGGTCCGGCCCCTGAAATTGCGGTTGTTGATTGACCGGCGAAACGAACGCTGCGAATGAATTCTCTGGAGTTGACCGTCGCACCTACGGCGATGACGGCTGGCGCCGACGCTGGTGTCGAAATGGTGTTGAGCGTCGGGAATTGCTGTTCGCCGAAAGCGCCTGCGTTACCCGCGGCGGCGACGACGACCACGCCGTCAAGCTCCATGGCGTTCTGCGCGGTCAATGCGACCGGGTCGCAAAAGGTGTCGGGATCGTCGGAGCACGCGCCCCCTTGCTCGTCGAACGGAAACTGAGCGATTGCGCCGAAGCTGATGCTGATGATGTCCATGCCATCGGTGACGGCATCGTCGATGGCCGCGATGACCGCGTTTCCATTGCTGAATTCATTGATGTCGGGCGAACCGAAGATTTTGTAATTCCCGAGGAAAGCTTTGGGAGCGACGCCGGTCAGAGTTGCCGCGGGAGCGTTGACGCGGCGCCCGGCGGCAATCGTGGCGACGGCGGTTCCGTGCCCGACGCGGTCGCGCGGCGTGAGGTCGTCGGGGCGGGACGAATCGACCGAGAGCGGATTCAGTAGACCGACGTAACTGCGCGCGGCGATGACCTTATTGTTGGTGAAGGCCAGATCCTCGGGACGTCCTTTGGGGAAGCCCGGCGGGGCTTGCAACGAGGGATCGGCGAAAGCGGGATGCTCAATATCGATACCCGTGTCGAGGATGCCAATTCTTATTCCAGCTCCGGCGTTTTCGATGCCCCCCATGGTGGTCCATGCGGCCGGGGCGCCCACGATCTCGGCTGCGGCGTTGGCTAACAGCTTGAAGCGGCGAGCACGGTCGATCCGCTTTATCCCAGGCAGGAGTTTAAGCTGTTCGGCCTGCTCTTTGGTCGCGCGTATGAAGATGGCGTTGAGGGTGTGGCAGACCGAACCGGTGACGTCGACGCCTAGTGTTCGGATCGCTGTTTTGACGGGCTCTTGAGCGGCTTGGGCCTGTTTTGTTAGCGCCTGCAATTGCGGCTGCGCCAGGCGGATTCGTCGGCCGGTTTTTTTCGCCGGCGCCTGAAGGATGCGATTCACGGCGGGTTGCTTTAGCAGAACCGTGTAGTTACGGACTGTTTCGCGGGCCGAACCGGGGGCTGCGGCTAGGAGCGCGAGCAGGATGGCGCTGACGACCGGATAGGTCCACGATCGAATCAATTTTGCTGCGTTGTCCATTCAGCCGCTACCGTAGTGTTGCGACGCATTCGAGGGGTACTGAGTTTCAAGTGGTTCACAGCGGTCCGGCCGCTTCATTGCGATGGGCGGGCGGACTGCTGTCCGTGGGCAAGAGTCTGGCCACTTTGACCCGGTTGCCGGGCGTAGCAAGCTCCTGCTTATACGGTTGTTTCAGCAAGCCCCAAGATGTTGGGGTGGAGGTCATCGCGTCTTGTCCAGGTCACGCGCGCGGCGGATGTGGGCGTAAGGCGTAGGAGCGTGTTGAGTTCCGAGACCGAGGAGGGTTTGGAAGGCTGCCATTGGGGTCTTGCGGCGGTTGTGTCGAAACACGAACTCATCGAGGTAAACCTGAAGCTGAGCGCGGCTCACGCCGTGGTACGTTCCGGTCAGCCATTGCTGCAGGTTGCCAATGGCACGATCCGCCAGCGGCACCACCGACTTGGCGCCTTTCCGCAAGTCAGTCCGGTGAGGTTGCGGACGAGAGACGTGTTTGTAGCCGGCCTCTTCGAGGGCGGTAAAGGTCTTCAGACCGTCTGTGTAGATGGTCGAGCCGGGAACAACGTTCTGGGCAAGAAACCTGTCGATCGTCACCTTCTTGAAGTCTGGAATAACGGACATGCGAACGCGCCCGGAGCGCTTCCCGCGTTTCTCAACAGCGACCATCACAAGGGCCGCACGGCGCCCCTTCAGTTGCCGGCTGCCTCGCAAACCTGCTTGCGGGCCGCCAATCCAGGTGTCATCGACCTCTACTTCTCCGTGCAAGGGCTCGCGAGCTGCGTTCACCATGGCCCGTCGCAGTTTGTGCAACATCATCCAGGCGGTTTCGTAGCGCGACAGGCCGAGCTGACGCTGCAGTAGCAGCGCCGACACACCTCGTTTATCAGTTGTCATCAGGTACGCAGCCCAAAACCAAACCGTCAGCGGGGTCTTCGTATTGTGGAGCACCGTTCCCGACGTCAACGAGACCTGGTGTCGACACGCCGCGCACTGCCACCGTAGTTTCTGCTCGAGAATGTAGGCCTGCCGATGCCCACACTGAGGACAAAGGAACCCGTCGGGCCAACGACAAGCAGCCAGGTACTTCTGGCAAGCCTCCTCGGTCGCGAACTCCACCTGAAACTGACGCAGACTCTTCGGAAACGGCGGCCGGGCCACGCCCTACCCTACATCTTGGGGCTTGCTGAAACAACCGTATAAGCAAGAGCACGCTACGCCCCTACATCAGCCTTTCGGCGGTACCGTTTGCCCTATTCGCGGCTTCTTTCAGCTCCAGCGTTTTCACGATGCGGGTTTCGAGATCGATGACTCTGATGGCGTGGTTGTTCGTGTCGGCGACGTAGAGCTTTCCGGCGGCGGCGCTTAGGCCGGCGGGTTCATCGAATTCAGCTTGTCCGGCGGCTCCGTCAATCAGGTCGGCTTCCCCCGTGCCGGCGAACGTGGCGGTTTGCCGCGTCTTGAGGTCGATGGTCTTGATCTTGTTGTTGTAGGTGTCGGCGACGTACAGAGTGCCGCCGACGTACTCGACGTCGAGCGGATGTTGCAGCCTCACCTCGTCGCCAATGCCGTCCACATCGCCGTAGTCGAACAGTCCCTGGCCGACCACGGTTCGGACGTGACCGCCCCGTGGGTCCAGGTCGGCAGTGCGAATCGAGCTCACTTCACTGTCGGCAATAAAGAGCACTCGTCCGTCGGTCGACAGGCCGCTCGGTTGCGCTAGGGCGGCCGCTAGCAGCGTTGCGTCGAGATGATCTTCGGCACCGCTGCCGGCATGGCCCGCAATGATGCCGCCTTCGAGGTCGAGTCCCCAGATTTGGTGGGAGCCGGCCATGGCGATGAACAGTACACCGTGGACGACCGTCAGGTCCCAGGGGGAGTTGAGGCGGCGGCCCTTTGCCTGGCCGGGCGCGCAGTCGTCGTCTCCGCTTTGCATCCCATCGCCTGCCAGGGTCCAAACGACCCGCGTCTGCAAATCGGCTCGCCGGATGGCGTGATTTTCGGTATCGGCGATGTAGAGAAAATCGCCGTCGAGAGCGATCCCTTGCGGGTGCTTGAAACAGGCGGCACCGAATGCGCCGTCTGTCAGGCCGCTCTCTCCGCTGCCGATGATGTCAAGGATTTGTCCGTTCTCGATTGACGCAACGACGATGCGATTGTGGTTGGAGTCGGTAATGAAGAGGCGGCTGCCGGGTGCGTCGGCCAAGATCTTCCCTGGAAAGGACAGCGGTGAGGCAGGCTCGCTTTCGAGCGCGAAATTTTGGGGCCGCCGGTCAAGCTGGCCGGCCTGATCGAAGTGGTCGATCATCTGGGCGATCACCGGGTCAAACACTTTGTGGACGCCCTCGCCGGAATGGGCTCCGATCACCTTGCCAAGCGGGTCGAGGAGCATCACGGTCGGCCAGGCACGGACGGCGTACTCCTGCCACACCTGCATTTTGTGGTCGTTCACGACCGGGTGCTCTATCTCGTAGCGCAACACGGCCTGGCGAATGTTTTCGGTTTCGCGCTCGCCGGTGAACTTCGCCGAGTGTACGCCGATGACGACTAGCTCCTCCTTGTACTTGTGTTCGAGCCGCTTGAGATCCGGGAGAATATGCATGCAGTTGATGCAGCAATAGGTCCAGAAATCGAGCAGAACGATCTTTCCACGCAAGTCCTTGATCGATAGGGGGTGCTCGGTGTTGATCCATTCGAGGTCTTGCGGGAAGTCCGGGGCGTTGACGGTCCCAGGTGGTGTCGGCATATCGGTTCATCTTAGCGGAAGGCCGCGGGTCTCTCCGAGCCCCGCGCTACGGAAGATTCGAGCTGGGGGCGGTGAAAACCCGAGTACCCGACAGATGGACTACCGTGACCGCGACGGGTAACTCCATTTAGGCGAGAATGAACTTAGGCGAAAATGAACTTAGGCGAAGGTGGGTATCCGGTTGACTCAGGTAGCCCCAAGATGTAGTATGCCGGCAGATGGAAGATTACCCTCAGAACCTGACAGAGTTCGAGGCCCGTTTTAGCAGTGAGGAGGCCTGCCGGGAGTATCTGTTCCGGCTGCGCTGGCCGGACGGTTTCCGCTGTCCGGGTTGCGGTTGTGGAAAGTCGTGGCCTTTGCGAAAAGTGCTGCTGCAGTGCGCTGCGTGTGGGCGCCAAACCTCGGTGACCGCCGGGACCATCTTTCAGGACACGCGCAGCCCTTTGCCGTTGTGGTTTCGTGCGATGTGGTGGGTCACCACCCAAAAAACCGGAGCCAGCGCTTTGGGACTGCAAAGAGTGTTGGGGCTCAACAGGTACGAAACGGCTTGGACCTGGCTGCACAAAATGCGGCGCGCGATGGTGCGGCCGGGACGGGATTTGCTGGCCGGGACGGTGGAAGTCGATGAAAGCTACTGGGGCGGGCTCGAAGAGGGCCTGCGGGGCCGAAACCTGAAAAACAAAGCATTGATCGCAGTGGCCGCTCAAGAGGATGGGCGGGGTATCGGCCGGATTCGCATGAAGAGAATCGAGGATGCCTCGGGCGAGAGCCTGTTGCCTTTCGTGGAGGAGTGCATCGAGCCGGGCAGCGTGGTGCATACCGACGGCTGGCCCGGTTACTCCGGGTTGAAAAAGGAAGGCTACGTCCATCAGGTCACAGTTGTCAGCAGGCAGGAGCAGTCCGCGTCGGAATTGATGCCCCGCGTCCACCGCGTGATGTCACTGCTCAAGCGCTGGCTGCTGGGCACCCATCAGGGCGCCGTGAGCCACAAACATCTGGACTACTACCTGGACGAGTTCACCTTCCGTTTCAACCGCCGCAAATCCAAAAGCCGAGGCAAACTCTTCTATCGGCTCGTCCAGCAGGCGGTAGCCGTGGATCCGGCGACTTACAAGATGATTGTTCACCCGGTTACAGAACCCAAGAAAATCCCCAAACCACAAGATATTGGGACTACCTGAGTCAACCGGATACCCATCTAGGCGAAAATGAAAAGACTGAAATGAATTTCGAGCTAAGCGAGGATCAAATCGAGCTGCGAAAGTCGGTGCGTGAGTTCGCCGAGGGCGAGATTCGGCCTCACGTGATGGAGTGGGACGAGCAACAAGCGCTGCCGGCAGAGTTGATCCGCCAGGCCAGCGGGCTGGGATTGTTCGGGACGATCTTCCCGGAAGAGTTTGGCGGCAGCGGAATGGGGTATATCGACTACTCGATTGTGGTCGAAGAGCTGGCCCGCGTAGACCCCTCCGTTGCCCTTTTTGTGGCGGCGCAAACGTCACTTTGCACCAATCACATCTACCTCGTGGGCAGCGATGAACAGAAGCGAAAGTACGTGCCGAAGCTAGCCACGGGCGAATGGATCGGCTGCTGGGCGCTGACCGAGCCAGATGCCGGATCCGACGCCGCGGGCACGAAAACGCGCGCAGAAGAAAACGTCGACGGTTGGGTCCTGAACGGCTCGAAGACGTTTACAACGAATGCGCATTTGGCCGATGTCTGCGTGGCCATGGCGGTCACCGATCCACCGCGGGGGGAGAAGGGGATCTCGGCGTTCATCATCGACAAAGGAACGGAGGGCTTCCGCCCAGGCCGCAAGGAAAACAAACTCGGGATGCGCGCCAGCAATACCGGCGAGGTCATTTTTGAAGACTGCCGGCTAGCACTCGATCAACTACTGGGACAGCGCGGCCACGGCTTCATGGGGGCCATGCGAACGCTGGACGGCGGCCGCATCGCGATCGCCGCTCTGTCGGTTGGGATCGCGCAAGGGGCCTACGAAGCGGCGCTCGAATACTCCAAGCAGCGCAAGCAGTTCGGCAGCGCTATCTCGGAATTCCAAGCGATCCAGCACAAACTTGCGGACATGGCGACCGAGATCGAGGCGGCAAGGCTGCTGACCTATCAGGCGGGATGGAACCTCAACCAGGGTCGGCGGGTGACGAAGCTTTCTTCGATGGCCAAGCTGTATGCCAGCGAGGCAGCGGTGCGGGCGGCTGGCGAGGCGGTGCAGGTCTTTGGCGGCTACGGCTTTATCAAGGATTATCCGGTCGAGAAGTTCTATCGCGATGTCAAGCTGATGACGATCGGCGAAGGCACCAGCGAAATCCAGCGCATGATCATTGCCCGCCAGATCCTCAAGGCCAAATCCTCAAGCAACGACGCGGTGTCTTCGTGAGTATCCACGTTTCGGCAGACCCAGCTTCGGCAGACCCCGGTTCGGCAGACCGGGGAGCCTGGGTGGAGAAGATCCGTCAGGGTGACCCGCGGGTGCTGGCGCGGGCGCTGAGTGTCATTGAGAACCGCGGGGCAGAGGCGGAGAATTTGCTGCGGGCCTTGTTTCCCTTCTCTGGCGGGAGCTTGCGGATTGGAATTACCGGTGCGCCCGGGGCGGGGAAGAGCACACTCGTCAATTGTCTGACCACTCATTTGCGACAGCAGGGCCGCTCGGTTGCGGTCGTCGCGGCGGATCCGACGAGCCCTTATACAGGGGGCGCGATCCTGGGCGACCGGGTCCGGATGCAGGCGCATCACGACGACCCTGGGGTCTTTATCCGCTCGATGGCGACACGCGGAATCCTTGGAGGGTTGGCCCCGACCACGGCGGATGTGATTGTGACGCTGGAGGCTTCCGGACGCGACGTTGTGATTATCGAAACGGTAGGTGTCGGACAGGCCGAGATTGAAGTGGTCAAGCTTGCTTCGGCAGTAGCCCTGGTGCTGACACCTTCGATGGGCGACGATGTCCAGACACTGAAGGCCGGCATCATGGAAATCGCCGACTTGTTTGTGATCAATAAGGCCGACCAGCCTGGTGCTGATCGCGTTCAAGGTCAATTGGAAGCATTGCTCTCGTTGCTGCCGGCTGAACAAGCCAGGCCGCCGATCGTGCAAACCGTCGCTTCGGATAATAAAGGTGTCGCCGAGCTGGTTGACGCCCTGAGCGGATTGCCAAGCGGTAGCGAGAGAGCGGTAGCGGCATGGAAAGAGCGGCTGATGACGATGATTCGGCAGCGGCTGATCGAGCGCGTTGTCGCCGAGACGCTCGACGATGCCAAGATCGCCGAAGCGGCTCGCGAAGTCGTAGGGCGGCGCTTGAATCCCTACGAATTCGTCGACGAAGTGATCGGGCAGGTTGGGGTCGCGGGCCAGAGCCGGTATTGAGGCTCCCTGATAGATTCGATGCCTAGATAGATCATTCGATGCCCCATTTCATTGCATAAGATAGAGACGCATAAGACAAATCAACCGACCCGTGTCCGCCAAAATCGACCATATCGGAATCGCTGTTCGCTCGATTGACGCAACGCTGGCGCTCTACCGGGATGCGCTTGGCGTTGATGCCGGCGAGCGCGTTGTTGTCGAGCACGAGAAAGTTGAGGTTGCCATGCTGGCGGTTGGCGGCCCGCGGCTAGAGTTGCTCGAAGCTACCTCCGGCGATTCGGTCATCGCGAAATTTATCGAGAAGCGTGGCGAAGGGCTCCATCATATTGCGCTACGAGTGCCGGACTTGGCGGCGGCTGTCGAGCGGATCAAGGCAGAGGGGGCGCGCCTGGTCAAGGACCAGATCCAGAGAGGGGCTGAGGGTTACAAGTATGTTTTTGTGCATCCGGCGTCGACGGGCGGTGTGCTGCTCGAGCTGATTGAGGATGATTCCGGCGCAGCGGTCGCGGGTAGTGAACCTCGTGTGACAGAGCTGGCGGCGGAAGGCGAGGTGGGAGACAAGCTCACATGATGAAGAAGATTATCCTTGGGGTTCTGCTGGTGCTTGTGGTTGGGGTTGGACTAATCCTTCTCGCTCAGGTGCAAAGTCATGAGGGATATTTCTCTCCGGTCTACTCGCCAGACGGCCGCGAAGTTTACTTCATTGCGCGAGAATCTCGTGGCCTCGTTGCTGGATTAGGAATCGAAAATTTCACTCCTCCCGCTTACGTTTTCGTCTGGCACGACCGTTTTTCGCTTCGGAAGCTCGACATCGACACGGGCAGCATCGAGATCTTAAAGTCGTGGACGGCGTCACCGGTTGAAGGCAAGTATATGCGCACCTACCGGGGACGGGCCTTCAGCTCGCCGAGCACGCAGTTGCGCTGGGTAGATGAGACCAACCTCGAGTACAGGATCAGCGTTCGCGTTCCCGCACGGCCGGCGTCGGAGCCGCACGTCGTGAGCCGCACATGGAACAGCCTGACCAATGAGATGGTCGAGAAAGAGCAGTGGAATCAAGAATGGCTGGCGATCTCGGGCGGCAGCGAGCCGACGCTTTCCGGCGATTGGGAAATCATCGCAGCCAGGGGCGAAGAGGCGTTTCCGTGCGCTATTGTCGAGCTCCATTCCTCGTCCGCGGAGGTGCGTGTTCTGCTGAAGGATGAGGCTTGTGACCGGGTGTATCCCGATGGCATCCGTCCTTCCGATGTCGAGCAATACTCGCGCAGGGCCGACATCGAGCGAATCCAAGAATTCACGGGCGCGCAAGAGAGGCTCACCGCGGAGGCGGTTGCCGCGGGCATGAGCGAGTATGAAGCGTCGCTACACGTGACGCGCCGAATGCGGGAATTGGGCCATTACGCAACGCCGCCGCAATTGGTCGCTCGGCTGTTGACTGAGCAAGAGGTGGCGGCGTTGCGGCGAGAGCAGAGGCTCGACCCCATAGTCACGATCATTGAGATGCAATTCACGGTCGGCCTTTTCAGGGATATCGAGCAGGCCATCCGCAACCCCGGGCAGGAGTTCGATAAGGCGGGCAAGTACATCCTCCATGGCGACTACACGACGAGCCAAGAACTCAACGCCGCCCTTGGAGAGAACGTCGAGCAATTCTACGTCGAGTATGCGGGCGGGACTTACGAAATGAAGATTGTGAAGTACTAGGGCGCACGAGCCTCGAACAGAGCAGAGTCGGAACCCTTGAGGATCGTAGGGCTTGGCGGCCTCGACCCCAGGCTTGCGCCTGGGGCTCCGTTCCCGCTTTCGGAACCCTCAGGCAATTTTGGCAAGGATTACAGCCCGTGCTACATGTCCGCCGGAAATAACCCGGATTGTGATACGCTGCGAGCCGCCTGCTACAACTTCGAGCTCACCTGCCCAGGCATTCTTAAAAGTGCAGCGCTGGCGGAGTGCGGCGAAGTTTCCTTACGTCGCCGTTATTTCCTGATGCGAATACTAATCGCACCCGCGAAACTGCCGACGCTCCGCGCCAACTTTGAGGGGTGGATGTCGAACCCTTCCTGGCCGTCGCTGGTGCCGTGGCACTGAATGCAGGCGGGGGCGTAGAACTCCGGGAGCACATAGCGGAATTCGGTTGGAGAATCGAGCGACTGAGGCTTTCCCGTATTTTTGTTCGTATTGAGAAGAACGGTCTCAATCACCTCGGACTCCCAATCGTCTGGAGCATTGTTCTCGTTGACCAGCAGTTGCTTCGAGGTCGTCAGTTTAATGCTTACTCGGCCGTCGGTCAGAACATTGAATTCCTCGGCGACCAGCGCGGCAAAGCGGGCCGGCAAGAGCTTTCCGTCCCATTTCTTGACGTATTCGTTCTCGCCCTTCCACTTGAGGTCGTGTTTGCCAGCCGCAACATCGAGGATGACCTTTTCAAAGGCCTTCTCGAGGGCCATTCGAATCTGTCCAGATTCGCTTGCGTCGTCTACGGGGTAATCCTTTTGGGCCATGGCCTTGAAGAAGACTTTTGCCTGTCCCGTTAGCCTTGTGAGGCGGGCGGCCGGTTCTTGAAAGTATTCGTTCGTTTTGTGGATGGAATCCGGGTTGACGACGATCGTCTGGCGGAAGGCTCGAACCAGCGCGGTTACGTCGTGCGCCAGCTCGTCATAGGAAATGTCTGTCTTCGCTTGAAGGGAGAGATTGACTCCGCAGCAAATCATGCATGTAGCGAGAATGTTTAGGATCTTTCTTTTCTTCATTTACGCGTCTCCAGAGGGTGATTAGGCTGGCGTAGACTCAGTCGAACAGACAGAGAAACCGCCAAGGTTCTGTTTCTAAAGATTGTTGTCGGTCAGCGCAAGGAATATCTTAATCGGCTTAACGCCAATTGCAGGCGCCCCTCGGCAGCGGTTTTCACTTAATCCCGCCGCAACCCTTAAGGCATTCTCAGCTACCGTCGATCACATCTCTTGGAGGCGACGCCACATTTTCTGGAACCACTGGAAGGTGTGAAGCAATTCGTTTTTGGGTCGGGATTTCGCTAAGTTTTTTCGGTGGACCGCCCTTTTTTTTGGGTTGACGGAGTTTTTGAGTTGGGGAGCATTTGAGCAGGAGAACCCTGCATCGCGGCCTGACACTCGATGGGGAGGTTTTTCCCGGCCCGTCGCGGGCCGTTGGGGGAGCGATCAGCCGGTCGGGATCAACTCCGGCGCCAGCTGGAACATGCGTTGCAGGTTGAACGCTAATGCCGCCCAACAGGCTTCGCACCTCACCTTCGCCAAGCCTCTCGTTGAGAATCGCCGCAACTTGAATTTCGTCTTGATCCAAGCGTTTGGAAACTCCACTAACGGCGCCCGCTTCTTATAAATCGCTTGCGCTCCCTGTGTGTCCATCTTCGCGTCAAAGCGCCGCACCGCCTCGTCATAATCCTGAATTGAGACGCTTCTCCCGTGACTTTTCAGTTTTAAATCCGGACAGCACAACTGCTTTACTGGACACTCCCGGCAGTCCGCCGCCCGCGCCCGATAGACCGACACCGTGCGCCCTTTCGGGTATTGCGTTCGCTTATGCTCCAAGCGCTTGCCTTGCGGACAAACCAGCACCTCCGCGGCCTCATCCCAAACAAACTTGTCGGCCCAATAATCTTCATGACGCCGCGTCCCGGGACCGCTCGGCTTGCCGCTTCTGCCCGTCCAACTGCCGTAGTAGTCGACGCCACGCTCGTCCATCTCCAGTACGGACGCATGGTTCGTATAACCCCCGTCAGCAAGGGCTTCGGAGGGATATTTCCCATGCCGTTGCTGGAGTCGATCCGTCGCCGCCACGAGCTGTTCGGAGTCCTGCGGATCGTTGACCACTTCGACATCGGCGATCAAGCCCTGGGACGCGTCGGCGGTGATTTGCACGTTGTAGGCGGGCGCGACGCCGCTGTCGCTGGTCCACATGAATCGCGCCTCCGGGTCGGTCGTTGATGCTTGCGGATCCTTGCTCTTATTGTCCTTCCTGGCGGCCCGCAATCGCTCGATTTCCTGCAGTGCTTCCGGCAACTTTTCTTCTTTTTGTCGGGCCGCGCGCTGTCGTGCTTTCTGTTGTTTTTGGGTGATTTGTTCTTCAGCCTCTTGGCGCTCGAGTTCGTCCAAATGCTCACGCGCCAACTGCAGATATTCCTCGATCTTGTCCTTCTGGCGAAAGCTTTTCTTGTTGACATCGGCGCGAATCTTGGTGCCGTCGACGGCCACGCGCTCGAGTTTCACCAAGTCCTTTTTCAGCAGCATGGCGAGCACGTCCTCGAAGAGTTCGCGCAGTGGTTGGCCGTGGCCGACGCGGAAATCCGACAAGGTGTGATGATTGATCGGACGTAGGCCGGTGAGCCAACGCAGAGCGGGTTCGTAGTCCATTTGGCGCTCGATTTCGCGGGCCGAATGAAGGCCTTTGGTGCAGGCGTAGAGCCAAACCGAGATGAGCACTTCCGGCGCGTGGGAGGGGCGGCCAGCAACGCCCTCGACGGCGCGGATGTCGCGCTCGAAACGGCTCAGATCGAGCGAATCGACAACGCGCCAGATGCGCCGGGCGACATGATCGGAATCGATCAGGCGGTCGACATCGAGCGGCAGCAGGACGTGTTGGGAACGGTCGATGGGGAGGTAGCGCGGGGAACGCTCGTCGGGCATGACTTATTATATCAAAGTAGTTGGCTTTATAGAGTATGATTCGTCGTCATTTTTTCACACCTTCCAGTCTCTGGAACCACATTCTCTGGAACCACTGTGAGCGCCGGCCCAACCTGCTAGAGATGCGCAACAGCCATGGTTCTCCGCACTACCGCGGGGGCCGGGAGACTGAAGCCCGCTCAGTTTCTTCGCAAGGAGCCGGTCAGGTTCTTCATTGGACTTGCCCGGATGCGGGCGTTCGCCCGTTAGCAAGGGTTCAGTCACGGTGCAGCCAATCCGTGTAGAACCGCGACGTCAAAGGAGCCCCGATGCTTGAACGTTTTCGCTCTTCGATTCAATACAAGATCGCCGCAATCATGTTCGCGGCGGTGTTTGTGGCATCCCTTGCCAATTCCTGGCACGGGATGCAGTCCACCTCTAGCGCCCTAACCAGCGGGGCTGAATCCGCGCTGGCCAGTTCGGTGGCGAGCCAGGGTCAAAAGGTAGAGTCCGCCTTGTCGGTAGCGGCGGGAGATCTGCAGTTTCTGGTGCAAGTACCTCCTGTCCGCGGTATGCTTCGGGCGATTGACAACTTCGATGTCGATCCCAGCGATGGAAGCACGACTGAG
>CBDCYS010000003.1:0-53096 GCA_965224215.1 Bryobacterales bacterium | reverse complement strand
CGATGTGGTCAAGGGCATCCTCACACAGATCGAGGGCAATGGCACCGAAGGTGAGGACAACTATGAACCGTTGCGTGTTCGGCTTCAGGCGGCTTGCGACGGCAAACTGGCCGGGTCGCAAGGCACTGCCGGGGACGCCCCAATGCCAGCGAGCGAAACAACAGGGCTGGCTCTGGAACAAGCAGCGGCCAGTGAACAGCCGGAAGCGGATAGCTCCGACGGCGAGCCCGCCCCCGCGGGCGGGCCCTCAGAATCTTCGGAAGTGGCCGGGGCGGAGCCGACTTCTTCGGAAGCCCCGCCTGCGCCAGCGGCTGCCGACGCGGCCGCCACGCCGGCTTCCGGGCCTCCAGCAGCTTCCGCATCCGCACCTGCTCCGCCGGACAAATCAAATAGTTCCGCCGAGAAGCCTGGGTCGAAGGCTGGTGAAAGCAACGCCTCCCGGCGCTCGATCGCGGACTCGACAATTCGCGTCGACGTCGATTTGCTCGACAAGCTGATGAACCAGGCAGGCGAACTAGTGCTCGCCCGCAACCAGATTCTGCAGCACGCGGCCTCCCAGGATGATCCTTTGCTGACGGCCACTTCGCAGCGGCTCAATCTCATCACGACCGAGTTGCAAGCGGCGGTGATGAAAACGCGCATGCAGCCGATCGGGCTGCTATGGAACAAGTTTCCGCGCGTCGTCCGCGACCTGGCGCATTCGGTCGGCAAACAGATTCGTCTGGAGATGGAGGGGGCGGAGACTGAGCTCGATAAGACGATCATCGAATCGATCAAAGATCCACTGACTCACATTGTCCGAAACTCCTGCGATCACGGCATCGAATCTCCGGAGGAACGCACCGCTCGCGGCAAGGCTCCCGTCGGGGTCTTGCGCATGCAGGCCTTTCACGAGGGCGGACAGGTCAACATCGAGATCATTGACGATGGCAATGGTCTCGACCCCCAAAAGCTGAAGGCCAAAGTCATCCAGAAGGGCCTTCTCACGCCGGACCAACTCGACCGCATGAACGATCGGGAATTGATGAGTCTGATCTTTCTGCCGGGTTTCTCGACCGCGGAAAAAGTCACGAACGTGTCGGGCCGCGGTGTTGGCATGGACGTGGTCAAGACGAACATTGAAAAGATTGGAGGCGTGGTCGATCTGAACAGCCGCCTTGGCCACGGGACAACTCTAAAAATTAAAATCCCCCTGACACTGGCCATCATTCCCGCGCTCGTGGTTTCCTGCCGCAGCGACCGATTCGCGATCCCCCAAGTCAGCCTCTTGGAGTTGGTCCGGCTCGAAGGCGAAACCGCACAGGCCGCCATCGAATGGGTGCACGGGTCTCCTGTATATCGCCTCAGAGGAAAGCTTCTACCGTTGCTCTACCTCAACAAGATTCTCAGCTATCCCGATCAAGACTCATCCGAGCGCGATATCGTCAACATCGTTGTCCTGCAGGCAGATGAGCGAACCTTTGGCCTGGTGGTGGACGGCATTCATGATACCCAGGAAATCGTCGTCAAGCCGCTGAACAATCTACTCAAGGGGCTTGACTGCTACGCCGGAGCCACGGTGATGGGAGACGGACGAGTTTCACTCATCCTCGATGTGTTTGGAGTTGCTCAGCTCGGTAAGGTCCTCAGCAAAGATCACGAACATGCTAGCGCGTCCCACGAGGAGCAGCACGACACCGCCGTCGAAAAACAGACCGTTCTGCTGTTCCGAAGCGGCTCACACGACCGTTTGGCGGTGCCGCTTTCCTTGGTGGCCCGGCTCGAAGAGTTCCCGCTCGACAGGATCGAGAAGTCGCGGGACAGCATTGTTGTCCAATACCGTGACGGGATACTGCCGCTCGTGCGGTTATCGGAGCGGCTCAATTTTGGCGAGCCTCCTGAGCAGCCGCAAGAGGCTTCGCTGCAGGTCGTGGTGTTCAGCGACAAAGAACGCCAGATCGGAATTATTGTCGACCAAATCGTCGACATTCTGGAGGACACGCTCAAGGCCTGCAGCAGCTCCGAGTTGCCGGGGATCGTGGGTTCCGCGGTTATCGCGGGCCGCGTGACGGACTTCCTCGACCTGCAGTATCTGATCGATACGTTTGATAAGGGCTGGTTCCGTGAAGCAGATAGCGGCAAGAAGGAGCGGCCAGAATTCTCGTTGCCGATGGCTCTTCATTCGCTCGAAGTATCCTTTGCAACTTCTTGGAGGTAAACGGCTTCCGTGTGCTGGAGGCCGAGGACGGACAGGCGGCCCTCAACCTCCTTGCCAAAGAGCACGTGGACGTGCTGCTCTCAAGTCTCGATTTGCCGGGGATCGACGCGTTTGAGGTCCTCCGCCGGGTCCGCGAGGAGCCCGCACTCGCCCGTATCCCCGTCGTTGGAATGGCTCAAACAGCTGATCAAACCGAGCCCAGAACCGGGTCCGCACACCAGTTCGATGACTTCCAAATGAAACACGACCGCGAAGGCACCTTGAAATCTGTTCAGCGGCTGGCAAGGGCTCTCGACGAACCTGAGCTCGTCCCTCAAGAGACTTCGTAGTCCGACCCACCGTATTTCGACCCGTCGAAGTCCGACTCGTCGTTGAGGAGTTCATATCATGCCCGATCAACCTACGTCCAGCGAAACCAACAGTCCGCTCAATCTGCAATACGCCACATTCTTCGTGGATGAGCTTTTCTTTGGTATCGAGGTCTTGAAGGTCCAGGAAGTGCTCCGCTACCAGGAGATGACCTCGGTCCCGCGGGCGCCGGGCGTGATCGAAGGGCTCATCAATCTAAGGGGCGAGATCGTGACTGCGATCGACATGCGCCGGCGCCTTGGATTGCGTACCAGACCGGATGGGAAGTGACCCATGAACGTTGTGGTGCGCGCGGACGACGGCGCAGTCAGCCTCCTGGTCGATGAAATTGCTGACGTCTTGCAGGTCAACGAGAAGGACTATGAGCCGCCACCGGAAACTCTTCAGGGGATGGCTCGCGATCTGATTCGCGGCGCCTACAAGCTGGACAAGCGGCTCTTGCTCATCCTTGACACCGAAAAGACGATTCGTGTCGGCGGGTCCGACACGCCGATCCCGCTTGGCATCGACGCGGACTGACGGGAGTTTCTTATGCTCAGGACTCCGCCGGACGCGGCTGGCGCCGCCCCCGGGAATCTAGCGCTTGTTCGAGCGGCCTTGGATCAGGGGTCAACGATCAGCCCCCAACGATCAGGGGCCAACGATCAAGCCTTCCGCGATGGGGTGGACGCGTAAACCTGGATTTCGATGATCGCCAGCCAACCCCATGGTATGCTGGTCTACTTGCCTGCCTTGAACGCCTCTATTCACGCTGGCCTTCGCTGGCTGACTCGCTCCGGAATTCAGGCTGAATCCGGCGGCTTGGCGCGTCACTATAGCGCCCGAGGGAATAAGTATGAAGCTCTCTCGACGGCCGCGACGGGCTATTTCATAAGCGGACTTCTGCGCTGCGCCGAGTATCCGCGGGAAAGCCCGCCGAAGCAGGCGATCGCCGCCGGTAGCGTCCTGATCGAAAAGTCATACGACACGGCAGCAGAGCTCTTCGTCTCCGATTTTGATTCCGGGGAAAACAATCCACGAAAATGGGCCTAGGTGGGTATCCGGTTGACTCAGGTAGCCCCGATATCTTGTGGTTTGGGGATTTTCTTGGGTTCTGTAACCGGGTGAACAATCATCTTGTAAGTCGCGGGATCCACGGCTACCGCCTGCTGGACGAGCCGATAAGAGTTTGCCGCGGCTTTTGGATTTGCGGCGGTTGAAACGGAAGGTGAACTCGTCCAGGTAGTAGTCCAGATGTTTGTGGCTCACGGCGCCCTGATGGGTGGCCAGCAGCCAGCGCTTGAGCAGTGACATCACGCGGTGGACGCGGGGCATCAATTCCGACGCGGACTGCTCCTGCCTGCTGACAACTGTGACCTGATGGACGTAGTCTTCCTTTTTCAACCCGGAGTAACCGGGCCAGCCGTCGGTATGCACCACGCTGCCCGGCTCGATGCACTCCTCCACGAAAGGCAACAGGCTCTCGCCCGAGGCATCCTCGATTCTCTTCATGCGAATCCGGCCGATACCCCGCCCATCCTCTTGAGCGGCTACTGCGATCAATGCTTTGTTTTTCAGGTTTCGGCCCCGCAGGCCCTCTTCGAGCCCGCCCCAGTAGCTTTCATCGACTTCCACTGTCCCGGCCAGCAAATCCCGTCCCGGCCGCACCATCGCGCGCCGCATTTTGTGCAGCCAGGTCCAAGCCGTTTCGTACCTGTTGAGCCCCAACACTCTTTGAAGTCCCAAAGCGCTGGCTCCGGTTTTTTGGGTGGTGACCCACCACATCGCACGAAACCACACCGGCAAAGGGCTGCGCGTGTCCTGAAAGATGGTCCTGGCGGTCACCGAGGTTTGGCGCCCACACGCAGCGCACTGCAGCAGCACTTTTCGCAAAGGCCACGACTTTCCACAACCGCAACCCGGACAGCGGAAACCGTCCGGCCAGCGCAGCCGGAACAGATACTCCCGGCAGGCCTCCTCACTGCTAAAACGGGACTCGAATTCTGTCAGGTTCTGAGGGTAATCTTCCATCTGCCGGCATACTACATCTTGGGGCTACCTGAGTCAACCGGATACCCATCTGGGCCTATTTCTTTGACTGTCTGGTTGCCGTTCGAGCGCTGATCGATCTGTGGAAGGCAACGAAGGATTCGGCCTATATCGGATGCGCGGAAAAGTGCGCGATCGGCATTAAGCGCAACCTCTCGCGAATGGATGGATCTTTCTTTCCGGTCCATGACATTGCTCGTGACATGCCCTATGAGGCGGATGAACCTTGGCCCCTGCAAGCGGCTGTTCACCACCTCAAGGCGCTGCCGATTTTTCTCGAGCTGACCGAGGCCACTGACCTATACGAATTCAAGGCCATGGGCGAAGACCTTCTCAAATGGTGTTTGAAGCGTCACGAAAGCTTTTTGGAGGCTGAATCGGACAGTGAAAGGCTGATGAGCCGCCTGCACGGCTACTGTTACTTTCTCGAGGGCCTGCTGCCCGAGGCTGGCATGGATCCCGACTCGAGTCGCGCGCTGCAATATGGACTACTCGAGATCGAGAACGTCTCACAAGAGATTGGGCACGAGTACCACCGCTGTGACGTCGTTGCGCAACTGTTACGGCTGCGGCTCTACGCTGACCGCCTGGGGATTATGGAGCTAGACTATCAGCAAGCCGAAAACGAGTTGGCGGCAATCCA
The DNA here is from genome assembly GCA_965224215.1 of Bryobacterales bacterium. Lineage (GTDB taxonomy): Bacteria > Acidobacteriota > Terriglobia > Bryobacterales > UBA6623 > CBDCYS01. Next base: position 47,859 of record CBDCYS010000003.1, on the reverse strand, counting down.
AGAATTGCAGGTCCAATCAACGGATCCGAAAGTCGATGGCGGTTTCGCTTTTGGCTTAAAAGCCGCCACACCAGTCCAGCGCTACAGTCCGGCAACGGTCGTCCTGGCGATTCAAGCGCTCCAGATGTGGGAGCAGGCCTCGGCCGGGTCTTTCCGAGAGGGCTGGGAAACTCTGATCTGAACAACGACCCGGCGCCTTCCTGAAGTCCCCTCCAGTCTGACCGAGTGGCGACAGAGCCGCGCCCGCAGGTGTGCGGTCGCGACCACACCGTTGGGGCGCGGCTCTGTCAGTGGGCCTCCGTGCGGCTATATTGAGCGGTCACGGTTGAAGATAGGCCGCCCCGGGGCGTGAACTCTCCGATCAAGCTCGCCGACACCGGGCTAATGCTCCGCACGACGTCGGCCAGCATGCGGTTCACGACGTTTTCGTAGAAGATCCCCAAATCGCGATAAGTAAGCACGTACAACTTGAACGATTTGAGCTCGATGCAAAGCCCGTCGGGCACGTATTCCAAGGTCAACTTTCCGAAATCAGGGAGCCCCGTCTTCGGACACACCGAAGTGAACTCGGGTATCTCAATCTTGATCCGGTAGCCCGGAAATTGGTTGGGCCACGTTTCCAGCTCGGGAAGCTTGGCGTCGAGTCCTGCCTTGGCATGCTCTTCGGTGTATTCAGCCACGATCGATTACTCCGACTGCTCTAGCTTGAAGTGTCATTTTCAGCCCTTTTACTGCGATTGAATCGTGCCCCAGAGAGATTGCCCTTCGATTTCCGGGAGTTTGACACCGAGGATGTCCGCGAGAGTCGGCGCTATGTCTAGCATCGAGATCTCGGGTATCAGCTTGGGCGCGATGCCTGGTCCCCAAACAACGAATGACGCCCGATAATCAGACCGGGTCGGCCACAGCCCGTGATGGCCCCTCTGGTCGCCCAATCCCACGGGTGGGGTCCCGTTTTTTCCCTTGGCCGCAACACCCTCGGCTTTAGCCGTCACGCCCCCCGCTTTGGCCGTGACTCCAATGACGGGCTCGAAGGCCGCCTGCCAATGAGCCAGGCTTGGCGCCATCGAGCGGACCTCGGCTATCGGCACTTCGCGCGCGATTCCCGTCTTGGGTTTTCCGGCGAGGGAGCGAAAATACGTCGCCGCCGCCGGATCCGTCACACCGAACAGACCTTCAGCTATCAATACGTCGGCCTGAATCCCTTCCTCTGCAAGCAATACCGCAGGACGCAAGGTCAGCTCCTGGGTTTCGAAACCGTGGTCGGAGACGATCGCTACGAAAGTCCGCTTGGGCAGGATTTCGAGGATGTTGCCGATCAGCTCATCCTGATGCTCCAGCGTTGCTTGTGCGTTGGTGGAAAAAGCGCCCGTCGCATGTTGGGCTGAGTCCAAGTCTCCCAAGTGCAGCAGGAAAAGGGTCGGCTTCTCGGTCTCGAGTATGAATCGGGCGGCTAACGCTTTCTGGTGGTCGTCGAAGTGGGCCTTGCCGAATGCCGGATAGGCTGCGCGAATGCGTTCGACGAGTCCCGATGTGCTGTGCGAGGCGACCGGCGCCAACAGGCGAGGGTAATAGTTGGGGTCTTCCCAGAATTCCGGCAGATTGAAATCGATGTCGGCGCCGACAGTCACCGGCCACCATACCGCTGCCGATCGCTGCCCCTTGGCTTGCGTCAGATGCCACAAGGTCGACGCCTTCAAATAGCTGACGTACCACCAGCGGTGTCCCGGCTTATCGGGCTGGTTGTTGGTAGTGATCCCGTGCTTGCGGGCGTTGACCCCGCTGATCATCGTTGTGTGGGAGGGCCAAGTCACGGTGGGGACAATGCCGACGACTCCATCGGCGCGAACCCCTTCTCGCATCAGCCGCCGCAGGGTGGGGATCTTGACCCCCAGTTCGTCCGCATCGCGCAACCAGCGGTGGTCGAGCCCGTCGATCGAGATCACCAGCAGCCGGTTCTGTTGCGCCGGGAGTAACGCGACAGAGAGCAGCAACGCCGCGATTAGCTTTTTCATGGTGATCGCCATAATTCCGCAGTCAAGCCTCTACTGTAATCGAATCGCGCGCGGGGCTGACAACTCGCTGTGATTTGGGGTTGCGACATGAATGTGGGGGGGATCCTATCAGGCGGCGGTGGAGGGCTGTTGAGATGGTTTCCGTGATTCGGGCTGTCAGCGGTTTTCAGCGGGTTTCCGCTATATGCGCTCATCCTATTATGTAAACCTCATTTTTCGCGATTTCGTTTATTCTGGTTATCCACTTTACTCTAGTTGGTGGGCTGGGGCTTGGTGATAATGTCTCGATAGGTCAAGGCCTTACGGAGAACCAACTGTTCGACGAGTCGGTGGAAGATCTTGCCTACGTGGCGGGACTTTCGACGGTTGAAGCGAAAGGTGAATTCATCGAGGTAGCCTTGCAGATGCACTTTACTCACCTTCCCTTGGTGCGTCGCTACCAACCAGCGCTTGAGCAGCGAGGCAACCAGGTGGACATGCGCGAATTCCTCGGCGGCTATCTGCGAGTCTCCCGCTGTGTGGGTGACCCGATAGCGATAGCCGGCTTTCTTCAAGCCCCGGTAACCCCTCCAGCCGTCGCTATGGACCAGACTGCCTGACGCCACACAGTCGGTCACAAAACCCACCAGACTCGGTCCCGATGCGTCGGGGACATGACGCAGACGAATTCGCCCCATTTTGCGGCCCTGCAGTTCCACCGCAACCACAACCAAGGCTTTGCCCACCAGCTTTCGCCCGCGAACGTGCTTCTCCTTGCCGCCCAAGTAAGTCTCGTCGACTTCGACACTTCCGTCCAGCCGTTCCCGACCCAGCCGAACCATCCGCCTGCCGCAACTTCTGCAACATCAGCCAGGCGGTCTGATAGCTGCCCAGACCGAGTTCACGCTGCAAACCCTTGGCGCTCAGCCCTGTTTTCTGAGTGCAGGCCAGCCACATGGCCAGAAACCAACTCCGCAGCGGCACCCGCGAGTTGTGCAGGATGGTTCCCGCCGTGGGAGAGGTCTGGCGTCGGCACCCGCTACAGAACATCGTGCCTCGTCGGGTCGTCCAACCCTTCGTGGCCGAGCAGTTCGGACAAACGAACCCCGCTGGCCAGCGGACACCGAGCAGATACTCGCAGCAAGCTTGCTCGCTGGCAAACCGTTCAGTGAACTCCACCAGATGTTTTGGAAAATCGTCGCTCAACAGACTCGGTCTTCGCCGCCAACAGCGCGAGTCCAAGGATAGCTTGATTCATCACTAGAGTAAAGTGGATAACCAGATTCGTTTATATTTTCTTCACATGACTTCCACGGGTCGATCGAGTGCCGGATCCACCGCCGGACTGTCGTTTTGCCTCGTCCGCGACGTGGGTGGTTTCTGTTTCTTCACGTAGCCCGCATTTCTCACCACTTGACGGCCGAAGCAGGCATTAGGCCTGCCATTACTTCGTTGTGCTTGCTCGCCGTGCTCAACGTACTGTCCGAGTACGCGTCTTTGATAAAGCAGCGGTCGTCAAGCGGCGCGCGGCTCGTACTGACGCGTTTCTCACGCACTTCGTCTCGCCACGCGGAGAGAAAAGCGGACTAGAGCGGCGTTCCAACACCCTGAAAGACAAGGTTGGACAGTTGGGGCGCAGCCGTTGCGCATGGGCTCGTCGCCGTATTGACGGGACGAAGGGACCATGGGGCGCGGGCGTGCCGATGGAGCTGGAATGGCTGGTCGGCAAGTGCCTGGCCAAAGCGGCGGCGGAGCGCTATCAGAACGCCGAGGACGTGATTGTTGACTTAACGAGCTTGAGCAAGAAACTCGAGTCTGGCGGATCGACAGTCGCTGAGGCCCCAAAATTGCTCTTACCGAGTGCATCTGGCGCGAGCCCCGGCGGGCTCCCGCAACAATCAGCAATTACAGCCGCATCGTCTGAGGGACTGGTTCTCAAGCGGAGGCTGCGCATCTTCCAGGCTCTCTTCGCTGTTGTCACCGTCGTCGCACTCGTGCTTGGGGTTCTCGCCGTCCGTACAGAGCCGGACCAAGCTCCGCTTCGCAAGTTCAGCTTTGCGCCGGGACCTCTGGGTGACCGGCTCGTCATCAATCATCGGGCGGTGATCTCCCCCGACGGGCGGCAAATTGTCTACGTCACGGGCGGAGAGCAAACGAAGCTGTGGATACGAGATTTGAATAGCGAGGAGCCCCGCGCGCTGGACGGCACGGAAGGAGCACATGCGCCCTTCTGGTCGCTCGACAGCCAGTTTATTGGATTCGGCACCGGGAATTTCGGCGTCGGCGGCGGGGATCTGAAGAAGGTTTCAGTCCGGGGAGGGGCGGCAAGTACGGTTTGCCAACTGACGGGACACTATGGCGGAGGCGCATGGAGCCCCAACGGCGAGTTGATCGTCTTCATCTCCGGCACGGTCCGCCGCTTGTATGAAGTTCCCTCCAGGGGAGGCATACCGCGCCTCTTGGTTGAGCCTGAGGAGTCAGCACAAGACGATGAGTTCTGGACACCCCGTTTTCTGCCGCTCGAAACCGGGAAGAAAGTGTTGCTCTTCACGAGGGGGGCCGTCTTCAAATCCGAAATTGTCGTCGAGGACCTGGAGACAGGCGCGCGGAACGTTTTGGCGACAGGCGGCTGGCCCTTCTACTCTCCAAGTGGACATATTCTCTATCAGAAGGGATTAACAACAGCGGGACTGTGGGCCTTGCCGTTTTCGATCGCGGCGCTTGAGGCGACGGGCGAGGCTTTCCCCATCAGCGAGGAGGCGAGCGAACCCAGTGTGGCGGCTGACGGGACATTGGCCTGCATCGGCGCCGAGGGGCAGCGCCAACTCGTCTGGCGGGACCGCGAGGGAGGGAGGATCGGGGCGATCGGCCAGCCCCAGCGGGACCTCCAATACCCGTCCTTGTCTCCGGATGGCCGCTATATTGCCGCAACGGGATATGAGAAAGGCATTCCCGAATCCGACATCTGGATTTTTGATCTCGTTCCATCCGGACGCGCTTGACTTTCGACCCAGACCATGACAGCCGACCGATCTGGTCCCCCGCGGGAAACGAGATCGCGTTTGCTTCCTTCCGTGAGGGTAACTACGACATATTTGTTCGGCCGGCGGTTGGCGGCGCCACCGCGACAGCGCTGACGGCGGGAGAGTTATGGGAAGGCCCCGGCGATTGGTCGCCGGACGGGCGATTCCTTGTATATGACATCGATCATCCTGAGAGAGGGCACGACCTCTTGTATCTGCGGCGCAAAGACGACGCTCAGGGCTTTGATGAGGTTCCATTCCTGCAAACATCGTTCAACGAACGGAACCCGAAGCTGTCGCCTGACGGCCGGTTTGTCGCGTATCAATCGGACGAGTCGGGCAGGTTCGAGGTCTACGTGAGGCCGTTTCCGGAAGGGGACGGCAAGTGGCCGGTATCGCGCAACCGCGGCGAACACCCGCGCTGGAGCAAAGATGGCAAGGAGCTGTTCTACGTGGAGGGCGACACGCTCGTGGCCGGTGCGGTCGAGGCGACTCCCGGTTTTTCGGCGGGAGAGGCCTCGCGGCTTTTTTCGGACTTGTCTCTACAGCAAGGCAACTATCCGAATTACGATGTCTCGCCCGACGGTCGGCGCTTTGTGACGGTGGAAAGCGTGGGAAACGCCACGCCGACAATCCACGTCGTCGAAAACTGGTTCGAAGAGTTCCGCGGCAGCGTACAGGAGTGACAACCCGGACGCCTCAAGATGGATGACGGCCAAGGTTTGAAATTCTTCAGACAGTTCTCAAAATGAATGAAAGAAGCGAACCGGAATGTCCGGGCGAATTTCCTTCTTATCCGTGAACAGGTTGCCGGGAAGCTTGCCTCCCTTTCGCTCTGAAACGGAGGCGAACGCGAAGACCGTGCACATCAGCGAACCCCGCTACCGCAGCCGGGTGGAACGCATTCAGTGAAGACGGCTTCCATGGACCGCTGCTAGAATAATGTCAGGCTTGCAATGAAAACCCTCGAATTCGACGCGCAAATCAGTCCGGATTCAACCCTCAAGGTGCCCGGAGCATTCTCGAGCCAGATCGAAGCCGATCAGCCTGTTCATGTTGTCCTGCTGGTACCAGAATCTGGAGAAGATCAAGACTGGAATCGGTTAACCGCTGAGCAGTTCATGAAAGATTACGCCGACAGTGACGCAATCTATGACGACCTTCCAAGCGGGTGACGTCATACTTGTTTCCTTTCCCTTCGCCGATCAGGAGAAACGAAAAAAGCGGCCCGCTCTGGTCGTTGCGGATACGGGTGACCGTGATCTAATCGTCGCGCGCATCACGACCCAATACCGCGGCGACGAGTTCAATATCGCTGTAGTGGATTGGAAAGACGCAGGTCTGCTTGCGGCGTCTTTCGTCCGTGTCAATAAACTCGCCACGCTCGAGAAAAACCTGGTCTTGCAGAGGTTGGGAACGCTGCGGCCGGAAGGCCTCAGCCATGTAAACGATGGACTTCGCAAGCTTTTTGATCACCAGCGTTAGCTGAAAGGCGCCGCTCGCGACCGAATTCTTGGGGAAACCGCAATTAAATTTGGGGTCGAAGCCCGACTCTGACCTTTTCCGTTCAAGCGCTTCTTGATCCTAGAGTTGTATGATTCAAGGCAATGATCGGCCAGAGCATCTCGCACTACCGCATTACCGGCAAACTCGGCGAGGGCGGGATGGGTGTTGTCTACAAGGCTGAAGATACGAAGCTAGAACGCAGGGTTGCTCTCAAGTTCCTCGCGGCGCATTTGCTCAAAGACGACGAAGCCCGCCAGCGTTTCCACCGAGAAGCCAAGGCCGCCGCGGCGCTGAGTCACCCGAATATCTGCCGCGTTCACGAAATCGATGAGGCCCAAGGTCGGACCTTCATCGCCATGGAGTTTGTTGAAGGGGAAGACCTCGACAAACGAATCGAACGAGGACCGCTGAAGATCCCCGAAGCCCTCGACATCGCGCTGCAAATCGCCAAGGGCCTCGAAGCTGCCCACGAGAAGAAGATCGTTCACCGGGACATTAAGCCGGGCAACGTGATCGTCGACGACAAGGGCCATGTCACGGTCATGGACTTCGGCCTCGCGCTGCTGACGGAAAGCTCGAAGCTGACGCAGCTCGATACGACGGTCGGCACGGTGGCCTATATGAGTCCCGAGCAAGCGCAGGGAGTGGAGGTGGACCGCCGCACCGACATTTGGGCGCTGGGCTTCGTGTTGTATGAGATGGTCTGCGGACAGCGGCCTTTCAAGGGTCTCTACGACAAGGCGCTGCTTTATGAAATCGTCCACGAGGAGTACGAACCGCTGACGGCGGTGCGCGCGGGCGTGCCGATGGAGCTGGAAGTTTTCGCCGGTAAGTGTTTGGCCAAGAACCGCGAGGAGCGATACAAAGATGCGGGTGACCTGGCGGTTGATCTGAAGAGCCTGCTGAGGAAGCTGGAATCAGGGAAGTCGGCTGTCTTGAGGACGGCTGTGACCGGCGGGGCGGAGCGTGCCGTGCCGTCGCAGGCGCTTTCCGTTTCCGGCGGCCCGGAACCCACTTCGCCGGAGGTCCTAGTTGCTTCGGGCGCCCACGGCGCGGGGACGGAAACCTCGACGCCGGCCCGGGTTTCCCGGTTCGCCCGCCCGATCTTGCCTTGGTTGCTGCTTTGCGTAGCGGGCGTGGTTCTGGCAGTCATGTGGCTGCGGTGGCCCGAGCCGGCGCCGCCGGTGCCCTTGCGGAGATTCGCCTTTCATCGTGGCCCGGATCTCGGCCCTCCCGTCATCTCTCCCAACGGCAAATACGTCGCGTATACAACCGGGCGGGGAACGCAGGCGAAACTATGGGTCCAAGACCTCGCGCGGAATGAGCCCCGCAAAATCGTCGGCGCCGAGGGGAGCCGGTCCCCATTTTGGTCGCCTGGCAGTGACTCCATCGCCTTCTTTGTGGAATCTGAACTCAAAAGAATTTCACTCGATGGGGGCCCGGCCATCCGCGTGTGCCAAGCGCCTGGCTTCCGATTTCCGGGCAGCGCCTGGAGCCCGGATGGAAGGGTGATGGTATTCAGCGCGGGTATCCCGTCGATGCTGTTTCAAGTCTCCGCCGGAGGGGGCGACCCGGAGCCTTTGCCGGCGATCGTGGATTCGGGGGTGAATAGAGGGTAGTTCCCGCATTTTCTGCCGCTCGCCCGGCAGGGTCGTCCACTTTTGTTCGGCGTACAAAGAGGACTTGCTATCCAAGACCTGGAGACGGGCGAGGGGGAGATCCTGCTGGCGAACGCACGCTTCCCGGTCTATTCCCCAAGCGGGCATATTCTGTTCCAGAGGTCCGCGGCGCCTGGTCTTTGGACTGCTCCCTTTTCCCTCGAAACGCTCAACCTGACGGGAGAGCCCTTTGCAGTGAACCCGGAAGGCTCTTTCCCGAGCGTCGCGGGCGACGGTACGTTGGTTTACAGGGAGGGCTCCGGGGCGGAACATTACAAACTGCTGTCGCGCGGGCCTGACGGCGAAGAGCTGGAGGAGATCGGCCGGATTGACGGGGTAATCGCCGGAATCTCACTCTCTCCGGATGGACAACTTGCCGCGCTGGAGGCCAGGGTCGAAGGGAATTTGGACATCTGGGTTCAGGACCGAGTGCGCGGTGTCAACACGCGTCTGACCTTCACGGAGGGACATGAGGGTGTGCCGGTCTGGTCACCTTCCGGCAACGACATCGCCTTTTTTTCCAGACGCCGTGGCGGCAATGCTGACATCTACGTCAAGTCCGCCGACGGAAGCGGCGAGGCGCAGGCGGTAGTCTCCACACCCCTGGATGAGTGGCCGAGCGATTGGTCCCCCGATGGGGACTACTTGATCTACCAGACGCGGGAGTCCGAAACCAGGCTGGACGTTTGGTATTCGAAGCTGAACGGAGAAAACAGCGGCGAAGAAAAGGTTCCCTTTTTGCAAACGCCTTTCGACGAGAAGGCGGCGCAATTCTCGCCAGACGGCCGCTTCGTTGCCTACAGCTCGAATGAATCGGGCCGCTTTGAAATCTACGTTCGCCCGTTTCCGGAAGGCACGGGTAAATGGCAGGTGTCACGCAATGGCGGCAATCATCCGCGCTGGGCCAAAGACGGCGGGGAGCTGTTTTACGTCAGCGGGGATAAGCTGATTTCTGTTCCTGTCACGCTTGATCCCAACTTTTCCGCCAGGTCTCCGGCTACCCTGTTTCAGGACCGGTTCCTGTCCTCGGGGATTTTTGCTCCGCCCTATGACGTTTCGGCTGACGGGCAGAGCTTTCTGGTGCGCGAGCTGATTGAGGGCGCCCAGGAGCCGGTCATTCGCGTGGTGCAGAATTGGTACGAAGAGTTCCGCGACCGCTAGCGGGCCCCTCACTGACATCGATTGTGGATTCTGCCCGCGGCGGCAATCTTCCATGGCCCCTATGGCACAATAGTCGCTTATGCCAGAACATTCAATCGCGGTCATAGCGGGCGACGGAGTCGGCCTGGAGGTAATGCCCGAGGGCCGCAAAATTCTCGACCTGATCGCGGAGCGCCATCAAGTCGGCTTCCGCTGCACGGAGTTTGACTGGAGCACGGAGCACTATTTTCGGACGGGTAGGATGATGCCCGCCGACGGAGTCGAGCAGCTTCGCCGGTTCGACGCGATTCTGCTGGGGGCGGTTGGGCACCCCGACGTGCCCGACAATGTGACGCTGAATGGCTTGCTGCTGCCCATTCGCCGGACTTTCGATCAATACGCCTGCGTCAGGCCCGCCAAGCTCTATCGCGGCGTGACATCTCCACTGGCCGGGAAGGAGGGCGGTTCGATCGACATGGTGATCGTGCGAGAAAACACGGAAGGCGAGTACGCGCAAGCCGGCGGTTTCGTCTACCGGCACCTGCCGTCGGAGGTTGCTGTTCAGACCTCAGTATTCACTCGCCACGGCACCGAGCGCATCATCCGCTTTGCGTTTGAGCTGGCCCGCACGCGCGACCGCAAGCGCTTGACCTCGATCACGAAATCAAACGCTCAGGGATACAGCATGGTTCTCTGGGATGACACGTTCACCGCCGTGGCCAAAGACTACCCCGACATCGAGACCGAATCTTTACTGGTGGACGCGGCGACTCTGCACTTCGTGCGACGCCCAGAGGACTTCGATGTCGTGGTCGGATCGAATCTTTTCGGTGATATCCTCAGCGATCTTTCGGCGGCGATCACTGGCAGCCTGGGGCTGGCTCCCAGCGCCAATCTCGACCCGACTCGGGAATGTCCGTCGATGTTTGAGCCTGTCCACGGGTCGGCTCCCGACATCTATGGCAAGAAGATCGTGAACCCGCTGGCGATGATTCTTAGCGTCGGCATGATGCTGGACTTCCTGGGGCTCAAAGATGCCGGGGCAGCCGTCGAGCAGGCGGTCGCTGGAGTGCTCGAAGACGCCGAGACACTCACGCCTGATCTGGGCGGAAGCGCTTCAACTTCCGACGTCACCGATGCGGTCATCGCGAAACTGAGCGCATAGCGGGTTGAGCGTCGTGAAGGTCCTTTCTGATCCCGATCCTTGGCTGGCATCGATGCGCCAGGTCCTGGAGCGGCTGGGGAATCCGCAAGATTCTTTCCAAGTCGTTCAAGTCGCCGGGACCAATGGCAAGGGCTCCACGGCGGCGTTCGTCGAGGCCGGCCTGCTTGCCGACGGCCGCTCGACCGGACTCTTCACGAACCCTCACCTCGTGCGGTTCAGGGGCTCCATCCGTATCGACGGCCAGGACATTTCACCGGAACGGCTCAGGACGGCGGGGGAGGAGGCATGCACTGCCACCTGAATTATGCACTGCGGCGTGGACCTGAGGAGGGCTGAGCCGCAAGGGACCATTGGGGACCCCCGAAAACATGGGGTAAAAAGGTCGGCTGGCAAAGATCCCAGCTTCGCCAGCCAACCCCAAGGAGGTCACCCACATGGTTACCAGATGAAAACAGCATAGCTCCCAAAGGCCCGTCCAACAAGGCCCAGCCGTGACGACCTCGCGGCCCAATAAAATCGGGGCTTCGACGCCTTACAACTTCCGCGGCAGGAAGCCGACTCCCTACGGCGGCTTGCCGCCGGTGGTCGGGAGGGCGCTGATCTGAGAGCCTGGCTATGTGCTATGCATAAAATTTTATGCACTAGCCGTAACGCACTGGAAACACGTCACTTCCGAGCGAGGTTTTGACGACGCGGATTCTGGGCGGGAAGGGAAACCGGACACGGAGAAGCCAAAAGGCCAGTTGCCGAGCTACCACCTCACGACGACCGCCAACCCGCTACGAACGCAGCCACACTCGCAAAGTGAATCTGTGCATAATTCAGGTGCCAACGACTGGGAAATCTCGGTCAAGATCGTGGCGCCCTCGCGCGAGCGCTTCGAATTCATGATCGCGATCGCATTCTCGGCCTTTCGGCGAGCGCGAGTAGGGTGGCCCGTTGTCGAGACCAAAGTCGGAGGGAGGCGCGATGCGACCAGCGCTTTTCGGCCGGCGATCTCCGTCATCACCCCGATCGATCTCGATCATCAGGAGACGCTTGGAAACACGATTCAAGAAATCGCGGCCGAAAAAGCGGGGATTCTCAAGCCCGGAGTCCCCGCCGTCATTGCACCACAGCGCGCGGAATCCAGCGAGGTAATCGAGGCGCGAGCGCGTGGAGTGGGTGCGCCGCTCATTCTGGTCGGGCGCGACTGGAAGGCCGAACAGGTGGGTCACGACCGAGGCTACTACCGCTTCGCCGCCAGGCGATGGGAGCGGGACCGGCCGACCGAGGTTTGTATCCCAGTCGAACTACCGTTGGCTGGGGAGCACCAGGTTGTCAACGCGCTGACCGCCGTTGCGACGCTCGACGCGCTGGATGTCAGCGCGCCGGCCATCTCGGAAGGTCTGAAACAGGCTCGTTTCCCGGGGCGGCTGGAGCACATTCCTGGTGAGCCCGAGTTCCTGCTGGACGCGGCCCATAATCCGGCTGCGGCGCGTGCCTTGGCGCGGTTTCTCCAAGGCCATGACGCGGGCCGCCGGGTCCACCTGATCTACGCCTCGGGAAACCTGAAGGTCCCGGCGAAAGTCTTAGCCGAACTACTGCCGGTAGCGCACCAAGTCGTACTGACCACGACGGACAAGAAGTCCTCAATACCCCCCGAACAACTTCGAACCCTCGTGGGCGAACGGCATCCCAATGTGCGGACCAGCGAATCTGTCCGAGAAGGGTTTGTCAAGGTCCGCGGGGCCAGCGGTCCCGCAGACCTTGTTGTCGTGACCGGATCGATCGCTTTGGTCGGACAGGCTCGAGAGGCTTTGCTCCCGCCAGCTGCCGTCAGGCGGCTCGCTAAAACGTAATCGCGATTGCGAAAACGCTCTTCGCAGCCCCTCAAACTGACAACGTTTGGGCGTTCGGGGCACTTGCGAGGTCTGTGGTACCTGAATTATGCACTGCCGGTGCACCTGGTGAGGGCTGAGCCGCCAGGAACCATTTGGGGACCCCCGAAAACATGGGGTAAAAAGGTAGGCTGGCAAAGATTTCAGCTTCGCCAGTCAACCCCAAGGAGGTCACCCAAATGGTTACCAAACGAAAACAGCATAGCTCCCGAAGGCCCGTCAAACAAGGCCCCGGCGCGAGGGCCCCGCGGCCCAATAAAATCGGGGCTGCCACGCCCTATCACTTCCGTGGCAAGAATCTGACTCCCTACGGCGGCTTGCTGCCCGTCGCCACCCTGCTCGAAAAACTCGGCTTCCAAGCGCTGCTGGAAGAAACCCTCACGACCAAACGGATCACCCGAGCCATGAGCCCCTACCAGTTCGTGCTGGCCCTCGTGCTCGGCCTCTATGTCGGCTTTGCGCGGCTCAACCAACTCCGCTTCATCGCTCGCGACCCCATCCTGACCGGCATCTTGCAAGTGACGCGTCTGCCGCCGCAGTCCACGCTGTGGCGCTTTCTGGCCTCGCTGCACCTCAACGTGGCGAAGCAGATCCTTTCCATTCAGCGCCAGCTGCGGGAACGAGTCTGGGCCGCGGCCCACGTGAAGTTGGAGACGGTGACGCTGGACACCGACACCACCGTGCATACCCTCTACGGCCGCCAGATGGGCGGGCGCAAGAGCTACAACCCCAAGAACAAGGGCAAGCGCAGCTACCAGCCGATACTGACCTTCCTGGCCGAGACGCGCGAATACCTGATGGGCGGGTTGCGCAACGGCGACCGGCCCACGGGCCGACAGATCGCCGCCCACCTCGAGAGCGCTTTCCGGACTTTGCCGGGCGGCGTGAAGAAAATCCTGGCGCGGGCCGATTCCGGCTTTTATTGCTGGGAGGCGGTGGAGGCCTATGAAAAGGCGGCTTGTCAGTTCGTCATCGTGGCGCGCAAAACGCGGCGCCTGGTCGAGCGCTTGCAGCAAGCAGAATGGAAACCCTCCCCCCGCTCCGACGCAGACGCGGAATGCGAATTCCTCTACCAACCGCAAGGCTGGACGCGGGCCTGCCGTTTCCTGGCGCTGCGTTACGAAAACGAGCCCAAGGCCGGCGCGGCCGAGCAATACCAGTTGTTCGCCACCAGCGCTTACACCTACCGCGTGTTTGTCACCAATCTGGCCGAGCCGATCGCGGCGGTGGTGTGGTTTTACAATCAGCGCGCCGGAGCCGAGAACCTGATCAAGGAGGCCAACAACGACGCCGGGCTGGCGGCCCATCCCTCGCGCCGCTTTGACATGAACCGCAATCACTTTCAGTTGGCCATGCTGGCCTACAATCTCAACTGCTGGCTGCTGCTGTTCAACCGCGAAGCCCAGGCCAGCGTGGAGACGCTGCGGCACACCACCCTGGCGACGGCGCGGCTGCGTTTTCTGTTCGTGGCGGCCAAGATCTGGCGGCACGCCGGCAGAACGGGTGTCAGCTACAGCGATCATTATCAGGAAAAGGGCCTGTTTGAACGGCTGATGCGACGGCTGCGGGCGATGGGGCCGCCGGGATCGAGCTTGGCGCCGGTGGTGGAGGGTGCGCTGAGCTGAGGGGCACTCCATGCATAAAATTTCATGCACTCGCCGCAACGTACTGGGAACACGCCGCTTGCCAGCCCGCTTTTGCCCTGCCGGGATCAGGAGGCGGCTCAAATGGGGAGGGAAACAGCAGAAAAGACGACTTGCGAAATCACTGAGTTGACACGAGTGCCGCTATCGCCACAACTCCATCGACGATGGCTACGCCGAATCTGTGCATAATTCAGGTGGTATCTTGCACGCGGTCCACCTTCCCTTCCAGGTCCTCATCGACGGGGTCCTTAGTGGGATCTTCGAACCTGGTCACTGCGGGCTCGATCGGACCGCCGCCCGCAACGTCCGCCAATTCATCATCAGAAAGCTCATCGCTGTTCTCTGATTGGTCTGACATGTTAATTTCTCCTTTTAATAAGTTGCTTGATCGCGTTGGCTGAATTCAAAAAGAATTCCTGCCCTGTGAGCAGCTCGCCAATAATACTCGCGATTGCGAAACATGCGACCTGCCAACCGCGGCATGCCGCCTGAAAAGGGTGGCACCTGAATTATGCACTGCCGGTGCACCTGGTGAGGGCTGAGCCGCCAGGAACCATTTGGGGACCCCCGAAAACATGGGGTAAAAAGGTAGGCTGGCAAAGATTTCAGCTTCGCCAGTCAACCCCAAGGAGGTCACCCAAATGGTTACCAAACGAAAACAGCATAGCTCCCGAAGGCCCGTCAAACAAGGCCCCGGCGCGAGGGCCCCGCGGCCCAATAAAATCGGGGCTGCCACGCCCTATCACTTCCGTGGCAAGAATCTGACTCCCTACGGCGGCTTGCTGCCCGTCGCCACCCTGCTCGAAAAACTCGGCTTCCAAGCGCTGCTGGAAGAAACCCTCACGACCAAACGGATCACCCGAGCCATGAGCCCCTACCAGTTCGTGCTGGCCCTCGTGCTCGGCCTCTATGTCGGCTTTGCGCGGCTCAACCAACTCCGCTTCATCGCTCGCGACCCCATCCTGACCGGCATCTTGCAAGTGACGCGTCTGCCGCCGCAGTCCACGCTGTGGCGCTTTCTGGCCTCGCTGCACCTCAACGTGGCGAAGCAGATCCTTTCCATTCAGCGCCAGCTGCGGGAACGAGTCTGGGCCGCGGCCCACGTGAAGTTGGAGACGGTGACGCTGGACACCGACACCACCGTGCATACCCTCTACGGCCGCCAGATGGGCGGGCGCAAGAGCTACAACCCCAAGAACAAGGGCAAGCGCAGCTACCAGCCGATACTGACCTTCCTGGCCGAGACGCGCGAATACCTGATGGGCGGGTTGCGCAACGGCGACCGGCCCACGGGCCGACAGATCGCCGCCCACCTCGAGAGCGCTTTCCGGACTTTGCCGGGCGGCGTGAAGAAAATCCTGGCGCGGGCCGATTCCGGCTTTTATTGCTGGGAGGCGGTGGAGGCCTATGAAAAGGCGGCTTGTCAGTTCGTCATCGTGGCGCGCAAAACGCGGCGCCTGGTCGAGCGCTTGCAGCAAGCAGAATGGAAACCCTCCCCCCGCTCCGACGCGGACGCGGAATGCGAATTCCTCTACCAACCGCAAGGCTGGGCGCGGGCCTGCCGTTTCCTGGCGCTGCGTTACGAAAACGAGCCCAAGGCCGGCGCGGCCGAGCAATACCAGTTGTTCGCCACCAGCGCTTACACCTACCGCGTGTTTGTCACCAATCTGGCCGAGCCGATCGCGGCGGTGATGTGGTTTTACAATCAGCGCGCCGGAGCCGAGAACCTGATCAAGGAGGCCAACAACGACGCCGGGCTGGCGGCCCATCCCTCGCGCCGCTTTGACATGAACCGCAATCACTTTCAGTTGGCCATGCTGGCCTACAATCGCAACTGCTGGCTGCTGCTGTTCAGCCGCGAAGCCCAGGCCAGCGTGGAGACGCTGCGGCACACCACCCTGGCGACGGCGCGGCTGCGTTTTCTGTTCGTGGCGGCCAAGATCTGGCGGCACGCCGGCAGAACGGGTGTCAGCTACAGCGATCATTATCAGGAAAAGGGCCTGTTTGAACGGCTGATGCGACGGCTGCGGGCGATGGGGCCGCCGGGATCGAGCTTGGCGCCGGTGGTGGAGGGTGCGCTGAGCTGAGGGGCACTCCATGCATAAAATTTCATGCACTCGCCGCAACGTACTGGGAACACGCCGCTTGCCAGCCCGCTTTTGCCCTGCCGGGATCAGGAGGCGGCTCAAACGGGGAGGGAAACAGCAGAAAAGACGACTTGCGAAATCACTGAGTTGACACGAGTGCCGCTATCGCCACAACTCCATCGACGATGGCTACGCCGAATCTGTGCATAATTCAGGTGACATGGGTAGACGATCTTGGCGTGCTACCAATCAAGGTCCGGGACCTTGTTGATGGTTGGAGTCTTGAGGTCGTCGTCCTCGCCTATTTGCTCCATGCCTTCCACCAAACTCTTGGACCCCAGGTCGACGGTCTGTAACGGGCTGGTGGTTGGTGTGTCCAGTCAAGGCTGGCATGTTCAGTGGGAGACAGTCCCACCGGGGTAAAAGTCAGAGCCCCGTAGCTTGGGTTGCATCCGTGTGGAGGAAACGAAGCCGATGAAGCCAACTGACAAAGCCATCCTTGGGATGGTGAGCAAGTCACCGGGCCGTAACAAAAGTGAACCCATAGGTGGCCTCGAAAAGCTAAAACCCCGGAGGCCGAACCCTCTTTCCACGGGTGAAGGCAGCATGGCCTGGCGCAGACTGACTGCAGCGCCAGTTCACTCCGGCGGGGTGCTAGGGACAGCACGGTGACAAGGGCATGCTAAGCAACTGGAGAAGCCCTCCTCGTCCCGTCGAGAAATTGGCGGGCAGGGAAGCCGTATAACTGGCGAAAACCAGGAAATCGGTGGAAGGCGAGAGGATGGCGGCTAGGTTCGTAGTAGTGAGGAAGCGGGGTAACGCCCGTGGAGCGAAGGAGCCTTGCGCACATGAAGTCTTGGTCAACACAGTGAGGCAGGGGCGAAATGATAAAAGCGTCCGGTAGTCTGCAGGATCTGAGACGAAGACTATACGGCAAGGGGAAGGCTGAACGGACTTGGCGTTAACCCAAGGCCTCGGTCGGAAGCGGTGGAGTAGTCAATGGCGAGAGCAGACACCTGGATTCGGGTGACGGCTTCCGAGCTGTCGTCGAAAGCAACTCCGATCGGATAGGTCTCATAAACCTTGTCGTGAAGTGTGCAGGAGCGCGTAGTGAAGGAAATCTTCATGCTGCGTGCGAGGTGGCGGGAGCTGGAAACGGAGCCACGGACACGGTTAACCGGGCACGAAGGGGGAAACCCCGGATACAGCCAAGCCAGGTCCTGACGGGCCACCGCGCCAGTTCCCGACCCTACGACGCCTGGACGGCGTCCTGGCCGCGCGCTTCGGCAAGCACGAACTGGCGCTGAAGCGCTGCGGCGCGCAGCCCCAATCGGAGCGCCCGCAGCCCAAGAGCGCCCAGGCGGAACCCGCTGCGACAGCGGCCGAGAAGACTGGCGGCAAAGCTGCCGGCAAGCGAAGCAGCGACTGGATGAAGGACTTCGATCTGAAAGACAGCCCGCCTGTGTGGCAAGCGGCGCAGGCATCCGGCGCTCGGCGAGACGATACGCAGGACTAGGAGTCGCTGCCAAATCAAGACGCTATGGGGAGCGCCGGGCAAACGGCGCCCGGCGATGGTCGCGTTGGCGAAGCCCAAGGCCTCCGCTCCGAAGCTTCACCAAAGCAATCTCTGTCACGAACAGAAAACCTTCTGACCGGGAGGCCAGAGGGTCGTCTGCTTCAGCCGATTGGTTGGGAGCCAGCTCCATCGCTTCGGCCTTGGGCATCAAGAGCAGGCGCGACCCTGCCCTCAACGCCAACCACTCTACCATCGCCTCTCCAGCCACCTGCCCCAAAGCGGACATTTCTACTTGGCAGCGATTAGGACATTTCTACTTGGCGTTGACACGCGGCGCAAGGTTGCCTACCCCGCCTCCGGATACTCTGCTACCATGGCTGGCTTCCAGCGTCGAACGGATCAATAGAGGTGGACTTTGGCTAACAAAGAATTCGCAGGCAAGAACGTCCTCATCACGGGTGGAGCGCGGGGACTAGGCCGCGCGACGGCGGTGAAGCTTGCTCAGCATGGAGCGAACGTTGCCGTCAACTACGTCAGCCGCGACGAGGATGCCGAAGAAACCAAGGCAATGGTCGAGCGCGAAGGCGCCAACTGCATCCTTGTCAAAGCGGATGTTTCCGAGCCCTCCGCCCTGGAAGAGATGGTCGCGCGAACTCGTGAACAGCTCGGTCCGATCGGGCTGCTCGTCACAAGCGCCGGGATCAGCTTCATCGAATCTCACGAAGAGATATCGTTCGAAAGCTGGCGGAGGACGATGGCGGTGAATCTCGATGGAACGTTCCTCTCGATCATGGCCATCAAGGACGAGATGCTTGCCCAAGGGTATGGGAGAATCGTGTGCCTGTCGTCGGTCGCCGCGCTACGGCCGCGCAGAATGCAGATTCACTACTCCGCAAGCAAGGCAGCCATTCACGCCGTCATCCAGTGTTGCGCGGAAGGGTTTGCTCCCACCTGAATTATGCACTGCCGGTGCACCTGGTGAGGGCTGAGCCGCCAGGAACCATTTGGGGACCCCCGAAAACATGGGGTAAAAAGGTAGGCTGGCAAAGATTTCAGCTTCGCCAGTCAACCCCAAGGAGGTCACCCAAATGGTTACCAAACGAAAACAGCATAGCTCCCGAAGGCCCGTCAAACAAGGCCCCGGCGCGAGGGCCCCGCGGCCCAATAAAATCGGGGCTGCCACGCCCTATCACTTCCGTGGCAAGAATCTGACTCCCTACGGCGGCTTGCTGCCCGTCGCCACCCTGCTCGAAAAACTCGGCTTCCAAGCGCTGCTGGAAGAAACCCTCACGACCAAACGGATCACCCGAGCCATGAGCCCCTACCAGTTCGTGCTGGCCCTCGTGCTCGGCCTCTATGTCGGCTTTGCGCGGCTCAACCAACTCCGCTTCATCGCTCGCGACCCCATCCCGACCGGCATCTTGCAAGTGACGCGTCTGCCGCCGCAGTCCACGCTGTGGCGCTTTCTGGCCTCGCTGCACCTCAACGTGGCGAAGCAGATCCTTTCCATTCAGCGCCAGCTGCGGGTACGAGTCTGGGCCGCGGCCCACGTGAAGTTGGAGACGGTGACGCTGGACACCGACACCACCGTGCATACCCTCTACGGCCGCCAGATGGGCGGGCGCAAGAGCTACAACCCCAAGAACAAGGGCAAGCGCAGCTACCAGCCGATACTGACCTTCCTGGCCGAGACGCGCGAATACCTGATGGGCGGGTTGCGCAACGGCGACCGGCCCACGGGCCGACAGATCGCCGCCCACCTCGAGAGCGCTTTCCGGACTTTGCCGGGCGGCGTGAAGAAAATCCTGGCGCGGGCCGATTCCGGCTTTTATTGCTGGGAGGCGGTGGAGGCCTATGAAAAGGCGGCTTGTCAGTTCGTCATCGTGGCGCGCAAAACGCGGCGCCTGGTCGAGCGCTTGCAGCAAGCAGAATGGAAACCCTCCCCCCGCTCCGACGCGGACGCGGAATGCGAATTCCTCTACCAACCGCAAGGCTGGGCGCGGGCCTGCCGTTTCCTGGCGCTGCGTTACGAAAACGAGCCCAAGGCCGGCGCGGCCGAGCAATACCAGTTGTTCGCCACCAGCGCTTACACCTACCGCGTGTTTGTCACCAATCTGGCCGAGCCGATCGCGGCGGTGGTGTGGTTTTACAATCAGCGCGCCGGAGCCGAGAACCTGATCAAGGAGGCCAACAACGACGCCGGGCTGGCGGCCCATCCCTCGCGCCGCTTTGACATGAACCGCAATCACTTTCAGTTGGCCATGCTGGCCTACAATCGCAACTGCTGGCTGCTGCTGTTCAACCGCGAAGCCCAGGCCAGCGTGGAGACGCTGCGGCACACCACCCTGGCGACGGCGCGGCTGCGTTTTCTGTTCGTGGCGGCCAAGATCTGGCGGCACGCCGGCAGAACGGGTGTCAGCTACAGCGATCATTATCAGGAAAAGGGCCTGTTTGAACGGCTGATGCGACGGCTGCGGGCGATGGGGCCGCCGGGATCGAGCTTGGCGCCGGTGGTGGAGGGTGCGCTGAGCTGAGGGGCACTCCATGCATAAAATTTCATGCACTCGCCGCAAGGTACTGGGAACACGCCGCTTGCCAGCCCGCTTTTGCCCTGCCGGGATCAGGAGGCGGCTCAAACGGGGAGGGAAACAGCAGAAAAGACGACTTGCGAAATCACTGAGTTGACACGAGTGCCGCTATCGCCACAACTCCATCGACGATGGCTACGCCGAATCTGTGCATAATTCAGGTCCCACAGTACGGATCAACGGCATTGCGCCAGGTTTGATTGACACGGAACTGGGACCGCTGATTTTGGGGCCCGAGAAAACCAAGGAAATCGTAGCCGCCACTCCGCTCGCCCGCCTGGGCCAGCCGGTGGACATCGCCAACGCCGTCTACTTCCTGCTATCAGACCTATCGGATTTCATGACTGGGCAGACGATTGTGGTCAGTGGCGGCAGAGTGATGTTGCCATAGGGGGATCATGGACTCGGCAAGAGCGCTTCCCGTGAACGTTTGGAGCGTAATCCAAATCAGAAAAATAGAGACAGAGCCCAATACCGGCGCTATGCACCGGCGGCCCGTTTGCGCGGGGGGCGGCCCACTCGCCCAGGTGTCAAACAGCGGCCCGCCTCCTTTTCGAGATCTCGCACAAATTCTTCCTCGCCCAACGGACGTCCCGAGAGGGTTGCCCTGTCACCGACTTTCCCATGAAGAGTGTCCCGAATTCCACTGTCTCATTTTTGGGATTCACTCCACTCCACCTACTTTCTCCTGTCCCTACTTTCTCCTACTTTCTCGAGGCGCTGATCAAGCCGGTCAGAGCTGTGGCGAGGAATCCGAAGTATGAGTTTTCCAAGGCATAGGGAGATCTATCGATCCGATGGGCGGGTCTGGAGCCGAGGCTGGACCCAGAGCTGGGCCCGGAGCGGCCGGGTAGCCGCCCCGGGCGCTCATCGTTTCGATGAGTCTCCGGCCGGGTATTCCTCAGCGGGCTGGTCTCCACCAGAGCCCGCCTCCGCTTCCCCGGCTCACAGCAGTATGCACCACAACGGCGCTGAGCGCTACACTTTTACAGTCAACGGTTCGGTGTCCCACTTTACCCTGTCTCACCCGAGGGGTTCACTCCAATACGTGTCCGTGACCAGGATATGACGAAGAGGATCATCCGCAATTGCACGAAGCAGGTCGTTCTCGGTGACTCGATCGCCGTAGCCGACACAGCGGCGGAACGACGCACGGGCCTTCTTCGCCACACCGGCCTGTCCGAAGGAGAAGGGTTGTGGATTGTGCCGTGCGAGGCGGTGCATACGTTTCGGATGAAATTCCCGATCGACGTCATCTTTATAGATCGCAAGAAGCGGGTGACCAAGATCGTTCCGAATATGAAGCGCTCCCGCATGGCGATGAGCTGGCGTGCTCGCAGCGTAATTGAACTAGCCGCCGGTACGGCCGAGAGAACCGGCACCGAGATCGGCGACCAGCTCGAGATCAAGAAGCTGGACGCATAGCTCCTGCGCTCCAGCCATTTTCATCCGCGCGATTCTTCCTGTACGTGCTCGGGTTTGCAAGCCCCCGGGAGTCGCTAAGGAGCGTTGCGGGTCGGCCTGCTAATCGAGCTCCTCGACGCTGGCCTCGTTGTTCCATCGACGCCAGCGAAAGGCGCCGATCAGGATCGATGCCAGGCTACGCGCATGGAACAGGACTCGGGACAAGACGAAACGACCGTACCGGATGCGCTTGAGCAACTTGAGCTGATAGGTCATTTTCTGTTCCGGCACGAAGACCGCTTCCACCTCTCCAGGCAGGCCGAGGGGTACGAGTCTTCTCCACAGAACGCTCACTTTGTTCTCGGTCCCGTAGAGCAGCGCCAGATGAAGCCAGAGTTCGTCTTTGTTGGGATGAAACCGGGAAAGGATCGGTGAACCTGCGTAGTGTTGAAGCCACCGCCGGAGGGGCGCCGGCAGTTTTTCCGCTTCGACTCGAACGGCGTCGGGCAAGGCCGAGCCAAACCAGCGGTGAGCCAAAACGAGTGAGACCGCCTGAAAACCTTGCAGCGCGGGAGAGTGCAGATCCGCCCATCCACGCCAGAAGGCGTCGTCCGTTCTCCGCTTCTCCATGAAAAAGGCCAGCTCGTAAACATGGCAGGCTTTCAGATCACCTCGCAGCAGATGCCGCAAAGCGTGCAAGGCCGCATAGCCGAGTTGGTCGGCGATGCAGAAGCCCGGGACCGGTTGTCGGTCAAGGAGTTGCGGGGCTGATCGGGCAGGGAACTGCTCGGTTCCCTCTACCTGAAAGCGCTCGGTCGCAGAGTCCCAAAGACGGAAGTGCAGCTCGACAACGGGAGGCATTTCCGGATCGAAGTAGTCTCCTTTCCACAGCCAACCTGTCTTGCGAGCCATCGCAGGCAAGTGGTCTGCTCGCAGCCCCGTATCGCCGCTCATGGACTCGAAACCCAGTTCCACAAGCGCTTGACGGGCCCTGTGAACGCTTTCGAGGGAGCACAGCAAATCGAGATCATACTGCGCCCGCAGCAAAGGGCTGGGCACGAAATGGGGTGCCTGCAGAAAGCCTTTCAGAAGAATGTGGCCGATTCCAAGTGACTCGAACCGGGCGGCGATTTCGAAGTACTCTCTCTTCAGCTTCTCGATTCTCCGGCTGTTCGCTTCGAAATTGCTGTCAGTGCGGCGTCGGATGGATTCAGGCAGGTTATCCCGGTGCCTCGCCCCCAAAAGAAGCGTCAGCCCGGAGCGGTCAGAGAACTCTATAGCCTCAAGCCATTGGCTGTCCGAGAGCTTTTCGAGTTGCGCAGCCGAGGAGGGAGCGAACCCGAGTGCGCTCAGAACGGCTGCGGGACCCGCCGGAAGGCCGGGGAGTCGATGCCACTGAACGGGAGACACCTCCCCACTTTACGACGCTTGTCGGCGGGAAGGTCCGACTCCAGCAAATCGTCTTGGGCTGGCCGGGCAACTGGTTCGGTGCGGGGTCGCGCCGTGGACGGCAGCGGTCGATTAGGCCGGCGTCGGAGTGGTATCGTGTGGTTTCACGTTCCCCTCGCAAAGCTTTTCGTCCAGACCGACGATTACCAATGCGACGAGAAATCCCTTGCCGCGCAGCACCTGGCAGCCGAGGCTGTCTGTTGCAGCTGACCGCAAGATTGTTCTAAACCGACATGCCTACCAGAAAGCTTGCATTTCTTTCCCTTTTACTGCTGCTAGCGCTCGTCGCCACAACGACCGATGCCTGGGCTGCTGGGGACGACCACGGTGGTCACATCCAGGTGGCAAACGTTCTTTTCTCCCTTGTGATCCTGCTGCTTGCCGCGAAAGTTGGGGGCGAGCTTTTCGAGCGCTGGAATCAGCCTGCAGTGTTGGGGGAACTGGTTTTTGGCGTGATCCTCGGAAATCTTACTCTGGTCGGCTTTTCCGCGCTCGATCCCATTAAGACCCATGGAGGCATCGCATTTGCGGCGGAAATCGGGGTTATCTTGCTGCTGTTCGAGGTGGGGCTCGAATCGAATCTGGACGAGTTGTTGGCGGTCGGATCTTCCGCGGCTCTCGTGGCTGCCTTAGGTGTTGTGGCCCCGGTCGTGCTGGGCTAC
The DNA here is from genome assembly GCA_965224215.1 of Bryobacterales bacterium. Lineage (GTDB taxonomy): Bacteria > Acidobacteriota > Terriglobia > Bryobacterales > UBA6623 > CBDCYS01. Next base: position 24,141 of record CBDCYS010000003.1, on the reverse strand, counting down.
GGTACGTCCAGCTGGTTTCTGCCGGAATCAGCTTGGTACGTGCACCTATTCGTGGGTGCGACATTGGCGGCGACCAGCGTCGGAATCACCGCGCGTGTTCTCAAAGACATCGGTAAGATGAACACTCCGGAGGCCCGCATTATTCTTGGGGCGGCGGTTGTGGATGACGTGCTGGGCCTGATTATCCTGGCGGTCGTCACCGGGCTGGTGACATCGATTGGTGCGGGCGGAGGCTCGGAGATTTCGCTGATTCCGGTTCTTAAGATCATTGGTAAAGCCGTTGCTTTTCTCGGCGTTGCCGTGGTCGCCGGGCGGGCACTGGCGGGCAAGGTCTTGCATCTGGGCTCGTTCGCCCGCGTTGCCGGGATGCCGATTATCCTGACGGTGTCCTATTGCTTCGTGGTGGCCGGCATTGCGGAAGTGGTGGGCTTGGCCCCGATCGTCGGAGCGTTCGCGGCAGGGCTTGTTCTTGATAACGCGCACTATCAGGGCTACGCCTCGATGCGTGAACGGAAAATCGAGGACCTGCTGGCGCCTCTGAGTACGACGCTGGTGCCGGTATTCTTCGTTTTGATGGGCCTCAAGGTGGATCTGGCCTCGTTTGGATCTTCCAGTGTTCTGCTATTTGCCGCTGTTTTGAGTCTGGCAGCCATCGCCGGCAAACAGATCTGTTCTCTCGGCGTCTTGGAGAAAGGCCTCAACCGCCTCGTCATTGGTGTGGGAATGATTCCGCGCGGAGAGGTAGGGCTCATCTTCGCGGGTATCGGGGCCTCTCTCTCGGTGGGCGGCGTACCGGTCTTTTCCTCGGAAACCTTCTCGGCCATGGTCGTGATGGTGATGGTGACGACCCTTGCTACCCCGCCGCTGCTGAAAGCTTTGTTCGGCAAAACGAGCAAGTAGCGCCGCGGGTTTCGAACGCCGCCGCCATCCGTGCCGGTATTCGAGCGTCAAGCATTATGCGAGGTTGATCGACTAAGATGCAGCCTCTGACTGGAGTAACTGTTGGCTGCGGGTTTTTCAGCCGGATTCAGATGGAGGCCTGGCAGCGCGTAAACGGTGCCCGAATCGCAGCGGCCTGCGACGTCGACCAGGCGAAGGCAGAATCCTTTGCGGCTCACTTTGGGCTGCGTCCGTATTGCGACGCGGCGGCGATGATCGAGGCGGAACATCCCGACTTCGTCGATGTTGCCACGCGCCCGTCAACTCATCCAGTTCTGGTCGAGTTGGTGGCCGGCCAAGCACCTAATTTGCTGCTCCAGAAACCCATGGCGGAGACCTGGGAGCTGGCGAACTTGATCTCACAGATCGCCAAGCGATCCGGTCTGCGGCTCATGGTGAACGAGAACTGGCGCTGGCAAGCGTGGTATCGAGCGATCGCTGAGTTGATCGGCGCGAACCGCATCGGCAAGCCGTTCCTCTATCGGATGGAGGTCCGCAATCGGGACGGAGTCGGCGATCGGCCATTCTCGAATCAGCCTTACTTCGCCGATATGCCGCGGTTCTTGCTGATGGAAACTCTGGTCCACCGTCTCGACACTGTGCGGTATTTGATGGGCGAGATCGAAGAGGTTTTTTGCCGCACCGGCAAACTCAACCCGGTCATCGCCGGCGAGGACCTTGCCCTGATATCCATTCGGCACACCAATGGCGTCCTGGGAACTATCGATGGCAACCGCACGACGCAGCCAGGCGAAGCGGGAGAAGTCATGGGAAGCTCTCGTTTCGAAGGATCCGAAGCGGCGATCGAACTGCGCGGCAGCGGTGACGTATGGCTCGGCGGCGAGCAAGTCTTTTCGGGCCGAGACTCAATCGGATACAAGGGTGATAGCTGCCGCGCAACGCAGCAGCATTTCATCGATTGCTTGCTCACGGGAGCGGAATTTGAGACCGAGGCCACCGACTACCTGCACACAACCGTTGCGGCTGTTGAGGCCTGCTATCGCTCGGCCGCCGAGAATCGCCCTGTCTCGATCAGCGAAATCATTGGCCGGTAGCCCGTCCACTAGGTTCGGACTGATTGGCGCCCAGACTCCGCGACTCTTGGAACCTCTCCCCTTCTCAAGGACTCGGTGATGATCAAAGTTCTTGACTTGTAACTTACTGAGTTTGATGGAATTGACTGAGTTGTCGGTATCCAAGTCGAGTGCAGTATTGCACCCCTTTGGTAGTGGGTGTACGACCTCGGGGATACGTAAGTCGAGTACATAATCCGCCCCAAAAAAGTACTAATGGGCAATTGTCCGCGTTCCGACGCAGGCGTAACATCGGGACAGACTTCCCCGTTTGGTAGCCGCCCAGGACTCGATTCGGCAGCTAGACCCTTGGTCTGCCTCCCTCCTAGCTGAGTCGCACGAACGCTTGAAAAGCGCGAGGCTTCATTGCCGGGAAGCGCTGTCATTTTAAAACTCGAACTCAGAAAAAAGGACTCTATGATGCACCGTCGCCTAACTGCCCTGTTCGCTTTGCTTGCACTCGCTACACCCGCAATGTTGAGAGCGGACCATGTCGAGGATACCGTGCAGCAATTGACCGGCCTGAACCGGGCGTTGCTGCGAGTGCTCAGTGATCACGGTAAATCCTCCAGCAGCGGGAAAGCCCAGCTAAACAGCCGAACGGCCGCGCTGATTGCGAACCGAGCCGCGCGGCTCGAGGGGTTAATCGCCGAGCACGCAGACAGCGCGAACAAACTGGCATTGCCGGCGGATCTGCTCGACAGCCTAACGGCGGCGTTTCCCGAGTCCGCTTACAAGCTTGAAAAGCGGGGCGGTTGGCAGGGAGTCGTCGAGATCGTCGTCGCAACCGATGACAATTTTTCGATTCGAAAGACGCTGCGGCGGCTGCGGGTGGGCTCCGAGCTTCTCGACTTGCATTTCACCGGACTCGCGCCCGAGGGATTGACCAGTGGGGACATTCTCAGAGTGCAGGGAGTGCGAGCCGGCAATCAAGTCGCAGCGGCTGATTCCGAAAACGACGGCCCGATCGCTCAAGCAGCGACTTGCAGCCAGAAAACAGGCGATCAGAAGGTCGCCGTCCTGAAGATCACGTTTCCTGGAGTTGCGTTTCCGGCCAATGTGACGCGGCAGCTTTTGCACGACACATTCTTCGCGGCAACGAATCCGTCGGTCAATACTTACTGGCAGGAAGTTTCTGCGGGCCTAACGTCCGCAACAGCCTCGTCTGGCGATGTTTTCCCGCTCGACGACAGCGTTTACCTATTGACTACGGGCGACGGCCCTTACGGCTGTAACACCGCCGTCGGCGACTACAACACGATACGGGACGCGGCCCTCAATCAAGCCACCGCCGATCCCGACTTCACCCTTTCCGACTACGACCGCATTTTCTTCATTCATCCAAGTCCCGGCGGGTCGTGCTGGTACGGGCTGGGCTCCATCGGATGCTGGAGCTCGGGCGGTTGGGAACCAACTCCTACGCATGGCAACACACAAATGCGATGGACGCGGCCAATCGCGTCGAGGGTGTGCGGGTCAGTGCGCATGAAGGCGGCCACAACTTGGGACTGCAGCACTCTAGTTCGCGCGATTTCGGAACGGAAACCTTGGGAGCCCCAGCGGTCCAAGGAACGCTCAGTGAATATGGAGACAACTACTCCATCATGGGTAGCAGCTCGGGACACTATCCCATGAGCCAAAAGGTGCAGCTTGGCTGGGCAGGCCTTGACTCGGGAACTCACCAGATCCAGACCGTGCAAAACAGCGGTACGTTCACGATCAAACCCGCCGAGGATCTTGTGGGAGGACTGAAGGCTCTCAAGGTCAAACGGGGCACGGATACATCCAACACCAATTGGCTCTACGTTTCCTACCGCTAGCAAGGCGGTGATTATGACACGACGTCAACATCGGCGGGCCACAATAACGCCGCGCTGGTCCACTACGAAGACAGCATCACACGCTCTTCAGGCAAAACGCATCTGATCGATTTCACGACAGCCAACGGATGGAGTGACGTGGCCCTAGCTACGGGACAGACTTGGTCCGACACTTACTCGAACCTGTCGATTACGGTCGGGTCGGCGACGGCTAACTCGTTGGACGTGACGATCAACTACGGCTCTATTCCGTGTACCGAATTGTCCCCCACGCTTTCGTTGGCGCCCGCCAGTCAAAGTGCCTTCGCCGGCGGCAGCGCTTCGATGACGGCTACCGTGACGAATAACGACGGTTCCGGGTGCTCAGCGAGTACGTTCGCGCTTACGCCCTCGATACCAGCGGGTTGGGGATACTCCGCTCCAGCAAGTCTGACGCTCTCGTCGGCGCAAACCGATACCGCCACGTTCACGGTCAATCCGCCTGCGGGAACTTCACCAGCAACCTATGCTGCCGCGCTCACAGCCGACCACCCCAACGGTACATTGAATGGCAGCGACTCGGCCAACATTCATGTAGTGGAGCCTCTGACCGACATCGCCGTTACCTCGGTCAGCGGACCGGCCAACGCGGGCGTCGGCGATACCGTCAATGTGAATGTCACCGTGCAGAATGTCGGGAACCAGGATGTGGTAAACAATATCGATGTCACGCTAGTCGACACCACGGACGGGCCGACAATTGGCAGCCAAACAATCGCCGGAGGACTGGCGCCAGGGGCGTCCACGACTCTGAGCTTCCCGTGGAATACTAGCGGATCGTCCTCACCCGCTGATCACACTCTGACGGCAACCCACGACTTTTCGGATGAGAACGGCTCGAACGATTCCGGCAGCACTGTGGTGGCGGTCAACGATCCGTTCTCGATCGCCAGCTTCTCGCCGCCTCTCATACAAAAAGGCACAACGGTTCCGGTCTCTATTACGGGATCAGGGTTTCTTGCCGGCGCTACCGTTCAATTCCTGAACGGAGCCGGTCCGAGTCCGTCGGCGTCGGGCGTAGTTGTGGTTGATTCGAGCACAATCACCGCGACGGTGAACGCTCCGGGTGGCGGAGGAAAGCGCGACCGGCGATGGGATGTGAGGGTCAATTCCGGCGGCGCGAGTGCCACGCTGGCGAACGCTTTGACGCTGACCAATAACGCTCCTCCCAACACAGCCCCAAGCGTGTCGATCAGCAGCCCCGCAACCGGGTCGAGCTACAACATGTTGGACAACGTATCGTTCGCGGGAACGGCCACTGACGCCGAGGATGTCCCACTGACATCGCCGATTGCGTGGACATCCAACATTGACGGCTCTATTGGCTCCGGCGGAGCCTTCTCTACGACCCTCAGTCCGGGAGTCCACACAATCACAGCGTCGGTCACCGACTCAGGGGGAATGACTGGCTCTGACAGCGTGAGCGTCACGATTCAGAACGACGCCCCGACGGTGTCGATCGGCAGCCCGGCCAGCGGCTCTTCTTTCGCCGAGGGGACAAGCGTATCGTTCTCGGGTACAGCAAACGACACCGAGGATGGCAGCATCACGGCGAACCTGAGCTGGACGTCTAGTATTGACGGCGTGATTGGCTCGGGCGGTAGCTTCTCTTCTACGCTGAGTGGCGGTTCTCACACGATTACCGCGTCGGTTACCGATTCGGGCGGTACAGCTGGAAGTGACAGCGTTTCTGTCACCATCACCGTGGCCAATAACGCGCCGACGGTTTCTATCAGCAGCCCCAGCGGCGGGTCTACGTTCAACACCACCGACAGCATTACCTTCGCTGGGTCCGCAAACGATGTTGAAGATGGCAATCTTACCGCCGGCATCAGCTGGACCTCCAACATCGACGGCTCCATTGGCTCAGGGGCGGGATTCTCAACGTCGCTCAGTGAGGGTTCTCACATGATCACCGCGACGGTGACGGATTCGGGCAGCAAGACTGGCTCGGATACCGTCAGCATTACAGTCACGGTGAGCAGCAGTATCTCACTCAGCGCGAACGGGTATAAGAGGGCAGGCATAGGATCGACCTGACCTGGTCGGGCGCGGCAGGCGGCAATGTCGAGATTCGGCGCGATGGCTCGCTGTTAACGACGACGGCGAACGACGGCGCCCACACCGATGCCACCAACAACAAAGGCGGGCGGACTTACGTTTATCAGGTTTGTGAGACCGGCGGCGGCGCATGTTCGAACACAGCGACGGTGAACTTCTGATCGAGTCGCTAGCCCCTTGCTGGTGTGACTAATAGCGGATGCCCCGGCCTGTCGCCGTTGGCCTGGAAGCCGTTTGGGCCGGCGTCTTCGAAGAGTGGATTCTTATAGGCCGTTGGGAACAAGCGGGCCTTTGGGCTGCGTCGGTCTCCGGGTCGGCGTTAACGCGGGCGGCCAAACCCGGATCGCGGACCGACGCGGTCAGCCAAAACAGATGGCTAACGCCGGTGGTCCGACTCGCCATCACGGCTTGCCGACTACGTAAACGAAGATCTTGTGGTCGCGAGCGTCTGCCTTGATGGTTTCGGTTTTGACCGGAGTCCAGCCCATGATTTGAAAGTCGTGGGATACGACCCGCGAGCCCGGCTTGAGATCCTCTTCCAGTTTGGGCCGCAACTGCATATTCGACGAAGAAAGCAGATACAGGGTGACGACCGAAGCCGTACGGAGATCCACCTCCATGAGGTCGGCGTGCAGAACGTTCGCCCGGTCGCCGATATTGAGTTCCTTTATCCTGGCGTTCGCGCGTTCGGCGAGGTCGGAATCCAGTTCCACTCCGACCGCCTTCGCCCCATAGTCTTGCGCCGCGGTGATGACGATGCGGCCGTCCCCCGAGCCAAGGTCGAAGAGCATATCGCCGTTCTTGACCTCGCCCAGTTTCAACATGCGATGAACTACGTTGAGCGGGGTGGGCACGTACGGGGCCATGCTCCGGGGGTTGTAGGTCTCTTTCTGTGCGCCGGCGGGCAATGCGGCGGCGAGAATCAGGATAACCAGCCAGCTTGCTTTGGGGGATAGCGCCATCTTAGGTTCAGGGCGCCGGAACAATCGATTCGTCCTTTTCGTCTGACGTAGGTTAGAGAACATTGCCTGCTCCATCAACAGTAGCCCTGCACAGAATATACTCCAACCGGATTGAACCCGCCAACCGGATGGAGTCAGCAGAGCTCCGAACTCGGCCACCTTGATTACCCGCGCGCTTCAACTATGAGGACGGGCGCTGCACCCCGCCGGTTCAAGCTAACTATCTGAGAGATCGATCGTGAGTATGAAATGCCACCGCAACGTGGACTATGCTTCAATGTTCAATAATCTAACACCTTCCTATGGCCGATGTGGGTACGTTTTGTCGCAAATCGGTTAGTTGCAAGCCAGTCACTCGGCCGTGCCTCGGACAGGGCTGGACGCCACGGCGCTCAGTGCCGCGGGTTTGAGCCCGCGGGTCGCCGTAGGTGCAAACCCGCCGTCCACGTCGTGCACATTCGCCAACCTGACCCCGCGCTCACGCGCGGGGCTCTGAGTGGCTGCTTGGGCCGCATCGTTCTGGTTGAGGCGATTCAGCGGAACACTGCGGGCCATCACACTGCTGCATGGCCGTTTCCGCCCGCGCCGCAGCTGATCGGGATTCTCGACAGCCATTCACGCCTCGCGAAACCCGACGACTTCGATCGCCTCTTGGGCCAGTGCCTGGGCGACATCGGGAGCGATCAATGCTTCGAGCTCTTTCTGGCGGGACTCTTTCAATCTCGTTCCCGTCGCCAGCAGTTCTTCCGTGCAGTGGCCGGGGTGGCACATGAACTCGGTCAAGCCCTCGGGTAGCGCCCGGATGAGCTTCACGAGCTCCGGAGCCTGAAAACGGCCCGTCACTTGAAAGCCGGCAAAATGGTCAGTCGCGCGACAACCAGAGCTTGCCAGCTTGCGGTTGAAACGCCGTTGCAGTGGCCGGATGGCTCCGTTGAGAAAACGGGTCGTCCAGGTAGCCGAGTCGCGGGCCGCGGTCAGTGGGACATCAAAAGGCCGCCGCACCCAAGGGATACCGTGGCTCTTGCCCACCCGCATAACAGCCTCCAGGACTGGAGGTGCTAGGTGAGTGTGCTTGTGAGTATCCAAGTGGCTCAGCGATACTCCGGTCGCCTGAATCTTCTCAATCTGCGCCGCGAACTCTCGCTCGATCTCGCCGACTCGCCAGTCCGAGACCAGTCCGGCTAGCAGCCGCGGCACCGATCTGGGTAAGTTTCGGTCGGGCTTGGAGATCGCCCGGCCTGAGATCAGCATCAGATGGCATCCGACATCCAAGCCCGGATTCTCGAGTGTCAAACGAACCGCGTCGTCAAAGGCACGCCCATTTGCCATCAGCGAGGTTGACCGCAGGATGCCCTTTTGGAAGGCCTCCACGATCCCTGCGTTGACCCCTTTGGTCAAGCCGAAGTCGTCCGCGTTCACGATCAAACGTCGATTCTTCATGGGGACGGAGCGGAAAGAGAGAAGATTAGCATGAGGCGGCAATTTTATTCTGATCACCCGCGTCTGTCAATGATACGGCCAATGAATGGCGGCCAATGAATTGTCGGCCTTTTTCCTCCATCGTCGATCGACGCGAAGCTGACAGGTAGAATGAGACTCTCTCCTTCCGGACCGGGCGATAGTATAGCTTTCCGCGCCTCCCATGAGTTGGCGCCGGAATTCCTGGCAACGCCCGGCTTCCCATTGAGAGGATCGAGAACCAGCTTTATGGCTCCCAGTAACGTTTCTCACTACGAACTGATCGGAAAGATCGCCGAGGGCGGCATGGGTGTTGTCTACAAAGCCCGTGACATTCGCCTGGACCGAATCGTCGCGTTGAAGTTCCTCTCTCCCAACTTGCCTGTCTCGCAAGACAAGATCGAACTGTTCTTCCACGAAGCCCGCGCCATTTCAAAACTGAATCATCCTAATATCGCGACCATCTTCGAGATCGATGAGATCGGAGACGAGCCTTTTCTTGCTTTGGAGTACCTTCCCGGCGGCACTCTTCGCGAAAGGATTCGGGACGAGTATGCCAACGGCAAACGGATGCCGGTTCGAAAGATTGTGAGCTGCGGCCTGGCTGTTGCCCGGGCCCTAGCGCACGCCCACCGCCATGGCATCGTTCATCGAGATGTCAAGTCGGACAACGCTCTTCTCAGTGAAGAGGAAACCGTCAAGCTCACAGATTTCGGCCTCGCTCAGGTGGACGGGCGAAAATCTGCATCCGGTTCCGATCTCACAGTTGGTACCGCCGCTTACATGGCCCCCGAGCAAGCTCAAGGGCTGGAGGTGGATCACCGCTCTGACATTTTCTCCTTCGGCGCCGTTCTCTATGAGCTGGCTTCTGGGCGCGTTCCGTTTACTGGAGCGGCCCAGGCGGTTGTCCTCTACGATATCGTCCATTCCGATCCGCCGCCATTGAGCCGGATTCGCATCGATCTGCCGGATACTCTGGTGCAGATCGTCGCCAAGGCGCTCCAGAAAGATCCAGATGAACGGTATGCCGCGATGGACCAGGCGGTAACGGCGCTGGAAGCTGTCCGCAAGGAACTCGAGCTGGACGACACTCGGCCTCTCAGGGCCGAGCTTCCGGCTCCAACAGTCGCTGTACTGCCCTTTGTCGACATGAGTCCAGAGCACGACCAAGAGTATTTTTGCGACGGTATGACCGAGGAGATCATCAACGTTCTCACCGCGGTCAAGGGACTCAAAGTCGTTTCACGCACCTCTTCATTCCAGTACAAGGGTGAGGCCTATGACGTCCGGGAGATTGGCGAGAAACTGAACGTTCAAACCGTCGTCGAAGGCAGTGTGCGCACGTCCGGAAATAAATTGCGGATTACGGCGCAGCTTATCAAGGTCGCCGACGGCTATCACATCTGGTCGCAGCGCTACGACCGCGAAATGACCGACGTCTTCGCTATTCAAGACGAGATCTCCCAAGCCATTGTCGGAAACCTGAAGGGCAAGCTGGTACGCGCCGATCAGAAGCCTCTTGTCAAGAAAAAGACCGCGAATATCGAGGCCTACAACCGCTATCTGAAGGGCCGATACTTTCTGAACCAGCGGACCTGAGCCGCCATCCGTAGCAGTATCGAGTGCTTCGAGGAGGCTGCCTGCGAAGACTGTGACTACGCGCTCCCTTACGCGGGTCTGGCTGAGGCCTACATTCTCCTAGGGGCCGGTGGCTATGGAGAATCGGATCCGGCTGCGGCCTTGGACAAAGCCCGAGAGGCTGCCTTGAAAGCTATCCAAGGCGACGAAAGCTCCGCGGAAGCCCATTTGGCGCTGGCCCTGGTCTATTACCGTGCTGACTGGGATTGGAAAAGCGCGGAGCGCGAGTTCAGACGCGCCATCGAGATCAACGATGGCTACGCCACCGGACACCACCAGTACGCCATGTTCCTGGCCGCTCTCAGGCGCTTGGACGAGGCGCTCGCTGAGATTCGTAAAGCGCAGGAACTCGATCCGCTCTCGCTCGTCATCAACACGGCTGTGGGGCGGATTCTGCACTTTTCGCGCCGTTTCGAAGAAGCGATCGAACAAGGACGACGCACGCTCGAACTCGACCCTCGGTTTGCCTTGGGCTACTTCGACATTGGCGTGGCCTATGGGCAGATCGGAAAACTCGAAGAATCAGCAGCAGCCTTTAAGAAAGCCTCCGAACTGTCCGGAAACGAGGTCAGTCAACTCAATACGGAAGCCACAACTTGCGCAATGATGGGTGATCGAAAGAGGGCGATGGAGCTATATCAACAGCTCAAAGTGCTTTCTAAAACCAAATACATTTCCCCGATCATACTGGCCATCTTGCCCATGCTGCTCGGCGACCTCGATGAGGCTTTCGAGTTGATCGAACAAGCGTACGCTGAAAAGGCGAATGCCCTCGTCTATCTAAACGTCGAACCGTTTTTTGATCCGCTGCGGTCGGACCCGCGCTACGCGCAGTTGATCGAAAAGATGGGTTTTCCTGAGTAAACAAGCATCGGAGTAGCTACGAACCCAGTCGGGCGAGGGCTGGCTACACGTCCAGTTGACTCGACTTCGCCTCGCCGCCCGCGGTTCTGACAGGGGCAAGGGACCTGACCGCCGTACTCGAGAGAGATTCTGCAGGCCTTTCAAGCCGACGTGTGGCACGGTTTTCTGACGGTTCACCCGCTAGAGGACCATCATGTTCTGCGGGCAGACGAGTTAATCGAAGAGCACAAGCACGAACCCCTTGAAACTTTGGACGCACTGCAACTTGCGATCGCCCTTGACTTGGGCTGCCGGCGAATCGCGACCACCGATCGGGATGGCAACCGCAGCTACCAAGCTTGGTATCCGCGTTGATCGATTCGACTAGTTTCGGCCGAAGCCTGTCAACCCGCGCAACAATCCCTGGTTTGCAATAGACCCGGTCAATATGCGATCGTCTGGACAAAGGAGACATGGATGAGCAATAACCTAACTCGCAGAGACTTTGTGGCCGGCGCGGTGGCAAGCGCGTCCGTGGCGAATGCGGCCAACGTTGGAAACGGCCAGAAGCTGCCGACGCGGCCCCTGGGGCGCACGGGACTGAATCCGTCGATCCTGGCCCTCGGTTGTGGCAACCGGTTGTGGATGGCCTACGGGGTGGAAGAGCGTGGCGTCGAAGCCATCAATCTGGCTCTCGAGTTGGGCATCACTTACATGGATACGGCGCAGGGCTACGGCGACGGCACGAGCGAGACCTGGGTCGGCAAGGCCACAAATCATCGCCGCAAAGATCTCATCTTGGCCACCAAGACGGGGGCGCGCACGGCCAACGAAGTCTTCCGCCGCTGTGACCAAAGCCTGAAGCGGTTGCAGACTGACCAGATCGACGTCCTCCACATTCACGCCTTGCGATCCCCTGAAGATCTAGCGGCGATCGAAGAGAAGGGAGGTGCTCTGGAAGCGCTATACAAACTGCGAGATCAGAAGATTGTCCGCTGGATCGGCATCACCTCGCACGCCGACCCGATTTCGCTACGCAACGCTCTAGAGCGTCACGATTTCGATTGCACTCAGATGGCATTGAACGCCGGACAGCAGGGTTACAGTCCAGACGGTTCAGGTTTCTGGAAGAAGGACCCGAGCGATGTATTCAGTGAGGCCATTCCCCACAAACCGGACGAGCAGAGCTTTGAAAAAGTAGCCCTGCCCGTCGCTGTGCGCAAGAATCTCGGCATCATCGCCATGAAGGTCACGGGACAGGAGAGCTTAATCGGTAGCGGTCCTGGCAAGTCGGGAACCGCGCTATTGTTGCGATACGCACTTTCGCTGCCGGTGAGTCTGGCGACCTGCGGGATGCCCAAACTGGACTTCATCCGCGAAAATACCGAGGCCGCGCGAGGCTTCCAGCCGATGCCACCGCCGGAGATGAAGCAGTTTACTGAAACCATTTCCGCCGCGAACAAACTGGCGCTTGACCGCCATTTCCGCGACCACGAAGACGCCTAGTTTCCGCCCAGGCCATCCTGCCGGGTGCGGCATCGACTCTATTCCGGGACTTCTTTACGGCCGTCCCGCTACTCCGTCTCTTGTAAACCTAACGCGCCCCGCCCGTTGCGGCCAACCGATGTTGCGAGGCACGTTGGACTTGAAGTGCTCTGGTGGCGCCTTCGACAACGCGACGCAATTCCTCGCGTTCGAATGGCTCCACCAGTAGATCGTAGGCTCCCCTCCACAAGACCTCGAACCAGAGTTTCTCGTCCGCCTGTCGAGAGGTGCCGACAACGTTGGCCCCAATTCCATAGTCGACGATGCATCTGAAAATGTCGCACCAGTTGCCGTCGGCAAGGCTGACATTGACGATGACAATTTCCAGCGGCGGACGAGTCTGAAGAAGAGAGCGGGCCTCGCGGCAGTCCTCTGCCTCGAGTACATTGAGCTTGAAGGATTCGAGATGATCGAGGATCGGCAAACGGCGCTCTCGGGACATGACCACCAGGGCCGTTGCACCGTCTATCACGTGCGTGCCTCCAGCGGCGCTTTCGCCGATGCTCGCCCAAGAAAGAGAACAGCGGGGGACGTGGCCACCGGCGGGCGTCGATCCACTTTTGCGACCGATACTAGCGCACTATCATTCTGCGGCAAGCAGTACTTGGGTGTCAACTAAATTATCGCCATTTATTGTAACTCTGATAACTATATCTAAAAGATTCACGTTTCAAGTTCCGGCTCGGCGAATTAGGCTCTTCACGGCCGCTGAACACTACCTGTCAGGGCGGGCCCCCCAGGCTGATTTGCCAAGCGGTATGCCGGGATGGGAGAATCACGGATTCTTCCCTTCTTTCCGCAATCCGACCCTGCCATCTACCTATGACCAAGATACAGCGAGCCCTCCTCAGCGTTACCGATAAAACAGGTATTGCCGAATTCGCCGGCCGTCTCGCGAAGCAGGGAGTCGAGCTGGTCTCGACCGGAGGAACAGCCAAGCTGCTGCGGGAGTCCGGGCTCGACGTGCGCGATGTCTCCGAGCTGACTGGGTTTCCCGAGATGCTGGACGGCCGCGTGAAGACGCTGCACCCCAAGGTCGCCGGGGGCGTATTGGCGATTCGCTCCAACGACGAGCACATGGCGGCGCTGGCTGAGCATCAGATCGCCGCAATCGACATGGTGGTCGTCAACCTCTACGCATTCGAGAAGGTGGCTTCGCGCCCCGGTGTCACTTTTGAGGAGATCATCGAGAACATCGACATCGGTGGGCCAACGATGATTCGCGCGGCGGCGAAGAACTTTCAGGACGTCGCTGTTGTGACCGATCCTGACGACTACGAGCGGGTCGCGGCGGAACTAGAAGAAAACGGTACTCAGCTTTCCGGGGAGACACATTGGTATTTGGCGCAGCGGGCGTTTCGTCTCACCGCTTCCTACGATCGGGCAATCAGCGCAAAGCTCGACCGAATTTCCCGTTCAGGAGAAGGGGCGGCGGATGATGAAGGCTCCTTGCCCGCGACGCTCGATGTGCGCGTGCGGAAAACTCAGCAGTTGCGGTACGGCGAGAATCCCCACCAGAGCGCGGCACTTTACGCATCGGGGCCGGGCGGTATCGCGACGGCTCGCAAGCTGCAAGGCAAGGAGCTTTCCTTCAACAACCTTGTGGACTTAGATGCGGCCTGGCAGTTGATCCAAGAGTTCGAGGATCCCGCGGCGGCGGTCATCAAGCACACGAATCCCTGCGGCTGCGCTGAGCAAGCGTCGTTGGCTGAGGCTTTTCGAAAGGCCTTGGAGTGCGATCCGGTCTCAGCTTTTGGATCCGTGCTGGCGTTCAACCGAGTGCTAGATGGCGAAACGGCCGAAGCGGTATCGCACCTCTTCGCCGAGGCAATCTCGGCTCCTGGATACAGCCAGGAAGCGCTGGAGATTCTCGCCAAGAAGAGGAATTTGCGGTTGCTCGAAGTGGCTGCCGAGGCGTCGGGTCCGGCGATCAAAAGCATCTCGGGCGGCTATCTCGCTCAGACCCAAGACGAGCTGGGATGGGATCGGAAACAAGTCAAAGTGGTCACAGCGCGCGAGCCTACCGAAGACGAGCTAGCTGCGCTGGAGTTTGGCTGGAAGATTGTCAAACACGTCAAATCGAACGCCATCGTCTACGTGCGCCGTGGGCAGACTGTTGGCGTCGGAGCGGGACAGATGAGCCGGGTGGACGCCGCCCGCATTGGTGCCGACAAGGCTGCGTTGCCGCTCGAAGGAACCGTGGTCGGCTCCGACGCTTTCTTCCCGTTTCCCGACGGAGTCGAGGAAATTGCCAAGCATGGCGTCACGGCAGTCGTTCAGCCGGGAGGGTCCAAACGCGACCAGGAAGTCATCGACGCCGCCAACAAGCTGGGGCTCGCGATGGTGTTCACCGGGGTCCGGCACTTCCGCCATTAACACCAAACCCGGTTTCTCACCAAGTCGCGAGGCGAAGTACAGGGACTCTTCTCTGTTTTCGGGGTTGGGCTAGGGCTAGAACAGGAACTTGAGTCCAAACTGGACCTCGCGGCCGGCTCGGGCAGAGAGCACGCGGCCGAATCCCGCGGTGCCGAACAAGGCGTTCGGCTGATGGAAGTTTGGCGTGTTGAACACGTTAAAGAACTCAGCCCGGAATTGTACCTTGGCCGTTTCACCGACCTTCATATCCTTGAGCAGCGAGAAGTCGATGTTGGCCGACGACGGGCCGCTGAGGATATTTCGTCCGGCGTTCCCGAAGCTGCCGAACGCCGGCAGGCCGAATGCCTCGGTGGCAAACCAGCGGCTGGGGTCACGGTTCCCTAGAGCAGGATTGCCGACCAGGTTGGGCCGGTCGGCCGCACCGCCTAGGAAGGAAATTCCGGTATTGCTGTTGTCCAACTCGCGTGGCAACCCAACCGTGAACGGCTGACCTGTCTGGAATGTCATCACGCCGTTGACCATCCAACCCGACATCACTGCCTTCTGCCAGCCCGGCAGATTTCCGCCGACCTTGTGACCGGGACCGACCGGCAGCTCGTAAACCCAACTTCCTGAAAAACGTTGCCGCAGGTCGAAACTGGAAAGTCCGCGCTCCGCGTCTACGTTACTGCTGTCTTGCGGGAAGTTGTTGTCCACTGCGCTGGGGAAATAGTTCGAAGCGTTGTCAATCGATTTCGAAAAAGTATAAGAGAACAGCCCGGTCAGCCCGCCGCGGAAGCGGCACTGCAGCTGGGTCTGAAGACTGTGGTAAATCGAATCGGCGCTCGATTCGGTTTGGTCGATCGACTGGAAGAAAGGCATCGGCCGCAAGTTCGGGAACTGCGGGCTAGGTGCGGGCTGATTGATATCGCGCGCGGTGAGGAGCTTGGATCCCTTGGTGCCGTGGTAGCCGATTTCGACAATCACTTCCTGGTTTATCTCGCCTTGAAAACTGAAGTTCCACTGCTGGGCATAGCTTGTCCTCAGGTTGCGATCGTAGGCGAACGCGCTCGGCGGTACCGGAGCCTGCAACTGCGCCGGCCAAGGGTTGTCAACCGTGATGGCGCCGCCTTGTTGCGACGGGAAGAAGAGCTGGAAATTGAACAACGGCGGATTGAAGTAGATTCCCTGTCCAGGCGCCAAGGGGGAAAAGTTGTGATGAATGCCGTAGCCCGCCCGAATCACGGTGCGGCTCGAGTCGAAGGGGCTCCAAGCCAGGCCAACACGCGGCGCGAAGTTGTTGCGGTCGCTTTCAAAACCGCCACGCGGAATACCGTTTTGACCGACCGGCACGACGGAAAAGACGTCGGGGTCGTACACATACGCCGCGTCTTTCGCATCATGGGCCGGAGTGTTGTATTCGTAGCGGAGCCCCAGATTCAGGGTAAGATTCCGGCCAACCTTCCATGCATCATGAACAAAGAAGCTCGTGTTTCCCGTCCGCAACGCTTGGGGATTGTCGCTCACAGCGCCGCCCGTGAAGGTCGGCAACCCCAGCAGGAGATCCGCCATCGGATTCTGCGTGAAGGCGCCTAAGAAGTTGATCAAGCCTCGCGAGAGAACGTCCCGAAATGCGTCTTGGCTGATCCAGCGCCTCTCGAAGCCGAATCGCAACAAGTGATTGCCCTGGACATAGCTAGCGGTGTCGAGAATCTGATAACTGTCGACCGTGCTCTGCTGAGGATTGTTGACCTCGTCTCCGAGCGGAGAGAACCCGGTTACGGAAATCGAACTGAGGCCCAGGTCCCGGTCGCGGCTCGCGAAATCCGGGAGGCCGACGGACTGGTTCACGCTGCGGCTGACGTTCTCGTGAAACGTGCCGTTCCCAATGCGATTGAAGCCGAACCGAAAATCGTTGAGCCAGCGCGAGCTGAGAGCGTGAGTCTCGGCGATCATCAAGTTCTGTCCGCGCTCGTCGACATTGTTGCCGTATCCAGGCAGCAACACCGCGCTGCCTGTCGCGAAGGGCTCGAACAGCTCGGTGTCCCCAAAACTATAACGACCCGTGAGGGTGCCGTTGCTGCCGAGAGACTGATCGATTCGCACGTCAAACTTATCACTGCGGTTTCGCTGGGTCGGGGCGGCTACGAAGTTTTGGCCAAAGACCTGGCGATTTGGAAGCGGGTAGAGGTTGGCAATGCCTGCTCCGATGGGATGCGTAAACGGAAGGCGCGAATTGGGGAAGGGCTGGCCAGTCAAGAAATCAATCGGCGGCGGAAATAGACTCCCTGAAAAGTCGCCCGCTCGTTCGGCCGCTGTCGGCACATTGGTCGTTTGAGTGATACCGCGCCGTTCGATGAGTCTCTCGTAATCAACGAAAAAGAAACTACTGTTGGGACGAATCGCGCCGCCAACCGCAAAGCCAAACTGATTGCGGTGCAGCTTCGGCTGCGATCGGCCCGGGTCGTCGAAGAAGTTCCGGGCATCGAGCGAATCATTCCGGAAAAATTCGTATGCCGACCCATGCAGGCGGTTGGCCCCCTGCTTGAGAACAACCGCTACCTGACCGCCGCTGTTTCGTCCAAACCCGGCTTCGGTGCCGCTAGTGTGGACGCGGAATTCGCCAATGGCGTCGACCGGAGGGGTCAGCGTAAAGCTGTTGAGAACCGGGTCCACCGCATAGATCCCGTCGTAGATGTAAGAGTTGTGTGATTCACGCAGGCCGTTGGATTGAAATGCCAGACGGCCGCGGGCGGACCCGGCCGAGCCCTCGGCGCTCGGGGTGACACCCGGCGCCAACAGAGCCAGCTCGAGGAAATTTCGCCCGTTGAGCGGCAGATTCACAACGTAGTTGTTCGGGATCACGCTGCCTACCGCCGAGGATTCCAGATCGATCGTCGGAAGCTCGGCGCTGACGGTTACCTCGTCGCTCAGTTCCCCGACTTCCAGAAGCAGGTCGACGCGGGCTTGCTCCCGGACCGCTAGCAAGACGCCAGTCTGGCGCAGTTTCTTGAAGCCCGAAGCCACGACCTCAATCTCGTATTGGCTTGGGGTTAGTCCAGCGATAACGTAGTAGCCTTGCCCGTTTGTCTGCACCGAGCGAGACGTTCCCGTGAGGACATTCTTCGCGGTGACCGTGGCACTGGCGACCGTTCCGCCGGACGGGTCGGTGACCTGCCCGCGAACCGTTGAGTCGACCTTCTGCGCCGTCGCCGCCGCCGATAGCAGCAGACAGACGACCACCAGCATGTTGAACGTTCTCATAATATTTTGGGGGCAGATCGCTTTGATGTCGGGGCAAACTGCCTACTGTCGCGCAAAACCGCGTTCCCCGCTAGCTACGCTCCGCGCTTTCCATTTCCGCCGTTTTCAGATGATAAGGCTCATCTTAGCCAGCGCCATACGGGCATGTCTACCAAATCGAGACTCGTGTTACCTGAATTATGCACAGATTCACTTTGCGAGTGTGGCTGCGTTCGTAGCGGGTTGGCGGTCGTCGTGAGGTGGTAGCTCGGCAACTGGTCTTTTGGCTTCTCCGTGTCCGGTTTCCCTTCCCGCCCAGAATCCGCGTCGTCAAAACCTCGCTCGGAAGTGACGTGTTTCCAGTGCGTTACGGCTAGTGCATAAAATTTTATGCATAGCGCATAGCCAGGCTCTCAGATCAGCGCCCTCCCGACCACCGGCAGCAAGCCGCCGTAGGGAGTCGGCTTCCTGCCGCGGAAGTGGTAAGGCGTCGAAGCCCCGATTTTATTGGGCCGCGAGGCCGTCACGGCTGGGCCTTGTTGGACGGGCCTTTGGGAGCTATGCTGTTTTCGTCTGGTAACCATGTGGGTGACCTCCTTGGGGTTGGCTGGCGAAGCTGGGATCTTTGCCAGCCTACCTTTTTACCCCATGTTTTCGGGGGTCCCAAATGGTCTCTTGCGGCTCAGCCCTCCTCAGGTCCACGCCGCAGTGCATAATTCAGGTGTTACATCAATCGCGAAGGGGAATGGCGTTGGGTCTCCATTGCTTTGGACTGCCTTACACCCCCTTACACCCGACGACAATTGCTATCGAAACGACGAGGCAGCTGATCCTCTGAGGTACATACGGTTGCAACCCGCTCGACTAAGGTCGCGGTGTTGATTCTCGAATCTCGAAAGTTTCTCCCACTTGCGTGGGGGAGCGGCGTCCATGTCGATGCTCGCGGAATGGCCCTCCCCGTTCTTCCCGAGGTTTCTATGCCGGCGGGGAAGCATTCTGCCGGGCGCCCGGAAGGCCAAGAGGCAAACCCGCCCAGTGCTCATTAGCCGCCTCAGTGCTTGCCTCCCTCGGCGGAGCATGCGACCATGGCCCTATGGTTAAGACCAGCAACGCGGCCACAATGCGATGGTTGAATATCGTATCCCTGATGATGCTGATTCCAGCCGTTTTGCTGGTGCTCGCCCGCTTCGGACCCGAACGATTTCGTCAGCAGGTCAGCAACCTGGCGACATACGCTTGGGGCGACACCGTGGGTTGTGATCTAGCTGACGTGCTGGAAATTGATAACGACATCACGGCGATTAGAAACCAAATCGACGAGACCATCAAGGTTATTGAGAAAGACGATGAACTGATTCATTGGGAGACTTCCTCTGGCAGAATTTGGGCGCCGAGGGGCAATAATGTTATTTTCGTGTTGGCCGAGCAAGTCCTTGACCTCTACCAGGCTGGACCGGTAAAAGTGCAACCTGGCGATGTCGTCCTTGATTGCGGCGCTAACATTGGGACCTTTTCTCGCTCAGCACTGAACTCGGGTGCCGCCCATGTCGTCATTGTCGAGCCGTCTCCGCTCAACGTGAAGGCGCTCAATAGAAACTTTGCTGATGAGATCGCAGAAGGACGCGTCACAGTCATCCCGAAGGCCCTCTGGAACGAACCAGACACAATGAAGTTGTCGCTGTATGATAATTCGTTGCTTGATTCGCTGGTCATGCAGGAGCGCAATGAGGGCATGGTTGAATCCCAAGTCGATGTAGAGCTGGTGACGATTGACTCAATCGTCGCGGAACTCGATCTGAAACGCGTCGATTTCATCAAGATGGACATCGAAGGGGCCGAGCGGAACGCTCTCAACGGGGCTTCACAAACCCTGCGAAAGTTTCGTCCCCGGATGGCGATTGCGACGGAGAATCTGCCGGATGATATTGAAGCGGTCCCCGCCGCGGTGAATGAAGCCGACTCCGGCTTTCAATTGTCCATTGGACCGTGTCGCGAGATTCGACCGGGCATGATCCGCCCAGAGGTCGTCTATTTTACTCCCCCCATAGTCGCACGCTAGAAGCCGAATCCCTCCAAACTAACTCTCGAACCTGCATTTGGAATCCGCGTGGCTCCGCTACATATGTTCGGTCGTCACCCACTGTTCGGAGCTTGCCCCCTAAGGCTATGCCCCTTTTTCACCCGATAAACTCGAACCGCGCCATCTTGGCTGATTTCCTCGAGTCCCCAGGCGGTTGGTTCCTTGGCGATGTGCGGCGACACAATGTTGTGGCCTCCGCCCTCGGTGTTGATCACTAGAAAGCCGACGCCCGCTCGCCGCAAAGACTCTCCGACCCACGCCTTGATTTCCGCTGCGGAGATGGGCCGAACTTGCAGGTCAGACCAGACTTCGAGCTGCACCCAGTTGCCTTCCAGGGTCTGGCCGAAAAAGTCGAGCTCCGAATAGTATTGCCCCCAGGCGGTAGACCAGGTCGGCGCGGTTCATCGTGAGAGCCTCGGGAAACGTAACCTGCACGGACATTCCTCGAAGAAGCGGCTGCCCGCTGTTCCACGCGGTCAGCGGGTTGTTGTCGAACAGACGAGCCACTGTCCAGGGAAAGGGTGTTGCCTGAATATTCCAACGGGTATCGATATCAACAGAGTCGTCGTTTCGAGCGAACTGAATCTCGGAAAGAATCCAATGACTCGACGCATGGTCCCTCCGCTGGACCATGCGGAATCCAGTCAAGGCCTGTTCGTTCCACTGGACCCGCAGTTCGCGGGCCGGCCAAAGGTCCGGCTCGATCGCCGCCAACATCCCCTGGTATAAGTCCTCGTTGCGGGCCCCTTGATAAGAGACCTGAAGCTCAGCCGAAAAGTAGGCCTCGGCGAGAGGTTCGAGGCTCAGTACGCGGTCTTCGGGACCAGCTTCGCGGGCCAGAATCTGAGCGGCCTTGAAGTAGGGGATGCGCCGTTGCAGGTACTCGTGCTCGGGTTCCACCCGCAGCGCCGCGGCCCAGGGTATTTCATTCAGCCGCCAGAGCTGCCCCGAATGCCATAGAAGGAGCAGATCGGGCCATCCGCTGAGGCTATGCCCAAGCAGAACAAGGCAGCCCAGCGCGTAGCGCCAGCGGCCTGGCAGCGCACTTAGCGCCATGCCCATAGCTAGCGAGACGAAGACTAGGGAAGGGATAAGAAATCTCGTTCCAACATTGGCCCACCACGGCAGGGCGCAGATAAGGGCCGCCGCCAAGAGCGGCTTCGCCGCCGGGCGACGCCAAGCCAGTAACGCGAACGGGGCCAGCAGGAAGACTGGTCCTAGCATGCCGCCTAGCTTGCCGCCGCGAATTGTCAACTCGAGCGGCGCCTCGGCCAGCTCTTCGGCCAGTGGCTGCGGCTCGTGAGAATAGTGCTTCTCCCATGCCACATACGCGTCCTCCCACTGAACGGTGACGTTCGGATTCGGGAAGATGCGGTTGTAGAGTGGGGCGACCGGGTTGCCCACAAACCAGGCGTTCTTTAGTGTCCACGGCAGCACGAAGACCGCCGAAATGCCGGCAACCAGCAGAGCCGCGCGCAAAGGCCCCCGGAGGTTGTGGGACTGCTTCCAGGCGCCCGCGGCGACAACCACCATAGCCACCGGGATCGTGAGGCCGCCGGTGTATTTGATGGCGAAGCAAAATCCAGCCAGCACGCCGATCATTGCAAGCCACTGCGCCGTGCGGTGTTTCCACCAGATCAACAAGCCGTAGAACGTCAGGAACTGAAAGAACGCCAGCGCGCAGTCGTTGTAGCTGCTCGTGGCTGTTGGTCCGACAACGGGCGAGCATCCGTAAAGAACGACCGCCACTACCCCCGCGGACACTGCGCCGTGCCGCCGCGCGAAGAGCAGCATCCCGGCAAGGGTGGCAAGGAAAATTCCGAAGTGAACCATTTTGGCCGCGGAATGCCGGCCGAAGCTATACGCGAACAGATACAGCATCTCGGTGCCTTGGGAAAGATAGGCATAGATGTTCGTTGTGATCGCCGGAAACCCATGTTCGCGGTAATAGCGGCCGACCAGGCCCAAGTGATAGGTGTAGCCATCGGCGCTGGTTTCGGGCGCGAGTGCATTGGGCAGGTAGAGGTAGGCGTAGAAAGCCCCGATGGCACCCAGCAGAAGGTACCAAAAGCGATCTCCGGGCTCATGCCCTTCTTGTTCTGGCTGGAATTCAGGGGCATGAGTCAGGGTTCGCCGTCCTCGCCACCAGACAAGCGAGACCAGAACTGCCGTTCCCCACAACACGGCGTCATAGACCAGCCCAGCGGCGCACAGCAAGAAGACCCAACTGCTCAGCACCGCCGCGCCGATCGCCAGCGAGAACAGCAGCCCCTCGCGCTTTGTGACCGTCTGGGCAACGCCCCTCAGCCGAGCTAAGATCAGCCGGCCTATGAGCAATGCGCAGCCGACCGTCAATCCCGCGCCAAACAGAATGCTGACCACTTTGCGAATGGCTTCGATCTGCATCAGTCGAAGGCGTGAGAAATCAAGGCCGAAATCCCACGTTCTTGATCAGGAAACCTAGTTCGAACGGCTCCCAGTTCGCGTTCCTGGAGGGTTCGATTTCCAGCGAGATTTCAGTGTTGCGGTCCCAAGGCAAGCTTTCGGCGGCAACCGGCTTTTTGATCTCGTAAGTCCCTGCTTCGGTGTAGGTAAACGCCCCGAAAAGTTCGTCGTTGACCGCGATTCTCAAGGTGATGACGCCGGCTTTGTTCGCGACTGCTGGGGGCAGTGTGAACGCCAGATGAAAATGCAGATCCAAGAACGGCGGTGCCAGAACTTGGATGACACCTTTGCGGTCGACCCAGCGCTGTCCTTGCACATGAACCTCGCGAACGCCGGACACGATGTAGCGGTCTGCATCGGGCTGGTTCATGTCAACCCAGGACTCAAGAGGCGGCGGGTAGGGAGATACCCAGCGGTCCTCGGGCGGTGGCGGGTGGACCACCACATCCCCGGAGCAGGCGGCAAACGCGATCGTGGCGATGAAAGCTGCAAAAAATGCGTCGCGCCTGGCAGGCATAAGAACCGATTATGCCTTATCGAGATGGGCCGAGTTCAGCCGCGCGGGGTTTTCACCGGCGGCCGCTTCGCGGCTTACATGGCTCTGGAGTGGATATTATTGGGCCTTGGGGCGGGGGAGCGCTCGGGTGTCGCGGCCGCTCCCTCTCGGTCGCCGGTCGTCTCTCAATGGCTTCGGCGAAGCGCGGCGGCGGACGGACTTGGGGCTACGGCTCGGGGCTCCATCAGTTCAACACGCGTGCCGTCGGGGTCGAACAGGTTCAGCAGCATGCGACCGACCTGTCCGGCTCGCGGTTGATGGCGCTCGGTGTCGGGCACGCCGCGAGAGATAGCCGTTTTGTAGCCGGCTTGAATGTCGTCCACTTGCAAGGCAATGTGGTGCATCTCCCCGAGACGCTCACGCGTGGGGGGGCGTCGTGAAGCATGTATTCAATGTAGTCTCCGCGCTCGCCTGGCATCCGTAGATTGACCCACGCCGTGGGTTGGCCCTCGGGCCCGCCTCTCCAAACTTCTTCAAATCCAAGCCGGTCGCCATAGAAACCATTCGCTAAGGCTTCGTCAGCGACGCTGATGCCGGTGTGCCATAGCTTCGTGGACATGCGGCGATCGTTCAAGAACATACCCTTGGCTTGAGACTGCTTCGATCCATCGACATATTGGACGAACAACAGCTTGTGTCCATCGGTGGCCCTCACCTCCAGACAGAGAGAGCCATCGGAGCAGGTAATGGTATCGGTAAACCGGACGCCAACCGCTCCCATTTCCGCGCGAATCGCTTCGATGTCGGAAGTTTGCAAAGCGATTTCCTCGAGCCGGTCGTCTGGGGCGGGTGCGGCCACCGGAACCAGCTTGATGAACTGGTCATCGTTGACTTTGAAATAAGCGGCGGTGACCTTTTCGCCAGCGCCGAGACCGAACGCCTCTTCGTAGCCGAGAACCTCGGTGTAGAACTGCTTGGATTTTTCAAAATCGCTGACCTTAAACCCCACATGCGCGATGCCCAGCACGGGAAGTTCCTGGGCTGAAACGACTGAAGCGAGAAGGAAGGCAAGTGCAAGGAAAAGTCGTGGTGCCGTTTGTGAAAGCATAATGTAGACTCCTGGGTGCGAGCTAGCGGGGCTCCG
>CBDCYS010000002.1:0-23516 GCA_965224215.1 Bryobacterales bacterium | reverse complement strand
ACTGGTTTGCTACGATGAGCAGGCCCGTTTAACGTCGGCGGCTCCAACTTCCTGGCTTTTCTTTCGTAACGCTTTTCATGTTGATTTTTCTAGTCGGAGGAATTCGAAATGCAGCTCCCTACCAAGCCGATCCTGACTCTTGACGTCGCTAAGCAAATTAGCCGTCACAGCCGGAGGCTGAGGCGGTCAAGAACAGTTGGCCCGTGGCCATCGCGATCTTGGACCCGGCCGGTCAACTAATCTACTTTCGGAAGATTGATGACACCCAAATTGGAAGCGTCGAAGTAGCAATTGCAAAAGCTCGCTGCGCCGCGCTGTTCAAGCGTCCCAGCAAAGCCTTTGCCGATGTCGTGACCGGTGGGAACGTCGGCATGATGAGCTTGCCAGGAGCCCTTCCCGTGGAAGGAGGGGTGCCTCTCTTTGTTGAGGGTGAGATCGTGGGCGCTATAGGGGTCAGCGGGGTGATGTCTCACGAGGACGGCGCCGTGGCTCAGGCAGGGGTGGATACGCTGGCCGCGATCGTCAGTTCGTAACTACCCTCAAGCCAGCGCAAGTGAATATATCGCTGGCTCAGCGCCAAACCGAAATTCAGAGCCCCAGGCGTGAGCCTGGTCTGGCCCGCACTCAGCGCGATACTCCGCTCAGCGCAACAGTTCCGCAATCCAAGCCGGTGGAGTGCACCTGTCCGCTTCCCCTTGTCTCGGCGAACGACCTTCCTTACTGACTGTCCATCGTCTAGGGTTTGTAGATCGCTCCCGCCAAGGCACCCGCAACGATGTGCGAAACAATCTGAAACGCCATGTCGGTGGCGACCATGCCAACCGAGAGAAAGGTGACCCCGAAAAACTGATAGAGAATTCCGGTCACCGGTGAAAGGATCGCGATCAATATGCCCAGGCAGACGCCGCCCTTGAAACCTCCGCCCAAAGACGGGCCAACTTTGGCAAACAGATACACAAAGGCAAACGCGAAGATAAAGTCGGTGGCAATATAGCCAGGAATCACTTCACGAAACACTCCGGGATGGGCGGTCCTGAGGTCCTCGAACATCCCAGCCAAGAGAAACCCGTAAAAGACCGAGTTTAGGATGGTTCGAACCACTCCCGTAGCAAGTGACGCACCAATATATGATCCTGTGTTCATTCTCAGCCTCCTTTTTCACGCCGCGACGGGCAGCGCCAACGAAACGACACCGGACCGCCGCCAGCGGACACAATTCTGACGCAACCCAACACGCAAGTCAACGGGCAGGCGTTTCGTCGTGTTGAACGACAGCATTCAGGCGATCTGCCATGAGGCCAAGCCTAGAGGAACACGGGTCCCCGGAAGCAAAAGTGCTAAGCTGAGGCAGTTGTCGGCGGGTCGTTTCCGCGGTTTCCAACTCCCCAATCACTATGGTTGAACCTCGTTTATCGCGTGGCCTTCGTGACCTGCGTTCGGATCACATGCTGGCGCGACAGCACCTGATCGACACAGCCCGCAAAGTCTATGAACTCTATGGCTTCGCGCCGCTGGAAACCCCGGCCGTTGAGTACCTTGATGTGCTTTCCGGCTCGGCGGGCCAGGAAACCCAAGGGCAGATTTTTCGCGTTTCCAATCCTGAGGAAGAGGAACTCGGACTGCGCTTTGACCTGACCGTCCCGCTGTCGCGCTTTGTTGCGCAACAGAAGGATCTGGTGTTCCCGTTTCGGCGCTACCAGGTGTCTCCGGTTTGGCGCGCGGACAAGCCGGCTCCGGGACGTTTTCGGGAGTTTGTCCAGTTTGACCTCGATTCAGTCGGGACCGAGTCGGAAGTTGCCGATACCGAGATCATCGCCGGGATGTGCGATACCTTGGACGCACTCAAGGCCCGCCCCTATAAAGTACGGTTCTCTAGCCGCAAGATTCTCAATTTACTCCTGCGTTTTGCATCTATACCCGAAGCGGCCGGCGCGGAGGTTTTCCGCGTTCTCGACAAGCTCGAAAAGATCGGTGCGGCCAAGGTCCGGCTTGAGCTGACCATCGGTTACGTGGACGAGTCAGGGGACACGATTAGCGGAGTCGGACTGACGAGCGAACAGGTTGACAAGATCGAAGAGTTTCTCGCCATTCCCGCTTCCGACCGCGGCGAGGTGCTCGATAGCCTGCGCGGCCTTTTCTCCGGCGTTGATAGTGCCGAGGAAGAACTCCATGCCGTCGGCCGCATTTCTTCTCATCTCAACGCCTTGGGCTACAAGAGCGATCGCGTCGTCATCGACGTGAGTATTGCTCGCGGGCTGGCTTACTATACGGGACCGGTATTTGAGGCAGTTTTGCTGGACGCCCCGCAATTTGGGTCTGTCTTCGCAGGGGGACGGTATGACGATTTAGTCACCCGTTTTACGGGGCAGCGGATTCCGGCGACCGGCGCCTCACTGGGCGTTGACCGGCTTCTGGCCGCGCTTGTCGAGCTGAAGCGAGTGCCCTTGAAGCACACTACTTCGCAAGTGCTCGTCACTGCAATGGACGCCAGTTTGATGAGTGAGTATCTGGCGATCACCTTCGAGCTTCGCCGGGTCGGTATTCCGACGGAGATTCATCTCGGCAAGCCCAAGAAGCTGGGCAAACAATTGCAGAGGGCGGACCGTCTCGCCATTCCGTTCGTGGTTATCATGGGCGGAGACGAAGCCGGGCGTGATGTCGTGACCCTGAAAGAGATGGAAGTCGGCCGGGAGAAAGCAGCCGAAGTCGCGGGTCACGATGAATGGAAATCAGCGCGCTTCGGCCAGCAGGAAGTCAAGCGTGCTGATTTGGTGCAGACACTGACGAAGTTATTGGCGGAGCGGGAGTAAGTTCGTAGCAAGCAACCGCCATTAGCGGGGATATTATCGCGGCACAGCTCGCCTACGTCGGCCCGGAGGCCGAAGTGCCCGCCAGGAGGCGCGCGCCGCTTGGGAAAGCCGTAGACCGCGGGTTTCTCCGAGGCTCGCGCTACGTGCTTATCGATTCTATTCTAAAGTTGCCGGATCTAAAGTTGCCGGAACAATTCGGCAATCGGGAGTGCAATCTGGGTCTTGGCGGCCCGCAGAGTTTCCTCGTTGACCTCGCGGATACCTCCTCTTGTGACGTCAAACGCGCTTCCGGCAACGGGATCCAGAAACCAAATGTGCCCCACTCCCATTGCCAGGTAGTCGGCGATCCTCTCTTTCATTGCTGACATGCGATCGTCTCGGGAAAGGATCTCGATACAAACAATCGGAGGAAGCCGAACGATCGGTTCGTTGGGATCGTCTTCGGCAAGCACACAAATATCCGGTATTCGGAACCGGTTCGCCTTTGCTTGGACTCGCTGATCTGTCAGAGCGACAACGCGCCACTGTTTTTCGCGGGCCAGGATGTAGCCAGATACCAGCGTTTGTAAGCGGCTGTGACTTCGTTCGCCCAAGTTGCCCTCCACCACAGCACCGTCCACGTATTCGCGGTCCGGGCTGTAGTCGGTCGAAAGGTACTCTTCGACGGACACCGCGGTCGAAGTAGGCATATCCTCAGATTACTCTTTTCGGGGTTGACGCTGCTGGCGGCGCCCGGTATTCGTATGTTTGGAATGCTGCCTAGGCCTGCGGGGGCGACCGAGTGCCCGCCGCTGAGCGTGGACTGCCGTCCACGCCTTCCATGAGGAGGCTCGTCATTGTCAAGGGAGGAGTGAGGAACTTTCAGCTGATGGGATGTTTGACCGGGCTTCCATCCGCACTCGTTGGTCGTCGCTGAGGACGCGGTGCTCTATGAAGTTCGATCTAGCGGCGCTGCTCTCTCTGTCTCGGCCTCTTCGGACCGGGCGTGGACTCGCAGTCGCCGCGAACTCGGTCTGTCCCTTTGCGCTGTTACGATTCCTCAACCTCCTTCAATCCGACGTTCTTCCTTCCCTCCTTCAATCCGACGTTCCTACGTGCCTGCTTCGATCCGACGTTCCTTTTTGCGCTCGGGGATTTCGCGGCTGACAGCCGCCACACGAGTGGTCGGCAGGCGGCTCGTTCCGGTTATCCCCTTTCCCTCATATAAGTCCTGCTCTCCGATCGGCCCGGAGCAGTCCAGGGCGCGCCGAGCGCGGCGAAGCGAACCCTGGACGGCGAGGACCGATCTGGAATCCTGCCAGCAGAGGGAAAGGGGATTCGCTGCTCGTAGCGGTCTGCTAAGATTCGCATTTCTCAGCGCTAGCCTGCCGCTCGCGGGTTCGTCTGGTAAAACGGATCGAAGGCCACGTCCTGCCGCCACAACACGTGCATCAGCACAGCTAGTTTGCGCGCCACCGCCACGATCGCTTTGCGCTTCGCGCTCGGGCCGCCGCGCGCCGCCAAGCGCAAACCCCAGCGCCGTAAGTCCGAGTCTTCGCCGTGATATCCCAGAATGTATTGCGAACATTGCACCAGCAATCGCCGCAATAATCGGTCACCGCTTTTGGTAATACTCAGCTGCGGTGAGCGCTTGCCCGAGTCGCGGCGTTTGGGCCGCAGCCCCATCCGGGGCCCGGCGTCTCGACTGCGCCGTAGCCGCTGCGGGTCTTTGTGCAGGTTCAACACGAACGCCAGCGACGTGATCGGCCCCACTCCGCGGATCGAGCGTAAACCTTGCGTCGCGGGATATTTTTCCTCCGCCAGCTTCTCGATATGTTTGTCATAGTGGAGGATTGCGGGGCTGACGTGTTGGATCACCTCGAGCAACGGCTCGAGCGCGACCCGCAGCTCGTCGGGCAACTGGGGGCTGGCTTTCTTTACGAAGGCCTCGCTGCTCGAAGCCGGCAAGCGGCCCCCGAAACTCTTCACGGTGCCGCGCACGCTGTTGATCAGTTTCGTGCGTGTCTCGACCAGGGTTTCCCGCGCTTTCAGCACGGCGCGGTCGCATTGGATGGCCAGCGAACGGGGCTCGACGGCGTTCAGCATCTCGGGCATCCGCAGCCCCAACTCCGCCAGCCGTTCGGCGTCGCTGCGATCGTCTTTCGAGAGCGATTGAGTGATCAGCGCCAGGCGGTGCGTGTCGGCCATCAGCGGCTCGTGCCCCAGCCGCTCGAGCAAGCGGTAGATCCAGTTGGCGTGGCAGCCGGCTTCGAGCACCACCCGCATCGCGGCCCAGCCGCCGAAGTAGCGCTCGAACGCTGCCGGCGAGGTGCTCAGCTTCTTGCGCTCGACGATGTTGCCGTCCAGATCGATCAAGCAGACCTGGCTGTGCTTATCGCCCAGATCCACCCCGGCTACGACGTTCAGGCCTTGTTCGATCATCTTTTGCTTCGACACTTCTCTGAAAGTTTTGCTATTGTTTTTCATGGCTCGTCATCCTCCTTTTTTTCGTAATGGAAAAAACCTGGGATCGCCACCGCAGGCGGCGAAGCCCGTTTGGGGAGTTTAGCTCACTCCCCGGATGACGAGCCTCCTCATTTCATCTCTGTCCGGCCATTTGATGTTCGACGGATCGCTAGCGGAGTGCGTCCAGGCCTTCGGTCAGCTCAATGTAGGTGCCCAGGGGTCGGTGAGAAACGCGATTGAAGTTTTGATCGCGTCAACCGTTTTGTACGGGATGTCTAACTTCACACCCTGCGCTTCTAGTTTCTTGCAGAACGCCTCGAGACCATCGACCTCGAAACCTATTGTGATCCACGGCGCGGCCCTTGGTGCCAGCCGGCTTGTCGTCGGCTGGCGCAATCGAGATGCGAACGCCCGGGAACCAAGCTTCTTCGAAGCGTCCGCGTTTGCCGGGGGCGCCTCCGAATTTCTCGACCTACCACTTTTTCATTGCGTCGACTTCGGTCGTGTAGAGGTGAATATGGTGGTGAGCCACGGGAGTCGTGATGGTGGGGTCTTCGCTGAACTCCACCTTGATGTTGCCGGGGAAGCGCAGGAACGCCTGGATGGGGCTAGGGCGGCGTTCGTCGACTTTGAGTCCGAGTCATTCCCAGTGCTTAATCCGCGCCTCCAGGTTCTGAACGAGAAAGCCGAGATGGTTTACGGTGGTGCCTTCAGAGCCTCCGGCTGACTCGCCTTTTTTGATCACGACAGTGACGCCGGGCAGCAGCAGCGCTTCGAGCGGCCCCTGTTTCTCCGGCCTTGCTCCTAGGCCTTCGATCCAAGCATTGCGGTGCGCGTCGTAGTCACTTTCGCTGACCAGAACATGCAGATGACCCATGCCGACGCCGGCTTGATTCAGCGACGAGGGAATCTGTGCGGGCAGCGGATGAACGGCAGCGGTCATGGCAGCAATGGCCGCGATGATGGTGCAGGCGGAAAGATGGAACCAGGTCTTGCTTCGCATTTCGGTGTTCTCCTCGGGCCTTCGATTATACCGCTAGAGCGGGCCGCCACGTCTGAAACCGCGGATATCTGCTTCTGCTAATTGGGGACTCGGCGGGGTGTGCTTGCGCTTTCAACGTCTACCCGGTGGAAATTTGGACTGGGCGATTTCGCACTAGTGCGTTGTAGAAGTCCTTGCCTTGGTGGTCGATTATGGTGAACGCGGGGAAGTCTTCGACCTCGATCCTCCAGATGGCCTCCATCCCTAGTTCGGGATACTCGACCACCTCTACTTTCTTGATGCTGTGCTGGGCCAGGCGCGCGGCTGGGCCCCCGATCGATCCGAGATAGAAGCCGCCGTGGCGGCCACAGGCCTCGGCCACCTGGCGCGACCTGTTTCCTTTGGCGAGCATGACCATGCTGCCTCCATGGCTCTGGAACAGATCGACGTAGGGGTCCATGCGGCCGGCTGTGGTGGGTCCGAAAGAGCCAGATGCAAGGCCCTCGGGCTTTTTGGCCGGTCCAGCGTAGTAGACGGGATGGTCTTTGAAAAACTGCGGCAGCTCGCCGCCCGAATCGAGACGTTCCTTCAGTTTGGCGTGGGCGATATCTCGGGCGACGATGAGCGGGCCCGTCAGCGACAGGCGCGTGGCAACTGGATGCTCCCTGAGTTGCGCAAGGATCTCGGCCATGGGCCGCCCGAGATCAATCGCAACGACCTCGTTTCCCAGCTCTTCGCCGGTGACCTCGGGCAGGAATCGCGCCGGGTTGGTTTCGAGCTGCTCGAGGAAGAGTCCGTCGCGTGTGATCTTGCCCCGAACTTGCCGGTCCGCCGAACAAGATACGCCGAGTCCCACAGGGCACGAAGCGCCGTGACGCGGCAAACGAATCACTCGAGCGTCGTGCGCGAAGTACTTACCGCCGAACTGGGCGCCGATACCGGTTCGGGCGGCGATCTGGAGAACTTTCTGCTCCATCTCCAGGTCACGGAAGGCGCGGCCCAGTTCGTTGCCCGTGGTCGGCAAGTCGTCCAGGTAATGCGTGCTGGCCAACTTGACTGTCTTGAGAGTCATCTCGGCGGAGGTGCCGCCGATCACCAGCGCTAGGTGGTAGGGAGGACACGCCGAGGTCCCGAGCGTGCGCAGCTTCTCTTCGACAAAAGCAAACAGGGACTCCGGATTGAGAAGCGCTTTCGTCTGCTGATAGAGGAACGACTTATTGGCGGACCCGCCCCCCTTGGCGATGAACAAAAAATGATACTCGTCGCCCGGCTCGGCGTAGATTTCGATCTGCGCAGGCAGGTTGGTGCCCGTGTTCTTCTCGGTATACATGTCGAGCGGGGCCAACTGTGAATAGCGCAGGTTGCGCTCGGCATAGGCCTGGTGAATGCCTTGCGAGAGTGCCTCGGCATCATCGCCTTCGGTGAAGACCCGCTGTCCCTTGTAACCGATGGCGATGGCGGTGCCGGTGTCCTGGCAGCCGGGCAGCACGCGGGCCGAGGCGATGGAAGCATTCTTGAGCAGCTCGAGCGCCACGAAGCGATCGTTCTGGGAGGCATCGGGATCGTCGAGGATCTTTTTCAATTGGGCGAGATGGCTAGCGCGAAGCAGATGGGCCATGTCGTCCATGGCTTCCTTGGACATCCGAGCCAGACCTTGGGGGGTGATTTCGAGAATCTCGCGCCCGTTGAGGGGCACCGTCGTCACGTGATCGGAGGTGAGGTGGCGGTATTCGGTCTCGTCTGAACCGTGTTCGAAGATCGGCTGATAGTGGAATTCAGGCACTAGATTTCTCTCTGCGGTCTTGCTCGGGGTATGCCGGGATGTCGTTTCTTAAGGCCTTGCTCATGGCCTGAAGAGGTTGTTGAAACAAAAGAGGTTGCGTGTTGATGGTATAAACTTTCTTTACAAAATGTCATGAAATGCCATGATATGCTATGTTTTGAGGCCATTTTCGGCGGTTTTGGGCGCCTCGCGCTCTGCGCATTCGTTTCGTGTTTTTGTTTTCAACGACTTGGGGTGGCGGCATCGCACGGGCGGATGTCGGGCTTCGTAACAAGAAGGCTGGTTTCCGGTCGATTCCGTGTGTTTTTTGTCCGTGGCGGATCGGCTGAGCCGCAGGGGTGAGAGGGGATTCGAGGTTGTGCCAACACGGAGATGTCGCCAGGAATGGCGACACGACACATCTGGAGACGTGCACCACGTCCCTATCTGGTTTTGGTCTGCACATAGCTTGTTTTACGCGCCACTGCACTTTTCTTGTTGCCGGAGAGCGCTCGGGTTAAGTAACCGCTTGCTGACGCGCGCGGCTCAGTGCGAGTTTCCGTTCGCATTGTAGCAGGCGAGGTTCGGATTTTCGGTTCGTTTCGCGGCGGCGGGTGGATGTAAGTGGTTGCAAAAATGGAGCGTAGACTTTTTTTGTTCTTCCGTGACCGATCGCGGTGGTTTAGGGTTCTGGTGCTGAAGCTCAACTCAATTCCCGGTGGGCGAGGATACCCGGCCGACGTGGCGGACTGCAGGATTCCATCCGCGGCTTACACCGGCCCTAGCGAGATTCAAGTTGTTCTTCCAGACACCCCGTGCCGCTTCAGGGGCGGACTATATTGGGGAAGATCGGTCAAATGATCGGAGGGACGAAGGTTCGCGTGTGTTGCTGATAGAATATCCGCTGATCTCACGAATACACGACCGGCGGTTTCAATTGACCTTGCTTCCCTTCTTTCGAGGACTTGTCGCGCTGCTAGTTCTCATGGTCCCGGCGGCCGCGCTTGGCGATTCTAGCTACCTGTTTGTTTTTCATCGGAGCGGCACCACAGCCAGCGTTTTCGATGCGGAGACTTTGCGGCCCGTGGCTGCCCCGGTTGTGGGAAGCGGCGCGTTTGCGGCGTTCGCTGTTCCCTATCGAATTGCCACAGGTTTCGCGAAGTTCTACGTCGTCTCCCCGGGGCTCGATATCCATTCTGGACTCTGAATTCGCCGTGCGCGGAACGGTGTTTCTTCCGGAAGCCGATCCCGCTTCTTTCGGCGAGGTAGCCGCGGCCGGCAAAGCAAGCACGGCCAGCACGACGAGCACGGCCGCAGCCGCATTGACACCGGACAACGGACGGCTGCTAATCGTGCTGGGGGAGCGCCTCTACGTCCTGGACACGGCTGATGATTCGGTGGCCGCGTTTGTGGATCTTGGATTCGTGGCGCACGGCGTGGCTGGCTCGAGAGATTCCGCTGCTGCGCTCCTCAGCTCGCTCAACTCCAACCTCATTCGGCGAGTGGATCTTGCTTCGGGCGAACTGGCACCAACGGTGCTCTATCTCCCGGAAATCGCCACCGACATTGTCACCTCACCGCGTGAAGTCGCGTCACCGGGGGATGCTCTCACCTACGTGGCGGGGCGACGGGCCATCTACCAACTGGGCGATCGAACGGAGCCGTTTTGGCGGCCTATCCTTGCCAGTGCTAGCGGCGCTAGTGACCCTGAAGCAAGTGTCGTGAATGGAGCGAAGAGCGTCCCTGGCGGGGTATCTTCGTTGGGCGATCTGGACGCAGCGAAGGCGATGGTCCTGCTTACCCGGCTGCACGTCGGCATCGACCGCCGTTTCATAGCGCAAATCGACGGTCGCTTGCTCCACGGCAGCCTGAGCGCGGGTGGCAGCGCGGTCGAGGTCACAACTGCCACCGGGGAAGGCCTGGCGAGGTCCTTCGCGGACTTCGCATTCGCGGACTTCGAAGCTTCGCCTGATGGTCGCTTGCTTTATGGAATTGACGAACCGGAAGGGCGGATTCTCAAGATAAAGCTGGACGCCTCCGAGGCCCCCGAGCTGGTCATCGTGCCCGCCCCAGCCTCTGGGCTTTCGCTGGTCTCGATGCCGCCAGCGGCGGAGCGGAATCCCGCATCCGGGATTGCTGACGCCCCGCCCTCGATTGGTGTTCTGACGAAGGTCTCGGGCGACCGCCAAGCCGTCCAACAAGGGAGTCACCTCGCCCTGCCTCTCGTGGTATCCGCGCAACTGGGCGGCACCCCTCGTGCCGATGTCAGTCTAATCGTCAGCACGACGCCGGCTGACGCTCTCTCCTGCGCAAGTAACCACCCGACCGATTCCAACGGCGCGGCGAATATTTCTTGCACGGCCTTCCCTGTGGACGCGACAACGGTTGCCACAATCTCGGTCCGCGACGAGGAAGGAAACGGTCTTGGCGAACCGTTCAAGATCACGATTCGCGCGGATTCGGCGGCGGAAGAACCGCTTCGCAAGGTTTCTGGGGATCGGCAAATAGCCGCCCGTGACTCGTCGCTGCCGGCGCCCCTTGTCATCAGTGCTCAGGTGAATCGCGAACCGCAGGCTCACTCTCAGCTCACGGTCGAGACATCCAACGAGCAGAAGCTGTTGTGTCCCTCGACCGTTTTCAGCGATGCGGGCGGCCTAGCGTCGATCGCATGCGCGGCTGGTTCCGCGGCCGTCCCGACCACGGTGGCGATTTCGGTGACCGATGGCTCTGGACACGCTCTCTCGGACCCCTTCACCGTCACAGTACCGGCCGCCAGCGCCGACGTCGAGAGCCTGAAGCTCTTGACCGATGAAATGCTGGAAGTCCACGTGGGGCAGACCATCGAAGACGGAGTTCAGGTCCGCGCGTTCGATGTGGATGGTGCCCGAGTTTCCGGAGCGATCATCTCTTTTTCTTCGGACAAGGATGTCAAGTTTGACCCTGAGATGGACACAACCTTGAGCAACGGAGTAGCGGAGACGACGCTGACCTTCAGCTGTCGGACTGGTCCAGGGACGATCCACGTTAGCGCCAGCCCGGGGACCGGCTCAGTCAGCGTGCCGTTTCTCGCCGGGACTGGTCCGGCGGCATCGATGTCGAAAGATCAGGGAGACAACCTTACCGGCATCCCGGGTCAGCTCCTCGATAGCCAGGCTCTTGTCGTGCAACTTACCGACGAGTGCGGCAACCCGGTTTCGGGCGTTGACGTAAGTTGGGCGGTCGATCCGCCGGAGGCAGCCAGCCTGCTCAACGTGATATCCATCAGCGACGGCCGCGGACGATCGTCGGTCGTCGTTCAGCTCGGTGATCAGCCGCGTGCGTTCAGCGTCACGGCAACTTCTGGGCTTTTCTCGGCCACGTTCAATCTGACGGTCGCAGCTCCCCCGGCTCAATTGGCTGTGATCTCTGGAAATACTCAAAACGTCGTCCTAGGCCAAACGATTGCCCAGCCGCTGGTGATCGAAGTGCAGGATGAGCAAGGTGGCGGAGTCCCCGGCGTTCAGGTCTTGTTCGCGGTGGTCGAGGGTTCAGCCACGCTGACGCCCGGCGCGGCGGCCGTCACCGATTCGCAGGGACTGGCATCAGTGTTCGTCCAGGCAGGTGACCGCGTGGGGCTGGTCCGGGTTAGCGCGAACGCCGCGGGCAAGACCGTTACGTTTGAAATCAATGTCGTCGGGCTAGTACCGCTGGTGACCAACGCCGGCTTCGTCAACGGCGCGAGCTTTACGCCGGGCTGGGTGCCGGGCAGCACCGGCAGTATCTTCGGCGTGGGCCTGATGCAAGTGCGCGGCGTCGTCGCTCCCGGGCAAGTGCCGTTTCCAACCGTCCTGGAAGGAGTGCGCGTCCGCGTCAACGGAGCCGATGCCCCGATTCTTTCGATGGCCAACCTCAACGGCCAAGAGCAAATCAATATTCAGGTGCCGTTCGGACTGGTTGGTCCCGGCGCGGTCGAGATCGAGAACAACGGCTCGCGGGCGACTTTCGAGGGCATCACGATATTCTCTGTCCAGCCGGCTGTTTTTGAGGTTTCTCTAGAAGGAGTGAGAATCGCAGCTGCCTTGCACGCGGACTTCACCCTGGTGACTCCGCTCAAGCCCGCTTTGCCGGAAGAAGTCATTCTTCTATTTCTGACTGGGCTGGGGCCGACTAGTCCCGCTGTCGAGACGAATGTGCCAGGTCCCGTGCCGCCCGCCCGCAGCATTGTCGACCCGATTGTAGCGATCGACGACACCGGTGCCCAGGTGCTCGGCTCCTTTTACGCTCCTGGCTTAGTCACGGTCTACCAAGTCAATTTCCGGATGACGGCCAATGCTCAGCCCGGCAACCGCACACTTTCCTTCGTGGGAGCTGGTGCTCGGGCCGTCGAGGTTGTGATCCCGGTCGGACGGTAGCGCCCGCGGAACCGCCATGAATTGTCTCCAGTACGTCCGCCTTGCCCTCGCGGCGATGGCTGTATTCGCCGCGGCGCTGACAGTCAACGGTGCCCCACGCCCCAACATCATCGTCAGCATGGCCGACGATATGGGCTACTCCGACCTGGGGTGCTATGGCGGTGAGATCCGGACCCCGAATATCGACCGGCTCGCGGAGAGAGGGCTGCGCTTCACGCAGTTCTACAACACGTCGCGATGCTGTCCGACCCGGGCCTCCCTGCTGACCGGACTCTATCCCCACCAAGCGGGTGTCGGACGGATGACTTTCGATGAAGGGCTGCCCGGCTATCAAGGCACGCTTTCGCGAAATGTCGTGACGATTGCCGAGGTGCTGCGCGCGGCCGGTTACAGCACGGCGATGGTCGGCAAGTGGCATCTGTCGCTGACGAAGAGCACGCCCGACAACGCACTGTGGGTCAGTCACCGGTTGGGCCTGGGTGAGTTCTCCGACCCGGAAAGCTACCCAACCGCTCGCGGGTTTGACGAGTACTGGGGAACGATCTGGGGAGTCGTCGATTTCTTCGATCCGTTTAGCTTGGTCCACAACGTCAAGCCCGTGCGGTCGGTCCCCAAAGATTTCTACTACACCGATGCGATTTCGGACAAGGCTGTCGAGTACATCGGCAAATACGGCAAAGGCGAAAAGCCCTTCTTTCTCTACGTAGCTCACAGCGCGCCGCACTGGCCGCTGCATGCGCTGCCGGAAGACATCGCGAAATACAAGGACACCTACAAAGCCGGCTGGGACAAGATTCGCGAAGCTCGCTACCGCCGCATGGTCAAGATGGGCCTGATCGAGGCAGACAGCGCCGTGCTTTCCGAGCGACACGGAAAGGAAGTCCGATGGGAAGAGAACCCGCATCGCGAATGGGACGCTCGTGCGATGGCGGTGCACGCGGTAATGATAGACCGCCTCGACCAGGGCGTGGGTCGGATCCTAGCGAAACTAAAGGCCATCGAGCAGCTCGATAACACCCTCATTCTTTTTTTTCCCGACAACGGGGCCAGCCCCGAAAGACCAGCGAACTTCGGCCCTGGGTTTGACCGTCCCTCGCATATGCGAAACGGAACGCAGATCCGGTATGCGGTCGACAAGAAAGTGCTACCCGGCCCGCAGGACACCTACGCCGGAATCGGCCCGATGTGGGCCAACGCGTCCAACACGCCCTTCCGGTACTGGAAGAAAGAGCAGTATGAGGGCGGCATC
Organism: Bryobacterales bacterium; assembly: GCA_965224215.1. Lineage (GTDB taxonomy): Bacteria > Acidobacteriota > Terriglobia > Bryobacterales > UBA6623 > CBDCYS01. The sequence goes on along the minus strand of CBDCYS010000002.1, from coordinate 9,877 downwards.
GCGACGCCCTTGATTGCGCATTGGCCGAGCGGTATCGAGGCAAAAGAAGGATCAGTCACATCGCAGCCCGGCCACGTGGTCGACATCATGGCCACGGCTGCGGAGCTGGCCGACGCTAGTCACCCGAAGACCATCCGAGGCGCCAAGGTTATTCCCATTCAGGGCAGAAGCCTGATGCCGATCCTTCGTGGGGAAAGCCGTCCGGTCGACGAGCCGCTGTTTTGGGAGCACTTCGGCAGTCGGGCGGTACGTCAAGGCGATTGGAAGCTCGTCGCCCTCGAGGGTCAACCGTGGGAGCTATATGACCTGGCAAAAGATCGCACTGAAACCAGCGACCTTGCCGCGAAGCATCCTGAGCGGGTCGAAGAGTTGGGCGGACTTTGGCAAAGCTGGGCGGAGCGAGCGCAGGTGTTTCCGCAACCCAAACCACGTCCGTAAATCTCCGCAGCAGTGACGGTCCGCGCCTCCTGGCTCGCGGCAGCAACCGAAGGCGTTCGGAAGCGCCACGGGCAGGCTCGCTATAATATCTCCGCGTGACTTACCTGGACTGGCTTGAGCAGACCCTCGCCACCAAGCTGGCAAGCAAGCCGATCGGAGAACCGGTTGCCCTGCGGGCCTACTTGCAGTTGACGAGTGACCACGGGCTGCTGACCCCGACCGCCGCTGCTGCCGTGGCGCTGGCGCAGCGCTGGTTCGGGACCTCCCCGCTATCTCTTTACGCACAAGGTGGCGCCCAGCACGGCTACGTCAGCGTGCTGGCAACATTTGCCGAAGGCCAGACCGCGGTAATTAGCTCTGACCTGGTTCGCGACGGAGCCGAACCCAGCGGGGAGTCCCCGACGGCGACGCTGGTGCTGCTCGGCAATCATGGGTCGATGCAGTTCACCGACACACCCGGCTCCGATGGTTTGCCGGTCGATTTGGCGCCGCCGCATGGCGCCCCCCAGCAACAGCTTTTGCGCCTGATCCAAGAGTCGCTTCGTGAAGGGAAACCGGCGTCATGATCCTCTCGGAGGCCAGCCATGGCTAAACCCCCTTTCGGCGTCTTGCTCGTCACCGGGGGCATGACCCACCAGGAGAGCTACGGCCGCGATTTCCAGGCCGACTCGCGCTGCAAAGTCATCGGACTTACCGACGAAAGCGACGTGGACGCCCGTCGCAGCCGGCTCAACCGCGACCTTGCTGAGAAGATGAACGTCCCCTTGTTGCCGGACTTGGACCAAGCACTCCAACGGGATGATGTCGACCTTGTGTCGGTGTGCTCGGAGTTTGAGCGCCGAGCCAGAGTGTCCGAAAAATGCGTGAAGGCCGGTAAGCACCTTTACGTGGATAAGCCGATGGTGACTTCTGTCGAAGATGCCCGCCGGCTTGTCGAGGCGGTCCAGAGAGCGGGCGTTCGCAGCCAGATGTTCACACAGGTCGGACAACCCTACGCCCAGCGCGCCAAGAAAATTGTCGACTCCGGAAAGCTAGGCGAACTAAAAGCAATCCACTGTGATTTGTTGTTTGGAAAAGGATATACGGGAGGGGCGCCCGTCGGGGCCCCGCGCAAGGAGTCTTATCCCCCGACGCAATTTACCTTTCCTGACGCCAAACGCGAACTATGGACGACGGCCGTCTACTCGTTGACGCTGATCCGCTGGCTGACTGGGCGAGAATTTCGTTCTGTCTACGCGACCACGGCGAACTACTTTTTCGAGGAACATCATCGCCACAATATTGAAGACTTCGGGGCGATCTCGCTGACGCTCGAAGGTAATCTGACGGCAACCCTGATCGCCAGCCGCATCGGATGGCAGGCCCACCGCGCTTTCGGCCCTATGTTCACCCGCCTGTTTGGGAGTGAGGGAAGCGTTCTGATAGACGCCCATGCTCCGCGCTGGGAAACCGCGGGTGACTCAGCCGCGTGGAGCCCCCCACCGCGCGACCCGCTGGATCCGATGGGATTCTGGGCCAGCACGATGGAGCGCGCGGGCACTCCTCCGAAGAGTGATTGGTACACGCCAACCCAAATTCCCGCCAAGTCGGACGCAAGCCTGTTCCTGGACTGCCTCCAAGAGGACAAAGAAGCTGCGGTCAGTGCGACCGATGCAGCCAAGGCTAGCGAAGTGATGCTGGCGGCTTATCAGTCAGCCGCCACGGGTGAAGTGGTGCGCCTGCCGCTGTCGGGATAGTTGAGGGCTTGAATCTATTTGCCTAGCTTCGCCTTGTCGGGCAGATAGAGTTGAAGCACCTCGCGAAGCTGGTCAATGTGGCTCCCACTCAGGCACCGTTTTGGGATCAAGAAGTATTCTTGAGGGCTTGAAAACAGCAAGAACGAGGCATGCGTTTCCATTGCCCGGCCGACGTTTTCCCAGGCCAGCCATCCAGGGTGCCGGTGGGCGCGAATTCCAATTCCGTCAGGGCAAAAATGGAAGTGCATGTCTTGGTGCGCACGTTGCCGAAAGGAAGACCTCGCGCTCCAATAGATTAAGCCAACAACAGCGGCAGGCAACAAGATGGAGACCGCAGCGCCGGCGACCAGCGGCATCGCCGATTGCCTGGCAATATCGCCGTCGATGGAGTTGAGCACCAGAAACAAAGCCGCGCCGGCAACCAGAGCGCAATACAACACGATCAGTACTCGAGCCCGCCGCGCGAAAACTTGATAGCCGGCCCGCAAACTATCGGCGAGGGTCAAGTCGACGTCGATGTCAAGTAGCAGAGGCTGAGGCGTTGGCGAAGTCATCACTGGGACCAGCGGCCCGCTCGATCCATCAGTCTAATGCAGCCCGCCGAATTCGGTAAGGCTGAGGACTAGCGATTTCGCCTTGTTCGGTGATGTCCTAAATCCAGGATTAAGACATGACCCCTTGTTCGCCCACACCTGGAATGCGTACACTATTCTAAGCTTCAACCCCCTAGTACTAATCGAAAGGAGAACTATGCGATTCTTATTCAAAATGTCTTGGCCGGTCGAGGTCGGCAACGCCGCGGCGAAAGAAGGCTTCAGCGCCGTGCAGCAGATTCTTGAAGAGCAGCAACCCGAAGCAATCTACTTCATTGCGGAAGGGGGCAGGCGCACGGGGATCATGATCATCAATATGGACGACGTATCCCAACTCCCGGCAATTGCGGAACCCTGGTTCTTGGCCATGAACGCCTCGATCGAAGTTACCCCGGCGATGGTCCCCGAGGATCTGCAGAAGGCTGGACCGGCCATTGAGCACGCTGTTCAGACCTACGGCTAGAAGCCCTTGGTGCGAGCCTGGCTAGGCGAAAAAGGGTTCAGCCTGGCACGACCACCGATTTTCTCCGGCGGCCGCGAGACTAGCCCGGCTTATAAGCAAATCGGCAGCAATGAGCCCCTCTACGGAGACGCTATGAATTCGACCCCACCTCGACGCTATGCTCTCGCCGCTGTCCTCGTTCTTTGCGCGTTACTCGTCTATTCCTATTTAGGCGCTGCCGACGATGCGACTCCCGCTCAGCAAGAGCTGGAGAACCAATTCCAGGAGTCGATGATGGGTGTTGTCCTCAAGGGCCACTTTACGCTCAATGGCCGCGAGGGGTTGCGGGAGGAGACGTATACGGTCGAGAAAGTCACGAAAATGCCGGGCGACTATTGGCTTTTTCATGCCCGCATCCAATACGGAGGCAAGGACGTCACGGTGCCGGTCCCAGTGAGATTGCTTTGGGCCGGGGATACTCCGGTTGTGAGTTTGACGGACGCGACTATTCCAGGGCTTGGCACCTTTACGGCACGGGTACTGTTTTACAACGACGAATATATCGGCACATGGAGCAGCGGGACGCACGGAGGCCAGCAGTTTGGCCGTATTGTCAAGATCGGGTCTGAGACTCCATAGGCGGGTCGAGCGCGTACGTTTTTGCACCGGCGTTTCGAACGCTTTCCCAACCCCGAAAGCTGGACTCGCGGCGCCGTTTCGTCACCACTCTTCCCTGATACAATCGGCGTCAACTGCGAGGTGGCGGGGGCTGGCAGGTTCATCTCACAACGTCCCTGGCCGAATCCAGCCTTTACGTACACGCCCGCGTTGCGCGAGAATTCAGGCAACCATGCCTTTCGATCGAAGAAGCTTCCTCGGATCACTGCCGGCCTTTGCAGCGGGAACCGCAGTCGCGGCTCCACCCACGCCGCAAAGCGGATCACTTGAGAGCAACTTGCTTGCGGCGATCAACGACATCCAGCTTGTCAATACGCACGAGCACATTACGCCTGAAGGCGAGCGTGTGACTTCGCACGTCGACTTCTTCACTCTGGTGAGCCATTACGCTCTTAGCGATGTCGTCTCGGCGGGTCTCGCGGGTGATGACCTCAAGCTGGTCCGTGATGAGGAGGCGCAGGCCGCGAGCCGCTGGCGAGCGTTCGAGCCTCACTGGAAACATGCCCGCTTCAGCGGTTACGGACAGGCCTTGCGAATCGCGATCCGTGACATCTACGGCGTCGAGGAAATTTCCGGCGACAGCCTGGAGCTGATCAACGACCGCATCCGGGCGAAGAACAAACCCGGCCTCTACGAGGACATTCTGATTCGCAAATCGAAGATCGCCTACTCGGTCCTGGACGACTATTGGAACGCGGCCCCGGTCTCGCCCGACCCGAAGTTCTTCGTCTACGCGCGAAAGTTCGACCGCTTTGTTACGCCGCAGTCAGCCTCCGACGTTCGCAAGCTCGAGGAGTTAACTGGCGTTTCCATCACGGACCTCGGCGGGCTCAAGCGCGCCATGGAACGAAGCTTCGAGCAAAGTCTCGAGGCCGGTATGGTCAACGTGAAATCAACGCTGGCCTATAACCGGGAGATCCACTACGCCGAAGTCTCCGAATCCGATGCAGAAAAAAATGTGCAGGATCTACTGAAGGATGCCAAAGCGTTGCCGGACGGTTTTCGCAACCGCGTCACCCGTCCCTACCGAGGCATGGAAGATCACATGTTCCACCACCTGATCCAATTGGCCGAGGCTCACAAGATTCCGGTGCAGATTCACACCGGACTGCACGCGGGAAACGGCAATTTCATTGAGAACTCAAAACCTACGCACCTGACCAATCTCTTCTCTCTCTATCCCCAAGGTCAAGTTCGATCTGTTTCATATCACCTGAATCTGGTTATCCACTTTACTCTAGTGATGAATCAAGCTATCCTTGGACTCGCGCTGTTGGCGGCGAAGACCGAGTCTGTTGAGCGACGATTTTCCAAAACATCTGGTGGAGTTCACTGAACGGTTTGCCAGCGAGCAAGCTTGCTGCGAGTATCTGCTCGGTGTCCGCTGGCCAGCGGGGTTCGTTTGTCCGAACTGCTCGGCCACGAAGGGTTGGACGACCCGACGAGGCACGATGTTCTGTAGCGGGTGCCGACGCCAGACCTCTCCCACGGCGGGAACCATCCTGCACAACTCGCGGGTGCCGCTGCGGAGTTGGTTTCTGGCCATGTGGCTGGCCTGCACTCAGAAAACAGGGCTGAGCGCCAAGGGTTTGCAGCGTGAACTCGGTCTGGGCAGCTATCAGACCGCCTGGCTGATGTTGCAGAAGTTGCGGCAGGCGGATGGTTCGGCTGGGTCGGGAACGGCTGGACGGAAGTGTCGAAGTCGACGAGACTTACTTGGGCGGCAAGGAGAAGCACGTTCGCGGGCGAAAGCTGGTGGGCAAAGCCTTGGTTGTGGTTGCGGTGGAACTGCAGGGCCGCAAAATGGGGCGAATTCGTCTGCGTCATGTCCCCGACGCATCGGGACCGAGTCTGGTGGGTTTTGTGACCGACTGTGTGGCGTCAGGCAGTCTGGTCCATAGCGACGGCTGGAGGGGTTACCGGGGCTTGAAGAAAGCCGGCTATCGCTATCGGGTCACCCACACAGCGGGAGACTCGCAGATAGCCGCCGAGGAATTCGCGCATGTCCACCTGGTTGCCTCGCTGCTCAAGCGCTGGTTGGTAGCGACGCACCAAGGGAAGGTGAGTAAAGTGCATCTGCAAGGCTACCTCGATGAATTCACCTTTCGCTTCAACCGTCGAAAGTCCCGCCACGTAGGCAAGATCTTCCACCGACTCGTCGAACAGTTGGTTCTCCGTAAGGCCTTGACCTATCGAGACATTATCACCAAGCCCCAGCCCACCAACTAGAGTAAAGTGGATAACCAGATCACCTGAATTATGCACTGCCGGTGCACCTGGTGAGGGCTGAGCCGCCAGGAACCATTTGGGGACCCCCGAAAACATGGGGTAAAAAGGTAGGCTGGCAAAGATTTCAGCTTCGCCAGTCAACCCCAAGGAGGTCACCCAAATGGTTACCAAACGAAAACAGCATAGCTCCCGAAGGCCCGTCAAACAAGGCCCCGGCGCGAGGGCCCCGCGGCCCAATAAAATCGGGGCTGCCACGCCCTATCACTTCCGTGGCAAGAATCTGACTCCCTACGGCGGCTTGCTGCCCGTCGCCACCCTGCTCGAAAAACTCGGCTTCCAAGCGCTGCTGGAAGAAACCCTCACGACCAAACGGCTCACCCGAGCCATGAGCCCCTACCAGTTCGTGCTGGCCCTCGTGCTCGGCCTCTATGTCGGCTTTGCGCGGCTCAACCAACTCCGCTTCATCGCTCGCGACCCCATCCTGACCGGCATCTTGCAAGTGACGCGTCTGCCGCCGCAGTCCACGCTGTGGCGCTTTCTGGCCTCGCTGCACCTCAACGTGGCGAAGCAGATCCTTTCCATTCAGCGCCAGCTGCGGGAACGAGTCTGGGCCGCGGCCCACGTGAAGTTGGAGACGGTGACGCTGGACACCGACACCACCGTGCATACCCTCTACGGCCGCCAGATGGGCGGGCGCAAGAGCTACAACCCCAAGAACAAGGGCAAGCGCAGCTACCAGCCGATACTGACCTTCCTGGCCGAGACGCGCGAATACCTGATGGGCGGGTTGCGCAACGGCGACCGGCCCACGGGCCGACAGATCGCCGCCCACCTCGAGAGCGCTTTCCGGACTTTGCCGGGCGGCGTGAAGAAAATCCTGGCGCGGGCCGATTCCGGCTTTTATTGCTGGGAGGCGGTGGAGGCCTATGAAAAGGCGGCTTGTCAGTTCGTCATCGTGGCGCGCAAAACGCGGCGCCTGGTCGAGCGCTTGCAGCAAGCAGAATGGAAACCCTCCCCCCGCTCCGACGCGGACGCGGAATGCGAATTCCTCTACCAACCGCAAGGCTGGGCGCGGGCCTGCCGTTTCCTGGCGCTGCGTTACGAAAACGAGCCCAAGGCCGGCGCGGCCGAGCAATACCAGTTGTTCGCCACCAGCGCTTACACCTACCGCGTGTTTGTCACCAATCTGGCCGAGCCGATCGCGGCGGTGGTGTGGTTTTACAATCAGCGCGCCGGAGCCGAGAACCTGATCAAGGAGGCCAACAACGACGCCGGGCTGGCGGCCCATCCCTCGCACCGCTTTGACATGAACCGCAATCACTTTCAGTTGGCCATGCTGGCCTACAATCTCAACTGCTGGCTGCTGCTGTTCAACCGCGAAGCCCAGGCCAGCGTGGAGACGCTGCGGCACACCACCCTGGCGACGGCGCGGCTGCGTTTTCTGTTCGTGGCGGCCAAGATCTGGCGGCACGCCGGCAGAACGGGTGTCAGCTACAGCGATCATTATCAGGAAAAGGGCCTGTTTGAACGGCTGATGCGACGGCTGCGGGCGATGGGGCCGCCGGGATCGAGCTTGGCGCCGGTGGTGGAGGGTGCGCTGAGCTGAGGGGCACTCCATGCATAAATTTTCATGCACTCGCCGCAAGGTACTGGGAACACGCCGCTTGCCAGCCCGCTTTTGCCCTGCCGGGATCAGGAGGCGGCTCAAACGGGGAGGGAAACAGCAGAAAAGACGACTTGCGAAATCACTGAGTTGACACGAGTGCCGCTATCGCCACAACTCCATCGACGATGGCTACGCCGAATCTGTGCATAATTCAGGTTACAGCGAATTCAAAAGAACAAGGCGGTCCACGTCAAGATCATCGAAACGGATTATCCCAAGATCAAAGAGGTGGATCTCAAGCTAATCCAACTAGCGAAGGACACCAACGGCAAAATCGTAACGAACGATTTCAACTTGAACAAGGTGGCTCAACTTCAAGGGGTGACCGTCCTCAACATCAACGAGTTAGCGAATACGCTCAAGCCGGTCGTGCTGCCGGGCGAGACCATGAGCGTGTTCATTCTCAAAGAGGGGAAAGAATACAACCAGGGCGTGGCGTACTTGGATGACGGCACGATGGTGGTTGTGGACAACGTGCGCCGACAGATATCAAAGACAGTCGATGTGTCGGTGACCAGCGTCTTGCAAACCACGGCTGGTAAGATGATCTTCGGTCGCTTCGAAGAGAAGCAAGCTGACTCCTCGCAGGACCGCCACGGTCAAGGCCACCGCGCCAGCCCCGCGCCACAACGGGTCGAGCAGTCCGCTGGGCGCTAGTCTGGCGAGGAATTCAGGTTAACTAGAAATGAGGGTCACAGCGATCATTCCGGCGGCCGGGCTCGGCACCCGGATGGGGAAGGCGTCGGCTGAAACCTCAGGCACCAGCCGCAAGCAGTTCATGCAGCTCGAGGGCGCGCCCATTCTGATTCATACGACCCGCAAGTTCGTAGCCGCGCCGCGCGTGACAGAAATCTACGTGGCCTTGCGGCAAGAAGACATGGAGTCGTTCCAGCAGCAACTGGAAGACGAACATTACGCCAAGCCGGTGCGGATCATCGAGGGCGGACACAATCGCCAAGAGTCGGTCGGGAATTGCCTGGCGCGAGTTTCCGCCGATGTGGATCTGGTGGCGGTCCATGACGCGGTTCGCCCGTTTGTGACGGTCGAGCAGATCGAGCAAACCTTCGATGAAGCTCTCGAGCATGGGGCAGCGATCTTGGGAGTGCCTCCGGTGGATACGGTCAAGCAGGTCGAGCGCACGGTGATTCAATCGACCCTGTTCCGCGAACGTATCGCGCTTGCTCAAACACCGCAGGTGTTTCGCTTCTCGCTGCTACGGCGCGCGTTTGAGCAGGCCAAGCAGGAAGGGTTCATCGGTACCGATGAAGCCAGCCTGGTTGAGCATCTCGGTGAAGATGTTCATGTGCTGCTGGGCAGCGACCGCAATATCAAGATCACCCGCTCAAGCGACATGGCGCTGGCCCGGCTCTTCTACGCTGAGCAACGGGCGGCGGCAGGAACGCCGGAGGATGCCAACCACCAGGCGCCTGGCGCGGCCCCCGAGAAGGGGATCTCCCAGGCGCAATGACGCCCGAGTTTCGCAGCGGCATCGGCTACGACCTTCATCGCCTTGCAGAGGGCCGCAAGCTCATTCTCGGTGGCGTCGAAATTCCCGCGGAGAAAGGCCTGGTCGGCCACTCTGACGCCGACCTCGTGTTGCATGCGGTGACCGACGCCTTGCTGGGAGCCGCCGGGCTCGGCGACATCGGACAACACTTCCCGCCTTCCGACCCACAATGGCGCGATGCCGACAGCGCCGTCTTCCTGCTCCACGCCCGGCGCCTTGTGGAGAAAAACGATTACCGCTTGGTGAACGTGGATGCGGTCATTGTTCTTGAGAAGCCAAAGCTGGGGCCGTTTCGAGATGCCATCCAAGAAAGCCTGGCCGACAAGTTGGGCGTTTCGCCAGACCGCGTCAGCGTCAAGGCCAAAGACCGCCGAAGGACTCGGGCCCATCGGACGGGGCGAGGCTGCCGAGGCGCATGTTGTGGTCGTGATCAGCCGAAGCGTCTAGCCCAAGAGTGGCCGGCGATCCTGCTGGCCATCGCCGCACAGCGCTGACGCCCGTACAATAAATTCGTGCTGGTTTCGGACTTTGATTACGATCTTCCCGAGGATCGGATCGCCCAGGCCCCGCTGGCAGACCGCGCCGCTA
>CBDCYS010000001.1:0-30607 GCA_965224215.1 Bryobacterales bacterium | reverse complement strand
GACAGCATCCAGGGCGGTCGACAAGACACGATTACCCAGAATCCCCCGTGCGATAGCAATGGCTTGGACCAACGGGACCGCACTCTTAACCAGTGTCCCCATGGCTCGCGCGAACCGAGCCGTATCCGCCTTGAGCAACGCCGCCCCCAGCAGGGGCACCCGCAGCTTGAAGCGGTCCCATTTCAAGCGGCCCGCCGGCGAGCGGATGTAGAACCGCAACGCCACAATCCCAATCGCCAACAGCGCGATCGCGGCCACGCCCCAGGTGCGCACAATGTCACTAGCCGTCAGCAGCACCTGCATCGGCAGCGGCATCACAATGTTCGACTGCGTGAAAGCTGCCGCGAAGCGCGGAATGACGAACCGCAGCAGAACGAAGACCGAACCCGAGCCAACCACGACCAGCAAAGCCGGGTAGGTTAACGACGAAAGGATATATCCGCGCAGCTCGTCGCGCGAACGCTCAAATTCCGCCAAGCGGTCCATCGTCAACGGCAGGGTGCCGCTGACCTCGCCGGCACGAATCATATTGAGGTAGAGATCAGAGAAATACTCCGGCCGCGTCCCCAGACTGTCGGCGAATGACTTCCCCGACCGCAATGCGTGCAAAACGTCGCTCAGCACCGCTTGAAACAGTGGTCGTTCGGTCAGCTCCGAGGTGATCGAAAGCGCCCGGTCCAGCGGAATGCCAGCGTTCAATAGTGTCGCGACCTCTTGCGTAAAATGCAAAACATCCCGCGACCGCCGCCCACCGAACCGCGGCATCTGGAAGGAGAACCCGGAGGGCTTCGCAGCGCCGATAAAGACAGGAGTCAATCCCAGTCGCCGCAGCTCGCGAGCCGCTACGCGGTCGTCGTCTGTCGACAGAGTGCCGGTCTGGATCTTGCCATTGGCAGCTAGAGCGCGATAGAACATTTTTCCGTTGAGCCGTTTATCCGCTAGCCGCTCGAGTTCCTTCGGTTCTCTCCAGCTGATTTTTCAGGGACCTTTGTAAGCCGCCGAGCAGGGCGCCGGTTCGGTCAGAAAGCTCAGTCGACGATGAATATTCCTCTGGAGTCAAATAGTCCAGATCCTTCGCTAGCAACAAGAAATATTTCGTCTCCTGTAGCGATCCGTTTGCAATTCGAATGAGCCTCAGAAATTCCTTTGGCCCTTGCCTCCCGAAGCCTTCCGCAAGGTTCGCCGGAATCGACATCGTGCTTCTTCTTACCTGCGACGTTAACCCGAAGAGTTCATCCTTCGGGAACTTGCGCGTCAATCGATAAACGGCTAGGACAAGCTCCTGGGCCGCCTTCCATGCGTCCAAGTCCCGATATGTCTCGATCAGGATCGGTTTATCCGTTGAGCCGCTGAGCCGTTAATCCGTTCGGACCGCTGCGATCAGACTGAGCAGCTTATGAAGTACGCCGCCATCCTCAACGGATCAGCGGCTCAACAGCTCAACAGAATCAAAACTCCTGAGTCACTCGCTCAACCTCTTCGGCCGTCGTCACGGCGAGCGCAATCTTCTCCCAGCCGTCCTCCCTCAGGTTGCGCATGCCATTCTTTCTTGCCGCCTCGGTCAACCGTCCGGCGTCAGCATTCTCCATGATCAAGTTTCTTATCTCTGCGTTGAGATCCATCAGCTCAAAGATGCCGACCCGGCCCGAATAGCCTGTCCCGCGGCAGTGGTCGCAACCGGCTCCTCGCCACGTTTTTACACTCTTGCCTTCCGGCGACATCACCATCCCATCCTCCTGGCGGCATTTGCTGCAGATCACACGCACCAGCCGCTGTGCCAGCACTCCGACTAGGGCCGAGTTAATCAGATAGTTGTCGACCCCCATATCGGTCAGGCGCGTAATCGCGCTCGGTGCGTCGTTGGTATGCAGTGTCGAATAAACTACGTGGCCGGTCAGCGCCGAACGAATGGCGATGTCAGCCGTCTCGCGGTCGCGTATCTCACCGACCATGATGACGTCGGGATCTTGACGGACAATGTGCCGCAAGCCCGCAGCGAATGTCAGCCCAATCTGGGAGTTGACGTGGATCTGGTTGATGCCGTCCATCTGATATTCAACCGGGTCTTCGATCGTGATAATCTTGCGCTCGACCTTGTTGATGCGCTTCAAAGCCGAATAGAGCGTCGTGGACTTGCCGCTCCCAGTCGGTCCGGTAACCAGGAACACGCCATGCGGGAGTGACGTGTAGTACTCCATCCGCGACAGCATGAAATCGTCGAAGCCCAGCTGCGTCAGATCGTAGAAATCGGTGGCGCTGCGATCGAGCAAGCGCATCACGACGCTCTCGCCGTAGAGCGTCGGCAGCGTGGAAACACGAAGGTCGACCTCGTGGCCGACAACCTTGATCTTGATGCGGCCGTCTTGGGGCAGCCGGCGCTCGGCGATGTTGAGTTTCGCCATCAGCTTGATGCGCGAGGTCACCGCGGCTCGCAGCTCACGCGGCGGAGGCTCCTCTTCCTGCAGGACTCCATCCACGCGGAATCGAATGCGGAACTCTTTTTCGAACGGCTCCAAATGAATGTCACTCGCCCGAAGATCGATCGCCGATGAGATCATGTTGTTGACCAGCCGAATGACCGGCGCCTCGCTCGCCATATCGCGAAGTTGCTCAATCTCCGCTGACTCGTCACCGCTGGCTGAGCTGTACTCCGACTCAGTTTCGTCCTGCTCCTCCGCGCCGTAATATTTGTCGATCGCGTCGAGGATTTCTTGTTCGGCGGCTAAAGCCGTCTTCACCCGAAGCCCGGTGAGATTGTGGAGGGTGGCGAGCGTCTCGAAATCCAGCGGGTCGCCCATCGCGACCATCACCGTTGAATCCTCTTGGTGGTAAGGAAGGAAGTGAAATTGCCGCATGTAACGCGGCGTGATGCGCTCAAGGTCCGGCACGACCGGGGGAAAATCCTGGCCGGACACCAAAGGAACTTCTAGCTGCTCGGCCAGCGTTATCAGAATTTCCCGGGGAGCCACAAACCCGAGGTCCGTCAGAATTTTGCCCAGCTTGTCACCGCGCTCTTTTTGTATCTCGAGCGCTCGTTCCAGATCGTCGGCCGCGAGAAGTCCCTTGGCAATAAGGCGCTCGCCGAGACGCATCGGCATCACTCGCGCCGGCGTTGCCTGCGATTCCTGAGAGCCGTCAGGTTGTGGCGGGACTGGCGACTGCTCGCCGTGAGTTACTGAAACCGAACCGTCAGCCAACAGCTCCCCCTTAGAAACGCCTTACCATCAAGCGCTTGGTAAGTTCTTGCTCGTTGATTCGATCGGCCTGCCGGTCGAGCAGCGTACGGCGAGGCGCCTGGATAACCACTTGTGCAGGCAGATCGGCGGAATCTTCCCAGGTGAAGTGAAACAGGGAGATAATGAGTGCGATCTTCTCCCCTTCAGGTACCCCGCCGAGCTTGCCGGCTTCTCTGACCAAGATGCGCTTGCCAAGCTCTTCTAGTTCTGGAATTCGGTCGCGCTTGCGCTGGTTGAGCTGACTCAATTCTTGTTCGGTATACGACGGCTTGAAAGGACTCAAGTTTGCCATCGCCACGACGTTGACTTCTAGCGAGAAAACGGCGCCAAAGCCTTGTAGGTACCCGCCCCGAGTACTGCCGATCATGACCATAGAAGTCTCGCCGAAACCGCGGTCGATCGACCGTTCGACCGTTCGTAAATCGGCACGAAGCTCGCGAGATGCAGGGGCCAGTTCCGCCGCTGGAGCTACGCCGGTGGCAGCAACCGCCACGACCATTAAGAATTTAAGCGCCGCTCCGTTCATCTCCATTACCTCTGGTATTACCTCGGCAATCCAGCAGGGCGCATTTCCGCGGAAGTATTGTAGGTGAACCTATCGATCCTGTTCTTCAGCAGCCACCAAGCTTGGTCCGCCTCTCCGCGCACCTCGTTCACGGCTGCCTGCAAGCGTGCGTTTGATTCAGAACCTTGCTTTGAAACCAGGACTGCCAGGTCGGCACGGAGCCGTGCCTCGCTTTCTGAGTTGTGCCGCTCAACCACTTCGGCAACCACCGCCCGGACCTGCTCCTGAGTCAAGCCCGACTCATCCCCGCTTCTGTTCTCTGGAAGCGGCTGGACAACCGCCTGTGGCTGGCCGAAGGCTACCTGCCAGCCGTCGCTGTCCACGGTAAGGGTTGGCTGAACCAGCCACAGGCCGCCAAAGAACGCGACGACTACCGCGGCCATGCCGAATCCGACACGCGGTGCACCAGCCCACAATTCCCGCCACATCCGCATCGCCCGGGAAGGCTCGAATACCTTGTCGGAAACGAACGCGATCCGCCGCGGAATTTCTTCATCCTGGACACTCAGCAGCGCCTTGTGCGTCAGCCGCAGACCGTCCAACTCTTCGCGAGCTTCTGGTGAGGTTTCCAAATACGTCTCCACCTCGGTCCGCTGCTCGGGTGTCAACTCATCAAATAAATAATCCCTTAGATCGTGGGGTGCCATCATCATTACCTCCTTGCTCCGAAACCAGCCGGGGATCTCGCTGGCTCAGACGCTGGGCTTGGCGGCCGGAGCCAGCGTACCCTTCAGCGCCTCAAATGCGCTGTACAGCCGCGACTTCACAGTCGAAACAGGACAGGAAACAATCTCCGCCACTTCGTCGAACTTGAATCCGTGGTAAACCTTGAGCACAACCGTTTCCCTTTGTTCTGGCGTCAGCAAATCCAACGCTCGTTCCACCGCCAGGCTCAGTTCCGCCGGATAGACCGCCGATCCCGCAACGCTAACCGCACCGCCATCGCTGACCTCGGGAACCTCGCCATCCACCAGCCTCTTGTTCCGCCGGAAAAGCGAGATCGCTTCGTTGTGGGCGATCCGAAACAGCCACTGCGGAAAACGGTCCACTTCCTGAAGCCGGCCAATATTCTGGTAGGCCTTGAGGAAACTCTCCTGAGTCAGATCCAAGGCATCCTCGCGGCCTTTGAGCTGCCGCAACAGGTAGTTATAGACGCGTTTCTCCCAGCGCGAGACCAGCACATTGAAGGCCTCGACGTCACCACGCTGGCTGCGCAGGATCAGGTCCCTGTCTTCAACTTCACGGAAGATCAAATTCCCGCTCCAAGCAACTAGAAAGACGCCCCAAGAGTTGAAAAAGTCTGAAGGTGAGAGGGCGCTTGATTCGATTGTATCATGGAGAACATGAGAAGTATCTATTTTTCAACGACTTAAGGAGTGACGGGGTGGTGGTGGCAAATTTTTTCTTCGAGCGTGACGAAAAAAACTGCTTTTCAACCGTCTCTACTAGTGAGACTGCAGACATCAAAACTGCCAGTTGCTTCTCTTTGCGAACCCACAAGAGACCGGTGGCGCGGGTGGTCGGCCCGCGCCACTTTCTTTTTGCCCAACAATAAATTACTGTAGACACGAGACTTAGCGGGATTCCCGGTTTGTTTTTGGGACAGTTCTGCTATGGTTGGGAGTACTTCGTGCGTTCGCCCCCCATGCCCCTTCCCGGAACTTACTTCCTGCAGAATCTGGTTCGTAGCCGCAGCTTGATTTACCAGTTCGTTCGGAGGGATTTCGAACAGCGCTATGTAGGCTCAGTGGTGGGCTGGCTCTGGGGTGTCATTCACCCGTTGGTTCTGCTGGCCGTTTACACGTTCGTCTTCGTTTACGCTTTCGGCATGCGCCTGCCCCAGGGAGAGGTCACCGACAGTTATCCTCTGTTTCTGTTTGCCGGGATGCTACCTTGGCTGCTCTTCTCCGAGACGCTGCAGCGCTCAGCCTCTTCGTTGGTCGACTACTCAAGCCTGATCAAAAAGACCGTCTTCCCCGCCGAGATCGTTCCGCTCAGTATCTTCCTCTCGACGCTGATCAGTCATCTGCTGGCGATGGGCTTGTTGATCGGAATCGTCGGGATGCGGGATCACCACGTCAGCCCCGCGTTGTTGTTACTGCCGGTCTATTTCCTGGTCGTCGGGCTATTCAGCCTTGGGCTGGCCTGGATCGCGGCGGCGCTGCAAGTCTATTTGCGCGACACCGCTCAAGTTCTTACAGTCGTGCTGACCGCCTGGTTCTGGCTCACCCCAGTATTCCTTTTCGAGGGACAGTTCCAGGGGAAGCTCGCTTTTATCCTGAAGCTGAATCCGCTAACGTATGTTGTCCGAGCCTACCGCGACTGCATCCTGGGAACCCAAGCCCCGGCCTTGACCGACTTCTTAGCCCTCACCGCGTTCGCCGTCACCGCCTTCTTCGCCGGAGGCCTATTCTTCCGGCATAGCAAGCGCGGGTTTGCGGATGTATTGTAAGTACGGTGGGAGGTTGAGCCTTTGAACCGAAACGGCCTTTCGGTCGTTAGGAACTGTACGAGGGCCGAGTGCGAAGCTCGGGTGAGATAATGGCCTCTGTCTGGACTTGCGGAATATCGAGCAGGTCGGCACATGGCAGCGCACAGTAGAATGACGTGCCACTCACCGGCACAACGGCTCACCAGGTAGCTGCTCAACTGCTGAACGGACCACAGCTCAACGGACAAATGCCTTCCATCTCCTTTCGTAGCGTCTCGAAAAGCTACGCGATCTACCGCGCCCCCGGCGATCGGCTTAAGGAGTTGCTAACCCTAAACCGCCGCAGCTACCACCGGGATTTTTGGGCATTGCGGGATGTTTCGTTCGAAGTGGAACGCGGCTCCACATTTTGCATCGTTGGCGAGAACGGATCCGGAAAGAGTACGGCGCTGCAGCTCGCCGCTAGCATCTTTCCTCCGACCGAAGGCGAGGTTGAGATCAACGGCAGAGTATCATCTCTGCTGGAGCTCGGAGCCGGCTTCAACCCCGAATTCACAGGCCACGAGAACGTTTTCCTCAACGGCACGATCCTGGGTCTAACCACCGCTGAGATCAAGAAGCGTTACGCCGATATCGCGGAATTCGCCGAGATTGGCGACTTCATCAATCAGCCAGTCAAGACCTATTCCTCCGGCATGCTGGTGCGGCTGGCCTTCGCTGTCGCCATCAACGTCGATCCCGAGATCCTGCTGGTCGACGAGGCACTGGCCGTCGGCGATTACTACTTCCGGCAGCGCTGCATGAGGAAAGTGCATGAGCTGAGTCGGCGCAAGGTCACGATCGTGTTCGTTTCTCACGCAATCGCCGACGTCAAGGCGATCGGCACCCACGCCATGTGGCTCCAAGACGGAAAGCTTGTTGAAATCGGCAAACCCGACGCCGTCATCAGCAAATACTTGGCCCGCATGTCGGAGAAGGACGCCGCCTACGTTAAGCTCCACGACACTGAACAGCGCGCCGGGAGGACTGCACAATCCATCGCGCCCGAAATCGTCGAAACAATCCCCAACATCGACTTCCGCCACGGAAACAAGAACGCTGAGATCATCGGCATCGCAGCCCTCGATTCCCAAGCACGCCCGCTGGAAATGCTCGAACCTCACAGCCGCGTCATCGTCAGGATCAGCGTCAGAGCAAAGCAGCCGCTCGAAAACCCGAACGTCGGATTCATCCTCCGCAACCACTTGGGTATTGACTTTGCGGGGATCAACACGGGAGGCGAAAACGTCGTCCTGCCGCCGATGACCCCCGGAGATATCCACACGGTCGATTTCCACTTTGATCTGCCCGAGCTTTATCCCGGCAGTTTCTCGTTCACCCCCGCTGTCGCCAACGGACCTCTCGACGGCTATGAGACGTGCGATTGGATCGACAACGCACTCGCGCTGCAGATGGGTAGCGGTGAGAGCCAAGTCTACGGCTACATTCGACTGCCCTGCCAGGTGGCGGTGAATAGCCGGCTGCAAGACTCGCGACCCGCCGAATCTCCTATTTCGTCATGAGCTCATTGCTTGCCGCGCTCAAGGCGTTGGGCGAAGTCGTTTTTCTGGTCGTAGCCGGGCCCCTACTGATCATCCTGGCGGTCGCCGTCCTGGCTCTTAACGACTTTCTGGGACGTTTCTGGCCTAAGAGCGCACTGCCATCAGATGAAGCCGTTCCCTCCAAAACAGTCAGTGTTGTGATTCCCACCTGGAACGGACGCGAGCATTTAGAACGAAACCTCCCATCGGTCCTGGAGGCGCTGGCTGGCAACCCGGATCATGAAGCCGTCGTCGTCGACAATGCGTCGTCGGACGGAACAGCGGAATTGCTTCGCGAAAAATTCCCTGCCGTGCGGATTCTTTCTCTGGACGAGAACCGGGGATTCGGCGGCGGTTCGAACGCCGGTTTCCAGCATGCACACAACCCTATCGTTGTGCTGCTCAACAACGACATGCGGGTAGAAAAAGACTTCCTCGCTCCACTCCTCGAAGGCTTTTCCGATCCTCGGGTGTTCGCCGTGACGGCCCAGATTTTCTTCAGCGATCCCGCCAAACGGCGGGAGGAAACCGGTCTAACCAGAGGGTTGTGGGTCAACGGCCGGCTGTCGGTCGGCCACGTGATTGACGAGAAGGTGACCGATCTGTTCCCGACCTTTTACGGCGGCGGCGGCTCCAGCGCCTACGATCGCGGCAAGTTTCTTGATCTCGGCGGATTCGACCCGCTGTGGGAACCGTTCTACCTCGAAGACACCGACATTAGTCACATGGCCTGGAAGAGAGGCTGGATGGTGCTCTACCAGCCCCGCAGCGTCGTTTACCACGATCATCGCGGAACCATTAGCAAGCATTTCAGCGAGGATTTTATTCAACGAGTCCTCGAGAAGAATCACCTGCTGTTCGCGTGGAAAAACATCCGTGAATGGCCGCGTTTGCTGGCGCACTTCGGGTGGCTGTATGCGGGGCTGTGGGTTCGCCTGCTGGCCGGCCCATCAACGGCTCGCCCGAATTCGGCGGCGCTGCTGCGAGCCCTGGCGCAATTCACGCGGGCGCTGCAATCCAGGAACCGAGCCCGCCGGACGGCTACAATCAGCGACACGGAAGCTTTCCAGCGGCCGCTGGGCGGCTACTTTCGTGACCGCTTCGACACGGTCGACGCGGAGCGCGAAAAGCTCAATGTTCTCTTCGTTTCTCCTTATCCGATCGAGCCTCCGATGCACGGTGGCGCTCTGTTTATGAATCAAACGGTGCGATACCTGGCGCCGATCGCCCGACTTCATCTGCTCTGTCTGCTCGATCGGGAGGAAGACCTTGCAAGCAACAAGCGCCTCGCCGACATTTGCGCCAGCACGGAGTTCCCTGTTCGCTGGCGGGCCACCAAGCATGGCGTCGGGGCGCTGTTGCCCTACGCCGCCCAAGAACTCGAGAGCAATGACTTGCTCTGGCAAATCCACCGCAACATCTTTGTGAACGAGATCGATATCGTCCAGATCGACTATACGCAGTTAGCGAACTATGGGGCGGAGTTTCAACAGATTGCCACATTTTTGTTCGAGCACGATGTCTACTTCCAATCGCTCCAGCGGGGCATCAAATCCATAGCGAACCCAGTGACTCGGCTGGTTCATTTCCACGAATACCTGAGAGCGCTGCGGTTCGAGCTCACATCGCTCGGCCGCTTTGACGGCATCCAGGTGTGCACCAAGCAGAACCGCCGCTACCTGGAGTCATTCGGCGCGGAGTCGTCTCGAATTCGCCATGACCTGCGTGCCTGCGTCGACGCCAGTCTCTACAACTACGTGGAAGACGGACGCGACCCCGAGACGATGCTGTTTGTCGGCAGCTTTCAGCACCCGCCCAACCAAGCCGCGCTGGAATTCTTCGTGGAGCAAGTGCTACCTAAAGTGCTGGAGCGGCGGCCCTCAGCCCGCCTTGTGGTCGCGGGAGCGCAAGCCTCGCCCACCGTGAATCGGCTGCTTCAACGTGAGGGAGTCGAGTTCCTCGGACGGGTTGCCGACATCCGCGACGTCTACAGCAAGTATGCGGTTTTTGTCTGTCCGATCTTAAGCGGTTCAGGGGTGAGGGTCAAGCTACTCGAGGCCTTCGCGGCGGGTATCCCGGCTGTTTCGACAACGATCGGCGCGGAAGGCCTGGCCGAGAGCAGCGGCGACATCATCGAGCTGGCTGATTCAGCGGAAGGGTTTGCTCGGCGAGTACTCGCGATCCTCGATGACCCAGAACGTGCCCGCGACATGGCCCAGCGAGCCCGCCGCGAGGTAGAGCAGCATTGGGACGCCGGGCCGATGACGCACCGACTGGAGCAGCACTACCGCGAAGTCCTGGGGAAGAAGATAGCGCGGCTGAAACGCTCGGGCGAGCCGCGCACTGGCCTGCCCTGGAGCCATTCGCCGCTAGCGCCTCTACCAACGACATCCCGCCGGACGTAGGGTCGTAGCGTGGTACGCCCGCTCCAATAGCCGAGATCCGTTCAAGTAGAAAGCTTCAGGCCGCCGCTCAGGCATGGCAGGCAAGGATGCCCTGCCCTACGGAACGGGATGTAGACACTTCAGCGGGCGTAGCACGCTACACCCCGGCAAAGTGTGCCGCTTTTCGGCGGTTTTCTTGTCTTCCGCGACTACTTTATGCGTTAACTGTCAACGCCACGCGTCTTGGTGGAGGTTTCGAAGAAGTTCGTAAGTGCTTTTATTTCCGCGATACGGCAATCTCGATTGCAGGATTTTGCAGGTATTTTCATGATATAGCGTTTGATGGGTATCCGGTTGACTCAGGTAGCCCCAATATCTTGTGGTTTGGGGATTTTCTTGGGTTCTGTAACCGGGTGAACAATCATCTTGTAAGTCGCCGGATCCACGGCTACCGCCTGCTGGACGAGCCGATAGAAGAGTTTGCCGCGGCTTTTGGATTTGCGGCGGTTGAAACGGAAGGTGAACTCGTCCAGGTAGTAGTCCAGATGTTTGTGGCTCACGGCGCCCTGATGGGTGCCCAGCAGCCAGCGCTTGAGCAGTGACATCACGCGGTGGACGCGGGGCATCAATTCCGACTTGGACTGCTCCTGCCTGCTGACAACTGTGACCTGATGGACGTAGCCTTCCTTTTTCAACCCGGAGTAACCGGGCCAGCCGTCGGTATGCACCACGCTGCCCGGCTCGATGCACTCCTCCACGAAAGGCAACAGGCTCTCGCCCGAGGCATCCTCGATTCTCTTCATGCGAATCCGGCCGATACCCCGCCCATCCTCTTGAGCGGCCACTGCGATCAATGCTTTGTTTTGCAGGTTTCGGCCCCGCAGGCCCTCTTCGAGCCCGCCCCAGTAGCTTTCATCGACTTCCACCGTCCCGGCCAGCAAATCCCGTCCCGGCCGCACCATCGCGCGCCGCATTTTGTGCAGCCAGGTCCAAGTCGTTTCGTACCTGTTGAGCCCCAACACTCTTTGAAGTCCCAAAGCGCTGGCTCCGGTTTTTTGGGTGGTGACCCACCACATCGCACGAAACCACAACGGCAAAGGGCTGCGCGTGTCCTGAAAGATGGTCCCGGCGGTCACCGAGGTTTGGCGCCCACACGCAGCGCACTGCAGCAGCACTTTTCGCAAAGGCCACGACTTTCCACAACCGCAACCCGGACAGCGGAAACCGTCCGGCCAGCGCAGCCGGAACAGATACTCCCGGCAGGCCTCCTCACTGCTAAAACGGGACTCGAATTCTGTCAGGTTCTGAGGGTAATCTTCCATCTGCCGGCATACTACATCTTGGGGCTACCTGAGTCAACCGGATACCCATCTAGCGTTTTTACCCCTTCACGAACCAACTCACCTTTTCGTTCCTTTCGTAATTATCTACTTGACACAGGGTCATAACCATAGTATACTATTCTTGTGATCGGGTTGTCTTCTTTCCTTTCAGTTCTTTGTCGTCCTTCTCGTGCGCTACTCGGTGAAGTTCTTCGCGTACCTTCTTCGGGAAGATCCTCCGCATCGCTTCGTCGGTCGTTAGATCCTTCTCTGGTTTCTTTCTGGTCATAGCTATGGCTTCCACCGCAAATATCGATTTGATGACGCTAATGGACCGGTTCCACTCTGAAGAGAAATGCCGCTCCTACCTTGAGGGCTTACGCTGGCCCAAGGGTATACAGTGCCCACGATGCGAAAACGAGAAGATCTCTCGAATCCACAAGCGCGGACAGTTCGATTGCGACTCATGCCGGTACCAGTTCTCCGTTACCGCCGGGACAATCTTCCATGATTCTCACTTGCCGCTTCCCAAGTGGTTCGCGGCCATCTACCTGATGTGCGAATCCCGCAAAGGGATTTCGGCCAACCAACTCAAGCGCACCCTGAAAGTAGCCTACAAGACCGCTTGGTATCTCTGCCATCGTATCCGAGCCGCCATGAAGGACGCCGACACCGAGCCCCTTGAAGGCACCGTCGAAGTCGATGAGACCTGGGTCGGCGGTAAGGCCAAGGGCATGGGCCGGGGATACACGGGGAACAAAACGATGGTTCTCGGGGCTATCGAACGCGATGGCAATATCCGGCTGACGGTCGGCAAGCGCGCAATCGCGAAACGCTTCACGGATTCATTGAGGAGCACGCCCCGGATGCCGAGAACATCTATACCGACGACTACGAAGCCTACAAAGGCATTGGCGATGAGAAAACCAAGCACGAGAGCGTAAACCATTCCGCTGACGAGTGGGTTCGCGGCGATGTCCACACGAACTCGATCGAGGGCGCGTTCTCGCTCTTCAAGCGGTCTGTTGTCGGTGCCTATCATAAAGTCAGCGTGAAGCATCTTCCTGCCTACCTTGATGAGTTCGAGTTTCGGTTCGACAATCGGAACAATCCGTATTTGTTTCGGGACACCCTGCTGCGGCTCATTAACTCGGACTCCCTGAAGTATAAGGATCTAATAGGGAAATCTGCTGATGACAGCACGCACGGAGCTGCTTTATCCGCTTGAGAACCGCGTCCATTTCACTGTGAAATGCCCCTCCAGCCAAATCCATCTCCTGACTCATCTCTCGAATGTTCACCTGTAGACTCGCCTGAAACGATTCTAGACTAGAAATAGTCTGTTGAAGCGGAGCCCCAATAGATCGGATCAGTGGGAGAAGCGACTGAATTTCATCTGGTCCCTGCCGCTTCCGGACCCAATCAGACCATCCGGTTATGCTTTCGATGAGTAGGTCAACGTTGCGCTTTACGGGACCCGAGCGAATCCTCATAATGCTCGCCTGCCGATTGATCTTTTTTGATACCTTTACGACTCCTGCGTGGATCGCGCGGTGCGAGGATGTATCTGGACGTTTTGAAGCATTCGACGCGATCTCGCCCATCCGCTGATTTATTGCCGTAATCTTGGGGATGTCCACTTGTAGTTGGTGAATTGCAGCCTCCGCGTCCTTTCTGAAATCCAAATATCCCTTACGACCAACCGTCTGTAGCGGCTTTGATTTGGAGCGTTGCCAAACGACGACACCAGTGGTCACCAAGACAAGAAACAGGGTTCCGAGCGCACCTAGGCCCAAAAAAACCCCATTGCTGATCCGCTCCGGTAATCCAAGCGTATATTGTTCCACCTGCTGCTAACACGGAGTACACCACGCCAGCGTAGAAAGCCTGAAGTATAAAGTTGATAGCCTCATTGGCAATTTTCTGCCTAGCGGATGGCGATAGCATAAAAGCGAGGCTACCACGGCACCCACCCTTGCGTCAAGTAGATGATCACGGTTCGAACCACGGGCCCTGGCGCTGCGGTGCAGTCGCTCTCGGGAGGAAACCAGCAAAAGGTGCAACTGGCCCGCTTGCTGCACCACGACTGTGACGTACTGCTGCTCGATGAGCCGACTCGCGGGATCGATGTTGCCAGTAAAGTCTTGATCTACGAGTGGATCGGGAAGCTGGCGGCCTCGGGCAAAGCGATCATTTTCGTCAGCTCCTACATCCCGGAACTGCTCGGGGTTTGCGGCACGCTCGCTGTCATGCATCGCGGCAAGCTGGGCGAAGCCGCGCCCGCAAAGCAATGGTCTGAGCGCTCGATCATGCTGGCCGCGACCGGTACGGCCGCCTGAGCATCTACTCGAACATGCGAATCGCACCCACTTTCTTGACACTTGGCTTGATGGCCGCTACCCTTGAAAGTTAGTCGATCCCTCGACTCGTCACGACTATCCTCACTTCAAGCACACCCGCATTTAAATTTGCGCCGTTTCCCCGGCAAATGCAGGGAGTGGATAGTCAAACCGCACCAACGAAACGCCTTTCAGCTTCCTAATCTCGAAGGCTTCACGATTCTCGGCGAGGACTGAGTTGATCGATTCATTAGAACAACGTAAGGGAGGACAAATCTAGATGGCAGGTAAACAGATCGTATATGGAGAAGATTGCCGGAAAGCAATTTTGGCCGGCGTGAACAAGCTGGCCGATGCCGTTCGAGTCACGCTGGGCCCCAAAGGCCGCAACGTCGTACTTGAGAAAAAGTTCGGCGGTCCGCTTGTGACGAAAGACGGCGTGACGGTTGCCAAAGAAATTGAACTCGAAGACAAACTCGAGAACATGGGCGCGCAGATGGTTCGCGAAGTCGCTTCCAAGACAAGCGACGTGGCCGGAGATGGGACCACAACCGCGACGATCCTCGCTCAGTCGATTTACCGCGACGGGCTGAAGAGCGTCGCCGCTGGGGCCAATCCAATGGCCATCAAGCGCGGCATCGAGAGCGCCACGGCGGCAGTTGTTGCTGCCCTGCTGGCTTCGGCAAAACCTGTCGAAGGTGCCGAAATCTCCCAGGTCGCCTCTATTTCGGCGAACAACGACCCAACCATCGGCAATATCATCGCCGAAGCAATGGAAAAGGTCGGTAAAGACGGCGTGATCACAGTCGAAGAGGGTAAAACTCTCGACACCGAACTGGAAGTCGTCGAGGGAATGCAGTTCGACCGCGGTTACCTGTCGCCTTACTTCGTCACCGACCCCGAGTCCATGGAATGCGTCCTTGAGGACGCCGTGATTCTCATTCACGAAAAGAAGATCAGCAGCATGAAAGACCTGCTCCCGTTGCTGGAGCAAACCGCAAGAGGCGGACGCCCTCTGCTCATCATTTGCGAAGAAGTCGAAGGGGAAGCGCTGGCGACATTGGTTGTCAACAAATTGCGCGGAACGCTGAATGTCTCAGCGGTCAAGGCACCTGGTTTCGGCGATCGCCGCAAGGCTATGCTCGAAGACATTGCCATTCTCACCGGTGGCAAGGCCATCATGGAACAGACCGGCATCAAGCTCGAGGGAGTTCAGCCGGAAGATCTGGGATCGGCGAAGCGGATCGTCATCGACAAGGACAACACGACAATCGTCGAAGGCGGCGGAACGAAAGATGCCATCGAGGGCCGAGTCAAGCAATTGCGGGCTCAGGTTGAGGAGACAACCTCTGACTACGACCGCGAGAAGCTGCAGGAACGTCTGGCGAAGTTGGTAGGCGGGGTTGCCGTGATCAAAGTTGGCGCCGCTACCGAGACCGAGATGAAGGAGAAAAAGGCGCGTGTCGAAGATGCGATGCACGCGACCCGAGCGGCCGTCGAGGAAGGCATCGTGCCCGGAGGCGGCGTAGCCCTTCTTCGCGCGGCGAGTGCTCTCGAAGAAGCCAAGGCAGGCGATGACGACGAAAAGAGCGGCGGGAACCTCGTCCGCCGTGCTCTTGAGGCTCCGCTGCGCTGGATTGCCGCCAACGCAGGCATAGAAGGTGCCATCGTCGTCGAGAAGGTGCGTCAGAATAGCGATCCGAACCATGGCTACAACGCTCGTACGGATGTGTACGAAGACCTGGTGGCCGCCGGCGTCGTCGATCCGGTCAAGGTGACCCGCACGGCTCTGCAGAATGCCGCATCGATTGCAGCGCTGATGTTGACCACCGAAGCTACCGTCCACGAGATTCCGGAAGAGACGCCGGCGATGCCTCCTGGGCCTCCAGGCGGCGAGCACTTCTAGCTCAAAACGCTAGGGCGTGTTAACACTAACGTGGGATCTCGAAACGAAGAGCCTCGACGATGAGGGCGAAGTGGAGGAAGGCGAGGAACATCACGTCGAGCTTGTCGAAGCGGGAGAAGATTCGGCGGAATCCCTTGAGCCAGCGGAAGAGTCTCTCGACCTCGTTGCGGCGGCGATAGAGTACTCGATCGAACTCCCACGGCTCCAAGCGGGTACGCTTGGGCGGCACGACGGGAATCCATCCGAAATCCAGAGCCAGTTGGCGTGTCTGATGTCCTCATAGGCGCCGTCCATGAGCAGCGGCAGCGGCTCGGGCAGTGGCCCCAGACCGCCCAGCAGCTCGCGGCCATGCTGGGCGTCGTGAGCTTGGCCGGGCGAGAGAGCGAACGTTATCGCCGTTCGAGCATCTGCGGCAACCATATGAATCTTGGTGGTCCATCCGCCGCGGGATTTGCCGATCGCCTGCGGACCGGTTTTTTTAACGCACCGGTGCCGTCGGGATGAACCTTCCCGATGGTCGAGTCCATCGACACGGCTTCGATTTTGATGCGGACCAGTTGCTCGCGCTGCAATTTCTCGAAGACGGCGTCGAGCACGCCGTTCTTCGACCAGCGGTTCATGCGGGTGTAAATGGTGTGCCAGTTGCCGAAGCTCTGGGGCAAGCCGCGCCATTTGCAGCCCTGCTCGGCGACATATAAAATCGCGTTTAAAACCGTCAGGTTCGACAGGCTCACGTTGCCCCGCTGGCGCGGCAAAACCGGCTCGATGCGGAGGTATTGCTGCTCGGTGATTTCCATACATCACCAGTATAGCAGCTTTTCCAGCTTAGTGTTAACAGGACCTAGTTCGCTTTGAAACAGACCGTATGGAAGCAGGGACCGGCAAGATTGCCGGTCCCTCTTTTTTTGGACGACAGCTTTAGTTTCAATTGTTGGGTCCACCCCCAAGTTATTCTCGGCGGTCAGTTCCGGGCGAGAGTTCTAGACATTCGGGCGAGAGTTCCCATCAGAGCCGCGCCCGCAAGGGTGCGGTCGAGTTCGCCAGGAAGCGGTCCGCTCTGCATGACCCCAATCCCATATCGACGCCGCGCCGACTACACTCATCCGCACCCTCTCCGGCGCGGCTCCGCTTCCGCTAAGCCAGGACTCCAGCCAACTCTCGGTCCCCAGCTTTCGATAGAGTGGTTCTTTCTAGTCGCCCCCCTTCAGCTTTCGGTCTCGGCGGAGCTGAAGGCCCCTCTCCATGTCACGAATCAACGCCAGGTCAGGCAGAGTCGGCCCGCTCCTGCTCCTCGCCGTTCTAGGACATCTCCAGGCCGGCGATTTGACCGAGCGATTCGAACTCACCCTCCAGCGGGTGCTCCAGGGCGGCCCACCCGCCTACACCCGCGAGCTGCTGCTAGCTGACGTCATCCCCCAAGACATTCGCCGCTTCACGAACTTCAGCGGCGATCTTTCGGGCCGCTACGTCGGGGCCCTGGCGCTAGCTTCTCTTCACAAGGGCGAAGCAAACGACCCCCTCCACGCGCTCGTCAGCGAAATCCTCAGCCATCAGAAACCAGACGGCCATTTCGGCGACCCGATGGGACTCACCGAGATGGCGGACGACGACATGGCGCGCCTATGGGGCAATGGTCGAATGCTTGTCGGCCTGCTGGAATATTACGACGTGGATCCCCGGCCGGAAGTGCTGCAAGCAGCGCGCCGCATCGGAGATTTCCTTGTCGAGGTAGCGCCCAAGTTCAACTCCCCCGCGGTCCGCCGTTTCTTCAGCGACGAAAGATTCGCGACCGGCTATGTCTGCTGGACACAGAATCTCGAGGGCCTAGTCGCTCTCTACCGCCAAACCTCTGACGAGCGCTATCTAAAGCTGGCGCGGCAGTTGGCCGAGCGAGCCTCCCGGCATCCCAGCCAGCACAGCCACGGCTTCTTATCAACTTTGCGGGGCATGTTGGAACTCGCGCGCATAACCGGTGAGCAAAGCTATCTGGACCAGCTCCGGCGCGAATGGGAGGGCATCGTCAACTCGGAAAACCTGCTGATCCAAGGAGCCATTCCCGAGGCTTTCGCTCCGAGCATCGAGCGCGACGAGGGCTGTTCTCAGGCGGATTGGCTGAGGCTGAACTTAGATCTGTGGCGGGAAACCAGGAACGCGGAGTATCTTGAACAGGCCGAGCGCACGCTCTTCAACGAGTTTTTTCTCAACCAGTTCGCAACCGGCGATTTCGGGCATGTCAGCTTGCGGGAAACAGGGGTCGGGGCTGAGACCGCCCGGGCTTGGTGGTGCTGCACGCTGCACGGGTTGCGAGCCTTTCCCGCGGTCTTCGATTCAGTCTTCCGGTCCCAGGACGAGAGGCTATTCTACGAACTCCCGCTGGACGGCGAGAGCGGCGTGGAAGGTCTTCGCGTAGTAGCCAGGTCTTCACTGGAAAACGACGGATCCATTCGACTACAGATAGACGATTCAGACGGCGGCCGCCACACGATTAACGTTCGGAAACCCACTTGGGCAAGCAAGCTCGAAGCGCAAATCCCTCCGAACATCGAGGTGGCCGATGTCGATGTGACGGATGCGGAAGTGGTTGATAGGGATGTGGCTGATGTCGACGTGGCTGACGCCGGGGTTGCTGATAGGCGGCAACAATACCTGTCACTGACTGGCGCATGGAAGGAAGGTGACGAAGTCGTCCTCCATTACGACTTTGAGACACGGCTGGAACCGCACCCCAGCCGATCCGACTACACAGCGGTATTTCACGGCCCCTGGCTTCTCGCGGTAGATGAAGCTAGTTCCCCCTACTTTTTCGACGAGCCCTATTCCCACAATCGAGTGGAGCTAGCGAACCTGGAAGCAGAAAACCCGCAAGCAGAAAACCTGGAAACAGCTAGCGATGCCGCGGAACATGACCGGGCAGGCGTACCCGTCACAACTCCGTTGAAGAAGTTCACGGTTCCCGTCGCGCGCCGCGGGCTCAAATGGATCCCGGCGGGCTATCGGAACCAGCCGCAGCACGCTACGATGCGGCCCGTTGCCGAGCGAACGGCCTCGGTGCAGCCCACGCGCTGGGAGTTCTGGTTCCGCACGGAAGAGCCTTCTGTCCTCCGCATGGACCCGATCACTCTAACGCACTCCCCCACCAAGTTAGACTGGTTTCCATTGCCGGTCCTGGTCCTCACCTTGATCGTTGTGATCGCAATGGTTTGGCGCAAGCGGCGCCGATCAGGCCGGTAAGGCTTGCCCCTATTCGCTGTCCGCGGCCCCTGACGTCAGGAATTCCAGCGCGGCCCCCACACCACCCTTGGAAAACGGCACACCGGCCAGCTCAAGCCCCATCTCAACGCCGCCAGTGTGCCGACAAGCATCAATTCGTTGAAATCGCCCAGGTGGCCGATCCGAAAGACTCTGCCCTTGACCTTGCCAAGCCCGCTCCCCAGCGAAAGGTTGAATCGCTCAAGAACCACCCGACGGAGCTCATCGGCGTCATGGCCCTCCGGCAGCAGCACCGCCGTCAAGGAGCTGCTGTACTCCTCCGGATTTCGGCACAAGATTTCGAGTCCCCAGCCGCCAACCGCCCGCCGCGTGGCCTCCGCCAGACGGCCGTGCCGCTGGAAGACTTGCTCCAACCCTTCGTCGAGGAGCATCTGTAGCGCTTCGCGAAGTCCATACAGCAGATTCGTAGCCGGAGTATACGGGAAAAACCCACTCTCGTTGGCCGCAAGCATCGGAGCCCATTCCCAATAGGATTTTTGAAGCGCGGCGTTTCGCGAGGCATCGAGCGCCTTCTCACTGATCGCGTTGAAGCAGAGCCCCGGCGGTAGCATCAACCCTTTTTGGGAACCGCAAACGGTGACATCAATGCCCCACTCGTCGTGGCGCAAGTCGGTGCAACCCAGCGACGAGATCGCATCCACCAGCAGCAGCGCTGGATGCCCTGCCCTGTCCATCGCCTGCCGAATCTCATCAATCCGGCTCGTCACCCCGGTCGAGGTCTCGTTCTGCACGACCATTACGGCACGAATCTCGCGCGAAGCATCAGCGGCAAGTCGTTGCTCCAAGTCAGCAGGGTCCACGCCGCCGCGCCAATCGCCGGCCGTGAACTCAACATCGAGTCCCAAATCGGTCGCCATCTTGGCCCACTGAGTGGCGAACTGGCCGCTTTCAAACGCCAACACCTTGTCCCCTGGCGAGAGGGTATTGACCAGCGCGGCCTCCCAGGCGCCCGACCCCGATCCCGGGAAAACCATCACCGGTTGCTTTGTCTTGAAAACCCGCTTCAGATCGTCGAGGATTTTCGCGGTCAGCCGTCCGAACTCAGGTCCGCGATGATCGATCGTCGGCGCGGACATAGCCCGCAGAATACGGTTCGGCACGTTCGTCGGCCCGGGAATTTGGAGGAAGTGGCGTCCGCTGTTGGTCGGCATCTTAGTTGTCGGTATGGCTTCGGTACGGCTATGAATTCGGGTGTCTTGCTGCCGGATCGACTCACGCTCCGGCTGAATTGCGATTGACGTTTGATTACACAGTCCGCGGCAGCGAAGTGTCAAGTCGCTAGGCCCAACCCATCATCAAAATACGAGGCCGGTTTCGCGTCCATTCCGAATGCCGGCCACGAGCAGCGGGCACTAGAAGTACCCGACAGTCTTCCGTAGGCGGCCCATGACACAATTCAGCGAAACCCAATACTTTCGCCAGCCCTGGTTGCTGGCCGGGCTAGCTGCCATGATGGCGCCGTTTTGGTACGGGGTCATTCGCCAAACAATCCTCGGCATTCCGTTCGGAGACCGCCCCCTCTCAGACACGGCGCTGATCCTGATCACCGCCGGCGTCACACTTACTTCCCTGTGGCTCTTCCAAGTGCACCTGCGGACAGAGGTCAGGGATAACGAGGTCTGGGTGAAGTTCGTGCTTCTTTGGCGTCCGAGGAAAATACCCTTCGAAGACATCCTCAGCGCAGAGTCAGCCACCTACCGCCCGATTAGGGACTACGGTGGCTGGGGGATTCGTGCGGGGCCCAAGGGCAAAGCCTACAACGTCAGCGGCAATCGCGGAGTGCAGCTCGAACTGCGCGGAGGTGAGCGCTTCTTGATCGGCTCACAGCTCCCCGACGAATTAACGCAAGCCATCAGCGAACGCAAGAGTCTGTCCGCACGCGCCCAAGCCTAGCCACCGTCGCGGCAGCAGTGAATCAGCGGCGTGCGGCCCACAATCCAAAGGACACGTCCGTCATCTCACCGTCGCTGTCGCCTCCCCCGCCCTGCCCGTAGCGATCAGTCCCAGTTTTCGACGGCAATATGCTACCATCAGCCTTTATCAAATCAGACTGAATTATCGGATCAAACGGAGGAACCCATGGCCACATCAAATTGCTCTTTCTTTTGTCTTGGGCTCGGGATCGGCGCGGCGGTTGCCCTGCTTTTCGCTCCGAAGCCGGGCCAGGAAATACGGGAGGAATTGCTAGCCCGGGCTGAAGAAAGGGGCGAGCGTCTCCGGCAGCGCGGCGGCGAACTTCGCCACCGGGCTGAAGGTATCTTGGAACGAGGACGAGGTGTCATTGACGAACAAAAAGGTCAGTTGACAGTTGCGCTCGAAGCGGGCCGCAATGCCTACCGTGAGGCCAGCCGGAAAGCGGAGGCGGACGGGCCCCCCGAACCATCCTTGGGAACGTCCTAAGAAAGCATCGACCCTGCTTCAATGAGCGACAGATCGGCGGCTGACTTTCCCCCCGAAAATAGACGAACGAAGCAGATAGACGAGCGAAGAAGATAGACGAACGAATAGGAACTCAATGGACAGCAACAGCCAGCAACTTTTGCTCACCATCATGGCGGTATTCACTGGAATAGCCGCCGTGGCCCTCATCATCCAAATGGCATTTCTATTTGGCATCTTCCGTGCAGTCAAAGGGATGCAGGAACGCTCCGCCGCGTTTATGGACCGCTGGGAGCCGGTCGCCGACAGCTCACTGAAAGCGCTTGAGCAGCTACGCGAGCAATCCACTGACATTCTAAAAAAGATAAATGAATTAACCGACTCAACCAAAGCCCAAGTGGACAAGGTCGACTCGATCCTCAGCGACGTCTCCGAGTTCAGCAAAACTCAGTTGGGCCGGGTAGACCACACGGTTGAGGGGACTCTGCAACGATTGAACGAAACGAGCGAAGCCTTGCAGAACACACTGCTTGCCCCGATTCGGCAAGTCCGCGCCATGGTATCGGCTCTGAGTGCCATCGTCGAAAGCTTGTTCAGCGGCCGCCGCCAGACGGTCGACCGGGCTACGACCGACGAGGAAATGTTCATCTAGCTGTCAAGCTAGGAGAACAACGATTACAAGAATTTGGTGACCGCGGCCTGAACCGCGCCCAATTGAACCCCGGAAGGAAAACAAATCATGTCAGTTCGAGTTGCCTTGTTCGGCACCAAGTTCATGGGCAAAGCCCACAGCCATGCCTATCGAAGCGTCAACATGTTTTTCCCTGACGTTCCGAAGGTCGAGATGAAAGTGATCGTGGGACGCAACCCGGCCGAAACCGAACAGGCGGCAGCGAGTTACGGCTGGCAGGAAGCCTCCACCGACTGGAAGGCCGTCATGGCTCGCGACGATATCGATCTGGTCGATATCTCGACGCCCGGCGAATATCATTGCCCCATGGTTCTGGAAGCCGCCAAGGCCGGCAAGCACATCATTTGCGAGAAGCCCCTCTCGAACACACTCGCCGAATCGAAGCTCATGCTGAAGGCCGTGGAGAAAGCCGGCGTGCGGCACTTTCTGATGCATAACTATCGCCGCGTTCCTGCGGTCACTCTGGCCAAGAAAATGGTCGCCGACGGCCGTCTCGGCAAGATCCATCATTTTAGGGCGCGCTACCTGCAAGACTGGGCCATGTCGCCCGACCTGCACATGCTCTGGCGGTTCGACAAGAGTCTTTCCGGCAGCGGAGCACTGGGGGATCTGGCCGCCCATATCATCGACCTGGGCCGCTACCTTTGCGGAGAGATCGCCGAGCTGGCGGCCACGACCGAGACTTTCGTAAAGAGGCGCCCCGTGAGTCCCGGAGCCAAGAAACGCGCCAACGTCACGGTCGACGATGCAGTCGCCATGTGCGTCCGGTTTGAAAACGGTGCGATCGGCACGCTTGAGGCCTCCCGTTTCGCGCCGGGCCGCAAGAACTTCAATACATTTGAGATCAACGGCAGTAAGGGCTCTCTCAGTTTCGACCTGGAGAATCTCAACAATCTGAAGTTTTTCTCGACCGAGGACGACGCCGAGTCCCAGGGCTTCCACGAGATAATCGTGGCATCAAAGGGAAAGCATCCCTATGCCGACCACTGGTGGGCCGACGGCCATATTCTTGGATACGAGCACTCGTTTACCCATAGCGTCGCGGACTTCCTTGCCGTCCTAGGGACGAAGAAGAAAATCCATCCCGACTTCACCGATGGCCTGCGAAACCAGATGGTGCTAGACGCCGCCGACAAGGCCGCCCGAACAAAGCGCTGGGTCAAGGCTAGCCAATAATTCGAGAGTAACAACAGAGGCGTGGACGAAAGTCCACGCTCAGCCAACTAAAAACGACAGCGCAAGCAAGCAACAGCAACAGCGCAACCACCAGCGCAAAGAGCCGACGCAACCGGGCAGCACTCTTCATCGCGGCCGCCCCGCACCGGCCGCCCCATGAAAAACTTCCTGTTAACAATTGACGCCGGCAGCAGTTCCTGCAAAGCCGAGGTCTTCAACCTATCGGGAGAATCAATATCTTCCGGGACCAGCCCTTACCGCATGTCCTCGCCAGGACCGGGCCGCTCCGAGCTGGGTTCACGGTTACTTCGATCGACCCTAGTTGCAGCCGCCGAACAAGCCTTGCGAGGCATCGACACAACCCAGCTAGCCGGCATCGGCGTCAGCGCCCAACTCGGCCTCGCGGCGGTCGACCGCGATGGCAAACTACTCGGGCCGATACTCACCTGGGCCGATCGCCACGCCACCGAACAGGCCCAAAGAATCGAGGACACGCTAGGAACACCGCGCGTCTACGGCGTCTGTGGCCGCCGCGTCAGTCCTGAATGGCCGCTGGCGAAGATCCTTGACTACCAGCGCCACGAGCCCGAACAACACGCCCACACCGACAAGTACATCTCCCTGAAGGACTACATCGTCCTCGAACTGACCGGAGAGATCGTCACCGACCCGCCCCACGCTTCTTACTCGCTGCTCTACAACGTGACGTCCAGAGCTTGGGAGAAGGAGTTCCTGGAAACGTTCGATCTCGATGCGGAAAAGCTCCCGGATGTCCGGCCGGCCCACGCCGTCGCGGGGGAAACGAGCGGAGAGTTCGCGGCGCAACTCGGGCTCCCCGATCACATTCCGGTGATCGTTGGCGGTCCTGACGGAACCGGTGGTTCTTTGGGAGCCGGTCTGATTGCCGAGAACAAGGCCGTCAATGTCGCCGGAACAACCGACGTCGTTTTCACGTGCTCCGGCAAGCCGGTTTTCGACCCACAACAGGGTACAGTGGTCAACTGCTACGTCGTCCCGAACAAGTGGGTTCTGGGAGGACCGATGTCGACCACGGGCGGTTGCCTGCAGTGGTTCTGCGAAACCTTTGCCCAATCCGAAACGAAGGACGCGACCCAGCGCGGGTCTTCCGTCTTCAGGTGGTTCGACGAGCAAGCCTCCGCGATTCCGCCCGGCAGTGAAAAACTGCTAGCGATCCCGAGCCTGGTCGGCGACCGTTCTCCCTGGTGGGACCCGAACCGGCGCGGCGTGTTCTTCGGTCTGACGCCGCAGCATGGCAAGACCCACATGTACCGGGCGATTCTCGAGGGCAGCGCCTTCAGCCTGCGGGCCATGATCGAGCGCTTGGAGCAGCAAGGCAACCAGATCGACGAAGTCATCTTGGCAGGAGGCGGCACCAAGAGCAGGCTCTGGGCCCAGATTCGCGCCGACGTGAGCGGCAAGCCGATGCTGCTCCCGAAGGTGAGAAGCGCAACGAACCTGGGGACAGCGATTCTCATCGCGGTCGGCCTCGGATTGCACCCGAGCTTCGAGCAAGCAGCCGCCGAAATGACCACGATCGAAGGGCAAATCGACCCCAACCCCGCCAACCAGAAAACCTACCAAGACCTCTACGAAGTATTCCAAGAACTCCGCCACGCCATCGGCCCCGCCTCCGAACACTTGGCCGGCACAGCTCCCGCGTAAACGCCGCAGCGCGTCACGAAACTTCAGAGCCACGGGTGGGAACCCGCGGTCGCAAGATCTACATTCCGCTAAATGGGGCAGGCATCCGTGCCTGCCAGGGCGTGGATGGAAATCCACGCTGGCCCAGACGGAAGTCCAAGCTTGCTGCCGTTGTGAACCTGCGGTGTCGTCGCTCTCCGGGCCGATGTAGGGGCGTAACGTGCTAGCCCGAACTGCGGGTGTGAACGCGCGCGAGGCCCGTTTTACGGGCCTTGGCCACGTTCAAGTGGCTTGGTTTCGCCAGGCCGGTCCTTTTAGGGCCGGTCCACATGTTAGGGCCGGTTCACATGCCCTCCTCGAAACTCGTTCCTCAGCCCGTTTCAACGGGCTTTCGTCCCGCTCTAGATCACACCCCAATGCCACAGGTTCCTGAGGCAGCAGCCGACGAGCAACCAACGAAGGCTGCCGGACGTGGCGTGAGCGTCCACGCTTGCCGCAAACCGATTCGTCGGTTCGTTCGGCCCCGGGGTACCGTATCCGGCTCTAGGGCAAACAGTTCGCCCGCCAGCCGTCAACGCCTAGACGAATCGAGGCCCGGCAAACCTGGTGGTTCACGCCACGTCAGGGCTCGGGGGTCCGAGCCTAGTGCGAAAAATCTTCCGCGACCAGTCAAGAAATTATTTGAAGATGGGTATCCGGTTGACTCAGGTAGCCCCAATATCTTGTGGTTTGGGGATTTTCTTGGGTTCTGTAACCGGGTGAACAATCATCTTGTAAGTCGCCGGATCCACGGCTACCGCCTGCTGGACGAGCCGATAGAAGAGTTTGCCTCGGCTTTTGGAGTTGCGGCGGTTGAAACGGAAGGTGAACTCGTCCAGGTGTAGTCCAGATGTTTGTGGCTCACGGCGCCCTGATGGGTGCCCAGCAGCCAGCGCTTGAGCAGTGACATCATGCGGTGGACGCGGGGCATCAATTCCGACGCGGACTGCTCCTGCCTGCTGACAACTGTGACCTGATGGACGTAGCCTTCCTTTTTCAACCCGGAGTAACCGGGCCAGCCGTCGGTATGCACCACGCTGCCCGGCTCGATGCACTCCTCCACGAAAGGCAACAGGCTCTCGCCCGAGGCATCCTCGATTCTCTTCATGCGAATCCGGCCGATACCCCGCCCATCCTCTTGAGCGGCCACTGCGATCAATGCTTTGTTTTGCAGGTTTCGGCCCCGCAGGCCCTCTTCGAGCCCGCCCCAGTAGCTTTCATCGACTTCCACCGTCCCGGCCAGCAAATCTCGTCCCGGCCGCACCATCGCGCGCCGCATTTTGTGCAGCCAGGTCCAAGCCGTTTCGTACCTGTTGAGCCCCAACACTCTTTGCAGTCCCAAAGCGCTGGCTCCGGTCTTTTGGGTGGTGACCCACCACATCGCACGAAACCACAACGGCAAAGGGCTGCGCGTGTCCTGAAAGATGGTCCCGGCGGTCACCGAGGTTTGGCGCCCACACGCAGCGCACTGCAGCAGCACTTTTCGCAAAGGCCACGACTTTCCACAACCGCAACCCGGACAGCGGAAACCGTCCGGCCAGCGCAGCCGGAACAGATACTCCCGGCAGGCCTCCTCACTGCTAAAACGGGCCTCGAACTCTGTCAGGTTCTGAGGGTAATCTTCCATCTGCCGGCATACTACATCTTGGGGCTACCTGAGTCAACCGGATACCCATCTATTTGAATATCCAGGTTCTCATTGGACGAAGATCCAAAACTCTAGCAACCCGTGATGGCAGTCCGCGGACGCAGGGCCTATCTGCCCTGCGTCTAGGAGTGTTCGTCAAGGAGTCCTGGTCCAACAACCCGTTACTTGACTCAGGCATCCAGAGGCAATAAATCGAAAGCCTTGCCATACCGCGGCCGGATGAAGCGAAAATGACGCTGGTCAAGCGTGAATACTCGATTCGTTCGATAGCGGTTGGCTAGAAGAACTACCGAGGCGTCAGCTAAGCCGATCGCTAGATCGCGATTTTTCAAGATGATCTCATTGGCAACCCCAACGTCGGATGTTTGAAATGCCGCCAGCCGAAAAGCGCCTCTCGCCACTTCTTCAAGCAGGCCCAGTTGAGCATCCATGCCAACCCGAGTTGCCAACAAGTAGTCCAGTTCCGCAAGAACAAAGGGCGAGAGAATCAGAGGTCCTGGTTCAGCTTCAATGACCGCTCGCGCGGCCCGGTGGAATCGCTGCGATCCATCGATCGCCGCCAAGACACCACTCGTGTCGCAAATGATCATTCGCCGAAACCGTTGAGCGCTTCATCCACTCGCTCGGCCAGATCCGGTTCGCCGCTCGAGAAAAGGGTAACCTCGGCTTCGGCGGCCGCTCGGAATCGATGGGCTGATCGATCGCCGAACGGATCAAGTCTGCCTCGGAGCGCTCTTGAGCCCGGGCGATGCCGACAAGAGCCCGCTTGGCCTCCTCCTCGATGTAGACGATCGTTTTGATCATATACGTATGGTACTGTGTATGGCACCATTTCGCCAGTCACCTCTTGTCCAGTTGGCTCCCCCCCAACTTGCGGTGACTTCCTCAAAGGTAATGGGTGACGGAAATGGTCGACAGGCCACGACTTTCCAGTGCATTGCCAGGCCAGCCAGGTTCACCTGCATGATTTCAAACAGGCCGGTCCTTTGAGCACCGGTGTCCGAGATATAACCAGAAGTTGTGGATGAGTAGCAGAGGGGGGCGGCGTATCCTGACGATTGAGGAATCAATTCAATCGTTTCCTGGAAAGGAACAAGGAGGATACGCCATGAGTCAGTGTGATGCTGCTGAAAGCAGCAGTCAAGTCGAGCCCCAAGTCATTGATGGCAAGAAACGCTCGCCGTTAGACGAGGTATTGTGCCCAGGAGTGCGCCAGATGCTCGCCAAGGCCGTCGAAGCCGAAGTGGCCGCTTACATCGAAGCGCATCAGCACGAAGTCGGCGAGGACGGCCGGCGGCTGGTGGTGCGCAACGGCCACGCCCGCGAGCGCACCATTGTCAGCGGCGTGGGTCAGCTCAAGATCCAGGCGCCGCGGGTCGACGATCGCCGAGTCGATGAGCACGGCCGGTGCTTCCGATTCACTTCCCAGATTCTGCCGCCCTACCTGCGGCGCACGAAAAGTGTGGAGGAGTTGATCCCCTGGTTGTACCTGAAAGGGATCTCGACGGGCGATTTCAGCGAAGCGCTGGAGGCCTTGCTGGGGCCCGACGCTCCGGGCCTGTCGGCGACGACGGTGGTGCGGCTCAAAGAAGTCTGGCGACGCGAATACGAGACCTGGTCCAAGCGCGACCTCAGCGGCAAGCGGTTTGTTTACATTTGGGCCGACGGCATCTACTCCAACGTCCGTTTGGACGATGAACGGCAGTGTTTACTGGTCGTGATGGGAGCGCTCGAAGACGGCCGCAAGCAACTGCTGGCGGTGCACGACGGCTTTCGCGAAAGCGAGCTGTCGTGGCAGGAGTTGCTCGAGGACTTGAAACGGCAGGGGCTCGATCTGCCGCCGAAGTTGGCGGTGGGCGACGACGCGCTGGGCTTCTGGGCGGCTTTGAGGAAGGTCTTTCCAGCCACGCGCGAGCAGCGCTGCTGGGTCCACAAGACGGCGAATGTGCTCGACAAGCTGCCCAAGAGCATGCAGGGCAAGGCCAAGCAAGCGCTCCATGATGTTTATCTTGCCGAGAGCCGGGAGACAGCGCAGGACGAGCTGGACCGGTTCAAGAACTTATATGAAAAGAAGTACCCCAAGGCGGTCGAGTGCCTGGAGAAAGACCGCAAAGTGCTGCTGGCTTTCTACGACTTTCCGGCCGAACACTGGGTGCACTTGCGGACAACGAATCCGATCGAGTCGACGTTCGCGACGGTTCGATTGCGGCAGCGGCGAACGAAGGGCTGCGGCAGTCGGGACGCATCGCTGACGATGGTCTTCATGCTGGCCCGCCAGGCCGAGCGCCACTGGCGGCGCCTGAACGGTTCAGAAGTGATTGTGCCTGTCTTAAATGGAAAGAAATTCAAGGATGGTTTGATGGTTCAGGAGAACGCCGCTTGACCTCGCCTATCCACAACATTTGACAATATCTCCCGGTGTCCCCTAGCAGTCCGTGGCGGAAGTGGCTGCGGGCGAGAATGGGGGACTGGCGCTGCTCGAGTCGCCTCGCGCCCCCCGATCAGCGCCGCGAGCTAGCCACGTTGATCGAGAGGAGAGGCCAAGAGATACTCATTCCACGGACGCCAGAAACCGCGGTGCCCGCCGCCGCATCGTCGCTTGCTCAAACCCGTAAGCCAGCTTGAGCAGCAGCGCTTCGCTGAATCGCGCGCCAAAGAAAGAGATCCCCACGGGCAGGCCTCGGACAAGTCCTGCTGGCACGGTGATGTGCGGGTATCCCGCGATCGCCGCCGGGCCAGCGCTGCCGTGCGAAGAGCGGTCGCCGTGGACCAAGTCCGTGACCCAGGAAGGACCGGTGCTCGACGTGACAATCGCATCCAGCCGGTGCTCGCTCATGGCACGGTCGATTCCCTCGGTGCGGGAGAGCTGGCGAGCTGTCGCGAGGGCGTCCAGGTAGGGCCGCGAATCGAGCCCGCCCCGTTCGTTTGCAGCAAGCAGAATTTCCTGCCCGAAGTGGCGCAACTCCCTCGTCGGCTTGCTGGTCGTTGAACGCGATCACATCGCTGAGGCTACGGACCTTCACGTTCTGGTTCAGATCCGCCAAGTAGGCGTTCAGGCCCGCTTTGAATTCGTAGAGCAAGACCTCGAACGGTGCGTCGCCATAATCGCTTCTCATCGGCAGCTCGATCGGATCAACCAGTTCGGCCCCGCGCTCTTTCATGGCGAGCAACGCTTCGCCGATCAGTTTGTCGACGTGGACGCTGAATCCCATCGCGCCACGCCAGACGCCGATACGAGCGCCCCGCAGCCCGTCGGAGTCGAGAAATTGCGTGTAGTCGGCGTGGAGCCGGCCATCGCTCGCCTCGGTGGCCTTGTCTCGGGGGTCGACGCCGGTGATGGCTCCCAGCAACAAAGCGGCGTCCCGGACAGTTCGCGCCATAGGCCCGGCCGTATCCTGGTTGTGCGAGATCGGGATGATTCCCGAACGGCTGACCAATCCGACAGTCGGTTTGATTCCGACGACGCCGTTGATCGATGAAGGACAGATGACTGAGCCGTTCGTCTCGGTGCCGATCGCCAGCGGACAAAGATTCGCCGAAACCGCCACCGCCGAGCCGGAGCTAGAACCGCAGGCGTTGCGGTCCAGCGCATAGGGATTGCGGGTCAGCCCGCCCCGGCCGCTCCAGCCGCTGACCGAGTTTCGTCCGCGGAAATTGGCCCACTCCGACAGGTTGGCTTTCGCGAGAATGACAGCCCCGGCAGCCCGAAGCCGCTCGGCTACAAACGAATCGCGCGGTGCAATGGAACCCTGTAGCGCCAGCGACCCAGCCGTGGTTTGCATGCGGTCGCCGGTGTCCAGGTTGTCTTTGAGGATCACCGGTATGCCGTGCAGAGGTCCGCGCGGGCCCTTTGCCTCGCGTTCGCGGTCTAGCTCCGAGGCGATAGAGAGCGCGTCGGGATTTAGCTCAATGATGGCGTTGACAGCCGGCCCGCTCTTATCGATTTGCGCGATGCGGCCAAGGTATTTTTCGGCGATGG